>NZ_PZZM01000001.1:3325000-4525000 GCF_003046175.1 Bosea sp. 124
CCAGGTCCGGATCGTCTCAGGCGTGTTTCCGCGCGAGAGCGACGGCGTGCAGGTGACGACCGGCACCTCGATCGGGCTGATGATCGACAATGTCGACCAGCGCTCGAAGGACTACTCCGAGATCAAGGACAAATACCGGCCCGGCCATGCCGATTTCACCTATGACGTGAAATACGGCATCCGCGACTATCGCGGCGGGGGGCGTTCCTCGGCACGCGAGACGGCGATGCGGGTCGCGGCCGGCGCCATCGCCCGCAAGGTCGTTCCCGGCATGATCGTGCGCGGGGCCTTGGTGCAGATGGGGCCGCACAAGATCGACCGCAATAACTGGGACTGGGCCGAGGTCGGCAACAACCCGTTCTTCTGCCCCGACGCCAAGGCGGCTGCTTTCTTCGAGGGCTATCTCGACGGGGTGCGGAAATCGGGCTCGTCGATCGGTGCCGTGCTGGAAATCGTCGCCGAAGGCGTGCCGGCGGGGCTCGGTGCGCCGATCTATGCCAAGCTCGACGCCGAGATCGCGGCCGCGCTGATGAGCATCAATGCGGTCAAGGGTGTCGAGATCGGCGACGGTTTCGGGGCGGCCGAACTCTCCGGCGAGGAGAATGCCGACGAGATGCGCGCGGGCAATGACGGCAAGCCGCTGTTCCTGTCGAATCATGCCGGCGGCGTCCTCGGTGGCATCTCGACGGGGCAGCCGATCGTGGCGCGCTTCGCAGTGAAGCCGACCTCGTCGATCCTGGCGACGCGGGCGACCGTCACGCGCACCGGCGGCGAGGCGGAGATGTTCACCAAGGGGCGCCACGACCCCTGCGTGGGCATTCGCGCCGTGCCGGTCGGCGAGGCGATGGTCGCCTGCGTGCTGGCAGACCAGTATCTGCGCCACCGCGCGCAGGTCGGAGTGATCGAGCCACGCTGGCCGTTTCAGGGCTGACAGGGCGTCATTTCCCGAGCCGCGAAGCGGGCCCGGGAAATCTGGATGGAGAGGGGCGTCGATGGCGAGGGCATGCCCGGTGCAGGCCCGAGCATGACGGCCGAGATCATGCATTTCAGCAATACTGAAAATGTTAAACTGCTTCATTGCAACTGAAGCGTCGCGGGATTAGCTTCCCGGTATGAAGCTCGACGCCTGGCTCTCGCAGAACAAGATCGGCCGCAGCGCCTTTGCCAAGCAAGTCGGCCTGTCGCCGGCGAGCGTGACCGCGCTCTGCAACGATCAGAGCGCCTGGATCTCGCGCGAAAGCGCCGAACGCATCGCCGCCGCCACCGGCGGCTCCGTCACCCCCAATGATTTCCTCGGCCTCGTCAGGCCGCGCGAGGCCGCCATGTCGAATACCGTCACAGCCACCATCGAGGCCTTCGCCCGGGGCGAGATCGTCATCGTAACCGACGACGACGACCGCGAGAACGAGGGCGATCTCATCGTCGCGGCCTCGCTCTGCACGCCGGAGAAGATGGCCTTCATCATCCGCAACACCTGCGGCATCGTTTGCGCGCCGCTGACCTCGGGCGAGGCGAGGCGGCTGCGGCTCGACCCGATGGTGTCCTCGAACGACGCGCCGCTCGGCACCGCCTTCACCATCACGGTCGACGTCAAGCATGGACTGACGACGGGCATCTCGGCCGAGCAGCGCTGCAACACGGTGCGGGCGCTGGCCAACGGCAATATGGGGGCCGGCGATTTCGTGCGGCCCGGCCATGTCTTCCCGCTGATCGCCAAGGATGGCGGCGTGCTGATGCGCTCGGGCCATACGGAAGCGGCGGTCGATCTCTGCAAGCTCGCCGAACTGCCTCCGGTCGGGGTGATCTGCGAACTCGCCAATGACGACGGCACGGTGATGAAGGGTGCCCAGATCACCGCCTTTGCCCAGAAGCATGGGTTGAAGCAGATCACGGTCGCCGATCTGATCGCCTATCGCCAGTCGCGCGAGAAGCTGGTCGAACGGGTTCACAGTTTCCCGGTCAAGACCGCTTTCGGCGAGATGACCGGCCATGTCTACGTCACGCCTTTCGAGGACACGCAGCACTTCGCCTTCGTCATGGGCAAGATCGGCGATGGCGAGAAGATTCCGGCCCGGCTGCACCGCGCCGATGTCGTGTCCGACGTGCTTGGCGGGGCCGTCACGATCCAGTGCGCGCTGCGCCGGTTCCAGCAGGACGGGCGCGGCGTGCTGATCTATCTGCGCGACGGCTCGGCCGGTGTGCCGATCAAGGGCGTCGATGAGGACTCGGATGCGTTGCGAAACCAGCAATGGCGCGAGGTCGGCCTCGGCGCCCAGATCCTGCGCGATCTCGGCGTTGGCTCGATTGTGAACCTCGCCTCGTCGCCGCGGTCCTTCGTGGGCCTGAGCGGCTTCGGCATCGAGATCGCAGACACCCAGCCGCTGGAGTGAGAACGCTTTCGCAGTTCGCCCTGACGATCGCCGACCGCGGCAGAAGGTCTGCTAAACCCAGTCGGCCCGGTTGCCGGTGACGGTCAGGATCTTGCCCTGCCAGATCTCGACCATCGAGGCCTTCTGCGGCGGCACGGCGCCAACCAAAGCGAGAATGGCACGGGCGACGCCGCCATGGCTGACGATGACGGTCTCGCCCGGCAGTTCTTCCAGCACGGGCCGGATGCGATCGGCCAGCATGGCGTAGCTTTCGCCGCCAGGAGGCACGAAGCTCCATTTGTCGCGTTCGCGCAATTGCGCCTGCTCGCGCTCGGCCTTGCGGATGTCGCGCCAGGTGAAGCCTTCCCAGGAACCGAATGTCAGCTCCTTCAGCCGGTCGTCGAGTCGGTAGGCGCCCGGCGGCAGTCCGAGTTCGGCGCGCAGGATGTCCATGGTCTCGCGGGCGCGATGCATCGGCGAGCCGATGAAGTCGAGCGTGGCGAAGCCCGGGACCAGCGTGCGCAGGCGCCCGGCCGCCTCGGCCGCCTGGCGACGGCCGAGATCGTTGAGCGGAATGTCCTGCCCGCCCTGCAGGCGGCCCTCGCGATTCCAGTCGGTCTCGCCGTGGCGAACGAGGATGAGCCGGTGCGGGAGCGTGATCGGGAGCATGGCCGGGCTTCTGCACGCTGCCGGCCGCAAGGTCAAAGCGCCGTGCCGGATCGGGGCCATGCGTCGCGGCCATGACAGCGGCCTGTTGTTTCCATTGGCCTGTCGCGTGGCGGCGGTCTATAGGCGCCTCTCCGCCCTTTCGGATGGTTCCCGATGCCGCCGGCTCTCACCTTGCCCGATGGTCGCAGGCTCGCCCTCGACGCTGCGCCCCTTCTGATGGGCATCGTCAACATCACGCCGGATTCCTTTTCAGATGGCGGCAAGCTGCGTGACGCGGCCGGCGCGATCGCGCATGGCGTGACGCTCGTCGCGGCAGGCGCCGACATCGTCGACATCGGTGGCGAATCGACCAGGCCCGGTCACGCCCCTCTCGATGCCGCGACCGAACTCGCCCGCGTCCTTCCGGTGATCGCGGGCCTGAGCGAGCGGACCCGGGCGCCGCTGTCGATCGACACCTGGAAGGCCGAGGTCGCGGAGGCCGCGCTGAAGGCCGGCGCCTCGATCGTCAACGATGTCTGGGGCGCGCAGCGCGATCCGGCCATCGCCGGGGTCGCGGCCCGGCATGGTGCGCCGATCATCCTGATGCACAACCGCGAGACCGTCGATCCGGGGCTCGACATTCTGTCTGACGTGATGCGGTTCCTTGATGCTTCGATCGGCGTTGCTCTGGCGGCGGGCGTCCCGCGCGAACAGATCGTCGTCGATCCCGGCATCGGCCTGTTCGGCAAGACGCCGGAGCAGTCGCTGCTGCTGATTCGTGAACTGGCGAAACTCAAGGACCTCGGCTGTCCGATCCTGCTCGGCGCCTCGCGCAAATCGGTGATCGGGGTCATTACTGGCCAGAGCGTTCCGGCCGATCGTGTCGCCGGCAGCATCGCGGCCCATCTTTATGGGGCGACGCAGGGAGCGGCGATCATCCGTGTCCACGATGTCAGCGAACATGCGCAGGCGTTCAAGGTCTGGGCCGCCATCTCACAGCCCCTGGAGCCCCGCCCGTGAGCGATACCGGCATCATCCTGATCGAGAAGCTCGACATCTATGCCTATCACGGCTTCTTTTCGGAGGAGGAGCGGCTCGGGCAGCGCTTCGTGCTCGACCTCGTGCTGGAAACCGACCTGCGCGCCTCGGCGATCAGCGACGCGCTCGCCGACACCGTGAATTACGGCAAGGTCGTCGGCGTGGTCACTGAGGTCTTCACCAGCCGCCGCTTCAACCTGCTGGAGGCGGCGGCACGGGCCGTGGCCCATGCCGTGCTCGATGGCTTTCCGCCAGTCACGCGCGTCGAGGTGACGCTGCGCAAGCCCGCCCCCCCGATCCACGCCACGCTCGCCAGCGTCGGCATCACGCTGAGCTATCGGCGTGAGAGTTGAGGCCACGCTGGGGTTCGGCGGCAATCTGGGCGATCCGGTCGCGGCCTTCGCTACGGCGCTGAAGGCGCTTGCGGGCCATGACGGCATCGCGGTGAAGCGGCTGTCCTCGGTCTACCGGACGCCGCCCTGGGGTAAGCTCGACCAGCCCGAATTCCTCAACATGGCGGTGCTGCTGGAGACGGAGATGCCGGCGCGCGCGTTGCTGGCGGCGTGCCTCAAACTGGAGCGTGCCGGCGGCCGCGAGCGGCGCGAGCGCTGGGGGCCCCGGACGATCGACATCGACATCCTGAGCTATGGCGGCGAGACGATCGACGAACCGGGTCTGCAAATTCCGCATCCGCGCATCGCCGAGCGCGCCTTCGTGCTGGCACCGCTGGCGGAGATCGCGCCGGAACTTCAAATCGGGGGGCGAGCCGTCGTGGCCCTGCTCGAAGCCGTCACAGACGAATCGATCCGCCGCGACGGTGTCGCGACGGATCGATTGAAGGGTCTGCTGGCAGGCTAGTTCAGTCGCCCTTGTCGAGCGAGATGTCGGGCGCGGTCGGCACCTTCATGCCGACGACATGGTAGCCCGCATCGACATGCAGAATTTCGCCGGTGATGCCGCGCGACATGTCGGAGACCAGGAATACGGCCGTCTCGCCGACCTCCTCGATCGTGACCGTGCGGCGCAACGGCGAGTTGTACTCGTTCCAGCGCAGGATATAGCGGAAATCGCCGATGCCCGAGGCGGCCAGCGTCTTGATCGGCCCGGCCGAGATCGCGTTGACGCGGATCTTCGAGGGACCGAGATCGGCGGCGAGATACTGCACGCTCGATTCGAGTGCGGCCTTGGCGACGCCCATGACGTTGTAATGCGGCATCCATTTCTCGGCGCCGTAATAGGTCAGTGTCAGCATCGAGCCGCCATCGGTCATCAGCTTCTCGGCGCGCTGTGTGACGGCGGTGAAGGAGTAGCAGGAGATCAGCAGCGACTTGGTGAAGTTCGCCTCACTGGTCTCGACATAGCGCCCGGTCAGCTCGTCCTTGTCGGAGAAGGCGATGCAGTGGACGACGAAGTCGAGCTTGCCCCAGAGCTTCTCGACCTCGGCGAAGACGGCGTCGATGGAGGCGCCGTCGGTGACGTCGCAATGGCCGACGACATGGCCGCCGAGTTCCTTCGCCAGCGGCTCGACGCGCTTCTTGAGCGCATCGCCCTGATAGGTGAAGGCGAGCTCGGCGCCGGCATCGGCGGCGGCCTTGGCGATGCCCCAGGCGATCGAGCGGTTGTTGGCGACGCCCATGACGAGGCCCCGCTTGCCCTTGAGAAGATTGGCGGTCGGCCGGGCGACGGCATTGGAATCAGGCATCTGGGACCCGCGAACTGGATAAAGTCGAGGGGTCTCTTAGAACATGGCGGCCAAAAGTGGAAACCGGTTTTGGCGCAAACGCGCCATCGCACGCACGTTCCCCGGGCTTCATCGCGAAGAGCGCTCCGGACCATCGCGTCTCGAAAGGGACTCGGGAAGGCCTGTCCGCACGCACCCGAGGATCTTCCGAGGTGCCGCTTCCGCGGCGCCCCGGGACGGCGCGGACGGACCGAACGGCGTCTGGCCGATCCGCGTTACTCCGTCCGCGCCTTCATCAGCGCGGTCAGTTCGGCATCGTTCTCCGGCATCTCGATGTCGATGGCGACGAAGAGATCGCCGACCTTGCCCGCTTCGCCCTTGAGACCCTTGCCACGCAGGCGAAACGACTTGGTCGTGCCGGTCAGCGGCGGAATCTTCATCTCGACGGTGCCGGTCAGGGTCGGCACATGCAGCGGCCCGCCGAGGATCGCCCTGGCGAGCGGCACCGGCACCCGGGTACGCAAATCATTGCCTTCCACGGTGAAGCGCGAATCAGGCCTGACTTTGATCGTCATCAACACGTCGCCGGCCTGGCCGGAAAATGGATCGGTCTGGCCGAGTCCGCGCAGCCGCATCACCTTGCCGTCGGCGACGCCCTCGGGGATCGTGACCTCGACCTCGCGTCCGCCCGGCAACCTGACGCGCCGCGTTGCGCCGGTCACCGCCTGGGCCAGCGTCACCTCGAGCGTGAAACTCTGCTCCGGGGGCTTTTGCGCCTCGGGGCGGGTCTTGCCGGCGCGCCTTGCGGCATCGCCGAACAGCGAGCCGAAGATGTCTGCCGGATCGAAGCCCGCGCCCGCACCCGCACCTCCGCCTGCGCTGCCGGCGCCGAAGGGGTGGCCGCCGCCCTGGCCGAAATTGAACTCGAATCCGCCGGCCCGGCCGCCGCGCCCGGCGCCCATGCCCTCGAAGCCCTGAAATTTGGGCTTGCCCTCGGCGTCGATCTCGCCGCGGTCGAACTGCTTGCGCTTGGTCTCGTCGCCGACGATCTCATAGGCGCCGTTGAGCTCTGAAAAGCGGTCCTGCGCCTTGGGATCGTCCTGGTTGCGGTCAGGATGCAGATCCTTGGCGCGGCGGCGATAGGCCTTCTTGATATCCGCCTCGCTCGCCGTGCGGGCGACACCCAGAATCTGATACGGGTCGCGCATTCATGAACCCCATTGGCAATGCTGACGGGCCGGCCCGGGCGCGCCGGAGCCAACTCTGATCTCAAGAGCCTTATCTGGGAATGGTGTGGCCTGAACGCAACAGGCGGTCGCGCATGATCGAGGCCGCGCGGCTTTGGCCGCCGTCAGGTCGCGCCCTTCCAGGGCTCCATATCCTTGACCAGCCATTCCCCGCCCGAGGGCCGGCAGGCCGTGCCCTGCAGTTTGGAAGGTTTGGTCTGCGTCTGGACGCTGGCGATGAAGGCGCGGCAGATCTCGTCCGAGCGCAGGAACGGGCCACCTACGGGGATGAAGGAGCCCTTCACCCCGCTTTGCGGGTTGTCCCAGGAGACCGCGGCGCCGTTACCCTGTGGATCGAGCGCCACGGCCATCGCGCCATCGGCCCGTCGCAGGTCCTCGGGGCCGAGTTCGGAGGAAAGCGAGGCGAGGGGGCCGGGCTTGCTGGAGCCTCGCGCCGGCAGCACCGAGGAGGTCGTGGCGACGTCGTCCTCGGCCTTGCTCGAGAGGCCCAGAATCGGAAAAGAGACGGAGCATCCGGCTGCGGCGAGGCCCAGACAGGCAGCGCTGGCGGCAGCGAGCCGGCGCATGGCGGAGGCGCGCTGCGGAAGGCTTTGGAACGCCCCGGTCGCTGCCCTATATAGTCGTCCCGACTTGACCAAGATCACCGCTCGCGCTCGCCCAAACGCAACACCCCAGATGCACCGAGGATTAGACACGTGGAACGGTTAACGAGCGGTGACTTCACGCAGGAACAGGATCCTTTCGCGCTGTTCCATGACTGGTTCGAAGAGGCCAAGACGAGCGAGCCCAACGACCCTCATGCCATGGCGCTCTCCACCGTCGATGCCGAAGGCATGCCCAACAGCCGCATGGTGCTGCTGAACGGGCGCGACGGCGAGGATTTCGTCTTCTACACCAACACGCAGAGCCAGAAGGGCGAGGAACTGCTCGGCCAGCCCAAGGCCGCCGCCCTGTTCCACTGGAAGAGCCTGCGCCGCCAGATCCGGATTCGCGGTCCTGTCTCCGTCGTCAGCGACGAGATGGCCGATGCCTATTTTCAATCTCGCCCGCGCGACAGCCGGATCGGCGCCTGGGCGTCGCAGCAGTCGCGCCCGCTGGAGAGCCGCTTCGCACTGGAGAAGGCGGTCGCGGTCCAGGTCGCCAAATTCGGGCTGGGCGCGATCCCGCGCCCGCCGCACTGGACCGGCTTTCGCATCACGCCGGTCTATCTCGAATTCTGGAAGGACGGAGCTTTCCGCCTTCATGACCGCGTCGTCTTCCGCCGGCCGCGTGCTGGCGAGCCCTGGGCGCGTGCCCGCCTTTATCCGTGAGGACACGAAGCCAGATGGCGATGCCAAAATTCGATTTCCCTAAGACCGAGGCGGGCAAGCGCCCGGTGATGCTGCTGACGGGGGCGAGCCGCGGCATCGGCCATGCGACCGTCATGCAGTTCGCGATGGCGGGCTGGCGGATCCTGTCCTGCTCGCGGCAGGCCTTCTCCGACAAATGTCCCTGGCCGTCGGGCGCCGACGACCATGTCCAGATCGATCTCGGCGACCCCGAGGACACGATGCGCGGCATCGCCGAGATCAAGAAGCGGCTGGCGGCCGAGGGCGGCAAGCTCAACGCGCTGGTCAATAATGCCGGCATCTCGCCCAAGGGGCCGGGTGGGGAACGACTCGGCGCGGCGACGACCTCCTTCAACGACTGGCACAAGGTCTTCCAGGTCAATTTCTTCGCCCCGATCATGCTGGCGCGCGGCCTGCTCGACGAATTGACGGCGGCGAAGGGCACGATCGTCAACGTCACCTCGATCGCCGGCTCGCGCGTCCATCCCTTCGCCGGCGCGGCCTATGCGACCTCGAAGGCGGCGCTCGCCAGCCTGACGCGCGAGATGGCCTCGGATTTCGGCCCGCTTGGCATCCGGGTCAATTCGATTTCGCCCGGCGAGATCGATACCGCGATCCTCTCGCCCGGCACAGAGAAGATCGTCGCGACCCTGCCGATGGGCCGTCTCGGCAAGACCGAGGAGGTCGCCCGCGCGATCCATTTCCTCTGCACCGATGCCTCGAGCTACGTCACCGGCGCGGAACTGCACATCAATGGCGGGCAGCACGTATGAAGCCGGGCCGCCGGCGATGAGCGGCGGGAGCGGGCAGGTCATCCGCTTCCCGGTGACGGGCAAGGCGCCGGCCCGCCCCGTGCTGGCGGCATCGGTTGCGGTCTTCAGGCACGGCAAGGTGCTGCTCGCGACGCGGACGAAGCCGCCGGCCGACCAGCTCTGGTCGCTGCCGGGCGGCAAGGTGGAGGCCGGCGAGACGCTCGAACAGGCCGCGCTGCGCGAGCTGGAGGAGGAGGTCGGCGTCTCGGCCCGCATTCTCGGCTTCAACCGCCATGTCGAAATCTTCGGCCGCGATGCGGCGGGCGAGATCACGCATCATTTCGTCGTCGCTTCCTTCGTCGGGGAATGGCTTTCCGGCGAGCCACAGACCGGCCCGGAAGCCGGCGCGGTGATGTGGGCCGATCCGCTCAGGCTTGGCGGCCTGCCGACGACGCGCGAACTCGCGGATGTGCTGCGCCGCGCCCGCGGCATCCTGATCGAAGCCGGAGGCGACGCATGAGGCGGGCCGCGCTGTGCCTGCTCGCGCTGCTGCTGGCGGGGGTGCCAACCGGCGCAGCGCTGGCGCAGCAGCGCCCACCGGCCGCGGCGAAGCCGGCCGAACCCGCTCCAGCGCCCGAGCCGCCACCACCGCCCTACGAGCCGCAACTGCTGAAGCTCGCCGAGATCATGGGGTCGCTGGCCTATCTCCGCACGCTCTGTGCCGGCAAGGAAGCGCAGGACTGGCGCAACCGCATGACCGCCCTGGTCGAGGCCGAAGGCCGGACGCCGGTGCGGCGCGAGCGCCTGACCAGCGCCTATAACCGCGGCTTCCGGGCCTATTCGCAGACGCACCGCGCCTGCACCGACGGCAGCCAGGAGGCTTCGACGCGCCTGGCGGGGGAGGGCGAGCGCCTCGCTCGCGCATTGGCCGGCCGCTATGGCGGATAGGTGACAGGGCGCGCCGAACTGAATTTTCCCGCGCGATTTGCCCGGCTGCGTTAACCTTTCCTAAAGGGCACGGTAGCGTCCCGCTCTGGCACGGCCTATGTTTCAGATGACGTCGATCGTCGCGAAGCGGGCCGGAACTGGCACGATTCGCGCCAGGCAAGACAAGCATTCGCGCGATAACGAGCCCGTTCAAGCAAGCCGCAGAGCCCTCGCCTTCATGTCCATCATTTCCGACGACCTGCCGCTTGACCTCACCCTCGCCGAGGAGAGCCACGACGCGCGCCGCGTCGCCTATGGCTATGTCGAGGACGCTTTCGCCGAGGCCCAGCAGGACGGGCTGGACAGCGACGCGCTGGCTCATGCAGCGCTCTTCGCTGCCTTCCGCACGCTGGTTGAGACTTATGGCGAGGAGGCGACAGCCGTCTTCGCCGAAGCCCTGCCGGACAAGCTGCGCGGCGGTGCGTTCAGCAGCGGGACGCGGCACTGAGCCGGGCTCCAACCTGAGCGCATGATGCGCCGGGTGCGGTGTTCGTTCACCCGCTGCTGTGTTTGTTCCCATGGCCTTGACGGCGGCTGCTGCGCCTCTATCGTGAATCTTGATCAAGGTTCTTCGGTCGTTTTCGGCCGAAGCTAAGAGGGAATTCGGTGAGGCGTTCAGCGCCGAAGCCGAGGCTGCCCCCGCAACTGTAAGCGGCGAGCTCTCTGTCCATTGTCCACTGGCGCACCCTGCGCCGGGAAGGCCGGGCGGAACAGGCCCCGACCCGCGAGCCAGGAGACCTGCCCTGATCGACTGAACGGTCTTTCGGGCGGGGTGTCCTGATCGGTCGTGCGCGAACGGGCCGGGCCTTCAAATCCCCGAAGGCTCCTCGCGCGCGCCCGTCGCATGCCCCTCAATCGTCACGGGGTTAGCGATGATGCAGACGTCTTTTTCAAACAGCCAGCAGTATGGCGGGCAATCCGGGCACACGGTGCCGCTTGCTGATGGCATGAGAAATTGTAATGTTATTACATTTCATGTAGGCGTTGAACCCGCCGCGGCGCGCGCTGTCGCGCCGTCCTGCCTACGTTTCAAGCCGGATTTCATGATGACCCGATCTGCCCGTGGCCTGCGCCATTCCCTGCGCGCGTTCGCCCTTGCCCTGTCGTTTCTCGCCGGGGGCGTCGCCTCGGCCCGCGCCGAAGCGACGCGCTATCCGGTGACGGTCGAGAATTGCGGGCATCAGGTCACCTTCGAGAAGGCGCCGAAGCGCGTCGTCGCAATCGGTCAGACCCAGACCGAAATCCTCTACGCGCTGGGTCTCGGCGACCGGGTCGTCGGCACCGCCGTCTGGTTCAGCCCGGTGGCGAAGCGCTTCGAGGCGGCGAATGCCGGGGTGAAGCGGCTGTCCGATAACGATCCGAGCTTCGAGGCCGTCGTCGCGCAGGAGCCCGATCTCGTCACCGCGATGTTCGAATGGCATGTCGGCCCCAACGGCATCGTCGGCAAGCGCGACCAGTTCGCGAAGCTGAAGGTGCCAGCCTATGTCTCGCCGTCCGATTGCGTCGGCAAGGATAATTCCGGTGCCGGCGACGGCATCCGCACGCAGATGTTCACCATGGAACTGGTCTATCGCAACATCCGCGAGTTCGGGCTGGTGTTCGATGTCGCGGACCGGGCCGAAGCGCTGATCGCGGAACTCAAGGCGCGTGAGGCGAAGGCCGTGGCGGCTGTCGCGGGCAATGCGGCCAAGGACATCCCAGTCACCGTCTGGTTCTCGAGCAAGGACGTCAAGGGCGATGCCTTCCTGGCCGGTAAGAATGGCGTTCCGGCCTATATCCTGGCCAAGCTCGGGGCGCGCAACATCATCACCACCAATGAGGAATGGCCGCTCGTCGGCTGGGAAAGCGTGGCTGTCGGCAATCCCGCCGTCATCGTCGTGGTCAAGATGGACCGGCGCCGCTTTCCAGCCGACGATATAGACCTGAAACTGAATTTTCTCAGGACGGATGCGGTCGCCAGCAAGCTCGACGCCGTGCGCCGCAACCGGATCGTCGTGATGGATGTCGGCGCCACCCGCGCCGGCCTCGATACGGTCGATGGCATCGAGGCGCTGGCCAACGCTATCCAGAGCTTCGGGTTCGCCAGGTGAGCCACGCACCGATCGAGCCGAACTGGCCGGCACGGATCGCGATCGTACTCTCGGCGCTGCTGGCGCTGGTGACCGCGATCACGCTCGCCGTCACCATCGGCGAGATGCAGATTCCGCTGTCGACCGCCTTCCAGGCGCTTGGCAACGGGATGTTCGATCTCGGCTATCCGGTCAGCGCGATCCAGCAGGGCGTCATCTTCGATTACCGCTTAAGCCGTGCACTGCTGGCAGCGCTCTGCGGCGGCACGCTGGCCCTGTCGGGCGCGATCTTGCAGGCGCTGCTGCGCAATCCGCTGGCCGAGCCCTATATCCTCGGCATCTCGGCTGGCGCCTCGACGGGGGCGGTCGCGGTGATGATCCTCGGTTTCGGGGGCGCGGTGCTGACGATCTCGGGCGGGGCCTTCCTCGGCGCCGTCGTGGCGCTGCTCGTGGTCGCGCTGCTGGCGACGGGGGCGGGCGGTTCGAGCGACCGCGTGATCCTGGCGGGCGTTGCCGGTTCCCAGCTCTTCAATGCTGCGACGGCAACCATCGTCACGACGCTCGCGAATGCCGAGCAGGCGCGCGGCGTGATGTTCTGGCTGCTCGGCAATTTCGGCGGTGTGCGCTGGCCGGATGTCTGGGTCGCGACGCCGGTCGCGTTGATCTGCTTTGGCGTCTGCATGCTGCACGCCAAGGTGCTCGACGCTTTCGCCTTCGGGGCGGATGCGGCGGCCTCGCTCGGCGTCGCGGTCACGCGGGTGCGGATCGTGCTGTTTGCGACGACGGCGGTGATGACCGCGACCATGGTCAGCATCGTCGGCACGGTCGGCTTCGTCGGGCTGGTCATCCCCCATGCGGCGCGGTTCCTGGTCGGGCCGGCGCATGCGCGGCTGCTGCCGGCCTGCCTGGTGATCGGCGCGATCTTCATGATCCTTGCCGACATCCTGTCGCGCATTCTCGTTCCGCAGCAGATCCTGCCGATCGGCGTCGTCACCGCGCTGTTCGGTGCGCCGGCCTTCGCGCTGATCCTCTACCGCGCGAGGCGCCCGGTATGACGCTCGCAGCCCATGACGTCCGCTGGAGCGCGGCGCGGCGGATGATCGTCGACGGTGTGACGCTGCGGGCCGAACCCGGTCGTATCCTCGGGCTGATTGGCCCCAACGGCTCGGGCAAGTCGAGCCTGCTGCGGCTGCTCTGCCGGCTGCGCAAGGTCGAGAGCGGCGTCGTGACGCTCGACGATCGCGACCTTGCCACGATGGCGCGTCGCGATCTCGCGAAGCGGCTCGCCTTCGTCGAGCAGCAAGCTTCGACCGAGGTGCAGCTTTCGGTTTGCGATGTGGTCAAGCTCGGACGGACACCGCATCGCAGCGCGCTCGCGTCCTGGACGGATGCCGACGAGGCGGCGGTCGAGGCGGCACTCGCGCGCGTCGATATGAGCGAGCGGCATGACCAGCTTTGGCACACGCTGTCGGGCGGCGAGCGCCAGCGCGTCCATATCGCGCGTGCGCTGGCGCAGGAGCCGCGCGAACTCATCCTCGACGAGCCGACCAATCATCTCGACATCCAGCACCAGCTCTCGATTCTGGCGTTGCTGCGGCGGCTCGGCGTGACCTGCATCCTCGCCTTGCACGACCTCAATCTTGCATCGCTGTTCTGCGACGAGATCGCGGTGCTGCACGAGGGCAGGGTGGTGGCGTCGGGCGCGCCGCCGGAGGTGCTGACCGAGGCGCTGATCGCGCGGGTGTTCGGCGTCGCCGTCAGCATCCGCGAGGGAGCCTCGGGCCGGCGCCATATCGAATATCTGATCGACCCGTCCGATGAGGGGGCTGCGGCCTGAGCGGGATGACACAGGATGCCGTCACGGCCTATTGGAGTGCGCGGGCGCCGCAATTCGACGGTGTCGCCTCCCATGTTGCGCAACGGGAGATCTGGCGTGAGGTGCTGGAGGCCGCTTTCGAGGCCGAAGGGCCAAAGGATGTCGTGGATCTCGGGACCGGCACCGGCGCCTGTGCCCTGATCGCCGCCTCGCTCGGCCATCGCGTCACGGGCTATGACGGCTCGCAGGGGATGCTGACGGTGGCGCGGGCCGCCGCGCGGGCGGCACATCTCGACGTCGCTTTCGAGACGGCGGTGATCGACGAGGCGGCGATCGCACCGGCCTCGGCCGACATCGTGACGTTGCGCAATGTGCTGTGGACGCTGGAGCGGCCGATGGATGGCCTGCTGCAGGCACATCGGATCCTGCGGTCGGGCGGAATGGTGCTGGTCTCCGACGGGCTCTGGTCGGTCGCGCCGCAATACCGCTCGACCTATCAGCCGGAGCTTGCAGCGTGCCTGCCGCTGCATGACGGGCTGACGGAGACGCTGGCCCGCCAGATGCTGACCGATGCCGGCTTCGGTGAGGCGCTGTCCTGGCAGCACCTGTTCGCGACGCCGCCCTATCCAGGCGGCGTGCCGATGTTCGTGCTGACGGCGCGCCGGACGTAGGCCGCCGATCGGATCCGGGCGCGTGCGGCGCGGTTGCGCGGCTTCAGGACGCATGAGGGTGGCTCATGTGCATGTTGGCTCATGTGCATGCCGCCCCTATCTGATGCTGCCGGGTGGCGCGGTTGCCCGGAGCAACCCGCGATGAGCGGAGTTGTAGCTCGGACGAGGATGATGATGGACGCGTATCAGGCCAAGCCGGTGATCGAGAACGTCGCGGGCAACCGTTTCGAGATGACGTTCCCCGGCGGGCAGGCCTTCGCGATGTTCCGCCGCGACGGCGACAGGCTGATCGTGACGCATACGGAGGTCCCGGCTGCGTTCAACGGCCAGGGGCTGGGTTCGCGTCTGGCCCTCGGAATGTTCGAGAATGCGCGCGCGACGGGACGCCGGATCGTGCCGGCCTGTTCCTTCGTCGCGGACTGGGCCCGCCGGCATCCCGAATTCGCTGATGTCCTCGCCCGTTACGCGACCTGGCCCGCTGACGACCTGGCCCACTGAAAGCGCCACTCCTTTCCATTCGCACGGACACATCATGGCCAATTCCGCAGGGCGGCAGGAGCTTCGCGTGGCGTTCAAGCGCCTCGAGCGAAGCCTGCCGCCGCGCGTCGCAACCAAGCTGCGCTGGCTGCGCCACCCGGCCTCGCGCTGGGTCCGGGTGCCGTCCGGCGTTGCGCTGGTCGTCGGCGGGGTCTTCTCCTTCCTGCCAGTGCTCGGGGTTTGGATGCTGCCGCTCGGCCTCATGCTGGTCGCCTCCGACGTGCCGGTGCTGCGGCGGCCGATGGCGCGCTTCACGATGTGGGCGATCGACCGGGTCGACGCGTTTGGCAAGCGGAGCAGCTAGGAGCGATCGAGGAGATCTGCCGGAGGCGCCGATCCGTTTGCCTCCATGCAGCGTATTCAATGCAGGTTCCAATCTGCGGCAGATGGTGCGGGCGAGGCCTGCCCTGTACAATCCAGCGGCATACCGGGACGGCGTTCAGAGACGATCGGCGAGACGGCTATGACATTACGGGATACGCAAGCGGAGATTCCCGACCATCGCGCGACACGGCCGCCGGGCCGGAGTCTCGGGCTCTCGCAGATGTTTCTGGGCAAGCTGATGACCCGTCTGGCACGGGGCCGTCTCACGGTCGTGACGCCCGATGGCGTGGCGATGGTGCAGCAGGCGCCGGAGCGGGGCCCGGAAGCCGTGATCGTGCTCCATCGCTGGCGCGCGATCCGGCGGCTCTTGCTGCAAAGCGACATCGGCTTCGCCAGAGCCTATCGCGATGGCGATTTCAGCAGCCCCGACATGACGGCGGTGATCGAGCTTGCGGCGGTGAACGACCACACGCTCAGGGCCCTGATCTCGGGCTCCTGGCCGGCGCGGTTGCTCAACCGCGTGCTGCATCTGGGTCGGGCCAATACGCGCCGTGGCAGCGCCCGCAACATCACCGCGCATTACGATCTGGGCAATGCTTTCTACGCCAAGTGGCTCGACGAGAGCATGACCTATTCGTCGGCGCTCTACACCCAGCCGGGCCAGACGCTGGAGCAGGCGCAGGCGGCCAAGCTCGATCTGATCGTCGCGCGGCTGCAACTCAAGGGCGGCGAGCGCGTGCTCGAAATCGGCTGTGGCTGGGGTGCGCTGGCCGAGAGGCTGGCGCGCGAGGGCTGCCATGTCACGGGCATAACGCTGTCGCCGTCACAGCTCGCCTATGCCCGCGACCGCATCGAGACGGCGGGGCTGTCTGACAGTGTCGACCTGCGCCTGCAGGATTATCGCGACGTCACGGGGCAGTTCGACCGCATCGTCTCGATCGAGATGATCGAGGCGGTCGGACGTGCGTTCTGGCCGAGCTATTTCGCGACATTGCGCAATTGCCTTAAGTCCGACGGTCGGATCGTGCTGCAGGCGATCACGATCGAGGACAGCCGCTTCGCTTCCTATGCGAGCGGCGCCGACTTCATCCAGCACTACATCTTCCCGGGCGGGCTCTTGCCCTCGCAGAGCGCGATGCGCGAGCAGATCGCTGCGGCCGGCCTCAGCCTGGCGGAGCTGGTCTCCTTCGGTGACAGTTACGCGCTGACATTGCAGGAGTGGCGCCGGCGCTTTTTGGTTCAGTGGCAGTCGATCAGTCCGCTCGGCTTCGACGAGGCCTTCCGCCGGCTCTGGGAGTTCTATCTCTGCTATTGCGAGGGTGGCTTCCGCAGCGCGGCGACCGATGTCGGCCTGTTCGCGATCACGGTCGACGAGACGCGCCCGGTTCCGACAACGGCATAACGGACGCGGTCAGCGCCACATGCCGCGCATCTGCGCCCGGATATCGATTCTGGGACCGGCGACGGCACTGCGTTCCCGTCCCGATGCCGCGAGGCGAGGCCACGCGATCTGCTCGAAGCGGGAAAGCAGCAGGTTCGGAATGAAGCGGGTGCGGTTGGCGTAGACGTGCCGGTCGCCGGTGCTCGACTGGCCATGGGTGAAAAAGCGCTGCGGCACCATCAGGTTCAGATCGTCCCGGGCGCGGGTCATCGCGACATAGAGCAGGCGCCGTTCCTCTTCGAGTTCGTCGGGCGAGCCGAGGGCGAGATCGATCGGGATGCAGCCGTCGACGACGTTCATGACGAAGACAGATTTCCATTCCTGGCCCTTGGCCGAGTGGATGGTGGAGAGGATCAGATAGTCCTCGTCGAGATGCGGCACGCCCGGCTGGTCGCTGGTCGCGTCAGGCGGGTCGAGCGTCAGTTCGGTCAGGAAGCGCTCGCGCGAGGGATAGCCGCCGGCGATCTGCTCAAGCTGGACGAGGTCGGCCTGCCGCGTCGTCGCATCCTCGTGGATGCGCTCGAGATGCGGCTCGTACCAGTGTCGGGCGCGGGCGATGTCGGCGGGCCAGCTGGTGCCGGTGCCGTGCAGATCGGCGATCGCGGCGAGGAAACCGGGCCAGTCCTCGCCGGCACGCGGCGGTGCGGGGACATCCCGCAGGGCTGCGAGCGGATCGGCTGCCCCCGCGACATGGTCGAGCACGCGCTGGGCCGAGGTTGGCCCGACGCCGGGCAGGAGTTGAAGGATACGGAAGCCGGCGACGCGGTCGCGCGGGTTCTCGACGAAGCGCAGCAGGGCCAGCAGGTCCTTGATATGGGCGGCATCGAGGAATTTCAGGCCGCCGAACTTGACGAAGGGAATGTTTCGCCGCGTCAGCTCGATTTCGAGCGGGCCGCTGTGATGCGAGGCCCGGAACAGGACCGCCTGCTGCTTCAGGAGCGAGCCTTCCTCTCGGTTCTGCAGCACGCGTTCGGCAATGAAGCGGGCCTGGTCGGCCTCGTCGCGGATGGTGACGAGGCGGGGTGGGGCGCCGCTTGCGCGGTCGGTCCAGAGGTTCTTGGTGAAGCGCTCCGATGCGAGATCGATGACGCCGTTGGCGGCCGCGAGGATCGCGCCGGTCGAACGGTAGTTCTGGTCGAGGGTGACGATCTCGGCCGGCGGCGAGAACGCGGCCGGGAAGTCGAGAATGTTGCGGATCGTGGCGGCGCGGAAGGAGTAGATCGACTGCGCGTCGTCGCCAACCACGGTCAGGCCGCGGCCGTCCGGCTTCATCGCCAGCAGGATCGAGGACTGCAGCCGGTTGGTGTCCTGATACTCGTCCACCATGACATGGTCGAAGCGCGCGCCGATTCCGGCTGCGAGGTCGGGATCGGCCATGGTCTGGGCCCAGTAAAGCAGGAGATCGTCGTAATCGAGGACGTTTTGCCGCTGCTTGGCCTCGACATAGGCTGCGAAAAGCTCGCGCAATTCGGCCGCCCAGGCGACGCACCAGGGAAAACTGCGGCCGAGCACGGTTTCGATCGGCAGTTCGGCGTTCACGCAGCGGGAATAAATCGCAAGACAGGTGCCCTTGGTCGGGAAGCGTGTCTGCGTCTTCGAGAAGCCGAGTTCGTGACGGACGAGGTTCATCAGGTCGGCGGCGTCTTCCCGGTCATGGATCGTGAAGGCGGGGTCTAGCCCGATCTGCTCGGCGCAGTCGCGCAGCAGGCGCGAGCCGATGCCGTGAAAGGTACCGGCCCAGGTCAGGGCTTCCGCGAACGCAGCGGCGCTCTCGCCCAGCACCTTGCGCGCGATGCGCTCGACGCGGCGCGTCATCTCCGCGGCAGCCCGGCGCGAGAATGTCATCAGCAGGATGCGGTGGGGATCGGCGCCGCTGACGATCAGATGCGCGACACGGTGGGCCAGAGTGTTGGTCTTGCCCGAGCCCGCGCCGGCGATGACGAGCAGGGGGGACGCCGCCTGGCCGGGCTGTCCATGCGTGACCGCCCGCCGCTGGGCAGGGTTCAGGGCATCGAGGTAGCCGGGAGTGGGCAGGACCGAATCGAGCGCGAGCATGATGCGGATTCGACCACGTTTCGTGTTTTGTTCGCAATGGCCGAAGCGCGATCGCGATCGCGCCCTATTCGATCCGGGTGCCGGGGTGCCGCCGCCGCGATGCCGATCGCATGGGAGGCGCTCGACGACACCACGCCGGGCGCCTTCAAGGCGAGCCGGATCCGTTATGAAGGCGCCTGCCCGAGATCTGGGGCGACTTCTTCGCCGGAGCGAAGATGCCGACCGGCAGGGGCTGAGGTTCCTTTGCGGCGAAGCTGCCGGGTCGATCCCGACCGCTCAGCCTCCCTCGGCTGCGGCGTTCATCACCCTGGCGATGGCCGCCTCCAGGTCCATTTGCCGGTACGGCTTGACCACGAGGGCGGTGCGGGCGTTCGCCTCGGCTCCTTCGACGCGGGAATGGCCCGTCGCGAAGATCACGGGCAAGCTCGGCCGCGCCGCGCGCGCCTTCTCGACGAGCGCGGTGCCCGGCATGTCCGGCAGGCCGACATCGGTGAGCAGGATGTCGACTTCGGTCTTGTCGAGGACGTCGAGGGCGGCTCGCGCCGTGCCGGCTTCGAGCACGGAATGGCCGAGCTCTTCCAGCATGTCGACCGTGGCCATGGCGATCAGCGCATCATCCTCGCAGAGCAGGACGGTGAGCTTTTCGGCTGCGGCCGGAGCCGGCTGCAAAGGCTCTGCGGGGCTCGTCGCCTGCCGGCGCTGGGCCGCATTGGCGAGCTGGTGGCGGACCTTCCGGGCCAGTTGCTCAAGAGAGTAGGGCTTGCTCAGCAGCTCGACGCCTTCGTCGAGGCGGCCTTCGTGGACGATCGAGTTCTCGGTATAGCCGGAGGTGAACAGGACACTGATGCCGGGAATGCGCTCGACCGCCTTGCGGGCGAGCTCGGTGCTCTTCATCGGGCCCGGCATCACCACATCGGTGAAGAGCAGGTCGATCGGGATGCCGCTTTCCACGATGGCGAGCGCGGATTTGGCGTCCGGGGCCTGAAGCACCCGGTAGCCGAGATCGGTCAGCGTCTCGATCACGGTCTCGCGGACGCCCTTGTCGTCCTCGGCGACGAGGATGGTCTCGGTTCCACCGGCAATGGGGCCGGAATCGAGGGAGACGAGCTCGTCCTCGCTGTCGCCCGAGCGCGGCAGATAGAGCCGGATCGTGGTGCCCTCACCGGGCTCGCTGTAGATCTTGACGTGGCCGCCGGACTGCTTGACGAAGCCGTAGACCATGGAGAGGCCGAGGCCTGTGCCCTTGCCTTCCGGCTTGGTGCTGAAGAAGGGGTCGAAGACCTTGTCGACGATGTCGGCCGGGATGCCCGAGCCGGTATCGGTCACGGCCAGCATGACATAGCGACCCGGCACGACATCCGGATGGAGACGGGCATAGGCGCTGTCGAGGACGGCGTTGCCGGCCTCGATCGTCAGCTTGCCGCTGCCTTCCATCGCGTCGCGGGCGTTGATCGCGAGATTGAGCAGGGCGTTCTCGACATTGCCGGGATCGACGAGGGTGTTCCAGAGTCCGCCGGCGACGACGCTTTCGATCTCGACCGCCTCGCCAAGCGCGCGCCTCAGCATCTCGTCCATCCCGCGGATGAGCTTGCCGAGATTGATGACCTTCGGCGCGAGCGGCTGGCGCCGTCCGAAGGCGAGCAACTGCGAGGCGAGGCGGGAGCCGCGGGCAACGCCTTCCATCGCATTGTGGATGCGGCGGCCGGCCTTCTCGTTCCCGGCGATATCTCGCGACAGCAGCTGGAGATTGCCGCTGACGACCTGGAGCAGGTTGTTGAAGTCATGGGCGACGCCGCCGGTGAGCTGGCCGATCGCCTCCATCTTCTGGGCCTGGCGCAGCGCCGCCTCGCTGCTGGCCAGCGCGGCGGCGGCCTCCGTCTCGGCGGTGATGTCGCGCCCGAAGGCGTAGATGGTGTCGGCATCGGGGACGCTCGTCCAGGCGATACGCCGCCGCCCGCCGTCGCGCGTGACGAGCACGCTTTCCGAACTCATGATCGTGCCCCCGGTGCTCACGCGCGCCAGGCGTGCGGTTGCCGCGTCGCGATCCTCGGACTCGACGAATTCGACGATGTTGCGTCCGATCGTCTCGTCCGGTTGCCAGCCCAGCACGTTGGTCCAGGACGGATTGACGGCCGAGACGACACCCGCGCGCGACGCCACGACCTTGAGCACCGGGGAGAGGTTCCAGATGCGGTCGCGGTCGCGCGCGAGCCGGCGCTCCTCGGTGATATCGCGGCCGATTGCGTGGATGCGCCCGGCATCGGGGACGGCGGTCCAGTCGAGCAAGCGATAGCTGCCATCCTTGCAGAGGTAGCGGTTCTCGAAGGCAAGCGTCGTCGCTCCCTCGGAGAGCTTTCCGACTTCAGCCGCTGTTCTGGCGATGTCGTCGGGATGGACGAAATCCGACAGGGTCTTGCCGACCATCTCGCATTCGCTCCAGCCGAGCAGGCGGGTGGCGGACGGGTTCACGGCGGTGACGACGCCTTCATAGTCGCAGACCAGCATGAGCTCCTGCGACAGCGTCCACAGCCTGTCACGGTCCCGGACGGTCTCGACCTCGGCCAGTTTCTGCTCGTGAATATCGGTGTTGGTGCCGATCCAGCGCAGGATTTCGCCGGCATCGGAGCGGATCGGCAGGGCGCGGACAAGGTGCCAGCGATATTCACCGGCCGCGCTGCGAATGCGGAACTCGGTCTGGTATTTCTCGCCCGCAGCGAGGGCGGCCTGCCATTGGGCTGCGGCGTCCGTGCGGTCGTCGGGATGCACGATCTCGACCCATCCGGTGCCGAGCAGTTCCTGCGGCTCGCGGCCGCTGTATTCGCCGACGCGCTCGTTGAACCAGTCGAGCGGACCGTTCGGGAGTGCGGTCCAGACATGGTTGGGCATGGCCTGGGCGAAGGTGCGAAACTGCGCCTCGCTGGCGCGGATCGTTTCCTGCGCGACGATACGATCGGTGACGTCGATGCCATCGACGAAGATGCCGGTGATCGTGCCAATGGCATCGGCGATCGGCTGGAAGACGAAGTCGACGAAGCGCGTCTGCGGGGCGCCGCCGTTGGGAGGCTGCACGTCGAAGCGCGCGCCCGACGAGCGGAACGCGCGGCCGCTGACGAACACCTCGTCCAGAATGCGGATATAGCCCTGTTCGGCGGCGTCCGGCAGCGCCTCGGCGACAGGTTTGCCGAGAACGTCGCGGTGGCCGATCAACTCCTGATAGGCCTCGTTCACCAGTGTGAAGCGATGCTCAGGCCCCTCCAGCATCGCCATGAAAGACGGTGCCTGCTCATACATTTGCTGCAGGCGCAGCCGTTCGTCACGCAACTGCCGGTCGGCCGCCACCTTTTCGGTCGTTTCGACGACGATCGCGATGACGCCGAGGGGCGTGCCGTTCTCGCCGATGACTGGCGAGTAGTCGAGGTTCATCCAAACCTGGGCGGGGCCCCCACCCCGATTGAGCGTGAGTTCCTGGTCCTTGTAGGACAGGGTCCGACCCTGCCTGAAGACCGTCCGGACGACGTTGTCGTTGAAGTCCGCGACTTCCGGCCAACCCTCGCGCACATCCGATCCGAGCAACCTGGGATGGCGCCCGCCGGCAAAGCCGGAATAGGCGTCGTTGTAGATCATCACGCCGGCCTCACCCCAAAGCGTCACGATCGGCAGGGGCGAATGCAGCATCATCCCGACGATGGACTTGACCGGCTCCGGCCAGTCCGCGATCGGCCCGAGGCTGGTCGAGGACCAGTCGAAGGCGGCGATGAGTGCGGCGGCTTCGCTGTCGCCCTTCAGGAAGCTCGTCGTGGCGGGGGTCGAGGCTGCGTCGCGCATGAAGGTCCGATTGTCACTGCCATCCCGTCGGCCGAAGGCAGGCAGGATGCCAGCATGCCGAGGCGGCTCGAAGCATGCTCTGTCTAATGCAAAGTTTCGCGCTGCACTACAGCCGGCCGCGAGGCGACAACCTGTCCGTCCTGCCAGCCGGTCAGTGCTTGTGGTCGCCGTGCCGTGGCGGCGGGGCGTTTCTCATGATGACGAGGCAGGCGACCCCGAAACAGGCGGCCAGCAGGAAGCCGAGGTCGAAGCGTCCCGTCGCCGTGAGCACCAGGGCAAAGATGGCCGGGGCGAATACATAGCCGAGGAAGATAATCAGCGTCGCGCCGGCCGAGGCTTCCCGGACGAGGTGGGCGGGGCTGGCGCGGGCGATCTCGGAGAGTTGCACGCCGTTCCAGCTCGAGACAGTGATGCCGGCGACGGCCGCCAGCGCGCAGAAGGCCGGATAGGACCAGTGCGGCCCGACGAACGCCATGGCCAGCGAGGTCAGACCTGAGGCGAGCCCGATCAGGGCCAGCAGCCGGCGCGGCTGGCCAAGGCGGTCGGCGAGCCAGCCAAGCAGGACGCGGCCGACCACGCTGGCCGCCTGCATGATCGCGAAGACGACGCCCGCTGCGCTCAGGCTGTAGCCCAGTTCCGAGACTGCGAAGGTCATAAGATAGGCGAACCAGACGCCCTGGCCGACGGCCATGCAGGCGCCCGCGGCGCCGAGCCTGAGCAGCGAGGTCGAGGCCGTCAGGGCCGACAGCGAGGACATCAGGTTGGTCGGAGAGAACAGCGTGCGCAGGGCCAGCGACTGGTCGTGCTTGCGGTCGGCGTCGAGGCCGGCGCGCATCGGCTGGACGCAGAGGATGACCACCAGCACGAAGGCGCCGGCGGCCAGCAGCGAAATCCGCCAGCCGAAGGCCTCGGCGATTGGTGCCAGGGCAACTCCGGCGACGATGCCGCCGATCGGGACACCCGCCTGCTTGATCGAGAAGATCATCGCCCGGCGGTTCGGCGGCGCGGTCCGGTGCAGGATGTCGTTGCCGGCCGGCGAGGACGGGCCGTAGCCCAGCCCGATCAGCAGCGAGGCCAGGCCGGCGGCGAGCGAGACGGGCGGCAGCAGCAGGACCAGCCCGAGGATGCCGAGGACGAGTCCACCCTGGAGCGCACGGACAGAGCCGAGCCGGTGCAGGAATGGCGCGCCGAGCACGAGGAAGAGTATCGAGCCCAGCGTGTTCAGGCTGGCGAGATAGCCGACGACCGCGTCGGACCAGCCGCGCTCCATGGCCAGCGCGGGCGCGAGCGTCGGCGGGATGCGGGAGAGGAAGGCGGTGGCCATCTGTACCGCGACCATCGTCACGAGTGCCGTGACCCAGGAGGGGGTCTGTCCAGCAGTCTTCGCTGCGGCCGATGAACTCTCCTGTGGGGCGTTCACGCGGCCTGCTCACGCCAGCGCAGGCAGGCGACGCCGTGATCGGCTTCGAATTCGACCTGCGGTTCGGTCTCGGCGCAGGCCTGGATCGCCAGTGGGCAGCGGGTGCGGAAGCGGCAGCCGGAGGGAACGTTGGAGGGATCGGGCGGCTCGCCTTGCAGCGAAAAATTCTCGGTGACGCGCGGCCCGCCGATGCGCGGTGCGGCCGCCAGGAGCGAGCGCGTATAGGGATGGCGCGAGGCGTTGAAGACGTCGGCCGTCCTGCCGATCTCGACGATGCGGCCGAGATACATCACGACGACGCGGTCGCAGATCGAGCGCACCACGGCGAGGTCGTGGCTGATGAAGAGATAGGTCAGGTCGAATTCGCGCCGGAGATCGCGAAACAGCGCCAGAACCGTGGCCTGGACGGAAACATCGAGACCGGAGGTCGGCTCGTCGAAGATGATGAGTTGCGGCCCCAGCACGAGAATGCGGGCGAGGCCGACGCGGCGCTGCTGGCCGCCGCTGATCTCATGCGGATAAAGGTCGAGATGGGCCTCAGGCAGGCCGACGGCCTTGACGATCGCCTGTACGTGTTCCTCGCGCTTGGCGCGGGGCCAGTCGGTGTGGATGATCAGCGGCTCGTGCAGCGAGCGGCGCAGCGTCCAGCGCGGATCGAGCGAGGCGCCGGGGTCCTGATAGACATATTGCAATCGCGCCCGGACTTCGGCAGCCCGTTTCTGGCCGGGCGAGGCGATCCGCTGGCCGGCGAGCCTGACCTCGCCCTGCGTCGGCTCATGGATTCCCATCAACGTCTTGCCGAGTGTAGACTTGCCGCAGCCGGATTCGCCGACGATCCCCAGAACCTCGCCTTTCTCGACCGAGAAGCTGACATCGTCGAGCGCGCGCAGCGTGCCGACCTTGCGGTTCAGGAAGCCGCGCACCGGGAAATGGCGGGCGAGCCCGGCGACGTCGAGCAGGGCGGGGGATGACCCAGACATGCGGGGCTCAGGCATGCAGGGCCTCCGCGCTGGCGGTCGCGGGATGATGGCAGGCGACGAGATGGCCGGGCTCTCTTTCGTCCAGCGCAGGTCTCGCCTCGCGGCAGATATCGGTGACGCGCGGGCAGCGCGGGTTGAAGCGGCAGCCGCCGGGCGGGGTCAGCGGGCTCGGCACACCGCCGGGGATGCCGACGGGGTCGCGCCCCGGCTCCGGCAGGCTGTTGAGCAGCATGCGAGTGTAGGGATGGCGCGGATCGGCGAAGAAGGCTTCGCGGGGGGCGATCTCGGCGGTCTGGCCGGCGTACATCACGACGACGCGGTCGCAGATTTCCCAGGCGGCGCCGAGATCATGGGTCGTGAACAGCACGGAGACGCCGCGCTCGACCGCGAGCCGCCGCAGCAGCCCGAGGATTTGCGCCTGCACGGTGACGTCGAGCGCCGTCGTCGGCTCGTCGGCGATGATCAGCTGGGGCTGCGGCAGCAGCGCCATCGCGATCATCACGCGCTGGCGCTGCCCGCCCGAGAGCTCGTGGGGATACTTTGCCAGGATGGCGCGCGGCTTGGGTAGTTGGACGGCGTCGAGCATCGCGATGGCGGCGTCCTCGTCGGCGCGGCGATGGCCGCCGAAGCGCGAGCCCTCGGGTCGGGGAGCTTTCCAGCGCATCAGGTCGGCGATCTGGGTGCCGATCCTGAACAGCGGGTTGAAGCTGGCGAAGGGGTCCTGCGGGACGAAGGTGACGACGCGGCCGCGGATCTTCTCCGCCGCCTTGCCGCCGCGCAGCATGTCGACGCCGTCGAGCCGGATATGGCCGCTGCCGATCTCGGTCAGGCCTTCAGGCAGGGTGCCGAGGATCGAACGGGCGAGCGTGGTCTTGCCGCAGCCGGATTCGCCGACGAGGCCGACGATCTCGCCCGGCTTCACGGCGAGGTCGATCATGTCGAGCACCCGCGCCGGACCCTTCTCGGTGCGGAAGCTGAGCGAGAGCTTGCTGATGTCGAGAAGCGCGCTCATCGCCTCAGACGCTCCGCCGCGTGCGCGGATCGAGGATGTCGCGCAAGCCGTCACCGAAGAGGTTGAAGCCGAGCACGGTCAGGAAGATCGCGATGCCCGGCGCCAGCGCATACCACCACGCTTCGGGCAGATATTCGCGGCTCTCGGCGATCATGCGGCCCCATTCGGGCGTCGGTGGCGGGGCGCCCAGGCCGAGGAAGCCGAGCGTCGCGGCGGTCAGGATGGTTGCGCCCATGCCGATCGAGGTGCGCACGATGATCGGTGAGGCGATGTTGGGCAGGATGTGCAGGACGATGACGCGCCAGGGCGAGGCGCCGAGCGCCACGGCGGATTCGACGAAGACCTCGTTTCGCATCGAGCGCGTTTCGGCATAGACGAGCCGGGCCCAGAACGGCCAGTAGGTCAGCGACAGCGCGAGGATGACGTTCTCGATCGAGGGTCCCAGCGTCTGGGCGATGGCGATGGCGAGGACGATCTGCGGTACGGCCAAGAAGATCTCGGCGACGCGCATCAGCGCATCGCTGAACCAGCTCTGGTAATAGCCCGCAACGAGGCCGATCGGGACGCCGATCAAAAGCGCCGAGCCCACCGCGATGCCGGCCAGCATCAGCGTGATGCGGGCGCCGAAAAGCAGGCGACTGAAGATATCGCTTCCCATGCGGTCAGTGCCCATCAAGGCCTCGGGTGCCGGCGGCAGCAGGCGACGCTCGATGTGGAAGTCGAAGACATCGTTCGGATAGGGCGCGAGCCAGGGCGCGAAGATCGCGGCGATGATCAGCAGACCGAGCAGGGTCGCCCCGAGCAGCGCCGCCTTGTCGCGGGCGAAGCGTTTGACGAGATCCATCAGGCGGCTCCCCGCGGGTCGATCGCCGCCTGCAGCATGTCGACGAGGAGGTTGATGAAGACGAAAAGCGCGCCCGTGCACAGGGTAAAACCCATCACGGCATTGTAGTCGGATTGCAGAATCGAGCGCACGGCATAGGCGCCGAGGCCGGGCCAGTCGAACACCGTCTCGACCACGACGGCGCCGGCCAGCAGGATGCCGAAGATCAAGCCGAGTTGCGTCACCGTCGCGGTCAGGGCCATGCGCAGCACGTATTTCCAGACGATCACGCGGCGAGGCAGGCCCATTGCCGTCTGGTAGGCGACGGAGGGCGAGTTGATCACGCCGATGACGCCGTTGCGGGTGAAGCGGACGACCGTCGCCGCGGCCGGCAGAGCCAGGGTCAGCGCCGGCAGGACCATGTGGCGCAGCGCCGAGGCCAGCGCTTCGCTGTCGCCCGCAATCAGCGCATCGACCGTCATCAGCCCGGTGACGGGTTCGGGCGGAAAGCCCTCCATCCGCCCCGACAACGGGAGCCAGCCGAGCTTCATCGAGAACAGGAACTGGAGCTGCATCGCAAACCAGAAGGAGGCGACCGCGAGCCCCGAGACTGTGACCACGCGCAGGACATGGTCGAGCCAGGAATTGCGGTGCAGACCGCAGAGCACCCCCAGCGGAATGCCGACGAGGGCGGCGATCAGGACTGCGACGAGGGTCAGTTCCAGCGTTGCCGGCAGCCGTGCCGCGAGATCGTCGACGATCGGCTGCTGGGTGAACATGCTGACGCCGAAATTGCCCTGCGCGACGTCGCGGACATAGTTCAGGAACTGCACCGGCAGCGGCTTGTCGAAGCCGAAGCGCTCCCGGACCTTCTGCACCTGCTCGACCGAGGCATTCTCACCCGCTGCGAGGAAGGCGGGGTCGATCGGCACGACACGCGACAGCGTGAAGACGATGGCGAGCAGCCCGAGCAGGGTCGGGACGAACCAGATCAGCCGGTTCGCCACCATGGAGAGCCAGTTCATGCGCTCTGCCCTGCCATCGTCTCCGCCCTCGCCATCAACAGTTCCCCCCAGCCCTCATCCTGAGGAGCCATTCCGAGAGGAATGGCGTCTCGAAGGATGCTTCAGGAGGTGCCGGAGACATCTGGACCATCCTTCGAGACGCCGCTTCGCGGCTCCTCAGGATGAGGGCTTGGTTCCTCAAACGGCCGCTCATCGCTTCTGCGAGGCCCAGCGGATGTCCTGGCCGTTGCTGACCGGCGAGAAGCGGATGCCCTCGACCTTGCTCGCATAGGGCCCGTACCATTTGGTATTGTAGACGAAGATGCCGGCGGCATCGTCGTTCACCATCTGGGTCATCTCCTCATAGAGCTTCTGGCGCTCCTCCTGGCTGCCCGAGACCAGCGCGCGGTCGAGGCGTTTGTCGAACTCAGGATTGGAGTAGTAGGAGAAGGTCCGCGTGCCGTGGTAGCGCGTACCATAAAGCTCGCCGACCCAGTTGTTCGGGTCGACGTAATAGGTGCTCTTCCAGAGCGGGATGATGTCGGCCTGGGTCTGGGCGGCGCGCATCCGGCCGGAGACCACCGACCAGGGCGAAACCTCGACGATGACCTCGACACCGATCTGGCGTAGCGTGTTCTGGAACAGGGTCGCGGCCTGCTCGGATTCGCTGAAACCGGCGAGCGCGTTGATGGTGATCGGCCGCAACGGCTGCGTGACCTTCTTGAGTTCCTCGCGGGCCTTGTCGAGATCGTAGCTGTAGCCCTTGAGACCGGCCGGGGTGCCCCAGATCGGGTTGGGGTTCGGACCCGGATTGCGCGAGACCGAGCCCTTCATGATGTTGGCGATGAAGCCGTCATAGTCGAAGGCATAGGCCAGCGCCTTGCGGAAATGGACGTCGTTCATCAGCGGCTTCGAGTTGTTGAGCGCGAGGATGAAGACGCGCAGCGATTCCGCTTCGATGATCTGGACGTTGCTGGATTGCCGCAGGCGCTGGATCTGATCGTAGGGCAGATAGCCGTCGGCGCCCTGATAGTCGCCGCGGATCAGGCCGAGCACGCGGGTGTTGGTCTCGAGCACGGTGCGGAATTCGAGATCGTCGAAGGGCTGGCCGGTCCAGCCGGCGAAGTGCTCGGGGAAGCGCCGCGCCGTCCAGCCCACCGCCGGATCGTGCCGGCGCAGCGCATAGGAGCCGCTGCCGGCCTCGTTGCGGGCGAGCCAGGCTTCCGCCCAGTCGCCGTCCTTCTCGTTGGCCTTCACCAGCGCGTTGTTGACGATCAGAATATCGGGGACCGTGGTGAGGAAGATCGCCGAAGGCTGGGTCAGGTTGAAGACGACGGTGTGCGGATCGGGCGCCTTGGTGGTGCCTGGCTTGATCGCGTCGAGATAGAGGCTGGCCGGCCCCTTCTTCAGCGCGATGATGCGCTCGATCGAATAGACCACGTCGGCGGAGGTGAGCGGCTTGCCGTCGTGGAATTTGGCGTTCTGGCGCAGCTTGAAGGTGTAGACCTTGCCGTCCTCGGAGACGGTATGGCTCTCGGCGAGCCAGGGGATCATCTTGGGCGGATTGTCGACCCAGCGGTAGAGCCCGTCATAGAGGTTGAAACGGGTGGCGGCGCGGGCGGTGTCGAAGATCGTGTGCGGGTCGAGATTGTCGTAGGGGCTGTTGTTCGCATAGACGAACTTGCCGCCGGCCTGGGCCGATGCGCCCTCAAAACCCACCGTGGAGAGGGCGACGGAGCCGAGAACCGTCTTCAAGGCGTCTCTTCGTGTCGTCGTCATGCCATCCTCCAAGGGGTTGCTGGTTTCAGGGGCTGCCGGTTACGGACAAGACTTGGCCGGTGATGAAGTCCGCATAGTCTGAGGCGAGGAACATCACGGCGTGCGCGATGTCCTGCGGCGTGCCGGGGCGCCGGCGCGCCGTATTGGCGATCATGCCGTCCTGCCGCTCGGCCGAATAGGATTGCCATTGGCGCTCGTAGTCCGGGCTGGTGCGCTGGAAGCCGGGCGCGACGGCGTTGACGGTGATGCCGAAGGGGCCGAGCTCCTGGCCGAGCTGGCGGGCAAGCCCGATCTCGCCGGCCTTGGCCGAGGCATAAGCCTGGATGCCCGTGAGCGAGGTGCGAAGCCCTGCGCCGCTGGCGATGAAGACGATGCGGCCCTTGCCGGTCCGCTTCATGCCCGGTGTCACCGCCTGGGCCGAGAGGAAGGCGCCAGTCAGGTTGACGTCGAGCACCGCGCGCCATGTGGCCTCGTCGACATCCTCCAGCGGTGTGGCGCTCTGGCCGAGCACGCCGCCGGCGACATAGACCAGTACGTCGGGGCTGCGGCCGGATACTGCCTCACTTTGGGCTATCCATGCGCGGACCTGCGCCTTGTCGAGCAGGTCGAGCTCGGTCTGGTGGGCCGGCAGCCCTGCCATCTCGCCGCCGAGCCGGTCGCCGGCGAAGACATTGGCGCCGCGCGCCGCGAACCCCTCGACGATGCCGCGGCCGATGCCGCGCGCGGCACCGGCGATCAGGACGGTCTGGCCCGCGAAGTCGATGTTCATGCCGCTTCTCCCAGGCTGCGAGGAGCGATCTGCGGATAGAGCTGCAGAAGGCTCGCATAGGCGCGCTCGATCGCCGCGACCGGATCGGCCTTGGCGGTGGCGTCGGCATTTACGAGGGCGAAGATCTCGTGCTTCAGGAAGAAACGCCATTCGATCGGCAGGGCAAAGAGCCGCGCCGAGAGATGGTCCCAGGCTTCGTCCGACCAGATGGCCTCGAAGGACAAGCGCTCGGGGTCGAAAACCAGTCCGTTCGGACGCTCGCCCGGCTGTGTGCGCAAGGTGTGCGTCGCCGCGTCGTCGAGCTTGCCATCCACCACGACGACACCGTAGCGACGGGCGCCTTCCACCGAGACCTTGCCCTGCGCGACATCGTCCATGACCTCCCCCACGGGGCGCGTGTGGGGATCGCCCCAGCCGCCGGCGCCGGCGGCTGAGATCATCAGGGTGTCGCCCGGCGCGCAGCGGACGACGTCGGTGTTGCCGAGACTTTCCTCGCGTTCCGTGCCTGGGTTGCGCAGGAACGTGCAGGTCGCGCCCGGCTCCCCGCCTTCCAGCCCCCAGCAGGAGAAACGCACACGGTCGCGGTTGCGCGCGGTGACGACGGAGTTCGGCGAGAACATCTTGAAGGTCATCTGCGCGGCAAGTCCGCCGCGATAACGCCCGGCGCCGCCGGAATCTGGCACCAGCTCATAGCTGATCACACGAATCGGCACCTCGGCTTCCGTGATCTCGATCGGCGTATTCTTGAGGAAGGAGTTGGAGCCGTCCTGCCCGTCCTCCTTGGCCCAGCCGCCGCCGCCGCCGGTGATCGGGTTGATCGAGGCCATGGCGAGGCGCCCGGTCCGGCTGTCCGTGGTGCGGACGTTGAGGATGCCACCGCCACCCGCCGGTCCGGCCGGCAGCCTGTCGGGAAGTGCGAGCGAGAAGGCGCCGACGACCATGCCCTGAATGCGGGCGCAAGTCAGGCTGCGCATGCCGGTCGCCGCCGGGTAGACCGGGTTGACCACCGAGCCCTCGGGCAGGATGCAGCGCACGGGCCTCAGCAGCCCGGCGTTGAGCGCGACGGTGGGATCGAGCGAATAGACCACGTAATTATAGCCGACCAGCGGCAGGATATGGCGCGGCAGGCCGCCGGTCGGCATGTTCAGCGCCGATTGCAGTTGCGGGTCGCTGCCGGTGAAATCGAAGACGGCCTCGTCGCCGCTGACGCGCACGGTGAGCTTCAGCCGGCAGGGCACGCCGCCGGGGCTGTCCTCGTCGATATAGTCGGTGAAGACGTAATCGCCGTCCTGCATCGAGGCGAAGAGGCGGCGCGCCTGCCGGTCGGCGAGATCGAGCACGCCATAGGTCGCAGCGCAGACGGTCTCGACGCCGAAGCGGGCGATGGCATCCCTGATCTTGCGCTCGCCGGTCTTGAGCGAGGCGATCTGGGCCTTGAGGTCGCCCCAGTTCTGGTCCGGCATGCGGACATTGCGCAGCATGATGGCGAGCACCTGCTCGTTCATCACGCCTTCCTCGACCAGCTTCATCGGCGGGATGCGGATGCCTTCCTGCTGGACCTCCGTCAGCGCCCGCGAGAGCGAAGCGGGCACAGCGCCGCCCATATCGGTGTTGTGGATATGGCCGACGGCGAAGCAGACGAGCGTCTGCCCTTCGAAGATCGGCATCCACAGGTGCACGTCGGGGGCATGGGTGCAAACATAGCCGGAATAGGGGTCGTTGGTGATGCAGATGTCGCCGGGCTTGTAATCGGCGATGGCGTCGATCGCGCCCTTGTAGTCGAGGCCGATGAACCAGGTCGCGCCGAGGTCCTTGGGGCTGGCGAAGGTCTGGCCGCAGGGCGTCGTCAGGCCGCTGGTGAAGTCCTCGGTCTCCTTGACGAAGGCGGAATGGGCCGTGCGCAGCAGGGTGTAGCCCATGCTTTCGGCGGCGGCCTCGAAATGGCTCTTCAGAATCTGGAGCGTGACCGGATCGAGCGCCGGCTTGATGTTGGATGTCATGGTGTGGGCCGTCACGACGCCCGCTCCCTGCTCAGGATGAGGTTGCCATAGCCGTCGACCGTGCCGCTGAAGCCGGGCGGCGCCCAGGTCGTCGTGTCGTCCTGGATGATAACGGCGGGGCCGATGAAGCGGCTGCCGGGCTTGAGGTCGCGACGTCGGAACAAGGCGGCCGCGATCTCGCTGCCGCGATGGGCGACCGTCACGGTGGTGTCTGGCGTGACGTCGATGGCTGCGACCTCGTGCTCGGGGAAGGAGGGCTTGGGCGTCCTGCCGGCGATGACGACGCGCAAGGCGACGAGCTGCACGTCCGCCTTGTCGTCGGCATGGCCGTAGATCTCGGCATGGCGGGCGTGGAAGGCGTCGATGATTGCCTTGTCGTCTCGGCCGCTGATCCAGCCTTCCGCGATCGGCGTCTCGATCTCGTAGGACTGGCCGCGATAGCGCATGTCTCCCGAGATCGTCAGCGTCGCCTCGCCGTCATGGCCCTGGCTGCCATGGAGCCAGTCGCGCGCCTCGGTGACGAGCCCCGCCAGCGCCTGCCCGATGGCCGGCATCGTCGCGGGAGCGACGTCGAGGAAGGTGACGCGAACGAAGTCGGAGCGCAAATCCGCCAGCAGGCCGCCCAGCGCGGCGAGGACACCGGGCGTCTCCGGTACGATGACGGTCTCCATGCCCATGGCCTCGGCGAGCAGACAGCCCATCATCGGCCCGGCGCCGCCGAAAGCGAGCAGGGCATAGCCGCTTGGCTCCTCACCGACCTGCGAGAACAGCCGGCTGACCTCGCGATACATATTGGCGACTGCGAGCTCGATCACGGCTTCGGCGGTGGCGGCGGGGCTGCGGGCGAGGCCCTTCGCCAAGGGCCCGATCACGGCAAGCGCCTTCGCGCGATCGACATTAACGGCGCCATAGCCGAGTTCGGCAGCGCCGAGTACGCCCTTGACCGCGAAGGCATCGGTGATCGTCGCGCGCTCGCCGCCACGCCCGTAGCAGGCGGGGCCAGGCGTCGAGCCGGCGCTTTCCGGGCCGACGCGCAGGACGCCCAGCGAGTCGACGCTGGCGACGGAGCCGCCGCCGGCGCCGATCGAGGAGACCGAGACGGTCGGCAGATAGATCGGATAGCGGCCGACCAGTTCGCCGGAGCGGAAATCGGGCATGCCGTCGCGGAGCAGGGCGACATCGGCACTGGTGCCGCCGACGTCGAGGCTCATCACGCGGGGGAAGCCGGCGCGCTGCGCGACGAAGCCGGCCCCGATCACGCCTGCCGCCGTGCCCGAGAGCAGCATCTCGATGCTGCGCTCCTTGCCGGCGGACGCGGTCATGACGCCGCCGTTCGACTTGGTGATCATCGGAGCGGCGGGAACGCCGCGCTCGCGCAAGGCCGCTTCCAGCCGGCCGATATAATGCGAGACGCGCGGCTGCACCGAGCCATGGATGCAGGCGGTGATGGTGCGCTCGTATTCGCGCACGATCGGCCAGACATCGGCCGAACAGAACACAGGCAGCTCGGGCCGCAGACGGTTCAGGGTTTCCTTGACCAGCCGCTCATGCGCCGGATTGGTGTAGCTGTGCAGGAAGGCGAGCACGATGCCCTCCGCACCGGCCGCTTCGGCCTGCACCAGCGCCGCGGCGATCGCATCCTCGCCAGGTACGGTCTCGGGCTTGCCATCGGCATTCATGCGCTCGCGCAGCGGGATCACCCGGTCGCGCGGCACCAATGGCGGCGGACGGCGCGAGAACAGGTCGTAAGGGTCCGGAATCTTCAGCCGGGCGAGTTCGAGGACATCGCGGAAGCCTTCTGTGACGAAGAGGCAGAGCCGCGCGCCCGTGCCCTGGATGATGCTGTTCACTCCCACGGTCGAGCCATGGGTGAAATAGCTGACATCGGACGGGGCGATGCCGAAGCGGCGCTCGATCTCGTCGAGACCGAGCAGCACTTCGGCGCCGGGCGCATCCGGCCGCGACAGCACCTTCAGCGTGTGCAGCGCGAAGGACGCCTCGTCGAAGACACAGAAATCGGTGAAGGTGCCGCCGATATCGACGCCGATGCGGTAACCCACGGCTCAGCTCCGTTCCGTCGGGGTGGCGAGATCAGGGAAAGCCTGCGCCGTCATGCTCGCCGTTTGCAGGCCTGCTTCATCGGCGCAATACCGCGCGATCTCGGCATGGGTCGCAAACCAGACCGAGCCCTTGGCCTTGGCCGCGCGGATGACCTCATCGAGGATCCAGATGCGCGAGCGATGGCCGATCTGGTGCGGGTGCATGGTGAGCTGGAACAGCCCGCCTTCCTGCGCCGCGAGATCGAGTTCGCGCAGAAAGATGTCGAGCACCATTTGCGGGCCGCCATGGGGCCGCAGCGAGGCGAAGCGATCCATGGCGAAATAGACCGCGTCGTCGCGGATCCATTCGACCGGGATCTCGACGATGCCAGAGGGCTGGCCGCCATCGAGCAGTTCATAGGGTTCGTCATCGGCCATCAGCGAGGAATCGTAGAGCAGCCCGATCTCGCGAATGATCTTCAGCGTCCAGGGGCTGAAATCCCAGGAGGCGGTGCGCATCCCGACCGGCCGCGTGCCGGCGAGCCGGGTCAGCACGTCGCTGGCGCGCAATGTCAGATCGCGCTCGGTGTCGTGGTCGAGCCCGGAGTTCAGCTCGTGAATCCAGCTATGGATGCCGATCTCGTGGCCGGCGGCGGCGACGGTTTCGATCTCGCGCTCGTTGAGCATCGCGGCGACGGCCGGCATGAAGAAGCTCGCGGGTACACCATGGCGCTGGAGCATCGCGAGGATGCGCGGCATGCCGGCGCGGGCGCCGTACTGGCCCTGGCTCAGCTTGGAATAGGAGCGGCCGCCATTGCGCAGCTCGATCGTTTCGTGATCGCTGTCGAAGGAGAGGGCGACGGCGAAGGTTGCCCCTTCCTTCCAGCGCGCCGGCTTCAGCGAACGCCCGGCGCGGACATGCTCGACTGCCCCGCGCCAGACATCTTCGGGCCAGGTCCAGGGATCGGTCTTTGGCGGGACAGGACTGGGGGGCACGGGGGAGGTCATGCTGTGGCGCTCAGCAATGGTACTGGAAGCCGTCGACGACGAGCGCCTGACCGGTCATGAAGCAGGGCTCGGAGGCCGCAAGGAACAGCACGAGCTGGGCGACGTCCTCCGGCTTGCCCATGCGCTGCAGGGCGATGCCAGCCTGGGCGAGCGCGGCGCCCCGTTCGCGCGTCAGTGTGTTGCCGAGTTCGGTTTCGATCACGCCCGGGCACAGCGCATTGACCAGGATCTTTGGGCCAAGCTCCTTGGCGAGCGCCTTGGTCATGCCGATAATGCCGGCCTTGGCCGCCGCGTAGGCGAAGCGGCTGACGGCGGCGGTGACGCCGCCCGTATGGGCGTTGAGCGAGGACATCGAGACGATGCGGCCGTGCCCTTGCGCCTGCATCACCGGCGCCACCGCGCGGATGTAGTTGAAGCAGCTCTTCAGGTTGATCGCGATGGTGCGGTCGAACTCGTCTTCGGTGATTTCGAGGATGCCCTTGGGCATCGAGCGGCCGGCATTGTTGACGAGCACGTCGATGCGGCCAAATCCAGCCATGACCGCTTCTGCGACGATCTGTGCGTGAGCAAAGGAGGAGACGTCAGCCTCGAAGATCAGGGCCTTGCGGCCGATCTCGCGGATCTCGTCGGCGGTGCGCTCAAGTTCCGGCACCAGCAGGTCGACCAGCGCGATGTCGAAGCCGGCTCCAGCCAGCGCCTTGGCGCAGGCCCGGCCGATGCCTCTGGCGCCGCCGGTCACGATCGCCACGGAAGGGGTTCGTGCTGCCGTCATCTGCCGAATTCACTCCGCTGAGGATCTTGAATTCATCTCGATTGAAGGAGAGCGTATCGTCGGCTAATTTGTTCGACAAGTTGGATCGGGTTCACATATATGAATACTGAAGTGAAGTCGGCCGCCCGCATGCTCGACCTTCTGGAATACCTCGCGGGCTGCGCGGAGCCGGTGAAACTCAAGGACATCGTCGCCACCCTGGGCTTTCCCAAGAGCAGCGCGCATGCGCTCGCGCAGACCCTGGTCTCGCGCGGCTACGCCATCCAGGACACGGCCGAGCGCTATGTGCTGGTCCATGCCAGCCGCCATCGCTCGGCGACGCGGGCACATGAGGCACGGCTGCTCTCGGCCGCGCATCCGGTCATGGAGCGGCTGCGCGACGCGTCCGGCGAGACGGTCGTGCTGGCGGTGCGCAACACCCGCGGCGAGGCCAAGCGGTTGGCAAAATGCGTCAGCCGGCAGGCGATCCGCTTCGACGTCGATCTCGACGGACAGAGCGATTCCTACTGCACAGCGACCGGCCGGCTCTTGCTGGCGCATTGGGACGAAGCGCTCGCCAATGCCTATCTGTCGCGGGTGCCGTTGTTGGCGCGCACGCCGAAGACCCCGACTAATCCCGATGTGATCCGCGCCCTGTTCGTGCGTATCCGCGACGAGGACGTCTCGATTTGCGACGAGGAGCATGTGCTCGGCTCGACAGGGCTCGCCACTCCGATCCGCGGGCGCGACGGCAGCGTGGTGGCGGCGCTCAATCTCGGCGTCGTCACGATGCGCTACCATCAGCGCAGCGACGAGGTGATCGCGATGCTGAAGGAGGCGGGCCGGCAGATCAGCGCGCGTCTCGGCTACCGGCCGGGGTGAGCGGCGCGGCTTGCGGGCGAACGGCGCTGCGCACCGTCCTCGCGGCTCAGAGCAAGGCGGGCCGGGTGAGCGATGTGCCGGCGACAGCAGGCAGCCACATCATCCCGCTCGTCCCGAAGATCGCCGCGCGCTCGTCCGCGCGGGCCCGGAAGAAGGGATATAGCGCCTCGACCCGGGGCGCGGCCTTCGCGTAGTCGAGCTGCGACAGCATCACGGGCTTGGCGAGGCCAGGATAGAGGCGCGGCGGGCTGACGACCGTGTTGCCCCAGAGGCGGCGGTAGAAGGGGTAATGCTCCGGCCGCACGGCTGCCAGCATGATGTCCGCGTTGAAATGCTCCATCGCGAGCCAGGGCAGCCGCAGCGTCAGATAGGCAAGTTCGGGCAGTTCGCGCGACCAATGCGTATCGGCGACGAAGCGCGTCGGATCGACAAGCACGCGGCCGGCCTCGATCTGCGGCAGGACGGTATCCGGGAAGACGCTGGCCGTCGGGATCGGGGGCAGGCCCGGCACGGAGATGTTGAGGCGGATCGCGCCCGCCAGCTCGCCATCGGCATAGACGCCGAAGATGAAACAGTTGGGCAACTCGTCGACCGGATCGGTGAAGCGCTCGTCGTCCTTCGGCGCGATGGCGCCCTCGCGGAGATAAGCCTGATAGCGCAGGTGGAAAATGCGCTCGCGATCCTGCGGGCTGACGGCCAGACGATACTCGATCCGGTCGAGGGCACGCATGACGCGCTCGTTCAGAGACAGCGCTCGATGAGCAACGGCGTGGACCATGATGCGACCGCGGAATGGTTAATCAAAAGTAACCATCGCCGCCGCGGCGCTGAATCGTCAAGCCGCGCTCTGCACAAGATTCAGACTGCCGCGGCGTATTCGCGGCATCTCCTGGCAGGATGCGACAGAGAGATGACCGGCGCCGGCCGAGTGTCTACGGCGCGCCCGCGAGGGCGCCGTTCAGGGCGCGCGCCGGCGCAGCGGCATGCGCTCGACCGTCGCCGTCAGCGAGCGCGCCGCAAAGGCGGCGATCAGGTCGCGGACAAGCGGGGTGGCCTGGGGGCGGGCGAGCAGATAGCCCTGAACCTCGTCGATCGCGCCCATCTTGGCGAGACCGTCGAGCTGTTCGACCGTTTCCACGCCCTCGGCGACCACGGTCAGGCCGAGTTCCTTGCAGAGCCGCGCGATCCCCACCAACAGCGTCTGATCCTTCTGCGTCTCGCGGCCGCCCGACACGAAAGAGCGGTCGATCTTGATCTTGTGCAGGGGGAAAGACTGCAGATAGCTCAGGCTCGAATAGCCCGTGCCGAAATCGTCCAGCGCGATGCGCACGCCGATGTCGCGCAGCTTGGTCAGTGTCGACAGCGCCTGCGCGTCGTCATGCATCAGCGCCGATTCGGTGAGTTCGATGACGAGGCGGGCCGGAGGCAGCTTCGACCTGCCGAGAGCGACGATGACATCGTTGACGATGGCGTCGCCGCGGAAATGGATCGCGGAGATGTTGACCGCGACGGAGACGCTGTCGGGCCAGAGCATGGCCTCGCGGCAGGCCTTGTCGAGCACCGCGCGGCCGATCTGCGTGATCAGGCCGACCTCCTCGGCGATGCCGATGAAATCGCCGGGCGGGACGATGCCCTTCTCGGGATGGCGCCAGCGCAACAGGGCCTCGCAGCTCGTGATCCTGCCCGACCCGATGGCGACGATCGGCTGGTAGAACATCTCGAATTGGTCGTTCGCCAGCGCCTCGCGAAGATCGAGTTCGACGATGCGGCGCGCCCGCGCGGCCTCGATCATGCTGCTGTCGTAAAAGCGCGCGCAGCCGCGGCCGGAGGACTTGGCGGCGTAGAGCGCGAGATCGGCATTGCGGATGACGATGTCGGGGTCGCGGCCATCATCGGGGCTGATTGCGATACCGATGCTGGCGCCGCTGACGATGGCGTTGCCGTCGACCTCGTAGGGCTGGGCCAGGCTGGCGCTGACACGGCCGGTGATCTGTTCCAGCTGCTTGCGGTCGGTGAGGTCCGGGATGACCACCACGAACTCGTCGCCGCCCAGGCGTGCGATGAGGGAGGCCGCCCCCAGCAGCGTGTTGAGGCGGCGCGCGACCTCGACCAGCAAGGTATCGCCATAGGGGTGGCCGAGCGTATCGTTGACCTTCTTGAAGTGATCGAGGTCGATGAACAGGATCGCGAAGCTCTGGTTCGCCCTGGCCATCAGGGTCTGCAGATGCGTCTTCAGCAGGCTGCGGTTCGGGAGGCCGGTGAGGGGATCGTAATGCGCGAGCTGGCGGATCGTGTCCTCCTGCAGGCGCTGTTCGGTGATGTCCTCGATCACGACCACGGTGCCGGTGGTTCCGGACGTCCGGAACGTGAGTTCGAGAATCCGGCCATCCGCCAGGCTCGTGGTGAGGCGAGCCTCGGTGTGATCGCGCAGGGCGAGGCGTGCGGCCAGGACGAGGCTACGCAACTGAGCGCGGCCGATCAGCCCGGCGCGCTGGCACCGGACGAGGAAGCGCCCGACGCCGCGGCCGGGCTCGGCCAGGCCGGCAGGCAGGCCGACGATCGCGGGCAGGCGGCGGTTGACCAGAGAGAGCCTGCCGCCGGCGCCGAACATGCACAGGCCATGCGCCATATTGTCGAGGGCAGCCTCGAGACGGGCCGCGAGCAGGCGTTCGCGCTTGGCCGAGACGACGGCCGTGGTCAGCGTCGCACGCAGCTTGTCGGCAATCGACTTGAAGCTCAACAGGAACGGCGCGAGCACGCAGGCCACGACCGCGTAATGGGCGTTGCCCGCGAGGACCAGCCCGGCGAGCAGCGGCACGCCGGCGCAGGTCAACTGAGTCGCGACCAGCATGCGGCTGCCATAGTTGCGGCCCGCCACGCCGATCATGTTCGCGAGCGTCATCGAAAAGGCGAGGAGCTGGACCGGCGCGCCCGCCTGCAGGGCGAAGGTCAGGAACGACCACAGCCCCAGCACGAAGACATAAGCAGATGAGAAGATGGTGTAGCGTTGTTCCCAGCGGGCGGCCTCGCCGGGGTCGCGCATCTGTTGCCCGGCCGCCTTGAACTGCGCCACATCCGCGGCGCGGGTCAGCGCCAGGCCCAGCAGGATCGCAGCGCAGACATAGAAGGCGAGATGGCCCGTCATGCCGGCGCTGAGGAACGCCGCGAGGACCGTTCCGCTGGACCCGATGAGCAGGGTCCGGGGGTCGGCATAAAGCGAACGCACCAGCGAAATATAGACCTCGTCGCGCAATCCCTGATCGATCACACGAGGGGAGGTGTTGGGGGGCATCGGCAATCCCTGCGGGCCAAGTCCCCGGCAAGATGACGGCTTACCGTTAAGATGTTGTTGTAGGCCCATCGACAGGAATTCGCCGCCGATGATTGCGTTGCGGCGTTTGATGCGAGTGAATTAACACGCCGGTCAGGGTCGCCATGCCAGTGTTCGTGCAGAGCTGCATGGCCTCATGGCCGGAGACGACTGATGACTCTTTCGACGGGCCTTGTCGGTGCTGCGATCGACAGGGCTGCCGGCCTGCCCTGTGCATCCTGCCTGTTCGATCTCGGCGAGGCCTCGGGCATGGCCGGCGCCGGGGCATGCCCGTTGAAAGCCGTGCTGCTGCGTCGTCATGCCGAACCTCGACAGGTCGGGGCGCCTGTCCGTGACGCCTCTTGCGATGCTTTCATGCCCGGCTACGCGGAGGCCGGGCTCGAACAGGCATTCGTGGGCGGCGGAACCGATGTCAGGCCCTATCTGTCCTGACCGATTCCGCTGCAAGCCTGCAGATCATGCGTGCAACCTCGAAGGATTTTTCGAAGGCCGGAACCGGCAGGAACTCGAAGCGCGAGTGGAAATTATAGGCGCCGGTGAAGAAGTTAGGCGTCGGCAGGCCCCTGGCCGAGAGCGCCGCGCCATCCGTCCCGCCCCGCATTGGGATGAGTTTCGGTTCGATCTGCAACGCTTCCATAGCCGATAGCAGCAGGTCGACCGCCTGGCGATCGTCGCCGAGGCTGTCGGAGATGTTGCCGTAGGTATCCGTGACCGTGCATTCGACGCGGCCCGTGGGGTAGCGCGCCGCAATCCGTTCCGCGACCTCGCCAATGTGCCGCTTGCGCTGCCCGAAGCGCTCCTTGTCGAATTCGCGGATCATCACCTTGAGGCGGGCCTGGCTGGTGTTGGCAATGATGTCGTTGAACCAGAAATAGCCCTCGCGGCCCTCCGTCCGCTCCGGCGTCTCCACGCGGTCGAAGGCTGCGATGAAGTCGTGGGCCATCAGCAGCGGATTGACAATGACGCCCTTGGCTGACATCGGGTGGGCGCTGACGCCGGTGAAGACGAGCTCGCCGGCGGCTGCATTGAAATTCTCGATCACGACCTCGCCGAGTTCGCAGCTATCGATCGTATAAGCGAAGTCGCAGGCGAAGCGGGCGAGGTCGAGCGCCTTGGCGCCGCGCAGGCCGATCTCCTCGTCGGGGACGAAGGCGACGAGGATGTCGCCATGGGCGTCCTCGGGGCGCAATGTCGCCAGCAGCGTCATGACGATGGCGACCGCTGCCTTGTTGTCGGCGCCCAGCACGCTGGTGCCGTCGCTGAAGATGACGTCCGCTCCGGCCCAGTGCCGGATCTCGGGATGCTCGGCGACGCGCAGCCAGATGTCTTGCTGTACATTCAGGCAGAGATCCGCGCCCTCGAAGCGCACGAGCTGCGGGTTGATGACCGGCGACAGGCCGGAATCGACCGTGTCGAGATGGGCGATGAAGCCGATCTTCGGTGCTCCCGGGTGCATGCCTCGCTTCAGCGCCGTGACGGTTGCGTGCTCGTCGATGACGATGTTCTCAAGCCCGAGGCCGCGCAGTTCCTCAGCGAGCAGATCGGCGAGGCGCTGCTGGCCCGGCGTGCTCGGCAGCGCCGTGGCTTTCGCATCGCTCTGACTCTCCACCGCGACATAGCGGAAGAAGCGTTCGATCAGTTGCTCGCGAATGGTCATGGCGTCTCCGATGGCGCTGGATCGACCCGCATCCTGTCGGATGCAGGGCGTCACTCCCGCTTCTTGGTTTCAGCATCGGATTTGTCCGAAAAGTGCACTCCACTTTTCGGTCCGATGCATCGCCGGCGCCGGACGTCTTGCGTCAGGCGCTCTGGGGCTGCTCCCGCATACCGAACTCGCGACCGGGAATCGAGGCGAGTAGCGCCCTAGTATAGGCATGCTGCGGGTTTTCGAAGACCGCGCCGATCGGGCCGTGCTCGACGACCTCGCCATTCTTCATCACCGCGACGAGATCGCAAACCTGCGCCGCGACGCGCAGGTCATGGGTGATGAAGACGATCGAGAGGCCCAGCCGCTGGCGCAGCTCGGCCAGGAGCTTCAGCACCTGCGCCTGCACCGAGACGTCGAGCGCAGAGACGGGCTCGTCGGCGACGAGCACGCGCGGCTCCAGCGCGAGGGCCCGCGCCAGGCCGATGCGCTGGCGTTGGCCGCCTGAGAACTCGTGCGGGTAGCGGTCGGTCGCCGCCGGATCGAGCCCGACCAGCGCGAAGAGTTCGCGGGCGCGGGCCAGCGCCTGCGCGCGCGGCGTGCCATGGACGATCAACCCCTGCGCGACGGCCTCGCCGGCCTTGCGGCGCGGATTGAGCGAGGCGAAAGGGTCCTGGAAGACCATCTGGATATGGCGCGTCTCGGCCCGCAATTCCGCACGCGTCAGGCTGGCGAGATCGGTCCCGGCGATGCGGATGGCGCCGCTCTCGGGATCGATCAGGCGCACGAGGCAGCGCGCCAGCGTCGATTTGCCGGAGCCGGATTCGCCGACGATGCCGAGCGTCGCGCCTTTCGGCAGCACGAGCGAGACGTCCTTGACCGCATGGGTGATGCGCTGGCCGCGGCCGAGGAAGCCGCCGGTGCGGTAGGTCTTCGAGACGTGCTCGATGGTGAGGATAGCCTCGGTCGCGAGCTCGCGCGGCGGCGGCGCCTTGAGCGGCGGCACGGCTGCGATCAATTGCTTCGTGTAGGCGTGCTGCGGGTTGCCGAGCACGGCCTCCGCCGTGCCCTGCTCGACGACGCGGCCCTGGCTCATCACCGCGACGCGGTCGGCGATCTCGGCGACGACGCCGAAATCATGGGTGATGAACAGGACGGCGGTGCCCTTGCGCTTCTGCAGGTCGCGGATCAGCTCGAGGATCTGCGCCTGGGTGGTGACGTCGAGCGCGGTCGTCGGCTCGTCGGCGATCAGTACCTTCGGGTCGAGCGCCAACGCCATGGCGATCATGGCGCGCTGGCGCTGGCCGCCGGAGAGCTCGTGCGGGTAGGCCTTTGCAGCCGCGACGGGGTCGGGAATGCGGACCTCTTCGAGCAGCGCCCGGACCTTGCCCCTGATCTGCGCCTTGCCGAGATCGGTATGCAACTCGAACATCTCGCCGATCTGGTCGCCGATGGTGAGCAGCGGGTTCAGCGCCGTCATCGGCTCCTGGAAGATCATGGCGATGCCGGCGCCTCTGACCTTGCGCATCTCGGCCTCGGTCATGGTCGCGAGGTCGCGGTCCTGGAACAGGATGCGCCCGCCATCAATGGCGACGCCAGGCGGCAGCAGCCGCATCACGGCATTGGCCGTCATCGACTTGCCCGAACCGGATTCGCCCACCACGCAGAGAATCTCGTTGGCCTCAAGGGCAAGCGAGACCTCGCTCATCGCATGCGACCGGTCGGCGTTCTTCGGCAGGCGGACGCTGACCGCGTCGAGGGTGAGGATCGCGCTCATCGGCCCTTCAGCCTCGGGTTCAGGGCATCGTTCAGGCCCTGTCCGACGAGCGAGACGGCGAGCACGGTGACGAGAATCGCGACGCCAGGAATGGCTGAGACATACCATTGCACCCGCAGCACGTCGCGGCCGGCGCCGATCAGATTGCCCCAGGAGGCGACGTTGGGATCGGAGAGCTTGAGGAAGGCGAGCGCGCTCTCCAGCAGGATCGCGATCGCCATCACCACGCTGGCATAGACGATGACGGGGGGCAGGGCGTTGGGCAGGATCTCGCCGAAGATCAGCTTGACGTCCCGGAGCCCGAGCGTGCGCCCGGCCTGGACGAATTCGCGGCTGCGCAGCGACAGGAACTCGGCGCGCGTCAATCGCGCCGAAGCCGGCCAGGAGACGATGCCGATTGCGACCGTGACGGTCGTGATCGTCGAGCCGAAGACGGCGACCAGCACCAGCAGCAGGATGAAATTTGGCAGGGTCTGGAAGGCCTCGGTGACGCGCATCAGGAGAGTGTCGACCCAGTCGCCATAGTAGCCGGCGAAGGCGCCGATGGTGATGCCGATCAGCACCGAGATGGCGGTTGCCACGAGGCCGATCAGCAAGGAGATGCGGGCTCCGTGGAAGATCTGGGCGGCGATGTCGCGGCCGGAATTGTCGGTGCCGAGCAGGAAACGCGGATTGGCGAACGGCCAGATCAGCGGGCGCCCGGCCAGCGCCAGCGGATCGCGGGGATAGAGCCAGTCGGCGCTCAAAGCCATCGCGAGGACAAGGATCAGCAACAGGAGCCCGATTACGGCCGGCGGGCTGCGGAAATAGAGCTTGAGGAAGGACACGCTTCAGCCCCCCGTCGTGATGCGCGGGTCGAGCCGGGCATAGAGCAGGTCGACGATGAAGTTGACGACGATGACCAGCAGCGCCGAGACGAAGACGATGCCGAGCAGCGTGTTGAGGTCGCGCTGGATCACGGATTCATAGGCGAGCCGGCCAAGGCCCGGCAGCGAGAATACGCTCTCCACCACAACCGAGCCGCCGAGCATCGTGCCGGCCTGCAGGCCGATCAGCGTCACCATCGGCAGAAGTGCGTTGCGCAGCACATGGCGCACGACGACACGCGTCTCGTCCATGCCCTTGGCGCGGGCCGTGCGGACGAAGTCGAGCGTCAGTACCTCCAGCATCGAGCCGCGCATGATGCGCAGATAGATCGCCATGTAGAACAGGCCGAGCGTCAGTGTCGGCAAAACGAGGTGGCTGGCGATGTCGAGCGTGCGGCGCCAGCCGGTCAGTCCGACCGTGATGTCCTCGAAGCCGCCGGCCGGAAGCCATTGCAGGTAGATCGAGAAGACGACGATCGCCATCAACCCGAACCAGAAGGTCGGCATGGCATAGAAGACGAGACCGAGCGTCGAGATCAGCGTGTCAGGCCAGCGATTGACGCCGCGCGCGGCGATGACGCCGAAGATCAGGCCGAAGAAGAAGGCCAGCGAGAGCGAGGCGGTCATCAGCAGGATCGTCGCCGGCAGGCGCTCGGCGATCACGGTTGCGACCGGCTTGCCGTAGATCGCCGAGAAGCCGAGATCGAGCCGGATCAGGCGCCAGAGATAATTGCCGAGCTGGGCCCAGGCTGAGACGTCGAGCCCGTAATACTGGCGGAGCTGACGGGCCGTCGTGGCATCGCCGCCGCCCATCTGCGCCATCAGCGCATCGACCGTGTCGCCCGGCGCGAATTGCAGCAGGACGAAGACCCCGATCAGGATCAGCACGAGAGTCGGGATCGAGGCGGCGAGACGCCGCCCCGCAAGGGTCAAGATACGCATGGGGACCGATTGTAGCAGGCCGTTCGGGAAGACGAAGCGATCACTCCGCCAACCACAGATCATGCCAGGAGCTCGATCCCCAGCGCGGCGTGTTGGAATGGTTGCGCGCCTTGGCGCTGATCGCGGTCAGGAAGATCTGCTCGATCGGGGTCCAGATCGGAATCTCGGTGTTGGCGCGGCGCACGAAATCGCCATAAAGCGCCTTGCGCTTGGCGACGTCGACCTCGGTGGCCGCATCGTCGATGATCTTGTCCATCGTCGGGTCGGTCCAGTCCCACTGGTTGGTCCAGGGCGCGCCCTTGGGCTGGCCCGAGCGATACCAGACCGTGGTCGAGACGGCGGGGTCGTTGCGATACTGGTGCCAGCCAGTGGCGAGATCGAAGGCATGGTCGTCGTAGACCTGCTTCAGGAAGCCGCCGCCATCTGTGCGGACGACCTCGACCTTGATGCCGACATCAGCCAGCGACTGCTGGATGAAGGTGGCAAACAGCGTGATGTCCTCGCCCCAGGGGGCCGGCAGGAGGCGCAAGGAGAAGCGCGTGCCGCCGGCGCCGGCCTTGAATCCGGCCTCGTCGAGCAGCTTGGCGGCGAGTTTCTTGTCGAACGGATATTGCGGGCCGTTATCGGCCGGGTAGAAATCTGTCGAGACCGAGGGGACCGGGCCGGTGCCGCGCTTGGCGAAGTCGCCGAGGAAGTTCTCGATGAAGAAGGGGATGTCGAGCGCATGCGCGATGGCGCGGCGCACCCGGATGTCGGCAAGCTCCTTGCGGCGGAAGTTGAACTCGACCGTGTTGGTGCGGGCGTTGCCCTCGTTGCCCTTGGTCGAGACGATGAAGCGAGGATCCTTGCCGAGGCGGGCGGAGTCCGAGATCGTCAGGCCGGAGAAGGGGCTGTAGTGGATCTGGCCGGCTTCCATCTGGGCGGCGGCGGCGGCGCGGTCGGTGACGACGCGCCAGACGATCCGGTCAAGATGAGGTGCATTCGGGCGCCAGTAGTCAGGGTTGCGGTCGGCGATGACGTGCTGGCCCCGCTCATAGGTGACGAACTTGAAGGGGCCGGTGCCGACCGGGGCGAGGTTGACCGGGTTCTGGCGGATGTCGCCCTTGCCTTCGTAGAGATGGCGCGGCGAGACATAGCCGAGGTCGGGCAGGGCCCGCAGCAGCAGGCCGAGCGGCATCGGGCGCTCATAGCGGAACACGGCGGTCAGCGGATCGGGCGTGTCGACGGCGGTGAGGAAGAGCTGCAGCGTGGTGCCGTAGTTCAGGATCTTCTTCCACATCTCCATCGCGGTGAACTGCACGTCCGCCGAGGTGAAGGGCTTGCCGTCATGCCACTTCACGCCGTCGCGCAGCTTGAAGGTGATGGTCTTGCCGTCGGGCGCCGCTTCCCAGCTCGTGGCGAGCACGCCGACCGGGTTGCCGGCTGCGTCCAGATCGACGAGCTGCTCCTGGATCTTGCCGCCGATGATGTAGACGCCGGTCGAGGCCTGCAGGCTCGGGTTGAGCTGGCGCTGCTCGGCGCCGTAATGGACCGTGAAGACACCGCCCTTACGCGGCGTCTCCTGCGCGAACAGCGAGCGCATCGGGAAGGCGACGCTGGAGGCGATGGCGGCGCTGGTCAGAAGCGCGGCGCGGCGGGTCATGTCCATGGAAAAATCCTCGGTTCGGAGGTCACGTAAGGGAAACGATGCGGGCCGCGGTGGCGCCCGTCAACGGGAGCGTCGCCTAAAAAGCAGGCGTGCGCTCTATTGCGGCACGATGCTCACGACGATGCCGTTGGCGGCGCTTGCCGCCACGCTGACCGCGCCGTCATGGACCGTTGCCAGCAGGCCGAGCGCGGCCTTCGCGCCGTCGAGATCGTTGCTTGCCAGCACGAGCGCGACCGCGCCTTCGGAGGCCGCTCCGTCACGCACGGCTTGTGTGTAGCGACGTGCGAAACCGGCTGCGTCGTAGAACAGCACATCGGCGCGCCTCCCGCCGGACGGCACCAGCCAGCCGTCGCCCTCGGCGCGAACGGGCTCGTCGATCAGGCGGCCGAGATGTTCGGCCGCGGCTTTCGGGTCGGGGCTGAGGACTTCGAGACGGACGATCCGCTGCACGCCGTTGGCATGGCTCTGCAACTCGGGAATCCAGACCGTGTCGCGCGTCAGATGCTGGCAGGCGAAGATGCGCAGGCCGCCGGGGTTCTGGTCGAGCGGCCAGCGGAAGACGTTGAAGCTCGCCTCGCCGGTGCCACCGCCAGGCAAATCGACGGGCCGGCTGAAATGGATCGGGCCGAGTGCCGCGAGGCCGCGGCCCTTCAGTTCGGCGGCGCCCGCCGCGGCATCGTCCGTGGTGAAGGCGGCGCGTTCCAGCCCCTCGCGCTTGGCGAGATAGTCGCGCGTCGGCTTGTTTTGCTCAGTCTCGGTCAGGATGCCGAGCAGTTCGACGTAATCCTCGCCGAACATGATGGTGTAGTTGCCGGTTCCGAGGATCGGCGAATGGGTGCCGCGCGGCGAAACGGTGAAGCCGAGACGCTGCCATTGGGCTGCTGCGGCGTCGAGATCGCGGACGGTCACCACGACATGGTCGAGGCCGAGAATGTGCGTGAGCGGCATGATGGCCCCTTGATGCGAAATCCGTTGGGGGCCGAGTTCATCCGAAGCGACGGCGTGGCGCAACCACCCGTCTCGACGTCTGCGGCAGCCCCCTGCTGCACTGCACACATAGCGGCTGGGGGATGAAAATTCCAAGCAGAGAATGATATATCGCGTATTTTGGAAGAACATATTCGTTCGGTGGGCATTGTATGGAAGATCGATCTCCTCGTCGTTCCTGGGTGAAAGAACGCCCTCTTGCCTCGGCAGGACAGGGCGGCAAGGATGCGTCCGAACGGCCTTCCCATCCGTGTGCCGGCTGAACACCATCTCGAAAGAAAAATGTATGTCCGCTTCAGCCTCCGTCACCTGGCCGCCCTCGCTCTGGGCGGCAACGGCCCCGGCCGGTCCCGCGCTGAGCGCGCTGGAGGGCGATGTGAAGGCCGATGTCGTGGTGATCGGGGCTGGCTTCACCGGCCTGTCGACGGCGATCCATCTGCGCGAAAGCGGTGTCGACGTCGTGGTGGTCGAGGCGGCCGAGCCCGGCTGGGGCGCATCGGGGCGCAACAACGGGCAGGTGATCCCGACGCTGGCCGGCCATGATCCCTCCGCGATGGCGGCGCGCCATGGCGAGGCCGGCGAGCGCTTCAATGCGGTGCTGCGCGACAGCGCGCAGTATCTGTTCGATCTCGTGCGTAAATATGACGTGCCGGCCGAGGCCGAGCAGGCGGGCTGGGTCCAGCCTGTGCATTCGCCGGGGCGGTTCAAGATCGCCGAGAAGCGGGTGCGCGAATGGTCGGCGATCGGGGCGCCCGTCGAACTGCTCGACAGGGCCGGGACCGCACGGATGACCGGTTCCGATGCGTGGTTCGGCGGCTTCTGGAACCGGACCGGCGGCCATATCAACCCGCTGGCGCTGGCGCGCGGGTTGGCCGAGGTCGCGCTGAAGCTTGGCGCGACGATCCATGCCCGCTCACCTGTCGCCAGCATGTCGCGCGAGGGCGACCGCTGGGTGGTCAGGACGGCGAAGGGCTCGGTGACGGCGCGCGCGCTTGTGCTGGCGACGAACGCCTATACGGCAGAGTTCGAGCGCGGCCTCGCGCCGGAGATCGCTGGGGAGGTCATCCCGGTTCTGTCCTGGCAGATGGCGACCAAGCCGATCAGCGACAACATTGCGAAGACGATCATCCCCGGCCGGCAGGCGCTGTCGGACACGCATCGCGAGCTCTATTTCGCGCGCTGGGATGCGCGCAACCGGCTGGTCACGGGCGGTGCTGCCGTGTTTCCGGGCGCGGGTGGCGATAATCTGCGCGGGCCGGTCGGCGAGCGGCTGAAGCGGCTCTGGCCGCAGCTCGGCGAGGTCTCCTTCGACTATGTCTGGTCGGGTTATATCGGCATGACGCCGGACGACGTGCTGAAGCCGCAGGTGCCGGGCTACCCGCGTATCCACCAGCTCGGGCCCAACGGCTTCGGCTGGGTCGGCTGCAACGGCCGGGCGGTCGCGCTCTCGATCTCGCTCGGGCGCGAATTGGCGCAGGCGACGCAAGGGACGCCGCTGGGAACACTGGGCCTGCCGCTTTCCGAACCGAAAGCGCAGCCGGTGCAAGGTCTTCTGCGCCGGATCGCGCCGCTGGCCCTGCCGCTCTACCGGGCGCTGGACGCCAAGGAAATCTAGCGGACGCGATCGTCAGACCGCGAGCATCGGATCCCGCACCGCTGTGGCCCATGCCGCGAAGGGCCGGGCCTCCAGGAAGGCGCGCGCCGCCCGCATGACCAGCGGATCGGCAAGGCGCGGCCCGACGATCTGCAGGCCGATCGGTAACCCGTCCGGCGTCAGCCCGCAGGGCACCGAGACGGCGGGACAATGCGAAAGGTTGAAGGGGTAGGAGAACTCGGCCCAGACCAGCCAGTCCCAGGGGTGGGCGGGCCAGTGATCGGGCACCTGCCGGCCATGCGGGAAAGCGGCGACCGAGGCCGCCGGCGTCAGCAACAGGTCCCAGCCTTCGGCGAACCAGCGCCCGACTGCCCCGGCATAGGCGTGGCGGCGCGACTGGGCGGCGTGCAGGTCGCGCCAGGACGTCTGGCCGGTTTCGCGCAGGCAGGCGACGAAGCCCGGATCCATCGCCGCTTCTGCGGCGCCATCGGCCGGCGAGTAGGGCAGGAGCGGCGGCCCCCAAAGCGAGCGGATCAGGTCGGGACCGAGCGGGCCCCAGGCCGGCGTCGTGCGCTCGACGCTCGCCCCCAACGCCTCGAAGACGCGGGCTGCGGCCGCGACCGATGCGGCGATTTCGGGATCGACGCGCGCATGGCCGAGATCGGGGCTAAACGCGATCCGCAGGCCGGCGAGGTCGTGGCCCGCGGAATCGCGCCTGAAGCCGCCTGGCAGCGTGGTGTGATCGGCGGGGTGAGGACCGGCCATCACCTCCAGCATCAGCTCGGCGTCGGCCGCGTCGCGCGCGATCGGGCCGATATGCGAGAGCGCGCCGTTGTTGGGTACGGGTACATAGGGCACCATCCCGAAGGTCGGCTTGAAGCCGACGACGCCGCAGAAATGCGCCGGCAGGCGCACAGAGCCGGCGCCATCGGTGCCGAGATGCAGCGGGCCGCAGCCGGCTGCGGCAAGCGCGGCGGCGCCCGACGACGAGCCGCCGGCGGTGTGGCCCTGTTTCCACGGATTATGGGTCGCGCCGGTCAGCGGATTCTCACTGACGGCGGTCCAGCCCTGCTCCGTCGTGGCGGTCTTGCCGAGGATGACGGCGCCGGCCGCGCGAAGCCTTGCGACGGCAGGAGCGTCGTCGATCGCCGGCGTGGCATCGGAGAGGCGCGAACCCCGACGCGTCGGCAAGCCTGCGACGGCCTGCACGTCCTTGATCGTGACGGGCACGCCATGCAGCGGCCCGAGCGCTTCGCCGCGCATCACGGCGGCTTCTGCCTTGCGTGCCGCCGTCCGTGCTCCCCGGACATCCAGCGCGACGAAGGCGTTGAGGCCGGGTTCGAGGGAGGCGATGCTGGCGAGCACGTCCTCGACGATCTCGACCGGCGAGGCGCGCTTGGTCCGGACCAGTTCCGCAAGGTCATGGGCGGAGAGCGAGGCGAGCCGCCCGGCTGCGGTCGTCCGCGCTGCGAGCTCTTGCATCTGTGTCGCGCTCGGTCTCAGACCCGTTTCTCCCAGGCTTCGACATCGAGGAAGGTGCTCTGGTAGGAGGCGCCTTCGCCAATGTCGGTGAGGCGGTCGGAGCAGAGCATGTTGACCGTCCCGTCGACCGCCTCGGTGCCGGGTCGCTGGCCGAGAACGAGGATGACGCCGGGCTGGATTTCTTCCGCGACCTTGAGGACGAGGCCGATCGCAGCCCGGTCGTTGAACAGCCGGACCTTGGCGCCGGTTTCCAATCCGCGGCGGGCGGCGTCGTCGGGGTGCAGCACGCAGAAGGGCTCGCCCTCGCGCTTGCGCAGGAAGGAGACGCCCGAGAAGGCGGTGTGCGGCTGGAAATAGGAGGGGGCTGTCAGAAGCCGCAGCGGCCAGATCTTGGCATCCTGCACCTCCTGCTCGTCTGGCTGCCAGTCCGGCATCGGCGAGACGCCCTGGTCGGCGAGCGCCTGCGAATAGATTTCGAGCTTGCCGGAAGGCGTGCCGAAGCTCTGTCCGGCGGGCGGGGCGACCTTGACCGGCACGCCATCGAACAGGCTAGAAGGGTCGACAGCCGCGACCGCGCCAGTCGAGCCCTTGAAAAACTCCGGCAGGATCTCCTTCTCGGTCTTCGAGAAGATCGGATCGGTCACGCCCATGCGCCGGGCGAGTTCCTGCGCCAGCTTGAAGTTCGACCAGGCCGCGCCCTGCGGCGCGACGGCGGCGGGCGAATACTGCATGTAGTAGTTGCCGTAACCCCGGTAGAAATCCTCGGTCTCGAGATAGGTCGTCGCCGGCAGCACGATGTCGGCGAGCGCTGCCGTATCGGTCATGAACGGGTCGTGGACCACCGTGAACAGGTCTTCGCGCGACAGGCCCTCGCGAACCTTGCCGGCTTCGGGACAGGTCACGGCCGGGTTGTTGGCGGCGATGAAGAGCGCGCGCAGCGGCGGATCGTTCAACTCGAGCAGGTCGCGCCCGAGCAGGCTCTGGTTGACGAGCCGGGCCGTGGCGGGGCCGGACGGCTTGCGCACGGCGGAGAAATTGAAGTCCATCGAGCCCGCTGTCAGCAGCAGTGCGCCGCCGCCGCGGCGGCCATAGGCGCCGGTGACAGCGGGCAGCGTCGCCACGGCGCGCAGCGCCTGGCCGCCGCGGGCGAGGCGCGTCATGCCCTCGCCGATGCGGATGAAGGCATGCTTCGCCGCGCCATACATCGCGGCGAGCTTCTCGATGTCGGCGATGGGCAGACCCGTGACCTGCGAGACGTAGCCCGGCGTGAAGCGCGGCACGGTCTCACGCTCCCACTGGTCGAAGCCCAGCGTGTTCGCTGCAAGATAGGCGCGATCGCAGAGGCCGTCGCGGACGAGGATATGGACGATGCCGAGCGCGAGTGCGGCATCGGTGCCGATGCGGATCGGCAGGTGCCAGTCGGCGCTCGCGGCCGTGCGGCTGCGGCGGGGGTCGATGACGACGACCTGGACGCCCTTCTTGCGGATGCCCTCGAGTTTCGCCCAGAAATGGACGTTCACCGCCATCAGGTCGCAGCCCCAGGCGATGACGAGATCGGAATCGACGACGGATTCAGGGTCGGCGCCGCCGACGGGGCCGAGCGTCAGGTCCCAGGCGGTCTCGCAACAGCTGTCGCAGACGGTACCGGCCTGAAGGCGGCTGGTGCCCATGGCATAGAACAGGCCATTGACGATATGGCGGTTCATCTGGCCCTGATGGGCGCTGTAGGCGTAGCCGAGCAGGGCGAGAGGCCCCGTTTCCGCGATGATCGCCCGCCATTTCGCGGCGATCTCGTCGAGTGCCTCGTCCCAGGTGATGGCCTCGAACTGACCGGAACCCTTCGGGCCGCTGCGGCGCAGCGGCGTCTGCAGGCGCTCGGGCGAATGCACGAGTTCGGCGTCTCGGTTGACCTTGGCGCAGGCGAAGCCGGCGGTGAAGGGCTGGTCCGGATCGCCCGAGATCCTTGTGATCCTGTCGCCTTCGACATGGGCGATGAGGGAGCACATGTCGGGGCAGTCATGGGCGCAGGCCACACGAACGGTCTTCATCGGGCATCCTCGATCCAGCATGGCCCGGACATATTCCGGGCATGCGCAAGTTCATCTCAAATGCGAATTGGAACAGGTTCAACGACCACTTCGGAGGCAATGGGCGGGCCACTTTTGGCCCGCCGCCTCGGGTGGTCAGACGCGCCTGACATTCCAGGGGAAGGGCGCGCAGCCTTCGACGACGCCGGTGATGTTGGCCCGGTAGGCGGTGCGGATGTTGAAGACGCCCAGCGGCACGGCCGGCACATCCTCGGCCACGATGTTCTGGATGCTGGCGGCGAGGCTGATGCGCTCGGCCTCTGTCTCGGCGGCGAGCCACTGCTTGGTCAGATCCTCGACCGAGGCGTTGCCATACCAGCCGAACCAGCCGCCGGCGCCCTGGCCGCGGACATAGCCGCTGGTCGCCGGGGTGGTGATGCCGATTGCCTGCCACCAGGTGTGGAAGATGCTCCAGCCGCCCTTCTCGACGGATTCGCGGTTGCCGCGACGCTGCAGCACCGTGCCCCAATCGGTCTCGACCAGCTCTGAATTGAGCCCGAGCGAACGCAGCAATTCATGAGTGATCTGGCCCATCGGGCGGATGGTCGGGAAGTCGGCGGGATTGATGACGACGATCTTCTCGCCGTTGTAGCCGGATTCCTTGACCAGCGCCCTGGCTGCGGCGAGGTCGGGATTGTCCGAAATGCGGTTCTTCGCGGGTGTGATGCCATAGGGCGTGCCGCAGGGCAGGAAGGATTTGCACAGCGTATAGGCGCTGGGATCATTGTCGGTGACGGCGGCCATATAGTCGATCTGCTTCACCGCCGAGAGAACGGCGAGACGCAGCTTCGCGTTGTTGAAGGGCGCCTGCGAGCTGTTGAACCGGATCAGCCCGACATAGCCATTGGGATCGCCATTGCCGACCTTGATGTTGGCGTCCTTCTTGAGTACCGGGATCATGTCGGGCAGCACCTGCTCCCACCAGTCGACCTCGCCGGTCTGAAGGGCCGCGAGCGCCGTCGCGCTATCGGGGATAGCCGTCCATTCGACGCGGTCGAAATGACCGACCTTGCCGCCTGACGTGCGCTCGGGCGCCTCCTGGCGCGGCACATAACTGTCGAACTTCGCATAAACTGCGCGCTGGCCGGCCATGTACTGGTCCGCGACGAAACGATAGGGACCGGAGCCGATCATCTCGGTGACCTGCTTCATCGGATCGGTGGCGGCGATCCGCGCCGGCATGATGAACGGCACGCTGGTGGCGGGCTTGGCGAGGGCATAGAGCATCAGCGGAAAGCGCTGCTTCAGCCTGATCGCGAAGGTCTTGTCGTCCTTGACCTGCCATTCGTCGACAGCGGCTGCGAGCAACTGACCGAGCGCGTCGCGCGCCGCCCAGCGCTTCAGGCTGGCGACGCAATCGACCGCGCGGACCGGCTCGCCGTCATGGAATTTCAGCCCGTCGCGCAGCCTGATCTCCCAGACCAGCCCGTCGCTCGAGGTGGTGTGGCCAGCGGCCATCTGGGGCAGCGGCTCGAACTTGGCGTTGAGGCCGTAGAGCGTGTCGAAGATGTGATAGCCGTGGTTTTGGGTGCCGGCGGCGGTCGTCCAGATCGGGTCGAGGACGGAGAGCGCGGCTTGCGGCACTAGCTTGAGCGTCCGGGAACGCTCGGTCTGTGCCAGGGCCGGAGCGGGGAGCAGCGAAGCTGCGGCGAATTTCAGGGCTGTACGACGGCTGATCACGGAGGCCTCCCAACGGTTGCGCGTAACCTGCCCGGCCGACCACAACTGGATGCCGGGTGATCGAGCACAGCGTCCGCCGTGATCGGAGGCCTTTGAAAGAACCACTTTTCGCACTGCGGCATGACCACGTCGCGCCGCTGCCGGAGTGGCCTCGTCCAGCCTGTCAGAGTGGTCCTGTTCGCCACGCCGTCCGGGCCGAAGATCGTTGCCTCAGGCGTCTGGCGAGGGGAAGCGCGATGGGCGAGCCATTTTTCCAGCGGGTGCCGGCGGCCGTCGCAGGTCTGCCGCTCGACGGTTATGTCCGGCCGCGCGGCTTCACTGTCGCCAGCGGCGATCCGCAATGCCGCAACTGGCGCCATTATCTTGCCGAGGAGGACGGAGTCATGACCTCGTCGGGCCTCTGGGAATCGACCGAGGGCGCGTTCGCGTTTCGCTTCGAGCACTGGGAGTTCTTCCACGTCATCTCGGGCGTGGTGGTCGTGACGCCGGAGGGCGGCGAGCCGATGACGCTCCGCGCCGGCGATGCGCTGGTGATGGAGCCGGGCTTCACCGGCCGCTGGGAGGTCGTCGAGACCATGCTGAAGCACTATGTCACGCGGCTGCGGGTGTGACGCCTAGCTGCGCAGCTCAGCCTTCAACGACGCGGCCTCGCCGCACTCCGTCGCCGGGCGCGTCGCTGCAACGGGCTTGCCGTCGCTGACGGAGCGGGCGATGCGGCCGAGTTCGGCGGCAGCGGCCCGCAGCTTGTGATTGTCGAAGCCGGAATAGCCGAGCACGAGTCCCTGCCGGCGCGGGGCTGCCATGTAGTGCGGGCTGACCGGCTTGACGATGAGGCCCTGACGGCGCGCGGCACCGGCGACGGCAATGTCCGAGAGGTCATCGCGGAAATGGATCACGAGCTGGATACCACATTCCGGCACCTCGATGTCGACGAGATCGCCGAGATGCCGGTCGATTGCCTCGACGACGACGTCGCGCGCCTCCTTGTAGCGCTGGCGCATCCGCCGAATATGGCTGGTAAGGAAGCCCTGCCGCATGAATTCCGCCGTCATTGCCTGCTGGAGCGTGGGCGGTGAGCGGTCGCTCAGGAAACGGGCGCCGCGAAAAACGTCGATCAGATGGTGGGGGACGACGGCGAAACCAAGCCGGATGCCGGGGAACAGGACCTTGCTCAGCGTACCGACATAAACGACGCAGCCGCCGCGATCGAGCCCTTGCAGGGAGGCAAGCGGGCGGCCAGCATAGCGGAATTCGCTGTCGTAATCGTCTTCGACGATCCAGGCCCCGGTCTGGGAGGCCCAGGCCAGCAGTTCCAGCCGGCGCGACATGCTCATGACCGCCCCGGTCGGATATTGGTGCGAGGGCGTGATGTAGACGGCGCGGGCCTGGCTCGCGGCGGCGATGCCCGCCGCAACATCGAGCCCGTTCTCGTCGACGGGAACGGGGACGAGACCGGCGCCTGCCGCGGAGAGCGCTTCGCGCGTCGCGCCATAGCCGGGGTCCTCGATCCAGACCGGATCGCCCGGATCGAGCAGGGTGCGGATCGACAGGTCGATGGCCTGCTGGGCGCCGGAGAGGACGATGACCTGCTCGTCGTCGCACTGGACGGCGCGCGCCGCACGCAGATAGGCCGCGATCTCCTGGCGCAGCGGGGCCTCGCCGCTGGGGTCGGCATAGGACAGATTGATCGGATCGAACTGGCGCATCTGCTCGGCACCGATCCGTCGCCAGGCCTCGACCGTCTTGGCATCGACGGAGCAGCAGCCGGCGGCGAAGGGCAGGCTGCCGGGAGGAACGAGTTCCGCCGCGAAGCGGCCATAGCGGGCGCCCGCCACGGAGACGACCTGGCGCGACGCGGTGCCGTCGGCACCGGCGACCCGCGCCGGCGTGACGATGGCGGCGGGCACATCGTCGGAGACATAGGTGCCCGAGCCTTCGCGGCCGACGACATAGCCCTCGGCGAGAAGCTGGTCATAGGCCGAGACGACGGAGGTCCGCGACACCTTCAGGCGCAAGGCGAGGTCGCGGCTGGACGGCAGCTTGCTGCCGGGGGCCAGCGTGTTGGCGACGACCGCCTCACGCAAGGCGAGGTAGATCTGCTGGAAGATCGGCCGCGGGCTCGCAGTATCCAGGGTCAGATGGAACAGGTCCGACCATTTGGCGCGGGACGGCGCGGCATGTGATGACGGCGATCGCATCGGGCGGGCTCCCCTGGAACAGTTCCAAGCAACCGCCATGCCATGTCAAGCTGCCGGCCACCGAAAGTGGCCTGCAAGGCAACCTTGCAACTGGCTCTTCTGAAAACCACTCGCCTGCGGTTTTGTGCGGCTGCGCTCGACCTCGCAGCCCCGGAGCAGGCATGCCTTACGTCGTCACGGAAAACTGCATTCGCTGCCAGTACATGGATTGCGTCAGCGTCTGCCCGGTCGATTGTTTTCGCGAAGGCGAGGCGATGCTGGTGATCCATCCCGACGAATGCATCGATTGCGGCGTCTGCGAACCGGCCTGTCCCGCAGAGGCGATCCGCCCCGATGACGACAAAGAAGGCACGCGATGGCTTGCGTTCAACGCCCGCTTCGCAGAGGAGTGGCCTCGCATCACCGAGAAGGGAAGGCCTCCGGACGATGCCGACGATTGGCGCGGCCGCCCCGGCAAATCCGCGATGGTCTTCGGCGCAGCAGGCCCCTGATCGCGGAAGCGCGGACCGAAACGGGTTGGACGGAAGAAGCGAGCATGAGCAATCAGTATGTCGAGAAGGTCCTGTCGGTTCATCACTGGAACGACACGCTGTTCAGCTTCCGCACCACCCGCAATCCCGCGTTCCGCTTCGAGGCCGGCCAGTTCGCGATGATCGGCCTGATGGTCGAGGGGCGCCCGCTGCTGCGCGCCTACAGCATGGCCTGCGCGCCCTATGACGACGAACTCGAATTCCTCAGCATCAAGGTGCAGAACGGCCCGCTGACCTCGCGGCTGCAGAAGATCGTGCCCGGCGACGAGGTGCTGATCGGGCGCAAGGCGACCGGGACGCTGCTGCATGACAATCTGCTGCCGGGCCGCAACCTGTATTTCCTCTCCACCGGGACGGGGCTCGCGCCCTTCATGAGCCTGATCCGCGACCCGTCGACCTATGAGCGCTTCGAGAAGGTCGTTCTGGTGCATGGCGTCCGGCTGGTGTCGGAACTGGCCTATGAGAACTTCATCCGCAAGGAACTCCCGGCCGATGAACTGATCGGCGAGCTGGTCGCCGCCCAGTTGATCTACCATCCCACGGTGACGCGCGAGGACTATCCCAACCGCGGCCGGGTGACGGAGCTGTTCGCCTCGGATGACTGGTTCGCCTCGCTCGGTCTGCCGGTCGTCGATGCAGCCCACGACCGGGTGATGCTGTGCGGCAGCCCGGCCATGCTCGCCGATATGAAGGTTCAGCTCGAAGGCCGCGGCTTCGTCGAGGGCAGCAGCTCGACGCCCGCGAGCTATGTGGTGGAACGCGCCTTCGTCGAAAAATGACGGGAGGCATCGCTCCGGGCGGCAGGGGAGGCATCCATGGATCAGGCCGGCGATCTGGACGCGGACATCCTCGCCCGCTTCGGCAACGATCCGGAGCGGACGCTGCGCGACAATCTCGCAGCCGTCGAGGAGCGGATCGGGCTGGCCTGTGTCCGCGCCGGACGGGCGCGCGCGGCGGTCCGGCTGCTGCCGGTCAGCAAGACGGTGCCGGTCGAGGTCGTGCGGCTCGCCGTCGGCATCGGCATGACCACGCTCGGCGAGAACAAGGTCCAGGAGGCGAAGGGCAAGGCCGAGGCGCTGGCCGGGCTCGGCGTGAGCTGGAGCGTGATCGGCCATCTCCAGACCAACAAGGCGAAGGCGATGGTCTCCTTCGCATCGGAATTCCAGGCGCTGGACAGCTTGCGGCTGGCGGGCCTGCTGCATGAAAATCTGATCGCAGCCGGGCGTACGCTCGACGTCTTCGTGCAGGTCAACACCTCCGGCGAAGAGAGCAAATACGGCATAACTCCCGAGGAGGCGGAGGCCTTCGTCGGCGAACTCGGCCGCTTTCCGTCATTGAAGCCGCAAGGCCTGATGACGCTGGCGATCCTCAAGGGCGGTCCCGAGGAGGTGCGCGCCTGCTTCCGTCGCCTGCGCCGGGTGAGGGAGCGGCTGCAGAAGACGCATCCGGATTGCGGCATGACCCGCCTCTCGATGGGCATGACCGGCGATTTCGAGATCGCAATCGAGGAGGGCGCCGATGTCGTTCGTGTCGGGCAGGCGATCTTCGGCAAGCGCCCGACGGCCGATGGTCATTTCTGGCCGGGGCTTTTGCCGGGAACGTGAGACCGCAGGCCCCTAGAGCGGTGCTGCCCAGCGATTGGGCAATCGGCATGATTTGGCCCTTGGAGCGGCGCGGCCGGCATGATTACCTGCGCCGTCATTGCCGCCGTCCTGCGATCCGTCCGGAGCCTTCACCTCATGTCGCCACGCATCGCCTTCGGCGGTTTTCTGCACGAGACCAACACCTTCGCGCCGAGCAAGGCGCCGCTCGATGCGTTCGTCCAGGGCGGTGGCTGGCCGGCGCTGGCGCGGGGCGAGGACGTCTTCGCCGCTGTCCGCAACGTCAATGTCGGCGCGTCGGGTTTCGTCGAGACGGCACGTGGGCTGGGCTGGGAGATGGTGCCGACGCTGTGGTGCGCGGCGAGCCCCTCCGCTCATGTCACGGCCGAGGCGTTCGAAACGCTGCTGGGCGAGCTGGTCGAGTCGATCAGCGCCGCGCTGCCGCTCGACGGCGTCTATCTCGACCTGCACGGTGCCATGGTCGCGGAGGGTTTCCCGGATGGCGAGGGCGAGACGCTGCGCCGCGTGCGCGCCGCGATCGGGCCCGATGTACCATTGGTCGCGAGCCTCGACCTGCACGGCAACGTCACCCAGCTCATGGTCGACAGCGCTGACGCGCTCGTCGCCTACCGCACCTATCCGCATGTCGACATGGCGCTGACCGGGAGCCGCGCCACGACCTATCTCGCCGCGCTGATTGGCACGACGAGGCGTGACGCCAAGGCGTTCCGCCAGATACCCTATCTGATCCCGATCGCCTGGCAGGCGACGGCGATGGAGCCGTGCCGGACGATCTATGGCGAGCTTGCCGCGCTCGAGGGCGAGAGCGTGCCGACGCTCTCCTTCCTGCCCGGATTTCCGGCTGCCGACTTCGCCGATTGCGGGCCGACCGTCGTGGCCTATGGCACGACGCAGGCCGATGCCGACCGGGCGGCTGATGTCGTGACGGTTCGGGTGATGGCGAGCGAGGCCGCGTTCAACGGCCAGGTGTTCCAGCCCGACGAGGGCGTGCGCGCGGCGATGGCGCTGGCCGAAGGCGCGACGAAGCCGATCGTGATCGCCGACACGCAGGACAATCCGGGCGCGGGCGGCGATTCCGACACGATGGGGATGGCGCGGGCACTGGTGCGCAACGGGGCGTTGCGTGCCGCGATCGGCCTGATCGTCGATCCGGAGGTTGCCGCTCAGGCGCACAAGGTCGGCATCGGCGCGACGATCAAGGCGGCGCTGGGGGCGAAGTCAGGCATCCCCGGCGATGTTCCGCTCGAAGGCGAGTTCATCATCGAGCAGCTTTCGGATGGACGCTTCGTCGCCCCCGGCCCCTTCTTCGGAGGCTCGCGGATGAATCTCGGGCCTTGCGCGGCACTCCGCATCGGCGGGGTGCGCATCGTCGTCGCCTCGCGCAAGGCGCAGATGGCCGACCAGGAGATGTACCGGCAGGTCGGCATCGAGCCGACCGAACAGGCCATCCTCGTCAACAAGAGCTCGGTGCATTTCCGCGCCGATTTCGAGCCGATCGCGCAGGCCGTCCTGGTCTGCGCCGCGCCCGGCCCAATGCCGGTCGACCCCTCCGTGCTGCCGTGGAAGCATCTGCGGCCGGGGCTGCGCACGGCGCCGCTCGGCCCCGTCTTCGGCTGACCGTCTCCTTATCCTTTCGGAGTTCATCCTCTCATGCCCGCGCTTCCCGAGATCGACGCCTTCAAGGACGACCTCGTCGCCATCCGCCGCGATATCCATGCGCATCCCGAGATCGGCTTCGAGGAGGTTCGGACGTCGGGCATCGTCGCCGAGAAGCTGACCTCCTGGGGCATCGAGGTGCATCGTGGCATCGGTGGCACGGGCGTCGTCGGCATCCTGCAGGGCAAGGGCGGCCCTGGCCGCCGCATCGGCTTGCGTGCCGACATGGACGCGCTGCCGATGGACGAGACGACGAACCTGCCCTGGCGCTCGACGATTCCGGGCCGCATGCATGCCTGCGGCCATGACGGCCACACCACGATGCTGCTCGGCGCGGCGCGCTACCTCGCTGAGAACCGCAACTTTGCGGGAACGGCGGTGTTCGTGTTCCAACCGGCGGAGGAAGGGCTCGGCGGGGCGCGCGCCATGCTCGCCGACAACCTATTCGAGCGCTTCCCCTGCGACGAGATCTACGGCATCCACAACGCGCCCAATCTCGACCCTGGCCAGATCGCGGTCTTCCCCGGCGCGGCGATGGCGGGCGCCGATTTCTTCGACATCAAGATCACCGGCAAGGGCAGCCACGGCGCCATGCCCCATGTCGGGCGCGACCCGATCATCGTCGCGATTTCGCTGGCGGCGGCCTTACAGACCATCGTCAGCCGCAATGCCGATCCGCGCGAGGCCGCCGTGCTCTCGATCACGCAGATCCATGCCGGCTCTGCCTACAACGTGATTCCGGAGGAGGCGGTGCTCGCGGGCACGGTCCGGACCTTCTCGCCGGAGATCGCCAAGCTGATCCGCGAACGCATGCGCGAGATCGCCGCCGGCACGGCGCTGAGCTTCGGCGTGCAGATCGACGTCGAGATCCGCGGCATTTTCGACGTGCTGGTCAACCATCCGGCGCAGGCGGTCGCTACCGCTGCCGTGGCGGCCGAGATCGTCGGCGCGGCCAATGTCCTGACCGACCCGAAGCCGGTGATGGGCAGCGAGGATTTCGCCGACATGCTGCGGGTCGTGCCCGGCGCCTATGCTTGGGTCGGCCATGCCGGCAGCGTCCCGGTCCACAACCCGGCCTTCGTGCTCGATGACGGCATCCTGCCGGTGGGCGCGAGCCTGCTGGCGCGCCTCGTCGAGACGCGGACCGTGGCCTGAGGACAACGATCATGAAGCCCGCCGATTTTCACCTTGTCGACCTGCCGCTCGACACCGACACCCTGCTCGCCGGGCTGAGGCCCTGGATCGAGTGCGAGAGCCCGACCTTCGACCCTGCCGCCGTCAACCGGATGATGGACCTCGTTGCTGCTGAGCTGTCCGCAGCCGGGGCGAGCGTGACCCGCATTCCGGGGCCGCCCGGACTGGGCGACTGCGTGCGCGGCGACTTCCCGCATCCGCGGCGAGCCGAGCCCGGCATTCTGGTGATGTCGCATCTCGACACCGTCCATCCGGTCGGCACGCTGAAGACGCTGCCGTTCAAGCGCGACGGCTCGCGCTGCTACGGGCCGGGCATCCTCGACATGAAGGGGGGTGCCTATGCCGGGCTGCAGGCGATCATCGCGCTGGCGAAGGCTGGAATCGAGACGCCGCTTCCGCTCAGCGTGCTCTTCACCAGCGACGAGGAGATCGGCAGCCCGGGCACCCGCGAGATCATTATGGCCGAAGCGCGCAGGGAGCGCTTCATCCTGGTGCCGGAGCCGGGCCGCCCGGGCAACGGCGTCGTTACCGGGCGCTATGCGATTGCACGCTTCAACCTGCTGGCCGAGGGGCGGCCGAGCCATGCAGGCTCGCGGCTCAAGGACGGGCGTTCGGCGATCAGCATGATGGCGCGGCAACTGCTCGCGATCGAGGCGATGACCGACGAGGACTGCACCTTCAGCGTCGGCGTCATCTCGGGTGGACAATGGGTCAACTGCGTGCCGACGTCCTGCAGGGCAGAGGCCCTCAGCATGGCAAAAAGGCAGGAGGATCTCGACCGCGGCGTCGAGCGCATGCTGGCGCTGACGGCGCAGAACGAGGATGGCACGCGCTTCACCGTGACGCGCGGCGTCACGCGCCCGGTCTGGGAGCCGGACGAGGCCACGCTGAAGCTCTTCGGGCTGGCGCGCGAGATCGCCGGCGAACTCGGCTGGGCGCTCGAGCATGGCTCGGCCGGCGGCGGATCGGATGCCAATTTCACCGGCGCGGCCGGCATTCCTTCGCTTGACGGGCTCGGGCTGCTGGGCGCCGGCTATCATACGCTGGAAGAGCATATCGAGGTCGACAGCCTGGCCCAGCGGACACGGCTGATGGCGGGACTGCTGGCGCGGTTGACCGAGTGATCGCGCCGGGCGAGCATGACCTGCTCGTGGCACAGAGCCTGCATGCAGCCGGCGCACGGACGGAACACTGAAACGGGTGAGGGGACAGCATCATGGCATGGCGTTTGAGATCACTGGTGGCTGTCGCGGCACTCGTTGCAGGCGCCTCGCTTGCAGAGGCGCAAAGCACGCTGAAGGTGGTGATGCACTCCGACGTCAAGATCGTCGATCCGATCTGGACCACGGCCTATATCGTGCGCAACCACGGCTACATGATCTACGACACGCTGTTCTCGATGGACGAGGCCGGCGCCATCAAGCCGCAGATGGTCGACAGCTTCACCGAGTCGCCCGACAAGCTGACCTACAAGTTCACCCTGCGCGATGGCCTGCTCTGGCATGACGGCAAGCCGGTGACGTCGGAGGACTGCATCGCCTCGATCAAGCGCTGGTCGGCCAAGGACCCTGTCGGCCAGAAGCTGATGACGTTCGTCGATGCGATCACGGCCGACGACGCCAAGAGCTTCACGGTGAAGCTGAAATCCCCTACGGGCCTGCTGATCTTCGGCCTCGGCAAGCCCTCGTCCAACGTGCCCTTCATGATGCCGGAGCGCGTGGCCAAGACCGATCCGAACACGCAGATCTCGGAGTTCATCGGCTCGGGGCCCTTCGTGCTGAAGACCGATGAATGGAAGCCGGGCGACAAGATCGTCTACACCAAGTTCAAGGAGTACAAGCCGCGCGCCGAGCCGGCTTCGGGCCTTTCCGGCGGCAAGGTCGCGAAGATCGATCGCATCGAGTGGCTCGCGATCACGGATCAGCAGCAGGCGGTCAACGCCCTGCTTGCCGGCGAGATCGACATGGTCGAGCAGCCGGCCTTCGACCTGATCCCGCTGGTGCAGGGCGACAGCAACATCAAGCTGTGGAACTATAACCCGCTCGGCTTGCAGTACACGATGCGCTTCAACCACACACAGCCGCCCTTCGACAATGCGAAGGTGCGCCAGGCCGTGACCTACGCGCTGAACCAGAAGGACTTCCTCGAGGCGACGGTCGGCAACCCCGACTATTACAACGCCTGCAAGGCGATGTTCGTCTGCGGCACGCCGCTCGCCTCCGAGAAGGGCATGGACGGCCTGCTCGAATCGAACTTCAAGCGGTCGCAGGAGCTGCTCAAGGAAGCGGGCTATGACGGCAAGCCGATCGTGCTGCTGCACTCGACCGACCTGCAGTCGCTGACCAATCTCGGCCCGGTCGCCAAGCAACTGCTCGAAAAGGGCGGCTTCAAGGTCGATATGCAGTCCTCGGACTGGCAGACCGTGGTGTCGCGCCGCGTCCGCAAGGACCCGGTCGACAAGGGCGGCTGGAATCTGATGCAGACGTCCTGGGTTTCGGCCGACATCCTGAACCCGGTGATGGCGGGCTTCTTCAATGCGAGCTGCGACAAGGCGGCCTTCGGCTGGCCCTGCGACGAGCAGATGGAGAAGCTGCGCGACGATTTCGCCCGCGAGCCGGATGCGGCGAAGCAGAAGGTGATCGCTGAAGCCGTGCAGATGCGCTGGCGCGATGTGGTGACGCATGTCCATCTCGGCCAGTACAACGTGCCGATCGCGGCGCGGAAGAACCTCACCGGCATCCTGACGGCGCCGGCACCGGTGTTCTGGAATGTCGAGAAGAAGTGAGGTGGCGACGCTGACCGCGCGGAACCGGCGCTGATGCTCGGCTACATCCTGCGGCGCCTGCTGGCGACGATCCCGGTCCTCGTGATCGTCGCCGTCCTCGTCTTCCTGATGCTGCGGCTGACGCCGGGCGATCCGGCGGCGGTCATCGCCGGCGACAACGCGACGACCGAGCAGATCGCTCTGATCCGCAACCGGCTCGGACTCGACCAGCCGATCCTGGCGCAGTTCGCGATCTGGGCCGGCAATCTGATCCAGGGTAATCTCGGCGAGTCCTTCTTCTTCAAGAAGCCGATCGGCGAACTCATCATCGGGCGGATCGAACCGACGCTGTCGCTCGCCTTCGCGACGATGCTGATCGCGATCTGCGTGGCGATCCCGCTCGGGGTGCTCGCCGCCTACAAGCATGGCTCCTGGATCGATCGCCTTGTCATGGGGTTCTCGGTGCTCGGATTCTCGGTGCCGGTCTTCGTCATCGGCTATGCGCTGATCTATGTTTTCGCGATCACGCTGGGCTGGTTCCCGGTGCAGGGCTACCAGCCCCTGTCAGGCGGGTTCGGTGGCTTCCTGCAGCGACTCGTGCTGCCGGCGGTGACGCTGTCGGTGATCTATATCGCGCTGATCGCGCGGATGACGCGCGCCAGCGTGCTGGAGGTGCTGAACGAGGACTACATCCGCACGGCCCGCGCCAAGGGGCAGGTCGAGCGCAAAATCCTGTTCCGCCATGCGCTGAAGAATGCAGCGGTGCCGATCGTCACCGTCGTTGGCATCGGCATCGCGCTGCTGATCGGTGGCGTTGTGGTGACGGAGAGCGTGTTCGCGATTCCCGGCCTCGGGCGCCTGACGGTCGATGCCGTGCTGGCGCGCGACTATCCGACGATTCAGGCCGTCATCCTGCTGTTCTCCGGCGTCTATGTCGGCATCAACCTGCTGATCGACCTCGCCTACAGCCTGTTCGATCCGAGGATCCGCTATTGAGCGCCGAACCCAGTCTTCTCGCGCCGGTCGCGGCGGAGCCGGCGCCGCCGGCGCGGACCGTGCTGATGCGGCTCGTCCGCAATCCCGTCGTCGCGATCGGCGGCACCGTGCTGATGCTGATGACGCTGCTCGGCCTGTTCGCGCCGTGGCTCGGCACGATCGATCCGACTGCGATCAATCCCAGCACCCGCAACCGCGTGCCTGGCTTCGAGCGGACGATCCGCGCCGATGATGGCTCGACGACGGTTTTCAAGCACCGCATGGGTACGGATTCGCTCGGTCGCGACGTCTATAGCCGCGTCGTCTACGGCGCACGCGTCTCGCTGCTGATCGCGGTCTCCGTGGCGTCCGTCTCGATCGCGATCGGCCTCGTGATCGGGCTGATCGCGGGCTATGTCCGCCCGCTCGACGGCATCATCATGCGCTTCATGGACGGGCTGATGGCGATCCCCGGCATCCTGCTCGCCATCGCCGTGGTCTCGCTTTTCCGCAGCGGCCTGACCTCGGTGATCATCGCGATCATCGTGCCGGAGATTCCGCGCGTCGTGCGGGTGGTCCGCTCGATCGTGCTGTCGGTGCGCGAGGAGCCCTATGTCGAGGCCGCGATCATGGCCGGCACGCGCCTGCCCAAGCTGATGGTGCGCCACATCCTGCCCAACACCATCGCGCCGCTGATCGTGCAGGGCACCTTCATCGCGGCGTCGGCTATCCTGGTGGAGGCGATCCTGTCCTTCCTCGGCATCGGCATCCCGCCGGAAATCCCGACCTGGGGCAACATCATGGCCGAGGGGCGCAACCTGTTTCGCGTCTTCCCGCACAACATCCTCTACCCCGGCATCTTCCTCGGCCTCACCGTGCTGGCGGTCAACATGTTGGGCGACGGCCTGCGCGATACGCTTGATCCCAAGATGGCTGGCCGATGAGCAGTGCACAGACACCCGTTCTCGAGATCGAAGGCCTGAGTATCGCGCTGCCTGGCGGCGGCGATCGCGCGCGCGCTGTCGACGACGTATCGCTCAGCGTCGCGGCCGGCGAGATTGTCTGTGTCGTTGGTGAGTCCGGCTCGGGCAAGTCGGTCACGGCGTTCTCGGTGATGGGGCTTCTGGCCAAGGCGCTGAAGCCCGTTGCAGGAGCGATAAGGCTGGAGGGCGAGGACCTCCTGGCCGCATCGCCGCAGAGGCTGCGGGCGCTGCGCGGCGACCGCATGGCGATGATCTTCCAGGAGCCGATGACGGCGCTGAACCCGGTGCTGACGATTGGCGACCAGATCGAGGAGGTGCTGCGCATCCACACGGATCTCGGCCCGGCCGAGCGGCGCGCGCAGGTTCTCGCCATGCTGGAATCGATGCGCCTGCCCGAGCCCGAGCGGATGCATGCCTCCTATCCGCACCAGATCTCGGGCGGCCAGCGCCAGCGCGTGATGATCGCGGCCGCGCTGATCCTCGACCCGGCGCTGCTGATCGCCGACGAGCCGACGACCGCGCTCGACGTCACGACGCAGGCGCAGATCCTCAGACTGATCAAGGACATGCAGAGCCGGCGCGGCACCGGCGTCTTGTTCATCACGCATGATTTCGGCGTCGTCGCCGAGATTGCCGACCGCGTCGTGGTGATGGAGAAGGGCCGTGTCGTCGAGCAGGGACCGGCCGCCGACATCCTGACCAGGCCGCAGCATCCCTATACGCAGATGCTGATCGGCGCCGTGCCGAGCCTGAAGCCGGCAGACCGCAAGCCGGTGCTCGGCCCGCTCGCGCTCGAGACGGTCGGCCTCGCCAAGACCTACAGTTCGAAGGCGCTGTTTCGGAGAGAGCGGGTCGTGCATGCGGCGACGGATGTGGCAATCAAGGTCCGGCGCGGCGAGACGGTGGGCATCGTCGGCGAATCCGGCTCGGGCAAGACGACGGTCGCGCGCTGCGTCGCTCGCCTGATGCCGCCGAGCGAGGGCGCGATCCTGGTGCCGGACATCGACATCGCCAAGCTCCCGGAACGTCGCCTGCGGCCCTATCGCCGCAAGATCCAGGTCGTGTTCCAGGACCCGTTCCGCTCGCTCAATCCGCGCCGCACGGTCGGTGCCTCGATCATCGAGGGGCCGGTCAATTTCGGGCTGAGCACGCCTGACGCGATGCAGCGCGCGCGCGATCTGATGACGCTGGTCGGGCTGCAGCCGGCGGCGCTCGAACGCTATCCGCACCAGTTTTCGGGCGGCCAGCGCCAGCGCATCGCCATCGCGCGCGCGCTCGCCATGGAGCCCGAGATCCTGATCGCGGACGAGGCTGTCTCGGCGCTCGACGTCTCGGTGCAGAAGCAGGTCCTTGCGCTGCTGGCCGATGTGCAGGAGCGCTTCAACCTGGCGATCCTGTTCATCACCCATGACCTGCGGGTGGCAGCCCAGATCTGCGACCGGATCGTGGTGATGGAGAAGGGCGTCGTCGTCGAGCAGGGGGCGACCGCGCAGGTCTTCTCCGCGCCGGCCCATGCCTATACGCGGGCCCTCATCGAGGCTGCGCCCGGCCGCGACTTCGCGACCGGCGCTGCCGCCGTTGACGCCGTGCAGGCCTGACCGGATAGTCCCGCTCCGTCTCGGGCGGGGGCCGCGAGAGCGGTGCGTCGGCCCGGGTGAAGCAGGCCAGAAAAGCGAGCGCCATGGACGACGAAATCCTCTACGCAGTCGATGACGGCGTCGGCACGATCACACTGAATCGCCCGCAGGCGCGCAATGCCCTGACCTTCGCGATGTACGAGCGGCTTGCCGCGATCTGCGGCGATCCGGCCGCGCACGGCGCGCCCAAAGTGCTGATCGTAACCGGAGCGGGCGACAAGGCTTTCGCGGCGGGAACGGATATCTCGCAGTTCCGGGCCTTCTCCAAGCCGGAGGACGCGCTCGCCTATGAGGAGAAGATCGAGCGCATCATCACTGCGATCGAGTGCTGTCCGATCCCGACCATCGCGGCGATCTCGGGGGCGGCCACGGGTGGCGGCGGCAGCATCGCCTGCGCCTGCGACATCCGGATCGCGACGCCTTCGGCGCGCTTCGGCTATCCGATCGCGCGGACGCTCGGCAATTGCCTGTCGATGGCGAACTACGCCCGGCTCGTGGCACTGCTCGGTCCGGCGCGGGTGAAGGACATCGTCTTCACCGCGCGGCTGATCGAGGCGGAGGAAGGGCATCGCATCGGACTCTACAGCGAGATCGCCGCCGATCATGCGGCGCTGATGGCGCGGGCGCGGGATCTGGCCGCGACGATCCGCGGCCATGCTCTGCTGACGATGCGCGCCACCAAGGAAGCGCTGCGCCGGCTAGCCGTCGCGGCCGTCCCGGATGGCGGCGAGGACCTCGTGGTGATGTGCTATAGCAGCGCCGACTTTCGGGAGGGCATGGAGGCCTTCCTCGGCAAGAGGCCGCCGCAATGGCAGGGCAAGTGAACGGGGGCAAGTGAACGGCGGGCAAGTGAGCCTGTCCGACCGCTCCGGCTGAGGTCGGGTTTACGCTCGGCGGCTGAATCCCCTATACCCCCGTCGAACGGGAGCGAGAGCGGCATTGCCGGCGCCTTTGAAATTTCTGGTCACCGGCGGCGCGGGCTTTATTGGCTCGGCCGTGACGCGCAAGCTGATCACCGAGACCGGCCACAGCGTCTGCGTCGTCGACAAGCTGACCTATGCCGGCAACATGGCGTCGCTCGCGCCGGTCTCGGATAATCCGCGTTTTCGGTTCGAGAGGGCCGATATCGGTGACGGAGAGACGATGCGGGCGATCTTCGCCGCGTTCGACCCCGACATCGTCATGAACCTCGCCGCTGAAAGCCATGTCGACCGCTCGATCGACGGGCCGACTGCCTTCATCGACACCAATATCGTCGGCAGCTTCGTGCTGCTGCAGGAGGCGCTGCGGCATTGGCGCAGGCTGGAAGGTGACAGGCGTGAGCGCTTTCGTTTCCACCACATCTCGACGGATGAGGTCTTCGGCTCGCTGGGAGCCGAGGGCTTCTTCCGCGAGGACACGGCCTATCAGCCGAATTCACCCTATTCGGCCTCGAAGGCGGCCTCAGACCATCTGGTGCGGGCCTGGCACCATACCTATGGCCTGCCGACGCTCGTCACCAACTGTTCGAACAATTACGGGCCGTATCATTTTCCCGAGAAGCTGATTCCGCTGATGATCATCAACGGGCTCGAGGGCAAGCCCCTGCCGGTCTATGGCAATGGCGCCAATGTGCGCGACTGGCTCTATGTCGACGATCATGCCGAAGCGCTGCTGCTGGTGGCGCAGAAGGGAGCGTCCGGCGAGACCTATGCGATCGGCGGGCATAACGAGATGACCAATCTCGACGTGGTCAAGGCGATCTGCAGCCTGCTCGACGAATTGCGGCCCGATCCCGCCGGCCCGCATGAGCGGCTGATCAGCTATGTGACGGACCGGCCGGGGCACGATGCCCGCTATGCGATCGATGCCGGCAAGATTGGCCGCGACTTCGGCTGGACGCCGCGGCAGAGTTTCGCGAGCGGCTTGCGCCGGACAGTCGAATGGTATCTGGCCAATCCCGGCTGGTGGGGCGATATCCGCTCCGGCGTCTATCGCGGGGAACGGCTCGGCGCGGGCTGAACGGCCCTGGCCGTCAGAGGATTTACAAGCATGCTGCATGTCGAAGCGACCGCGCTGCCGGATGTGAAGATCATCCAGCCGAAGAAATTCGGCGACCATCGCGGCTTCTTCTCGGAGACCTATAGCCAGAAGGCCTTCCACGAGGCCGGCATCGACATCGTCTTCGTGCAGGACAATCATTCGCTTTCGCCTGTCGTCGGCACGCTGCGCGGCCTGCATTTCCAGGCGCCGCCCTTCGCTCAGGACAAGCTGGTCCGGGTCTCGCGCGGGCGCATCCTCGACATCGCCGTCGACATCCGCGCCTCCTCTCCCGATTTCGGCAAGGCCGTCGCCGTCGAGCTCTCGGCCGAGAACTGGCGCCAGCTCCTCGTGCCGGCCGGTTTCGCGCATGGCTTCGTGACGCGCGAGCCCGATACCGAGGTGCTCTACAAGGTCAGCGCGCCCTATGCGCCGAGCCATGACCATGGACTCGCTTTCGACGATCCGGCGCTCGGCATCGACTGGGGCATCCCGGCCGACCGGCTGAGCCTGTCGGAGAAGGATCGGACGCATCCGTGCCTCGTCGATCTGCCGCGGTACTTCGCGTGAGGGTCGTCGTCACCGGGCGCGAGGGGCAGGTCGGGCGGGCGCTGGCCGAGCGCGCATCCGCCGCCGGCGTGACGGTCGTCACCATCGGCCGGCCGGAACTCGATCTGGAACGGCCGGAGACGATCGGCCGGGCTTTCGCTGCGAGCCGGCCGGATGTGGTGGTGAATGCCGCAGCATACACTGCCGTCGATCTCGCCGAAAGCGAGGAGACCGTCGCGGTCAGGGTGAATGCGGTGGGCGCCGGAGAGATCGCTGCAGCTGCCCGCAGTCTTGGCCTGCCGCTGATCCAGATTTCGACCGACTACGTTTTCGACGGCAGGCTCGACCGGCCTTATCGCGAGGATGATGCGACCGGCCCGGTCTCCGCCTATGGCCGCTCCAAGCTCGCGGGCGAGCAGGCGGTCGCGGCGGCGACGCAAGATCATGCGATCCTGCGCACGGCCTGGGTTTACAGCCCTTTCGGCCGGAACTTCGTGCGCACCATGCTGAGGTTGGGCCAGGAGCGCGCGGAGGTCAGTGTCGTCGCCGACCAGATCGGCTCGCCGACGAGCGCGCTCGACATGGCCGACGCGGTGTTGGCGGTGGCCCGCAACCTCGTCTCACGACCGGAGGACGCCTCGCTGCGCGGCGTCTTCCACATGGCCGCGCAGGGCGAGGCGTCTTGGGCGGAGGTCGCCGAGGCGGTTTTCGCGGATGCGGTTGCCGGCGGGTGTCAGCCGGTGAATGTCAGGCGCATCGCGACGGCAGACTATCCGACGCCGGCGCGGCGGCCGGCCAACTCAAGGCTCGATGGCCGCAAGCTTGCCTCGGCTCACGGCATCAGCCTGCCGCAGTGGCGCGGTTCGCTCGCCGCTTGCGTGGCGCGGCTCCTCACGGACGAACGGGCAGGGCAGGGATCATGAAGGGCATCATTCTGGCCGGAGGATCGGGCACGAGGCTGCACCCGATGACGCTGGCGATCTCGAAGCAGCTCTTGCCGGTCTACGACAAGCCGATGATCTATTATCCGCTGACCACGCTGATGCTGGCGGATATCCGCGAAATCCTGATCATCTCGACGCCGGCCGACCTGCCGCATTTCCAGCGACTGCTCGGCGACGGCGCGGAGTGGGGCTTGAGCCTGAGCTATGCCGAGCAGCCAAATCCGGGTGGTCTGGCGCAGGCCTATCTGATCGGTGCGGATTTCGTCGCGGGCGGGCCCTCGGCACTGATCCTCGGCGACAACCTGTTTTACGGCCATGGGCTGCCCGAGATGATGGCCGAGGCGCGCAAGCGCGAGACCGGCGCGACGGTCTTCGCCTATCAGGTACGCGATGCCGAGCGCTACGGCGTCATCAGCTTCGACGCGCAGGGCAAGGCGATCTCGATCGAGGAAAAGCCGAAGCGGCCACGCTCGAACTGGGCGGTGACAGGCCTGTATTTCTACGATGAACAGGTCGTCGAGATCGCAGCCGGGCTCAAACCCTCGCCGCGTGGCGAACTCGAGATCACCGATGTGAACCGGATCTATCTCGACCGGGGCCAGCTTTCCGTCGAGTCCATGGGCCGGGGTTTCGCCTGGCTCGATACGGGCACGCCCGACAGCCTGCTCCAGGCCGGCGAGTTCGTGCGGACGCTGGAAAGCCGGCAGGATCTGCGCATCGCCTGTCCCGAGGAGATCGCCTGTCGCCGGGGCTGGATCGATGCCGGGCAGCTCGAAGCGCTCGGCACAAGGCTCGTCAAGAGCGATTACGGGCAGTATCTGCTGCGGATGGCGGCCGAGATCGCGCAGGCGCCGAAGGGCCGGGAGTGAATGTAACGGCCGGCGCCTGGCGGAGCTTGCCGCTGTCCGGAGGAGCGCGCGAGAGAGATACGAGGAGGCCCCCGGGATGACGCGCCGGCCGGGTTGGCCCCGATATTGCTCGACAAACCCTTGCCTATCGACCGCAGTAAGGAACGTTCGATGACCAGCGTGCCTGCGAAGGTCCAATTCGCCTGCTGCGAATGCGGTTCTCCGTCGATCATCATCCCTGCCGATCTCGTTGATGACGCGCCCGTTTCCTGTGGAGGCTGCGGCGACGTCATCGGGACCTGGCTCGGCTACAAATCCTTCGTCAGCCGCTCGATTTCCCTGGAAGCCGACGGCTTTCCGAATGCGATGCCGGTCTGCGTCGATCCGATCATGCGGCAGCCGCTCGTGGATGCGCTGGCCGATTCCTGATCACCGTCCGTCTGGTGTCTGCGTTCCCCAGAGGAGTCCCTTGACCTGGTCGTAGTGCCGTCTGGCGTCGTAGACCTCGGCCTTGAGCCTGAGGGTTTCGGCAGAGAGGCGGCCGATGGCGGAGAGCACGGCATAGGAGGCGACGACGCGGTCGCGCTGGGCTGTCACCAGGGTGGAGCGGGCGCTGACCAGCTCCTGCTGGGCGTTGAGCACGTCGAGCGTGGTGCGCTGGCCGACCTTGGCCTCCTCGCGCACGCCGGCGAGGGCGGTCTCCGCCGCCTGGACCTGGGCCTGGGCGGCGACGATCTGGGCCTTGGCGGCCTCGTGCGCGCCCCAGGCCGAGACCACCGCGGCGCGCACCGTGTCGCGCTGGCTGTCGACCTCGATCCGGCGCTGGCCGGCGGTCTCCTTGGCCTGCCGCGTCCGCGAATAGACCTGGCCGCCCTCGTAGATCGGGATCGTCAGCGTGCCGACGACGCTGGCCGAGGTGCGGTTGTCGCCGAAGCTGGTGACGTCGTAGCGCTGCTGCACGAGGCCGCGCACGCCGAGCACCGGATAGAGATCGGCCTCGGTGACCTTGACCTGCAGCTCCGCCGCATCGACGCCATGCAGCGAGGCGATGATGGCGGGGTGGCCGACGAGCGCGCCGTTGAGCGCGGCCGGCAGCGATTTCGGCAAAAGGTTCTCGACCGGGCGGCCGGGCGCGAGCTGCTTCGGCTCGGCGCCGACATTCTGGCGGTAGCGCGCGATCGAGGTCTTGAGGTTCGATTCGGCCAGGATCGCCTGCGACTGCGACTGCGACAGGCGCGCCTCGGCCTGGGCCACGTCGGTGCGCGTCACCTCGCCGACCTGGAAGCGGTCGCGCGTCTGGCGCAGCTGCTCCTCCAGAACCTCGACGTTGTTGCGGTTGAGCGTCAGGATCGCGGTGTCGCGCAAGACGTTCATATAGGAGGTCGCGGCATCGAGCAGGACGTTCTGCTCGGTGTTGCGCAGGGCCGCGCGGGCGCCGAGCACCTGCGATTCGGCCTGGCCGACGGAGCTGCGCGTCTTGCCGCCGTCGAAGATGTTCTGGTCGATCTGCACGCCGGCGCCGCGCGGGCCGAGCCGCGAGGTCGCGCTCCCGAGGCCCGGGAGGTTCGAATCGGTGATGCTGGCGCCAATATCGGCCGAGGCCGTGATCCGCGGCCGATAGCCCGACAGCGCCTGCGGCACGTTCTCGTTGGTGGCGCGAACCGAGGCGCGCTGCGCATTCAGCGTCGGATTGCCCGAATACGCCCGCGACAAAGCCGCATCCATCGTCTGCGACAACGCAGACGTCGAAACGCCCGAAACAAGCGCAAGGCCGAAGGCGGCGATGCCAGACAGACGCGCTATCCGCGTCGGCGAAACGCAAGCCCTAAAGCGTCCCAAGATCCACACCCCGCGTTACGCCTGAATATCTGCTCGCATGGATTTGATGCGATGCCCATGTCAGCCTAGTTACAATTTTAACAAGCGCAATGCGTCTCGTCCGAGCAGTATCATTGGTGCCGAATATGCCGCTCGTCCGTTTCGGGGTTTTATTCCGGCCAGTATCCTCATCGATAGCAACTGATTATCGTTAACTGAGCCTTAATGCCGCGTGCTTGCTTCATTTATCCTCGCCGATTTCCGGGCGTTGGGATGAGCACTTATGCGACGCCGGTCGCGCCGTCGACTTCAACTGCGGTGGTGAAGACGTGATAGAGGATGCTGGCTGGAATGGTGTTGCCGAGTGGGGCACCATTCTCGTCGAACTGATCGATCCAGCCCCCTGGCACGGGGCGGCCCAGATAGAATTTCCAGATCTGGTCCAGCGCGAAATGCGCCTTGGCTTGCGCGCCGTCGCGGCCGATGCGCTGTTCGGACAGCCAGGCCTTGACCCATTCCGTCTGGGGCCACAGCCTCTTGGTGCGACGCGACGGGGTTCCGTCGCTGAAGGCTTCGTCGATCAGGAATCCGGTCGCAGGATCGGCGGTGGCTTCCGCCGAGTCGATGAGCGCCGAGGGCAGGGCGTCGGGCGGAAGCCCTGCAGCGGTCTCGTAGCGGCGCAGAAGCCAGCACCATTCCGCCTGGTGCCCGGGTTCGAGGATGCGGCCGGTGTCGCCCGCCATGGGCTGCCAGTCGTCGTCGAAGAATTCGAGCAGGATCGGGGCGGGCCTCAGCAGCTTCGTCGTCAGCATCGCGCGAAGCTTGCCTGCCCGCTCGAGTGCGCCGGGGAAGGCGAGCGTTTCGTGCAGGGTCAGCATCGCCTCGAACAGGTGCATATGCGGATTCTGGCGACGCGGCAGACTGGCAGGCAGGCCCTCGCGATAGGAGCCGTCCGGGCACAGCAGCGCTTCGTCGAGAAAGTCGAGGATCGTGCCGATGAGGGCGCGGGCCTGCGAATCGCCGCTCGCCTTCGCGTACCAGGCCAGCGCCAGCAGGATGAAGGCGTGATCATAGGTGTCGCGCAGCGGGTTCATGACGCTGCCATCGGGCGCAAGCAGATGGGCGAAGCCGGCCATGCGCCCGGGGCCGCCCGCCTTGTCGATCAGCCAGTCCAGGGTGTTGCCGGCGAAACTCAGGCCGTCGAACCAGCCGAGGTCGGTTGCGTGGGCGTAGCAATAGATCTGCCGGGCCTGAACCCGAACCCGCTTGGCGGTGGCGAGATCGGGCGCTCCGTTCCAGTGCAGGCGCTCATGGACGCCGCCATGGACATGGTCCCGGCCGTTCGTCTGCCAGAAGGGAAGCGCTTCATCGCAAACCCACCGGGCGAGTTTTGAGCCTGGTCTTGCCATGGGGGCGCTCATCCGCGTCGTGTGCTACGTTCCGGACGCAACAGCGCCGGAAACAAGGGAAATGCCATGTGGCGGGCGAAGCGGACGACTGCTGATTTCGCGCTCGACCCGGAGTTGGGTTTGTGGTGACAGATTGATAGCAACATCTCGCCTACACACAGATTGCTCAGCCGGCCTCGTTGCGTGAAGTGAAGCACCATCATGAACGATTCGAACACCCTTGGCGCCATCCGTCCCGTCATCATGTGTGGCGGTTCGGGAACGCGGTTGTGGCCGGCTTCACGCGAGGCCTTTCCCAAGCAGTTCGCCCCCCTCCTCGGTGCCAGGTCGACATTCCAGGATACCCTGACGCGAGTCAGTGATCGGACGCTCTTCGGCAAGCCACTCATCGTCACCAACAAAATTCATCGTTTCATGGTCGAGCGCCAGCTCGCCGAGATCGGGCTTGCCGCCGACATTCTGCTGGAACCGGTGGCGCGCGACTCGGGGCCGGCGATCCTGGCGGCCTGCCTGTACATGAAGGCGCATAGCCCGGACGCTCCCATGCTGGTGCTCGCTGCGGATCACGTCGTGCTCGATGCCCCCGCCTTCCGGACGGCGGTCCGGGCCGGCATCGATGCGGCCAAGGCCGGCAGGATCGTGACGTTCGGGATCGTGCCGAACGCTCCGGCGACAGGCTATGGCTATATCGAGGCCGGCGAAGCCGCCGCTGGAACGGCGCGCGACGTCGTTCGTTTCGTCGAGAAGCCCGACCTTGCAACGGCGAAGCGTTACATCGAGGCCGGATATCTCTGGAACTCCGGCAACTTTCTCTTCATGCCCGCCTCGATGATCACGGAATACGCGGGCCATGATGCCGAGAGCGTGTCACATGTGCAGGATGCGCTGGATCGGGCGACCACCGATCTGGGTGTCGCGGTTCTCGACGAGGCTTGCTTCACCGCGGCCAGGAAGATCTCGATCGATTACGCGGTCATGGAGCGCACGGCGCTTGCTACCGTCGTTCCCGGCGACTTCGGTTGGTCGGATATCGGCGGCTGGGATGCACTCTGGGCCGTCACCCCGCAGGATGCCGCGGCCAATGCCGCAGTCGGCGACATCACATTCATCGACAGCAGCGGCAGCTATGCATCGAGCGACGGGCAGCTGGTGGCGGTGCTGGGCATGAGTGACACGGTGGTCGTGGCGATGCGCGATGCCGTGCTGGTCGCAGACAAGTCGCGCTCCGCCGAGATCAAGGGGCTTGTCGAGAAACTCAAGAAGGAAGGTCGCATCGAGGCGACGCACCACGCATGCGTCTACCGGCCCTGGGGCTGGTATCGCACGCTGGAGCAGCAGGACCGGTCGCAGACCAAGCGCATCGTCGTCTACCCCGGCGGGCAATTGTCGCTCCAGAAGCACATGCACCGCGCAGAGCACTGGGTCATCGTGAAGGGCACCGCGAAGGTGACCGTCGATGACAAGGTCAGCGAATTGTCTGAGAATGAATCGATCTACATTCCGCGTGGGGCCAAGCACAGGCTCGAAAATCCGGGACGGATCGACCTCGAGGTCATCGAGGTGCAGACCGGCAGCTATCTCGACGAAGACGACATCATCCGTTTCGAGGATGTCTATAATCGACCGTGAGGGCTGATTTCACTAGGCGCCTCGACGGAATTCCCTGCAATCAGGGAATTATCAGCGAATTCCTGCCCGAATTGCTGCTAATCTGGGCACATTCTCACGAGAATCCGGAGCATTCTCAAGGCTTTGACCCATTATGCGCATGTGGCGAGCAGGGAATTCTGTTTGCATGAGCTGGGAGTGGTTTGACGAGCAGCAGGGATTTTGCGGCTTTGAGCAGGGATCGCTGCCGGCGGGCGACGATGCGCCGAAATGACGTGTTGATTGACGCGGCTTACTGGCGCCAGCCGAACCCGCAGGATATTGCGCGGACCAAGACACCCTATCACACTAGAATCTTTAAGCTTTTCGTGATCGGCACCCTTGCGCGTTTCGCCGGGGCGACCTATATCCCCAACCGTCACACTTTTTCGTGACGTCAGCCGAGACCGATCAGATCGAGTCCGGCATCCTCCTAGCCTGGCATTTCACCTTGGGTGAGCAGCCCTCGTTAGGCAAGACGGTTCCCACAGCAGCGATGCTGACGGGGACGCGTTTTGCTACGGGTGCTCACTTGTCCTGGTCGTCTCCTTGCAAAAGGAAACGATCGAAATGTCTATTCTGCCTGAACCGCCCCCCACACCGTGCCGCATCCGGCAGCGGAACCGCCGACCCTCACAGGACGCTGCTGTTCCGACCACGGACGTCGCTTTGAACAGCGCGGTCGCGTTGTTCAAAGCGGAGCTGGTCGAGCGGCCGCTTGCCGCGCTGAAGCCCTCGCCGCGCAATGCGCGTACTCACTCCAAGAAGCAAAACCACCAGATCGCGGGGAGCATCAAGGCGTACGGCTTCTTGGCGCCGATCTTGATCGATGGTTCGGGAGAGATCGTTGCCGGTCACGGGCGCTACGAGGCGGCCAAGCTCCTGGGCATGTCCAAGGTTCCGACGATCTGCCTGGACCATCTCGACGCGGATCAGATCCGCGCTTTCGCCTTGGCCGATAACCGCCTGGCCGAACTCGCCGGCTGGGACAACGAGCTTCTCAAGATCGAGCTGTCGCATCTGATCGAAATCGATTTCGACGTCGAGTTGACCGGATTCGAGACGGCGCAGATTGACCTGATCCTGAGTGCTGACGAGGCTCCGGCGCCGAAGGCCGATCCGGCCGATGCGGTGGCGCCGGTCGCGGCGCAGGCAGTGACGCGGCGCGGCGATCTCTGGCTGCTGGGCGACCAGCGGATCTTCTGCGGCGACGCTCGCGAGCGTACCGATTATGACAGGCTGATGGGCGGCGAGCTCGCCCAGATGACTTTCACGGATCCGCCCTATAATGTCCGGATTGATGGCCATGTCGGCGGGCTCGGCAAGATCAAGCACCGCCCGTTTCCGATGGCATCAGGTGAGATGAGCAAGTCGGAGTTCACGGACTTCCTGACGAGCGTGCTCAGCAAGATCGCGGCCGCCTGCCGGGATGGAGCGTTGATCTACACCTGCATCGACGGTGCCCACCTCCACGAGATGCTTACCGCTGGTTATGCGACTTTCGATGAACTGAAGGCGGTCATCACCTGGGCCAAAAGCAATGCGGGGATGGGTTCGCTCTACCGCTCGCAGACCGAGCTGATCCCGCTCTGGAAGAAGGGCAAGGCGGCGCACATCAACAACATCGAGCTCGGCCGCCACGGCCGCTATCGGACGACGTTGTGGAGCTACGCCGGCGCCAACGGCTTCGGCCGCGGGCGTATGGAGGACCTGGCCGTGCACCCGACGGTGAAGCCCTGTGCGATGGTGATGGATGCAATCAAGGATACCTCGAAGCCCAATGGGATCATCCTAGATCCCTTCGGGGGCTCGGGCACGACCCTGATCGCCGCCGCCAAGACCAAACGGCGCGGCTACCTGATGGAGCTCGATCCGCTCTACGTCGATGTCGCCATCGCGCGTTGGGAGAAACTGCTCAAGCGCGAGGCGCGCCACGCCGAGACGGGACTGAGCTTCGCCGAGACGGCAGCGCACCGCGGGCTGCGCTCGCCGGCGGCCGAGCAGTGACGGTGGGAGGCGATGATGTCCCACGACACCGAACAGCCCCCCGTCGGGTACAAAAACCCGCCGCAGCACAGCCGCTTCCAGAAGGGGCGCAGTGGCAACCCCTCCGGCCGCCGTAAAGCCAAGCCGCAGCTCGATCTGCTCGCTGAGTTTACCAAGCTCGTGTCGGAAACGATCCAGATTAAGAAGAAAGGCAAAATCCAGTATGTCACGATGCTTGAAGCCTTCTTGCGCACGACGATGGACGGCGAGCTGAAGGGTAACGCCGCAGCGCGAAAGGAAGTCTTTCGGCTGCTTGACCTGATGAAGGAGGGTGCGAGCGAGGAAACCGGGGAGATGACGAAGGAGCAAGAGGCGCAGCTGCTCGCGGGCTTCTTCGCCCGTGGCCGTCGCGCCGATGGGGGCTGCGATGACTGACCCAAACCTGCTCAATGCGATCCTGCGCCAGGACCTGTCGAGCTTCATTGCCCGCAGCTTCATGACGCTGGATCCCGGCACGCCCTATCTGCCGAATTGGCATATTTTTGCCATCGCCTATCAGCTGATGCGGGTCTGGCGAGGCGAGTGCAAGCGGCTCATCATCAATGTGCCGCCGCGCTCGGCCAAGTCAATCTGCGTCACGATCGGCTATACCGCCTGGGTGATGGGCCATGATCCACGCAAGCGGATCATGGCGATCAGCTATGCCAACGAGCTCTCGCTCAAACACGCTGCGGATTTCCGTAGTGTGGTGACGAGCTCGTGGTATCGCGGGCTGTTTCCCGCTTTCGCGATCAAGTCCAACCGCAAGAACGAGATCGAGACCAGCGAGCGAGGTTCGCGCTTTGCCGGTTCGATCGGCGGCTCGGTGCTCGGGCGCGGCGCCGATCTCATCGTCATCGACGACCCGATCAATGGCCTCGACGCGGTGCTCTCGGCGGCCGGGCGTCGTCGCGTGACGGAGTTCTACGATGCGACGCTGTATTCGCGCCTGAACGACCGGATCAACGGCGCCATCATCATCGTGATGCAGCGCCTCCACCAGGACGACCTCGTCGGCCACGTCCTGGACAAGGAAGAGTGGGAGGTGCTGTCGATCCCCGCCATCGCGATGGAAGATACGACCTATCGCATCGGCGACGGCCCGAAGGCGTTGCATCACCGCCGGGTTGGTGAGGTGCTTCATCCCGGACGAGAGCCGCTCGCGTGGCTGGAGGTTGCCAAGCGCAACCTCGGGACGCTCAACTTCTCGGCGCAGTATCAGCAGAACCCGCTGCCGGCGGAAGGCAACGCGATCAAGAGTGACTGGATCAGGTCCTACGATCATAGGCCCGAGGGCTTCGAACTGGTGATCGCATCGTGGGATACCGCATCGACCCTGACGGAGACGGCGGATTGGTCGGTCGGCACGGTCTGGGGCGCGCGGGGCCAGCAGTACTATCTTCTGGACGTAGTGCGCGGGCGTTGGGAGAGCCCCGAGCTGCGGCGCAAGATGATCACGGTTGCGCAGGATTATGAGGTCGCTGCGACGCTGATCGAGGACACCGAACTCGGTCGCGCCTTGTCGCAGGATCTGCGCCGGACAGGTCAGCTCTACCCGCTGTTGCAGAGAGCCCGGTTCGACAAGACGGCGCGGTTGCAGGCGCAAGCCGCGCGGTTCGAGGCCGGGCAGGTGTTCCTGCCCCAGCAGGCGCATTGGCTGGCTGATTATCTCTCCGAGCTGTTGGCCTTCCCCACGGGGCGCCATGACGACCAGGTCGATTCCACCAGCCAGGCCCTGAAATACCTCACTGCCCGCACGCCGGTTCTCCCCGTCAGGCCGCAGAAGATCGTCCGGCCGCAGTCGCGGTTCCAGCGGGCTTAACCTTCCAGGCCGGCTCTGCGAGAGGCGGAGCCGGCTGTGGCCCGCGTCATAACCCAGACCATCACTGCGGCACAGCAACGATGGTCATCGAGTAGCCGCGCTGGGCCATGCAGCCGACCATGATCTGCCGGAGCGCATTGTTACGTTGGCCTTCCAGCATGTCGGCTTCCATCGCGTCGACCAAGCTTCTGCCCATATAGATCGGCGCGGCAATGGCTTTTGCTTTGGCGACCTCGCCTTTGCAGATTGCGTCGTCCTGCTGGAACTGCGCCACGAAGTGGCATCCAGGCGACCATCAGGGCGGCTAAACTGCATCGTGGTGCGTGTGATGCAGCCGGAGAGAGCAAGCGTCAGCATCATGGCGCTGATCGGGCGCCAACGCCTGAGGGGGCGTCGGCGAGGCGCGATCGGATCGGCGGTCATCATCAGCAGGGCTTCCAGATTGGTCGGATCATGGATCATTGCGGCGCCAGGCCGCTGGTTTGGTCAGGGGGCGGGAGGCGGATCGCTGCGGTTCTGGCGGCGTGAACCCTGCCCCAGCGAGGCGCGGCCTGGGGCGAATGCCCAGGTGCTTCGCCTCGCGCCGCTTGGCCTCAGTGATGTCGGCGAGATCGCAGGCGGTCTTGCCGCCGGGCCGGCGATGACAACAATCGCGCCCGAGGACATGGCCGTCGGCAATCGAGAGGTCGGCGGTCTTGTCGAGAATGAGGGCCTCCGGAATGATGTGATCGAACTCGATCACCTTGCCGGTAATGTTGAGCCCGCATCCCTCGCAGAGGATCTGCCCTGCGCCCGTCATGGCGCGCTTGATCATCGCGACCTTCTGGGTGCGCGAGAACTCGCGGCGCAGGGCGGAGGGGCTCCGTGGCGGAACCGCTCCTGGCGGTTTGCTGGTCTCGGAGCTGCCAGACATCACGCCGCCTTCGCCAAGCCATAAGATCTGATCCGCTCGACTGTGAGATCGAGTTCGGTGTTGAAGGTGTCGACCGCCTCGGCGAGTTCGCGGATATAGGCCTCATCCCGACTGGCGCGGGTGATGAAGATCGGCAGGCCCGGCCAATAGACGGCGATGTCGATCCATTCACGCTCCGCGACCCAGAGCTGGCCCTGGCATTGTGCCTTGTGCTCGGGCGGGAACTCACCGCGCAGGATGGTCTCGACCATCAGATGCGGCAGCTTGGTTTTGATCTCGAGCAGGCCATCCTGGCCGATTAGCGCGTCGGGCGAGGCGCCCGCCATTCCGCGGCGCAGGAAGCCGATGCGCTCGCAAGACCTGCCGGTGACGAAACCGTAGACGCTGCGGGCCTCGTCCTCCATCAGCTTGCCGCGCTCCATATGGAACGAGCTGATCGTCTCCATCGGCTCGCCGGTGAGGCGCTCGCCAGCGAGCTTGTAGAGATAGCTCAGCCGGGTTTTGCTCTCGGCGCCGCCGCGTCCCTTGGTCAGGATGGCCGCGAACTCGGAGGCTGTCGGGATGCCAAGGCGGCTTTGGGCCCATTCCGGCGAGCCCTGGTCGCAAGTGATGATCTCGAGCGGGTCGCTCATCAGTTGGTCCTCCTGGAGTTGAGCATGGTGAGCGCCTGGCGAAACCGTGCGGCCGGCAGCTCGGTGACGCCCTTGATCTGGAAAAACTGCAGCAGCGCCTCCTTGTCGGCGCCAACCTCGTCGATCAGGTCGAGCAGTTCGCGTGCCTGCTGGCGTGAGACCGCGGCGGATGCGCTGGCAGCTTGACCGTCATCATCGTCGGAGGCGGCAAGGCCCAGCGCCGCCTTCAAGGTCATCCGCTGCAGATAAGTCAGCGTAGAGCCGATCGCCTGGATACTGTTCTTCTCGCCGCTCTCATCCGGGCTGGCCGAAAGGCTGTTTTCTTCGCTGTGGCCATCGCGATGCGAAATCACACACACCACCGTGACAAGCGCGCCTGTGCTCTGCGAGCGGAAGCGATAGGACAGCCCACGCTTGGTCAGGATCGGGGTGATCGTACGGACGATCTCGGCCAGGTCCTCATGGCGATAGGCCTGCCGGCCCAGCATCGCCTGGCGGTTCTTGGCGATCACCGGAATCTTGGCTTTGGCTGCAGCGAGGGCCTTTTCGAAGGCCTTTCGCGCCTCATGAGCTTGCGAGCGCTCGTGGAACCCGATTAGGCGCTCTAGCATCTCGCCATCGGCGCCTCGTGCTAAAGCCGCGCTTAGCAAGCTTAGCGCGGGTGGCGGGATGGGTGAGGGTGCTTCACTCACGCGGTTACTGCGGGCAACTCTTGTCATCGGTCTCTCCAGGTCAGGCAAGGGGTGGGATATCAGGCGTGCGTCGTCGTTCTCGCTCGGGCACGAACCGGGCAAGGGCAAATCGGGGAAGCGGATTAAAACCAGCGGCCATGCGAATGCCGTTGGGACGGTCAGCCAAGGTCAAACGGAATGTGAAACCATTCAACCTAGCGGGTAGTCACCCAGTTTCGAGCGCAGCTCTGAAACATCGGTCAGGAAAGCAGAAGATCATGCGATCAATAATTAGCGTTAAATTTGATGTTTGGGACGATTAATTCGCAATAGATCTAGAAGATTCTACATATTTGTGTTGGATATAATCTTTAGATACCTCACTGTTTTGCTTCAGTGTTTGGATGATTAGCTCCGTGCCGCGGCGCAGACAAGTCGGTTTAGCGAGATTGGGGCGAACGGAATTTCTCTTGGATGGCGTCTATATCTGGAGCCGATTAACGCCCGAGCACAGACATCATCAATTCCTATGTCTTCGAACCCGGCCCTGGAACCTCTGGGGCTGTTTCAAGGGCGAGACGGTCAAAATGCGTCAGCCGGACCTGCAAACAAGTTGTGGTGCATGATGCCAGCGCCTGTGCGTGTGATCATAATCGGCTTCCCTACCGACGCCACCCACCATGACTCATGTGTTTCGGTGCAAGTTTGGCTCTGACGCAATTTCGCTGACGTTTTCCATCATTGGGCACCGATCAGGCGGGCCTGGAGGAGGTCGATCTTTCCTCGGCCGTACATTTGTCGTTTGACGAGTTTGAGTCGGGTAATCTGACCTTCGGTCTGGCCGTTCGACCAGGCTGAGATGATCGCCGCGCGGACGGCCGCGTCGTCTCGCCTGACGCCATTCGCCAGCGAAGCGATCAGGCTGCTTGAAGCACGGTCGATCCAGGGCGACAGTAGCTCGGCCTGTCTGGTTTTGATCATGGCGTGGAAGTCGGCGACGAGCTCGCGGGACTCGACCAATGTCGGCACTCCGCTTTCGATCGCTGCGATGGCGACCGTTTCGGCCTTTGTGAGATTGTCGCGACCGACGGTCATCAACCGCGCGATAGTGCGCGCCGACGGAACGCGCGCAAGGCTGCCTGCATCGGTTCTCTCCGCGCGCCGGCGGCGTGTCGCCCATTCCAGAACGACCCTGAGGCTTCCTTGGAAGCCGCTCGTTCGCAGCGAGCGCCAGAGGGCCGATGCGTTGCGAGCGCCGGCATCCCATTGCGCATCGAGCCAAGGCAGGTGCGCCTCCAGCGAACCCTGGCGCGGTCGGAACACGTCGCCGCGCTCACCACGGACGATCCGCCGGACAGTCATGCGGTGATGACCCGTCCGCCGCACAATCTGTTTGATCGGCATGCCGTCCTGCCAGAGTGCGAGAACGGCTGCATTCGTCTCCTCTCGCCGCAGATAGCCTTCATATTGTAGTTTCTCGGCCGCCGTCAGGAGCGCAGGATTCACCACGGTGGCGCCGATGGTCCGACAAATCTGGCGCATCGATTTGCGCACCGCGTCCAGGAACGCGCGGCTGGCATTCTCCATGAGGTGCCAGCGATCAGCGACCTGCATCGCCTCTGGCAAAGCCCGCGCCACGGCTTCCCCATAACCGCCGCCGCGATCACGAGCGACCGTGTGGACAGCGGGTTGATGCCGGAGCCAGGCTTCCGACGTCGCTGTCTCCCGATCAGGCAGCAGGACCACCGGCCAACGGCGCTCAAGATCGCAGACGATCGTGCCGTAGCGGTGATCGCGCCGCCAGGCAAAGTCGTCGATGCCGATCACGCGCAATGGTTCGCTTGGAGTCTTGGCGCGCCGACGGACCACCCGGAGCAATGTGTCGTTGCTGACCGGCAGCATCATCCTGGCTGCAAGGCTAGCTCCGGGCCTGCCGCCCAACGCGAGGCCCAGGTGCTGGACGATATGGTCGAGGCGCTCAGTCCGGCGTGCTCGCGCCGCAAGCACGCCCGTCTCAAAGCGCTCCGCGAAGATCTGGCGGCCACAAAAGACGCCGTCGCAGCGAAAACGCCTGACCAGAACCTGAAGCTCGACACGCCGACCACCGAGCGGCAGGTCCTTCGCTCGTCGCCAGTACCGACTCTGGATCCGTCGCGAGATCGCCCCACAATCAGGACATCGGCACGCCTCTACGGGAGATCGGACCCGAACAACGACGAGATCGCTTTCGATCGCAACACCGTCGACAATCAATCCCGTGGGAACGAGACTGGCTGGCCGAAATCGCTGATCCATTACGCTGATTCCTCGTGGAAAACAGCGCCAGATCAGCGGCTACATGCAGCAGATTTGAGTCAGAGCCAAAATATGCCGCGGCAAATCCGCACCGCGGCATATCATACTCACCTAGCGAAGCGTGTACGTACTAGGAGCCGACCCCATGGTTCCCGCTATTACCTGCGATAAAACTTTCGGGACTGTTCGGAATCGTCCCGCCGAGAGTCTCTTCGATATTCAGCGTCACCAGTGTTGGCTCAATCCAAACCTGCTTTAATTCAGCGTCTTCTGTCGAAATCCTCAGAGCCTGATCCATATTGTCAGTCCAATCACAATCCTACGCCGCGACGTTTCCCTATCAGGGCTTGTGAGAAAGGTAAACAAGAAATTAACAAATGGGTAGCGGCATAATATTAACTTTAATTGTGCACCAAACTTGAAAGTCGGCGGCCAAATCTAATGTGGTTGCCGTGTATTCGTGCTGTAATGAAGTCATGTGATTCAGGCCATCATTAGATCTGATTCTAGACATATTTCGGAATGTAAAGTCCATGATCTATAATTTGATCAAAAATGATATTCTCCTAGTTCACATAGGAATATTATGTAGTATTAAACTATTGATCGTTTATAAATCAAATAATCGTGTGTTTGATAATTTAAATGTATCGGCCTAGCCGGCGCGTCGACATGAGCATACGATACTTCGGCCTTTATGGCCTGGCGATTGAAGCGTCCTTGGATTTGCCGGAACTTAGCCAACTGAGTGGGCCCTGTGGACGCGATTGCATTCGTGTTGGGCTAGGCCAAGTGCCGAGCGACCTCGCCAATGGAACGGAGATGGCCTCTTGGATTGTGATTTCGCCTCAAGCCTGCCTCTACCGTTTTGAAGGCATCGCCAGCTTTCTCGTCGATCGGGGGAAAAGCGTCACTATTCAATTGGAGCCCGGCGCGGAGGAGGCCGACATGCGGGCATTTTTGTATGGCGTCGCGCTGGGCACCCTGGCTCACCAAAGGCGGATGATTCCGATCCACATTAGCGCGATATCAACCCCCGGGGGCGTCTGGGCTTTTACCGGTGCGTCCGGTGCCGGCAAGTCCACGCTAGTTACGAGCCTGAGTAGGCAGACGGGTTGGCCGGTGCTCTGCGACGATGTAGCGGTACTTGACCCGGCCGATCAGCAACCGCTTCTTCATGTCGGGATGCACAGGGTTAAGCTTTGGCAGGACAGCATCGATTTGCTGGGCGTTGGCGAGAGTGAGGCTCGCCAGGATAGCTTTCGCGAGGGAAAGTTCCATGTGTCATTGCCGCAGATCTTCACCCATGAACCCCTGCCGCTGCAACACATGATCCAAATCGCGTGGGGCGACCCAGTAGCGCTTACGGATCTCCAGCACTCACTGCGGTTCGAAGCCATGATGAATGCGATATATCGGCCCTATCTTGTATCGATGTTCGGGCATCTACCCGGTGTGATTGCGCATTTGGGGACAGTTGCGAACCAGGTATCATGCCACGCATTGACGCGGCCGAAGTCGACATCTGCACAAGCTGAGGTGTTGGAGATTTTGTCGACCCGGCTTCTAAGATAGACGCCACCCGCTGCCTAGCCGAACAGCATCGACCACAGCCCGTAGGCATTGCCGACGAGTGTCCGTCGTCAGATGATTTGAGACCGTCTCGGTGTCTCAGAAAGGGAGGCTCTGGCTCATCTGGGTTTAAGGCTATGCAGCCTGCAGCTGATGCTGCAAGCGTCTTTGGTGGATGGTCTGGCGTTTGATCCTTTCGCGTTCCGTGAGGATGGCCTGCCCGCAGTCGAAGCCGCCTGCGCCGAGGCACTGAAGCAAGGCGCGCATTCGGCCGACGTCATTCTCAACATCCTGGCCCGGCGCCGGGAGCCGACTGCTGCGAACACCATCATGACGCCCGATGCGCTGTCAACGGCGGTCGGGGCCTACAGCATTAGGTGCCGAATGCGGTACGCGGTAGCTGCGAAAGCTCAGAGCTGCGGCGAACGACGATCTCTAGCCGAAGATCATGACCTAGGCTCAGGACCTATTAATTTGGTTTGAGGTGTGATTCACGGTGTCTGGGAGGACGCTGTGATGGGTGATTTGTTTTTGCTGAGCGAGCGTCAGATGGCTCGGATCGAAGGGTATTTCCCGCTCTCGCATGGGGTGCCGCGTGTCGATGACCGGCGGGTGGTGAGCGGATCGTCTATGTCATCCGAAACGGTCTGCAATGGAAGGACGCTCCCAAGGATTACGGGCCGCACAAGACGCTCTACAACCGCTTCATCCGCTGGAGCCGGCTGGGCGTCTTCGATCGGATCTTCGCAGGCCTCGCCGGGCAAGGGCCAAAGCCCGAGCGCATCATGATCGACGCCACCCATCTCAAGGCGCATCGCACGGCGGCGAGCCTGCTCAAAAAGGGGCTGTTCCCCGTCGCATCGGGCGCACCAAAGGCGGACTGAACTCCAAGCTCCACACCGTCTGCGACGAGGTCGGCCGCCCGATCGTCATGCTGCTCTCGGAAGGCCAGATGAGCGACCACAAGGGCGCAAGCCTCGTGCTGGATGCCCTCCCGCCGGCCAAAGCTCTCATCGCCGACAGAGGCTACGACAGCACCGCATTCCGCCACGCACTGGCTGCCAAGGGCATCGAGCCCTGCATCCCGTCGAGCCGCAGCCGGAAGATCCCATATCCCTACGACAAGGCGCTCTATCGCCAGCGCCACAAGGTCGAGAACCTCTTCGCCAGGCTCAAGGACTGGCGACGCATCGCAACACGCTACGACCGATGCGCCCACACATTCTTCTCGGCCATCTGTATCGCAGCAGCCGTCATATTCTGGCTCTGATCAACGAGTCCTGAGCCTAGATGCTACGCTGAACGAGGACACTGAACTTGGCCGCCTTTCTCCCAGGATCTGCGCCGGAACCGTCACGTCAGCTCTATTTCTTTCTGCCGAAAGCGCGATTGCGATAATATGTACAGCGAATAATCGCGTGGCGTACAAAAATATCTGCTTTGGCTGAATCATTGGCGCTAGGCGTTCTCGGAAAGTGCCGCCGGTTCCTAGTTCCCGCTCTGGTAGAAGTTGACATAAGGCTACTCGTGCGCAAGTGCGGAGGAGAGGTGCGTGGAGAGCGATATGGACAGGTCTGGGGTTGGTAAGGTTGCACTCGTCACCGGCGTGACGGGGCAGGATGGCGCCTATCTCTCGGAGTTGCTGCTCGAGAAAGGCTACATCGTCCACGGCATCAAGCGCCGCTCCTCTTCCTTCAACTCCGGTCGCATCGAGCATCTTTACCAGGACCCGCACGAGAAGGATCCGCGCTTCATCCTGCACTATGGCGACATGACGGATTCGACCAACCTGATCCGCATCGTCCAGGAGGTTCAGCCCGACGAGATCTACAACCTCGCGGCCCAGAGCCATGTTCAGGTCTCGTTCGAGACGCCGGAATACACCTCCAACGCCGACGCCACTGGCACGCTGCGTCTGCTCGAGGCGATCCGCCTGCTCGGCCTGACCCGGAGGACGCGCTTCTACCAAGCCTCGACCTCGGAACTCTATGGCAAGGTCCAGGAGATCCCGCAAAGCGAGAAGACGCCGTTCTATCCGCGCAGCCCTTATGCTGCGGCTAAGCTCTATGCCTACTGGATCGTGGTGAACTATCGCGAAGCCTATGGCATGCATGCCTCGAACGGCATCCTGTTCAACCATGAGAGCCCGCTGCGTGGCGAGACCTTCGTCACCCGCAAGATCACGCGCGCCATCGCCGCGATGCATCTGGGCTATCAGGACAAGCTCTATCTCGGCAATCTCGACGCCAAGCGCGACTGGGGCCATGCCCGGGAGTATGTCCGCGGCATGTGGCTGATGCTGCAGCAGGACGAGCCCGACGACTACGTCCTGGCGACCGGCGAAACCACCATGGTGCGCGATTTCGTCTCGCATGGCTTCAGACAAGTTGGCATCGATCTCGCCTGGCAGGGCGGGGGCGTCGATGAGAAGGGGCTCAACGCCAAGACCGGGAAGGTTCTGGTCGAAATCGACCCACGCTATTTCCGCCCGACCGAGGTCGAGCTCCTGATCGGTGACCCCACCAAGGCGCTCACCAAGCTCGGCTGGAAACACGACACGAAGTGGCAGCAGCTTTGCGAGGAGATGGTCGTGTCCGACCTGAAGGTCGTCGAGCAGGAGCGCCGCCGCAATGCCGAGTGACGTTTCGCCGAGCGAAGCCAGCTACGATCTCGCCGGCAAACGCATCTGGATCGCCGGCCATCGCGGGATGGTCGGGGCGGCGCTGGTGCGCCGCTTGGCAAGCGAAGCGTGCGAGATCGTCACAGCCGGCCGCAGCGAGGTCGATCTGTTGCGTCAGGACCAGACCGAGAGCTGGCTGGCGAAGAACAAGCCCGAGGTCGTGATCGTGGCGGCCGCCAAGGTCGGCGGCATTCTCGCCAACGACGCTTTTCCGGCCGATTTCCTCTACCAGAACCTGATGATCGAGGCGAACATCGTAGAAGCCTCGCGTCAGGCCGGCGTCGGCAAGCTGCTCTTCCTCGGTTCTAGCTGCATCTATCCGAAATTCGCGCCGCAGCCGATCCAGGAGGATTCGCTCCTGACCGGGCCGCTGGAGCCGACCAACGAATGGTATGCGATCGCTAAGATCGCCGGGATTAAGCTCGCCCAGTCCTACCGCAAGCAATACGGCTGCGACTTCGTCTCGGCGATGCCGACCAACCTCTACGGGCCGGAAGACAATTTCGATCTCCAGTCGAGCCATGTCATGCCGGCGCTGCTGCGCAAGGCGCATGAAGCCAGGCAGCGCGGCGACAGAGCGATCACGATGTGGGGCACGGGCACGCCGCGCCGCGAGTTCCTGCATGTCGACGACTGCGCCGATGGGCTTGTCCATGTGCTCAAGCACTATTCAGGCTTCGAGCACGTCAATATCGGTTCGGGCGAGGACGTGACGATACTCGAGCTGACGCAAGCCGTCTGCGAGGTCGTCGGTTTCAAGGGCGAGATCGTCAGGGACACCAGCAAGCCCGACGGCACGCCGCGCAAGCTGATGAGCGCCGACCGGCTTCGCGCCATGGGCTGGGTGCCGAAGATCGGGCTCAAGGAGGGCATCGCCCAGACCTATCGGTGGTTCCTGGCGAACCGAGCCTGATGGCTCGTTGCACGCGTTCCGAGGTGTTCCGGCAGGTAGGTCCTTTAACTGCTCGCGTGTAGAGTCCGTCCCGAAAATCATGACGCTCGCGCGATGCGGCGGATGAGGACCATGGCGGCGGCTGAGTAGAGGAAGGCCGTCGCGGAGGCGATGGTGGCTTCAGCGTCCTTCCAGAGCCGTCTGTTTCGATTGATCCAGGCGAAGAAGCGCTCGACGACCCACCGCCGGGGCTGAACGGCGAAGCAGATCTGATCGGGCTTGCGACGGACGATCTCTACGGCGATGCGGGTTGCGGTCGCGACACGCGGGCCTTGGTAGCCGGCGTCCGCGAAGACCTTCTCGATGAAGGGGAACGGTCGGCGCGAGGCGGCCAGCAGCGGGCCCGCCCCATCGCGATCCTGCACACTGGCAGGATGGGCGAAGAGGACGGGGCCACGACCGTCGGTATCGACGAGGGCGTGGCGCTTGCGACCCATGATCTTCTTGCCGGCGTCGTAGCCACGGGGCCCGCCGGCTTCGTTCGTTTTCACGCTCTGGCTGTCGATGATGCAGGCGCTGGGCGAGGCCGACCGACCGCTGCGTTCGCGATTGATCATCAGCAGCGCATGGTTGAGCGCCTCGAACACGCCCCCGTCCCGCCAGGCCGCAAACCAGCAATAGGCCCTGCTCTTGGGCGGAAGGTCGCTCGGCAGAAGCTGCCAGGCGACGCCGCCGCGCATGACATAGAAGATTGCGTTGACGATCTCGCGCAGCGGCCACGACAGTGGCCGGCCCGTCAGCTTCGGCGCCGGCCGCAACGGCGCAACCAGCCGCCACTCCGCATCCGTCAAATCCGTTTCGTATCGAAGTCCCGCGCGACTATGCTGAGGGCGAGTGGCTGGGGTCCACATCGCTCGCTACAAGATGGCCTGAACAACCCCTTGGAATCACGAGCGCCCCAGCCGCTCAACCCTTTCGGACAGATGGGGTGATTGGGGTCTTAGCCTGAGGGTGGCTGCTCCGTTCGGGATGTTAGAACGTGGTCCGTGCTGAGCGGCCACAATCATCGGGAAGGAGCAGCCATGAACTATTATGCCGGACTGGACGTGTCGCTGGAAGAGACCGCGATCTGCGTTGTCGATGGAACAGGGCGGATCGTGAAGGGGGCGCGTGAGGCGAGTGAGCCTGTCGCTTTGGCTGCGGCTTTGAACCAGTTCGACCTGCCTCTGGAGCGCGTTGGTCTGGAAGCATGCTCGCTGACGGCCTGGCTTCATGGAGGGCTTCGCGCGGCGGGCTTGCCGGCGATCTGCATCGAGACGCGCCAGGCCAATGCCGCGATGAAGACGATGCCCAACAGGACCGACCGCAACGACGCCCGCGCTTTGGCGTAGATCATGCGGACGGGCTGGTTCCGGCAGGTCCATGTCAATAGCCGCCAGTGCCGGCTGTGGCGCTCGCTCCTGGTGGCGCGCCGCACGGTCTTGAACGAGATGCGCTCGATCGAGAATGTGGTGCGGGCGATCCTGCGCGAGGCCGGCCTCAAGCTCGGCACACCGTCGCGTCCAGCCTTCGCCGTCCGCGTGCGCGAACTGGCAGGTGAGATTCCCTGGTGATGCAGATCGTCGAACCGCTTCTGGCGATCCTGGCCACCATGCTGGGCGCGCTCGCCATGCTGACGAAGCAGGTGATGAATCTCGTCAAGAAGGAGGCTGTCTGCCGGCGGCTGATGAGCGTGCCGGGCGTGGGGCCCATTACCGCGCTCGCATTCCGGGCGACGATCGACCGACCGGATCGGTTCAAGCGGTCCCGCGATGTCGGCGCCCATCTTGGCCTGACGCCGGCGCGCTACCAGTCCGGCGAGACCGACATCCAGGGCAAGATCAGCCGCTGCGGAGACGAACTCGCGCGCACCGCTCTCTACGAGGCGGCGCACACGCTGCTGGTGCGGAGCAAAAAGTGGTCGAGCTTGCGCGTCTGGGGGATGAAGATCGCCAAGTCGCGCGGCATGGCCCGCGTCGCGGTCGCCCGCAAGCTCGCCGTCATCCTCCATCGCATGTGGAGCGACGGCGCGGAGTTCCGCTGGGGCAAGGATCCCGCAAACGACGCCACGGCCGCAGCCTGACGCCACAGCGCCGAAACGGGAGGACCAGTCACGACGCATGATCCCGAAAGGGTGAACCGGATCGTTCCCGTAGGGACAATGGGCAAGGCGATCTCGTTGAGAGTCCAGAACCTGCGGTCGCAAACCCCAAGGTCGTGAACAGATTGAGACGCCTCGCCCTCCTGACCCCATCATGCGGCGGCCCAGCGCCGACCGCGAAGAGAAGCGTGTGACCTACGGGACGACACGAGCCGGAAAGAAAGCGAACAGAAGCAGCTTGACCTCAATGACCCCAATCAGAGAGGACTCTTATGCGTTTCGTGTCGAAAAGATTGAGCCGCTGCCGCGCCAAGCACTGAGGCATACACCAGCATGAAACCAGGGATCTGCAACGAGAAATCGATGAGGGCATGCGTCAGTCCGACCATCCCGATACTGGCTCCGATCAACGGCAAGTCGCTGTCGCGCTTACGGATGAGAGCACCGCGGATGCAGACCAATACGACTCCGACCAGGATGGCGAAGCCGAGCAGCGCGGCGGGGATACCCAGCTCAACGATCAGCTGCAGTGGGCTGCTATGCGCATAGTCCCAGATCATCCGCGGGCTGATTGTCGATGGGCGGTATTGCGGAAGGGCGAATTCGAAACTGCCGATGCCGAAACCCGTCCAAGGGCTATCGGCGATCATCTTGAACATGACCTTGTAGATCTCGGCCCGGCCATCCTCGCCCAAGCGCATCTCGGAGAAGCGTTCGCCGATCGCGCCCATGCCGACCTGCGAAAGGAAGCCGATGCCCAGGAAAGAGCCGGCCACGGCGAGCGCGGTGCCGAGCCTCAGTCCCGCGACGCGGATCAGCACCAGAAGATAAGCCGTGAACAATCCTGCGAGCAGCGCCAGTAGCCCGCCACGAGATCCCGTGGCGAAGGTCAGTGCGAGGCCGACGATGAACAGCATCAGCGGCAACCCGATCTGAGGTGGATTGTTCAGCGCCATGATCAAAAGCCGGCTCTTCAGCGGCATAGCCCCGCGCGGAACCGCAGCAAGCACCCGCTGCAGCGCGATGGCAAAATAGGCTGCCGTCGACGAGGCGAAAAGCGTGACGGCATGATTGCGGCTCACGAAAGTGCCGCTTGGTTGCCCCTTTGGTACATCGAACGTAATCCACAGCAGTTGCTGCGGGTCAGAGTAGAAGAAATAAGCGCCCAGGCAGCCGTTAAGTATCCCCATCAGCATGATAGCGATCAGAAAATTTCGGGCCGTGCGCGGATTGGACCCTGCAACGAAGCTCGCTGTGAAGGCGAGCACCGCCAGCGCGAAGCCACCACTGATCAGCCGACTTTGGGCAGGAGTCACCGAGGCATAGCCTTGGACGGGCTCGTTTAAGATGGCCCGGGTTTCTGTGAATAGGCGATGCTCCGGCAGTAAGCCGATGCCGGTCGTCTGCAGGAGCATGTACCCGATCAGCACGGCAGAGGCGGCCAGGACAACGGCAAGCACGCGCATCTGAGTTCGGCTGATCCGGCTGTAGTCGAGGAACGGCGTGCTCGCTGCGAGGAGAATGCCCCAGAGCGCGATCCAACGCCATTCGACCGAGGCCAGCGGAAACGGCGCCAGTAGCACAACGGCCAGCACAATTCCGGTTGCCAGCAGATGGATGGACCGTCGGGCATCCTGGCCGATGCTTCCGAATTCCAAGCTCCGGGCGCGCCCGCGCCGCCCGTATATCATCGCTTTGCCAAGTCGTCGGATGTGGCCAAGAAAACCATGGTCGCGCGGCACGTTTTTGCGCGCCACCATCGCTTGGCGTTTACGCCTCGGGACGGGACGATCATCCCGATCAGGGTGTGGAGGTGATCGAACCACCCGTCGTGACCAAGCGCGTCGTCGCTGTTCGGCGCCCGATATCAGGCACGGTCGCAACATTGGTTGCGAAGCTGACGTTTGAATTGATGAAGCTGATGAACTTCAGCCAATCAACCGACTGCGAGTTGGCAACATAAATTATGTCGCGGTCGCGCATCTGGAACCCAGAGGCGACGAACATATTTGCCGGATCGCGCAGTTTCGTCCGATACACGACAGGAACCGTCTGAGAGTGGCCGAGCTTGGTGGTATCGACCCCAAGCGCTTCCGCCGTTTTACGGTCCTCGAACCGGTACAGGAAGACCGCATCTGGATCAGAGCGCGTGTCGACCAGGCCGCCGATCTTTGCAAGCGCTTCGGACATGCTCAGATTCTCCTTTTCAAAGAAGATCTGGCCCTGCTGCGAGGTGGCGCCGAAGACGAGGAAGGTCGGAGCCTGACGGAACACATAGATCGTATCGCCAGGCAGAACATAGACATTGTCCTCGGGCGAGGACAGCAGTTGGTTGAAGGTAACGGTGGCCCGTTCCTTGCCCCGCTGCAGGGCGACGAACATTTCGTAGCCGGCAAACTTGGTGCCGCCAGCGCGGGCGATGACGTCGAGAATGCGCTCGCCGAGCGGGTTCAGCGTCAGGCGCGAGGAGCCGACATCGCCAAGAATGGTGACTTGGGCCGATCGACGGTCCGTGATTGCGACAACAGCTTGTGGCTCAATGGCGCGGTTGCGGAGCCTTTCCTCGATCAAGTTCTGGACTTGGCGTACCGTCCGCCCCGCTGCTGGCAGGACACCGGCATAGGGTATCGAAATATTGCCCTGGCGGTCGACCTCCTGCGGCGGCAATTGAATGAAGTTGCCCGAGCGGGAGCCGGCCTCGGCCGGAATGAAAAGGCCGCCAGCCGATGCTTCGAAGATCGAGACTGAGATGGTGTCGCCGATGCCGACGGTCAGGGTCGGAGCTGGACGGCGATCCGTGAAGCGACCGCTGAACGAGCCCTGCGACCGCGCCGGAATGATACGAAGTGCCTCCGGCGTGATGTCGACAACCGCGTAAGGCAACCGGTCGATCTCGGTGCTGTTCACCGTCGACGTCGCCGCGCCATTGATGTCGAAGCCGAGCGGACCCGCTGCAGGAAGCGCGGAGCAGCCCGCCAGCATCGTGCAGGCTGCCAAGGAGACAGCAGCGGAAGCCAATCGCTTCATCATTCTCTATATCGCTCCTGTTTTGTCGCCGATGCTCAATGCCATCGGGCGAGGCAACCGGCAATTTGATTCGAGTGCGAAACGGCTCCTAAGCAAGAGCTTGGCTAATTTGTTGTATTTTTGTAACGCGCCCTGTCCCCATTCATATTGCGTCACCGAATCTGAGTTGATAGTGCTGAATCGCTAATTTTGATTGATTCTGTAATTATTCGGTCGATCGTGGGGTATTGTACTGAGCAGAGACAGCATTGTGCTTGCCGTTGACAGCGCTAAAATTCGTTATGTCGTCAATGTAGAGAAGCCAGTCACGACTGGCCGAATGCTGCCGGTCGGGCAGCGAATCTATGTTGTCGGCGATATTCACGGGCGTCTCAATCTTCTGCATGCGATGCATACGGCAATTGATCAGATCGAGTTGTCGCTGGCGGATGCTGACAGCCATGAGCTCTTTCTCGGAGATTATGTCGATCGAGGCCCTGCGTCCGCTGGCGTGATCGAGTGGTTGAGCGCGCCCTCGCCGCAGCGGGGTCGTATCTGTCTGCGTGGCAACCATGAATGGCTCATGCAGGCCTATCTCAGGGCGCCAGACGGTTTTGAAGCGTGGCGCGCCGTCGGCGGTGGCGACACCTTGGTGAGCTATGGCATCGACCGGCGCATATGGGCCGACCGCTCGTCGCGCACGCGGACGTGGCGGGAATTCCAGCTTGCCTTTCCACAGCGCCATCAGGCCTTTCTGGCGGGGTTGCTTAGCTTCCACCAGATAGGTGATTATCTCTTCGTCCATGCGGGCCTGCGACCCGGCCTGCCGCTGGGGCAACAATCCGAGCTAGACATGCTCTGGATCCGCTCGGATTTTCTCGACAGCGACGCAGAGTTCGGGATGATGGTAGTGCATGGTCATTCGCCTGCGCGGGATGTCGAGTTCCGTCATAACCGGATCGGCGTCGATACCGGGGCTTATGCCACAAGCGTGCTCTCCTGCGTGATGCTCGAGCGCGACCAGGCAATGGTCATCCAGGTCCGGCCCGAAGGTGTGGCCTGAGCGCTCGGGTGCGGTAAACCCTGGCGGGAGTTAGGGCGTGCGAGAGGAAGGACAACAACTGGACCGGCCCATTTCCTCATGCCGCACGATCTAAGGATTGCCTCCGCTTCCGGTCCCAGTGCAACTTCATTAAGCCTAGGCCGCGGCCGCGGTTGAACGTGCCTCCGTCGCCGATCGCGGCCACCAACGCGGTCGCGTTCATCACGCCGATACCCGGTATCGTCGCCAGGCGGCGAGCTGCGGGGGCATTGCGCGCCATCTCGGCAAACTCGTCGTCGAGCGCCTTAATGTGCGCGTCGAGGGCGCGCCACTGGTCGAGCATGTCATCGAGCAGAAGCCGAACGCGCGCGCCCACTCCGCTCCCGTCCAGCTCCGACGACAGTCCTGCCAACGCCTCTAGCAGGCTTCGCCGGCCCTGAGGCACGACGATCCCGCGCTCGAGCAGGATGCTGCGGATCTGGTTCATCAATGATGTGCGCTTTCCGACCAGCCCGGTCGCGAACGCGATGCAGAACCTGTACGTCAAGTTGCGCCTTCGTCTTGAGCGCCACGAACCGCATCGTCGGCCGGGTCGCAGCCTCGGCGATCGCTTCGGCGTCGCGATCGTCGTTCTTCTGCGCCTTGACGTAGGGCCGGACATATTCGGGCGACATCAGCCGCACCTCGTGCCCCTGGGCGACCAAAAGGCGCCCCAGATGATGGGCTCCGCAGCATGCCTCCATCGCGATCACGCAGCCAGGTAGCTTCGCCGCCAGAGCGATCACGCCCTCCCGCCGCATCCGGCGGCGCAACAGAACCTGTCCAGCCGCATCCAGACCGACCACGCTGCAGCTGTTCTTGCCCAAATCGACACCAAGAATCCGAACGTCCTTCATGCCACTCTCCTGTTGCAACCCGATCAGTCTGGAGGAGAGGGGCGGGCCATTCCATAAAGGGGGTCGAGATCGTTGTCTCGGTCGTTCGCGAGGCGGGCTCACCATGAAGATCCACGCCCTCGTCGATGCGCAGGGGCGCCCGATCCAGCTCAAGCTGACGGCGGGGCAGGCCAGCGACATCGCCAGCGCCGCCGATCTGATGGGTCATCTCGGCGCGGGCACGATGCTGATGGCCGGCAAGGGCTACGACGTCAACACCTTGCGCGCGCTCGTCGGTGAGCGTGGAGCCTGGGCCAACATCCCGCCCAAGAGCAATCGTAAGGACCCGATCTGCTTCAGCCGTCACCTCTACAGGGACCGGAATCTGATTGAGCGCTTCTTCAACAAGATCAAAAAGTTCCGACGCATGGCCACACGCTACGACCAGCTCGCTGAAAACTTCCTCGCAAGCCTCAAGCTCGCATGCGTCAGGATGTGGCTACGCGGTAATGAGTCGACAGCCTAAGGCGAGCACTAAGTATTCTCGTTAAAAAATAGTATAATCTCGCCCTCTAATGCGATTTGATTATCGAATCAAATCTCAAAATTGCTTCTGTAATTCTGGTTTCCGGCATCGGGGATCAGTTAATGTTTAGTCTAAACCGTATTATCAGCGGCTGGCGTCACCTCATTGCGGGCCTTTCCGTCGTCGCTCTGGTGATTCTGGCTGAAGGGGCTGACGCTGCGTCCTCTCGTCCCCTGCGTCCGATGGCTACCCTGGCCGGGTTCGTTGCGCCGGCCGGCCCGTTCCTGACGCCTCTGGGGCTGACACGCTTCTGCTTTGCCTATCGCGACCAGTGCAGGGTCTCCAATCCCATTTTCCGTCCGAAACGGATGGCTGTGGTGGAGGCATCGCTGAAGGATCTCGATGATGTCAATCGCAGCGTCAACCGCGCGATTCGTCCGCAGCCCGATGGCCCCGGCCTGCTTAACGACATCTGGACCATCGCCCCTGCCGCCGGCGACTGCGACGACTACGCCGTCACCAAGCGCGCGCGACTCCTGAAGAAGGGCTGGTCCAGCCGCACGTTGCTGCTTGCCCAGGTCGTCGCAGCCAATGGCGAAGACCATCTCGTTCTGGTAGCGCGCACCAGGCTGGGCGATTTCGTGCTGGACAACCTGACCCAAGCTGTGCTGCCCGCGCCGCAGGCCAATCTGCGCTGGCTTGGCATGCAGACCGCTGCCAACCCGCATATCTGGCAGCGCGCTGCCGTGCGCAGCTACGGAGCCTGATGTATCGATCTGGCATCCGCCCTATGGAGGGCACTAAATCTCGCCGTTTACCGAGATATCCGAATTCGCTTACTTCTCATTATCGATTGCTTTAACCCATCATTAATCCTCGCTATCTCCAGGGCGTTACTGCGAGACAAGCCATTCCGGCCGGCTGATCTCGAGCCGTGACCGAGTGGTGGCTGCGGCGGCACGGACTGCCTTCGGGTAGCGTATTCGGAGGGGCTAGTGCGCATCGCGGTTATCGGCTCGGGCTATGTCGGATTGGTTTCAGGCGCCTGCTTCGCCGATTTTGGCCACCGGGTCACATGCGTCGACGTCTCCGCCGAGAAGATTGCGGCGCTACAGGTTGGCCGAATGCCGATCTTCGAGCCGGGCCTTGACCAACTGGTCGCGACGAATGTCCAGGCTGGACGCCTGTCCTTTACGTGTGATCTCTCGCTACCGGTCGCGGAAGCCGAGGTCGTGTTCATCGCCGTCGGCACGCCCGCCCGCCATCGCGACGGACATGCCGATCTCGCTTATGTCTATGCCGCCGCGGCGGAAGTGTCGCAGGCAGTGCGCGGCTTCACAGTCGTTGTCACCAAGTCGACCGTCCCGGTGGGCACCGGCGACGAGGTGGCGCGGATCATCCGTGAGGCCAATCCGGCTGCCGATGTCTCTGTCGTTTCAAACCCTGAATTTCTGCGCGAAGGCGCAGCAATCAATGATTTTAAGCTGCCCGACCGGATCATCGTTGGGGCTGAGGATGAACGTGGCCGGGACGTCATGACGGAGGTCTATCGACCGCTGTTCCTTAATGCTGCACCGATGATGTTCTGCGACAGGCGCACTGCCGAGCTCACCAAATATGCCGCAAACGCCTTCCTGGCAATGAAGATCACCTTCATCAACGAGATCGCCAATCTTTGCGAGAAGGTGGGCGCCGATGTCCAGGATGTCGCCCGCGGTATCGGGCTCGACAAGCGCATCGGCGCAAAGTTCCTCAATCCGGGCCCGGGCTACGGTGGCTCCTGCTTTCCCAAGGATACGCTGGCCCTCGTCAAGGCCGCGCAGGAGCATGACAGCCCGCTGCGGCTGATCGAAACAACGGTCGCCGTCAACGATCAGCGCAAGAGCCAGATGGCACGTCGGGTGATAGTGGCCTGCGGCGGCGATGTGCGCGGCAAGACCATCGGCGTGCTCGGCCTCACTTTCAAACCCAATACCGACGATATGCGCGATGCGCCGTCGCTGGCCATCATTCGAGTGCTCCAAGACGCTGGCGCACGGATACAGGCTTACGATCCGGAAGGCGTGGAGGCCGCGCGCGAGCACCTGGACGATGTCGCCTTCGCGCCCGGCCCCTACGAGGCAGCGAGAGACGCCCATGCTCTCGTAATCGTAACTGAATGGGAAAGCTTCCGAGCGCTCGATTTTGAGAGGCTCGGCGCCATCATGGCGGATCCTCTGCTGATCGATCTGCGCAACGTCTATCGCCGCGCGCAACTCGCCCAGCACGGCTTTCGATATGCGAGCATTGGGCGTCCCGCACAATCGATCTCGTCGCCCCTGCTGTATGCGGGATAGGGGCTCGACAGAGCCGCTAAATCCCTTCAGACCTGCCCACTATCGTCCAAGGACTGGCCCATGAACGACCGTACTCGAGACAAAGATTATTTTAGTGGGCGCGTCCTGATCACGGGAGGAGCTGGCTTCATCGGCTCGCATCTGTGTGAAAGACTTCTAGAGCGCGGTAATGAAGTGCTTTGCGTCGACAATTTCTTCACTGGCCGCCGCAACAATATCGGCCATCTCTTGCAGCATCCGCGCTTCGAGCTCATGCGCCACGACGTCACCTTCCCGCTCTACGTGGAGGTCGACCAGATCTACAATCTCGCCTGTCCTGCGTCGCCCGTGCATTACCAGTTCGACCCGGTGCAGACGACCAAGACCAGCGTTGTCGGTGCGATCAACATGCTCGGTCTGGCGAAACGGCTGAAGGTGCCGGTGCTGCAGGCGTCGACGTCTGAGGTCTATGGTGACCCGAGCCAGCATCCGCAGACGGAGGCCTATTGGGGCAATGTCAATCCGATCGGCCCGCGCTCATGCTACGACGAAGGCAAGCGATGCGCCGAGACATTGTTTTTCGACTATCGTCGGCAGCACCAGCTCGACATCAAGGTTATCAGGATCTTCAACACCTACGGGCCGCGCATGCATCCCTCCGACGGGCGCGTGGTCTCGAACTTCATCGTGCAGGCGCTGAAGGGCGAGGACATCACATTGTACGGCAATGGCGAGCAGACGCGCTCCTTCTGCTATGTCGACGATCTTGTCGCCGGCATGATTGCCATGATGGACACGTCGTCGGAGGTGACCGGGCCGATTAATCTGGGCAATCCCAGCGAATTCACCATGCGCGAGCTTGCGCAGATGGTGAAGGAACTGACGGGCTCCAAATCACGCCTCGTACACCTGCCGCTGCCACAGGACGATCCGAAACAGCGCCGCCCGGATACCAGCCAAGCTAGCGACACGCTCGGCTGGCGGCCGACAGTCCCGCTCAACGAGGGGCTCGGCCGGACGATCGCGTATTTCGACGACCTGCTGAAGGTTGCCTGAGCGCGCCGCAACGTCGCCACCTGCCCACTCCTCATCGCAAGGCACCCATGACCCAACGTTGCGCCACCTTTGTCTGCGACTGGCTGCCGCCCGCCTTCGGTGCTGTGGGCCAGTATATGCTGCCGGTTGCTCAGCGGGCTGCGGCAGAGGGCGCGGATGTCGTGCTGATCGGGCTAGGCCGCGAACGCGTCGGCGACGAGGACCAACCCATCGGCAACGGGCGGCTGCGCATTATTCGAATCGATGCCAGCGCCACGCCGAGAAAAGGGCTGCTGACCCGTGGCCTCTGGGCTATGCGGATCAATCTGCGCCTGATCCGCGAGACGCATCGGGCGTTGTGGAACCGGGGCAGGGGCGATTTGATGGTGACCGGCTCTCCGCCCTTCCTGTCGAGCCTCATGATCCTGCTTAACCGCCTGCTTTGGCGGCAGCGTCTGGTCTATCGCATTACGGATTTCTATCCCGAAATAGTCCTCGCCAGCGGCCAAGCCAACTGGCTGCGCTTCCTGGCGCCGTTGTTCAAAGCGATCCGTGGGCTCGCCGACGAGATCGAGGTGCTCGGGCGCGATCAGGAGCGCCGGCTGCGTGAGTACGGCGTCCCGCAGGAAAAGATAAGGCTACTGCGCGACGGCTCGCCGGTTGCGATCGCGCCGGACCTTGCCCCGCTCGCGTCCCCCTTCTCGCCAGGCAGTCGCATCCTGCTCTATTCCGGTAATCTCGGCGTCGCCCATCCCATCGCTGCGCTCTGCGAAGCCTATCGTCGTCATGTCCAGTCGGGCTCCAACCGCGTCCGCCTATGGGTTAATGGCATTGGTGCGCGTCTCCCTGAACTCGTCGCCTACTGCAAGGCGCATGACCTGCCGCTACATCTTTCCGGCCCTGTGCCGCTCGACCAGCTGGGCCGGCTGCTGGTGACCGCGGACGCTCACCTTATCCTTTTGGGTGAAGCCTATTGGGGGTACGCCCTGCCGTCCAAGGTCTATGGCTGCCTCGCCAGTGGCAAGCCGATCCTTTTCATCGGTCCGGAAGATTCCGATGTCGCGCTGCTGATGCAGGAATCTGGCGATCCGCGCCACGTCCAGACCCTTGATGCCGAAGATTGCTACCGCGCCCTGCAAGCCCTAGCGGATGCCGAGGTGCCGGAATCGGCGGAAAAAAATGCGGACTATGACGTGGCCTAGACGAGCTCCTGTCGCGCAATGCATTGAAAAGAGGCGCCGCTATTGTGATCTCGCTAATGGTCTGTTAGCCGTACTCTAATTGAACGTAAGGTGGATAAATGATGCGATTCTTCGGCGCTAAATCCGCTCTCTTCGCTATTACTCTGCTGTTTCTTGGTTTAGCTATGGATAAGGCGCTTGCGCAGGCCCCGGCTTCGAACGCCGGAGGAGCCTTGATCAGCGTCAACCAACGCGCTCAGCATCTGCTTGAGGAGTTCAAGATCAACCCGGCCGGGCCGATCTCGCGTAATCCCAATGGGGGGGGCGCACTCGCAGCCGAGATCCGCGACGTTCTGCTTGCCGACAAGACGCAGCTCAGCGGCATTCTCTCTCTGGTACCGCTCGGGACGGCTGCGCAGCAGGAGGCCCTCGGCAGCGGACTGGGACTTGCCCGTCTTCTCTATATCCGCGACGCCGAGTTCACCTCCGAGGTTCAAACACGGGTGGTGGAGCTCGATAATCGCAACGTGCTCGCCGGATATTCGGTTTTCGGAGGCGGCGGCCTGGCCGCTCTGTCCGGCGGCGTTCCGCCGGCGGCTCCGGCGCTTGTGCTGGGCCCGGTCGGTCCTGTCGCGAGCGCGCCGGCTGCCAACAGCGCCGGTCGGGGTGGGTCCAGCGGTACGGAGTCCGATTCGGGCAGCGCAAGTGGCGTCATCTCGCCGCGGGCTGCCGCGGCAGCCTTGTCGGTAACGAACGTTACGGGCGCGCGGTAAACTATATTCACGTCCAGATCGTAGTGCTTGAAAAACGTGCTTGAGCTTCGGCTCGATTGACTTTTCATTGGCTACGTCACGATGCGTTCAGGTTAATGGCTGGCATGGACCGAGATGCTCGACGTTAAGATACCCCAGAGAGCTTCCCGGGCTCCAGATTACCAAGCGCCAGAGCCTTCCTCCGGTCAGGACGGCGGGCTCGACGTCGGCCTTTTCGACGTTCTGCAGTTTCTCAAGCGCCGAAAGTATCTGATCCTGCTGATGACCGTGCTCGGCTTTGTCGCCGGCAACGTGTATCTGATGTTCGCAACGCCCATCTATGTGGCCAGCACGCGCATGCTGATCGATACGCGCCATCAGGACACGGCGACCCAGCAGGGCGAAGGTAGCTTCTTTCTCGACACCTCGGCGATTGACAGTCAGCTCGAGCTCATCAAGTCGCGTGCCATTCTCATCAAGGTCGTCGACAATCTGAAACTCTACGACGTGCCGGAGTTCAACGGCTCTTCGCGCACGCCATGGCAACTCTTCATTTCCGACATCTGGTCCATGCTTGGCTCCAAGCCGGCGCCGCAGCCAGTTCTGTCGATGGAGCAGCGCAAGCGCATCGCCACGGCCATCCTCGGTGGCGGGGCCGGCGCGAGCCGTGTCGGGCGAAGCTACATCATCCAGATCAGCTTCCAGTCGAACAATCGCGAATGGGCCGCCCGCGTCGCCAACGGCATGGGTGACGCCTATATTGAGGATCAGCTCGACGCCAAGTATACCTCGACGCGCCGCGCTACGGTGTGGATGCAGGAACGCATCAACGAGTTGCGGAACCAAGCGAATCAAGCAGAGCGCGAAGTGCTCCGCTACCGCACTGACAACAACATCATCGATGTCGGCCAGGGCGGGACCCTGGCAAACCAGCAGCTGAACGATGCTGCGCAGCAGATGATGAAAGCGAGGGCCGAGGCAGCCGAGACCAAGGTCCGGCTCGACCGTGTGACCGAGATCATGAACAGCGCTCGCAACGGCAACATGCCGGAGGCGACCGTCACCGAGATTAACAGCAATCCTATCATCGCCCGGCTGCGCAGCACTTTTGTCGATGTGCAAAAGCGCGAGAACGATATTTCGAGCCGCTTCGGCCGCGATCACGTGCAGGCGGTGGCGCTGCGCAACGAAATGCGTGGCCTGCAGGAATCCATGGTCAACGAGCTGCGCCGTGTCGTCGAGACCGTGCGCAGCGACTATGAGATCGCTGTGGCACGCGAAGCCGCAGTCCGCTCGGCCTTCGACGATTTCGTCAAGCTTTCGACCGTCACCGGCGAAGCAAAGATCCCGTTGCGAGAGCTCGAGACCAGCGCGCAATCCTATCGGGGGCTCTACGACACTTTCCTCAGCCAGCAGGCCCAGGCCAATCAGCGGATCAGCTTCCCGAAGACCGAGGCTCGCGTGATTTCGCCGGCTTCCACGCCCTGGGCGCCGAGCGAACCCAATGCCAGCCGTGTCGTGATGATGGCACTGCTGGGCGGTGCCATGCTCGGGATCGCGGCGGCTTTTGCCCGCGATCAGCTCGATCGCGTCTTCCGCACGCCACAGCAGGTCGAGCGCGTGCTTGGCGTCGAATGTCTCGGCGTTCTCCCCTCGGTCGCCGGCGGCGCGGATTCGGACCGTGCGGTGATGATCGCCACCGATGAAACCAAAGCTGCCCAGGCCGCACGGCGCAAGCTGATGCGCCATGTCATCGCCCAGCCCTTCTCGCGCTTCTCGGAAACGTTGCGAGCGGTCAAGGTCACGCTCGATCTGAGTGGGCTTTCGCGCAAATCCCATGTCGTTGGCTTCGTCTCCGGTATGCCCAATGAGGGCAAAACAACGGTAGCGTGCAATTTCGCCACTCTGATTTCGGCTGCCGGCCAGCCGACGATTCTGGTCGATGCGGATCTGCGCAACCCATCGCTGTCGCGCCGGCTGGCCCCGCAGGCGACGAGCGGCTTGATCGAAGTAATCCGCGGCGAGATCAGCCTGTCGGATGCGCTGATCTTCGACCCGGCGACCAAGCTGTATTTCCTGCCGGCGATTACGAACGGTACGCGCAGCAACACCAGCGATATCATCGCCTCGGCGCAAATGAAGTCGCTGGTCGCGGCGCTACGCTCTCAGGCACAATATGTCATTCTCGACCTGCCACCGCTGGCGCCGGTTGTCGATGCCCGCGCCGCCGTAAATCTGGTTGACGATTTCCTGCTCGTCATCGAGTGGGGGCAGAGCCGCTACGATGTGCTCCGAGAGGCGTTGAAGACGGCGCCGGAGGTGCAGGACAAGATCCTCGGCGCCGTGCTCAACAAGACCAATATGAAAGCGCTGCAGCGCTACGATTCGCATCGCGACGGGTATTACGAGAACAAGTACTACAAGCGCTATGGCTACGAGAGCTGAGCGCGCCGATCGTACCTCGCGTTATGCGCTACGTGTTGCCATCGCGACACTGTCGGGGCTGGTGCTCTTCTGGTCGCTCGGCATTTTCAGCAAGCCCGAACTCATGGGCGAGCATGAAAATCTGATCTGGCAGAAGCTGTTCGGCGAGACTTTTACGCCGGAGCAGGTGGCCCAGATCCGGACGCCCTGCGACAACTATCATCGCAATATCCATCCGCGAGCTGCGCTGCTGGCAGCCTTGATCGCGGTGCGCGACGCAGAATTGTCACTGGCCGATGGCGAGGCCAAGGATTTCAAAGAGCTGGCGCAATGTGCCGGCGCCGCAAGTCGCCAGCTGATCCAGAGCAATGCGTCATCGAGCATCGGCTGGTTCCTTCTTGCCTGGACCGAGCGCTTGATCGGCGCGGATCCCGATGTGGCGGCCCGCTATCTCGCTCGCTCCGTGGCTCTGGCGCCGCGTGAACTGTGGATGGCGATAAAACGCGTTCCGCTGATGCAGGTCGAGATCCTGCGCGGCAACCTCGCTCTCGCCCGTGGCGATTATCGTGTTCTGGCCGAGGGCGAGCGCTATGAGCTTGCGGCGACACTTCTCGGTGACTGCGTCGCTCGAGATCCCATATGCGAGATGGATTGGAATGCGGGATTGAACGATCGGCAGGTCAAGCTCGTCTGGGACGAGCGGATCCGCCGAAGCAATTGAAGGTGGCGCAACGCATGCTGACCGTCAGCGTAGGCGAGGGAGATGTCGGCAGATGACAACGCAGGACCCGGAGAGGGCTCTGGCGGTGCCGCCGACGGCTGCGAGCCGCCCCTGGATAGTCGTGAACACGCAGGTGCAGCGCGAACGCCTGGCGGCCGAGCACATCGGCAATCAGGGCTTCGAGACGTATTGTCCTCTGTTCAAGCGGCAAATCCGGCATGCCCGCCGTATCCAGGAGGTGATGCGCCCGCTATTTCCCGGCTACGTCTTCGTCGCCGTCGATCCGCAGCGTCAACAGTGGCGTATGCTGATGTCGACGATCGGTGTGCGGGCCGTGCTGCGCGACGGCGAGCGGCCGAGTATTCTGGACGGGCGTTTCATCGAGACCTTGCGCGCGCGCGAGGTAGCGGGCGCGATCAGCCGCCCGGCCGAACCTTATCAAGTCGGCGAGAAGGTTCGCATCACCAGTGGTGCCTTTGACGGCCTCGTCGCCGAAATCGTGCGCCTCGACGATGTCAAGCGGCTGACAGTGATGCTCAGTCTGCTGAGCAGCCAGATTCGGACGAGCTTGTCCCGGGAGGCCGTCGCCCCGCTCGAGCTCCGCTGACGCTCAGCTGGGGTGGTGGCGCTGATACAGGTGCCAGATCCGCAGTGCGGCGAACAGCTCCCCAAACGTCAGCACGCCATGCCGCGTGTTCTGCGGAAGCGGCGCCAGTGCGCAGGCGCGCAGGGCGGGCATGTCGAGCCAGGGGCAGTCATGCTGCAGGAGTTCGCCCCGTTGCGTGCGTTCGGCGATCAGAAGCCAGGCCTTCTGGCGCGTGTTCTCTCGAAATCGCTCATTGGCGATGTCGTATTTCATGACATTGGGAGGCAGAACGTCACCCAGCGCCGCAAGCGCCAATCCGCGCGGGCGATCGCCCATGAACAGCGCCTCGGGCGGGATCGCCATCACGAATTCGAGGACGCGTCGGTCAATGAGGGGGTAGCGATAGCGGAAGCCATAGGGCCGCGACCAAGCCTCCCAGGTCTCCATGCGCATGCCGATATGGCCGTTGAAGAGATGGCGCTTGATGTTCTCAGCGACATGCGGGCCGAAGCGGATGTGGCGTTTGCGTTCAGCGATCTCTTCGCGGTGGCACCGATGGAGTTCCGGAGACATGTAGGAAAGCTGCCGGCTCATGTCGGCATAGGGGCTCAGACGCTGATAAAGCGGATCCGGCAGAAGCGGATAAATTGCCTGATACCACAATGTGGCGGCAAGAGGCCGAAGTTTCCGCAATGTTTTCAGCTGGTTTCTGGCAAAATGCGCCGTCCGGCGCGGCTGGAGCGTCAAAAGCAGATGCGACAGATAGCCCAACCCATGGGACGAGAAAGCTTCGTCGCCGCCCCAACCGGACAGCATCACATCGATGCCATCGCTCGCTGCCATGTTGAGCATCGGGATCTCATCCGCCAAGTCGGCGATGCCTTCCAACTCGATCGGTCGTTCAAGAAATGCCAGGAAGATGCTCTCATCTGCCGAGCCAAAGCGCACAGGCACGTCTCCGGCCGCTGCAACGACACGCTGGCGCTCATCGTGGACAGAAGCGGCGGGGTAGAGTTCCGACACTGAAGGAGACCAAGTATAGGCACCTTTGAGGCTCTCGCTGCGCTGCGCCATTGCCTGCGACGCGAGAACGCCGACACCCGTGGAATCAATACCGCCACTGACGTGAGCGCCGACAGCGCGGGCGCCCTGTATGCAGTCGCGGACGGCCTGATTGACGAGCTCGCGCATCGTCTCAACGTAGTCTTCCAAGCGGGGCAACCGGATGCTGACCGTGGTCGGCGGATTCCACCACCGGTGCGTTTGCACGCCGTTCGCGTCGATCACAACCAGCGAACCGGGCGGAACGGCATGGATTCCACTAAAGAAGGTCTTTGGTAAGGGCTGGCCGGGTGTGGCGAGAAACGCTGCGACGACACGTTCGTCGATCATCGGCCTCTGACCATCGCATGCGATCACATCTGACAAGCTTGTGCCGAATGTCACCGTGAGACCGCTTCGAGCCCAGTAAAGACTTCTTGTCCCGATATGGTCCCGGACCAAAACAATCCGGCGTGCAGGTCGATCCAGCACAGCGAAGACGAAGTCTCCGAAGACGTGTTGAGGTGTGTCCAGGCCGTGCTGGTTCCAGAGCCGAACAAGAATGTCAGCTGAAGACAATTTCGGATCCGCTGCTGTCGCGCCAGGCCGTGGCATCATGCCATTTGCAAGACTGAGCGCCGCGTCGGCGATGATGGACACGCCGGCTGAGTCTGCTGTGCTGCCAGAGCTGGCACGTTGGATCGACGCGCCATGATGCGGCGAGACGAGCTCGGCTTCCTGGCTCAAAAAATTCAATCGGCACACAAGCCCGCGCATCGCGTTTACCTCAGTTCCAGGAACCAAAGTAGCGATAAGCGGAAAGGTTGTCGCCGAACAGGCTTTTAGATACGACAGTTCGGTGAGGTGCGTCTGCAATCAAGGTGCCGATCTGTTCGCCATGGAATCCGAGAGGCAATCTTGGTGTTTTTTGTAAAAAGCTTTCAAAATCTGATGGTGCTCTAGGGTGGGATTCGTACGGCGAGGACTGGCTGTTCCGTATCGGCGAAAGATCATGCTTGCTGAGGCGATCAGCAGGGTAAGCTTTGCTTGGGTGATCATCAGGCTGTTGCCCTACAAGCTTTGGCGCCGTCGCTTGGGGGTTCTGGCACAATCGCTTGCGCCTGAGGAAGCCAGTGAGCGTGTTACTGCTGAACAGCAACAGGTGGCGCGTGATGTCGCCTGGGCTCATGGTGTGATCGAGCGAAGCTTCGGCTCACTCTTCACCTGCCTCATGCTGGCTCTGTCAGCTCGCGATATGCTTGCGCGCCGAGGCCTCTCCAGTACGATTATCCTGGGGGTGGAGCGGTACACGAGGCACAATAGGCCGAAGCGGACGGTCGCTCATGCCTGGGTCAAGCTGGGTGAATGTTATATTACTGGTCAGCAGGGAAGCGGTCGCTTCACTCCCGTGGCCGCTTATCGTTCCGGCATTGCTTGAAGTCATCGACGTTGCTGAAGAGGTTGTTTTGCTCGATCGTTATTATTTATATAAGGTCTGCGATTTCATCGTAACGTCCGAATTCGAGCTATCCGAACTGAGCCCGATTTCGGAGTTTCCCGCGGGCCTCTCGGAGGTTCGCATCATGCGTGCTGAAATCGCGAAGACCTTGCCCGATGCGACACGATTCGGGTGGATCGAAGCCAATCGGACCTCTTGCCTCTTCAAGATCAACGATACTGCGCGGTTGAGGGTGATCGAGGGACGCCGGATCGAGATTGAGCCGGGGCAACTGAGCCCACGGGAGATTGGTGCGTATATCATCGGCTGCGGCCTGCCGATATTAGCGCATATGCGCCGCTACGTGCCTCTCCACATCGGCATGGCTTCGACGCCATATGGCGTCGTCATGTTCACTGGGCCATCCGGTGCCGGCAAATCGACAGCGGTCGCTGCCTTGTCGCGGCGTTTGGGATGGCAACTCCTTTGCGATGATATCTGCATCATCACGCCCGCCGCCCAGCCTCCAACTGCCTATTGCGACGTCAACAAGATCAAGTTGTGGAGCAGCGCGGTCGAAGAACTGGGTTACGACGCAGCTGTCCTGGAATCGGATCTTATCCGTCCCCAGAAGTTTCACCTCGCAGTCGCGCCGGGATCGTCCGTTGATGTCTCCGAGGTGAGGGCGGTGTTCAAACTGAGCTGGGCCAATGAGGCGGCCTTGTGTCCGATCTCGCGCCCATTGATTTTCGAAACGCTCATGAACAGCGTCCATGCGCCTTTTCTGGTGCCTGTCTTGGGCGAGTTGGATGTCATCCGGACACTGCTATCGAGCATCGCCAGCAGCGCGAAGGGGTTTCAGCTGCAGCGCGACAAATCGGCAGGGTCCATCGCTACACAGATCGATCTCGTCCAGGCGGCCCTTACGCAATAAAAAAACGGCCGCCATTGCTGGCGGCCGCTTAAACTCCAAGCAGCCAAATCAGAGCGTCTGTGCGCCCGGAATGCTGCCTACGCCGGGGTCGGAAAGCGTCGTACCATTCTGCTGCAGAACCTGCTCAAACACGTTAGTAACCGCGCCACCCAACGTCGCGTCAATCGTCAGCTGATCGAGAGCGGGAGGAGTCCACGCCTTCTTCGCCGACACATTCAGGTCAGACATCATATTCTCCACTAAAAATACCTTGCCGCTATCTTTAACACTATTTTAGCTATGACGAAGAGTCAAGGTCGTTGGTTCCGCGGGGAGTGGCCAAAAACCAGAAGTTTGCATTACAGATAACAAAATAACCCCGCGACATAAGTTCAAATAAATCGGGCATGTTTTAGAATTACAACCCGATGACTTGTTTGGATGGACTGAGGAAATTTTCTGTGGTCTTCCGTCCGGGGGCAGTCTTCATAAAATCGCGACTGACTGCCTCTTGCAGAGCGCCATCATATTACCCGCGCCACCACCAGATCCGCATCAGCCATTTTCGCCAGAAAATCTTGGACCTGATCGCGGCAGGTCTCGAAGTCGATGTCGTACATGGCCATCAGGCGCTCGTGCAGCGCTGCCGCAGAGATCGGTTGAGCCAGCATGGCCCAGATATCCGCACCAACCGGCCCGGTCGCGTAATATTTCCCGACGCGGTCGTCGAAGATCACGAGATCGTCTCCGACGCGGCTGCCCTGCAGTTCGCGCCGCTGATAAACCTTGTCTGACGGCAGGATCGTCATCTGGAACTCTTCTTTTTTGACGTTTGTAGGGGAGATGGCTTCGGCCAGGTGACTTTGAATTGCGGCGGGTCGGCAATTGAGGCGTGGCTCATCGATAATGCTTCGCCTGCTGGTTGAACAGCCTCGCATAGGCGCCGTCCCGTGCGAGCAGCTCGTCATGGGTTCCGTGCTCCTCGATGCGTCCTTCGGTGAGAACATAGGTGTAGTCTGCCTGGCGCACGGTCGAAAGTCTGTGGCTGATGATCAGGGCGCCGCGACCGTCGAGGCGCTCGCGGAAGTTCTCGAACAGGGCGGATTCCGAGGCCGGATCTACCGCACTCGTCGGCTCGTCCATGATTATGAAGGGGGCACGTGGATAGAAGGCGCGCGCCAGCGCCACCCGCTGCCATTGCCCGAGGCTGAGATCCTGGCCCTCGTTGAAGAGCTTGGTCAGCTGGGTATCATAGCCCTTGGGCAGCTTCTGGATGAAGGGGTCGGCGCCGGCGCGAAGGCCCGCTGCGCGTACCGCGTCCGAGTCGGCCGGCAGCGAGACGTCGCCGAAACGGATGTTCTCGCCGACCGTGTCCGGATAGGCGGCGAAATCCTGGAAGATGACGCTAAACAAGGCACGGTAGCGCGTTGGTTCGAACGCCCGGATCTCGCGCCCATCCAGCGTAATCCGCCCCTCCGTCGGATCATAGAGCCGCGTAAGCAGCTTGATCAGCGTCGTCTTGCCGGAGCCGTTCTCGCCGACCAACGCAACGATCTGCCCAGGCTTCAGCGTCAAATCGACCTTGTCGATCGCCGGCTGTGCGGCGCCGTCATAACGGAACGAGACTGCTTCGAGCCGGAGCCCGGATTGTGGCTGGGCCGGCGGCTCGCCGTGGCCCTGTGAGAGGATGCTCGGCTTGGATTCGAGAAAGTCGAAAAGCCGCCCGAGATAGAGATGGTCATCGACCAGTCGCGACAGGCTTGAGACGGCCTCGTTGCCGCTGCCCTCGGCGCGTCGCAGTAGCAGGACGAACAGGACGACCTGGCCGACCGTCAACGCGCCGGAGAACGCGAGCGAGATCAGATAGCCGGCAGCGGCGATGAAGATCAGCGCGCCGCCGAAAGCCACGCCCATCTCGGCAAAAAGCCTGCGCCGCTCCAGCGCGAGATGCTCGTCCCGGATCTGGCGGCGAAGTCCGTTATAGATACGGCTGAAGTGCTCGCCGAGGCGATTGAGCCGCAGTTCCTTGGCATGGATGTTCGAGGTCAGCATCCAGTCGAGATAGCCGGCACGGCGCTCGAGCTGCGCCCGTTTCATCCGCCAGTTGAACATCTGCCGCGTCATTCGCAGCCGCGCTACCAGCGCGATCCCGACCATGAGGAGCAAAGCCGGCAAAAGCCGCCATTCGATTGCCGCCAGCATGACCAACACCGCGCCAAGCAGGATGATCCCCTTGACGAGCGTCAGGACATTGCCGACCACTTGGGCCGGCCTTTGGGCCCCCGCCTCGCGTGCCTTCTGCAGCGAGTCGAAATAGCGGGGGCTTTCGTAAAAGCTGAAATCGACCTCGATCGCTTGCTTGTGGATTTTTCGGTCGATGAGGTCGCTGACCAGCATGCCCTGACGGATACGCAGATAATTCGCCAAAGCCGTTGCCACGACCGAGAGCAGGGCGGTGGCGCCGGCAAGCGCGAGCGCCAGGAACACCGCGTCATGTTGGGCCTTGCCCGAGAGGCTCGCGCCGATGGCATCGACCAGCAGTTTGATCGTGTAGAGCGCGCCGATCGACAACGCCGTCTCCAGGATCGTCGCTGCGATGATGGCGAGCGCGAGGCCACGTCCTACTTCCGACAGAACGGCCCAAATCCTGGCCCAGAGCGTCCAATCGGTCAGGATCCTGCGCCTGCCGCTGATCAGGCTCAGGATGCAAGCGCGCCGGCTCATCGGCCGCTGACCCGCTTCAACATATTGAGCGAGAGTGCCTTAGCGTTCTCCAGGACATAGAGGAATTCGAAGGCGCGGCTGCGGCGATTCTCGAAATACTGCGTCACATTGGGTTCAAGCCGGCGCAGCGCGGAGCCGGCCCAGAAGCCGTGCTTGCGGCCGGTGTCGACCTGCCAGGTCGCCTCGAAGTCGAATAGAAACATGTCCTTCCAGCGATCGAATTCATAGGCCGAGTCGCCCGGCAGGCCGCGCAGGCAGGCGTCCAGAAAAACCGCGCCATGGCTGCGCCCTTCCAGCGCGCCTTGCCAGTTCTCCGGCTGTTGCGCCAGTTCGGCAAACGCCAGGGTCGCTTCGACAGTGGCGGAAATGCCGATCCTGCGCGCCAGCGCGAGGGTTTCCTCACGCTCGAAGCTGGGATGGCTCATGATCGCGTGCAGGTCGGCGACCCAATGCAGCTTCGACCAGAAATGCCGCGAGTGATGATAGGCGATATAATTGAAAAGCCAGGGCGTCGCCATGACCGACAAGGTATTGCGCCCGAGCCTGGTCTGGCAGGTGTCGGCGAGAACATCCTCCACCGGGAACACCGGCGTCATCTTTTCGATATGTCGATGCAGCTCGAACAGATGGCCCTCGGCATCGAGCATCGAGATCACATCCGCATGGCGAACCATGAAGTCGATATCCTGGTCGTTGTCCGTGAAGCGAGGCTGCGGCTCGTACCCGGCGATGAAGCGAAGGCCATGATCGAAGGCGCGGCGGGCTACGCGGGTAAAATCATCCGGCAGCACCAGAACATCGATATCGCGACATTGCCGGGCTCCGACATCGCGATAATAGCGTGCGGCCAGGGCCGGGCCCTTGATATAGGCGTGCCGGGCCGTTGTCGGGAGGATGCAGGCTTCGTGAAAGGACTGCAGGGCGCCATGCCATTTCAGGTTGGACATGGTCGTGCGCAGCGCGAGCCCGCGCATCGCGGCCATCAGCTCCGGCTGGCCGGCGGATAAGCCGAGTGCGGCGAGATGCCGGTAGGCGAAAGGCAGACTGAAATTGTGATGCGCGAGAACCGCGAATTCCCGCCAGTCATCGACCTTCCGAAGCAAGTCGCGTGCGCGTGCACCCGCCTCGGGAGTGAGGACATCGCGCGCCAGCAGCACGAGCAGCTGCGCCGTGGCATCCTGCCTTGGGGGAGCACATATCACAGTCGAATCTCTGGCAGTCATCGGCCCTCACGAGATCCTGGCGGGAACTCCGAGGAAGGCGGGTCGCGCTCCACTCACAGTTTGATCAGCAGTCGGATCGAATTGAAGTACCAAATCTTATAAAATGCGTATTGAAAACCAGCGTGACCGTCCAAAATGCCTCTTTTTATGATGTATTGGTAAATTCCATAGGCGAATGGGTACCACCATTTCGGCAGGTTGCGGTATTTCGTTCTCTGACGCTGCGTTAGATGGGCCCAGCCTTCCTCTCCGGCCGCGACGAGAAGTCGGTAGCGATGCGCTTCCCATTTGGCGTAGTCGCGATGGCGATCAATGAATTTCAGAATGCCGCGATCGTCATTGTGCTCGATCGGAGCAGTGATCTCGCCAACGGAGCCGACGAGCACGGGATGCTCGTGGATCTCCATGTCGAGCGAACTCCAGGAGGCTTCCTCGATCCGTTCATAGAAGCCGCTTCCGATCTTGAAAAGGGCGAGCTTGCGCTGCGGAATACCGTGGCGCAGACGCTGGCCGAGAAAGTGGTTGGTGTAGTTCAGCCAGAAGCCGACATGGCTGGTATCTGCGAGCGTGCTGCGCAGCGCATCGCAGAATTCCGGCGTGACGAATTCGTCGGCGTCGAGAAACAGCACCCAGGGGTGGGAGAGGCGCTCGTTCATCAGCACCCAGTTGCGCTTCTTGGGAAAGCCGCCATTCCAGACGAAATCGATGACACGGGCGCCGGCCTCGCGCGCGATGACCTGCGTCCGATCGGTGCTGCCTGAATCGATCACGATCACCTCTGCGAAGGCGGTGAGTGCCGCCAGGCAGCGCGGCAGATTGCTTTCCTCATTGCGGACCGGGATGACAACCGTAACCGGGAGGCGCGCCGCGGGCATTGCGTCTGAACTCATCATCGACTTCCGGTCACGCGGGCGGGGTTGCCAATGACGATCGCTCCGGGTGCCACATCCCTCATTACGACGGCGCGGGCTCCCGCGACCGCCCGATCGCCGATCGTCACGCCGGGACCGATGAAGGCATCGGCGCAGATCCAGGCCTCGTCTCCGATGCGGATCGGCGGCTTCAGCAGGGTCATGCTCTGGTTCCGAAAATCATGGCTGCCCGCGCAGAGATGGGCGTTCTGCGAGATCGTGGCGCGCTTGCCGATTGTGATCGGGCCGAGGGCGTACAGGATGGCGCGTTCGCCGACGGCGCTGTCATCGCCGATGTCGAGGGTCCAGGGAATCGCGATACGGACATCAGGATGGATATGGACCCGCTGGCCGATGCGCGCGCCGAAACGGCGCAGCACATAGCGGCGCCAGCCCCAGAGCGGACGGGGCGTCCACGCGAAGAGCGGGCCGCGGAGCAACTCCCACAGCGCGCGGGCAAGCAGCTGCTTGCGCGACCATTTGATGGCCCGGCGATTGGCGTCGATATCGAGTTGCGCTTCGGCCGCGACAGGGGCCGGATGCCGGGGCTCGCTCATGGCTCAGGCCAGTTCGACGGTCGACGGCGGGGGGCCGCCCGCGAAGCACCAGCGATAGATTTCGGCCATGTCGCGGCCGATCCTGTCCCAGCCGAAGTCCCGTGCCATCCAGGCGCGTCCACGGGCGCCCATGGCCTGTCGTGTCGACTGATCAAGCGTCGTCGCCTCGATCAGTGTTTTGGCGAGCGGCTCGACGCCGTGATCGACCCACCAGCCACAATCTTCGGCCTTGAGGCCGGACCAGGGCGCTCCCTTGGTCGAAATCACAGGAACTTCGCAGGCCAGGGCCTCGGCAACGCTGATGCCGAAATTCTCATTCAGGGTCGGTAGCACGAACAGCGCGGCCGACCCGTAGAGCTGCCATTTCGCGTCGCCATAAACTGGGCCGGACAAGGTAACGCGCCGAGCGCCGAGTTGTGCGGCGAGCGCCAGGAGTTCGGTGTCGTGGTTGAGCTCGGCTGGCCCGACAAGAGCCAGCGACCAATTCGGCAGCTGGTCCTGAACGCTGGCCCACGCGCGGATCAGCCGGTCCAGCCCCTTTTTCGGATGAATCCGCCCCAGCGAAAGGATGGTCCGATCCTGGCCAGCGACGATACCGCCGCCTTGCCGATAGGCCGAGGGATGCGGCAGATCGATCCCGTTGGGGATGATTGCAACCGGGTTGCGCAGGCCAGCTGCCCGGATTTCCTCATATTCGGACCGCGCCGTGGCATGGATGACATCGGCCGCGGCAAGAGCCCCGCGTTGCCACAGATGCCAGATCGGCCGTTTCTTCCAGGCCGAGATGCGCAACGCCTCTGCACCGAGCATACCGCGCGGAGAGTGGACCAAACGGCAGCGAGCCTGAGGTTTTCTGCGGGCCCATGCTGGATAGCGATTGGGCATGAGCCAGAGACCATGTGTGTGGAGAATACAGGGGGCGACAGCTTCCACCGAAATCGCCTGCCGCAGTGCGGGAGACCAGCCGATCTGATTCAGAAAGGGCCATGTCGACCGGTGGTGACGCTCGGGCGCGTCAGCCTGCTCGAGGTCTCCCCCTGAGACCCCGCCTTCCAGACACATCAGCCGGACGGAAGGCGACCAGGGCCGAAGCGCCGCGGCGAGCCGCGGAACGCTATAGGCCGGTCCGCCGGCTTCCGGCGATAGAGAGGCGATGATCTGGAGGCTGCCGGGGGCCTGCAGCATCGGATCGGTTTGAGCCATCACGCCGGCAGGATTCCTGGGATCGAGGCTCGCAGTCGCTTCAGAATCTGGCGCTGCGTCAGGAATGCGGCGATGACCGTCATCAGGAAGGAGCCGGCCAGCTTGATATAGGCGGTGCCGAAATAGGCGATGGGCAGAACGATCATCAAGCAGAGACCTGCTGAAATCAGAGCTGAGCATCCGCGATAGTCGCGCAATTTGCGGTAGAACCTGCCTGTGAGCGCTCCGATGCACATCATGCCCATAAGTGCGCCGATCCAGCCAAAATCGATGTAGAGGTCGCCGAGATGGCCGATGCTGATCGAGGTGTTGCTATCCCAGGCGTTGGGCAGCCCGGTGTATTGAGCCATGACATCCGTATCGTTGGGCAGAGGCGGCTTGCCGGGCCAGATCGCTCGTGGAATGGCGACATGCTTGAGAACATCGAGCGTCATGCGGCCGTTCTCATGTGGCACCACTTCAGGCACATAAGCCATCACCAGCCCGAGGAACTCCGTGTAGCCATGCCGGTTGACGAGCCCGTCAAAGCCCTCAGCGAACTGGGTGCCATCGAAATTGATGGCGCGATTGACGAGATATCCGATGCGCTCCGAGACAGGGATCGTCACCTCCTGAGCGCCGGTGCCGCGGTTGAGAATGGCACGGTACTCAGGTTTCACCGCAGTCCAGAACGTCGCCAGCACCAGGATCGCGCCGCCGGCCACGCCCACCAGCAGTGCATCGCTGGCGCGGATCCGGGGGCGCGCCGCCAGAGCGGCGACGAAAACCGTCAGGATGACGTCCTTGAACTGCGCAAAAAACCCGGTCAGCCCCACGACGATGTCAGCCGCGATAACCGCGATCAGGATCGGGTATTTCTGGCCGCGGACCAGGCTCCAGTATGTCAGTGCGAAGATGCCGATATATTTGACCTGCCCGAAGCCCTGAAAGATCTGGCTTGCCCCGCCTGCGAAGCGGCCGACGCCGCTCGCCAGATAGCCGGCCAGGATGGCCGCTGCGGCGAGCAGGGCAATCTGGTCGAAACTGCGTGACAAAGCTTCCTGCCTGAGGCGCTCGGTAAAACTGGCGCCGCTCCGGGCCTTGCCCATAGCCAGCCTCATCCCGACTGACAGGGAGACGACGCCCAAGAGCCCGTAGATCGTCGAGGCATCGAGATTGGCGCCGTAATTGCTCTGCATCGAAAGCGGGGTGCCGCGCCAAGCGGTTGCATAAGCCCAGATCGACACTTCCGACCATTGAAACAGGGCCGGCAGCAACAGGATCGGGGGTTCGCTCTTGCGCCAGAGGAGCAGGATGATGACGCACAACGCCAGTCCACAGGCCAGGATGATCTCACCGGATGGGCTCAGCATCGCTGCGACCACTGACAGGAGGACCGTCAGGCCGATGACGCCGCCCGCCATGGGAGGCAACCCGTCGCGCGCGGCGGGAGCCGCGCCTCGCCGCCTCATGCGCTGGTTCATCGGCGGTACCTGTCAGACATCGCGCTGCGATGGCCCATCACTGCAGCTGCTCGCTCGTCGCCGACAAACGGCGCCTTGAGCCGAGGGCGTTCACCGCCGCGATGATCCCATCCGCTGCCCGGTCCAGCGAGGAGGCCTCGGAGACGGCTGCTATCTCTGCCCGGGCTGGCATATCGGTGAGTGTCGCCGTGCAAGCCTTTGCCAGGGCGGCCACGTCGCCCATGTCGTAGCTGCGACCAACCCGCCCTTCACGGGCGAGATCCGGCGCGCAGCCTGCCTGATCCGAGACGATGATCGGCGTCCCGCTGGCCAGGGCTTCGTTGCAGACCAGGCCCCAGGTTTCACGCCCCGTCGAAGGCAGTGCCAGGAGGTCTGCTGCAGCATAAGCCGCAGGCATTTCGCTCTGGTTCTGGAAACCCAGAAGGTCGACCGTCACGCCAAGCTCGGCAGCACGCTTCCTGATGTCCGGCTCCAGTGGCCCGGAGCCGGCGACAAGCATGCGGGCATTGAGACCATCGCGCCTCAGCAGGGCCACCGCATCGACCAGATCGAGCGGTCGTTTGAACGGGATCAGCTTGCCTGCAAACAGCAGGACGGCTTCGTTCGCGCCGATGCCGAGCCTCGCACGCAGCCGCTGCCGGGCATCAGCCGTCGCCGCCAGCGCAAAACGTTTCGTGTCGACGCAATGTGGGGAATGGAACAGCTGCGTCTCCGGATAGGCGTAATGCCGGAAGTAATCGCGGTTGCGCTCGCCGACATAGAGCGCCCCGTCGAACGCCCGCAGCAGGAGCGGGTAGGCAAGGCGTTTGATTTCGGTCTTGATCCGGCCGCGTGGCGTGCCGAGCTGGCTGTCGCCCCGGACCAGCACCGGGAGACGCCGGCGCTTTGCCGCGAAGATCCCCTGTAGCATCGATTTCAGATGCCATCCCAGGGCCAGCACGCAGGTAAAGCGGCCCGCTTCCAGCAATTCACCGATATCGGGCGTGTCGCAGCCAGCGAAGTGATCCGTGCCGGGCCGCATCGCGACATTGCGCAGAAACTGGCTGTCATAGCCGCTGGTCAGGTCGATATCCCAAGTGAAGGCCTCGCCGAAGCCGGCGGCTGCCTGCTGGGCCGCCGTCGCATTGTGGGCATAGAACACGTGCAGGTCGAGCCGCTGCGCCAGCGTTCGAAAGAGCGGAGCATAGTACTGCACGGGGTGGGACGCGAGAACGGCAAGGCGAGGAGGCATGTGTTTACGAAACGGCCAGAGGGGATGGAAGATGTCGGGGAGCCCATTTGCGCGATGCATTGATCGAAGGGCGCTCGACCAGACGCCACAGCACCCATGCTGCGCAGAGAGAGATCGCCATAGCTAAGATGGAGAGCGCAAATTCCTGGCTCGATGTCTGCACAAACCGATGGCCGAGATTCACGACGCGGCCTCCTATCGGAATATGCACCAGATAAAGTGAGTAGGATATAGTTCCCAAAGCTGTGATCACAGCGGCGGCTCGTGGCGGAAACGATATTCCAGTCCCTGCCGCCAACAGCAGAGCCGTCACACTACCGCAGATCGCTTCGATCGTCGAACCGCTCATGATCATCGCGAAGCCGGCTACCGCAATCAGGAGCAGAGCCTCGCCCTTGCCACAGAAGCCGGTCTCCTTTCTGAAAACCGCAAAACCCATAACGAACAGCATCAGGCGGGCTGGCAACACTCCAGCCAAAATCCCAGCAGCCAGAATTCCAACACAGGCGATGGCGGCGCTTCGGTGGTGCCGTCCGCAGAACGCGCTCAGTGTCAGCGCCATGAAAAGGTAGAATGCGAATTCATAAGCAAGCGTCCAGTAGACGGGCTGCAGCCATTGATGCTGGGTAAAGGGAATCAGATAAAAAAAATGGAAGAGGAGCTGCTGGGGACTGTAATATTGGTCTATACCTTGAAAGCTCGGTGCCAGCCGCGATGCATGATATAGAGCGAGGACCAGGAGCAGACTAACGATGTAAGCCGGTTCGAGTCGAATGATACGGCGCATCAGAAAGATCGGAGCGTCCCGAAACCGGTATCGGCTAAACAGCTTCTTCATCGAGTAGGGAACGATGAAGCCTGAGATCACGAAGAACACCTCGACACCAAGCCAGCCATAGGTGCCGGAGGCAGCTACCCAGCTGTTCTTATGTGTGGCGGTGAGGTGGAACCAAGCCACGGAGACGGCTGCCAGCCCACGCAGCAGTTCGACCAGTTGTAGCCGTGAGGCGGACGGTGTCACGCGCAGGCCTTATCCAACACAGCGGCAAATTGTCCAGCGAGGTTTCGGGCCGTATAGGGCTCGTACACTGCCGGGTCAGACGCACCGAAGCGCTCCGGCTGCAATGCCATCGCCCGCAACGTATCGGCGATGGCCGGGGTAAGCCCGGGCAGGTCCTGCAGCGTTGAGAAGGAGAAGGCACTGCCGCCGCCTGCGGCAGAGAGGATGGCATGCGCGCTCGATGCGTCATGGAACAGCGACAGGAACGGTCGCTTGGCCATGAGATTGGGATAGATCTTCGAGGCGGTGTAGTGCGGCTCGTCGGAGCCGATCATCAGCAGTCCGTTGGATTGGGCCAGCAGGCTCAACGCCTCGAGATAAGGCACGCGCTGCGGCGTCTCCTGAACCAGCGTCGCGACCCCTTCCTGCGCCGCGAGCGGTGTCACCAAATGTGCGCCCGCGCCGCTGGGCTGGTTGCTGGTGCCGACGAAATTCAACCGAATCCGGTTGGCAAGCGCCGGCTCACGTTCGCAAAGCAGGCGCAGCCCGGCGAAGAGTGCACGGACCAGCGCGCCCGCCCGCGGCAGGAATGTGCCGACATAGCTGAGATTGATCCGATCGGGATCAAGTCGAACCTGAAGGTTCACCGGCGGATTGGCGCGCAGCATCTCGAAATCGGCAGGGTCGCCGCCGATCGGAATCGCTGCCATCCGACTTCGATCGAGCCAGGGATAGCGCTGAGCCATCTCGCTATTCTGCCGGTCTGACACGGAGGTTACGAAACTCGCATGGCGTACAGCCCGCGGCTCTAGCGCCAGGGCCAGCCGATGGGCGAGCCCGCCTTTGCTCCAGCGTGGCCGCAAAGCGCCCTCTGCCGAGATCCAGGGATCCTGGAAATCGAGAATGACCGGCAGGGCGAGGCGGGTCTGTACCATCCGCGCCATCAGCATGGGATAGAAGGGTGAGCCAGTGATCAGCACTGCGTCAATTCGCTCGGCCTGCGCCAATCGGGTCAGCGCTGCCGCCAGGGGCTGATAGGCCCGCAGCCCGATATCGCCGATTCCCACCTGTCGCATCAGCCCGGAGGGCAGTGCTCCCGTCCGGATCTGACGTAGATTTGAGGGTACCAAGGCTGCGAGTGTCGGATCGAGGGGTTCGGTATAGGTTGATTCATCCGCGCGGATGATCACCGGCTGCCAGCCAAACGCGGGGAGATGCCGCGCTAGATGCCGCGCCCTGTGCACCCCCGCCAGCGTCGCAGGCGGGAAATGCGGGGAGAGGATGGCGACTGTGCCTCGATTCACGGGAGGGTCAACCGCCGCGGACCATTGCTGTTTCGACCAGTCCAAGAAAAACTGCTTTCGCGTTGTCCCAGTTAAAATTCGTCTGGCCGAGTGTCCAGGCATGCGATCTTGCCAGGTATAGTTGGGTCGAATCAAAAAGAAATGAATCTATTTTTTTGGATAAATCTTCAAAGTCATGATTTTTATATAATATCAAAAATCCTGGGTTTTCCGAATTAAGGTGATGGTGGGCTTTGATGTCGGTAGCCAAGCAGGGTATCCCGCTCAATACATAGCTGAATATCTTGTTTGTTAGAGCAATGGAGCGGTTTTCGGTATTCCCTATTTCCGATGCGATTCCTAAATCATAGGCGGAACCGAGTCGTTCCATCTCATCTGGAGGGGATGGGTCAACAAAATGAATTCTTTTTTGAACGCCCAAATCAGTCGCAAGGTTTTCGATCTCGGCTTTGAATCCGACTGCTGGCGTGCCGCGGAGGTACAGATGCGGTTTCGAGCTTGCTCTCGCAATGGCGCGAACGACAGTCTCCAATCCTCGCCCGGGACCGATGGTTTGTGAAAACCAATAGACACTGGGTCCCGGCTGCGCCGTGCCGGACGCAGATGGTGCAGAAGGTGCGTTGGACTTGGGAAAAACATTGAGCAACGACACCGGTTCAGGCACGCCATAAATTTCGCGATATGCTTGAGCGATGAGGGGCGAAGCAGCCGTTATATATGACGAAGACGTCAAGTATGCTGCTTCGATGCTGTGAATAATAGCGTTTGGTGTGAGGTTGGCTGGCGTGTTCGGTAAGTCGCCGAGATGAAAGTCTTCCGCGTCGAAGGCGTGGACCGCTTTGTGAAGCGCGGCAGCTCTTGCAGCTGCTGCCAATCCAGTGGGGTAGTGCCCAATATAGAGATCTGCCGGAGGGGCCGAGCATGCGGTGGTAATCAAATCACGGCCGACCGGGGCTTGTGCATAGCTGGCTGTGAGTGCATTGCGCATGCCAATGCGACAGGCTTGCAGTGACAGGGCTTGGATCAGTTTCTGCCGGACGTGACGCATCCCCGGCGCAAGCTTTTTGCCGAATGGCACCGGTATCAAGGTCCAGCCGGGCGATGCAATCGCGCGGTCCTGTTCGACGCCCCAGGGCAGATAATAGCCGTGGACGATCTGAACGGCATATCCTGCTTCTTCAAGCGCTCTCGCCTCTTTGACCAGGCGTGGATTTGTCGAGAGGTGACCAGGAGAAACCAGACAAACCCTTTTCTTGGGGGGGCTCATTTGGAAACGGATGCCTTGCGGACTTGCTCATAGCAGTGGAGATACTGATCAACGATTGCATCGGCGCTGTAGCGGTCTGCACAGGCATCCCTGCACGCGCCTCGGTTCAGCTGATCGATCAACCCGACCGCCGCCACCAACTCATCCACCGTATCCCGCACGAAACCTGTCACCCCATCCTCGACGACTTCGGGCACGGCGCCGCGCCGCAGCCCGAGCACCGGCGTGCCGCAGGCCAACGCTTCCGCCATGACGATGCCGAAGGGCTCTTCCCAGAGGATCGGCATGAGGAAGGCTTTGGCCTGGCCCAGCAGCCGGTTCTTCGCGGCGTCATCGACAGGGCCGATCAGGCTGATCTGCTGCCCATCGATATGAGGTGCGATTTCCGCATCAAACCAGCTCTGCTTGTCCGCAGGAATATTGCCGGCGATGACCAGCCTGTGCCCGGAGCGCCTGGCGATCTCGATGGCGAGATGCGGTCCCTTGATCTCCTCGATCCGCCCGAGAAAGACCAGGGGCGCATCGGGCGCGACCTCGCGTTGGAACGTGTATGTCTCCAGCGGCACGCCGTTGGCCACCATGTGCCAGCGGCCGATATGCTTCACCGGCTCCATCATCCAATGGCTAATCGCGGTGAAGGCGAGGCTGCCGCCGGAGAGCCGCTGCGCCAGCGCCGTCGTCTGCGGGCTGATCGCGCGCTGATAGCTCATGATTTTCGGCAGGCGTGTCGGCAGAAGCGGCGCCATATAGGCCAGCCGCGAGAAGCTGTGCAGCAGGTCGAACGAGCCCTTCCGGACTTCGCGATACAGGCAGGCGGCATTGCGTAGCGTATCCAGCCGCGACGGGCTCGCCCCGCCGGGCCAGGGGACGAGCCGTCCGGCGCTGGCGGAATCGGGATGGGCGAACAGCGTCACGTCATGGCCTCGTGTCTCCAGCCCGCGTGCCAGCATGTCGACGATCCGCTCGATGCCGCCATAGAGCGTTGGCGGCACCGGGATTTCGGGATCGGCCGTGAGGGCGATGCTCAGCGGGCGCCCGGCATGCGATGGGGAAGGCATGTCAGGCGGTCCTTGCGCGTGCGGCGCCATTCCAGCCCCGCTGCTCCGAAAGCCGCTGGATGCGGCGGGCGATCTTCCAGCCGGTCACGCGGCGAAGACTGTGGAAGCCCGGGGGACCGTCCGGCTCGAGATCGGAGCCGCCCAGCGCGATCACCCGCCGCCGGGCCTGTTCGCGGAGGTCGGCGTGATCGGGATAGTAGGTGTAGTCGAAATCCTGGAGAATATTGGCGCACACCCGACGGGTTCGCGCGCTGTCCTCGGCCGCCAGAAGATGCCTGGTGCCGAGTGTCAGCGAGAGAAATGCCGATTCCACCGCCTTGCGCGACGCCTGGCCGGATAGGCTGCCGCTCAGCCCGGAGCGGTAGTACATTCTAGCTCCCGGCGCATAAAGCAGATCGGATGCGCCGACGAGCAGCCTTGCAAAGTACTCGAAATCATTGATCAGCGACAACCGCTCGTCCCACAGACCACGGCATTCGATCAGGCCACGCGGTATGAGCCAGAGTCCGCATTGCATCATCGGACGCGCGCCGCACCACTCCTGAACCATCCAATCGACCGGCTTGGCATCCCGATACATGGACAGCGGAGGGAAGGCCACTTCCTCCGGCGCCTCGCCATAAAACCGGTGCCATTCCCCCATCGCAATTGCGTCCATTCGTCCGGCCAATTTGGCGACCTGGCGCTCGATCATCTGGGCATGCATGATATCGTCGGCGTCGAAGAACTTGATGAGGGCACCGGTCGATGCAGCAAAGCCGGCATTGGCTGCAGCGCATTGGCCGCTATTGCTCTGTCGAATGACGCGGATGCGATCGCCGTACCCGTCCAGAACGATTGCTGTGTGATCTGTAGAGCCATCGTTGACGACGATGATTTCAAGATCGCGGTAGCTCTGCGAAAGAACGCTATCCAGCGCCGCCGGCAGATACGCAGCTGCATTGAAGGCAGGTATGATGACCGAAACGTTCAATTGATTATGCGCCAATCGCCCAAGCGGCGATAGGTGCATTTCGTCGGCTTGCGCTTCGCTCGAAGGTCACGACTATGCCGCATTGCCGCGCAGGGCCAATGCATTTCTCCAGCCACGCTGAAAATAGGAACGCTTGGAGGCCGCCACATAGTGGTGCATGACAGCGCGCGGTGCTGCGCCTTCCAACAGATCCGGCATGACGCGATAGTCCTCTACGAGCAGGGGCGCTGCCGTTTGTCTCGCGAGCAGCACTGCAGTGAGCGCCTGTTCCTGGAGATAGTTCGACTTTTCACGCTCCAACTGGATCCTGCACCAGAATTCCATCGCGTCCCAGTCGATTTGGCTGCGGTCGACTGCGTACAGGCCTACATTGACCTTTGCGGGAACGGGGCAACCTGCGAGTTCGCGCATTAGGCGCGAACTGTAGCCATAGGCTTCCACGACATCCTGCATGTAAATCGCGTGTGGACGCATAAACCAACTCAGCAACGCCTCGGGGCGCCGGAAAAACAACATGTCCGAGTCGAGGACGAGGCCCCAATCGTTCTGGCCGAGATGGATATCGGTGAGCTTGCGCAGATGCGGATAGACCTCTCGGCGCGCGCGCAGCACGGGGAAGCGCGCCTCCGGCAGTTCGCGGTCTAGCGTCTCGTTGATGGCTCGCGCATCGACGACAACAGCCCAGGGGACGACGCGGCTGATCGCGGCACAAATCTCGGACCCGAGCGTGCCGTCATCGTGAATAACGGGTGTGATCCGGAACGGACTGTGCTGCTGCAGTGACACGAAACAGGCCAGCGTCTGATACCAGAAACGCTGTCCGCTGAGGAAATTGACTTTGGTCGCCTCTTGGCGCTCCGGCTTCGCCACGAGCACTGGCAGTCGCCAAGCCGCCTGAACCATCTGGCGCCGTCCCTGCTCGGTCCGGATCTGCTCGAGTGGGCCGCCCTCGGCAATCGACTTCCGGATCAGGCCCATGGGGCGATGATAGCCGTAAAGCAGCAGTTTGCCTGCTCCGAGTGCGCGAGCGAATCTGTGGAGAGGATTGCCGCCGCTCATGCTGACCTCGACAATTGCGCTCGCCCCTCGATCAGCCCCGCGGACCCATGCCAGCGGATGGAGGCTGGCGGCGAATACCAGGGGCGCGCCCGAAGGGCGGCGCGGAGCTTGCGCAATGGGGCTGTCCAGGGAGCTATGGGGCTCCAGGGGCGCATGCCATGGACATCGAGAACCTGTACCCAGGTACGGTTGGAACTACGCGCATAGGCTTCGAGATAAGGTTGCGTCAGCCGACGCGCCGGAATGAGATGCTGCAGGATCAGTTCGGGCCGGTACGCCACCTGCCAGCTTTGCTCCAGAACCGACAGTATCATATCGTTGTCCTCTCCGGAGGCCAGATCCGTGCCGCGGCGGCCGAGCGATGTTCTGCGCGGATCGTTGGCCGCTGCGTGGACATAGCCGGCATAAGCGGCGCGACGAACCGCCATCCCCGCGCCGATCGGTGCGCAGCCAGGGTAGTCGCGCTGGTGTTCTCCAGCCCTGGTCCATTCTGCGACGATCGGCTGGTCCCCGAGATCGCGGCAGGCCAACGAAATCCCTGTTTCCGCAAACCAGCGCGGCGGTTCCACTTCGTAGACGGGCAGCGACTTTCCTCCGATCGCTCCGTAGCCCTCATGAGCGGAGAAGAGCGAAAGTACCTGCGCAAAGTAATCCTGCTTGAGAATGTTGTCGTCGTCGATATAGACGAGCACTTCGCCCGTAGATTCATGGAAGCCGCGGAGGCGGGCGAAGGTTAGGCCAAGCCGCTCTTCACGGATGATGCGGGCCCGCGAATGCCAGGTCACGTCGAACTTGCCTGCAAGAGGCGTCCGGCTGCCATTGTCGATCAGGAGCAATTCCCAGCAACAGTCCTTGGAGAGACCTGTCTGGGCACGGATCGACGCGAGCGTCGCCTCAAGATAATCCGGACGTGGCTCATGGCTACAGATAATGGCGGAGAGTTTCATGCCGAAAGGCCGAGCCGTCGAGACTGCGCGAGAGCAATGGTCCGTCGCAGCGACGCTTCATGGAGCGGACCGATCGTCGCAGGGCCGTAGCTGGCGACAACATGCGCGCGCGCGGCGCGTCCCATCTCCGCGGCCAACTCGGGATCGCGCAGCAGATGTATCAACGCCGCCGCGATGGCCTTCGGATCGCGTGGGGGCACCAGCAGGCCGGTTCGGCCATGCTCGATCATCTCGGCCATCCCGCCGGCCGATGAGGCGACGACCGCGCGCCCCGCCGCCATCGCCTCGAGGGCTACATTCGGAAAATTCTCCCAGACGCTGGGAAACACAGCGATTGATGCGCGAGCAAGCAAAGCCGGTATATCCTCATAAGGCACTCCGCCAAGATGGGTCACCCGTCCGGCAGCGCGACGATAGGCGCTCCACATCACATCGGCTACGGCAACATCCCGCCCCGGCATCGGCAGGGAACGACCAACCATGATGAACGCGGCATCAGGGACGTTTTTGATCACGGCAGGGACGGACTGGGCGAGTTCGATGACACCCTTTCGAACCTCCAGCTTGCCGACAAACAACACGGTCTTGACCTGCGGGGCGGGCACAAGCCCCAGCAGATCTGATGGCGGTACGAAGACGTTAGGCACAACCATACTGCGCGAGCTCGGAAGCCCCCATTCCTCGCTTAACCGCGTCAAAATCGCCTGGCTGGGTGCCACGACAAGGTCGGCGTCCAGCGTATGGCGGCGCTCGGGATCGGAACGGTCAGCTACCTCGCGCCAGTACGGCTTCGGGAGCTGGCCACGCCGGAGTCCACCAGCAAGGTAGCGCAACTTGCTGCCGATCCCTACGTAACTGCTGTTGATTGAATTGATGACGCTGCTGGGGGTATGCAATCTGACGATCAGCGGTATGTCGGGCCAGTCTTGGCGGATTCCCGCCGCATCCGCACCATATTCGGGGCCCTCGATCACATCGAAGGGCCGCATGCGATGCCTTTGTGCGAAAGGAGCGCGGATCGCTTCGGCAAACGGGGCCCGTTCTGCGATGACGGTCTCGACGCGGATTCCTGCTTCCGCTGCCGCTAGTGCGCCATCTCCAGCGCAGAAGACCTCAACCTCATGCCCAAGCCCGGCCAGCATACGAGCGGCGTTTCGAACATAGGTACCGATCCCACCCCCATGGGCGGTTCCAGCATATTCGAAGCTGATCAGGGCAAGCCGCATGCGATCGCTTGTTTAGGCCGCGGACAGCACATAATGTGCCATGGCTTGGGGAGACAGATAGCGGTCGAAAGCTGCTTGGTTACGTGCTTTGACCTGCGCCAGCCGCTCCGTCGGGTAACGGGCTAAAACGGCTTCAATGTCTCCAAGGCCGTAGGAATCGGTCTCGGCGAAATCGAAGACTTTCATGTCGAACCAGGGTTGAACTATCAACCTATCGGTCAACACTGGCAGGCCGATCATCAGCGCTGCTGTCATGATGTTTCGCCAACCATAATGGAAGCCTGTAGCGAACGTTCCCAGTCGACTCTGCGACAGCATCGTCTCGTAGTCGCTGACCGCCCCGATTACCATAGGGAAATCGCCTTTGACCAATCCCGACCGGTCGCCCGCATCGCAAGCGTAGGGGGGCGACCAGTTCAGGCGGCTGTGAATAGCGTATCGCGCAGACAGGCGACGTAGTTGCTCATGCAGGGCAACCCGATGCCGCGGCCATCCCCAGAGACTGTCCAACAGCACGATATCGCTCTGTTGCACGGCATTTCGGTAGGAGAGAAGCTCAGCATAGCGAACCTCGAAATCGACATCGTCATGATGCCAGTCGCGATCGCGCTTCAATCGCTTCGCGAGCTTGTGACGCAAATTGCGGAGCTTTGAATTGAGCCGTCCCGGCGGATTGCGCCGTCCCATGTTCGGCGCGATCGGCACATAGGGTTTGATCCGCCCGAACAGCTCGCCATAGCTAGCAATCAGCCAATCCGCGCGGTCGCGATAGAATGCGATTTCGACCTCTGTCTGCCATGCGTAAGGCGTGATGAAGCGGCGTTCCTCGAACAGGCTTGGGGAGTACCCGGCGCAAAAGTAAAGATCGCAATCGCGCACCAGTGGAGCCATCCAGAAGAACGAATCCTCGCTGTCGACCACGATGCGCTTGACCTGGGAACCACTGCGGATCGCAAAAATGCTGGTATGGCGATGGTCATGCGCCGCCGTTTCCGCCGAGAAGCCGGCCGCGCGGCACTCCGGCAGCGCGTGTTCACGGTACGTAATCTCTCCAGCGCGATGCAGGCGCATGAAGCCGAACCGCAACATGTCGTTGCGATGCTCGTGACCGTGCCTGTACCAATCGACGATCACGAAAGAGACGCGGCCTTGTCGATCATCCTGTCGAAGCAGGCGAGCGCGCTCGCGACGGCCTGATCCATGTTGTAGTAGTTATAGTCGGCTAACCGCCCGACAAAATGCACGGTTTTGAGCTTGCGAGCGTCGGCCTCGTAGAGGCGGAAAAGCGCGCGGTTCTCGGCCCGGGGGATTGGATAATAAGGCTCGTTCTTGCCGGCTTCAAACGCTTCTGGATATTCGAAAGCCCGGGTCGTGTGCGAGATGCCGTGCTGCCCGGTCAACAGCCGGAATTCGGTCGATCGTGTGAAGGGATGCTGTTCTGCAGGCGTTGGATAGTTTTCGACAGTCCAGCCCTGCACGGGCGTCGCGGCCGCCTCCGATCGCATGTCGAAGCGGATGCTTCGGTAAGGCAGCGCGCCGTGACGATGGCTGAAGAATTCGTCGATGGGGCCGGTGAAGACGATGCGCTCAAAAGCTTCGCTCGCCACGGCATCGAGATAAGACAGGCTCGTCTGCACCTCGATCAACGGATGCGCCACCATCCGTTCGAAAAGGGAACTGTACCCATCCATGGGCATGAACTGGAAGCTGTCCTGAAAATAGCGATCATCGCGCGAAAGCATGACAGGCACGCGGGCCGAGACCGATGCGTCTAGTTCCTCAGGGCGCAGACCCCACTGCTTGACCGTATAATGCAGGAAAACCTTCTCGTAGAGGAGATCGGCCACACGGCGGACGTCACCCGAGGCCGAGTTGCGCATGTCGAGGATTGGGACCTTGATGCCGACGCCGAACTCGTCCGTCAGCAGCTTGATCAGGCGCTGCCCCTCGCTTCTACCGAATAGGATTTCGAACGATGTCAGATTGAACGGCAGTGGGACCCACTCACCCTCGACAAGCCCGCGAACCCTATGCTCATACGGCGTCCAGCCCGTGAATTGCGAGAGATAGGTGACCACGCGCTGGGAATTGGTGTGGAAGATATGCGGGCCATATTTGTGAATGAGGACGCCATGCTCATCCAGGCAGTCATAGGCGTTGCCGGCAATATGAGTCCGCTGGTCGATCAGCAGGACATGACGGCCTAGCTGCGAGGCAATCCGCTCCGCGATCACAGCCCCGGAGAAACCGGCGCCGACGATGAGGGTGCGGGGGATCATGTGGATACGCGCTTTGAGATACTAGAGGTCAAAACCGCTCACTCTCGTCAACTCGTCAATGAAGTCGGCGATTGGATCCGGCGGCGCAAAGCCCATCGCTTTGGTGCGAGCATTGTCGCCTAGAGCCTGAAGCATATCTCGCATGCCCCACAACTGCTCGAGCGCGCCAGCCAGTGCCTCGATCGAATTCGGAGCGCAGAGAAATCCCGTTTGGCCCTGTACGACGAGTTCGCGTGCGCCGCCGACATCTCCCGCAAGCACCGGGCGTCCACAGAGCATGGCCTCGACAATCGCAATGGGCAGCCCTTCGTATCGCGAAGGCAGCACTAAAACATGATGATCGCGCCAGATCCCTTCAACGTCAGAAACGTGCCCCCGAAACGATAGTCGTTCGTCGATGCCATGCATGTTGCCAAGCCGACGGATTGTCTCTGCTTGTGGACCAGTGCCGAAAAAGGACAGCGACCAGCTACGATTGCGCCACTCTGGTCTTGCAAGAGCTTCCAGCAGCAAGTCTTGGCCTTTTGCGGGATAGAATAACCGCGCGACGCAGGCGATCTTCAGTATCGCTCGGTTATCGTCCGCAGGCCATGGTAAAGCGGCATCGTGTCCGACAAGATACGGATTTCTGATAAGCCGCGCATTTGGCAATCGCTTTGACAGCTGAGTTTCGCAGTCGAGACGATTTTGATCTGATACAAAGAACATAGAGAAACTCTGCGTAGCATACTCGCGCAAAGTCGAGGCTGATTGATCATCTGGGGCCCAATCGACATGGGCAGCATTTGCGATGTTCACGTAAGGGATTTTTGAATCGAGCACTGCGGTTGCTGCTGCCGCTCCAGGGAACAAGCCGCCGCTCGACACTACAATCAGGTCAGGTGTCACTTCGCGGATAACCGAAGCGAACGCGTTGTGCGCTGTTCCTGTGACCGACGATGGTGCGATGCGCTGCCAGATTCGTTCTGGCAAAGACATTGGCGAAGGATGAACACGAAGCGCGACGCCGTCGGTACGTAATTGGTCAATCTGCCGCGATCTCGCGGCATCTGCCGGTAGCAAGGCAACAATCTGGTGACGGCTCGCCAATCTCGATGCGCAACGTGACCATAACAGCTCTGACCCTGCCCAGCCGTGGACTTCCGAAAAAAATAGTATGCGCATTCAACGAATTTCGTATTGATTGTGCTTAACTTGTGCCTGAAAGATAATGTTTTTTAGAGCGCCTAGATAAAAGCGGGCGGAGCGCATCTTAGGAAACTCCCTTATCATTCGCGCCAGATGTCTAAGGCGGTCTACTCTTTTTTTTTCTAAATTGAAGATATCGCCTGCTGAATTCTCAAACTCTATCGCGAGAAGAATTCGTCTTGCGTGTTTTGATAAACCGTAAATGCGTTCGTTTGCCAATTGATGCAAGAAATTAGTATGTTCTTGATAAAATAATTCCGGCACAGACTCTGTTTTTGATTGAGCGTGATGTCTAAACTCAACAAGTATTTGGTTCGTATATAATATCTTTTGCGCTACACGTAAATAAAAGACGGTCGCACTTAGGTCAAATATATAATTTTTCGATTCATCAAATCCACCAACCTCCTTTATGATTTTTGTTGATAACCATACGCCGGGTTGGTCGTAGTTTGTAAGCGCGAACAGCCTTTTTAAATTGTATGGAGCAGCATGGTGAAGGAGCGTTAGTGCTGTTAGGTTCAAGTTCCCGCTGAGGAAGGTGCGTTCGCCTCCGAAGTGGTTTACGTGTCCAGCAATTGTACTGCTTTCGTCGAACAATAACGCAACATTTTTCAGCGCGTGGGGTGTTAATCGATCGTCAGAGTTTATCCATTGAAAAATTGCGCCGGTTGCCCGCTTTAGCCCTTTGTTGATCGCATGCGCTTGGCCGTCATCCTTTTCGCTCTCCCAGTGCGAGAGCCATGTCGCGTATTTGTCTGTAATCGCGGCACTGTCATCGACAGAATATCCATCTATGATTATGTACTCTAGATCAGGATAACCTTGGAGTAAAATAGAGCGAATAGTCTCCTCGAGAAATTGTCCTTGATTGTAGCTTGGTGTTACAATGCTTATGCGGGGCCAGGTTGTTCCGTCGGGCCGCAGTTCTGGCAATCGAGAGCATTCTTCCGTCCATGGCCAGCCGGTCTTGCCCGATGGGGGCGGGGGCAGATCAGCTAGGGTGGGGCAGCGCATGCGTGCTTAGTGGGTAAAGGGTGCGTGGCGCAGATAAACGCTGCTGCCGAGATGCTTTGCAACCTGCGAGTTGCGGCGCGATATGACAACACAACCTCTCTTCGCGCCAGTTTCGGCATCGGAGCGAATAGATGGATAACGGCACAGAAGGTCGTATTTTGCGACAGCAGTCGCAACATAATCAACCGTCAGCGCTTTCCCCGTACCATAGTCGTCATATGCGTACCCTGGATCGTCAGGAACACTGAAATCGTCGATCAGGATCACTGCCTCGTGGTGTGCGTCGCAGATGATTTCGATCTCGTCAGCCAAAGGCAGATCGTCGTTCCAATGTGCGTCGAGATAGAACAGGATCGGAGCATCTTCGAAAGCTAATTGGCCGAACAGCAAATGCCGTAGAGCAGCCCGGCTGTCCATGTGCAGCAGCGTGATATCGGGGAGACCTGATAAACGGGCTTGGGCGAACCCAAAGTTCTCTGGCGACGCTTCGCACGTGTAGATTGGTACCCTGAAGGCAGACAGCCACTCCGTCGTGGTTCCGCGAAAAGTGCCAGTTTCAACGACGGCAGCAAAATTACAACGACTGATCAGATCTGCCACTAGCTTGCACCGCCCTGCCTGCCCGTTCATCGGTCCGCCCCAGGCGCGGCCGAGAGCTGGATAACGACGGTAGGTGAGTGCCCCAAGACGTGATGGGCCGAGAATAGAACGTGCAATCGGTGTCAAGCGGCCGAATGGCATGAAGCGCGTCCTTTTGTAACTAGTGATCCCGGTGCCAAGCTGGCCGGCAAGCGAAGCGCGCCATGACCTTCCGACTGAGACAGCACTCTGGTCTCGCCTAGTTGCATCTCGCGAGAGACTTCGACTGACAGTTCTTGCGCAACGATGTCGTAATACTCAAAGCCCGGGTTCGTCAGGGCTATGATGAGCCGATAGGTGCCCGTTGCCAGACACGCTGTCGGAATCGTCATCGCCAGTTCGTTGCAACCCGGCTCTAGGCTTACGAGTTCGTCGGGGCGCCAGCCGCCGAGCGAGGCGAGGCCCACTGGTGCTCCGGCTCGATCGAAAACCTTGATCTCGACAGCGCAGCTCAAGGCTCGCTCCGCATCGATGGCGATATCGAGCAGAATGTCGCCAGGAACGCTGACACAAGCGCGCGTGACAGCGGCCGACTGCATCGGCTGCCGCTGTCGAACGACCTCGGAGAGCGCTTCTGCCCTAGTCTCGTAGTGCTCGAGCACGCGCCCGATTGCGCCGCCAGCGCTTATCCGGCCGTTCGTTAGCAGGATGCCCTGCTGGCAAAGCGCCCTCATAGCCGCCATACTATGGCTCACGAACAGCACTGTTCGCCCTTGCCCCGCAACGTCCTGCATCTTGCCGAGGCATTTTTTCTGAAACTCGGCGTCGCCGACAGCCAGCACCTCGTCTACGATCAGGATCTCCGGCTCAAGATGCGCGGCGACGGCGAAGGCGAGCCTGACATACATGCCGGACGAATAGCGCTTCACCGGCGTGTCGAGAAATTTCTCCACGCCGGCAAAAGCAACGATCTCGTCGAACTTGCGCCGTATCTCCTCTCGGCTCATGCCGAGGATCGCACCGTTCAGGAAGATGTTCTCGCGCCCGCTGAGCTCGGGGTGGAACCCGGTCCCGACTTCGAGCAGGCTGGCTACGCGCCCGTCGATGGTGATGCGGCCCTCGGTCGGCTCGGTGATGCGCGAGAGGACCTTCAGCAAAGTGGATTTACCTGCTCCGTTGCGGCCGATCACGCCGACGACATCGCCGCGCCTGATCTCGAAATTTACATCCTTGAGCGCCCAGAACTCCTCGGTTTCGTCGCCGGAGACGATCGCTCGGCCGGCAGCGATGTCGCGGGCCGAGCGGCCCCAGGCGCGCAGGCTGCGGCCGACGCTGTCGCGCAGCGTCGTATAGCGCTCGCTCTGCGTCTGATGCCCGATGACATATTTCTTGCCGAGGCCTTCGGCACGGATGACGACATCGGCGCTCATCAAAGCATATCCGCGAAGCTGCGCTCGGTTTTGCGGAAATAGCGCAGGCCGAGCCAGAGAAACAGGACGACCACGCCAAGGCTGACGAGGAAGCCGGGAAGATAGATCTCGCTGTTGCCGCCGAGCAGGCACCAGCGGAAGCCGTCGATCACCCCCACCATCGGGTTGAGGCTGTAGAGAAAGCGCCATTCCTGCGGCACGACGGCACTCGAGAAGCCGACGGGCGAGACATAGAGTCCGAACTGCAGCACGAATGGGATGATGTAGCGGAAATCGCGATACTTGATGTTGAGCGCCGTCATCAGCAGCGCCGGGCCGAAGCTCGCGGCGATTGCAAGCACGATGAACACCGGCAGGAGCAGGATATGCCAGTTCGGGAATACGCCATACCAGAGCATCAGAACGGCGAGCATGCCGAAGGAGACCGCGAAATCGACGAGCGCCACGACGGCCGAGGCCGAGGGCACGATCACGCGGGGGAAATAGACCTTTCCAATTAGATTGGCGTTGCTAACCAAGCTATTGGACGCTTCGCCCAGCACCGTTGCGAACAGGAACCAGGGCAGCATGCCGGCGAAGACGAGAACCGGATAGGGCACCGTGCCATCGGCCGGAAGCTTGGCGACATGGCCGAAGATGACGGTAAAGACGACCATCGTCAGGAAAGGGCGGATCACCGCCCAGGCTGCGCCGATCACCGTCTGCTTGTAGCGCACCGATATGTCGCGCCAGGCCAGGATCAGGAAGAGTTCGCGATAGCGCCAGAGGTCGCGCCAATAATTACGGTCTGTCCGCCCGGCCTCCAGGACAATGCGGTGCTGTGTGGCAACGCCTTCCGTTTGCAGTATTGGCGCCTCTCCGATGGGGTAGGACGAGGCGATGGGTGACAGATCAGGCATGGAACCGCTTATTGCAATGCTGTGATGATGTTGGCCACGCGAGCCCGAAAGGCGTCTCGACCGAACCGGGACTGGACCGCCTGATGCAGTTTCGTCGGATCGGGGCGAGGGGCATCCAGCGCCTGCCGTAGCGCCGCCGGAAGATCGGCTTCCGTGATGCAGAACCCGAGCGTGCCGTCTCCGAGCGCATCGGGGGCGCCGCCGGCGGCGAGACCGAGCGCCGGCGTCCCGCAGGCCATGGCTTCGAGAAAGACGATGCCGAAGCCTTCCCCGGTCGACGGCAGAACGAAAAGATCGGCGGCGCGGTAGAGATCCGGCAACTGCGCATAAGGCGTTCTGCCGAGAAAGCGTACGTAGTCGGAAACCGCCAGTTCACGAGTCAGAGACAGAAGCCTTTGGCCATCGTCTCCTGTCCCGGCAATCAGATAGATGACATCACGTCCTTCGGCTCGGAGGGCGGCCAGCAAACGAATGATGCGGTCGTGGCCCTTGTATCGTTCATGGCTGTCGAGGCGGCTGACGCTCAGCAGGACCTGCTCCTGGCCCAAGCCGAATTGCGCACGGGCCGCAGCGCGATCCCCGGGTGTGAACTCCGGCTGGACGGTGTTGCCCAGCACGATGCCATTATCGGGTTCCGTGAGGACCTGGCCACGGAGCCGACCGAGCGTATCGCGGCTGACCGTCAGCACCATGTCGGATTGGGTCAGGGGCACGACATGCTTGCGCGCGAGCCGGTCCCAGATCTCGGTGCCGTGAAGCTGGGTGACGAGGCGCGACCCCGTGTAACGCGCTAGCAGTCGCGCCAGCGGACCATGATAGATGTGCCCATTGAGAATAATATCCGGACGCCGCGCCTGTGCCGCTGCGAAAGCCGTAGCCGAGTAGGCGAACTTATTGAGCCGCGCAGGATGCTGGACGACCTTACCCGGGAGTGTCCCGACCGGGTCAGGCGCAATCCGCGGAAGAACGTCGATGGCGCTGATCGCCGGTACGTCAGCCAGCGCACTGAGCAGGTCGCGGTTGTATTGCGCGATGCCGCCATAGCCGCCGAAAGCATCGGTCACCAGAGCAAGGACCCTCAAGCGGCGTGCGCCTCGGCGAGGGCAGAGGCGCGCTGCTCCCGGCTCTCGAAAGCCTGCAGCACTTCGCGGCCCCAGGCTCGCGAGGCCAGGCCCCGGATGGCGCGCGTGTCGCTTGTTTTCCGGCTGAGCCATTGACCGATCGGCACGCCGAAGCCGGTTTTTCGCCGATTGACGATCCGTTCCGGCAGCGGCGCAGCCGGTGCCGCTGCGAGGAGCCTCTTACCCGCCCCAGGGGCGGTCAAATGGGGAATGACCGGCGCCAGTTCCTTCAGCAACCCGAAATCGACCAGGGGCGTCCGGATCTCGATCGAATGTGCCATGCCGGCCCAGTCGCAATCGCGCAGCAGCTGATTCCGCATGTAGTTCTGGCTCTCCAGGGCCGCGACATGCGCCAGCGCATTGGCCGGCGCGCCGCCCTCAGGCCCGATGCGGCGGAGTGGGGCAAGCCGCTCCAGACCGATTCTCGCGATCTCGGGATCCATCATGGCGTCTAGTTCGTAAGGCAGATGCAGGCCGCGACGCAGCAGATAGGCGCCGGCGAAGGTCCCGCCATACTCGGCCATGCCCGGCAATTTCGGATTGCGCTCGGCGAGGCCGCTTGCACACATTCCCTTTCGCAATATGGTGCCAAGGGCAGGCGCCACCGCTTGGGCGCGCAGCAGCCGGACCCAGCGCGGAATATCGTGGAAGCTGGAATAGCCAGCCAGGAGTTCATCTCCGCCGAGTCCGGATAGCGCGACCTTTAATCCTGCCTCGCGGGCCGCCTTGGCCACGAACCAGGTGTTGATCCCGTCGATCGTCGGCTGATCCATCGCATCAAGGATAGCGGGCAGATCTGCCTTGAACTCGGCGGAGGAAACGGTGCGTACGATGTGGCGCGCGCCGCAGGATGCGGCCATCTCCGCGGAGAGGCCGACCTCGTCGTCCTGCGTGCCACGGAATTCCTCGAAGGCGAGGGTGATGCAGGTGGTGTTCTTGTGCCCGGCATCCATCATCAAGCCGAGGAGCGCGGCGGAATCGATCCCCGAGGAGAGGAAGAGTCCTACCTCGACATCGGCCATCAGATGGGCCTTCACGCTGTCGCTCGCCGCTTCACGAACTTTCGCGGCCAGAACCGCTTGCGGATGCGGCTCGAGAGCGCCGTCGGCGAAAGCCCGGGCAACCGAAGCAAAGGCGCGTGCAGGGTGCGGCCCATATGCGTCGACGATCTGGCAATGGCCGGCCGGAAGCATCCGGATATCGCGGTAAAGCGTGAACGGCTCCGGCACGGAGCCCCAGAGATGGAAGCCGACAAGTCCCGCCGGCTCCCTGGCGCTGCTGATCCGCCCGCCCGCTAGCAGCGCCTTGACCTGACTTGCGAAAGCGAATGTCCAGCCATCATTGCTGACATAGAGCGGCTTGATGCCGTAGGGGTCACGCGCCAGGAACAGCCTGCGCGCCTTGCGATCCCATATCCCGAAGGCGAACATGCCGCGCAACCGGCTCAGCATCGCTTCGCCCTCGCGGGCGTAGAGAATAAGCAAGATCTCGGTGTCACTTTGGGATCGAAAGACGACGCCGTCGCGCTCGAGTTCGGCACGGAGCGCCCGGTAATTGTAGATCTCGCCATTGAACGTGACGATGTAACGGCCGTCGGCGCTCTGCATGGGCTGCGCGCCGCCGTCGCTGAGGTCGACGATGGCAAGACGGCGATGGGCCAAGCCGATGCGGCGATCTTCGCTCCACCATTCGCCTTGCCCGTCGGGACCGCGTCGCAGCATGGCGTCTCGCGTCGCGATCAGTTCGCCCCGGCCGGGAGCGGAGGCGGCGACGTTGAAAGCAAAAAGACCATTGATGCCGCACATGCCGCTACTCAGACGCTCCGCCCGTGAGAAAGTTCGACCCTCGCCGCTCCTGCGATGCGGTTACGTATGAAATCGAGATCGCGGATATATATAACGTTCGCACCCGTCTGATGGGTCAACGGATTGATTTGCCGGGCTGCAGGATCGTAGCAATATGGCTTGAAGCCATGGGAATGGAGGATCATCGCCGCACTTGGCAGAGCATTGATCGTTCTATCGTCTGCGAACCATGTTTCTACGATAAGTGCTCGCAGATTGCTCGATTTCAGGATGGAATGGCATCCGCTCATGACCTCTCGATCGTGGCCCTCGACGTCAATCTTGATCAAGGTCGGAGCGACGTTCTTCAGCCAGCCATCGACCGTGTCGACGGGACATTCTTCAACGTCGGCCACCTGCTCATCCGCACCGACGATGCGATTGGTGGTATCATGAGTTGATGTAAACCGCAGCACTCCGCGATGTGACGAAATGCCGACTCGATCGGCAAGAACGCGATCCTGCAATCCATTATGCGCGATGTTCCGAACCAGTCGGTCGTAGCTGGAGCGAACCGGCTCAGCAGCGACGGTACTTGCCCCTGCAACGCCTGAAGCGAGGAGCGTGTAGACACCGACGTTGGCGCCGATATCAACGAATACATCATCAGGGCGCAGGGCATGGAGAAGGAAGGCCATCTCCTCCCACTCGGCGAGGCCGTAATAGATGTTGCCCGTTGCCCCGGTCATGCCAGGCTCTACGACCATTTCGGTTTGCCCGGCGAGCCGAACCCGCTTGGGGCCTGAACCTAGCCGCGAACCAATCTGCCAACGCAGCCAGCCATGCAAAGCCCGAATTCGTTGATTGCGGTTCAGGGGATGCTGTACGATCGATCGCAGCTGTCTAGGCAAATGCCTTATACGCTCGATCTTGATCATGCTTGTGCATGCTCCAAGCTACCGCACTCCGGGTGAAATCACCCAGAGTCTGATTCATGAGACGCAATCGTTAACACCCGTCGATTGCTATCGGGCTTACCTCGCTCACCTCGTAAGCGAAGAGCGCATAAGAATTCCCTACGAGCGCGCGTTGATGCGTTGCGCTGCCGGGGCTTCGTTCCGGTCGACCGGGGACGCAACGGAGGGACCCTCGCGCGCCTCCTGATAATCGGGGGTGCGGCCCGTCATGGCGCAGGCTTGGCGAATGGCCTCCGCGTTAACGCTCTCACCGAAGAGGACCATCGGAATGGTGCGGACCATAATCTCGATATCGAGAAGAAACGACATGTTCTGGATATACCAGGCATCGAGGGAAGCCTTGTCGGCCGGAGAAATGTCACGTCCGCCCATGACCTGCGCCCAGCCGGTCAGCCCAGGCTTGCCTCGAAGGCGGTCGCGCCGGTCGCTCGGCTGGTCGATCGGCAGCAACGGCCGAGGACCGACGAAGGACATATCTCCCACGAGGATGTTGAAAAGCTGTGGTAGCTCGTCCAGCCGGCGCGAACGTAGAATTGCGCCTGTCGCTGAGAGCCGGTGCAAATCCGCCAAGCGGTTGCCGTCATCATCGTGAGCGCCACGCATTGTCCGGAATTTGAAGATCCTGATTGGCCGCCCTCCCTGGCCAGGCCGCTGCTGCCAGAATAGCAGCGGACGATCGACATCAATCCAGACGATCAGCGAGACGAGGACGATCATCGGCCAGAGGACGACGAGCAGCAGCGTTGCCAGCGAAAGATCGAAAAGTCTCTTGCCGTAGCGGTAGAAGCCTTGCGGCGCGGTCGGCTGCTGCAGCATGTCCTCCTCGGCTGTGGCGGACGTCCGTTTGATCTGCGAGTGCTTGGGGATACCGAGCCGCTCAGCAAAGTAATCAATCTTGACGCCAACATTCGCCTCGATCGCTGCCAGCAGTAACTTATCCGTTTCCAACATCGTCATTTCATCGACGGCGACAACAATTCGGTCGATGTCGACGCCATGCACACGCAGTTTAGCGACCACCGCTTCGACCTCGCTGACCACGCCCAGCACCGGATGTGTGCCGAAACGGCGGCCGCGCAAATCCTGATGATCGGGCGACAGAACGCCATTGATACGGATGCGGCCGTGGGCGAGATATTCGACCGAGCGAATAAACAGGTCGGCGACGGCATCGACCCCGATGACCAGCACATTCTCGACATGGTCTGCATCGTCAATCTTGGCGCGGACACTGGTCTGGCGTGCGTGGAACAACCGGTATCCGACGCGGGCAACGATCAACGCCATGATGGTCAGAATGGCCTGCAAGATCGGCAGCGTCCGCGCCACGTCCTCAAGCCGGTTGATCAGGAAACCGAGCAGCAGGGTCGCCAAGACCACGACCACCGTGAGCGACGATAGGAACAAATAATCGTTGATATTGGCGAAACGATAAACTGAGCGATGGCTCCCTGCCAGCGTGAACACGATGAGGGCCACAACAAGCGTCAGGGCAGTGTAGGTACCCCAAGCCATCCAGCGCGACGAGAGCCATTCCACATTGTCGCGGAAGGCGAAGGCAGCCACGGTAGCGAGCCCGATCAGCGCCAGATCCGCCAGTAAATGCAAATATGTCCTGCGGAACATGGTGAGGAGCGGGGCCTTTAAATTGCGAGACACAGTCGGATCGACAAGGCGCGAATCCTGATCGACCGGATACCTTAGCGACCCTATGGTGGGTCGCAGGTGGGCATTGTCGGCGGCATTCTTGACATCTAAATTACGTCGTGCGGGTGACTCCATCGCATTTTAGACAAATAGCTGCAATTTACATTTCTGCATCAGATAGGCTTTATTAAGGTAACCGTTAGAACGGCGTTGACTCAACAGAGCCGCTGCCGGGAGGCGGACAGGAGCGATGCGGAGAACATTGCTTCCATCCGCGGTGCAACCCTCGGGCCACAGCACATGAAATGTGGTGGCAGCAACGTCACTCCCGCAGCGTTGTCCCTTCGGCCGCGCGGATCGTCCATTCCGGACCAAAGCCTTTCAGGATGAAACGTTGGGTGAACTCCACGCGGCTTTGGGCAGGAGAAAGCTCATGGTCGATGGCGACCAGCCGCTTTTCCTGATCAATCTCGACGCGGAGCAGACCGGCCTTGCCGATGGACCGAATCTCGCGGTCTTCGGGAAGGGTCAGCCGCCAATTCGTCGGATCAGGGGTCAGGTTATAGGCAAGCACGCCGCGTCCGCGCGGTTCGGCAATCAAATATACCATGCGCCCGTGATCGGTCTCGAGTACGGCCCCGTTCTTCTCGAGACGGCCGTTCGCGCTTTGCTGGGACCAGCCCGTATCGCGGTCGAGCCCTGCCGGCGGCAGCAGCGAGACGCCATTCACGGTCCGGCTCGCGATCGCAGTTGTCTGGCTTCCTGGGGGGATCGGGAAATGCTGGGCGACCTCCTGCACCTCAGTGGAGAAGGCGGCATCTATCGTCTCTCCACCGGAGGAATAGCGCACGCCGACGTGGCCGCCGGTTAAGCGCGCAACATCGAGCGAGCCGGAGCGGATATGACGCTGGAAGGCGGCGACATCGCCAAAGCGCTCAAGGTCGCCGAACTCGATGGTGAAGCCGCCGAAGAGCGACCTGCCCAGACCCTGCTTATCATAGGCGCTCTTGCTGAGCGGCGTGCCGTGCAGCCGGTTCATGTTGGCGATCGTCAAGGTTGGCTCCAGTCTTGCGCGGCCGGTTTCCGGCGTGCCGCCGTAACCGCCCAGCGCAACGACGATCTTGCGGTCGTCGGCGACGGCGATCGGCCTGACGGCGATGAGGGCCGGTCCGTCCTGCAGCACGAGATCGTCCGAACGCCGCAATGTCAGCGGCAGATCCGCTGGCTGTTTTTCCTCGCCATTCACGAAGAGCCGCCAATGCCGTTCGCTTTCCATCATCCAAAGCCCGAGCACGGAGCCGACCGTCTCGATCTCGCCCGGGCCGATCTGCTGCTCCTTCAGCGTATCGGCGCGCGTCGGGGGCTTGGCGAAAACAATCGCGCGGTTGTCGTGCTGGACCGTGAACAGAGAGCCGGCGCGCACCGGCTCACCGCCCGATGAGGTCGCGAGATCGCAGAGATTGACGCAGGCCCTGACGGTTAGCATCCCTAGATGCTCGATCCCACTGGCGGTCTGGCCTGTGCGCGACCATTGTCCGAGCACGTCGGCCATGCCGCCCTTGATGTCCTGGCTCGCCAGCCCGAAATGCCGGTCCAGATAGGTCATTCGGCGCAGGGGCGGATTGAAGTGTCCTCGGATCGTGTTGGCCGAACGTTCGCGGAACGGAAAGGGTTTGTCGTCGATGACATGGCGAAACCAGGTCGGAGCCCACGGGCTCGACAGACTCTGGAGCCCCACTCGGCCCGGCGGGAAATCATAGCCCCAGACCGGCATGCCGAGGATGCGTGAATCGCTGCGCTGAGTTGGGTAGAGCAGGGCCCCACGCTCCGAAAGGACATGAAGCGCCCCGTAAATCCCGTCCTGTTCGGTCAGGAAGCCGGAAAGCCTTGCTCGGCCCGCTGCAGCCACTATGCGCCGCAACTCGGGATGATACGCGCTCGCCAGCATCTCCATTGTGCGCTCCAGAATGATGCGCGCGATCAACCGGTCATAAGCGGAAGGGGCATGATCGGCGAGCATCTTTACGGCGCTCAGCGTTATCGAAAGATAATAGGGGTCGAGTAGTTCCTGGGTACCGCCATCGAGCACGGTCCAGTAACGCAGCAGGATCCGCTCGAGCCCATGTCGCCCATCGGCCATCGCAGCTTCCGAACCAATGAAGGCACCGCCGAGCAGCGCGCCCATCGATGCGGTGAAATTGAAGTTCTGGGTGCTGCCGACGTAATTATAGCCGTCGCGGAAGAATGATGTTCGGCCGCGCCAATCTCCCGTCTGAGACCAGTAGGCGCCGGCCTCCCTGCTGTGCGGCACGAAGAAGGCCGAGGTCGGCAGGTCTGGCATCAGGTAGGAACGCCAATACCCCTCCAGATGCTCGCGGACATGCGCCGGTGCGAAGGCGCCGAACTGCAGGACGAATTGCAGATCCTCGGCGATGCCCCAACCCTTCCAGTAGCGTGGCAATGTCGCCAATGTCTCGCGCAGAAACTGTCGGTACTTGCCGAGATCGGCAAATTGCAGGTCGAACAGCCAGCGCGTCTGCGTGTCGCCGCCGGCGCGCAGCAAGTCGCCGACATGGTCGAATTGTCGGGGCGAGAGCCAGTCCGGCCGGGTTTGATAGAGGCGACGGGCCATGGACTGCAGTTCGCTGGACGGCAGCATGTCTGGCACCCGGCGCAGCGCCGATGCATCTGCTTTTTCCGCTTCAGCGGCCGGGTTGACGGGAGGGGGCAGGAGCGGCGGCCGCGTGCCCGCAGCACTGGGGCGAAAGTTCACCACCAGACGCGGCTGGCTGAAGGTCAGCGCATGGCCGCCAGTCGCGATCGCCCATTCGTAGATGTCGCCCGGGGGCCGATAGCGCATATCGTAGGTTTCGGCCTTACTGAGCGCGAGGCCATTCTCCTCGAACGCCCGCAACCGCGCGCCGGCCTCCGTCGGCGCAACGGGGCCTGTCAGCAGATGGGTGACGTCGAGTTGCGCCTGCCGGCTGGTTTCCGAAAGTTCCGCCGGCCCGATTGTCTCCGGCTTGAGGTCGCGCTTCGGATCGCTTGCTCCAACTTTACCCCAAGGATGCAGCAGTCTGACCCGGTAGCGGCCGGTCGGGCCGAAAGTGCCATGGGTGGACCAAGGCTGGCGCAGCGCATGGGCGACGACATGCCAGCGCGGGGCGCTCGTCGCCCAGAGCTTGGCACCCATCGCATCGCGCAAAGTGTAGCCGCTGGGGCGGGACTCGTGGCGGACATAGTCGAGAGTGACGACCGCCTTCGCGAGCGACAGCCCCGTATCGAGTCGTGCCTTGATCGCTTCCGCAGCACCCGGAAAACGCAACAACACCGTCCGGTGGACCGCGTCGAAGCTTGCCCCACCCGGCCCAGTGCGTTCCCAATCGCGCCCATCGATCTGCGCCGTCTCGGCCTGGGTCAGCACCAGCGGCTCCTGCGCCCGCACATTCAGAGAGTGCAGGACCGCCATGAACGCCGCTGGCAGCAAGCGGGACATTTTCGCCATTTCGGCCTTCTCCTCGCCAGCAACTCTCGACAGAACCGTCAGACCACTGTGCGGGGCAGCATAGCCGCACCGACATGAACCACGAAGCCGACTTCGTAGGCCGATTCGAGCGGGGTTCCGATTGCGCTGGAGCGGCGCTGCGGTTAGTGAACGGATATTGGGGCGCTAGCGGCACCCGCTGAAGACCAAGAAGCCGAAATGGTGCGACGCAGGCGGAAACGGATCCTCTTCAGCGAGAGCGGCAACCCGGTCCGCGTCGGTTTCGACGATCCTTTGCGTTGGGCTCTGTTTCGGCTGCGCCGCGTCGCAATCTTAGCGCGTACACACCCTTCTTCGCCCTTCCTTCTCGTCAGCGCCTTTTTGCTCGTGACCTGCATTTCCGTGGTCCTGCTCTCTCCTTCGTGGCAAGCGCTGCCCGCCCTCAGAGCAACTGCCGTGCGAGCCGAGCTATCCGGGAGGAAGGGCGGCGAGCGTGTGGAAGGCAAAGGACGTGCCGATCCTCGCATGGTCGAGCGAGTCGTCGCACACCTCCCCGTCTTGCAGGAGAACATCGCGCTGGCGCCACCGTTCCAAATCATCAACGGGCAGAGCTTCAGCAACGCCGAATTATCAATGCGCCTCGCCGCAATTTCCGGCCCGGAGCGTGATGCCGTCTGCGTTGCCGACAATGGTGATCTGTGGGCATGCGGGCTGGCGGCCCGTGCCACGCTCAGCAATCTGATCCAGACGACAGCACTCAACTGCGATGCCGTGGCCGGCCCGCGGCGCCATGTCGAAGGCAGCTGTCGCCTGCCCGACAAGGCCTCATTGGCGGCCCGGCTGGTTGCGCTCGGCTTTGCACGCCCGGCCCAGCCCGGCCATTTCGAGGTTGAACTGACGGAAGCTCGACGTCATCGGCGCGGCCTCTGGAATGGCGATTGGACTGTCCGCGCTGCCAGTCCGTCCTTCGTAGCGGGGCAGACACTGCCTTCGCAGGCTTCGGTGCCCTGAGCGGGATTCAGATCGCGTTGCAGTTGCTGCCTCCGCTTAAGAGGCCTGCGCGTTGGATTGGCAGCGACGTCGTGCTCTCAGCGTTGCCGACCGCGTTGCGTCGGCAAATTTGCGGTAAGGCGAACGCGCCTACGGATACGGGCCGACCAAGATCTTAATAGGCGCTTAAGCTTTGGCTGTCAGCCTTCTCTCACGGGGGAGGGCTATGTCTTGAGTGGTTGGTTCGTCTTGTGCGCCCTGTCGGGGCTCGTGCTGGGTCTTCGCTGGCCGGTCCAAGTTCTGATCGCGGCGGCGATGATCGCGCTGCCGGCCGGGTTCATCTATCAGATGCGTTTCGGTTTTGATGTTGCGCTGCTCATGGGCGTCGGAGGCGTTATCATCTTGCAGGTCGGGTACATCATCACAAGTCTGACGGTGGCTCTGCTCGGTCACTCCGTCTCTGTGCCGGTCGGCATGCTGCGTGCGCGCTTCAAGCTCTGAGAGCCTCTCTGATTGGGGTCATTGAGGTCAAGCTGCTTCTGTTCGCTTTCTTTCCGGCTCGTGTCGTCCCGTAGGTCACACGCTTCTCTTCGCGGTCGGCGCTGGGCCGCCGCATGATGGGGCAGGAGGGCGAGGCGTCTCAATCTGTTCACGACCTTGGGGTTTGCGACCGCAGGTTCTGGACTCTCAACGAGATCGCCTTGCCCATTGTCCCTACGGGAACGATCCGGTTCACCCTTTCGGGATCATGCGTCGTGACTGGTCCTCCCGTTTCGGCGCTGTGGCGTCAGGCTGCGGCCGTGGCGTCGTTTGCGGGATCCTTGCCCCAGCGGAACTCCGCGCCGTCGCTCCACATGCGATGGAGGATGACGGCGAGCTTGCGGGCGACCGCGACGCGGGCCATGCCGCGCGACTTGGCGATCTTCATCCCCCAGACGCGCAAGCTCGACCACTTTTTGCTCCGCACCAGCAGCGTGTGCGCCGCCTCGTAGAGAGCGGTGCGCGCGAGTTCGTCACCGCAGCGGCTGATCTTGCCCTGGATGTCGGTCTCGCCGGACTGGTAGCGCGCCGGCGTCAGGCCAAGATGGGCGCCGACATCGCGGGACCGCTTGAACCGATCCGGTCGGTCGATCGTCGCCCGGAATGCGAGCGCGGTAATGGGCCCCACGCCCGGCACGCTCATCAGCCGCCGGCAGACAGCCTCCTTCTTGACGAGATTCATCACCTGCTTCGTCAGCATGGCGAGCGCGCCCAGCATGGTGGCCACTCGCCACTGCTGAAGCTGGGCTTTGGCGGGGCAAAACCGCCCCAAGCCGTCATACCGGTGCCTCGCCCCTGACAGGACGCCCGCTACGAGCCTTTGTCACCTTCATGCGCAGGCAGCCTGCTCGTGGCGCGGAGGTCTGCGCGGCCCGTTCATCCATCCTAAGCCCGGCGACATGACAGGAGAAAGCGCATAGGTTGCCGTTAAATATTGGAACGGTGTCTCTCGCATAGAACCGCCATAACTTGATGGGCAACGGAATCAGCAGGACGCTTGAGATCATGCACGGATTTGCCGCTTTGCGACCGCCGATCAACTCCCTTTGCGGCATTGCTCTGTTCGTCACAGCGCTTTTCGTTGTGGCACGGCCAATCGGCTTTTCAATGGCTCGAAACCAGGCTGGCGAGATGCCGACAGTCGCTGCCGGCATCATCGTCCTCGGCGGAGGGCTCGGCACGTTCCTTCAATATCCAAAGCTGGACGCATCATCACTGCCTTATTCGCGCGTCGGCAAGGCTGTCCAGATGGCGAAAGCCTATCCCGAAGCGACGATTCTCTATACAGGCCGCGAGAGCTCGCCGGGTCCGATACCGGTATTCCAACGCGCCGGCATCGCCCATCAGCGCATCTTATGGGAGGATCGTTCCAGCAATACCGCCGAGAATGCGACCTTCTCGGCTGCTTTGGTGCATCCACAGCCGATGCAGCGCTGGATCCTAGTGACAGATGATTGGCACATGGCTCGGGCGGAAGCGTGCTTTCGGCAGGCCGGCTTCAATGTGACGCCAGCACCGGTCAAACGCCTTGGCTCTGCAACCAGCTGGACGCGCTATCAAGAAGCTTTGGGCCGCTTCGCCTACGCCGTTCTGGGTCTTTGCAGTCGATAGAGCGGCGCTGCCGGCCATGTTCAATCTCCTCGTCAGCCGCAATGTCGTGCGCGATGCCGATGGCGTAATGAAGAGCTGGCTCGGTTTGTCTGAACAGTTTCGGGGCTGCCGTTAAGTGGATTTCGGCCTTGGTCATGCTGCCACCGGGATTGTCTGCAGCGCGTTGAAGTAGGCTTGGTCGGGCGTCTGCCGTCCCAGACTCTGGTGAGGCCTCCTGCCGTTGTAAAAGGCGAGATATCGTCCGATCGAGGCGCGCGCGTCGGACACGCTGGTGTAGGCGCGCAGGTAGACCTCCTCGTATTTGACGGATTTCCAGATGCGCTCGACGAAGACGTTGTCGCGCCAGGCACCCTTGCCATCCATGCTGATCTGAATGCCCGCGCCGATCAGCAGGCCGGTGAACTCACGGCTGGTGAACTGCGAGCCCTGGTCCGTATTGAAGATATCCGGCTTGCCGAAGCGGGCCATCGCCTCCTCGACGGCCTCGATGCAGAAGGCGACGTCCATCGTGATCGAGAGCCGCCAGGCCAGAACCTTGCGGCTGAACCAGTCTACGACGGCCGTCAGATAGACGAAGCCCCGCGCCATTGGGATGTAGGTGAGGTCCATCGTCCAGACCTGATTGGGACGCGTCACCGGCAGCTTGCGCAGCAGGTAGGGGAAGATCTTGTGCCCCGGCGCCGGCTTCGAGGTGTTCGGCCGGCGGTAAAGCGCCTCGATCCCCATGCGCTTCATCAGCGTCGCGACGTGAAGACGTCCAGCCTAATGACCATCGGCCCCGAGAAGCCCCTGCAGCATGCGGCTGCCGGCGAAGGGATATTCCAGATGCAGCGCGTCGATCGCACGCATCAACGCCAGGTCGGCGGCAGGAACCGCGCGGGGCAGATAATAGACGCTGCCCCGGCTGATCCCGAGCACCTTCGCCTGCCGGTTGAGCGGCAGATCGTGCAAGCGGTCGATCATCGCTTTGCGCTCAGAAGGCCGGCCTTCGCCCAAGCGCGCCGGACAAAAAATCATTCTCCAGCGCCAGCTCCCCGATCTTCGCATGCAGCGTCTTCACGTCGATCACGGGCGTGGTGGCTTCCGACTTCCCATCGGACCCGAAGACGCCGGCAGCCCCGTCAAGAAGTTGGCTGCGCCACTGCGTAATCTGGTTCGGGTGGACGTCGAACTGCTGCGCCAGATCGGCCAGCGTCTTCTCGCCCTTGATCGCCGCCAATGCGACCTTCGCCTTGAAAGCCGGGCTGTGGTTCCGGCGAACGCGTCTCGTCATATCCGCTCCTGTTCACGGCAATCATGCCGCGTTCAGGCCGAAAATCCACCTACGCCCCGCGCCAGATTTCCCGAGCCAGCTCTCTTATCCGACAAGCCCGCAGCAGTTTATCACCCGACCTATGAGAAGCCACACGCCATATCCAAATAGCGCCACCCAAGCCGCCAGAATGGCGAGAACTACAAAGGTGCAGATGCCAATCAGGCACCGCGCCAACCAATAGCGGTTTCGTCTATCAGATGCACTTGCCGCCCCGATGCCCGCAATTAGGGTAGGACCGCCATTGTCACGCTCGTTCGTCACGGTCACCCCTTCGCATCCACCCGCATCGCTTAAAGGCACGATTGGGTAGTTCTAATCCAAGAGCCATCAGGCAAGGCCATCGCTCCTCCCATAGAGCAATTTTTGCTCCAGCGCACTTAGCAACCGCCGTGGGAATCCGCTCCAAATCTTTTAAACCTCTCGCGATGCGGCAAGCGAGCAACATTGCGGGGCCGTAAAAGAACTTTGTTGCCGATCCCAGGGGGCGCCCTGTCGTGCGCGTCAATCCTGCCGTCACCCGTCGAGTTCGAGCGGCAGCAGAAAATTTGAACCGAGGGCGTCAACAAAACTCGGGACTATTCAAGCAGTGTGTATCGAAAATCAACTTGCCGAACGTCAACGGGCGTTCATAAACGCCTTCTTACTGAGCAGAGTGCGAAAAAGAATTGCTATGTCCAGCCAGAAGGACCAGTTGTCGATGTACCAATGGTCGAAGGCAATGCGCTTGGCCATCTTCTCATCGGTATCCGTCTCGCCGCGTAGGCCATTGACTTGTGCCCAGCCGGTTATGCCCGGTTTGACGTTGTGACGCCTAGCGTAGAGCGCGATTTTCTGCTCAAAAGCTATGTCATGAGCGAGAGCGTGGGGACGAGGGCCCACGAGGGACATCTGCCCCTTCAGCACGTTGATCAGTTGCGGCAGCTCGTCGATGTTGTAGCGGCGCAGCATGCGGCCGACGTTGGTAACGCGTGGGTCGTTTAATTTTGCTTGCACAATAACGCTGCCGTCGTCGTCGGCGCTCATTGTTCTGAACTTTAGGATGCGGAAAGCCTCCTGGTTGAAGCCGTAACGACGCTGGCGAAACAATATTGATCCTGGCGAGTCCAGCCGAATGAGGATGGCTACGATGAGCAAGAGCGGCATCGCCAGAACTAGGATCAGCGAGGCGGCGACGACGTCGAAAATGCGCTTGAGGGCAATTGCCGCGGAGGAGAGTGGTGGGCGCGTCAGGCGCAAGCTCGATAGGTCGCCGGTTCGGACGATATGAGGCGTCCGGAAACGGTCCATGATCTTCTCTGGTGTGAGGTGAATCGCGACGGGAAGGTTCATGAAGGCGTCAATGCAGGCATCGATAGTCTCCTGGTCCGACCAAGGCAGCGCGATAAACACAGCATCCGGCCGCTTGGCCCGGCAGTTCGCCACGGCGTTGGTGAGGTCGGCAGCAAGCGCAGCCGCAGGATCGTTGATTCGGCGGGCATCATTGCTGCGCAGGAAAGCGACATCGACTATGGAGAAGCCGACGTTCCAGGGTTGATGACGTGAGACGAACGACATCACATCGGGCTCGCGACCAATTAGGAAGATTCGCTCACTGGTGATGCGGCCGGTCTTGCTGGCCAGCGAAATGGTCCGCACCATAGTGGAGCGTGCCAACGCGATAACGGGAATGCCGCTGAGGTAGCTCGCCAGGATGACCGCGCGTGAGTAGTGATCGACGATCTTGGTTAAGAAGAGGATGGCGACGAACACGACCATCGTTATGTTCCAGACCGAAAAGGCTGAGGCCATCTGTCCCTTTGCCGAGAGATAGTTGGCGAGTTGGTAGCGACCGCGCAGAGCATTGATAAATACGAAGATCGCCGCAAGCATCGACGCAAGTTCGAGTGTGATCTGGTCCGGCGGAACTTGGCCATAGGCCTGTAGGTGATAGCTCAGGGCGACCAACGCGACGGTCACCATCACAACGAGACCATCTATGGCCGCGGTGACAAGCCAGAGCCAATGCCGCCAGGCAAGGGCGCGGGCCTCGATTGCCGAGGCCGGGGGGAGCGTTTGCTCGTTGATGCTCATCTCGGCTCGTTCGCTCCCGTATCGCGCACCGCAGTGGGCCATGCGTCATTGGCGCTCCGGTTCGACACCACAACGGGTCCCGACCGGGCGTTCGGGAGTGCAATCGCAAGCTGCGTGCCGCAACGGTATGGGTCAAATTGGCAGGATTTGTCGCAAATGATGTCTGGTCATCGGGGGGCGGTGCACAGAGCTTCGCTAAAACGTGCCATTCTGGGACTGAATCTGTCGGAGCTTCCTATCGATTCCGGCGCAATTTGCGCGCGAGCCTTTCGATCAGGATAGCAAGCGTGGTTCCGACTATAGCTCCAGCCACTTTTACGATGGCATCATGTGGGCGTCCGTGGCGCGAAGGTTGCATCAATTGAGCCGCCTCAAGGGCGATGGCGAGCCCAATCGCCAAAGCCAGTACAAGGCTACGCCGTTTCGGGTAGGCCACAGCAAGGGCTCCCGCGAGGAGAACGAACGCGAGAAAGCGTTCGATATCGGGCCCTGTTTCGGCAAGGTGAGGCCGGCTTTCAACAGGTGCCACGGTCACAAATGCGATGGCCAGCACTGCACTCCAGCCGAAGACAGATGCGATCCTCCGGATACAGTTTTCGATATCATTCAACAGATCCAGCCTCACTTTGCTCCTGATCGCGTCGAGGCGATCTCAATTTTAAAGGGCTCAGCAGCAATCCGCCGACGAACTCGCAGGGCCCGGAACACAGCGTTTTGGGCATGCCGTAAAGCACGATCAGCCGGAAACAGGCCCCACTAACCCAGTCATGTACCGGCGCCCATTGCTACGGTAGCGTCAGGCTGCGGCGACCAGTTGCAGGTGGTTCGTGTTGAGCAGCCGGACCCCGTCTGGAACGAGCAGGATCATGCGATCGCGGGCCAGCCGTGTCAGCGTCCGGCTCACCGTTTCGATCGTCAGGCCGAGGAAATCGGCAATGTCCTGGCGGCTCATCGGTAGCGGCACGGTCACCGACGAACGGCCGATGCGGGCCCAGCGCTGCTGCATGGTCAGGAGGAAGCAGATGATCTTCTCCTCGGCGCTGCGGCGGCCGAGCAACATCATCTGCTCCTGCGCCAGCGTCAGTTCATGGGTCGCGAGATCATGCAGCCGGCGCAGCAGGAAGGGTTTTGCATCAGCCAAGGCGGAGTAGGTCACACGCGGGAAGGCGCAGGCGCCGACCGAATCGATCGCATCGACAGAGATGCTGGCGGTTTCGTGCATCGACAGGCCGATGAAATCGCCCGGCAGCGCGAAGCCGACGATCTGCCGGCGCCCATCGGGCAGGAGCGTGTAGAGCCGCGCCGTGCCGGAGGTGATGTTGTAGACGGTCGGCGCGGCCTGCCCCTGCACCAGGAGCGTGTCCTTCGGGCCAAAGCGGACCGGATGGGCGAGCGCGTTGAGCATGGTCAGCTCTTCCCCCGAAAGGACGGAGCAGACGCTGAAGGGCCGGGTTTCGCAGGTCAGGCAGTTCGGCTCGGCGCGGAGGCCGGCGCAGCCATGGTGCAGGTTGTGATCCACGCGCATTCCTCACGGGCCTGCGGCGAGGGGTGTTCGCGGCGAAGGCCCGGCATGACTTCATAGCCGGTTATCGCGGGGCGGTCACCTGTCGTATTGCATTGCGGTATAGCCGTTTCGGCCGATCCGGTGCCCAGCGGCGATGGCGTCTTCAACTCGTCCGCGCTAGCTCTTTGCTGCCGATCATCCAGGGAAATCAACCATGACGATCACCATTGCCACCCCCCAGAGCCGGCGGATCGCACGCGGCGGCAAGGCGATCTATGGGGCGCCGCTGGGCATCCTGATGCTGGAGGCGCGATTTCCGCGGATTCTGGGCGATATGGGCAATGGCGCCACCTGGCCCTTCCCTGTGCTGTACCGGGTCGTTGGCGGTGCCAGCCCCGACAAGGTCGTGCTCAAGGGCGCGGCCGGGTTGCTGCCGGACTTCATCGCGGCGGCGCAGGATCTCGTCCGGCTCGGTGCCGAAGCCATCACCACGAATTGCGGCTTCCTGTCGCTGTTCCAGCGCGAGCTGGCGGCGGCGGTCGGCGTGCCGGTAGCGACCTCTTCGCTGATGCAGGTGCCCTGGGTGCAGGCGACGCTACCGCCCGGCAAGCGCGTCGGGTTGGTCACGGTCTCGGCCGGCAGCTTGAGCCCTGCGCATCTCGAAGGCGCGGGGGTGCCGCTCGACACGCCGGTCGCCGGCACGGAGAACGGGGTCGAGTTCTTCCGGGTGCTGATCAAGGCAGAGAAGGACGACATGGACATCGATCTGGCGGAGCGCGATGTCGTCAACGCGGCGTTGGATTTGATCGCGCGGCATCCCGATATCGGGGCGATCGTGCTCGAATGCACGAACATGCCGCCCTATGCCGCGGCGGTTCAGGCTGCGACCGGTCTGCCGGTCCATGACATCTATTCGATGATCACATGGTTCCATACGGGTCTAAGACCGCGCGTTTTTAGATAGAAGATCGGACCGAGCCGGGACACGCTCGCCTGTCTGTTATCTCGCTTTCGCGCGAGCGCTTGCATTGGGTGATCTTTTGCAGCGACAAAGATAGCGGCGCGAGCCATCGTGCGGGTCTATTAAACGAGTTTTACTCGAAAGGCAGAGCCAGAAATATGAGCTCTGAGGTCAATGTCGAAATGGGGCTCTGGGTATCAGCGTGAAGCGTGCCCCGTCCTCGATCCGAGTCGTAATTCTTTGGGTTCACCAATGGCGAGCCTACTGAAATTATTGGGAGCCGTGATCGCGAAACAGATGGTGTCAGAACGAAACGTTGGCAGCTCAAGCTATAGGTTGCTGACGCTAAGGATTCTCACTTTCATTGGACTGTCTCTGCCAAGTATTGCTTCGGTAGGCGCGGCAGAGCAGGCTCTTGTTTTTATGAACGGTACTTGGATCGGTGAGGGATATATGCTCACACTAGACACTGACCGGATGCAGGGAAATCAGCGAGCTGATTTACCTTTTCAACGTGAACCACTCCTATTGAGGAACGTATCAGCAAAGATGGTGGTCTTCGATATTGGGACAAGCCGATTCATCGGGTTGTTCGATCGCGATAATCTGACGTTGACGGGCCTTTCTTTCGATCGTAACATTCGCTTGCGTCGCGTGAAGCCTTAAGAATTGCCATTTAGTTCTCGCAATCGCGACTCGACCCAGGATCTCTTTTCTCAAAAACTTACAGGCAAAATTTCCTTTTCTGGTCGTGATTGGCCGGCGTCGTTTTCAATGGAAAAGCGATACTGATCGATTCAACCCAGCTTGGGCGGTGTTCTACTAGGCCGTAAACCCATAAGCGCGAGGGGCCGATTCCAGCGGCGGCGTTTTCGTGATTCAAGCTCCGAAAGAAGAGTTTGGCGATGGGACGCTACGAACTCAGCGATTTCGAATGGATGGCGATCGAGCCGCATCTTCCCAATAAGCCGCGCGGCGTGCCGCGGGTCAATGATCGCCGGGTTCTGAACGGCATCTTCTGGGTGCTTCGATCGGGTCGGCCCTGGGCGGACGTGGCGGCGCGCTACGGCCCGCCGTCCAGATAGATGCTCTTCACATGCGCATTGATGGCGGCGATGTCGGGCAGGGTGCCGCCATTGCGTTCGCGCAGATGACCCTCGTGCCAGTACCAGTCGTCGAAGCCGACATTCAGCCGGTGATAACCGGCCTCGGCGAGCAGGGTGCGCATGGTCTCGCGACGTGGTTCGACGAAGTTATGCTCGATGGTGAAGAGCGCGATGGCCTGCCGGGCGAGATCGATCGTTCTGAGGATGTCGAGCTCCGAGCCCTCGGTGTCGAGCGAGACATAGTCGAAACCGGCTTCGCCGCTGCCATCGGCCTGCGCCATCGCGTCGAAGGTGACGGTCTCGACGGTGATCAGGCCATTCTCGCTGATCGCCTGTCTTCGATGCTCGGCATAGCCGTCGGCCTCGGCATATTCGGCGAGCGTGCCGATCTCCTGCGAGGCGACGAAGGAGAGGAACTGCCCGCCCTCGCGATGAACGGCGCGTTCGAGGCAGGTCGCGCGGCGGCTGGCGGCGAGCTTCGCGAACAGGAGCGGGTTCGGCTCGACCAGCACGCCGCTCCAGCCATGGTCGGTCTCCAGGTAGAAGGTGTTGCTGTGGAGAATGCCGTCGAAGGCGCCGATCTCGGCGAAGCGCCCGCCACGCCGACCCTCGCACATCGCCAGAACCCAGCGCTCCTGCTCGATCTGCGCGTTGGTCGGGGTTTCGAAGGCGGCCTGCCAGGAGAGGCGGGGAGCGGATGGTCCGGACGGCACGATGAATGTCTCCCGAGGGCGGGATGACAGCCTAGGTCAGCGCCCTCGCAGAAGGAACCTCATCGTCATCCCGGATCGGCGCGGCTGCGCCGCTTGTCCGGGATGATGACGCGAATGGCCATCCCTGCGGAGGCACGTTGATTTGCCTCAGTGAATCTCCGGCTCCGGAATCTTTGCCGTGCCCTCGAGATAGTCGAAGTCGCAGCCCTTGTCGGCCTGGCGGATATGGGCGGCCGACATCTTTCCATAGCCGCGCGGATAGTCGCGGTCGGGCGGTGTCCATGTCTTCAGGCGCCCGGCGATCTCGGCGTCGGTCAGGTTGACCGAGATGGTTCGGGCCTCGACGTCGACGCTGATGACGTCGCCGGTCCGGACCGCCGCGAGCGGACCCTTGATATAGGCCTCGGGCGCGACGTGCAGGACGCAAGCGCCGTAGCTGGTGCCCGACATGCGGGCGTCAGAGATGCGCAGCATGTCGCGCACGCCCTGCTTCAGGAGCTTGCGCGGGATCGGCATCATGCCCCATTCCGGCATGCCGGGGCCGCCGACGGGGCCGCAATTCTTCAGGACCATGATGTGATCGGCGGTGACGTCGAGCGTCTCGTCGTTCACCGCCTTCATCATCGCATCGTAATCCTCGAAGACGAGCGCGGGGCCGGCATGCTTCAGCAGGCGCGGCTCGGCGGCCGAGGGCTTGATGACGCAGCCATCGGGCGCAATGTTGCCCTTGAGCACGGCGAGCCCGTTTTCGGTCGAGACGGCCCTGTCGAGCGGCCGGATGACGTTGTCGTCATAGACGGTGGCGAGCGCGATCGTTTCTGCGATCGGCCTGCCGGTCACGGTCATGGCGTCGGTGTGGAGCTTGCTCTCGAGCTGCTTCAGCAGGGCTGGCAGGCCGCCGGCATAGAAAAAGTCCTCCATCAGGAATTCGCCCGATGGTCGCAGATTGGCGATGACCGGGACCGTGCGCGAGAACTTGTCGAAATCGTCCGGCGTCAGCGAGACGCCGGCACGGCCGGCCATGGCGATCAGGTGGATGATGGCATTGGTCGAGCCGGCCACCGCCATGTGCACGGTCAGCGCGTTCTCGAAGCTCTTGCGCGTCAGGATGCGGTCGGGCGTCAGATCCTCCCAGACCATCTCGACGATGCGCTTGCCGGCAGCGGCGGCCATGCGGGGATGCGCTGCATCGGCGGCGGGGATGGCGGAGGCGCCCGGCAACGTCAGACCCAGCACCTCGGCATGGCTCATCATGGTCGCCGCCGTGCCCATCACCATGCAGGTGCCATGCGAGCGGGCGATGCCGCTTTCCATGTCCTTCCACTGGTCGTCGGTGATGTTGCCGGCTTCCTTCTCGGCCCAGTATTTCCAGACGTCGGCGCCGGACCCCAGCACCTTGCCGGCCCAGTTGCCGCGCAGCATCGGCCCGGCGGGCACGAAGATGAAGGGCAGGCCGGCGCTGCAGGCGCCCATGATGAGCGCTGGCGTGGACTTGTCGCAGCCGCCGAGCAGCACGGCGCCGTCGAGCGGGTGGGAGCGGATCGATTCCTCGGTCTCCATCGCCAGGAAGTTGCGATAGAGCATCGTCGTCGGCTTCTGGTACTGCTCCGAGACCGACATCACGGGGATTTCGACCGGGAAGCCTCCGCTAGCCCAGACGGCGCGCTTCACCGCGTCCGCACGGTCGCGCAGATGGGTGTGGCAGGGGTTGATCTCGGACCAGGTGTTGATGATGCCGATGACCGGCTTGCCCATGAACTCGTCATGGCCGAAGCCCATCTGCAGCGCCCGCGAGCGATGGCCGAAGGAGCGCAAATCGCTGGCGCCGAACCAGCGCTTCGAGCGCAGCGTGTCGGGCGTCTTGCGGGGGTGGGACATCGGCATTTCCTCGGGTCGTTTTCTTGAATCATTCTACGCCGTCATTGCGGGCGTAGCGAAGCGGAGACCCGGAATCCATCGTAAGACCTTGCGCTTTGCGATGGATCCGGGATCGGCGCCGCTTCGCGGCTTGCCCGGGATGACGGGGAGGGTGTGAGAGAGGTCTACTCCGCCGCCGCGCGCAGCGCGCCCCAGCCGGAGACGATCTGGCGCAGTTCGGACTTCTCGGCCGCGTTCAGTTCCGGCAGGCCGGGCAGGCGGACAGGGCCGACCGGCGTGCCCAACAGCCCGAGCGCCTCCTTGACCACGGTGACATTGGCGCCGTTGCCATATTTGGTGCGCAGCGTTTCGAAGCCGGCGATGGCATCGACCTCGACGCGGGCGGCGGCGTAGTCGCCTTTTTCCAGCGCGTGCCAGACGGCCAGCGAACGCTCGGGCGCGACATTGATCAGGCCGGAGGTGAAGCCGCGGGCGCCGAGCGCATAGAAGGGCGCGGCCCAGCCCTCGGCGAGGCCGCAGATCCAGTTCGCACTTGTGCCCTGCGTGGCGCGCACGCATTCGGCCAGCAGCATCATGTTGTTCGAGGCGAACTTCACGCCGGCGACGTTCGGGTGGGTCGCGACGCGGACGAGGTCCTTCACGCCGATCGCATCGGAGCGGATATAGGCCACGAGCGGGAGCGTCAGTGCCTCGGCGATGGCGATGATGTAGTCGGCCTGGGATTGCGGTGCCGCAAAGGGGTCGAGCGGGTGATGCACCATCACCGCATCGCAGCCCGCCGTGGCGGCGAGCTTGCCGGTCGAGACCGCCTCCCTGAGCGAGCGGCCGATGCCGGCCGTGACCCGCGCCCTGCCGGCAGCGGCTTCGGCGGCGACCGCATGGCTGCGCACGACCTCGTCGGTCGTCATGGGATAGAACTCGCCGGTGTTGCCGGCCGAGACGATGTTGTGAATGCCGGCTTGTGCGATACGGGCAACGATTTTGCCCGTCACCGCCCAGTCGGCCTCGCCATCGGCGCTCCAGGCCGTGACATGCACGCCCGAGATGCCGCGCAGCGCCGTCCTCAGGGCGTCCCGGCGACCCTTGTCATTCGTCATAGTTCAACCCTTCCGCATCGGCGCCGAAGACCTGCCGCACATGGGCTTTCGCCGAGCGGACGATGTGGGCGCGCATCCGTTGTTCCGCGAGCGCGGGCTCCCTTGCCCTCAGCGCGTCGAAAATCGAGCGATGTTCCTCGAAGCCCTGGCCGCGTTCGGACGGTTCGGACAAAAGCGCGATGCGCTGGGCGTGATCGTACATGCGCTGGCCGTCGAGCCGTCGCTCCAGATAAGTGCAGCCGGAAATGCGGTGGATCGCGCCGTGATAGGCCTCGTTCAGCGTGACGATGTCCTCAAGCGCGCTGTGCTGCGTGGCGTGGGCCATCTCCTCGATCAGGCGCGCGATCTCGGCGATGTCGGCGTCGCTTACCCGGTTGGCGGCGATATGGGTCATGACGCTTTCGAGCGCGGCGCGGCCGAGCGCCATCTCCAGGGCCTGACGTGCCGAGAATTCGACGAAGACGCCGCGGCGCGCCTCGGTGCGGACCAGCCCCTCGCTTTCCAGCCGGCGGATGGCATCCTTCACGGGGGTGGTACTGACACCGAGCATTTCGGCCAGATGACGCTCGTTCAGGCGTTCGCCGTTGCGGAACCGGCCCGCGACGATCGCCCGGCGCAGGCGCTCATGCACATGCTCGCGCAGGGAGCGCAGCAGATGCGGCGCGACAGGTTCGATCGTGAGCGGCTCAGACATCGTGGTTCCGACAGGTGGCGCGGATGGCGACCGCGAATCCCGCTGGAGGTCGCGCGGCCCTGACGCCATCCCCGCATCACTCACCACAAAGGACAAGCGGCATCAAGTCTGAAATTTCAGATTTCAAATCTGGAATCCTGTGCTATGTCCGCCATCAAGGGCCCGGTAACGGGCCACGCCGGCCGCGAACGCGCCGGCGCGAGGACACGCAAAACGGGAGGATTACCGATGACGATGACACGCAGGGCGATGATCGCCGCGGCATGCCTGCTGAGCGCTCCGGCCGCGCTGGCGCAGGCCGACTATCCGGGCGGCAAGGTGGTGACCATCGTGGTGCCGTTCGCAGCGGGTGGCACGACCGATCTGCTCGGTCGCGTGCTGGCAGACCGGCTCGGCGCCAGGCTTGGTGGCAAGTTCATCGTCGAGAACCGGCCCGGCGCCGGCGGCAACACCGGCGTGGCGGCTGTCGCCCGTTCGACGCCTGACGGCTATACCCTGACCATGGGCACGGTTTCGACCCATGCGATCAACCCGGCCGTCTACGCCAAGATGCCGTTCGACCACATCAAGGACTTTTCGCCGATCTCACAGGTCGCGAGCGTTCCCAACATCCTGATGGTCAATGTCGACCTGCCGGTGAAGACCGTTCCGGAACTGATCGACCTGCTCAAGAAAAACCCGAACAAATATTCGTTCGGTTCGTCGGGAGCCGGCACCTCGACCCATATGGCGGCGGAACTCTTCAAGGTCTCGACCGGCACCGACATGGTGCATGTGCCCTATCGTTCGAGCGGGCAGGTGACGCAGGACCTGCTCTCGGGCCAGATCCAGATCACCTTCGACAACATCACCATCGCCTGGCCGCATGTCGAGGCCGGCAAGATCAGGGCGCTGGCGACCGCCACGCCCGAACGCCTCGCCGTCGCCAAGGACATGCCCGCGCTGGCCGAGTTCATTCCGGGCTACGCGGCGGCCTCCTGGCATGGCTTCTTCGCGCCATCGGGCGTGCCCAAGGAGATCGTGGCCAAGCTCTCGGCGGAAACGCAGGCGATCATGCGCGAGCCGGCCGTCATCGAGCAGATGAAGAAGCTCGGCGTCGATCCCGTCGGTTCGAGCCAGGAGCAGTTCACCGCTCACATCGCGGCCGAAACCAAGCGCTGGGCCGATGTGGCGCAGAAGGCGAATGTCCGGATCGAGTGATCCGCCGCAGCAGGCGTCATGGTCGGGCTTGCCCCGACCATCTCGGGAACCAGAGGTACCTGGTCATGAGATTCTCGGGGCAAGCCCGGGAATGACGCCCGCTCCACGTCTACCGCGTAACGAAAACCGGACAACGCCGCCATGACATCGACTGCCCTCACCGACGACAACCGCACCAAGCTCAAGCGCGTCTCGACCGCGACGCTGACGACGGCCCTGTTCAAGCGCGGATTCCGCAATGTCTTCATCCAGGACGTGCGGCCGCTGAGCCAGAAGTCCGAGTCGATGGTCGGGGAGGCGTTCACGCTGCGCTACATCCCGGCGCGGGAGGATCTCGATCATCTCGGCACATTCGAGGGCACGCAGCATCCGCAGCGCCGCGCAGTCGAAGACTGCCCGGCGGGCCATGTCATGGTGATCGACAGCCGCAAGGACCCGCGCGCGGCGTCCGCCGGCGGCATCCTGGTGTCGCGGCTGATGCAGCGCGGCGTCGCCGGCATCGTCACCGATGGCGGCCTGCGCGACTCGCCCGAGATCGCCGGGATGGCGATCCCGGCCTATCACAACCGACCGAGCGCGCCGACGAATCTGATCCGCCACCATGCGCTCGACATCAATGCGCCGATCGCCTGCGGCGACGTCGCGGTCTATCCCGGCGACATCATCGTCGGCGACGGGGAAGGCGTCTGCGTCATCCCCGCCCATCTCGCCAACGAGATCGCGCCGGAGGTCTACGAGCAGACGGCCTATGAGGATTTCGTCGCTGAACGCGTGCGCGGCGGCCAGGGCCTGTTCGGACTCTATCCGGCCAATGCCGAGACCAAGGCCGAATTCGCGAAATGGCGGCCCGGCTGGTCCTGAGCGCAGGCCGGACACTCATCCGAGAAGACGGCGAAGCCGGCCGCGACACGGGCTGACAGGGACGCTGCCACCGCGGCGCGTCTCGCCATGACCAGAACCATAAAAAACGTGGAGGGAACAATGGTTGAAACATCGCGTCGTCGCCTGCTCGCGGGCGGTCTTGCCGCTGTCGGTTCCGCGCTTGCGGGCCCGGCTCTCGCACAGGCCTTTCCGTTCAAACCGAACCAGCGTTATCCCGACCCTTCGGTCGACATCCTGGACCCCAGTTTCGCCAAGTACCGGATCTATTCGAGCACGGTAGAGCAGCTCGCCACCGGCATGCGCTGGGCCGAGGGGCCGGTCTATTTCCCGGAGGGGCGCTACGTCCTCGTCAGCGACATCCCCAACAACCGGATCATGAAATACGACGAGCGGAAGAACAGCTTCACGGTCTTCCGCGACAACGCCAACTTCGCCAATGGCAACACCCGCGACCGGCAGGGCCGACTGATCAGCTGCGAGCATTCGGTGACGCGGCGCGTCACGCGCACAGAGAAGAACGGCAAGATCACAGTGCTGGCCGATGCCTTCGAGGGCAAGCGCCTGAACGCACCCAACGACATTGTCGTCAAATCCGACGATACGATCTGGTTCACCGACCCGCTGTTCGGCATCAGCGGCGAGTGGGAAGGCTCGCGCGCCAAGTCCGAGCAGGCAACGACCAATGTCTACCGCATCGGCACCGACGGCAAGCTGACCGCTGTCGTCACCGATCTGCTCAACCCCAACGGCCTCGCCTTCTCGCCGGACGAGAAGAAGCTTTACGTGGTGGAGTGGCGCGGCACGCCTAACCGCAGCATCTGGAGCTTCGACATCGATGCGCAGGGCAAGGCGTCGAACAAGACCAAGGTGGTCGATGCCGCCGACTTCGGGGCGCTCGATGGCTTCAAGGTCGATCGCGACGGAAATCTCTGGTGCGGCTACGGCAGCAACGGGGCGCTGAACGCCGAGGCTGCCGATACGGGAGGCCGCAAGGTCTTCGGCCTGCGCGGCAAGTCGGACGATCTCGACGGCGTCATGGTGTTCAGCCCGGCCGGCAAGCCGCTGGCCTTCATCCGCCTGCCGGAGCGCTGCGCCAATCTCTGCTTCGGCGGGCCGAAGGGGAACCGTCTCTACATGGCGAGCAGCCACTCGCTCTATGCGCTTTATGTCGAGGCCCACGGCGCCGTGTGAGGTCACCAGCCCTGCGGCATCGGCATGGGGCGATGCCGCAGGGAAACCCCAAGGTCGAGCGGTGTGGCGGCCGGCGCGGTCCCCACGAAAGGCGCAACGGCCCCGTTAACGGGGATTTGAGACCTCTCTGCGAGGGTCGGGCTCATCGATGCGTGCTGGAGCGACGGGCGAGCCCATGACGATGCGCAAGGCCATTCTGCCATGATCGCAGGCGGGACGTGGCCGGCGCGCTACGACGCCTGGGTCAACCGTCAATTCGGCATGGCCAGTCTCGGCGCGGCGGATGCGGCAGCATTGCGGGTGGCGCAGGCCGAGATGTTCGCGCGCATCCTTCCGCCCGTCCTGATGTCCAACCTGCTCTCGTCGGTCCTCATCGCGATCACCGCGATGTTTCGCGGCTGGTTGTGGTTTCCGCTACTGTGGAGCGCTTTGGTCGTGACCAGCGGTGTCTTCGGCATCCTGCGGATATCGCGGCTCAATGCGCGCAAGCGTGAGGACGCGCCCTCGGCGAAGTTCAACGACCGGATTCTGATCGACTCCGCCATCCTGGCCGCTCCCTGGGTGGTGATGGCGGTGGTGATCAATCCGACCGCCGCGCCGGACATGGAGGTGCTGACGGCGACCCTGCTGGCGGGGCTGGTCTGTGCGGGCACGTTCACGATGGCCAGCATGCCCTCGGCCGCGTTGCTGTTCGCCGGACTGATCTTTGGCGCGCGTATCATCCATATCGCGCTGTCGCCGGTCGACCGCATGCTGGAGAACCTGGCCTTCCAGATGATCTACGGTGCGGTCATGCTGGTGTCCCTGCGCAGCATGGCGCAGCTTTTCATCGACCGTGTCCGCGCCATCGGCAGCGCGCAGGGACTCAGCCTGGAGGCGCAGGCGCAGGCGCGGATCGAGGAGAAGCGGCGCGAGGAGGTGGAGGGCCAGGCGGAAGCGTTCCGGCGCGAGATCGGCGGCATCCTGAAATCGGTCTCCCTGTCCGTCGTCCATATGAGCGGCGCGGCCGAGCAACTCGTCGCGATCTCGCACAGATCACAGGACAAGCTCGCCGGTGTACTGACCAAGGTCGGCGATGCCCGGACCGATATCTCGTCAGTGGAGGTCTGCTCGCATCGGTTGACCGAGACGGTCGCGCTGATCCGCAACGAGGCCGACCGGACGACGCAACTGGTGCGGACCGCAGCCTCGGACGTCGCGGCCTCGATCGCCGTCAAGGCACAGTTGCGGCAGGCCGTGCGCGATATCGGAGAAGTCTCCGACCTGATCCGCGAAATCGCGTCGCAGACCAACCTGCTCGCCCTCAACGCCACCATCGAGGCGGCCCGCGCCGGGCTGGCGGGGCGCGGCTTTGCCGTCGTCGCGACCGAGGTCAAGGGGCTGGCGGCACGCACGGAGGCCGCGACGCAGGAGATTTCCGAGCGCATCGAGGAGGTCCGTGCCGCCACCGAACGCTCGCAGGCTGCCGTCATGAACATCAGCGTCTCGACGGATGCGATCGTGGCGGCGACCGGGGGGATTGTCGTCGCGGTCGACCAGCAGGCCGACGCGATCTGCACCATGGTCGACCTCCTGGCGCGTACGGTGCGGGAAACGGAGCTGGCGGCCGGTGCGATCGATCTCGTCGTCGCGGATGCCGCGCTCACGATGGACAATGGCCGGCAGGTTTCCGATGCGGCCGCGGGCGTTGATGTCTCGGCGCGGCGCCTCGACGAATCCGTCGCGCGGTTCTCCCGCGAGATGGTCAGGGGCTGATCACGCCGCCGGAGCTGTGCCGTAGAAGGCGCGATACCAGGCGACGAAGCGGGCGATGCCGGTCTCGATCGGGGTGTCCGGCCTGAATTCGACCCGCGCCATCAGGTCCGACACATCGGCATAGGTGGCGCGCACGTCGCCGGGCTGCATCGGCAGATGCCGCTTGATCGCGGCCTTGCCGCAGGCGGCCTCGATCACGGCGATGAAGCGGTCGAGCCGGACTGGCGTGTGATTGCCGATATTGTAGATCCGCCAGGGAGCCGCGGCCGTGGCCGGGCCGTGGGTGTCCCCACCAGGCGCGGCGGGCTCGGGCGGCAGGCCGGCCAGCCTGACGATCGCCTCGCTGATATCGTCGATATAGGTGAAGTCGCGGCTCATCTCGCCCTCGGCGTAGACGTCGATCGGCCTGCCTTCGAGAATCGCCTTGGTGAACTTGAAATAGGCCATGTCCGGCCGGCCCCAGGGGCCGTAGACCGTGAAGAAGCGCAGACCCGTCGCGGGGATGCCGTACAGCGCGGCGTAGCTGTGCGCCATCACTTCGTTGGCACGCTTGGTCGCGGCATAGAGCGAGACCGGATGGTCGGCCCCGTCATGCTCGCTGAAGGGTACCTTGGCGTTGGCGCCGTAGACCGAACTCGACGAGGCGTAGACCAGATGCGCAACCGGGTGATGCCGGCAGGCCTCCAGCACGGAGAGGAAGCCGTCGAGATTGGAGTGGGCATAGGCGCGCGGGTTGTCGAGCGAGTAGCGTACGCCGGCCTGCGCGGCGAGATGGATGACGACCTCCGGCCGGAAGGTGGCGAAGGCGGCCTGGAGCGCATCGTAGTCGGCGATGTCGACCGGCTGGAAGCTGAAGCCGTTGCGCGGCAGCAGCCGGTCGAGCCGGGCCTGCTTCAGCGCCGGATCGTAATAAGGCGTCAGGTTGTCGATGCCGAGAACCTGGATGCCGCGGGCAAGCAGCGCTTCGGTGACGTGAAAGCCGACGAAGCCGGCGGCCCCCGTCAGCAAAACGCGTTGCGGTGAAACGCTGGTCATCTGGCCGGTGGCGCCTTGTCAGGGAATGAGGGCGGGAGGGTGCCGGAACCGAACTCCCGCAAGGCCAAACCCAATGTTTCAGATCGCGGTGCGTGTCAATGAACCGGGCGGGCGCGCTCGGCGGCGACGGGGACCGCGCCATCGTCGAGGATTTCATCCAGGGCGCCGGTCTCGATTCCGAGGTCGTCGTCCTGGAGCATGCGCCAGCCCGAGCCTTCCAGATCGGCATACTGGCCGGTGCGCATGCACCAGAAGAAGCCGGCGAGGCCGATCAGGCCGAGTCCGAGCGCGAGCGGGAACAGGACTACCAGGATGTTCATGAGGCATGCCCTCCGGCGGTGTCCGGCCCGCGTCTGGCGGCGCGCAGCGCATTGAGCGTCACGACCAGCGAGGAGCCGGACATGGCGGCGGCGGCGACCAGCGGCGTCGCCAGGCCGGCGATCGCGATCGGCACGGCGACGGCGTTGTAGAGCACCGCGAACCAGAGGTTCTCCATCATCAGCGCGCGGGCCTTGCGGGCAATGGCGATGCCGGACGCTACCGGCCCGAGGCTGTCGCCGAGGAAGACGATGTCGGCGGCAGCCTGGGCGAGATGGGTCGCGCTGATCGGGGAGATCGAGACATGCGCCTTGGCGAGAGCGGGCGCATCGTTCAGGCCGTCTCCGACCATCAGCACCTTGCAGCCGCGCGCCGCCAGACCATCCAGCACATGCAGCTTCTCGTCGGGGCGAAGGCCGGATGTCCAGTTGGCGATGCCGAGCTCCCGGGCGACGGCGGCGACCGCGGTCTCCCTGTCGCCGGAGAGGATCATCACCTCGAGGCCAAGGCTCCCGAGCGCATCGATGCAGGAATGGGCATCCGGCCGCAGCCGCTGGCCGACCGCGAAGACGGCGCGGTGCTCACCGTGCCGCCAGGCGATCAGCGAGGCGGTAGGGAAGGCGGCTCCGACGCATTCGGCCAGGGTCCCGGCGTCGCAGAACGCGGCACTGCCGAGGCGCATCTCGACGCCGTCGACGATCGCGGAGAGGCCGAAGCCGCGGTGCTCCAGCGTATCGGCGCAGGGGGCGGGGCTGCCGGCCGCCCGGCTGATCGCCTGGGCGAGGGGGTGGCGGCTCGCGGCCGCCAGTGCCGCCGCGGCGCGCATGGCATCGGCGCCGATCTCGCTCGCGTTCAGCAGGTCGGGCTCGGGCAGGGTGAGCGTGCCGGTCTTGTCGAAGACGACGAGGTCGGCCTCCGCCAGCCGCTCGAGGGCGTCGCCCTCCTTCAGCATGATCTGGCGACGGAACAGCGCGGAGGCTGCGACCACCTGAACCGCCGGGATCGCGAGGCCGAGCGCGCAGGGGCAGGTGATGATCAGGACGGTGATGGCGATGATCAGCGCCTGCTGCCAGGCGAGACCGAAGGCGATCCAGCCGACGAGGGTCGCCAGCGCCGTGGCGTGGACGATGGGCGCATAGAGCCGCGCGGCCCGGTCGGACAGGCGGACATAGCGGGAGCGGCTCTCGACGGCCTGCGCCATCAGCCGGTCGATCTCGTCGAGCAGCGTGCCCGCGCCCGCGGCCTTGACGCGCACGGTGAGCGCGCCGGACAGGTTCATCGTGCCGGCATAGACCTGTGCTCCGGTCGCGATCGGGGCCGGGTCGGTCTCGCCGGTGACGAGGCTGCGGTCGATGTCGGACTGGCCGCTCTCGACGATGCCGTCGACGCAGACGCGCTCACCCGGCTGGACCAGCACAAGGTCGCCCGGCGAGACGGCGGCGATCGGCACGATCGTCGTGGTTCCGTCGGCCATCAGCCGCGTCGCGGTCTCGGCCTTGAGCGCCGCCAGATTGCCGGCGAGGTCGCGCGTACGCCGGCGCATCATCTGGTCGAGATAGCGGCCGATCAGCAGGAAGAAGATCAGCATCACGGCGCCGTCGAAATAGGCGTGCTCGGAGTGGTTGGCGGTCTCGACGACCGACATGCCGAGTGCCAGAACGATCCCGAGCGTGATCGGGACATCCATGTTGACGGCGCCGGCCCGCAGAGCCCGCAAGGCGCTCTCGAAGAAGGGGCGCCCGGCATAGGCTGCCGTCGGAAGCGCGATCAGGGCCGAGAGCCAGTGGAAGAAGTCGCGCGTGACCGGGTTGATGTCACCGTTGTTGCCGGACCAGACGGAGACCGAGAGCAGCATGATGTTCATCGCTGCGAAGCCGGCGACGGCGAGATAGCGCAGAAGCCGCCGCTCCTCCTGCGTGACGCTGTCGCGTTCCGCGGAGGGCAGGAAGGGATAGGCCTTGAAGCCCAGCGCCGCCAGGCGTTCGATCACGCCTTCGGGCCTGAGCGCGCCCTCCTTCCACTCGACGGTGACGCGCTTGAGGGCGAGGTTGACGCGTGCCTTCAGGATCGCGGCATCGCGGCCGAGCCCGCTCTCGATCGCATGCATGCAACCGGCGCAGCGGATACCCTCGACCGCCAGCTCCATGCCCGCGACACCGCCTTCACCGTGGCGGACGAAGACGGAGAGATCCTGCTGCGTCGCCATCGCTCAATCCTTCAGGATGACGCGACTGCGCGAGACGAAGACCTGCTCCTCCCCGCGCATCGCCGCGACGGCGAGCGTCCAGCCGCCGCCATGAACAGCGGAGAGCCTGGCCTCGTAGTCGCCGGGGGCCGTCTCGCGCAGGGTTGCGTCGCGGTCCTGGCGACGCGTCGCGGGATGCTCGAGCCGCGCGTCGACGGCGAGCCCGGTGACGGGCCTGCCGGCACGATCGCGCAGGGAGAACGTCACGACGGCATCGCTGCCGCTCCGGGCCAGATGCGCACTGGCCTGCCAGCCGCGCTCCGCCTGGGCCTGCATGCGCGCGATCTCGCCATTGAAACGCTGGCTGGTCTCATAGGCGCTCTTCACGTCGACGCCCGGCATGGTGCGGATGGCCATCGTCATCATCACCGCGTTGACGCCGGCGACGACGACGAAGAAGCCGATCATTCCGGCGAGCACCATGCGACCGCTCAGGCGGAAAGGGCGGTTCTGGCGCGGCTGCGCCGGCGCGGTGAGATCGACTGGCATGATGAAGGCTCCGCAGCAGGACATGGCTCTTGCCCCCTCAGGGTGCGATGAAATGGTCCGTCGCGGTCACGGTCTCGCCGGCGAAGAGATCGGAGGCGGTGAAGGTGATCGTCTGGGTCTTTTCGGAATGGCTGCCGACCGGAAGCGTGACCAGCACCCGGACCTCGCGCGAGGTGTCGGGCGGGACGGACACGATCGGCCGCAGATCGGCGGTGGGCGTCACGCCGACGGCCTCGATGCGCAGGCCAGGCACGCCATGAACCGTCAGCGCCACGGGGCGCTCGTCGGGCCGCTTATTCAGGATGCGGATGGTGTAGGCGTTGCGGATCGAGCCGTCGCTCAGCGTGACGAAAAGCGGGGCGCGATCGTGCAGGACGGAAATCTCGACGGTACGCCGTGTCGCCAGCTGGTACACCATAGCGCCGCCGACCACGAGGATCAGCGCGGCATAGATCATCGTGCGCAGGCGCAGCGGATTGTAGACGGGCTTCTCGCCGGCCATGCGCCGCTTGACGTTGTCGTCGGTGTCGTAGGCGATCAACCCCTTGGGACGGCTGACCTTTTCCATGACGTTGTCACAGGCGTCGATGCACAGGCCGCACTGGATGCAGTCGAGCTGGGCGCCGTCGCGAATGTCGATGCCGGTCGGGCAGACGGCGACGCATTGGCGGCAGTCGATGCAGTCGCCCGCCGGTTCACCCTGGGCGCGCAGCCGCTCGGCCTGCCGCAGCGAGACGCGCGGATCGCCGCGGTCGTAGCGGTAGGTGACGTTCAGGGCGTCGTCGTCGGTGAGCGCGGCCTGGATGCGCGGCCAGGGGCACATATAGTTGCAGACCTGCTCGCGCATGATGCCGGCGAGCGCATAGGTGGTGAAGGTCAGGATCGCGATGAAGGCATAGGCGGTGAACGGCGCCTGGAGTGTCGCGAGATCGCGCACCAGCGTCGGCGCGTCGGCGAAGTAGAGCACCCAGGCACCGCCGGTCCACCAGGCGATCAGCAGCCAGACGGCGTGCTTGGCGCTCTTGCGCCAGATTTTGTTGGGGGTCCAGGGACCTTCGTCGAGCTTGATGCGTTCGCGCCTGTCTCCTTCGAAGAAGCGTTCGACCACCAGAAACAGATCGGTCCAGACGGTCTGCGGGCAGAGATAGCCGCACCAGACCCGGCCGGCGACCGCGTTCATCATGAACAGCACGAAGGCCGCCAGGATCAGCAGGCCAGTGAAGTAATAGACCTCCTGCGGCCAGATCTCGATGAAGAAGAAGTAGAAGCGCGCATTGGCGATATCGGCCAGGACCGCCTGGTTGGGCAGGTTGGGGCCGCGGTCCCAGCGCAGGAAGGGCAGCAGGTAGTAGACGCCGAGGCAGAGCGCGAGGATCATCCACTTGGCGCGCCGGTAAGGACCGGACACGCTTTGCGGATAGACCTTCTTCGTCGCCGCGAAGAGCGGCAGATCGCCAAGGTCCGTCTCCTGGGAGGCCATCGCTACTGGCCCCCTCCGAGCGAATGGACGTAGATCGTCAGCGCCTTCACGGTCGTCGGGTCGAGGCGCTGGCCCCAGGCCGGCATCACGCCGGCACGGCTGTTGGTGATGGTCTCGGTCAGTGAGGCCATATCCATGCCGTAGAGCGAAATGGCGTCCGTGAGGTCGGGCGCGCCGAGCTCCTTGTTGCCCTTGCCGGCTTCGCCGTGGCAGGCCGCGCAATTCGTCGCGAAGAGTTCGCGGCCGCCGGCGAGATCGGCCTTGGGCTCGGTCGGCAGGCCGGCGAGCTCGCGGACATGGTTAGCCACGGCGCGAATCTCGGCCGGCTTGAGGACACCGTCCTTGCCGAAAGCCGGCATCTGGCTGAGGCGCGTGTCGTTGTCTCCGGCGACGCGGATTCCGTGCTGGAGCGTCTGCTGGATCTGGGCGAGCGAGCCGCCCCAGAGCCAGTCGTCGTCGTTCAGGTTGGGATAGCCCTTGGCGCCGGCTCCGCCGACGCCATGGCAGGCGGCGCAATTGTCGCCGAAAGCGGCCTTGCCCTGCGCCATCGCGATGCGGAAGAGCGAGGGATCGGCCTTGATCTGCTCGAGCGAGGCTTCGGATAATCCGCTCGCCTGAGCGCTGCGGTGCTGCTGCAGCAGCGCGAGGTCCTTGGCGATCTCGATGCGTGAGGCATAGCCGATCACGCCCTGCGTCGTGCTGCTGATCAGCGGCCAGGCCGGATAGATGATCCAGTAGCCGACCGACCAGACGATCGTGGCGTAGAAGATGCCGAGCCACCAGCGCGGCAGCGGCGTGTTGAGTTCGCGGATGCCGTCCCACTCATGGCCCGTGGTGGACTGGCCGGTATGGGCGTCGACTTCGTGATGGTCGTGAGGCTGGGCCATGGTTCAATCGTCCTGCAGCGGAGTGCGGGCAGCCTGCTCGAAGCGGGCGCGGTTGGCCGGCCAGAAGGCGTAGACACAGACGGCGAGGAAGATGCCGACGAAGTAGAGCAGGCCGACGGACTGCGCGAAGCGCGCGAGCCACTGATAGGTTGTGTCCATGATGACCTCGCTCAGCGGATGTTGGCTTTGTCGTCGTAGAGCTTGAAGTCGACGAGTGTGCCCAGCACCTGGAGATAGGCGATGAGGGCGTCGGCTTCGGTGATCCGGGTCGGGTCGCCGTCGAAGTCGCGGGCCTGGACCTTCGGGTAGCGCGCCTCGAGTTCGCCGGCCTTCGGGTGATCCGGCGTCGCCTGCGCCCGCAGATCGGTTGCCGCCTGCGCGATCATCTCGTCGCTGTAAGGCACGCCGCCACCGCGGTTGGCGCGCAACTCGTCGGCGATGTCGGCGAATTTCAGCTCGGTCTTCGCCAGGAACGGATAACCCGGCATGATCGACTGCGGCACCAGCGCGCGCGGATCGGCCAGATGGGCGCGCTGCCATTCGTCCGAGTACTTGCCGCCGACGCGGGCGAGGTCGGGGCCAGTGCGCTTGGAGCCCCACTGGAAGGGCTTGTCGTACATGCTCTCGGCCGCGAGCGAGTAATGCCCGTAGCGCTCGATCTCGTCGCGCAGCGGCCGGATCATCTGGCTGTGGCAGTTGTAGCAACCCTCGCGGACATAGATGGCGCGGCCGGCGAGCTCGAGCGGGGTGTAGGGCCGCATGCCCTCGACCTTCTCGATCGTGTTGCGGAGGTAGAAGAGCGGCGCGATCTCGACCAATCCGCCGACCGAGATCACCAGCAGCACGCCGATGATCAGGATGATGGAGTTGGTCTCGAAGATCTTGTGCTTCGACCAGAGGGATTTGCGCGGAGCTGCCGCGGGCAGATCTGAACTCGACATGGGGAGCGTTCCTCTACTCGGCCGGGACGAGATGCGGCTGGGTGGTCAGGTCTGCCTGGGGGGCGTCTGCCGTTCCGTGCCGGACAGTCATCCAGAGATTGAAAGCCATGATCAGCGCGCCGGTCAGGAACAGGGCGCCGCCGAGCGCGCGGATGACATAGAAGGGGTGCATCGCGGCGACCGTCTCGATGAACGAGTATTCGAGGAAGCCGAGCGAGGTGTAGGCGCGCCACATCAGGCCCTGGAGGATGCCGGAGACCCACATCGCCGAGATGTAGAGCACGATGCCGAGCGTCGAGATCCAGAAGTGCCAGTTGACCAGCTTGAGCGAGTACAGCTCCTTGCGGTTCCAGAGCCAGGGCACGAGGCAGTAGATCGCGCCGAAGGAGATGTAGGCGACCCAGCCGAGCGCGCCGGAATGGACGTGGCCGATGGTCCAGTCCGTGTAGTGCGACAGCGAGTTGACCGCCTTGATCGACATTAGCGGACCCTCGAAGGTCGACATGCCGTAGAAGGCGAGCGAGACGACCATCAGGCGCAGCACGGGGTCGGTGCGCAGCTTGTCCCAGGCGCCGGACAGGGTCATGATTCCGTTGATCATGCCGCCCCAGGAGGGCATCCAGAGCATGATCGAGAAAGTCATGCCGAGCGTCTGCGCCCAGTCGGGCAGGGCGGTGTAGTGCAGATGGTGCGGGCCGGCCCAGATGTAGATGAAGATCAGCGCCCAGAAGTGGATGATCGAGAGCCGGTAGCTGTAGATCGGCCGGTTCGCGCGCTTGGGCACGAAATAATACATGATCGCGAGGAAGCCGGCGGTCAGGAAGAAGCCGACCGCGTTGTGGCCGTACCACCACTGGAACATCGCATCCTGCACGCCGGACCAGACGATGTAGGACTTCGGCGAGAGGATCGAGACCGGCAAGGCGAGGTTGTTGCCGAGGTGCAGCACCGCGATCGTCAGGATGAAGGCGAGGTAGAACCAGTTCGCCACATAGATGTGCGGCTCCTTGCGCTTCGCTAGCGTCATCAGGAAGACCAGCAGATAGACGACCCAGACGATGGTCAGCCAGAGATCGGCATACCATTCCGGCTCGGCGTATTCCTTGCCCTGGGTGATGCCGAGCAGGTAGCCCGTGCCGGCGATGACGATGAAGAGGTTGTAGCCGAGGACCACGAACCAGGGCGACAGATCACCCGCGAGACGGGCACGCGAGGTGCGCTGCACGACATAAAAGGAGGTCGCGATCAGCACGTTGCCGCCGAAGGCGAAGATCACCGCCGAGGTGTGCAGCGGGCGCAGCCGGCCGAAATTGATCCAGGGCAAATCGAAATTCAGGATGGGGAAGGCGAGTTGCAGCGCGATGATCAGGCCGACGGTGAAACCGGCGATGCCCCAGAACATCGAGGCGATGGTGCCGAATTTCACCGGGTCCATGTTGTAGTTGGGCCGGCCGTCGATCTCCTGCGGAGCCGGGACAGCGCCCGGCTTGAAGCACCGATTCGCGATCAGGAAGATCGAGGCCAGTGCCGCCGCCATGCCGACGAAGGCATGGAAGGCGTAAGCCGGGTGGTCCGTCATCGCCGCGATGAGGAGAAGCCCGAGGAAAGCAACCGCAGCCAGCAATATGCCGGCGACCTCGCCCGTCGTCGCGTGTCTGATCGGATTGCCCGTCGTCGCCATGCCCAGCCCCTGCTCGTCCCGCCGCGCTCTTTGCGCACGCCGTCAGAGGTCACGCTTAGCGGGCGCGACGCAGGAGGGCCTTGATTCAGGTCAAGCAGGCCTGCGGCGGCGACTGCGCGAGCGGATTTCGAACTGCAGGGCCTGGCGACGGACGGTCGGAGGGGGCGCCCGGATGCAGGCCTCAGACCTCGAGATCCTCAGACCACGAGATCCTTGGCCGGGATCGGCTCGCCGCGCGAGACATGGGCGATGTTGGCGAACATGCGCGAGACGGTCGGCGCGAAGTTGTCGGCGGCCATCGCGGCGAGGTGCGGGGTGACGACGAGGTTGTCGAGCGTGAGCAGTTCGCTGTCGGCTGGCAGCGGCTCGACCGAGTAGACATCCATTGCCGCTCCCGCGATTTCGCGGTTTCGCAGGGCGACGACGAGATCGCTCTCGTTGACGACGCCGCCGCGCGCGACATTGATCAGCACCGCGGTCTTCTTCATCGCGGCGAAGGCCTTCGTATCGATCAGGTCGGTGGTCTCCGGGGTCAGCGGACAGTGCAGCGAGACGATGTCGGCTTGCGCCAGAATCTCGGACATCGAGGCGTATTGGACGCCGAGCACCGCTTCCTCGGCTGCGCTGAGCGGCTGGCGTTTCGTATAGAGGATCGTGCAGCCGAATCCCTTCAGCAGCCTCGCCACGTTCTGGCCGATCGCGCCAAAGCCGACGATGCCGACCGTCTTGCCCGACAGCATGAAGGTGTCGCCCGGCAGATGCCCCGTGCTCCAGTGACCCTTCTTCAGTTCGGCATGGCCGTAGCCGATATAACGCAGCGCCGAGAGCATCAGCCCGAGCGCGAATTCGGCGACGGGGATTGCGTTGCTGCCCGTGGTGCGCGCGACCCTGATGCCGAGCTCCTTCGCCGTGGCGATGTCGATATTGTCGTAGCCGACGCCCCATTTGTGCAGCAGCTTGAGCTTCTTTGCCGCACGCAGAACCTCGCCGGAGACGGCGACCTGGCCGGAGATGGCATAGTCCGCCTCCGCGATGATCTGCTTCATGTGCTCGTCGCCGCGTGCGGTGCCGTGGGTCAGCACGAAGCCGGGCGGTAGCAGCGCGCGCAGCCTGTCGGCGCGCTCGGGGCTGGTCAGGTCGAGGAGGCAGATGGTCTCGGTCATGGAGCGGTCCGTATCTGGCAGGGATCAGCAGAAAATCAGATGGTGAAGCGGGCGCCGACCCGGGCGAGGCCGCCCGAGATGGCGACGGGCGTGCCGTCGGCGCGCCAGCAGGCGGCGCCGGTCAGGGTGCCGTCCTCGTTGAAGCGGATCGCGTTCATGCCGCCGGCGATGCGGGGCATCCGGAGGATGCGGTGGCCACGCGCCCTGAGCGCTTCGGCGACCGGCTCGGGGAAGGCCTCCTCCAGTTCCAGCACGCCGCCTTCCGTCCAGATGCGCGGCGCCTCGACTGCCTCCTGCAAACTCATGCCGTGGTCGATCAGGTTGACGATCGCCTGCAGGGCGGAGGGGAAGATGCGCAGCCCGCCGGGCAGGCCTAGCGCGAAGGCGAGCTTGCCGTCCTTCAGCACGATCATCGGCGCCATCGAGGTGAAGACGCGCTTGCCCGGTGCGATCGAGAGCGCGCGGCCGGGATGGGGATCGAAATTGAACATGTAGTTATTGGTCAGCATCCCGGTGCCGGGGATCTGGGTGCAGGCGCCGAACAGGCCGTTGATGGTCTGTGTCGCGGTGACGACGTTGCCATCGGAATCCGCGACGGTGACATGGGTCGTGTCGGCTGATTCGCCGCCCGAGAGGCCGGCCTTCCAGTCCTGCGCCCTGTCCAGCTTGATGAGCGCCCGGCGCTCGGCCGCATAGGCCTTGTCGATCAGCCGCGCGACCGGAACCTCGACGAAGGCCGGGTCTGCGGTCGCGACAGCGCGGTCGGCGAAGGCGATCTTGAGTGCCTCCGCCAGCAGGTGGATAGCGTCGGGCGAACCGAAGCCGAGCGGGCCGATGTCGTAGCCCTCGAGGATATTGAGCATCTGCGCGATATGGACGCCGGAGGATGACGGCGGTGGCGGGCCGACGATCTCGTGGCCGCGATAGCTTCCCCGCACCGGCTCGCGCGTCTCGACCTTGTAGGCCGCGAGATCGTCGGGGCCGATGAGCCCGCCCTTCGCCGCCATGAATTCCGTCAGCGCCTTGCCGAGCGGGCCGTCATAGAGCGCGGTCGGCCCCATCTCCGCGATCAGGCGCAGGCTGGCGGCGTAGTCCGGCTGGACCAGGCGGGCGCCGGCGGCCATCGCCTTGCCCTCCGGCAGCAGCAGTGCCGAAAGACCGGGATCGCGGGCGAGATCGGTGGCATTGTCGGCGATGCAGTTCGAGAGATAGGGCGTGACGACGAAGCCGCGTTCGGCGAGCGCGATCGCGGGCTGCAGCACTTCTGCGAGCCGCAGCGTGCCGAAGCGGGCGAGCGCCTCGCACCAGCCGGCGAGCGCGCCCGGTACCGCGACCGCCTTGGGGCCGACGACGTTCTCACGGTCGCGGACATCGCGCTGCTTGCCAATCTCGTCGGAGAGGCAGTCATACATGTCGGCGGTTGCCCGCAGCGGGGCGGTCGAGAGCCCGTCGAGCACGACATGGCGGCCGTCAGTCATGCGGATATGGGCGACGCCGCCGCCGAGGATGCCGACCATCATCGGCTCGACCACCGTCAGGGCGAAAAGCGCGGCGACCGCCGCATCGACCGCATTGCCGCCGACGAGCAACATCTGCGAGCCCGCGGCGGAGGCGAGCGGATGATTGGTCACGACCATGCCGCGCGAGCCGGTCGCGGGGCGCTTCTCGCAGGTGAAAGAGGTCACGCGGGGAGCGGGAGGGACGGTGTTCATGGCGGGGATGCTTTCGGAGCGATGGCAAGCGGCGCCATCATCATCCGTCCTTGCAATGGAGGGGAGGGCCGCCGCGACATGGCGCGGCGGCATTGTCGTCAGGCTGGGATGGTCAGGCCGGGTTTCGTCAGGCTTCGACCTTGCTGGCGAAATGCGTGATGAAGCGGGCGCAGATGTCGGTCAGCTTCTCGGTCAGCGCGACGCCCGTCTCGGCCGAACACAGGCGCGGATCGCCCTTGGCGACGCCGAGATTATAGGTCTCGTCGTATTCGTTGGGCATCGCGACCTCGTGTCCCTCGAAGCTGGCGAGGCCGAGTCCCGTGAACGGCAGGTCGAGCACAGGGTCCCGCTTCAGCGGCTTGCCGTCGGGGATCAGGTCCTTGCGGATCAGCTCCGGGAAGAGGTGCAGGCCGATCGAGGTCAGCGGGTCGGAGCCGTGCCCCGCGACGGCCGCAGCCTTGTCGGCACCGCCGAGCACGCCGGGCAGCAGTCCGTAGCCGATGCGCCAGAGATAGAGGCTCGGAAGCACGATCTGCTCGCGCAAATAGAGTTCGCGGGCGACCTCCGAGATCGGGCCGACATTGCCGCCATGGCCGTTGATGACGATGATCCGGGTCAAGCCGTTGCGATGCAGCGAGTCGACCATCTCCGCGATGACGGTCGTGAGCGTCGCCTGCGAGATGGCGATGCCGCCGATCATCGAGCCGAACCAGTCGGCGCCGCCGAAGGGCAGGACGGGCGCGACCAGCGTGCGGGTGCCGGCCTTGCTGGCGCGGATTGCAGCCAGCTCGGCGATCTTCTCGGCCAGCAGATAGTCGCCCATCGGGGCATGCGGGCCCTGGTCCTCCTGGCTGCCCATCGGCAGCAGGATCACGGGATTATCCTTGTAGATCTCGCGGGCCTCGCCCCCGGTGATCGTGCCCATATGGACGAGGGGATCGGTCTTGGCAGCCATGGGCTTGGTCCTTGCTGGTTTGGATGATGTGAAGATCAGCGGCCGGCGGTGCGCGGATCGAGGGCGTCGCGCAAGCCGTCGCAGAGCAGGTTCATGGCGAGGATGGTCAAGGTCAGCGCCGCACAGGGCCAGACCAGCAGCAGCGGCGCCTGCTCCATCGTGGCGCGGGCGCCGCGGATCATCAGCCCCCAGGACGGAGCCGGCGGCACAACGCCGAGGCCGAGAAAGGAGAGGCCGCTCTCCAGTACGACCGCCGCGGCGACCGCGAGCGAAAGCTGAACCAGAATCGGCCCGGCGATGTTGGGCAGCACGGTGCGCAGAAGCAGGTACCAGGGCGGGGCGCCGAGCGCGCGCGTCGCCTCGACATAGTCGCGCCCCTTCACCGAGAGCACTTCGGCATGGGTGACGCGGGCGAAGCCCGGCAGATAGAGCACCGAGAGGACGAGGATCAGCGTCGCCGCGCCCGGCCCCAGCAGCGTCACGACCAGCAATGCGAGCAACACGGGCGGGAAGCAGAGCACCACGTCCATGCTGCGCACCGACAGGAAGGCCGCCGCGCCCTTGCCCCAGCCGCCGATCAGCCCGAGCAGAACGCCGACGGTGCCCGCGACCAGCGCCGAGGCGAAGGCAACGCTCAGGCTCGTCCGGGCCCCCCAGACCAACCGCGAGAACACGTCGCGGCCGAACTCGTCGCGACCGAGCCATGAGCCCGACATCGGCCCGGCGAGCCGGTTGGCGACATCCTGCCGAACGGGATCGGGCAGCGGAAAGAGCGGCGCGCAGAGCGCGGCCAGCACGATCAGGGCGACGAAGCCGCCGGGAAGCCAGAGCCGTTTCATGAGTGGGCGCCCCTCATGAGTGAACCACCCTTGGATCGAGCGCCGCGTGGATCACCTCGACGGCGAGATTGATCAGCAGGAACAGCACCGAGATCGTCAGCACGATGCCGACCACCATCGGATAGTCGCGACCCTCGACCGCGCGCAGTAGCGGCGTCGACATGCCCGGCCAGTTGAAGACGTATTCGACCAGAACCGTGCCGCCGAGCAGCGTGCCCATATGCAGGCCGAGCACGGTGACGACCGGGTTCAGCGCGTTGCGCAGCACATGCACGAAGATCACGCGGTTGGGCGAGAGGCCCTTGGCGCGGGCGGTGCGGACATAGTCGTTCGCGAGCGCGTCCAGCATCGCCGCCCGCGTCATCCGGAACAGCACGGCGGCGAGCCCCTTGGCGATGGCGATGGCGGGCAGGGTCAGGAGTTTGAGATGCTGCGCCGGGTCCTGTGAGAAGGCGACGAAGCCGCCGGCCGGCATGATCCGCAGCGTCTGGGCGAAGAGCAGGACCAGCAGCGTGCCGACGACGAAGACAGGCACGGCTAGAAGCAGGGCGGTGACGCCCGAGGCGATGCGGTCGAATCGTCCGCCGCGGTCGAGCGCGGCATAGACCCCGGCCGGCCCCCCGACGACGATGGCGAGCACGGTTCCGGCCGCGATCAGCTCCAGCGTGCGCGGCAGCCGCAGCGCGATCTCGCTCAGGACCGGATAGTCGTCGACCAGCGAGGTGCCGAGGTTGCCGCGCAGCAGCCCACCGAGAAAGGCGGCGTATTGTACGAGGATCGGCCGGTCGAGGCCGAGCTTCTCGCGCAGTTCGGCCACGGAAGCCGGGTCCGGCGAGATGCCGCCGGTCGAGAGCAGGAGTTCGGCGGGGTCTCCCGGGACCATGTGCAGCGCCAGGAAAACGATGGTCGCGACGAGCCAGGCGAGGCAAATCACCGTCGCCAGCTTGCGCGCAAGCCAGGCGGCGCTCATCCGAAATAGGTCTCTTCGAGCATGTTGCCGGACGAGTTCGAGAGTGCGCCCGGCAGGTTGGTGAAGCCCATCACGCCCTTGTCCATGCCATAGCCCTGCGAGCGCCAGGCGAGGCCGACGAGCGGCACCTCCTCAAGGGCGGCGCGCTGCATCTCCTTGTAGATCTCGACGCGCTTGGCCTGGTCGAATTCGGCGCGGCCCTTGGCCAGTGCTGCAATGGTGCGGGGCGCATCGACCTTGAAGGAGCGGCCATGGCTCGGCGAGAGCGTGGTATCGAGCACGACCGTCAAACCGTCGGGATCGTTGTTGTCCGACGAGACGCCGTGGATCGCCATGTCGTACTGGCCGCGCGAGCCGCGCGAGACCCGTGTCGACCAGTCGGGCAATTGCAGTTCGCACTGGATGCCGATGGCGGCAAGATGCTGCTGGACGATCTCGGCGGTGTCCTTGTGCATACCGAACTGGGCGGTGGCGAGCAGCGTGGTCTGGAAGCCATTGCCGAAGCCGGCCTCGGTCAGCAGCGCCTTGGCGCGGGCGGGGTCGTAGTTCCAGCCATGGGCGAGCTCCTTGTCCCACCAGGGCGTGCCCTCGACGATGGGCAGGCCTTCGAGCGGCTTGCCGCGGCCGAAGAAAGCGACCTTGACGATGTCGTCGCGCCTGACGGCATGGGCGACGGCGCGGCGCACGCGGGGGTCGTTGAAGGGCGGCTTCGAGCCGTTGAAGAGCACGTCCATGAACGGCCCCTCCTGGTTGTCGAGCTTCAGGCGCGGGTTGGATTCGACCGCGTCCATCGACTGCCACGGGACGTATTCGATCATGTCGACATCGCCCGATTGCAGCGCGGCATAGCGCAGATTCTCGTCGGCATAGGCGACGAACTTGATGCCCTTCAGCTTCGGAAAGCCGGGCTTGTAGAACTTGTCGAAGGCGGCGATCTCGACGGACGTACCGCGCTCCTGCCCGACGAGCCGGAACGGGCCGGCGCCGATCCAATCTGTCGGCGTCGATTTCCGCGACAGGATGAAGGTGTTGTAGTTGCCGAACCAGCTCGGCAGAGTCGCTTGCGGGGTCTTCGTCACCAGCCGGATCGTGGCCGGGTCGGGCATGTCGATACGGACGACCTCCTGGAACTGCGTGCGCATATAGGCGGTCGATTTCTCGCCTGCGATCTGCTCGATCGACCATTTGACGTCCTCGGCCGTGACCGGGTCGCCATTGTGGAAGAGGCAGCCAGGCCGGAGCTTGAAGACCCAGGCGCCGTCGCCGTCGAGCGACCAGGACGTCGCCAGCTCTCCGCGCAACTCGCCGTTCGGGCCGTAGGAGACGAGGCTGCGGTGGATCAGCATCTTGACCGTGCCGGCCGAGGCTCCGGTCGAGACCCAGGGCTGGAGGTTCGGCGGGAAGGCCGAGAGCCCGTAGCGCAGGATGCCGCTGGCGCGCTGGGCACGGGCAGGGCTGGAAAGAATGGGCAGCGTCGCGAACGGGGCAGCCAGGCCGGCTGCGAGCACGGTGCGGCGTGAGATCGTCAGGCGTGAGTCCGTCATCGGCTTTCTCCTCGCTGTCGTCGTTTCGCCGATGCGCTTGATGCGTCTGTCCGGCGTCCCCGTTCTGGCAAGAAGAGCGCCATTCGTGTCCGGTTGCCAGTCCCTCGGCGCATGCGCGTCATGCGCCGTGTATACGTGGTGGATTTTTGATGTCGGCACAGGAAAGGCCTAGACTGAAACCGGATATCAAGACTGGAGGCTGGCAGCGGTGAATGTGATGATGCCGGTCGCGGCGCAGGAAGCAGAACGGGGTCCGGCGCGGGAACGCGTCTACGCCTATGTCCGCGAGCAGATTCTGCGCGGTGTCTTCGCGGGCGGTTCCTTCATCGAGGAGGAAGAGATTTCGTCTGCCATGGGCGTCTCACGCACGCCGGTGCGGGAGGCCTTCCACCGCCTGGAGGCCGAGCGCTTCATCGATCTGCTGCCGCGCCGCGGCGCACTCGTCCGGCAGGTCACGGCACAGGAGCTCGCCGATCTCTACGAGACGCGGCGGATGATCGAGGGCTATGCGATCGCCCGCATCTGCCGCGAGAAGATCGTGCTGCCGGCGAGCATGGAGGCGATCCTCGACCGCATGGACGAGATCGCGGGGGCCGACCATTTCGCCCGCGTCGAGCTCAACCGCGAGTTTCATTTCGTCATGGTTCGGGCGCTCGGCAATGAGGTGCTCTCGGAACTCTACCAGTCGCTGGGCGCGCGCCAGCAGCGCGTGGCGATGCGCGCGCTCGCGGCCGATCCCGGCCGGATCGAACGCATTCGCCGCGAGCACCGCGATTTTCTGGCCGCCCTGCGCGAACATGACGAGGTCCGTTCCCGCGCCGTGCTCGAGGAGCATCTGCGCCCGGTCACGGGGGTGCTCTCGCGGCTGCCGGGCTATGTGCTGACCGGTGAGGCCGACGCGGTGGCGTGATCGCGCCATTGCCGAGGCCACCCCACCTATTCGTCTCATAGGAACTGTCTATTAGGCCGCGGCTGGCGGGCTGACCTATGGTCGAGGCAGACAGCCCGCCTCGGCCATCCGCGATGTCGACAGGCAACCGATGCAGCCGACCTGCAAAGCAGGCGCTGCGGCGGAGGGCTCGCCGAATCATAACAACAGGGGATCTGATCGATGACACGTTTCGCAATTGCATCGCTTCTGGGCGGCGTCGCCCTTACGCTGTTTGGAATGTCGGCGCAGCCGGCCCTCGCCGGCAAGGCCGACGACACCCTCAATGTCGCCTTCGCGCTCGAACCCGAGGCGCTCGACACCTATAAGATCGCCGGGCGCGAGGGGCTGATCCTGGCCCGGCACATCTATGACGGGCTGCTCTACAAGGATCTCGACACCGGCGAGATCAAGCCGGCTCTGGCCTCGGCCTGGCGCTTCGTCGATCCGATGACGATGGAGTTCGACCTGCGCGAGGGCGTGACCTTCCACAACGGCGCGAAGTTCAGCGCCGACGACGTCGTCTACACGCTCAACACCGTGCTCGATCCCAATTACGGCACGCGCTTCCGGATCTCTGTCGACTGGATCGAGAAGGTCGAGAAGGTCTCGGACTACAAGGTCCGGATCAAGCTGGCCAAGCCCTTTGCGGGCGCCATCGAGATGCTGGCGGACGCCCTGCCGATCTATCCGGCAGCCTATTTCAAGGAGGGCGGCTCGGCCGGCATGGCGGCCAAGCCCGTCGGCACCGGCCCCTACAAGCTTACCGAGATGACGCCCGGCATCCGCTATGCCTTCGAGCGCTTTGACGGGCACTATGCCGGCAGCCCCAAGGGCAAGCCCGCGATCGGCAAGATCGTGGTGCGCACCATCCCCGAGCTGAACACCCAGTTCGCCGAACTGCTCGCCGGCAAGCTCGACTGGACCTGGCGGATTCCGCCCGACCAGGCGGCCCGGCTCGCCAGCCGCGTCCAGATCGTCAACGGCCCGATCATGCGTATCGCCTATGTCGGCATGACCGTGACGGCCAAGGGCAAGGATTACCCGACGAAGAACGTGCTGGTGCGCCGCGCCATCAACCACGCTGTCAATCGCGAGGCGATCGTCAAGGCCTTTGCCGGCGGCGCCTCGCAGGTGCTGAACGCCGCCTGCAATCCCAAGCAGTTCGGCTGCGCGCAGGATGTCGCGAAGTATGATTTCGACCCCGCCAAGGCCAAGGCGCTGCTGACCGAGGCCGGCTTCCCGAACGGGATCGACATCGAGATGGTCTTCGCCGCGATGCCGCGTCCGGTCGCCGAGGCGGTCGCGTCCGATCTCGGCAAGGCCGGCATCCGCGTCACGCTGAACGAGCAGCAATTCGCGGCCGGCGTGCAGAAGTGGCGCGCGGGGGACCTGCCGGCCTTCTTCACCAACTGGGGTAGCTACGGCACGGGCGACGTCGCCTTCATCATCTCGAATTTCTTCGGCGGCGGCGCCGACGACATGGTGCAGGACAAGGAGGTGATCGATCTCGTCACCGCTGCCGATCAGGCACAGGATCGCGCGCTGCGGCAGGACAACTACGCCAAGGCTTTGAAGAAGATCGCCGATCAGGCCTATTGGCTGCCGATGTACGACTTCAACATCAATTACGGGCTGTCGGCCTCGCTGGTGTTCAAGCCGCATCCGGACGAGTTCGCGCGCTGGTGGCTGTCGAGCTGGAAGTAAGTCTCGCGGGTCTGGCTGTCGCGCCCGGCCTCGAAAACATATCGTCATCCTGGGCGGCCGCAGGTCGTCCCGGGATCCATCGTAGAGCGCAACATTCTACGATGGATTCCGGAGCTGCGCCGCTTCGCGGCTTGTCCAGGATGACGGTTCGCCCATCGGCCGGCGCTCGTCGCCAAATGCCCACTCATCACACAGCCTCTGGACGAAATCCGCGATGCTGCCTTTCCTCACGCGCCGCCTGATCGTCGCCGTTCTCGTCGCGCTCGCGGTCTCCGGCATCGCCTTCGGCCTGATGTTCGTCGCGGGCGATCCCGCTGTCGTGCTCGCCGGGCAGGCGGGACGCGCGCAGGATGTCGAGATGATCCGGCAGGCCTATGGGCTCGACCGGCCGGTCCTGATCCAGTTCGTGGCCTGGCTAGGCCGGGCGCTGACCGGGAATTTCGGCACGAGCCTCTATTTCAACATCCCCGTCGCCGCGATCATCGGGGAGCGGCTGCCGGTGACGCTGGTGCTCGGCAGCGCCGCCTTCGTGCTGGCGATGCTGGTGGCGGTGCCGCTTGGCATCCTCGCCTCGCTGAAGCCCGGCGGCTGGCTCGACCGTTTCGCCCTGCTACTCGCGGTGACGGGGCAGGCGATCCCGAGCTTCTGGCTCGGGCTGATCCTGATCGTCGTCTTCGGCGTCTGGTGGGACATGGTCCCGATCTCGGGCACGGAAAGCTGGCGCGGCTACATCCTGCCCGTCGTGGTGCTGAGCTATTATGCGATGCCGGCGCTGATGCGATTGACGCGGGCGGGCATGATCGAGGTGCTCGGTGCCGACTATATCCGCACGGCGCGCGCCAAGGGCGCGGCGCAGGCGCGCGTCCTGCTGGTCCACGCGCTCCGCAATGCCGTGCTGCCACTGGTCTCGCTGGCCGCGGTGCAGTTCGGCCTGATGCTGTCGGGCTCGATCGTGATCGAGAGCGTCTTCGCCATCAACGGGCTCGGCCGCCTCGCCTGGGAATCGCTCCTGCGCAGCGACCTCCCCGTCGTGCAGGCAATCATCCTGATCCTCTCGCTGGTCTACGTCACGCTGACGACCGCCGCCGATGTGATCAATGCCTGGCTCGACCCGCGCCTGAGGAGCGCTTCATGACGGTGCTCGATCTCGATCCCCGCATTCTGGAACGGCGCAGGCTGTGGCGGCGGGTCAGGCGCGAGACCGGCATCCTCGTCGGCGGCGGCATACTGGCCGTCCTCGCCCTGATCGCCCTGCTGGCGCCCTGGCTTTCCCCGCATGATCCGATTGCGCAAGACCTGACGAAGCGGCTGCTACCACCGTTCTGGCAGGCGGGAACCGACCCTTCACACTGGCTCGGCACCGACCATCTCGGGCGCGACTATCTCTCGCGGCTGATCTTCGGCGCGCGGGTTTCGCTCGGCATCGGGCTCGGCGTCACGCTCTGTGCCGGGCTGATCGGCACGATGCTCGGCCTTCTCGCCGGCTATTTCGGTGGCCGCACCGACATGGCGATCAGCTTCATCATCACGACGCGGCTGTCGCTGCCGATCGTGCTGGTCGCGCTGGCGGCGGTCGCGCTCGGCGGGGCTTCGCTGCAGACGCTGGCGATCGTGCTCAGCCTGCTGCTCTGGGACCGCTTCGCCGTCGTGGTGCGTACGGCGACGCAGGGGTTGCGCAGCCGCGAATTCGTGCAGGCGACGCGGTCCTTCGGCGCCTCGCATCTCTTCCTGATGCTGCGGAGCATCCTGCCGAACCTGCAGAACACGCTGATCGTGGTGGCGACGCTGGAGGTTGCCAACGTTATCCTGCTCGAGGCTGCCCTGTCCTTCCTCGGCCTTGGTGCCCGCCCGCCGACGCCGTCCTGGGGGTTGATGATCGCGGAGGGACGCGAGCAGATCCTGTTCGATCCGTGGCTGATCGCGCTGCCGGGTTCCGCCCTCTGCCTGCTGATCCTGGCGGTCAACCTGCTCGGCGACGGCGTGCGCGATGCGCTCGATGCCACGCGTTCCTGACCGCGTTCCGCCTCCGGACGACGAACGGCATGCGCCCTGCATGCCGAATGTTGCCGCCGTGCCTGCGGGAGCGCGACGCGGCGGGGGCTGGCTTGCGCTTCCGTTCCGCGGGGGCGACAAGGGGGCTTCGCGAGAGGAAGCCGGCGCAGAGCCGGGGAGAGGGTCCGTGACGGCAAAGCGTCCGAAACTGCATCACCTGAACTGGAACCTCCTGCACACGTTCCTGGTGATCGTCGAGGAGCGCAGCATCACGCGTGCGGCGGATCGGCTGCTGGTGCGCCAGCCCTCGGTCAGCGCCGCCCTGCAGCGGCTGGAAGAGACGCTCGGCGGCCAGCTCGTGCAGCGCGACAGCCGGCGCTTTGTCCTGACCAAGCGCGGCGAGCTGCTCTACAAGGAATGCGTCGACATCTATCGCAGCGTTGCGCGGATCGGCGACAAGCTGTCCGAGGAGCATGACGAGCTCACCGGGCTGGTGCGCATCCAGGTCGTCACCCATGTCGTCCTGCCGGCGCTCGACCGGGCTCTCAGCCGCCTCAACCGCAAGCACCCCTCTGTCACAGTCCGCATCGATGTCGCGACCAGCCACGATATCGTGCGCTCGGTATCGCAGAAGCTCGGGCCCTTCGGGATCTGCCTGTTGCCGAATCCGCTTGCCGGCCTGAGCTGCAAGCGCCTGCTGCGCGAGGAGTTCGGCATCCTGTGCGGGCGCGACCATCCGCTCTACGGCCGGCGCAACGTGCCGCTGCACGATCTGGTGGAGGAGCCCTTCGTCGCGCTCGCCTGCGGGCAGGATGGAGCGCTGGAACCCATGGTCGCGCTGCGCGAGGGGGCGGGACTCGGCAACCGTACCGTCGGGTCGAGCCCCAATCTGGAGGAGGTCGCGCGGATGATCGCGGCCGGCATGGGCATCGGCATCCTGCCGCTGGCCCCGGTACAGGACGCGGTCGATGCCGGCACGCTGTGGAACCTGTCGGGCGCGGGCGACGACCTCGGCGCCGATCTCTACTTCATCAGCAGCCCGACGATGGGGATGAGCGCGGCGGAGATCGCCTTCCAGCGCCTGTTCGAAGCCGAGATCGAGATCGACGAGGCGGAGCCCGCCGCCGTGTTCGAAGCGTATCTGTCGGACACGGCCTATCCGGCCGCGTAACGCGCAACGGGAGCATCCGGGTATGGCCGGCATGCTCCCGCGTCGGCCTTGCCCGAGCGGTCAGCCGGGCAGCATCTGCATTGGCGCCGGCAGGTAGCGGAAACCGTCGCCGGCCTTGGTGAGATTACCGAAGCCCGGCCAGGCGAAGTGATAGGACATCACCGGCATCCTTTCCTCGGCGAGCATCGTCAGCAGCCTGACGCGCGATTGCACCGCCTGCTTCGGGTCGCTGTCATAGGCGAATTCGAGGCGGGGGTTCTCGGTCAGCAGGACGGCGTGATGCGTCAGGTCGCCGAGGAAGGCGAAGGACTTGCCGGCAGAGGCGACTTTGAAGATGTGGTGGCCGAGCGTGTGGCCGGGCGCGGCCATGGCCTGGATGCCCGGCAGGAATTCCTGCTGGTCCTTGAAAAAGACGATGCGGTCGCGCACCGGCAGCAGGTTGGCGCGGGCATGCTCGATGAACGCCTTCAGCGGCGAACCGAGCTTGCTCTCATCGGTCCAGAAATCGAAATCGATCTGGCTGATATGGATGCGGGCATTCGGGAAGAGCGCCTTGCCGTCGGCCGTGCAGATGCCGCCGATATGGTCGATATGGGCATGGCTGCAGACGATGTCGTCGATGTCGCCGGGCTTGATGCCGGCTTCCTCCAGGCTCTTGAGCAGCCGGCCGGTGGTCGGGCCGAAGGCCTTCGAGAAGCCCATGCCGGTGTCGAACATCACCAGCCTGTCGCCGAAGTTCACGATGGGGATGTTCTGCTCGAGGACGACATTGTCCTTGGGCAGGAAGCTGGCATCGAGCATGCCGTAGACGGTCTCCTTGGGCACGCCGAGAAAGCTGGAGCCGGGGTCGCCCAGCGGCAGTGGCCCGTCGGAGACCACCGTGACCTCGGCCGTGCCGAGCATGAAGCGGTAGAAATAGGCCGGCTGGGTCTTCGACAGCGGCGCCTTCGCGAGGGCCGGGACGCTCATCGGGAAAGCAGCCCCCGCTGCGAGCGCCGCGGCCGAGCCCAGGAACCCGCGACGGCTGGCGGACGGCAGAGTGAACTGGTCGTTCGACATGGCATTTCCTCCTGTGTGGTGTGGGTTCCGGCGTTGGCCGCCGGCATGTTGTCGTTGGTCGTGCGGGGTCGGCCGCTCGCGTCCGCCATCCGCCCGCGGGGACGATGCACCTGCGCCGAAGCCCGGACCAATATCGGTTCGCTCTAGCCACCATAACGCAAAGCTGCCGCGCGCGGCGGTGGAGAGCGGCCGCGGCCTAGTCATCGCGGCGTCGCGCCGCTATTGAGGCGGGCGGCATCCGCGCGGCCACTGCGAGACGAAAACGGCGATGGACTTACGCCAGCTCCGCTATTTTGCGGCCATTGTCGAGCAGGGCTCCTTCTCGAAGGCGGCGACGAAGTTGCGCGTGGCACAGCCGGCGCTCAGCCAGCATCTGCGCCATATGGAGGACGAGCTCGGCGTCGCGCTGCTGCATCGGGGCACGCGCGGGGTGCTGCCGACGGAAGCCGGCGAGCGCCTGCTGACGCGGGCCCGCATCATCCTCGCCGAGTTCGGGGCGCTGCGCGAGCAGGTCCGTGGCGAGGCCGAGCTGCCTGGCGGGGAGGTCAGGATCGGGCTTCCCGGGACGGTGAGCGAGCAGTTCAGCGTGCCGCTGATCCAGGCGGCGCGGGAGCGCTACCCGGCGATCCGCATCCGCATCGCCGAGGCGATGAGCGGTTTCGTGCTGGACTGGCTGCGGCGCGGCGAAGTCGATCTCGCCATGATCTACTCGACCTCGGACCTGAAGGGCCTCGGCATCCACCATGTCCTGACCGAGGAGCTCTGCTTGTTTGCAGCCGTCGGGGCTGGCAGCCCGCCCGCAGCGCCGGGGGAGACGGTCGCGATGGCCGATGCGGCGGCGCTGGAGCTGATCCTGCCGGGCCTCGGGCATGGCCTGCGCGACCAGATCGACGAGGCGGCCGGAGAGGCGGGAGCCACGATCCAGCCGGCGATCGAGATCGAATCCTACAGCCAGATCAAGCGGCTGGTGGAGCAGGGCTTCGGCTACAGCATCCTGCCGCGCATGGCCGTGGCGGGACAGGAGAAAGCCGGGGTCTTCCAGACCTGGCCGCTCGCCCGGCCGTCGCTCTATCGCAAGGTATATCTCGCCTATTCGACCGAGCGCCCGATGCCGGCGGCAGCCCGCGCCATCGGCCAGCTCTCCTGGGAAATCCTGCGCGGCCTCGTCAGCGACGAGACCTGGACCGCGACCCTGGGCGAGGATGGCGGCCCGCCGACGCTCTACGGTTGAGGCCCGTCCCGGCGAGGCCCCTCACAGGGCGCGGGCCGTTCCCTCCATCCGCAGGCGCCCGTCGGCGCCCTCGGTCCAGGTCCGGATGGTTCCATCCTCCTGCCGCCGGGCTTTCACAACGAAGGCGGCGCCCGCGATCAGCGGGCTGACGCCGCGATAGTCGAGCTTCAGGGTCGAACGTCCCGTCAGGACCGCAGCGATGTTGAGCATCAGCGTCGCCTGGATCGGGCCATGGACGACGAGCCCGGCATAGCCTTCCTCCCGCGTCACATAGGGCAGGTCGTAGTGGATGCGGTGACCGTTGAAGGTCAGCGCCGAGTAGCGGAACAGCAGCACGGGCCCGGCTTCGACCGTCCAGCTCAGTTCGGCTGGCTGCGGCTCGGCTGCGGCGGCGGGCGCGGCGGGAAGGCTGGAGGCCTCGCGGTAGACGATGTCATGGCGCTCGCGCAGCGCCAGCCCGCGCGGCGTGGAGAGTTCGTGGTCGATGGCGACGAAGCAGAGCGGGCCGGTGCGACCCTCCTTGGCGGTGACGTTGCTGATGCGCGAGCGCCGCGTGACGAGGTCGCCCTCGCGCAACGGCGCCATGGTCGCGATGCTGCCGCCCGCCCACATCCGGCGGGGGAGCGGCACGGGCGGCAGGAAATCGCCCTTGGCCGGGTGCCCGTCCGCGCCGAGCGCCGCCATCGGGGCAATCGGCGGGGCGAGACACCAGTGCAGGGCGAGCGGAGCATCGCCCGCGGGGCAGGGCGCCAGATGCGGGGCGAAAGTCGCGGCGTAGCTTGCGATCAGGCGCGGCGTGACGAGGTCCGAGGCCTCCTCGGTGCGGCCCATCCAGGTTTTGAGATGCTCGATATCCATGATGCGCCCTTCCTGGATTGGGTGCGGGAACCCCCTCTCCTGTAAGGAGAGGGGCAGGGGTGCGGTGCTGGCGGTTTGACACCGCAGCTGTCGTCCAACGGCGGCTGCGGTGTCGAACGGCCGCCCCTCACCCTGCCCTCTTCCTATGGGAGCGGGTTCCCCGCGCCTTGTCTTCAAACGGATTTCAATACGATCGCGGCATGCCGAGGACATGCTCGGCGAGATAGGACAGGATCAGGTTGGTCGAGATCGGCGCCACCTGATAGAGCCGCGTCTCGCGGAACTTGCGTTCGATGTCGTATTCCTCGGCGAAGCCGAAGCCGCCATGGGTCTGGATACAGGCATTGGCGGCTTCGAAGGAGGCGTCCGCCGCCAGCATCTTGGCCATGTTCGCCTCCGCGCCGGGGTTCTCGCCGGCCTCGTAAAGCCGGATTGCCTCGCGCACCATCAGCTCGGCCGCGCGCATGTTGGCGTAGGCCTTGGCGATCGGGAACTGGATGCCCTGGTTCTGGCCGATCGGGCGGCCGAAGACCTGTCTTTCGCTGGCATAGGCAGAGGCTTTCTCGATGAACCATTTGGCGTCGCCGACGCATTCGGCGGCGATCAGGATGCGCTCGGCATTCATGCCCGAGAGGATGTAGCGGAAGCCCTTGCCCTCTTCGCCGACGAGGTTTTCGGCGGGAGTGCGGACGTTGTCGAAGAAGACCTCGGTGGTGGCGTGGTTCATCATCGTGCGGATCGGCCGGATCGTCAGGCCGGCCTTCAGCGCCTCGCGCATGTCGAGGATGAAGACCGAGAGCCCGTCCGTGCGCTTGGCGACCTGGTCGCGCGGCGTGGTGCGGGCCAGCAGCAGCATCAGGTCGGACTGGGCGGCACGGCTCGTCCAGATCTTCTGGCCGTTGACGACATAGACGTCGCCCTCGCGCCTTGCGGTGGTGCGCAACGCAGTCGTGTCGGTGCCGCTGGCCGGTTCAGTCACGCCGAAGGCCTGCAGGCGCAGCTCGCCCGAGGCGATCCGGGGCAACCAGGCCTGCTTCTGCGTCTCCGAGCCGTGCCGCAGCACCGTTCCCATGACATACATCTGCGCGTGGCAGGCCGCGCCATTGCAGCCCTGGCGCTGGATCTCCTCCATGATGACGGCGGCGGCCGAGAGCGGGAGCCCTGCGCCACCATAGGCTTCCGGGATCAGGGCCGAGAGGAAGCCGCTTTCCGTCAGGGCTGCGACGAATTCCGCCGGATAGGCCATCTCCCGGTCGAGCTTGCGCCAGTATTCGCCGGGGAAGCCTGCACAGAGACGCGCTACGGCGTCACGAATCTCGGCATGGTCTGAAGCTGTTGTCATGAGCCTTGTCTGTCGTTTCCCGATTTAGCGGCCGGCGCCGAATTCCGCCCGCAGCGCTTCATCATGCTGGCCGAGCGCCGGCACGGGCCGCATCCGCACCCGCTCGCCATCGACGATCGCCGGTGGGGCGAGAACCTCGACCGAACCGGAGGGAGTTTCGACCGGCAGCGCCGTCGCGGCAGGATGGGCGATGAGATCGCCGACGCTGGAGACCGTGCCATAGGCGATCGCGTAGTGGTCGAGCGCAGCCGTGACCTCGGCGAAGGGCCGCGTCGCGAGCAGGTCCTGCACCAGCGCATCGACAGCTTCGCGCTGCCGTACCCGCAAGACATTGCTGGCGAAGCGCGGATCGTCGGCCAGCGTCGCGCTGCCCAGCACCTCGCGGGCCAGGATCTGCCATTCGCGCTCGCTCTGGATCGAGATCAGCAGGTTGCCATCGGCGGTGGCGAAGACCCCGTAAGGTGCGATGGAGGGATGCGCGAGGCCCAGGCGCGGGGGTTCGATGCCGCCATAACGTCTTGTCAGATAGGGCACGTTCATCAGGTCGCCCAGCGTATCGAAGAGCGAGAGCTGGATGGCCGAGCCCTCGCCGGTTTTCGCCCGCCGCAGCAATGCCTCCAGGATTGCGGCATAGGCCGCCTGGCCGGTCGCGATATCGGCGATCGAGACGCCGATGCGCGAGGGGCCCGAGGCTTCCGTGCCGGTGATCCCCGCGAGTCCCGACTCGGCCTGAACCAGCAGGTCGTAGGCTTTTCGGGTGTGGTGGGGCGTGCCCGGCGCGTAGCCCGAGACGTCGCAGGTGATCAGCCGGGGATAGCGCGCGCGCAGTTCGGCCGCGCCGAGCCCGAGGCGGGCGGTTGCACCGGGCGCGAGGTTCTGGATGAAGATGTCGGCCTGCGCGAGCATGGCCTCGACCATGCCGCGGTCATCGGCCTGCTTGAGATTGACGCGGCAGGATTCCTTGCCCCGGTTCAGCCAGACGAAATAGGAGGACAACCCCTTCGCGTAGTCGTCATAACCGCGGGCAAAGTCGCCCTCGAAGCGCTCCAGCTTGATCACCCGCGCTCCGGCATCGGCCAGCTTGCAGGTCGCGGTCGGAACAGCCACGGCCTGCTCGAGCGCAACCACCAGAATTCCCTTGAGGGCGTCAGTCATCGTTCCGGCGGTCCGCATTGGGTCTGCAATTGTCGCAGACGGGGCGTGGAACGGGGTTTGAAGTCAAATAGGGTTTTGCGATGAGGGGCATAGCGAAATCCTCGCTGCCCGGTGATCTCCATAGAAAATCGCTATGGCCCTCATCGTTTTATCCTACTTGTCCTGCTGTGCCGCCCATGCCCCCCTCTGGTTCCAGGCAGTGCGCCGCCAAGAGCGCGCTCCGGAGGAATCCAGGGAGAGAGACGATGGCCATCAAGGGATCTGCTGTGGCTGTATTCGCATTGGGGGCGCTGATGGCGCTGCCGGCGCTGGCGCAGGACAAGCCGAAGGAACTCGTGGTCGGGGTCGCGACCTTCCTGTCCGGGCCGGCTTCGGTGTTCGGGGTGCCGGGCAAGAATGCGGCGGACCTGTTCTTCGAGGAGATCAACGCCAAGGGCGGCATTCTCGGCGTGCCGGTGAAGCCGGTCTATGTCGACGAGGGCGCCGGCACCAACCAACTCATCTCGGAATATCGTCGCGTCGTGCAGGACCAGGGCGCGCAGGTGATGTTCGGCGCGATCTCGTCTGGCTCCTGCAATGCGCTGGCTCCCGTCGCGGAAGACCTCAAGGTCGTCAATGTGATGTGGGACTGCGGCACGCAGACGATCTTCGAGGAGGGCAAGTGGAAGTATTCGGTCCGCACCCAGGGCCATGCCGGCGCCGAGATGATGGCCACGCTGCTCTACCTCATGAAGGTAAAGCCCGATTTCAAGACGATCGCGGTGGTCAACCAGGATTATGCCTGGGGCCGTGAGTCCTGGGCCTTGCTGCAGGCCGGGCTCAAGGCACTGAAGCCCGACGTCAAGGTCGTGGCCGAGCTCTTCCCGAAATTCGGAGCGCCCGATTTCTCGACCGAGATCACGCGGCTTTCTGCGCTGCGGCCGGATGTGGTGATCTCGACCTCATGGGGCGGCGATCTCGACACATTCGTTCAGCAGGCCGCGGCGCGCGGCCTGCTGAAGCAGTCGACTTTCGTGCTGCCGCTGGCGGAAAGCTCGATGGAGCGGCTGGGCAACGTCATGCCCGAAGGCGTCATCGTCGGTTCGCGCGGCGATCACTATTTCCTGCACCCGAAATATAAGAATACCGCCGAGATGCAGGGCTTCGTGAAGAAGTACAAGGACAAGACCGGGGTCTATCCGATCTACCCGACCTTCCACATGAACCAGGCCGTGACCGGGCTGGTGAAGGCGTATGAGAAGGCCGGAGCGGCTGCCGGCGGTAAATGGCCCAGCAAGGAGCAGGTTATCGCCGCCTTCGAGGGGCTGGAGTTCAAGTCTCTGACGGGCACGATCACCATCCGCTCGGACCATCAGGGGCTGGAAGACCAGATGCTCGGCACGACCAAGCGCGTGCCGGAATTCCCCTTTGCGGTCTACGACAAGATCGCGCTCTATCCGGGCAAGCTGGTGACGACGCCGGTCGGCGAGAAGTCGCTCGACTGGTTCGCCAAGGTGAAGCCGGAACTGGTCAACGACAAGTCGATCGAGACCTTCGACTATGTGAAGTAGGGGGCGCTGGAACCTCGGCCCTAACCCCTCCCCTTGTGGGGAGGGGTTAGGCTGCGGGGCGCAAAGCCAAAGTGATCGACGTCCTGATTGGGCACTGTCGCTGCTGCCATCTTGCTCCTTATCTTCAACCCGCTCGCCGAGCGGGACGCCCCCCACCCCTAACTCCTCCCCACAAGGGGGAGGGGGACAGGTCGCGGAAACCCAATGCCTCCTGACATGCTCTTCCTCGCCGCGCTCGACGGCATTGCCTATGGCTCGCTGATCTTCCTGGTCGCGGTCGGGCTGTCGCTGATCTTCGGCGTGCTCGGTGTGCTGAACGTCGCGCATGGCTCGTTCTACGCCATCGGCGCCTATGTCGCGGCGAGCGCCGTGCTCGCTGCCGCCGGGATGGGGCTGCCGACCTGGCTCGCCTTCCCGCTGTTCCTGATCTCCGCCATCCTCGTCGGTGTCGTGGTCGGCGGCGCGGTCGAGGCGCTGCTGCTGCGGCGGATCTACGGCAAGGAAGAGGTGCTGCAGCTCCTCGTGACCTTCGCCGTGTTCATGATCCTGGAGGATGCGCAGAAGGTGATCTTCGGCGTGCGGCCGCTCTTCGCCAACGCGCCGATGAACTGGCTCGGCACCGTCGAGGTCTTCGGCATCTACTATACCAACTACCAGCTCATCCTGATCCCGCTGGTGGCGCTCGCCGTGCTGGTCGGCCTCAGGCTGTTCCTGCGCCGGACGTCCTTCGGCCGCGCCATCGTCGCGGTGACGCAGGACCGCGAGGCGGCAATGGCGATGGGGATCAACGCGACCAGCATCTACCTCTTCACCTTCATGATCGGGGCTTCGCTGGCGGCGCTGGGCGGCGCGCTGTCCTCGGCCACGACCTCGCTGACGCCGGGTATCGGCTCAGGCATGATCGTCCTGTCCTTCGCGGTCGCGGCGACTGCCGGGCTCGGGCGGATCGAGGGGGCTGCGGTCGCGGCTCTGATGATCGGGCTAGGGCGTTCGGCTGCAGTCTATTTCGCGCCCGAATTCGATGTGCTGATCCCCTATCTGATCATGGTGGCGGTGCTGCTGATCAAGCCCGAGGGCCTCTTCACCACGCTGCAAACGAGGAAGGTCTGATGTCGCGCCAGATCGTCATCGGCGCGGTGCTGCTCGTCGCGCTCGTCGCCTTTCCGCTGGTCTCGCCCTGGTCGACGGTCATCCTCACCGTGGCGCTCTGCGAGGGGCTGGCGGCGCTCGGCATTCTCGTTTTGCTGCGGGCGGGGCAGGTCTCCTTCGGCCATGGGCTGTTCTTCGCCTTCTCGGCCTATGTCGTGGCCTTCATGGCGGCGGCGAAGTTCGGGCATGAGGTGCTGCTGCTTGTGCCGATCGCCACCGCGGCCTCGGGGCTGGTCGCAGCGCTGGTCGGACTCTTCATCGTGCGCTACCGTGCGATCTTCTTCGGCATGCTCAACCTCGCCATCTCGATGGTGTTCTTCTCGCTGCTGGAGAAGCTGTTCTCGATCACGGGCGGCGCCGACGGCAAGCGCGTGCCGCGCCCGACGCTGGCCGGCATGACGCTGGAGCGCGAAACCTTCGAGTTCTGGATGTTCTACATCACGCTGGCGCTTGCGGTGATCGCGGCGCTGGGCGTGGCGCGCTATCTGGTCTCGCCCGGCGGCAAGGCGCTGGAGGCGATCAAGACGAACGAGACGCGGCTGGAATATCTCGGCGTGTCCAGCCGCAAGGTACTCTATGGCGCTTATCTGCTGTCGGGTCTGCTGGCGGGGCTGGGCGGAGCGGTGATTGCGCTCGTCTCCGGCCATGTCACGCCGGAGCTGGCCTATTGGGTGCGCTCGGGCGAGTTCGTCTTCATCGCCATCCTGGGCGGTGTCGGCGGCGTCGCCGGCCCCTTCCTCGGGGCGCTGATGTTCCAGATCATCCGCGGCTATGCGGCTGTCTATGCGCCGGAGACCTGGCATGCGGTGCTGGGTGTGATGCTGCTCGTCATCATTTTCTTCGCGCCGACCGGGCTCTACGGCCTGATCGCCGGCCGCAAGCGGGCGGCCCCGGTGAAGGAGGGTGCGCGATGAGCGAGTTCATCCTCGAAGCCCGCGACCTCGAGCTGCGCTTCGGTGGCGTCCAGGCCGCCAATGGGGCGAGCCTGACGGTGCGCGCCAATGAGCGCATCGCGATCATCGGCCCCAATGGCGCCGGCAAGACCACCTTCATCAACCTCTGCACCGGCTATCTCAAGCCGCAATCGGGCCGTGTGCTCTTCGCCGGGGAGGATGTCACGGCGCTGTCGCCGCGCGCGATCACAAGGCGCGGCATCGGCCGCTCCTTCCAGATCCCGCAGCTCTTCAGCGACAACACCGTGATGGAGAACCTGCTGCTGGCGCTGAGTGCGCGCGAGGGCACGTGGTCGCCCTTCCAGCGGCTCGACCGTCACCCGAAGCGAGACGAGATGGTCGCGCTGCTCGACAGCGTCGGCCTGCGCGAGACCGCCGGGCGGCCGGTCCGGGAGCTGCCCGAGGGCATGCGCAAGCTGATCGACATTGCGCTCGCGCTCGCACTCGAACCCAGGCTGATCTTCATGGATGAGCCGACCTCGGGCGTCTCCAGCCACGAGAAGTTCCAGGTCATGGACACGCTGACACGCGCGCTCGACGCCCGCGCCACCACGGCGATCTTCGTCGAGCACGATATGGATGTCGTCGCCCGCTATGCCAGCCGCGTCGCGGTCTGGTCGGGCGGGCGGATCGCGCTGGAGGGCACGCCCGACGAGATCCTGAACCATCCGGAGGTCCGCGAGACTGTGATCGGGGTGGGGGTCTGACCATGCTGGAGATCAAAGGCCTTTCAGCCGTGATCGAGGGCGTGCAGGTGCTGCGCAAGGTCGATTTCACTCTGGCCGAGGGCGCGACCGTGGCGCTGATCGGCCGCAACGGCGCGGGCAAGACCAGTTTGCTGCGTGCCATCATGGGCTTCATGACCGTGACCGAGGGCATGATCGCCTTCGACGGCCGGCCGATCCTGACGGTCCCGCCGCATGAACGGCCTCGTCTCGGCATCGGCTATGCGCCGGAGGATCGCCGGCTGTTCTCAAGCTTCTCGATCGAGGAAAACATCCGCCTGCCCGCCGAGGTGATGAAGGTGCCCGCGGCCGAGATCGCGAGGCGCCTCGACCGCATCTACCAGGTGCTGCCAGAACTCGCCGATCTGCGCCACCGCGCGGCGGCGGGGCTTTCGGGCGGGCAAGGCAAGATGGCGGCGCTGGCGCGCGCGCTGATGGTCGGCACACGCATCATCCTGCTCGACGAACCGTTCCAGGGGCTCGCGCCGGTTCTGGCCCAGCGCTACGCGGCTGCCCTGCGCACACTGCGCGACAGCCATCCGGATATCGCGTTGCTCATCACCGAATCCAACCCCAGTCTGCTGCGCAGTTTCGCCGAACGCGCCTATGCGATCGAGCGGGGCGAGGTTACGGAAGTGGCCGGCGGCCTGGCGGCGAGTTCACTCGCTGCGGCAGGGCTGCATTAGTTCGTAGACGTGGTTCTCGAGACAGAAGCCACCGATTGTCGCATTCGGAGAATTCCCATGACCCAGCACTTCATCAACGGCCGCCATGTCGCGGGCCGCAGCGGCGAGACCATGGCCGTGCTGGCGCCCGCAACGGGCGAAGAATTCACCCGCATTGCCTGCGGCACGGCCGAGGACATCGACGATGCGGTCAAGGCCGCGCGCGCCGCCTATGAAGGCGCCTGGGGCAAGCTGACTGCTGCCGAGCGCGGCCGGCTGATCGCCAAGCTCGGCTTGAAGGTGCTCGACCATTTCGACGAACTCGCCCGCACCGAGGCGCAGGACACCGGCAAGCCGATGGCGCAGGCCCGGGCCGACATCGACGCGACGGCCCGCTATTTCGAGTTCTATGGCGGCGCGGCCGACAAGGTGCATGGCCACATCATCCCCTTCCTCAACGGCTACAACGTCAACGTCATCCATGAGCCGCATGGCGTCACCGGCCATATTCTGCCCTGGAACTATCCGGCGCAGATGTTCGGCCGCTCGCTGACGGCGGCGCTCGCCATGGGCAATGCGGTCGTGCTGAAGCCGGCCGAGGAGGCCTGCCAGACGGCGCTGCGCCTCGCGGTGCTGGCCTCCGAGGTCGGTTTCCCCGATGGCGCGATCAATATCGTCACCGGCCGCGGCCATGAGGCGGGCGCGGCGCTTTCGTCCCATCACGGCGTCGACTTCATGTCCTTCACCGGCTCGCCCGAGGTTGGCAAGATGGTGCAGCATGCCTGCGCCGATCATCTGATCCCCTGCACGCTCGAACTCGGCGGCAAGTCGCCCCAGATCGTCTTCGACGATGCCGATTTCGACGCCGCCGTGCCGATCGTCTGCAAGGCGATCGTCCAGAACACCGGGCAGACCTGCTCGGCCGGCAGCCGCGTCCTGGTGCAGGAGCGCGTCTATGACGACTTCATCGGCGCCGTCACGAAGGAGTTCACCAAGCTGCGCGCCGGCACGCCGGAGATGGATCTCGACTGCGGCCCGGTGATCAACGCCAAGCAGCGCGGCCGTGTCCAGAGCTTCATCGACAATGCCCGCGAGGCCGGCATTCCGGTGATCGCCGAGGGGCAGATCGCGCAGGGCGTGCCGAATGGCGGGTTCTATGTGACGCCGACGCTGTTCGGGAAGGTGCCGCGCGGCAACCGGCTGGAGCAGGAGGAGGTCTTCGGCCCGGTGCTCGCCGCCTTCCCCTTCACGGACGAAGCCGATGCGATCAAGCTCGCCAATTCGACCGAATACGGGCTTGTCGCCGCCGTCTGGACCAGGGATGGCGGGCGCCAGCAGCGCGTTGCCAAGAAGGTGCGGGCGGGCCAGGTCTTCATCAACGGCTATGGCGCCGGCGGTGGCATCGAGCTGCCCTTCGGCGGCACCGGAAAATCCGGCCACGGCCGCGAGAAGGGCTTCGCCGCGCTGGAGGAATTCGCTGTGACCAAGACGATCGTGCACAAGCACGGGTGACGCCAGCCGCTCTGGCTCACCGTCATGGTCGGGCTTGTCCCGACCATCCACGTCTTTGCTCTTCGCGGGCGGCGTTCAAGACGCGGATGCTCGCCACACGGGCGAGCATGCCGGGTTAGATCGCCCGAGAACGGCGGCCTCTCACATCATGATGATGTGGCGGATCGTGCGGCCCTCGTTCAAGGCGTCGAAGCCTTCATTGATGCCGTCGAGCCCACTCTGGCTGGTCATCAGCCGGTCGACCGGCAACTTGCCGCGCTGGTAGAGATCGACGAAGCGAGGGATGTCGCGCACCGGGATGCAGGAACCGACATAGGAGCCCTTCAGCGTGCGCTCCTCGCCCACCAGCCGGACGGGGGCGAGCGAGAGCGTATGGGCCGGGTTGGCGAGGCCCGCCGTCGTCGTCGTGCCGCCGCGCCGCGTGATCTGGTAGGCGAGATCGAGCGCCTTGACGGAGCCCGCCATTTCGAGCCCGTGATCGACGCCGCCTTTGGTCGCGGCGCGGATGGCGTCGATAACGCCCGCATCGCCGGCGTTGAAGGTGTCGGTGGCTCCCAGTTCGCGCGCAACGGCGAGCTTCTCCTCCGAGAGATCGACGGCGATGACGCGCGAGGCGCCGCAGGCGGCCGCCCCCAGCAACGCGCTCAGGCCCACGCCGCCGAGGCCGACGACCGCAACCGTCTCGCCGGCCCGGACCTTGGCGGTGTTCACGGCCGCGCCGACGCCGGTCAGGACCGCGCAGCCGAACAGCGCCGCGATTTCGTGGGGAATATCCGCCTCCAGCTTCACCAGCGAATGGCGCGAGATCACGGCATGTTCGGCAAAGGCGGAGACGCCGACATGGTGATGCACCGGCTTTCCACTGAGCGAGAGCCGGCGCCCGCCGCCGAGCAGTTCGCCGACGCCATTGGCGGCATTGCCGGGTTCGCACAGGGCCGGGCGGCCCTCGCTGCAGGGCGAGCAATGGCCGCAGGAGGGCACGAAGACCATGATGACGCGGTCGCCCTTCTTGAGATCATGTACGCCCGGTCCGGGCTCCACCACCTCGCCAGCCGCCTCGTGCCCGAGCACCATCGGCACGGGCCGCGGCCGGTTTCCGTCGATCACCGACAGGTCGGAATGGCAGAGGCCCGCGGCCCTGACCCTGACCAGAACTTCTCCGGGGCCGGGTGGAGCGAGGTCGACCTCCTGGATCGAAAGCGGCCGGCTTTTGGCATAGGGCGCGGAAACGGGGCTGGCGTTCAGGACTGCGGCGCGGATCTTCATGCAGGCGTTTCCTCGACGGACTTCTTGGGTGGGCTTGTTGGGCGCCATCGGGCCGCAAAAGCCGTGGGCTGTCAAAGACCGAATCGTGATCCGCCCCATAAGTCCGGGAGATCGGGCAACCGCCGCATTGCCCATAGGATTTCCGTCTGAGCGGGATCGCCAAAACGAATTGGCCGGGAGCGTCGCGCCCCTCCAAAGATGGGGGCTCCAGAAAAGACGAGGAAGCACCATGAGACTGAAGGGCAAGACCGCGCTGGTTACCGGCGCGGCGCAGGGTTTCGGGCTCGGCATCGCCGAGACCTTCGTGCGCGAAGGCGCGCGTGTCGCCGTGCTCGACATCAACGGTGACAAGGCGAAGGAGGCGGCTGCGGCGATCGGCCATGGCGCCTTCGCCGTCGCCTGCGATGTCGCCAAGGCAAGCAGCGTCGAGGAGGCGGTCAGGAGCGTGCTCGCGACCGTCGGGAGGCTCGACATCGTCGTCAACAATGCCGGCATCAGTCACCGCAACCAGCCGATGCTCGACGTAACCGAAGACGAGTTCGACCGTGTGTTTGCCGTCAACGTGAAGTCGATCTACCTGATGGCGAAGGCTGTGGTGCCGCATTTTCGCGAGCATGGCGGCGGCGTCATCCTGAATATTGGCTCGACGGCGGGCTTGCGTCCGCGCCCCGGCCTGACTTGGTACAACGGCTCGAAGGGCGCGGCGAACCTGCTGTCGCAATCGATGGCGGTGGAGTTGGCGCCGGACCGCATCCGGGTCAATGCGATCGCGCCGGTCGCCGGCGAGACGCCGCTGCTGGCGACCTTCATGGGCGAGGACACGCCCGAGAGGCGCAAGGCCTTCACGGCGACGATTCCCTGGGGGCGTTTCTCGATGCCGCAGGACATCGCTAATGCGGCCCTGTTCCTCTGTTCGGACGAGGCCGAGATGGTCAACGGTACCGTGCTCGCGGTGGATGGCGGCCGCTGCGTCTGAGGCCTCTGCTGGTGCCGGTGGGTTGCGCATCTGCGCCTCCGCCGGCATTTCCCGTGTCGCGATAGCCTGAGCGTTGCGGCCCCTGCGTCTTCCCGCCGCCGCGGCAAGCCATGGCATATGTCGTGGAATCTGCGCTAGGCATGTCTCGGTTAGGCATGTCTCGACGGCGCCGGGATGTTTCCGGGCGGCGTCGGCGACATGATCCGTCGGGGGCCGGCAGGCTCCGGGCAAGGCAGGGTGACAGATGAACCCTATACTGCGTTTCCACGGCGCGGCCGGCGGCGTGACCGGATCCTGCTACGAAATCGAGACCCGCGCGGCGCGCGTCCTGATCGATTGCGGCCTTTTCCAGGGCTCGAAATCCGAAAAGGAGCTGAACTACGGCGCGTTTCCGTTCGAGCCGGCATCGGTCGATGCAGTCGTCCTGACGCATGCCCATATCGACCACAGCGGCCTTCTGCCGAAGCTCGTCAAGCACGGCTTCCGGGGTGCGATGCATGCAACATCCGCCACCATCGATCTGTGCTCGGTGATGCTGCCCGACTCTGCCCATATCCAGGAGATCGAGGTCGAACATCTCAATCGCCGCAACGCTCAGCGTGGCCGCCCACTCGTCGCGCCGATCTACGATTTGGACGACGCCATGGCCTGCATCACCTTGTTCAAGGCTGCCGGATACGGCGCGTGGTCGCAGGTCGCCGAAGGCATCAAAGCGCGATTCTGGAATGCGGGGCATCTGCTCGGTTCGGCCTCCGTCGAGATTGAGATCGATCAGGAAGGTGACGGCAGACCGTTGCGACTGCTGTTCTCGGGGGATGTCGGCCCCGGTCACAAGCTGTTCCAGACGGGGCCGGAAGGGCCGTCGGATATCGACTACCTGATCTGCGAATCGACCTACGGCGATCGCGATCGGCCTGAAATGTCGCGCGAGAAGCGGCGCTCCCTGCTGGCTGCGGAAGCCAACCACGCGGTGCGGGCGCAAGGCCCCCTCATCATTCCGTCCTTCGCGGTCGAGCGAACCCAGGAACTGCTGGTCGATCTGTTCCTGCTGACCCAGGCGGGGACGATCCCGAATGCCCCGATCTTTGTCGACTCGCCGCTGGCGACGCGCGCGAGCGCCATCTTCGAGCGCCATGCCGGCGAGATCGAGCAGGGTCAGGTCCTTCGGCAGGCGCTGAATTCCCGCGATATCCGCTTCACCGAGACGGTCGAGCAGAGCAAGGCGATCAACCGGCTGAGCGGATTCTTCGTCGTGATCGCCGCCAGCGGCATGTGCGATGCGGGGCGCATCCGCCATCATCTCAAGGCCAATCTCTGGCGCAAGAACGCCACGATCATGATGGCAGGCTTTCAGGCGCAGGGCTCTCTCGGCAGAATTCTCGTCGACGGTGCCAGGCGGGTGCGAATCCAGGGCGAGGAGATCGAGGTTAGGGCGCGGATCAGCCAGCTCGATCTCTATTCCGGCCACGCCGACGCGAGTGAACTGGTCGACTGGGTCAAGGCGAGACGCCCGCTCCGCCACACCGTCTTCCTGACCCATGGCGAACAATCCGGGATCGATGGCCTGCGCGAGCGGCTCTCGGCCGTGTTGCCGCCGGAAACGATCATCGCCCCCGAACTGGACCAGGCTTTCGAACTGAGCGTGTCCGGTGCCGATGCGGTCGAGCTCAACCGGACGCGGCGTCTGGCTCCGGAGAAGATCGGCCGCCTCGACTGGCATAACGACCTTTCGCGGCTCCTCCTCGATGTCACGGAAACGGTCAACCGGGCGGCCGACGAGAAGGGGCGGGCGGCGCTGATCAGGAAGCTGCGCCGGGCACTGGACGAGATCGAATCCTGACGCGCCGTCACCAAGCGGCTAGGGTGGGGTTTGCGTTCGGCCAGCTTAGAATCAATATAACATACTGATTATATTGATTTTTATGGCTTCATGCGTTAGCTGATCTGGTCTTCGGGCAAGGCTTTTCCGCCAGCCCAGCATCCGGTCGCCGCATTGCAGCTCTTCTCGAACAAGCTCTCCCTGTCCGCCGGCCGCTTCCAGGTCGAGGCGGGCGAGCGCGTCGTCGGCCCGATGCGGGCGGGGTTGAAGATCGGCGTGATCCTCGACGGACGCCAGTCGCTGGAGCTGGACGACCGGCCCGCGGTGATGGTGGCAGGTCCGTCCCTGCTGATCGCCGCCAACAGCGGCGAACACATGCAGAGACGCACCGGCCTGGCCGGCGGCAAACTGCGCTGCGCGCTGCTTCAGTTCGACCTCGATTTCGTCGAGAGCGAGTTCGGCGCGCAGTTCGATGCGCTGCACGGCTTCATGCGGGGCGACGCCGCGCTCTGGGTCAGGCCGGCCAGCGCCGCGCTCTGCGCGCTGGCGCTGCAACTGGCCGAGCCCGCCGTCGCCGACAACCTGCATCGGCTCTATCTCGCTGGCAAAGCGCTCGAACTCGCGGCGGTGGCGCTGGACACCGTGATGACGGATGTGCCGGCGCGTCCGGCGCGCATGCCGCATCGCACGGCGGAGCGCGTGCGCGAGGCCCGCGACATCATGCTGTCGCGGCTGCAGGACCCGCCGGGGCTGGCCGAACTCGCCCGGATGACCGGCCTAAACCCGACCAATCTGACCTCCGGTTTCCGCCAGCTCTTCGGCGCCAGCGTGTTCGGCTATCTGCAGGAGCAGCGGTTGCAGCGTGCCCATGCCCTGATCGATTCCGGCGAGATGACGGTGGCGGAGGCGGCATTCCAGGTCGGCTACACGCCGGCCCATTTCTCCAGCCTGTTCCGGAAGCGTTTCGGCATGCCGCCGAGCGCCCTGCGCTGAGCCGGCTGCGCATCGGCGCGAGGGTCCGGCGGGCCATCGTTTCTGATTACAGGCATTCGAAACGCAATCGAAAGCAATGCTGCCGGAATCGAAAGCAGAGCGTGTTGCCCCGCAACCCTCCCCTCCCGCAATACCAAGGCAGGGGTCCGGCCTCAGGTCGGCGAGACGGGGTTGCATGATGGAACATTCGAGCGTCACCACGGTGAAGGCCACAGACGGCGCGGCTGGAACGACGCCCGCACGGCGGGCACCTCTGACGGCTCTCGCCGGTGTCGCGCTCGGAGCCATCATCTGTGCGGGCACAGCCCGGGCGCAGAGCGGCGACGACATCACGCTCGACACGATCCAGGTTCAGGGCGAGCGGGCGAGCGGGCCGGTCAACGGTTATGTCGGGCGGCGCAGCGATACGGCGACCAAGACCGACACGCCCCTGATCGAGACGCCGCAATCGGTGACGGTGGTGACGCGTCAGCAGATGGCCGACCAGGGCGCGCAGAGCGTCGGTCAGGCCCTGCGCTACACCGCCAGCGTGCTGGCGGAGACGCGGTTGTCGGCGGGGCGCTATGACAGCGCCTTTATCCGCGGCTTCGGCGGCAGCGGCGGCGGAGCCGGCTTCATCAACAATCTCGATGGGTTGCGCTATCAGCGCGGCGTGAGCTTCCTCGTGCCGGCTTACGAGCCATGGGGGCTGGAGCGTGTCGAGGTGCTGCGCGGTCCGTCCTCGGTGGTCTTCGGGCAGGTCAAGCCGGGCGGCATCGTCAACATGGTCAGCAAGCGCCCGAAGGACGAGGCGCATGGCGAGGTCCAGCTCCAGTTCGGCAGCTATCAGCGCGCCCAGATGGCTTTCGACATCGGCGGGCCGATCGATCCCGAGAAGACCTGGCTCTATCGTGTGGTCGGTCTCGGCCGCGCCGCCGACACGCAGGTCGATTTCACCCGCGAGGAGCGCATCTTCGTCGCGCCATCAGTGACCTACAGGCCGAACGGCGCGACCAGCTTCACGCTGATGGCCTCGTTCCAGCGTGACCCGGAGACCGGCTTCTACGGCTTCATCCCCGCCGTCGGCACAGTGCTGCCGAGCCGCGCCGGCCGCATCCGCAGCGACTTCTTCCCGGGCGAGCCGAGCTATGAGGGCTACAGCCGCAATCAGGCCAATCTCGGCTATGCCTTCGAGCATCGCTTCAACGACGTCTTCTCCTTCCGGCAGAACGTCCGCGTCTCCGACCTCGAATCGCGCATGCATACGGTCGCCGTCGCTGGCATCGGCGCCGACCAGCGCACGCTGACCCGGCGCGTCACCGCTTCCAACGAAAGCGCCCGCACGGCCGGCATCGACAATCAGCTCCAGGCCGATTTCCGCACAGGCCCGCTGACGCACAAGCTGCTGTTCGGCATCGACGGCTACTGGATGGACGGCAAGGCCTTCACCGGCGCCGGCGGCACCGTCCAGACGCTCGACTTCACCAACCCGATCTACGGCCGGCGGCCTTTCGTCGTGCCGGCCATACCGGGCACTTCGCAGACCACGACGCAATACGGCGTCTATCTGCAGGACCAGATCAAGCTCGACCGCCTGTCGTTGCTCGTCGGCGGCCGCTTCGACAGTGCCGAGGCGCGCACGCGAGCCCTCACCACGGGCGTCCTGACCAAGCAGGACGACACGGCACGCACCGGCCGCGTCGCCCTGATGTATAATTTCGACAACGGCTTTGCGCCCTATGCGAGCTACTCGACCTCGTTCGAGCCGGTCGCGGGCACGACCTTCGCCGGAACGCCGTTCAAGCCGACCGAGGGCGAGCAATACGAGGTCGGCTTCAAATACGAGCTGCCGGGCGCCAACGCGTTCATCCAGGCGGCGGCTTACGAGCTGACGCAGACCAATGTCTCGACGAGCGACCTGGCCAATGTCGGCTTCCAGGTCCAGACCGGCGAGGTGCGGGCGCGCGGCATCGAGGTCGAGGCGCGGGCTACGGTGTTCGACAATCTCGATCTGATCGCGGCCTATGCCTATACCGATGCCGAGGTGACCAAGAGCAATGGCGTCGATCTCGGCAAGCGCCCCACCGTCGTGCCGCGCCACATGGCTTCGCTGTGGGGGCACTACACCTTCAGGACGGGCATGCTCGCCGGTCTCGGGCTCGGCGCTGGCGTGCGCTATGTCGGCGAGGGCGCGGGCGACCCCGGCAACACCTTCTTCACGCCGGACTACACGCTCGTCGATGCCGCGATCAGCTATGATTTCGGCGCGGCGAACCCGGCCCTGAAGGCCTGGAAGCTGCAGGTCAACGCGCACAACCTGTTCGACAAGGAATACATCTCGGGCTGCTACGCTGCCGTGCAGTGCTCCTTCGGGCTGCGCCGGACCGTGCTCGCGACCTTGTCCTATCGCTGGTGAGGAGCGAGCGCGGCGTGCCGAGAGCGGTGACATCCGACGATCCGGTCAGCCTGCCGGGAACCGTGCAGCGTGACATCACGACACGCGACGGGCTGGCCTATCGGCTCCTGCTGGGGATGCCGGCGGAGCCGGCGCCGCCCGGGGGCTTTCCGGTGCTCGTCCTGGTCGACGGCAATGCACTGTTTGCGACGGCTGCGACCGCCGCGCGGCTGCAGGCCGGGCGCTCTGAGGTGACAGGCGTCGGCCCGGCCATCGTGCTCGGCATCGGCTATCCCGGCGACAAGCCCTTCGACGTTGAGCGCCGGCAGCGCGACCTGCTGCCCGTGACTGACGGGGCGGATCGATTCCTGGACGTCATCGCGGGCGAGATTCTGCCTGCGGTGGCCGCGATCGCACCGCTCGATCCCAGTCGGTGCGCGCTCGTCGGCCATTCCTATGGCGGCCTCTTTGCCTTGCACACGCTGTTCACCCGGCCGGGCCTGTTTGCGTCCTACGTCGCGAGCAGCCCATCGATCTGGTGGAACGACCGGGCGATCCTGGCGACGGAGGAGGCATTTCGCGCCCGGGCCGGCGGCCATCCCGGTCGCCTGCTGATCGCCGTGGGCGAAGACGAGCAGGCCGGGGCAGCCCGCACGCCGCCATCGCGTGCGCAGCGTCTCAGCATGGCCCGCATGGTCGACAATGCCGCCGAGATGGCCGTGCGCCTTCAGGCCTCCGGGCGGGTGTCCTGCGAAAGCGTCGTCTTCCCGGGCGAGAACCACGTCTCCGTCATTCCGGCGATGCTGTCGCGCGCCGTCGCCTTCGCGCTCGCCGATCTTGCCATGCAGAGGACAGCAGCCGCATGACCCATGCCGGAGCGGTTCTTATCCGCCTGTCCCGACGGGCCTTCGCCATGGCGCTGGCTTCGCTTTCGCTGGCAACCGTTGCCCTCGCGCAGCCCGTTGTCGTCACGGACGTTTTAGGCCGCACCGTCACGCTGCCTGCCCCCGCGAAGCGGATCGTGCTGGCGCAAGGCCGCCAGCTCAACGCGCTCGGCCTGCTCCATCCCGATCCGCTGAGCCTCCTGGCGGGCTGGGGCGCCGACCATCAACGCCAGAACGCAGATGCCTATGCGCGCTACCGCGCCCGCTTCCCTATGATCGACAGCATTCCGACGGTCGGCGACGGCGTGACGGAGGGCGGTTTCTCGCTCGAGAAGACGGTTGCGCTGGCGCCAGACCTCGTCGTGCTCAGCGGCTCGCTCGCCGGCACGCGGCGAGGTTCCGGCGATCTCGTGCAGCGACTGGAGGCGGCGGGAATCACGGTGGCCGTGGTCGATTTCTACCTGCGGCCGCTTACCGACACGGTGCCGAGCCTGCGTATCCTCGGGAGGCTGATCGGGCGCGAGCAGCAGGCGGAGGATTTCATCCGCTTCTACGAAGGCAGGCTCGGCCGGATCGCCCAGCGACTGGAGGGCGCGACGCGTCCCTCCGTCTTCATCCATGCCCATGCCGGCGGGCCGGAATGCTGCATGACGCCGGGCAAGGGCACCTTCGACGATTTCATCACGGCCGCCGGCGGGCGCAACATGTCCGCGCCGCTGCTGCCAGGCGCGACCGGGCAGATCAGCCTGGAGCAACTGATCACGTCGGACCCGGAGGTCTATGTCGCGACCGGCGGCACGCATATGGCCAAGTCCGGCGGCCTCGTGCTTGGGCTGGGCGTGCCGCGAGAGACGGCTGCGGCGAGCTTCGCGAAGCTGCTCTCGCAGCCCGGGCTGGCCACTCTGAGCGCCGTGCGGAATAGCCGGGTGAGTGCGATGTGGCAGCTCTTCAACGATACGCCGCTCCATGTCGTCGCCATCGAGGCGCTGGCCAAATGGATCCACCCCGAGCGCTTCGCCGATCTCCACCCGGCGGAGACCCTCGCCGAAGCCACCCGGTTTTCAGCGATCCCACTCGACGGGACGCTCTGGCTCGATGCGCCTGGCGGAGGGCCGAAGCCGCCACGCCCGTGAGGGCGATGCGGAGGTTTCCGCCGCCGCAGTCGATCGACCCAAGGACGATACCTGGATGAGCCCGCTTTTTGCCGAAACGACGATCGCACTGGCCGTGCCCGAGACGGTGCTGACCCCGCTCTGCGCTCACCTGCTCGATCACGACGCGCAGATTCACCGCGACCCGGACCAGACCGTGATCCGGCTCGGGCAGGGGCTGGCGCGGCTGCGGGTCGCCCGGGGCACGCTCGCGGTCACCGTCGAGGCGCCCGACCTCGCCTCGCTTCGAGAGCTGAAGCGGGCGATTGCGAGCCATGTCGTCGAATTCGTCCCTGCCGGGGAGCGACCGAACATCGTCTGGAGCGGCGATGGCAGCGCGCCGTCCCTGCCACCCGACTTCCGACTGCTCACCGTCATCGGGGTCGAGCAACTCTCGCCGCATCTGAAGCGAATCCGCTTCAGCGGGGAGGACCTTGCGCGCTACGCCTCGCTGGAGGCGCTGCATGTCCGTCTGTTCCTTCCGACGGACGGCACGGCGGAGCCGGTCTGGCCGACGCTCGGCGCCGACGGTCTGCTGCATCCGGTCCCGCCGGAGCAGCGACCGGCGATCCGCAAGTATACGATCCGTCAGATCGCCCCGGCCGCCGGGACGCTGGCGATCGATTTCGTGCTGCATGACGACGCCGGACCGGGCTCGGCGTTCGCGGCGCGGGCCTGTGCGGGCGACCGGATCGGCATGGCCGGGCCGGGCGGTCGCGGCCTGAAAGCCGCCGGGCGCTACCTCTTCATCTGCGACGAGACCGGGCTGCCGGCCGCGGCCCGCATGCTCGAGAACCTGGCCGGGACGGCGCAGGGCATCGCGCTGATCGAGGTCGCCGATGCGAGGGAAGAGTTGCCGCTGGCAGCGCCCGCCGGGGTCGCGGTTCGCTGGCTGCATCGCGATGCGCGCTCGCCCGGCGCGCCGTCACCGCTGCTGGAGGCGTTCGATGCGCTCGCATGGGATGCGGACGGGCCGGACCTATATCTCTGGTCGGCGACCGAGCATGAGGTCTTTCGCCAGATCCGCAGCGCGGCGAAGGAGCGGCTGCGGGCCGGTCAGGATCAGCAACTGATCGTCAGCTATTGGCGCGCGGGGCTTTCCGAGGACCAGCACGCCGCCGAAAAGCGGGCCGCAGCGCGCGCCGCCTGATACGCCACCCGCAAGACATGGCGGTGGGAGGGGGGCGGATGATCCCGCTCGGATGAGGTTCACGCCGCCTTGTCGGTCATCCCGCCATCGGTCAGCCGATACCAGGCGATGATGGCCGAGACGTAAAGTTCGTTGAGCGCATGCAGCGGCAGCGGCTTGATCGGCACGACGGGGAAGGGCAGGCGGCTCCGGTCGCCGCTGGCGATATACTCCGCCATTGCCTTGCCCATGGCGCTCTGGAGGCCGACGCCGCGCCCCATGCAGCCGATATCGACCAGCAGCCCAGGCTCCGGCTCGTGCAGATGTGGCAGGAAATCACGTGTCAGCGCCACGCGTCCGCACCAGCGGAAGTCGAAGCGCACGCCCTTCACCTGCGGATACATCTTGCCGACGACGCGTTCGAGATGAGCCCAGTCGGAGGCGTCCCTTGGCTCCCGGAATGGGCCACGTCCTCCCATCAGGAGGCGGTTCTGGTGGTCCTTGCGGAAATACAGCAACAATTGCCGCGTGTCGGAGGTCACCTGCCCCCCGGGCAGGATCGTGCCGGCGAGGTTGTCCGAGAGGGCTTCCGTCGCGACGATGAAGGAGTTCGGCCGGATCACGGTCTGGCGGAGCTTCGGGATCAGGTCGCCGGTATAGCCATTGGTGGCGACCACGACGCGCGGCGCCGTGACGGCCGCGCCCTGCGCGGTGCGGATCGTCCAGTGCGTACCTCCGCGCTTCAGCGAGACGACCTTGCTCTGTCCGTGGATGCGCGCACCGGCTGCGATGGCGGCTTTCGCCAGTCCGCGCGCATAGGCGAGCGGCTGCACGCCGCCGGCGCGCCTGTCGATCCAGCCAGCAAGATAGCGCTCGGTGCCGAGCAGCCTTGCGACCGCGTCCTTGTCGAGGAACGCGGCGTCGATGCCGCGCTGCTGCCATTCGCCGGCCCGGCGTTTCACCGTCTCGGCCATGGCCGGGGTATGGGCTCCCTGAATCCAGCCGGCGCGCTTGTACGGCACATCCATGCCGTGGCGCGCGATCAGGTCGAAGACGAGGTCGGCGGTGGAACCGACGAAGCGCGTCAGGGCCTCACCCGCGGCGGGGCCGAATTTGGCTGCGATCTCGCTCGGATCATATTTGATGCCGGGGATGACCTGGCCGCCATTGCGGCCGGAGCCGCCCCAGCCGGGTTCATGCGCCTCGAGCACGACGACGGAGACACCGGCTTCGGCCAGATGCAGCGCCGTCGAGAGGCCAGCGAAACCTGCGCCGATCACGCAGACATCGGCCGTGGTGTCGGCGGAGAGCGCCGGAGTCGGGATGGCTTCCGGTGCGGTCGCGTACCAGAGCGAGGGCTGGAGCGGAAATGGCTCGGCCAAGCTGGCCTCCTTCAGATCGGGCGCAGCACGCGGCGCAGGAAATCCTGGGTACGCGGATGGCTGGGAGCGCTGAGAACCTCGCGGGCCGGGCCCTGCTCGACGATGACGCCGCCATCCAGGAACAGCACGCGGTCGGCGACCTCGCGGGCGAAACCCATCTCATGGGTGACGACCAGCATGGTCATGCCGTCATCGGCCAGGCTCTTCATCACCTGCAGCACTTCGCCGACGAGTTCTGGATCGAGCGCGGAGGTCGGTTCGTCGAACAGGATCGCCTTGGGCTGCATGGCGAGAGCGCGCGCGATGGCGACACGCTGCATCTGCCCGCCGGACAACTGGCCGGGATAGGCGTCGATCTTCTCCGCGAGGCCGACCCGGGCGAGCAGTTCGCGTCCCCGCGCCATCGCCTGTGCCGGAGGCTCCTTCTTCACGAAGATCGGGCCTTCGACGACGTTCTCCAGCGCCGTGCGATGCGGGAACAGATTGAAGCGCTGGAACACCATCGCCATCGCCGTACGGATGCCGATGATCGAGGGCTTGTCGTGTTCGACACGCTCGCCATCGATGGTGATCGCGCCGCCATCATAGGATTCGAGCCCGTTGATGCAGCGCAGGATGGTCGATTTGCCCGAGCCGGAGGGGCCGATCAGGCAAACGACCTCCCCCTTGTCGACGCTGGCGGTGATGCCCTTGAGCACCGGGAAAGCGCCGAAGCTCTTGGTGACGCCGGCGATCTCGATCATCGGGCGGCTCATCGGCGGGCTCCCGGTCATCACCTGGTCCCCGATCATCGCCTGGTTCCCTTGCCGAAGCGCTTTTCGAGCCAGCTGGTGACGCCCATCAGTGGCAGGCACATGACCAGATAGAGCAGGGCGACGAGCGAATAGACGGTCATGTTCTTGAAGGTGGAGGAGGCGATCAGCGTGCCCTGCAACGTCAACTCGGCGACGGTGATCGTGGAAGCCTGCGAGGAATCCTTCAGCATCATTACCATGATGTTGCCATAGGGCGGCAGGACGAGCCGGATCGCCTGCGGCAGGATCACCCGGCGCATGGTCAGGCCCCAGCCCATGCCGATGGATTGCGCCGCCTCGACCTGGCCGTGGTCGATCGCCTCAATGCCGGCGCGGAAATTCTCCGACTGGTAGGCGGAATAGGCGATCCCGAGGCCGATGATGGCGGCCTGCAACGCCGTCAGCGCAATGCCGAATTCGGGCAGCACGAAATAGATGTAGAAGAGCTGCACCAGGATCGGGATGCCGCGCAGGGTGTTGACGATGACCTTGGCGAGCGTCCCGAGCCAGCCGATGCCGGACACCCGCATCAGCGCCCAGACGAGGCCGAGCACGGTCGACAGCGCGAGCGAGCCCAGCGCCACGATCAGCGTGAACTTGATGCCCTGCAGCAGCAGCGGCAGGAACTGGGTGGCATCCCTCAGGAAGGCTTGCATCGGGACCTGGAGGTCGGAGGGTTTCCGGAAGAGGTGTTCGAACCTGCAACCGTCATCCCGGACGAGCGGCAAAGCCGCGCCGCTCCGGGATCCATCGTGGGGCTCGGTTCGTTACGATGGATCCCGGAGTTCCGCTTCGCGGCATCCGGGATGACGGTGTGGTTCGCGCGGGAAAACCCGAGCAGTGCTCAGCCCAGGCCCCACTTGGCCAGGATCTTGTCGACCGTGCCGTCCGCCTTGAGCTTGGCGAGGCCGGCATTGATCTTCTTGAGCAGTTCGCCGTCGCTCTTGCGCACGCCGATGCCGACCGAGCCCGAGATCACGGGCTTGTAGGACTTGACGATGCGGACCTTGGGGAACTGACCCTGCGAGAGATTATAGGCGATGATCGGCAGGTCGAAGACGGCGGCCTGGACGCGGGCGGCGTTCACGTCGGCAAGGATGTCCGGCAGTGTCTTGTAGAGCTTGACCTCGGAGAACAGGCCGGATTTCTGCAGCACGTCGACATAGGCGGTGCCGATCTGGACGCCGATCGACATGCCCTTCATCTCCTCGAAGGAGACGTAGTCCTTCGTGTCGGTCGAGGGCACGATCAAGCCTTCGCCATAGGTGTAGATCGGGTCCGAGAAATCGATGACCTCCTTGCGGACCGGGGTGATGTACATCGCGGCCGCGACGATATCGACCTTGTTGCCCGTCAGCGACGGGATCAGCGTCGAGAACTGCATGCCCTCGACCTCGACCTTGAAGTCGGAAACGCCGGCGATCGCCTTGATCAGGTCGACCATCACGCCCTCGATCGTGTTGGTCTTGGTGTCGAGGAAGGTGAACGGGCTGCCCGTCGGCGTCGAGCCGACCTTGAGCACGGACTGCGCCTGGGCGGGAAGAATTCCGGCAGCCACGGCGCTGCCCGCCAGCATGGACAGAAAGGTCCGACGTTCCATCGCATTGATCCCCTGCTTATCGCGCGCCTCTTGCGCGGCGGTCATGATTTTCATGAGCGTGAAGATACGAGCATAGGATGATCTTGTCGGCAAGCAATTTCACGTGCATGAAATAGCGGCGACGAATGGAGCCTTCATGAGCAGCCCTGCCGCCAAGGCGTTACCGGACAAGACATCCCCGCCGGAGGTCGATCAGCAGATCGGGGCGGGCCTGCGCCGCCTGAGGCGGGAGCGCAGCCTCTCGCTGGTCGATCTGGCCGCCCGCACCAATCTCTCGATCGGCTTCCTGAGCCAGATCGAGCGCGGCAAGTCCTCGCCCACGCTGCGCGCGCTCGTCAGCATGGCCGATGCGCTGGGCATCGGCCTCGGCGATCTCTTTCCCCCGGCAGGTCTTGCCGGGGACCAGACGGCGACGATCGTACGCGGCTCGGCGCGCAGCGAGCTCCAGTTGTGGCGTTCCGGAATCCGCAAACAGTTCCTGACGCCCCACTCCGAGGGCTCGAAGCTCGGCCTCTACATCGTGGAGATGGAGCGCGGCGCCAGCACCGGCGACGAACTCTACACCCATGGCGGGGAGGAGGCCGGGCTGGTCATGAGCGGCGCGATGGCGTTGAGCGTCGAAAGCGAAAGCTGGACGCTGCAGGAAGGCGACAGCTTCCGCTTCCTGTCCTCGCGCCCGCATCGCTTCGCCAATGCCGCTGATGGCCCGACACGGGTGCTCTGGGTCAACTGCCTGTAGCTGCGGCCGAATTCACCAGAATGGACTCGACGATTTCCTGGACCTCCAGCGCCTCATCGAGCGTCGCCAGATGGTGCGTCTCGCCACGCGCCAGTTTGATCACGCCCTCGAGCTGCCGCTTGAGCGCCAGCGGACGCGCCTGTTCCTGAGGCAAGGCGCCGGGGTCGCGCTGCCACCTTCCATCCGGCAGGCGGCGCTCGGCAATCGACCAGTCGCAGAGCCGCACCGCTCCCTGGTCGCCCTCCAGCATCCAGATGTTGTGGTCGTCCTTCGGTGTTGTGCCGACGCCGCCGCTGAGCGAAACGGAGATGTCGCCCGCCTTCAGGCTCGCCTCGATCGCGCGCTCGGATCTGCCGAGTTCGGGGAAGGATGCCGTCGCGACGAGGCCATGCAGCGGGCCGACCAGCCGGCGGGTCAAGAACAGGAAATGCGACACGACCTCGCGCGTGAAGCCGCCCTGCGCGGTGCGGTCGAGCCAACCGGCGGCGTCGGCCTGCCATGGCCGCGGCCAGGTCGCAAAGCCGATCTCGATCGTGACCTTCGCGACGGTGCCGATCTCGCCCTTCGCGATCCAGTCGCGCAGGCTGGCCACCGCCGGTGAAGAGGCAAAGGGGAAGTTGACCGCCCCCCTGCCCCCGGCCTGCGCGACGAAAGCACGGGCATCGGCAACGTCGACCGCCAGCGGTTTTTCGCAGAACACGGCCTTGCCCGCGGCGAGCGCTGCTCGCGCATGCGCAAGATGCGCTGCCGGCGGCGAGGCGATGTAAACGCAGTCGCTCGCGACGATCAGCGCGGCGGCGTCGGGCTGATGCGGCACGGGAGGCAGGGTGGCGGCGATGCGCGCGAGCGCTTGCGGGGACGGGTCCCAGATGCCGGCGACGCGAAGTGTCTCCGGAGGCTGGTCGAGGATCGCACGCAGCAGCCGCTCGCCCATGATGCCCGCGCCGATGATGCCGATGGAGAGGGGGCTGGGCATGGTTGGGACTTTCGGGAATCGGCGGCGCAGGAGTTGCTCTCTGCCGCCATGCGCAGCCGCAGTCCAGCGCAACCGAGAACCGCTGGCACGAAAAGGCGGGCAACCGTCCTGCCATGATACTTTCCGGGGATTGGGCCGCCCTTGTGCCACGGCGCATTTTAGCTTCATGGTTCGTGCCACGAGGACAATGGATCATGTGCCGGCTCAGCATGGCATTTGGTGGAGCGAGCCGCGCGGCGCATGGTATCTGTCGAGCTGAAAGCCGTTTCGAAAAGCTGGGGCGGCGCTGCTGCGGTTGACGAGGTCAGCTTCTCCGTCGAGGGCGGCAAGTTCTTGGCGCTGCTCGGTCCGTCCGGCTGCGGCAAGTCGACGACACTGCGCCTGATCGCCGGGCTGGAGGAGACCAGCAGCGGCGCGATCATGATCGGCGGGCGGGACGTCACCCATGCCCAGCCGTCAAAGCGTGGCATCGCGATGGTCTTCCAGAACTACGCGCTGTTCCCGCATCTCTCCGTGGCCGAGAACATCGCCTTCGGCCTGCAGGTGCGGAAAGTCCCGCGGGCGGAACGCGATGCGCGCCTGGCGCGTGCGGCCGAGATTCTCGGGCTTTCCGGCCTGCTCGACCGCAAGCCGTCGCAGCTCTCCGGCGGGCAGCAGCAGCGCGTCGCGCTCGGGCGTGCGATTGTGGCGGAGGCCCCGGTCTGCCTGATGGACGAGCCGCTCTCGAATCTCGATGCACAGTTGCGGGTCGAGATGCGCCGTGAACTGCGGGAGCTGCAGCAGCGGCTCGGCATCACCATGATCTACGTCACCCACGATCAGATCGAGGCCATGACGATGGCGGACCAGGTCGTGCTGATGCGCAATGGCCGCATCGAGCAGGATGCTGCGCCCGACGAACTCTACGAGAATCCGGCGAGCATCTTCGTCGCGCGCTTCGTGGGGACGCCGCCGATGAACGTATTGCCGCTTTCCGCCGTGCTTGCAGCGGGCGGAGCCGGCCAGTTGACGCCGCCACCCGGGCTCGACCCGACCAAGCTTGCCGTCGGCATCCGTCCGGAAATGACTGAACTCGGCGACGCGGGCATCGCGGCCGATGTCGTGGCTGTCGAATATCTTGGAGCCGACACGCTGGTCGAGACGCGTATCGGAGGGCATGGCTTCATCGTCCGGCGCCCAGGAAAAGTGCACACGAAACCGGGCGAAAGCGTCTACATCACATTGTCACAATCGGCACTGCACTGGTTCGACCAGGCGTCCGAGCGCAAAGTGGTTCGGGGTTAAGACTCGTCACAAGGGTCGGGCGCGCGAGCCACCTCACAGGGGAGAAAACACAGATGGACAGGCGTGAATTCATGGGCGGCGCCACGGCGCTTGCGGGATCTCTGGCCCTGCCGGGTATCGCCGGCGCGCAGGCGGCCACCGAGATTGCGTTCTTCTATCCGGTCGCGGTCGGCGGGCCGATCACCAAGCTGATCGACGCCTATGCGGCCGGGTTCGAGAAGGAAAACCCCTCGATCAAGGTCAAGCCGATCTATGCCGGCACCTATCAGGAGACCATCGTCAAGGCGCTGACCGCGCATAAGAGCGGCACGCCGCCGGTGCTTTCGGTGCTGTTGTCGACCGACATGTTCACGCTGATCGACGAAGAGGCGGTGGTTCCCTTCGACAGCTTCATCAAGACCGACGATGACAAGAAGTGGCTCGGTTCCTTCTTCCCCGGTTTCATGGAAAACAGCCAGACCGGTGGCAAGACCTGGGGCATCCCGTTCCAGCGTTCGACGGTCGTGCTCTACTGGAACAAGGAGCTGTTCAAGGAGGCCGGGCTCGATCCCGAGAAGCCACCGAAGACCTGGGCGGAGCAGCTCGAATTCGCGCAGAAGCTGACCAAGCGCGACGTGTCCGGCAACGTCACGCAATGGGGCATTCAGATCCCGTCCTCCGGCTTCCCCTACTGGCTGTTCCAGGGGCTCTCGACGCAGGCCGGCGCGATCCTCACCAACCCCGCCGGCGACAAGACGGACTATGCCAATCCCGGCGTCGTCGAGGCGCTGCAGTACTGGGTCGACCTCGCGCAGAAGCACAAGGTGCATCCGCCCGGCATCGTCGAATGGGGCACGACGCCGAAGGACTTCTTCGAGCGCAAGGTCGCGATGATGTGGACCACCACCGGCAACCTGACCAATGTCCGCGCCAACGCCAAGTTCCCCTTCGGCGTCGCCGTGCTCCCCGCCGGCAAGAAGCCGGGCAGCCCGACCGGCGGCGGCAATTTCTACCTCTCCAAGAAGGCGACGCCGGCCGAACAGGAGGCCGCCTTCAAGTTCGTGCGCTGGATCACGACGCCCGAGCGCGCCGCCCAGTGGAGCGCCGAGACCGGCTATGTCGCGGTGACGCCGGCTGCCTACGAGACCGAGGCGATGAAGAAATACGTCGCCGATTTCCCGCAGGCGCTGGTCGCCCGCGACCAGTTGCCGACGGCGGTCGCCGAGCTTTCGACCCATGAGAACCAGCGTGTCACCAAGGCGCTGAACGACGGGCTGCAGGCGGCGCTGACCGGCACCAAGACGCCGCAGAAGGCGATGGAGGACGCGCAGGCCGAGGCCGAGCGCATCCTGAAACCCTATCGCTGAGCGAGAACGCTCGACGATGAACAACCGCGCGACCGCCACGGTCCATGGCTGGCTGCTTCTGCTGCCGGCCATGGCCTGCCTTGTGATATTCACGCATTGGCCGGCGGTGGCGAGCTTCATCGAGAGCTTCCATTCGACACCCAAGGCGCGCCGCCCGGCGCGCTTCGTCGGGCTCGACAATTACGAACAGTTGCTCGCCGACCCGATCTTCTGGAAGGCGATGTCGAACAACCTCTGGTTCGCACTCGGCACGATCCCGGCCTCGATCGCGCTCGCGCTCCTGATGGCGGTCTGGGTCAACGACAAGATCGTCGGGCGGACCTGGGTCAGGATGGCCTTCTTCACGCCGACGATCCTGCCGATGATCGCGGTCGCCAATATCTGGCTGTTCTTCTTCACCCCGCAATACGGGCTGCTGGAGCAGATCGTCGGCTTTTTCGGCGGGCGCAGCACCAACTGGCTGGGATCGCAGGATACCGCGCTCTCCGCTATCACCATCGTGGCGATCTGGAAGGAAGCCGGCTTCTTCATGATCTTCTACCTCGCGGCGCTGCAGGCCTTGCCGCCGAGCCTGGGCGAGGCGGCGGCGATCGAGGGGGCGTCGCGCTGGACTTACTTTCGGCGCATCCAGTTCCCGCTGCTGATGCCGACGACGCTGTTCGTGCTGATCAACGCGGTGATCAACGCCTTCCGCATGATCGACCACATCTTCGTCATGACGCGCGGCGGTCCCGACAATGCGACGACGCTGCTTCTGTTCTACATCTACCAGGTCGGCTTCAGCTTCTGGGACACGGCCTATGCGGCGACGCTGACCTGCGTGCTGTTGGCGTTGCTCGCGCTCGTCGCCTTCGTCCAGTACGGCTTCCTCGAGCGCAGGACGCATTATCGATGAGCGCGCCCGCCGGACAGACGGTCGCGGCCGCGACGCGGACCGATCCCTATGCGCCGAAGGGCCTGTCGCTGACGCTGGAATCGATCGGTGCGATCCTGCTCGCTTTGCTCTGGATCCTGCCGCTCGCCTATGCGGTGTGGGCCGCGATCCACCCGGCCGAGTTCACGACGCGCTTCGTGCTGACCGCGCCGCTGACACTGGACAACTTCACGCGCGCCTGGGCGGCGGCGCCCTTCGCCCGCTATTTCCTCAATACGTTCGTGCTGGTGACGATGATCCTCGCCTTCCAGCTCGTGCTGGGCACGCTCGCGGCCTATGCGCTGGCGCGGCAGGATTTCTGGGGTCGCGATGTCGCCTTCGCGCTGATCCTGGCCCAGTTGATGATCATGCCGGATGCGTTGATCGTCGAGAACTACCGGACTCTGGCCAAGGTCAGCCTGATCGACACGATTCCCGCGATCGCGCTGCCCTATATCGCCTCGGCCTTCGGCATCTTCCTGCTGCGGCAGACCTTCAAGACCGTGCCCAAGGAACTGGACGACGCGGCCCGCGTCGAGGGCGCGAGCCCGCTGCAGGTCCTGATGAAAGTCTATGTCCCGCTCGCGAAACCAACCTATATCGCTTATGGGCTGGTCTCGGTCAGCTATCACTGGAACAACTTCCTCTGGCCGCTGCTGGTGACGAATTCGGTCGAATCCCGGCCTCTGACCGTCGGCCTGCAGGTGTTCTCGTCGAGCGACCAGGGCATCGACTGGGCCGTGATCTGCGCCGCGACCCTGATGACCTCGGCGCCACTGCTCGTTGGCTTCCTGCTGTTCCAGCGCCAGTTCGTGCAGAGTTTCATGCGCGCGGGGATCAAGTGATCGCGAGGCTGATCGCATGAAACTGATCGCATGAAACTCATCACCTGGAACATCCAGTGGGCGCGCGGCGTCGACGGGCTGGTCGATCCGCGCCGCATCATCGACCATGCCCGGACGATGGCCGATTTCGACGTGCTCTGCCTGCAGGAGGTCGCGGCCAATTTCGTTGATCTCGACGGCAACGACGCCACCGACCAGTTCGCGCTGTTTGCCGGGCTGCTACCCGGTTTCACCGCGGTCGAGGGCATCGGGGTCGATGTCGATGACGGCAAGGGCGGACGCAAGCGCTTCGGCAACCTGATCCTCAGCCGTTACCGCGTGGCGCAGGCGCTGCGCCACCTCCTGCCCTGGGAGGCGGCCGTGACGCGCAACATGCCGCGCGTACTGGTCGAGGCGGTTGCGACGACGCCGTTCGGTCCGGTCCGCCTGATGACGACGCATCTGGAATACTCCTCGCCCCTGCTGCGGGCGACCCAGGTCGAGGGCATCCGCGAGGCGCATCGCATGGGAGCGGCACGCCAGCGCATGCCGCGCGAAGCCGGCCCGCACACCTATGCGCCGACGCCGAACACGGCGAGCGCGATCCTGACCGGCGATTTCAACATGCGGCCGGAGGATCCGTCGCTGGCGCGGCTGATGGCGCCCTTCGCGGACGAGACGCCGCCGCTGGTCGATCTCTGGCCGGCCGTGATGGGGGAGGCGCCTCCGCCGCCGACGGCCTTCATCGTCGACCGGACCTATGGTCCGCCCGGCTGCCTCGACTATGTGCTGGCGACGCCCGATCTCGCAGCCCGCGCCCGCAGCATCGTCTGCGATGTCGAGACGCGCGTCTCGGATCACCAACCCATCCTGGTCGAATTCGATGTCGGGCCAGCGCAGGCGGATTGACGGACGATGATCTTCACGCAGCAGGACCATGACAGGCTGACCGGCATTCTCGTCGAGGCCGCGCGCCGCGAGATCATGCCGCGCTTCCGCAATCTGGCGACGGGGGATGTCCGCGAGAAATCGGCGCCGGGCGATCTCGTGACCGAAGCCGACGAGGCGGCCGAGCGCTTCATCTGCGCCGAACTCGAACGGGCTTTCCCCGGTGCGGTCCTCGTCGGCGAGGAGGCTGCGACACGCGATCCGGCCCTGCTGCGCCGATTGGCGGATGCCGACCTCGCCTTCGTGATCGACCCGATCGACGGCACGCTGAACTATGCCTCCGACCTGCCGCTATTCGCGGTGATGGCGGCGGCCATCGTCCTGGGCGAGACCGTCGGCGCGGTGATCCACGACCCGGTGGTCGACGACAGCGCGCTCGCCCTGCGCGGAGAGGGCGCCTGGCTGTGCGGGCCCGGCGGCAAGGTCCGCGACCTGCGCGTCGGAGCAGCCTCCGCGCCGGAGGCGATGGGCGGCATGGTGAGCTGGCAGTATTTTCCCGAGCCGCTGCGCCAGGCGATCCCGGGGCGGTTCCCGGCCTTCGCCCACGTCTCGTCATTGCGCTGCTGCGGGCAGGAATACCGCCTGGCGGCCGCGGGGCATTGCGATTTCCTGCTCTACGGCGTGTTGAATCCCTGGGATCACGCGCCGGGTACCCTGCTCTACAGCGAGGCTGGCGGCCATGCGCGCCTGCTGGATGGCAGCGTCTACCGCACAGGGCAGCCATCCACCGGCCTGCTATGCGCGCCGGATGCCGAAAGCTGGCAGCGCGTCAGGGCGCTGCTGGTGCCCTGACACGGCCCCTTCCGCCGGACTCTTTCAGACGATTCCCCGAGGTCGATGTCGGCATCGCTTGTCAGGCGAGTTGGCTTCCGGGATCAGGCGCGACGCGCCGTCAGCCGCGTCACGAATTCGATGAAGGCTTTGGTCTGCGGCCGCACGATCTGCCGGTGCGGGATCACCGCGTAGATGTTCTTCGGCTTGCTTTCATAGGCAGGCAGGACGTGGACGAGCCGGCCTGCGTCGAGGTCCTCCTGAACATGGAAACGGTAGAAATTGCCGATGCCGCTGCCCATCAGGCAAGCTTGGCGCAACAGGTCGCCATTGTCGGAGAGCAGCCGGCTGCGGACATGGACCGCTTGCCAGTTGCCCTGGTCTCGCAGGAACCACGCCTCGGCCAGTTCCGAGAAGCGGCCCGAGATGCACTCGTGCCCGGCGAGATCGCGCGGATGCTCCGGCATGCCGAAGCGGTCGAGGTAGGCTGGCGAGGCGCAGAGCGCCCGTGGGCTTTCCGCCAGCAGGAAATGCGCGAGCTTGGATTCCGGCTCCTCCTGCAGCGTGATCGCGACGTCGATGCGGTCCCGGATCAGATCGGGTGTGGCGCTGCTCACCATGACGTCGACGGAGAGGCCGGGATGGCCGGCCAGGAATTCGTGAAGATGAGGCCCGAGCAGCGTCGCGGCGAACGAGGGCGGGGCGACGACGCGCAGATGCCCGCTCAACGCGCGTTCGGCGATCATGACGGCGGCGGCACTGTCGATCTGCGCGAGGATACCGAGACACTGGTCGTAGAAGCGCTCGCCGGCATCCGTCACGCTGATGCGCCGCGTGGTGCGGTGGACGAGGGCGACGCTGATCGCGTTCTCCAGCAATTGCACATGCTTGGTCACGGAGGAGGCGGCGAGGCGAAGCTGCCGCGCGGCCGAGGAGAAGCTCTGCGTCTCGACTACGGCGACGAAGCAGCGCAGCGAGAGGATGCTGGCATCGTTGAGCATGCCGTGTGGAAGTGTGGTCACGCGAAGACCCTATTATCGATGATATGGAAATAATATCTTCGGTTCATTCCCGGTTATCAAGACCGCCCGTCTCCTTCATGATCCTTGGCAAGGCAGCGGGGACCGCAAGGCTTCGACTGCCAGCACGAGGAGATGACCATGGACGAGATCGAGCGCGTGCAGCGCCGCGGCTTCGGCAATCGCGTCGGCTTCGGCCGCAAACCGGCCCTGCTGGTCGTCGATTTCAGCCGCAGTTTCACATCGCCGGCGAGCAGCCTCGGCGCCGACATGGCTGCCGAGATCGGCGAAGCCAATCGCCTCATCAGGGTAGCGCGCGCCGCCGGGGCACCGATCTTTCTCTCGACGATCGCCTATCACGACCCGGTCGGCGAGGCCGGCGTCTGGGCTGTGAAGATCCATGGCCTGCGCGATCTCGTGCTGGGGACGGACGGCGTCGAGCAGGACCCGCGCGTCGAACGGACGCCGGGCGACCGGATCGTCGTCAAGCGCTTTGCGAGCTGCTTCTTCGGGACGAGCCTCGCCGACGATCTGAGCCGGGACGGCATCGACACATTGATCATCGCCGGCTGCACGACGAGCGGTTGCGTCCGCGCCAGTGCCGTCGATGCCTGCCAGCACGGTTTCAGGACGATCGTGGCGCGCGAGGCGACCGCCGACCGGCTGCGGGACGCGCATGAGCAGAGCCTGATCGACATCGACCTGAAATATGGCGACGTGCTGCCGGTCGACGCGATCCTGAGCGCGTTCTCCAGCCTGAACCAAGAGATGCGCCGCACAGCCTGAGCGGTGACAGACGCGCCGAGCAGAAGCGCGAGACAACGACAATCCACCGGGAGGACTGACATGAGCGACGGAATTTCAACACGCGTGACGCGCCGTGGAGCACTTGGGCTGGCGGCGGGGGCCGCCGGGCTGGCGCTTGGCGCGCCACCGCTTCTGGCGGCCGCCCAGAAGATCCGCGTCGGGTTGCCGACCAAGACCTGGTGGCCGACGGTGCTCGCCGAGACAGCAGTGGCGCAGGGCCTGTTCGCCAAGGCCGGCCTCGACCCCGAACTGACGATCTATCGCAGCGGCGGTGAGGCTTTCGAGGCGCTCGCGGCCGGCGCGACCGATTTCACGATCGGCCTCGTCTCGCAGCAGGGCACGGGCCGCAAGCGCGGCATCATGACCAAGATCGTCGCGCTCGGCGTCGAGGCGAACACTGGCTGGAAGTTGATGGTGAAGCCGGCTTCGCCGATCAAGAGCGTCGCCGATCTCGCTGGCAAGAAGGTCGGCATCACGGCGGCCGGCTCGCTTTCGGACTTCATGGCATTGTGGACCCGCAGCAATGCCAAGGTCGACTTCACCAGCGTGCCGCTCGGCGGCGGCGGGCTGGTGCCGAACCTGATGTCGGGCAATGTCGATGCGGCGGTCGTCTATTCGCCGTTGAGCTTCCAGATGATCCAGAACGGTCAGGCGCGCGAGATTCTCGACTACGCCAAGGCGATTCCGCCGCATCTGGCGTCGGGCTGGGCGACGACCGACAAGATCATCAATGAGCGCAAGGACCTTCTGCGTGGCGCGCTGCAGGCGATGTACGGCGCGGTTGCCTACATGCAGAGCAACCCGGCAGCGGCGATCAAGATCATCGCCGAGGCCAACAGCGTGCCCGAGGCGATCGCGAAGCAGGAATATGAGGAGACGTTCCTGAAGCTGTCGAAGGATGGCCGCTTCACGCTGGAGCAGACCAAAGTCGCGATGGAACTCGCCCGCATCGGCGGTTTCGACAATCTGGCTCCGGCGGAGGAGATCGTCACCATGGACTTCACTCCGGTCTCGTCGAGCGCGTGATGGCGGAGGCGGCGGTGGCATCGAAAGCCGGCAAGCCGGCCAGCGGCGGGGTCGCTGGCCTCGTCGTCTGGATGGCGGCGCTCGGCGCACTGTTCGGCATCTGGCAGGGCGCACTTGCTCTCGGCCTGATGCAGCCCGAACTGCTGCCGCCGGTTGCCGATGTTCTCGCCACCGCTTTCGACCTGGTCAGGCGCCCGAGCTTCCTCGGCCATGTCGGCGTGACCATGGCCGAGGTGATGGTGGCCTTCGTGATCGCGGTGCCGCTCGGCATTCTGGCCGGTACGGCGATCTCGGAGAGCCCCTATTGGAGCCAGGTGCTGAAACCGATCGTCTTCCTGATCTTCTCGATTCCGAAGACGATCTTCCTGCCGATGTTCATCCTCGCCTTCGGGATCAATTTCGGCCAGAAAGTCGGTTTCGGCGTGTTCTCGACGATCTTCATCGTCCTGATCAGCAGCTTTTCAGCGCTGGAATCGATCACGAGCGATCATGTCCGCGTCGCCCGTGCCTATGGCGCGACGCGCAGCCAGATCGCCTGGCGGGTCTATCTGCCCTCGATGGCGCCGATCCTGCTCGAGGCGGTGCGCCTCGCGATGATCTTCAACCTGACCGGCATCCTGCTGGCGGAGATGTACGCCTCGCGCGCGGGGCTCGGCCAGCTCATCGCCAACTGGGGTGAGAACTTCATGCTGAAGGAGCTGCTCGCCGGCATCCTGCTGATCTCTGCCGCCGCGATCCTCTTCAACGAGGCGGTGCGCTGGTTCGAGCAGAGATGCGAGCATTGGAGGACATGATGCCTGGTACCCTGCGTTCCCGGAAGGATTCTCCCGCCATGGTCGAGGCTGCCGCCAAGCCACCGCTGCGTGTGGTCGCGTCGCTGTCCGGCGCGGTCGAGGTCAAGGATCTCGACCACACCTACAGTGCGGCGGGCCGGGTAACCCAGGCGCTCGCCGATATCCGGATCTCGATCAAGCCCGGCCGCTTCGTCGTCATCGTCGGGCCGAGCGGCTGCGGCAAGTCCTCGCTCCTGATGATGATGACCGGGCTGGTCACGCCGACCTCGGGCACGATCCTGTGCGGCGGCAAGCCGATGACCGAGCCCGACCCCGACCGTGTCGGCGTCGTCTTCCAGGAGGCGAGCCTCTACCCCTGGCTGACGGCGCAGGACAATGTCGAGTTCCCGCTCTCTCTGCGTGGCGTGGCAAAATCCGAGCGGGCCGCCCGCGCCCGCGAGAAGCTCGCTCTGGTCGGGTTGAAGGGCTTCGAGGACCGCTACCCGCATGAATTGTCGGGCGGGATGAAACAGCGGGTCTCGATTGCGCGGGGGCTGGTGCAAAACCCGCCGATCCTGATGCTGGACGAACCCTTCGCCGCGCTCGACGAGCAGACTCGCATCTCGATGGGCGATGAATTGCTGCGGATCTGGGAGGAGACTGGCAAGACCGTCGTCTTCGTTACCCACAGCCTGACAGAAGCGGCTTATCTCGCCGACGAGATCATCGTCATGTCGGCCCGCCCCGGCCGTATCATCGACCGGATCGAGGTCGATCTGCCGCGGCCGCGCACCTATGCGATGATGGCGACGCCGCGTTTCGCCGAGCTGCGGGAACGGATCTGGAGCCAGATCAAGACACAGGCGAGCGAGTAAGATGACGCTCGCCGTTTCCTCATCGGGCACTGCGGGCCTGCGCATCGAGCCGCGCACCGTACGGGGGCTTCTCGGCGTCGCGCTCCTCCTCGCCTGGGAGGCCCTGCCGCGCGCCGGGCTCATTCCCTCGCTGTTCCTGCCGCCGCTGAGCGAGACGCTCACGGCGCTGGGCAGTAACTGGCGCGATTATGGCTGGCATCTTCTGGTTTCGCTGAGGGCCATCGGCATCTCGATGCTGATCGCCTGCGGGCTGGGAATTGGCGGTGGTCTGCTTTGCGGCTCGATCGCTTCGGTCAGGCGCGTGGCCCAGCCTCTGGCCTCCGGCCTGTATGCGGTGCCCTTCGTCATCCTCTATCCGCTGTTCACCGCCTGGTTCGGCATCGGCCCGCAGGCGAAGATCGCCTTCGCCAGCATCTACGGGCTGTTGCCCTGCCTGCTCGGCACGATGGCCGGCGTCCAGACGATCGACCGCCATTATGTCACCGTCGCCCGCAGCCTGAAGGCCTCGCGCTGGCAGATGATCAGCCGGGTGCTGCTGCCGGCGGCGATCCCGACCGTGCTGTCCGCCTTCCGCATCGGCGGAGCGCTCGTGATCGTGGGCATCGTCGTCGCCGAGATGCTGACCTCGGCCGAAGGCATCGGCTATCTCATCACCCGCTACCGCACCCTGCTCGACAGTCCCCGCGTCTTTGCCGGCATCCTCGTCGTCATCGCGCTGGTCTTCGCCTTCGACGGGCTGGTGCAACTGTTCGTGCACCGGACGCGGCACTGGCGGCTCTCGACCCGCTCCGGCGAGAGCGATCCCTGAGCCGAGACCGGCCTTTCCCGATCCCACAGACACCCCGAGCTGGAGTCAGCGATGACGACCATTACCCTGTCGTTCGACAATGGGCCCGATCCCGACGTGACCCCGCAGGTGCTGAACACGCTGCGGTGCCACGATCTCCAGGCCACCTTCTTCGTGCTCGGCGACAAGCTGCGTGACCGGCGCAGGCTTTGCGAGCGGGCCCATGCCGAAGGGCACTGGATCGGCAACCACACCTTCAACCACCTCGTGCCGCTCGGCATGAGCGCGGAGGCTGGCGTGGCTACAGCCGAGATCGTCCGGACCGAAGCGCTGATCGGCGATCTGGCGCATGAGCGCCGATTCTTCCGCCCCTTCGGCGGCGGCGGCCTTCTCGACCGGCGGCTGCTCAACGGCGAGGCGCTCGCCCGTCTCCAGAGCGAAGCCTATACTTGCGTGCTCTGGAACGTCATTCCTGAGGACTGGATGCATCCGGAGGGTTGGGTCGAGCGCGCCCTGGCGCTGTGCTTCGCGCAGGAGCACGCGCTGATCGTGCTGCACGACCTGCCGACGGGCGCCATGAAGCAGCTCGACCGCTTCATCGTCAGCGCGCGCGATCGCGGTGCGTCCTTCCAGCAGGATTTCCCCGCCAGTTGCGTGCCGATCGAACGCGGCCGGCTCGTCAGCCCGGTCGACGGCTATGTGACCGATCTCGCGGCCTGAGCCGCTGCCCTTCGCCTTTCAACCCGCAACATCAGGTGTTCCATGAAGCTCTGCCGCATCGGCCAGCCCGGCCAGGAAAAACCCGCTCTCGTCGATCGCGACGGAGGGCTCCGCGACCTGTCGGGCATCCTGCCCGACCTCGGGGGCGCTGCCTTGTCGGCGGCCGGCCTGGCAAAGCTCGCCGCGATCGACCCCGCGAGCCTGCCGCTGGTCGCGGGGTCGCCGCGCTACGGGGTCCCGGTCGCGGGCACGTCGAAATTCATCTGCATCGGCCTGAACTATTCCGAGCATGCGGCTGAAGCGAACCTGCCGACGCCGCCGGAGCCGATCGTCTTCCTCAAGGCGAATTCGGCGATCTGCGGGCCGAACGACGATACGGTCGTGCCGCTGAATTCGACGAAGCTGGACTGGGAGGTCGAGCTCGGCATCGTCATCGGCGAAACCGCCCGCAACGTCGCGCCGGACAAGGCGCTGGATGTCGTCGCCGGCTACTGCGTCATCAACGACGTCTCCGAGCGCGCCTTCCAGATGCAGAGCACGCAATGGGACAAGGGCAAGGGCTGCGACACGTTCGGGCCGACCGGTCCCTGGCTGGTGACGCGAGACGAGATCCCCGATCCGCAGGCGCTGGGCATGTGGCTGACCGTCAACGGCAAGACAATGCAGGACGGCAACACCCGCACGATGATCTTCGACGTCAGGACGATCGTCTCCTATGTCAGCCGCTACATGACGCTGATGCCCGGCGACATCATCGCGACCGGGACGCCGTCCGGCGTCGGCATGGGCAAGAAGCCCGAGCCAATCTGGCTGAAGCCCGGCGACGTCGTCGAACTCGGTATTGCGGGCCTCGGGCAGCAGAAGCAGGCGATCGTTCCCTACCGCTGAGTGCGCGGCTCTGTGCTCCTGGGCGCTGGCGTGCAAGGGGGTACAGGCGTCGGCGGACAGACGCGCTGCAAAAGGACGTCAACCCGCGCAGGGTCGGTTCAGGGCCGGCTCTTGCGCGGGCTCGCCACGCCGAAATGGCAGATCGGCTCGCCGGGCCTGGCGGTCTTGCTTGGGAAGATGATGTAGCCGTCGCAGGGCGCAGTCACGGCCGTGCCGTCGGCGCGCCTCGCCATCACGGCGCCCACGGGCACGATATCGCCTGTCTTCCAGCCGTCTTCGACCACATCGCCCTCCGCCTCGCAGATCACGACCTCGGTCATGTGGATGACGCAGTCGAGCGCTCCCGGGGGAGGGCGCGCATCGATCAGGCCGAGATGGGCCAGCGTGTTGCGGATTGCAGCATAGCCGACCTCGATCGAAGCCGGGTCGTCATGCCGGCCGCATTCGAGCGTCACCCCGTAGGCGCCAGCGAAGCGCATGAATTCGGTCGTGCCGTAGCCTTCCGTCACGGCCAGGCGCGGCAGGTTCAGCCTCTCGCGCGCGGCGATCAGCTTCACGTAGTTGTCGAGCCAGCCATGGATCGCGACCGGAACGCCGAGGCATGCGGCGAGGGCCAGTTCCGCGGCGTCGTGCCGGAAAGGTTCAAGGTTGCCGTTGTTGTTCTCGGGGCCGAAGAAGGCGAAGGGCTCGCCCTCGCCGCGGAAGGAATGCACGTCGAGCAGCACCTCGTGCTCGCGCAGCAGCGCGCAGAGGCGCCGCCCGATCCTGTCCTCGTTATCGATCGGCTGCGGCCGCTCATACATGTCGCGGTTGAGGTTGCGGTCTCCCTCGCGGCTGTTCTGACGGTAGGCCTTCGGGTTGGTCACCGGCACGAAGGTGACCTCGCCGCGCCGGATCAGCAGGCGTCCCGCACGGCAATCGTCGATGATGCGCGCAATGGCGTTCGGGCCGCAGGTCTCGTTACCATGCACCGCGCCGAGCACGAGCAGCTTCGGTCCGGATTTCAGGCCATGGAACCGCACGCTTTCGAGCGGAGCCTCATCATCGGCCGGCACGGTCCAGGCGGCGTTGGCTGGCTGCGATGGCATGTCTGATCCTGATGGCTGGAGAGCGTGGGGGCGGGCTCTCGCCGTCCACGCCGATCATGCCCCTTACAATGATTCGCCGATGTCGAGGCCGGGGCGCAGCACATGGTGGCACGCCATCCGGGGACAGCGGGGCGATGCCGGCAGGATAACCTGCGGCGATCGAGGTCACAGCGCATCTGACGAAAGGGATCGGAGGTCGGTAAGCCCCCTCGACGCATATCGTCGGAGGCCGATGGTAGCGGGAGAGGGACTTGAACCCCCGACACGCGGATTATGATTCCGCTGCTCTAACCAGCTGAGCTACCCCGCCCCACAGATCGGTGCACCGCTGAGCGGCGATCCGTCGGAGGCCGCGATATAGGGGGCGGGGCAGGGGCTCGTCAAGCCTTGGTGGAGGAGAGCTTGGCAGAGGAGAGCTTGCGCAGGCGCACCACCTTGAAATAGCCGGAGCCGACATGGACCGTCTCATAGCGGCCCGTCTTCGCCGCCCAGCCGGTCAGGCGGCTGACCTTGAAGTCTGAACTCCAGCCGACGGCGCGCGCCAGCGGAGCCAGCGCGGTCCAGACAGCGGCGAAGGGGCCGCCATCGTCGACGAGGCGGCTCGAGATGACGATCTCGCCGCCGGGCTTGAGCACGCGGTCCATCTCGGCCAGGGCCTGCTCGGCGTCGGGCACCAGCGTGATGACGAACTGCGCGGTCACGGCATCGAAGCGCTCGGCCGCGAAGCCGAGCCGGCAGGCGTCCATCACCATCAGGCCCCGGACATGCGTCAGCTTCTGGTTTGCCACCTTCCGGTTGGCGACCTTCAGCATGTCGAGCGAGAGATCGGCGCCGAGGACGTGCGAATCCGGTCGGAAATAGGTGAGCGTCAGGCCGGTGCCGACACCGATCTCGAGAATGTCGGGCCCGCAGGCGCAGGCGGCTTCCACAGCTTCGCGCTGCGGCCTGGCGAGCAGGCGCTGATAGATCTTGTCGTAGATGCGCGCCCAGCCTGCATAGATGCGCTTCTGGGTTTCGAGATGGTCGGGCACCGGCATGGAGCGGCTCGCGGAATTCGGAGGAGATCGGAAGGTCGGCCGGGCCGACGTCAGGACAGGGCGAGGGTGAGGCCCGGCCGCGCTGCGGGAAGCCGCAGTTCCGGCCTGATGATGGTGCCGCCGCCGAGTACGCGGGTGCCGGGCCCAGCATCGGCATAGATCACGCAGGCCTGGCCGGGCGAGACGCCCTCCTCGTCGGTGGCGAGGTCGACCTTGAGCCCGGCCTCGTCGCGCGTCAGCCGCGCTTCGCGCGGGGGCCGCGTCGAGCGCACGCGCACGGCGACGTCCAGCCCCTCCGGCGGCAGGGCGTCCAGGGGGATCTCGCCGAGCCAGTTCAGGTCGCGCAGCCTGATCTCGCGGACGTTGAGCGCCTCGCGCGGGCCGACGATGACGCGGGCCGTATCGGCGTCGAGGCGCAGCACATAGAGCGGTTCAGGCGTGCTGAGGCCCAGCCCCTTGCGCTGGCCGACGGTGTAGCGCAGCACGCCGTCATGGCGCCCGAGCACGCGGCCGTCGAGATGGACGATGTCGCCGGGACGGGCAGCGCCCGGCTTCAGCCGCTCGATCACATCGGCATAGCGGCCATTGGGAACGAAGCAGATGTCCTGACTGTCGGGCTTGTCGGCGATGCCGAGGCCGAGCTCGGCCGCGAGCGCACGCGTCTGCGCCTTGTCGATATGGCCCAGCGGGAAGCGCAGCAGGTCGAGCTGTTCCTGCGTCGTCGCGTAGAGGAAATAGCTCTGGTCACGGTTCGGGTCGGCCGCGCGGAACAGTCCGCGATGGCCGTTCGGCAGCTCCCGGCCGACGACATAATGGCCGGTCGCCAGGGCATCGGCGCCGAGTTCGCGGGCGAGGCCGAGAAGGTCCTGGAACTTCACCGTGCGGTTGCACTCGACGCAGGGGATCGGCGTCTCGCCCGAGAGGTAGCTCTCGGCGAAGCGCTCGATCACCGCGTCGCGGAAGCGGCTCTCATAGTCGAGCACATAATGCGGGATGCCGATCTGCTCGGCGACGCGGCGGGCATCATGGATGTCCTGCCCGGCGCAGCAGGAGCCGACCCGGTGAACAGCCTCGCCATGGTCATAGAGCTGGAGCGTTACGCCGATGACCTCGTAGCCCTCGCGCTGCAGCAGGGCCGCGACGACGGAGGAATCGACGCCGCCGGACATCGCCGCGACGACGCGCGTCGCCGCAGGCGGCTTGGCGATGTCGAGGGAATTGCGGGGCATGGTCATGGAAGGATGCGGAGTCCGGCGGGAAAGCGGGCCATCGCCGGCTCTATACCGGCTTTGGGGCGCCGCTGCCAGCGGTGATGGGCAAATCCTGCCGCCCGGCCGGGGCAGGGTGGCCGTTCTTGCCGCCGATTTCGCCGGACGCTCCTTATAACCCATTGAAATACTTAATCTGGCCTGTGGCTTGGCATTTGCTCCAAGGGCTGGTGGCGCTCTGTGCCCATGCACCGGATGAACCGATGTCGATTCAGCCTCTGTCGAATTCTCCGCCCTCCGCCGAGCCTGCGGTTCAGCGCCGGCGTGCGGCCGAGCGGGAGACGGGGGGCGAGAGCGAGAGCTTCGTCCTCCCGCGCGAGGAGCCCGCGCGGGAGGCTGCGGCCCCGGTTCGGGAGAGTGCGCGCGAGACGAGGCGCGAGGCCGGCGAAGCGCGCCGTGCCGCCGACGAACCAGCCTCGACCGAGACGCCATCCGAGACCGCCGCGAAGCCGACAGCCTCGGAAGCCGATTCCAAGACGCCGGCGGCCGAGACGGTCAAGACGACCGGCAAGACGGGCGCGAAGACGGCCGGCAAGGCAGCTGAACCGGCATCGACCGCGCCGCCGGCATCGCCGAACCTGGATATCGGAGCGCTGGTCAGCATTGCCGTCGCAGCGCAGGCCGCATGCCTGTCGGAGGTGGCGGGAAAGACCGGCGCGGCGGGCGAGACCAAGATTGGCGAGGGCAAGGAGACTGCCGTCGCGGGTGACAAGGCCGAGGTTGACGCAGCCAAAGGCCCGATCGCAGCGGAAGCGAAGGCCGAGGGCGTTCCCGTCCTCCTCGCTGCCCTGCCTGTGCCCGTCGCAGCCGTTCCGCCAGGGCCCGCCCCGACGCTGCCACCCGCTCCGGCGGCGACTGCCGCTGCGGCCGAAGGCGATCGCCTGTCCGGCAAGGCATCCGCCACGGCCGCTGCCGCGCTGGCCCTGGCCTCGGCGCGCGAGGCCGCGACGGGGCCCGATTCCGAAACCGCGCCATCGCCCGCCGCGACAGCAGCTACGTCGCCGGTCGCCAGGCACGGCGTGGCGAATGCCGCGGCCGAGGCGATGCCGCTTCCCGCCGCTGCCGATGCCGCCCCGACGCAGGGCGCGGGGCAGGGCGGCAGCGATCCGCTTGCGCCGACGCAGGTTCAGGCACAGGCTTCGGGACCGGCTGCTCCGGCGCCGACCGATGTCAATCCGATCGAGGCGCTGCAGCAGGCTCTCAATCCGATCGATCTGTCCGCGCTCGGCCAGCAGGGCGGGGCCAGGCCCGAGCCATTCCGCATCCTGACGACGCCGGAGCAGGTCGCCGCGCAGCAGCTTCCTGTCGCGCAAGGCCAGGGGGCGGCAGACGGCCCGCCGACCCCGCTGCATGTGCTGCCGATCGAGATCGGCCTCAGGGCACTGGCTGGCGCGCGCCAGTTCGACATCCGGCTCGACCCCGGCGAACTCGGCCGGGTCGACGTCAACCTCTCGATCTCCGACAAGGGCGAGGTCAGCGCGAAGATGGTGGTCGACCGCGTCGAGACGCTGCATCTGCTGCAGCGCGATGCGCGCACGCTGGAGCGGGCCTTCGAGCAGGCTGGCCTGAAGCCTTCCGATGCGGGCGTCGAGATCACCCTTCGCGACCCGTCCTACCAGTCGGGCTTCCGCCAGAACCGGCAGCAGGACGAGGCGCCGCAGGGCGCCCGCCGCTTCGGCTCCGAGGCCGAGGCCGGCGAGGACAGCCCCATTTCCACGCAGCCCGCGCCCGTTCGCCGTTTCGTCAGGCTCGGCGGCGTGGATCTCAGCGTCTGATCAAAGGAGGAGCGCCATGGCCGTCTCCGGCACAAGCAACAGCTCGTCGACAAGTAACAATACGTCCACGATTTCGGGCGGTGCGTCGATCGCCAACAACTTCGACCAGTTCCTGACCCTGCTGACGACGCAGCTCAAGAACCAGTCGCCGCTCGACCCGCTCGACACCAACCAGTTCACGGCGCAGCTCGTTCAGTTCGCCGGCGTCGAGCAGCAGCTCAAGACGAACGAGACGCTGAGCTCGCTGCTCAGCCTGAACGCAGCCGGGACGGCGACCAGCGCGGTGGGCTTCATCGGCTCGACCGTCACAGCCGATGGCGCGACGACGCGCCTGGAAAACAACAAGGCCGAATGGCAGGTCAACGTTCCGCGCGGCGGCTCCGCGACGATCACGATCAAGGATTCCAAGGGCAGCGTGGTGCAGACGCTGACGAAGAGCCTCGTCGCGGGCGACCAGACCTATACTTGGGACGGCACGACCTCGACGGCGCAGAAGGCCCCGGCCGGCGAGTACACGGTCACGATCGATGCCAGGGACGCGGCGGGCGCCGCGATGACGGCCACGACGAAGATCAGCGGCGTCGTCGACGGCGTCGACTTCACCGGCTCGATTCCGACATTGAAGATCGGCGCGATCAGCGTGCCGATCGACCAGGTGAAGAGCGTCGTCCGTGCGAAATGATCGCGAATCGCAAATGCAGAAAGCCAGCGTCTTCGCCTTAGGCAATTCTTAAAGCCGCAGGCCTATGCTCAGCACAAGTAGCTCTGTTGAGTTGTGTGAGTGTACCATGACCGAGCCTTTGCGACCACGGGTGAAGTACGTGATCGGACCGGATGGCAGTCCGCTGACGATTGCGGATCTCCCCCCGATGAATACCCGCCGCTGGGTGATCCGGCGCAAGGCCGAGGTCGTCGCCGCGGTGCGGGGCGGCCTGCTCAGCCTCGAGGAAGCCTGCCAGCGCTACACGCTGACGGTCGATGAATTCCTGAGCTGGCAGATGTCGATCGATCAGCACGGTCTCGCCGGCCTGCGGACGACGCGAATCCAGCACTACCGCCAATAGTCCGGCGTTCTTCGGACATCGTTCAAGGCGCCGGTCCTTCGGGACCGGCGCCTTTCTCGTTTTGGCGCCAGAGTGCGGGGGCAGCTCAACCGGCTCCCCAGCGTCGAAAACGCCGTCGGAGCCTGTTTCGCCGTGCGGGACCCGTCATGACAGGGCGCGATCCGGCGTCACGCGCGCTTGCGCCTGTCGGGCGCCTTCAGGCCAGATGGCGAGGGAATGCCGACGAAGGCGTCAGTCCAGAGCGGGCGCGCGTTCCGCCATATCGAGAAAGATCGCTGCGCAGCCAAGCCAGAATATTGCAGTCCAGAGCAGCATCCTATCCTCCCAGGTTGCGCTTTTCGTTGCCGTCGCAACGCAACTCAGCATCAGGTCACCGGCACTATGAACGAATTTCAGCGCGGCATAACTGCTGATTTCGTTGCTGCGTTGCGAATTTTCGCTCGCATCTGCGAAATTCCAGCCCGACGGACATAGCCCGCAGCGGGCCATGGAGACAATCTTTAATGCTGGCCCGGCAAAAATTAACCGGGCGCTAACCATGCACCGGGAAAAACTTGCCTAGTGAGCCGCTCCCCATGCGCGGCCACGACGGCTTTGTGAAACGGATAGCGGCGTGAGCGGCATCGTCCAACAGTTCCAGCGCTTCGGAGCGGCCCGCCTGGCGGCCATGCTCGCGGTGACGCTCGCGCTTGTCGGCTTCTTCGGCTTCGTCATGCTGAGGATGTCGCAGCCGGCGATGAGTGTTCTGTTTTCCGATCTGTCGCAGCAAGACGTCAGCGCGATCCTGAAGGATCTCGACACGCGCGGCGTCAAATACGAGCTGCGCGGCGACGGCCAGACCGTACTCGTCGCCAAGGCGGATGTGCCGCGCCTGCGGCTCGACCTCGCCAGCAAGGGTATCCCGGCCGGCGGCGGGGTCGGCTACGAGATCTTCGACAAGGGCGATGCCTTCTCGTCGACCAGCTTCGTGCAGAACATCAACCATCTGCGCGCGTTGGAGGGCGAGCTGTCGCGGACGATCCGGTCGATCAGCCGGGTCCAGGCGGCGCGGGTGCATCTCGTCATTCCGGAAAAGCGCCTGTTCGAGCGCGACCGCGAGCCGCCGCGGGCCTCGATTGCCCTGAAACTCGCCGGCGAGCTCGATGCGGCGCAGGTGCGGGCCGTGCGCCATCTCGTCTCGTCTGCGGTGGATGGGCTCAAGCCCGAGCGGGTCTCGATCGTCGACGAGCGCGGGCGATTGCTGGCCGATGGCGCCCAGTCCGACAACGGCATCGCCGGCCTTGGCATCGAGGAGCGCCAGGTCGGTATCGAGAAGCGCCTGAAGCTCCAGATCGAGGACATCGTCGCCAGCATCGTCGGCCATGGCCGGGCGCGGGTGCAGGTTTCGGCCGCCCTCGACAGCAACCGGATCGAGAGCCGCTCTGAGACCTTCGACCCCGAGAGCCGGGTCGTGCGCTCCAGCCAGAACCGCACCGAGGCCTCGACGACCTCGGAGGGCGGTGGCGCCGTGACGGTCGGCAACGAATTGCCGGGCGCCCAGCAGAACCAGGGTGGCGGGGCCGCGCCCAAGGATGCCACGCAGAAGAACGAGGAAGTGGTCAACTACGAAATCTCGCGCACCACCCGCACCGAGGTTCTGGAGGGCGGCAGGGTCAAGAAGCTCTCCGTCGCCGTGCTGGTCGATGGCACCTATACGCGTAGCCCCAACGGCGACGTGACCTATCAGCCGCGCAGCAACGAGGATCTCGAGCGCATCGGCCAGCTGGTCCGCACGGCGGTCGGCTTCGACGATGGGCGCGGCGACAAGATCGAGGTCGTCAATCTGCGTTTTGCCGAGGCGCCGCCGGCGGTGACCGATCTGGTCGAGCAGAGCCTGATGCAGCAGCTCCTTTCCTTCACCAGGGAGGACCTGATCCGTTTCGCCGAGCTTGGCGTGATCTCGCTGTTGACGCTGATGGTCATCATGGTCGTCGTGCGGCCGTTGCTCAAGCAGGTGCTGGCGCCGGAAGCCGGTGCGCGCCTGCTGCCGGGTTTCATCCGCAACGGCGTGCTGGTCGCCGCGGACGACACCACTGGCGATCCGGCCGGATCGCGGGCCCTCGCCACGATATCGGAGGGCATGCCGGTCGAGGTCGAGGCGCCGTCCGAGCGGATGCTGGCGGTCGCCCAGATCAAGGGGCAGCTCAAGGCCCAGTCGGTCGAGAAGATCGGCCAGATGGTCTCGCAGAACCCGGCCGACAGCGTCGCCGTTCTGCGTGGCTGGATCCACGAAAAAGCCACGGCATGACGGGTCTCTGAGCCATGGCGGAAGCACGTTCCATCGCCACGCAAAACACGGGCGGCCGCGAGACCGGCGCAATCGAGGGCGGCGGCGGCGGCGTCACCAATATCGCCGAGATGACGGGCCCGCAGCGGGCTGCCGTCATCCTTCTGGTTCTCGGCGAGGATCATGGCCGCAAGATCTGGTCCGAGTTCGACGACGAAGAAATCCGCATCATCACCCGCGCCATGGCCGAGCTCGGCACCGTCGATGCCGACGATGTCGAGCGGCTGATGCTGGACTTCGTCGGAAAGCTGTCGAGCGCCGGCGCAGTGACCGGCTCGTTCGACCGCACGATCTCGCTGCTCGAAAAGATCCTGCCCGGCGACCAGGTCGCGATGATCATGGAGGAGATCCGCGGTCCGGCCGGGCGCAACATGTGGCAGAAGCTCGGCAACATCGACGCCGTGGTGCTCGCCAACTTCCTGAAGAACGAATATCCGCAGACGATCGCGGTGATCCTCTCCAAGATCCGGCCGGAGCATGCGGCCAATGTCCTGCGCCATCTCCCGAATGATCTCTCGATCGAGGTCGTCGGCCGGATGCTGCGGCTGGAATCGGTGCAGAAGGAAGCGCTCGACCATATCGAGAATACACTGCGCACCGAATTCGTCGCGACGCTGACCCAGACGCGCCGCCGCGATCCGCACGAGATGATGGCCGAGATCTTCAACGGCTTCGACCGCCAGACCGAGATCCGCTTCCTCTCGGCGCTCGATGCGTCCAACCAGGAATCGGCCTCGCGCATCCGCGCCTTGATGTTCACCTTCGAGGATCTGTCGAAGCTCGATGCGGCTGGCCTCCAGACCCTGATGCGCCAGGTCGACAAGGACACGCTGGCGCGTGCGCTCAAGGGGGCCAGCGAGAGCATGCGGGAGTTCTTCTTCGGTGCCATGTCGCAGCGCGCCGTCAAGAACATGCAAGACGACATGCAGAGCCTCGGACCGCTGCGTCTCAAGGAAGTCGACGAAGCGCAGACCAAGCTGGTCACGCTCACCAAGGACCTGGCCGACAAGGGCGAGATCGTCCTGTCCAAGGGCAATTCGGAAGACGAACTGGTCTATTGATGATGAGCAGCGCCACGAAATTCACGTTCGGCACCGATTTCCGCGAAGGCGGGCGGCGTGCCGCGGGCGAGGCGGACATCGCGGCCGCGCGGGCCGAGGGCGTCGTCGCCGGCCGCGAGCAGGGCCGCCGCGAGGCGGAGAGCCAGCTCAACGGTCTCGTCGCGCAGCTCGCGCGTGCCGCCGAGCGCCTGGTGGCGCAGGAGGCGGCCCATGCTGCCGAGGTCGAGGCCCAGGCGGCCTATGTCGCGATCGTCGCGGCGAAGGCGCTGGCCGGGGCGGCGCTGTCGGAGCGGCCGCTGGCCGCGCTGGAGAACGGGCTGCGCGAATGCCTCTCCCATGCGCGGCTCGCGCCGCATCTCGTCATGCGCGTCAACGAGGGCGCGGTGGAGGCGGCCGAGAGCCTGGTCAAGCGCATGGCGCAGGAGACGGGCTTCGCCGGGAAACTCGTTGTCCTGGGCGAGCCCGACATCGCGCTCGGCGACGGGCGCATCGAATGGGCCGATGGCGGCTTCGTCATCGAGACGGAACGACTTGCGCGGCTGGTGGAGCAGGCGGTCGCGAACGCCTTTCCCGGCTTCCGCCCCCCTGGACGGTAAGGACGACAGATGAGCGCGGACAACGATCTCAACCTGCCGCCGCTGAACCCGGCCGACCTGTCCTTCGACCACAATGACAGCTCGGTGGCGCGGTCGGGGCCGATTCCGGTGAAGACGGCGGAGGATCTCGAACAGGTCTTCGACGTGCCGGTCAACGTCTCGGCGGTGCTCGGCTCCTCGAAGATCGCGATCGGCGACCTGCTCCAGATCGTGCCCGGGGCCGTGCTCGAGCTCGACCGGCGTGTCGGCGAGGCGATCGACATCTTCGTCAACGAGCGCCTGGTGGCGCGCGGCGAGGTCGTCGTGGTCGAGGACAGGCTCGGCGTCACCATGACCGAAATCATCAAGGCCGACCGGTGATGTCCGGCCGACCCGTCACGCATTCACGCAGAAAGGCCTGAGCCATGCGCCTCATCATCGCCGGCGGTCTCAAGGGACAACTCATTGCGGCCGCGAAGATCGCGATCGCCCATGGCGCCAACGTGACCCACACCGAAGGGCTGGAGCAGACGCTGGCCGTGCTGCGCGCCAAGGGCGCCGACCTGCTGATGGTCGAGGTCGCGCTGCCGGTGGCGCAGTTCGTGGCCGCGCTGGAGGCCGAGCGCATCCGCACGCCGATCGTCGCCTGCGGCACCTCGACCGATGCGCGCGCCGCCGTCGCCGCCATCCAGGCCGGTGCGCGCGAATATGTGCCCCTGCCGCCCGATCCCGAGCTGATCGCCGCCGTGCTGGAGGCGGTCGCCGCAGACCAGTCGAGCCTGATCTGGAAGGATCCGGCGATGGAGCGCGTCGTGCAGCTCGCCTCGCAGATCGCGCGCTCGGATGCGCCCGTGCTGGTCACCGGCGAAAGCGGCACCGGCAAGGAGGTGATCGCGCGCTACCTGCACCAGAAGTCGCTGCGCAAGGACAAGCCCTTCGTCGCGGTCAACTGCGCCGCCATCCCCGACAACCTGCTCGAATCCGAGCTGTTCGGACATGAGAAAGGGGCCTTCACGGGCGCCATCGCGCGCCGTATCGGCAAGTTCGAGGAGGCCAATGGCGGCACGCTGCTGCTCGACGAAATCTCGGAGATGGATGTCCGCCTCCAGGCCAAGCTGTTGCGTGCACTGCAGGAGCGGATGATCGACCGCGTCGGCGGCAGTCAGCCGGTGAAGGTCGATCTGCGCATCATCGCCACGTCGAACCGCAATCTCGGCGACGCCGTGCGCGAAGGCTCGTTCCGGGAGGATTTGTTCTACCGGCTCAACGTGGTGCATCTGCGCCTGCCGGCGCTGCGCGAGCGGCCGGGGGACATCCTGGCGCTGGCCGATCACTTCGCCCGGAAATATGCCGAACTCAACGGCATGCCGCTGCGCCCCGTCGCGGCCGATGCCCGCAAGCTGCTGCTCTCCAACGCCTGGCGCGGCAATGTCCGCGAACTGGAGAACACGATCCACCGCGCCGTGCTGCTGGCGAAGGGCACCGAGATCGGGGCGGATGCGGTGATGACGCCGGAAGGCGAAACGCTCGGTCCGGCGGGGGCGCGTGACAGTGCCGCGCGCGCCGCGCAGACCGCTGAAGCGGTGACGCGCTCGCTGGTCGGTCATACGGTCGCCGATGTCGAGCGCGAGCTGATCCTCGATACGCTCGACCATTGCCTCGGCAACCGCACCCATGCGGCCAAGATTCTGGGAATCTCGATCCGCACGTTGCGCAACAAGCTCAGCGAATACACATCCGCCGGGATCGTGGTTGCCGAACCGGGTCAGGCGCGGGTCAACGCGCTCTGACCGGGTCCTGGATGTTTACCAGTAGCGCCTGCGGTAATAGCGCGGGCGGTAGTAGCGCGGACGCGCATAGTATCGCGGCCGGGCGTAATAGCGCGGCCGAGCATAATAGCGCGGGCGGCGATAATAATAGTACTGGCTGAAGTCGGCGTCCGTCTTATCGAGGGCATCCTTGACCTCGGCGGTCACCGCCTCGTCGTCGCGGGCCGGCACCGGCGCCGGATCCGGCAAAGGCGCGACCTTGGGCTGGGCAGCTTCAACCGCAGCCACCCCGCCAATGCTGGCGGCGGCCATGCCGCCGATCAGTGTCATGATGAATGAGCGTCTATCCACGACGTCCTCCAAAGGCTGTTGCACCGCATCTTCCATTGCCTTCATACGGTGAAAGCGCGGGTGAGAGGTAATGCATTTAGATGATGCTTTGTTCCCTGCAGCGGATTTTCGCTCTTATGGCTAAGGCTCTAGGCTTTGCTTTGTAACGAGCCGGGCCCCGTATGGTGTTCGTGCTCGAGCGCCTGTTCCTCGACCGCGTTCAGCGGACGGGCGACGCTCTCCAGCGGCTGGCGTTCCGCCCTGACAGCGTAGCGGGCCGCGAGCAGGGCTGCTGCCAGCATCAGGAAGGCGCCTAACAGGTAGCCCGCGAAGACGCTGCCACGCGAGCCGGTGTCGATCAGGATGCCGAAGAGCCAGGGGCCGGCGATGCCGCCCGCGCCCGTCCCGACCGCGTAGAAGGCGGCGATCGCCAGAGCCCGCATCTCGACGGGGAAGGTCTCGCTGACCGTGAGATAGGCCGAGCTCGCCGCCGCCGAGGCGAAGAAAAAGACGACGCTCCAGCACAAGGTGAGCTGCTGCGCGCTCAGCAGGTCGCGCCAGAACAGATAGCCCGTTCCGGTCAGCAGGAGGCCGGAGAGCGCATAGGTCAGCGCGATCATGGTGCGGCGACCGACCGTGTCGAAGAAGCGTCCAAGGATGAGCGGGCCGAGAAAGTTGCCGGCGGCAAAAGGCAGGATGAACCAGCCAATGGCCTGTGACGAGACCTGATAGAAATCGGTCAGGATCAGCGCATAGGTGAAGAAGATCGCGTTGTAGAAAAAGGCCTGCGAAACCATCAGGGCAAGCCCGACCAGCGCACGCTGCCGGTGGAGGACGAAAAGGGCATGGAAGACCTCGCCCAGCGGCGTCACCGCGCGCGGGCGAAGCCGCGTCATGTGCAGCTTTTCGTCGGGGTTCCAGGTCACGCCCGCGCGGGCCTCGATCGACGCGACGATGGCGGCAGCTTCATCGGTCCGGCCGTGGCTGATCAGCCAGCGCGGACTTTCGGGAATCCACTGCCTCAGGATCAGGATGACGAGCCCGAGTGCAGCGCCGATGAAGAAGGCGAGGCGCCAGCCGATCTCGGGGTCGATCACGGCGGGGTTGAGCAGGACGATTGCGCCTGCGGCGCCGAGTGCGGCGCCGACCCAGAAGGAGCCGTTGATGACGAGATCGACCCAGCCGCGCACGCGGGCCGGGACCAACTCCTGGATCGTCGAGTTGATTGCTGTGTATTCGCCGCCGATGCCCATGCCGGTCAGAAAGCGGAAGAGGATGAAGCTCCAGAAGCTCCAGGAAAAGGCCGTCGCGGCGGTGGCCGCGAGATAGACCAGAACGGTGATCGTGAAGAGCTTCTTGCGGCCGAGGCGGTCGGTCAGCCAGCCGAAGAACAGGGCGCCGAGAACGGCGCCGGCGATATAGGCCGCGCCGGCCATGCCGATTTCGGTGTTGGTGAAGCGCAGCGCCGGGCTTTCCTTCAGCGCGCCGGAAACCGAGCCGGCGAGCGTGACCTCAAGCCCGTCGAGAATCCAGGTGACGCCGAGAGCGACCACGACCAGCGTGTGGAAACGCGACCAGGGAAGGCGGTCGAGCCGTGCGGGAACGTCCGTCGCAATGACGGCGGGGCCGGCTGTGGTCCTGGGCGAATCCGGCGCTGTCATGCCGGGATCTCCTTTCTGCTGTCGCCTTGGTTCGATGCGAAAAGGCGGAGGCGGCGCTGGCCGCCTCCGCCTGCCGAATCAGCGGACGATGACGCGTCGGCGCACGACCGTCCGGCGGCGATAATAGGGCCGCGGCCGGCGGCGCACGATCACACGTTCACGCACAACGGGTGGACGATAGGGACCACGACGGCGCACGACGCGCTCGCGCACCACGACCTGGTTGAAATCGGCATCTGTCTTGTCGAGACCCGCTCGGGTGGCCGCATCGAGATCACCAGCCTTCACCGGAACCTGAGGCTCGGCCGCCTGGGACAAGGCGATGCCTCCGAGGCTGGCTGCGGCGAGACCGCCGAAAAGGCTCATCACGAATGAACGTCTATCCAAAGTCATTCTCCAGTATTCTGGTTCTTCAGAACCGGTTATGTCGCCACGCGCCAAGTGGGGCGGCCGAATGGGGCTGTAGAGCGGCAGTTCAATAACGATCCGTTCAGGAAAGGGTTCCCGTCGCGGTTTTTTGGCCGTCTTAACCACTCGTTCACCATGAGGCCGGCAAGAATTGCCGGGTTGCGCATGTTTTCGGCGCAGGGAGCAGGCTGGTCGATGACCGATGTGACGGCAGGAGGGGGCGGCGGCTTCGACATGAGTCGCGGGGCGATGGGGAAACTCCTCAACCGCCCGGACCTGTTTCTCGCCATCGGCGTCATGGGCATCCTCGTGGTGCTCATCTTCCCGCTGCCGGCGCTGCTGCTCGACCTGCTGCTGGCGCTCTCGATTATCCTGTCCGTGCTGGTGCTGATGACGGCGCTGTTCATCGAGGAGCCGCTGGAGTTCTCGGCCTTCCCGACCGTGCTGCTGATTGTCACCATGTTCCGGCTGGCGCTGAACATGGCCTCGACGCGGCTGATCCTGCAGCATGGGCATGAGGGTGGCGCGGCCGCCGGCCATGTCATTGAGGCCTTTGCCAATTTCGTGATGGGCGGCAATTTCGTGATCGGGGTGATCGTCTTCACCATCCTGATCATCGTGAATTTCGTCGTGATCACAAAAGGTTCTGGCCGTATCGCGGAAGTTGCGGCGCGCTTCGCCCTGGACGCCATGCCGGGCAAGCAGATGGCGATCGACGCCGATCTCTCGGCCGGGCTGATCGACCAGGATGTCGCAAAAGTCCGGCGCAAGGCGCTTGAAGACGAGGCCAATTTCTTCGGCTCGATGGACGGCGCCTCGAAATTCGTGCGTGGCGATGCGATCGCGGCGCTGCTGATCACCTTCATCAACGTGCTCGGCGGCATCATCATCGGCGTCGCGCAGCAGGGCATGAGCTTTGGCGCGGCGGCCCACAACTACACCACGCTGACGGTCGGCGACGGCCTCGTCAGCCAGATCCCGGCGCTGATCGTCTCGACGGCGGCGGGCCTGCTGGTCTCGAAATCGGGCGTGCGCGGCGCCGCCGACAAGGCGCTGGGCAAGCAGCTTTCGGGCTATCCGAAGGCGCTCGGCATGTCGGCGGCGGTGATGCTGCTGATTGCGATCCTGCCCGGCATCCCGATGCTGCCCTTCCTCGTGCTGGCCGGGGGCTCGGCCTGGCTCGCTCGCCATTTCGGCCGCCTCGCCAAGGCGAAGGAGGCCGAGGTCGCCGACGCGGCGCAGGCGGCCTCGCCGCTGCAGGCCGACGGCACGCCGAAGGAAGAGACGCTCAACGACCTGCTCAAGCTCGACGAGCTCAAGATCGAAATCGGCTACGGCCTGTTGCCGCTGGTCAATTCGGCCGGCGGGCAGGACCGCCTGACCGACCAGGTGCGCGCGCTGCGCCGGCAGCTCGCGGCCGAACTCGGCTTCGTCATGCCGGCGGTGCGCATCGTCGATAACGTCCAGCTCGAGGCGAACCACTACTACATCAAGATCAAGGAGATCGATGCGGGCCACGGCATCGTCTATGCCGGCCAGTACATGGCGATGGACCCGATGGGCGGCAGCGTGAACTTGCCCGGCCACAACGTGCTGGAGCCGACCTTCGGCCTGCCTGCGACCTGGATCGACGGCGCGCTGCAGGACGAGGCGCAGCTGCGCGGCTTCACGGTGGTCGATGCGGCGACGGTGATCTCGACGCATCTCACCGAGGTGCTGAAGTCGAACATGCCGGAGCTGCTCTCGCATGGCGAGGTGCAGAAGCTGCTGCGCGAGCTGCCCAAGGACCATGCCGACCTCGTCAAGGAGATCGTGCCGAGCCAGATCTCGACTACCGGCATCCAGCGCGTGCTCCAGCTCCTGCTTTCGGAGCGCATCTCGATCCGCGACCTCGCCACCATCATCGAGGGCATCGCGGAGGCCGCCGGCGGGCTCAAGAACCCGCGCGACATCGCCGAGCATGTCCGCATGCGGCTGGCCCGCCAGATCTGCGCCCAGTTCTCGAACATGCAGGGCAACCTGCCGATCATCACGCTCTCGCCCGCCTGGGAGAGCGTCTTCGCCGAATCGATCGTCGGGCAGGGCGAGGAGCGCCATCTCGCGATGCAGCCGTCGCGGCTGCAGGAGTTCGTGCATCAGGTCCGCGAGAAGTTCGAGGACGCGGCCCGCATCGGCGAGATGCCGGCGCTGGTCACCTCCGGCATGGCAAGGCCCTTCGTGCGCCAGATCGTCGAACGCTTCCGGCGCGAGACCCCCGTGCTCTCGCAGGCCGAAATCCATCCCCGCGTGCGGTTGAAGACCGTCGGCACCGTCTGAGGCCGGCCGCGGCCGCGCATTTCCACGGGTGAGGAATGCCGGCGGCGCAGTGGTCAGCACGGCAGGGCGCCGCTAAGCCGGCCCGATGTCGCGAAACGCCCTCTTCTTCGCCGTGATGTGCCTGGTGTGGGGGCTGACCTTCCTGCCGGTGAAGATCGCCGCCGTCCATGTGCCGCCGGTGTTCTTGGCATGCGTGCGCTTCGTTTTTGCCGGAGCGGCGCTGTTGGCCTGGGCGGGGCGGGACGCGTTCAGGGTGCCGGTGCGGGTTTGGCCCCGTCTCGCGGGGACGTCGCTCCTGGTCAATGCCGGGGGCTATTCCCTGGTGTTCTGGGGCGTGGCCCATGCGCCGACCGGGCTGGCGGCAATCGTCAACATGGCGACGATCCCGATCTATTCGCTGCTGGCGAGCCGGGTGATCGAAGGGCAGCCGATCGGGCGCTCCCAGGTCGCGGCGATCGCGCTCGGTACGGCCGGGCTCGGCTTCCTGTTCGCGACGCGGGCCGCCGGTGGCCTTGATGTCACCAAAGGCGATCCGCTGGAACTCTGGGGGCTGGCTTCGGTCGCCTTCGGGACGCTGCTCTACTGTGTCGGCGCCGTGCTGACGCGTACGATCGCGACGACGATGCCAACGCTGACGCTCGCCGCCTGGCAGACCCTGTTCGGTGCGGTCGCGCTGGCTGGCGTGTCGTTCGCCATCGAGCCTGTCGGGGTGCAACAGATCGCGGCGGTGTTCCAGTGGCCGGTGCTGCCGGCGGTGCTGTTCCTGGTGGTCGCGGGTTCGCTGATGGGCTTCACCATCTATCTGCGGCTGCTGCGCGACTGGGGAGCGTTCAGGGCAGGGCTCTACGCCTTTGTCAGCCCGGTGATCGCGGTCGGTGTCGGCGTCGCGGTGCTGAACGAGCCGTTCGGCTGGGCGGAGGGCGCTGGCGCTCTGATGATGTTCGGCGCGGCGGCGATCGCGTTGCGACGCTGAGGCGTCGTTTTCTTAAGCGAAGCGAAGATCCGGGAAACGCCAGATGCCGGGCTCAAGCCCGCGCGAAGGCCCTATGGCGGCGGCGCGATGCGGGTGTTGCGCTTGAGCTGGGCTCGTTCGAAAGCGAGCACGACCGGCAGCGAGATCACCAGCGGGAGGATGAGATAGAACATCCTCCAGACCAACAGGGCGGCGAAGACGGCAGGCGCCGGGATGCCCGGCATGACGGCGAGGAAGACCGCCTCCATGACGCCGACGCCGCCGGGAACCTGGCTGAGGAGCCCGGCGGAGAAAGACAGCAGGAAGGCACCGAGCACGATCAGGAAACCCGGATTGCCCTGCGCGGGCAGGGCGAAATAGATGATGCCGGCGGCGCCCGCCAGTTCCAGAGGCGCAGCGAGATATTGCCGCGCCACGATCGGCAGCCGCGGATAGATGACCTCGAACCTGCCGATCCGGAACGGCCTGAACTTGAGCCAGGAACCGATGGTGTAGAGCGCCACGAAGCCGAGCATCCCGACGCCGATCAGCCGCGCCGTGCTGTCGCCGATCGTGAACCAGCGCGACAGCCGCCCGAGCGGGCGCAGGATTTCGGGCTCGTAGATCAGCACGAGCCCCATCAGCAGGATCGTGCCGAAGGCGAAGGTGAAGGAGCACAGCGCCACCAGCACGGCGACCTCGCCGGCCGTCAGCCCCTTCGCCGTATAGGCGCGATAACGCACCATGCCGCCGGAAAAAACCGAGGCGCCGATATTGTGCGACAGCGCATAGGTCACGAAGGAGCACAGCGAGATGTAGAACCAGGAGATGCCCTTCTCCTTGCCGATATGGATGAGGGCGATGCGGTCGTACCAGGCCAGCGCGGCATAGGCGACGAGGGTCGCGAGCGCTGCGTGCAGGAAGGCGTCGGTGGGAATGACGGCGATCTTCTGGCCGATCCGGCTGGCGACGATGCGCAGATTGTCCCAGAAGCTGCCCTGCTCGAGCAGGGCCTCGATGGCGGCGTCCGTTCCCGCTTCGGCCTTGAGCTTCTCCCAGAGCAGATCGACCGACCAGACGACCGCGACGAGTCCGATGATCGGCCAGAGATAGTCGAGATAGCGTTTCATGAGACCCGCGGGCTGCGAGGAGGCGTCGGATAAGACGAAGGCACGCCATCCGCCGGGATGGGGCGGCGCGCCTTCGCCTGTGTGCCAGTGGGCCGGGGCAAGGGCAAGCGGCGTCGCCGCCGCCCGCCTGCGATGGGAGCGCTATTTGCCGTTCGTCTTCAGCCACTCGCGCATCATCGCGATTTCCTTCTCCTGGTCGGCGATGATGCCGGTCGCGAGCGTCTTCAGGGCGGGGTCCTTGCCATGGGCGAGCACGACCTTCGCCATGTCGATCGCGCCCTGATGATGCGGGATCATGCCGCGCACGAAATCGGCATCGGCATCGCCGGTGAAGGCGATGTCCATGTCCTTGTGCATCTTCATGTTCGCGGCCTTGTAGGCCGTGGTCGCAACACTGTCGCGGGTCTTGGCGGCCGGGGCGGCCTGGCTGGAATGGCTCTGATGCTGCTGGGCGAGGGCAGGGCCGCCGAGCGCGAGCAGGCTGATGAAGGCAGAGGCGATGCCGGTGGAGATCAGGCGATTCATGGGTGTTGTCCCTGGTTCGGAGATGGCGGCGCGCCGGCCGTTCGGGCCCGGGCGACCGCTCGTCGATGTCGGTTGGGTTCAGAGGGGCTTTTTCAGGGAGCCGCGCGTCGTGGCGGTCGCTCGGCCGGTTCCGGGCCGGCTTCGGCGACGGCGCGGGCCTGGTGCAGGATGAGACGCTGCCAGCCTGTCGTCAGGGGTTCGACATCCAGTGCCGGGGCCGAGCCGAGCAGTCCGCAGCCGAGAATGCAGCAGGACGGCATGGAAGGGCCGGCCTTGCCGGGTTGGCTGTCGTCGTCATGACAGGGCGCCGGTGACTGTGCCTGATGGGCGCCGTGATGGGCGTGGGGTTTCGCCATGGCCGGCGACCGGGCCGGGGCGGTGGCATGGAGGGAGGAAGCGGCCAGCGTTGCATGCGGCAGGACCGCCAGCAGCATGACCGCCAGCGCCGCCGCGAGACGCCAGAGCGCCGCGCCGCCGCGCCGCCGCCGTCCCGATATCGAAGGAATGCCGTGCCTCATCGCGTCATGATCTTTCCGCCGCGATCATGTCATGATCGCGGCGCGGCGCTCTTTCAGATTCGTGATTGCCGAACAGACCTGCCGGATTCTCCAACCGGCCCGTTTCCCGAAGATGACGCGATGACATCAACGCTGACCATCAGCCTCACCGGCACCACCGATCTGCCGCCGGGCAAGATCGCCGCCATCGTGACATCGCTCGAGATGCTCGCGCCGCCGCCGGTCCGGCCCGATCCGCCCGGCGTCGAAGGCTTTGCGCTGGAGCGCATCGGCGCTGCCGAGGTCGAACGCTATCTCGCCATGTATCGCCGGCTCGGCGAGCGCTGGATGTGGTTCAGCCGGCTGGTCAAGCCTGTCGGCGAGGTCGAGGCGATCCTGGGCGATGCGAACGTCGAGACCTTTGTGGTCCGGCACGAGGGCGCTGATGTCGGCCTGCTGGAACTGGATTTCAGGGTCGGGAGCGAAGCCGAGCTCGCCTTCTTCGGCCTCGATGAGCGCGTGCTGGGCAAGGGGGCCGGGCGCTGGCTGATGAACCGGGCGCTGGCGCTCGCCTGGGCGAAGCCGATCTCACGCTTCTGGGTGCACACCTGCACGCTCGACCACCAGGGCGCGCCGGAATTCTACCAGCGCTCGGGATTCGTGGTGTTCAAGCGCGGGATCGAGGTCGATGACGATCCGCGGCTGGCCGGCCGGATGCGGCGCGACTGCGCCCCGCATCATCCGGTCATCGGCTAGCAACGTCAGAGGCGGGCCAGCCCCCAGCAACCCGCGCCAAACAGGGCCAGCCATGGCCATGCCAGCGCATCGAGCCAGTTGGGGCCGTGGTGGACCGGGCTGCCGCTGGCCCAGAGGGTGAAGAGCGCTGCAAAGCCGGCAAGCGTCGAGAGCCCCATCAGGGCGCTGGATCGGGCGATTTTGCGAGGACGGGCTGCCATCGCCGGCCGTGCCAGCGCGGTAGCCCAGGCCAGCAGGGCGATCAGACCGTAGATCGCTGCGCTGGCCGCAAGGACGGCCAGCAGGATGAGGCCGTCCATGCGAATGGCGATGTCGCTCATCCGGCTCTCATCAAGAGGGCAAAGCCGGATTCAGGCGAAAAGCCGGTTCCCGCTTCTTCGCATCCCGCTCTGGCATCAACGCAAACCGGCCGCGACGCTTCGGTCGGTTTACCGATTGGACGCGGCCGGTCAGGCGCGCGGGCGCAGGCCGATCGAATCCATCATCGCCTGGTCGCGGGCGGCTTCGGCTGCGCGCTCAGTGGCCCGCTCGCGGTCGTCGAGAATCTCGACCTTCTTCATGTCCTCGAAGGCTTCCTGCAGCTCGGCCTTGGCGTCGTCGAGCTGACCCTTCAGATTGTCGGCGGACTGACGCAGATTGTCGCGACGGCCCAGCGCGGCCTTGGCATAGGTCGGATAGGCGAAATGGGCAGGGTCGGAAATGCCGGCCCGCGCTTCCTCGCTCTGGATTTCACGATCCAGGTCGGTCGCCATGCGATGAAAATCGGCGATCATCATCTCGATCTGGCTTACCCGGCGGCGTTTTTCATCCACCTGGAAGCGTTTGAGACGCAAAAGTGTCTCTCGCGACTTCATGTCGTTTCCAACTCCTGATTACGCATCGATCGAACGCCGACCCCTCGGCGCGCGACCGGAACTCCATACCGCGAGACAAAAAGCACAATGGCGCAAGGAGGTTGACCGTTCCTTACCGAAAACCGCTGCTTTTGACGCATGGCGCAGCCGCGCCCGGGCTGCTGACGCCTGCGGACGGGGCGGTCTAGTAGCTGTCGCCTGCATCACGACCCGCAGCATCGTCCTGCGTCCCGCCCGTGGATCCTCGCCTTGCCAGCCTTGCCGCGCCTTCCGGAGCATGGACTGCTGATCTGCGGTCTCGTCGTCACGCGCATCATCGGCTGGGGCACGACATTCTATGCGCCCTCTGTGCTGGCGCGCGACATCGGGCGCGATCTCGGGCTCGACATCACCGTGCTGTTCGGCGGCATCACCATCCTGCTGGTGACGGGGGCTGCCCTCGCCCCGGCCGTCGGCCGCCATCTCGACCGCGAGGGCACGCGCCGGGCGATGTGCATCGGCGCCGTGGTCTGCGCGATCGGGCTGGCGTTGCTGGGCGCGGCGCAGGGGCCGGTCAGCTATCTCGCGAGCTGGGTCGTCATCGGTGTCGGGCATGCCTTTTCGCTGGCGAATGTTGGCAGCGTCACGGTGGCCCAGTTGATGGGCTCGCGCACGAGGCGGGTGCTCGGCCTGATGATGCTCGCGACCGGGCTGTCCTCGTCTGTGTTCTGGCCGCTGGCGGCGCTGCTCTCCGAAGCCTGGGGCTGGCGGGCGACCTGGCTGATCTTCGCCGCGATGCAGATCGTCATCGTGCTGCCGATCTATGCCGCGGTCCCGCGCCGGCACAGGCCCGATGCCGAAATCGCCAAGGCCGTGCCGCCCGGAGCCGAGCTCGAGGCCGACAGGGAGCGCGTGCCGCCGCAGCATCGCCGTGCGGCATTCTGGCTCGTCGCGGTGGTCTTCTCGGCGAGCGGGCTGGTGTCCTGGGGCCTGCCGCTGCATCTGATCGACCTGTTGCACAACTCCGGCATCGGCCAGGCCGAGGCGGTCGGCATCGCCGCGCTGAGCGGCCCGGCGACGCTGCTGGCGCGGCTGGTCGACGCCATGATCGGGGAGCGGCTGCCGGTGGAGCGGACGGCGCTGGCCGGGTTGATGCTCGGGCCGCTATCCTGTTTTCTGCTGGTGCTCGGGCCCGGGTCGCAAGTTGCGGCAGTCGCCTTCGTGCTCTGCTTCAGCGGGGCGATGGGCGTGATTTCCGTCGCCCGGGCGACGCTGCCGCTCGCGCTGTTCGGACGGCGCGGCTTCGCCACGATGATGGGCCGGCTGACCGTGCCGCAGAACCTCGCCTTCGCAGCGGCGCCGCTGCTCTTCGCGGTGATGATCGAGCAGTTCGGGCGGGATGTGGCGCTGATCGCGTCCGCCGCGATCCAGGTTTTCGCCCTGCTGGCGATGGCGGCGCTGATGCGGCGGCTCGGCCGGTCCTGACGATCAGCTGTTCATGATCGCAGCGAGCCTGGCATAGCATTCGGCCAGCGGCGTGGCGTCGTCCTTCGCCTGCTTCAGGAAGCCCTCGAGCGCGGGGTTGAGGCGGATCGCCTCGTCGACCTCGGCCGAGGCGCCCTGCCGATAGGCGCCCAGCCGGATCAGCTCCTCCATGTCGGCATAGGTCGCGAGCGTCGCACGCGCCTTCTGGACGACCGGGTAGAAGGCCGGGTCGCAGGAGCGTGGCATGGTGCGCGAGACCGATTTCAGCACGTTGATCGCCGGGTAGCGCCCGCGCTCGGCGATCGAGCGTTCCATCACGATATGGCCGTCGAGGATGCCGCGTACTGCGTCGGCGACGGGTTCGTCGTGGTCGCCGCCATCGACGAGGACGGTGAAGAGGCCGGTGATCGCACCGCTTCCGACGCCCGGACCGGCGCGTTCGAGCAGGCGCGGCAATTCGGCGAAGACCGTCGGCGTATAACCCTTGGTGGTCGGCGGTTCGCCGGCCGCGAGGCCGATCTCGCGCATCGCCATGGCAAAGCGCGTCACCGAATCCATCAGGCACATCACCTGCTTGCCCTGGTCGCGGAAATATTCGGCGAGGGTGAGCGTGGTCATGGCGGCCTGCTTGCGCATCAGCGCCGGCTCGTCGGAGGTAGCGACCACGACGACGGAGCGGGCGAGGCCCTGCGTTCCGAGATCGTCCTGCAGGAACTCCTGGACCTCGCGGCCGCGCTCGCCGACGAGGCCGATCACGTTGACATCGGCGCGCGCATAGCGCGCGAGCATCGAGAGCAGCACCGATTTACCGACGCCGGAGCCGGCGAAGATGCCCATGCGCTGGCCGAGGCAGCAGGTCAGGAAGGTGTTCAGCGCCCTCACGCCGAGATCGAGCGGCATGCCGACGCGCTGGCGCGAATGGGCGGGCGGCGGGTCGTTGCGGAAGGTGAAGAGGGTCTCGCCCTGCGGCAGGGGAGGGCCGCCATCGACCGGCCGGCCGAGCGCATCGACGACGCGTCCTAGCCAGGCGGAGGTCGGCCTGATGCCGGGCGGGGTCTTGTCGACATAGGCGGGGCAGCCGCGGCGCACGCCATCGAGCCCGCCATAGGGCATCACCAGCGCCTTTTCGCCCGAAAAGCCGATCACCTCGCAGGGGACGCGGCTGCCCGGTGCGATCTCGATTTCGACGCGGCCGCCCAGGCTCATGGCGCCGATCGGCCCGGCGATCTCGACGAGCAGGCCGCGCACGGCGACGACCCGGCCGTACACGGTCAGCGAGTCAAGCCCCGCGATCGTGGAGGCGAGGCCGGAGAGGCGATCGTGGCCATGCGCGGCGCTGTTCATGACTGCTTCCGTAAACCTTTCATTTACCCGAGTGATTAACACTGTGTTTCGAGGCTGCGTCGCGGTACGGGGTCATTTCGACCCGGTTCTTCGAGGCAGTCTCCGCGAAAGGCAATTTCGCGGGCGAACAGCGAAACGATCCGTGTCAAATTCGACTCACCTCGACAAGGATCGTCGTATTTCTCCCAGGAAGCGCTTGCGCACGGGAATCACGGTTTGTTAACCATTGTGCCCGTAGCGTGTCGCGTGAAGTTTCATCGGGCAAGCGCCTTCTCGCTCAAGACCGTGCGGGTCCGGGCGAATCACTCAGGTCGGCTTGCCTGCGGGCGAAATTGGGGACGTTGACATGCGGGTTCTGCTGATCGAGGACGATAGCGCGACCGCCCAGTCGATCGAGCTGATGCTCAAATCCGAGAGCTTCAACGTCTATACGACGGATCTCGGTGAAGAGGGCGTCGATCTCGGCAAGCTCTACGACTACGACATCATCCTGCTCGACCTGAACCTGCCTGACATGTCCGGCTACGAGGTGCTTCGCTCTCTGCGCGTCGCCAAGGTCAAGACCCCGATCCTGATCCTGTCGGGCCTCGCCGGCATCGAGGACAAGGTCAAGGGCCTGGGCTTCGGCGCCGACGACTACCTGACCAAGCCGTTCCATAAAGACGAGCTCGTCGCCCGCATCCACGCCATCGTGCGCCGCTCGAAGGGCCACGCACAGTCGGTCATCACGACGGGGGACCTCGTCGTCAATCTCGACACCAAGACCGTGGAGGTCGACGCCGCCCGCGTTCACCTGACCGGCAAGGAATACCAGATGCTGGAGCTGCTCTCGCTCCGCAAGGGCACGACCCTGACCAAGGAAATGTTCCTGAACCACCTTTATGGCGGTATGGACGAGCCCGAACTCAAGATCATCGACGTCTTCATCTGCAAGCTCCGCAAGAAGCTGGCGAATGCGTCGGATGGCAAGAACTACATCGAGACGGTCTGGGGCCGCGGCTATGTGCTGCGCGAGCCGTCCGAAGTCGAGGAACGCATCCCGGCCTGATGCCGGGTCGGGCGGCCGTCACAGGGCGGTCATGTTCCGATGACATGAAGATCGCAACCTGATCGTCGGATGTACACGACAGGTTGACGGGGACCCCGCCGAGAGGCGGGGTTTTTGTTTGGCCGGAGTTTCCGGGCATCGGCTATGGCCGTCAGAACCGGGCGCTGCCCTGGGCGAGAACCGGCTCGATGGGCAGGGACATGTTAGCCGCCTGTGCGCTGGCGGAACGGCGCTCGCGATAGAGCCCGCGATGCTGCCGGTCGGGGACGATCGTCGTGGTGATGCCGATGACCGTCTCGGCTGCACCGAGGACGACGGCGCCTTCCGGCGCCAGCCGCGGTGCGAGCGCGGCCAGAACCTTCGCCTTGGTCGGCACATCGAAATAGATCAGCACGTTGCGGCAGAAGATCACGTCGAACTGACCGAGATGGGCGTTGGGATCGAGCAGGTTGTGCTGCTTCAATTCCACCATCGCGCGCAGGCGGTCCGAGACCTGCCATTTGTCGCCCTGCTGATGGAAATGCTTCAGCAGCATCTGGATCGGCAGGCCGCGCTGAATCTCGAACTGGCTGTAGATGCCAGTGCGGGCTCGCTCCAGCACTTCGCCGGAGATGTCCGTGCCGATGATGCGGATATTCCAGCCGGCGAGACGGGCGGCCATCTCGTCCAGGATCATCGCCAGCGAATAGGCCTCCTGGCCGGTCGAGACCGCCGCGCACCAGATGCGCAGGGACCGCGTCGCCGCATTGGAGGCCAGCTTCTCCGGCAAGATCACGTTGCGGAACAATTCGAACGGCGTCTGGTCGCGGAAGAACAGCGTTTCGTTCGTCGTCATCGCCTCGATGACGGCGTTCTCCAGCGAGGCGTCGCTGCCCTGACGCAATTGTGCGACCAGCGTCTCGATGCCGTCGATGCCGCGCCGCCGGCACAGGATGCCGAGCCGGCTCTCGGCGAGATAGCGCTTTTCCAGGCTGAGCGAGAGCCCGGAGCGCAGATGCAGGAGCAGGCGCAGGAAGTTGAAATCGGCGTCCGTCATGAGGGCTGACCGGCACGCACGAGGCCGCGGATCGCCGGGCCGATTTCGTCGAGCGGGATCACGGCGCTGGCATGCTGCGCCCGCACCACCGAGCCGGGCATGCCCCAGATGGTGCTGGTGAGCTCGTCCTGCGCGATCACGGCGGCGCCGGCGCGACGCAGCGCGCCCGCGCCCTCCGTGCCGTCCGCACCCATGCCGGTCAGCACGAGGCCCAGGGCGGCCGGGCCGAGATGGCGGGCGGCGTCGTTGAACAGCACGTCGACGGCGGGGCGGCAGAACCTGACCGGCGGGCCGTCGCTGATGCTCGCCGCGATATGGCCGAGCCGTCGGTCGATGCCGAGATGGCGGCCGCCGGGCGCGACATAGATTGTGCCGCGGCCGAGGCGCTCGCCGTCGAAGGGCTCGCGCGCGGGGATGCCGATATAGCTCGCGATCTGTTCGGCGAAGGAGGCCGTGAATAGGGGAGGCATGTGCTGCACGATGATCGTGGTTAGATCCTGCAGGGCCTCGCCGATGTCAAAGAGCACCCTGGCCACGGCGCGCGGGCCGCCGGTCGAGGCGCCGATGACGAGATAGCGCGGCACGGCCGAGACGATCTGGCGCAGGCTGGCCGGACCGGCCGGCGTGAAATCGACATCGAGATCCGGTGGCAGGCCGCCCGGCCTGACGCGGGTCTGGGCGATGTTTCCGAGCTTGAGCAGGAATTCGCTGCGGAAATCTAGGGACAGGGTCAGGCCGCTGCGGCTGTCGGGCTTGGAGACGACATCCATCGCGCCCTTGGTCATGCATTCGAGTGCGATTCGCGTGTTGCGCTCGGTCAGCGTGGTCGCCAGCAGAATGCCGGTATGGGGGCTTTCCTTGAGGATCTGGGGCAGCGCGGTCGCGCCATCGACGCCCGGCATGTCGAGGTCGAGCACCATCACGTCAGGCTTGAAGCGCCCGGCATGGGCGACCGCGGTCTCGCCATCGCCCGCGACGGCGACGAGATGGAACTGTCCGCTCTCGCCGAGCCAGCGCGCGAAGAGGCCGCGCACGACGACCGAATCATCGGCGATCACGACCGTCTTGTGCCTCTGGGCGCTTCCTGCGCCGGCCGGCGAAGGTCTGCTCATGCGTCACACATTCTGCTGCGCCGCCCTGTCATCGTCAGCTCTGCGACCGGCAAGCCCGAAGCGCTGTGCCGATCCGCGGCCTGGTGGCGGCTTCGCTCAAAGCAGCCCGACCTGATGGAACTTGGAGGCGACGATCTCCTTGTCGAACGGCTTCATGATGTATTCGTCGGCGCCTGCATGCATGGCCCGCGCGATGTGGGCGATGTCGTTCTCCGTGGTGCAGAACACGACCTTGGGGCGCTTGCCACCCGGCATCTGGCGCAGCGTGCGCAGGAAGTCGTAGCCGTCCATGATCGGCATGTTCCAGTCGAGCAGGACGGCATCGGGCATCTCGCCCTTGCAGGCGTCGATGGCACGGGCGCCGTCCTCGGCTTCCGTGATGCGGAACTGGAGGCCCTCCAGAATGCGGCGGGCGACCTTGCGGATCACGGCCGAGTCGTCGACGACGAGACAGTATTTCATGGTCAATCTCCAGATCGGTACGGCGACGCGTCAGGCCGCGGCTTGCAGGTCAAGTGCGAGAATGGCGTCGACGTCGAGAACGACGAGCAGGCGGTCTTCCAGGCGGTGAACGCCCGTTGCGAGGGCCGCCCAGCCCCGGTCCAGGTGAACCGGGGTCGGTTCGAAGGTGGATTGATCGAGCCGCATCACTTCGCCGACGGCGTCCACGATCAGGGCATAGGCCTCGCCCTCATGGTCGATGCCGACGGCGACCAGCTCCGTCTTGCCCTCTCTGTCTTGCTTGAGGGTGACCGGTCGCCCGAGGCGCCGGCGCAGGCAGATCGCGGTGACGATGCGGCCGCGCAGATTGAGCAGGCCGATGATCTCGGACGGCGCGCGCGGCACGAGTGTGATGCGGTTGGTGATGAAGACGTCGTGCACGCGGCCGATCGGCAGCCCGAGAATCTGGTCGCCGATCATCACGGTGACGTAGTCGAGCGAGTCGAAGGTGCCAACGGAGGCATCTACCGTGAGGCTGCGATCTGTCTGGTGAAACGTCATGCCGCCTCCCTGATGCCGGGCCTGCGCTCGGCGAGTTCGCCCAGCAGGGCACGGCGGTCGAATTTGGCGACGACCTCGTCCATGCGCTCCTGGCTGGCGCGCATATGCAGATCGGGCGTCACCAGCGTCGTCATGCCGATGAGCCGCAGGCGCTCGCCACCCGGCCCGGCGCGCAGCGCCGCGGCAAAGGCGAAGGCACCGTCGATGTCGCCGTCGATATCGATCAGGACGACGCTGATGGCGCTGCCGGCCAGTTGCTGGCGAGCGGTCTCGAAGGCGGTGGCGACGGCGATGCGATGTCCGGAGGCCTTGAGCACGGGCGTGAGCATGTCGCGCAGGAAGGCCGAGGGTTCGACGAGAAGAATCTGCGCCGGGGCCGATGGATCGGCGCGGTCGTAACCCGCCTGGCGCCAGCCGCGCTCCTGCATCGGCAGGTAGTGGGCGAGGTCGATGATGTCCGTGGCGCGCCCGCGGATCATCGCCGAGCCGACGATGCCCTTGTCCTGCGCGGTCGCCATCTCGATGTCGAGCACCTCGTCGACGATGTCGACGATCGCATCGACTGCCAGGGCGACCGTCAGCTCGCCTTCGGAGATGATGACGAGCGGTTGCAGCCCCTGCCTGCGAATCTCCGTCTCGCCGACCGGTACGACCGGCACGAGCCGGTCGCGATAATGCAGCAGAATGCGACCGCTGCCGCTCTGGAACAGCGCGGCGTCGACCTCCTCGAGGCGCGTGACGAGCGAGAGCGGCACGGCCCTGAGCCCGTCGGCGCCGGCCTTGAACACCAGCACGGTGGTCTTCTCGCTCGCGGGGGCGATGGCGGCCAACGGCGCCTCGCCGTGAAACGCGTCGCCGCTTCCCGCGGCGCCGACGAGGCCCGCCACGCCGTTGGGGTCGACGATCAGGACGACGGCGCCATCGCCGAGAATCGTGTTGCCCGAGAAGATCGGGATGTGCCGAAGCTTGCTCGACATCGGCTTGACGACGATTTCCTCGGTGTGGAAGACGCCGTCGACGAGAATGCCGAACTGCCGTTCGCCGATCTGCGTGACGACGATGAAGCCGTCGTCGAGCGAGGCTTCGGCCGTACCCATCAGCCCCGACAGCGCGATGATCGGCAGCAGGCGGCCGCGCAGCCGCAGGATCGGCGCGCCGTTGATCTCCTCGATCCGATGGTCGGCGCCGGCTTTCACGCGGACGAGTTCGCGGACGACGATCTGCGGGATGGCGAAACGCTGGTCGCCGGCAACCACGATCAGCGCCGCGACGATCGCAAGCGTGAGCGGGATTTTGATCGTGATCGTCGTGCCGAGGCCCGGCTTGCTGGCGATGTCGATCAGGCCGCCGATGGCATCGACATTGACCTTGACCACGTCCATGCCGACGCCGCGCCCGGAAATGGCGGTGACGCTGTCGGTGGTCGAGAAGCCGGGATGGAAGATGAAGCGACTGACCTGGGCGTCGGTCATGCGCTCGGTCTCGCCTTCGGTGGCAAGGCCCTGCTGGATCGCCTTGCGCCGGATGCGCTCGATATCGAGGCCGCGGCCGTCATCCGACACCAGGATGGTGACGGAGCCGCCCTCGTGATAGGCGGCGAGGCGGATCGTGCCATGCTCGGACTTGCCTGCGGCGAGGCGTTCGGCCGGGGTCTCGATCGCATGGTCGGCGCAATTGCGGACCATGTGCATCAGGGGATCCTTGATCAGGTCGAGGATCTGCCGGTCGAGCTCCGTCTCGGCGCCCTCGGTGACAAGCTCGATGCGCTTGTCGAGTTCGCCACCGAGATCGCGCACGATGCGGGGCAGCTTCGACCAGGCATTGCCGATCGGCTGCATCCGCGTCTTCATGACGCCTTCCTGCAGCTCCGCGGTGATCAGCGAGAGGCGCTGCAGCGGGGTCTTGAGGCCGTTATCTTCCTGCTTGCGCGCGATTTCAAGGAGCTGGTTGCGTGTCAGCACCAGCTCCGAGACCATCGTCATCAGATGCTCGATCGTTTCGACATTGACGCGCAGCGTGGCCGGGCCGACGGGACGGACCTCGCGGGTCGCCGTGTCGTCGCCGAGCTCGGCCTGCTCGATACGGCCGTCGCGTCCGCGCTGCGGGCCCGGCGCGTTGCGGAAGACGAGATCGAGCCCATCCTCGGTCGGCGTCCCGGCCGCCGGGGCGGCGTGGCGTGCGAGATAGGCGGAGACGGGGTCGGAGATGTCGGCCGGCGGCGGCTGCTTCTGTTCGAGCTCGGCCTTGGCATATTGCGCGAGGATGTCGAGTTCGCGGATCAGGTTCTCGTCGTTGCCGGGCGGCTCCTCACCCTTCTCGGCGAGCTCGGAAAGGATGTCCTTGACGCGGTCGATCGTCTCCAGGATCGCGGTGACGGCCATGGCGCTCACGCCGGCGCCGTCGCGGAACTGCCCGATCACGGATTCTGCAGCGTGGGTCAGCGCCTCGAGGCGCGGCAGGCCGATGAAGCCGCAGGTGCCTTTGACGGTGTGAACCAGGCGAAAGATGTTGCGCAGGATGTCGCGGTTGTTCGGTTCCTGCTCAAAGCGCACGAGTTCCCGATCGACCGTGTCGAGATTCTCGCCGGTCTCGGTCAGGAACTCTTGCAGCAAGTCGTCCATACGGGGGACCACCACTCAACGCGACAACACACTGCATCAATCTAAGCAGCAGAAGGGTTTATGATCGGTTGAGATCAAGACGAAAGCCGCGATTATTCAGCGGCTGTGCCGTTTCACGCCGCTTTATTCGCGGTGATCGTGACGGTGTCGCCGTCGATCGCGAAGGCGATGACCATTCCGGCGGCACGGGCGACCATCCCGGTGTAGAGCGGCTGGACGGCATGCGCGTCAATCGTCCCGGTCTCCGAGCGGCCGGCGATCAGCTCCTCGACATGGGCTGGAATGCGCGCATGCGAACCCGTTGCGGTGATCGTGAAGCTGCCCTGTTCGCCCTCGACTGTCGCCCGCGAAACCAGCTTGCCGCCGCGCGGGATGGCCTGGGCTGCCAGAACCAGCAGGTTGAGCAGGAGCTTGACCTGGTTCTTCGGCAGCAGGGCCCGGGGCGCATCCCAGTCGAGCGAGAGCTTCTCGTCGTTGAGGAAGCCATTCGCGACATTGCCGGCGTCGCCGATGTCGATCATCGCGCCGGCCGAGCCGGCGGCGCCGAAGGCGAGCCTGGCGAATTGCAGCCGGGCCGAGGCGTTGCGGGCGCTTTTCTTGATCAGTTCGAGCGCGAAGTCGCGCATCGAAGGATCGTCCTCCTCCAGCACCTCCAGCGCGTTGACAATGGCCCCGACCGGGCTGATCACGTCATGGCAGACGCGGCTGCAGAGAAGCGCGGCCAGGTCGAGCGGCTCGAGCGAGATGGCGGTCATGGGGCATGTCCTGGGGTCATTGCTGCGTGGCGCTCTGGGCGGAATGGACGCCGTTGCCCTGAGATATGATGGCATCTTGGTTTTCATGTGGTTAAGCCCACATATCCGGCCAGGCGAAGCGAAGGACGAGTTGCAGTGATGACGGCCCAGGGGCATGCACACCAGGCGAACGAGCGTCAGGAGACGCCGGGCCAGGGGGATTCGCGCCTTGCCGACCGGAACGAACTGGCACGATGTTTGGCGGAGGCGGCCCGCCTCAGCGGCGCCGTTCTCTTGGCGATGCGAGCCGCGCGCGACGTGACGATCAAGCCGGACGGCTCGCCGGTCTGCTCGGCCGACATGGCGGCCGATCATGCGGCCAAGCAGGCATTGGCGCGGCTTCTGCCGGGTATCCCGGTGGTCAGCGAGGAGAGCGCCTCGGCCGTCGCGCCCGCGCCCGTCTTCATCCTGCTCGACCCGCTCGACGGTACGCGAGAGTTCCTGGCCGGCGGCGACAGCTATTGCGTCGCTATCGCTGTGATCTGCGGCGAGAGGCCGATTGCGGGCGCGATCGCCGCGCCGGCCAGCGGCCGGCTCTGGTTTGCGGGGGAGGACGCCTTCGCGCAGGGCCTGACGCCTGACGGCGCCACGATCGGCGAGGCGCGCCGGATCGCCGTGCGCGCTTTGCCGGCCGAGGGGCCGGCGACGCTGGTCAGCCGCTTCCATGGCGACCGGCTGAGCGACGCCGTCGCGGCCGCATTGGGCTCCACCACCACGGTGCCGATGTCCTCGGCCGTCAAATTCGGCCTGCTCGCTTCGGGCGAGGCCGATCTGCATGTGCGCGGCGGCCCGACCATGGAATGGGACATTGCGGCCGGCGACGTGATCCTGCGTGCCGCCGGGGGGATCATCCTGATGCTGGACGGCACGACCCCCAGCTATGGCCGGATTGATCGCGACTATCGCAACCCGCCCTTCATCGCCGCGTCGAGCGAGGCCCTGGCCCGGCGCGCGGTGGCTGCCGCCGCCGCGGGCTGAGCCAACCGGCGCAGCCCGTCCGCCTCAGCGGGCGATGCTCCGCGAGACATCGTCCCATTTCGTTTCAGCCGTTTTGAGGAGATTCGCGTCCTCGACGAAGCTGCGGCGGTTCTCCGGCGTGCGGAACAGGAACAGCCGCGAGCCGATCACGGCGAATTGGCGCGGATCGGTATCGACGGCGCGACCTTCGGCGACAGCCGACGCGTCGAAGCCGTCAAAGGCGGGTTCGTAGATGTCGGGCGCATCGCGGAACGCCTCGCGGTTGGCGGCGGAGACGAAGCGCCAGACGGCACCTTGATGGACGATCTCGTAGTCCGGGTGCCCGGACATCGCGTGCTTCTCGATTCGATAGGCAACGGGATCATAACCCCGCAAGGCGAGGCCCGAATGCGGGTCGCGCTGCATGCCCTCGTCAAGCGAGGGCAGCTCGGGCAGGCCCGCGGGCAAGCCGGGCGTGGTGGCGAAGGCGGGTGTTGTGAAAGCCGCCACGGCGAGCGCGCCGATGACCACCATTCGATTGGCAACGGAAATCCGTCGCTGCCATGTTCCAGCCTTCATCGCGGCAAATCCTGAGCGTGTGCTGCCGGCGGACCCTGAGTCCGCCCTGCAATCTTCACGGGTTGGATACACTTTCGAGGGTATCAAACTGGTTACGGAACTGGTTCGCATTTGCGCAGCATCGTGCCTGGAGTTCGGATTCCGCCGGATCGCCCGGGTCGGCGTCCCCCTCTCACCGTTCTGGCGAGACCTTGCCAGGCTGTCGGCAGCCTTGGGGTCGAGACGCCGGAGCGGATCGACGGCGCGAGCTGGCGCCCCACCCGGAGACCGATTTCATGACTCATACCCGCCGCAGCCTGATCAAGGGTGGCCTGGCGCTCGCCGGTGCCGGCATGGCCCAACTGCCCGGTGCCGCTTCGGCCCAGCAATCTTACGGGCAGAGCCGGTCCTTCTCGCAGAACGAGCTTGTCGGCTCGGGCCACCAGTTCTTCGGCAATGTCTCGCGCGGGCTTGCTCTCGCGGTCGAGGAGGCGGTCCGCCGCTGGGGCGAGCCGAACGGCTACGTCCTGGGTCAGGAGGCGTCCGGCGCCTTCGTCGGAGGGCTTCGCTATGGCGAGGGCACATTGTTCACCCGCAATGCCGGTGACCGCAAGGTGTTCTGGCAGGGGCCGTCTGTCGGCTTCGACTTCGGCGGCGAAGGTGCCCGCACGATGATGCTGGTCTATGGCCTTCCGGCGGTCGAGGCGCTCTATCAGCGCTTCGTCGGCGTCGATGGCTCGGCCTATTTCATCGGCGGCTTCGGCTTCACCGCGCTGGCGGCCGAGGGCGTGACCGTCGTCCCGATACGCACCGGTGTCGGCTGGCGGCTTGGCGTCAATCTCGGCTATCTGAAGTTCACGCCGCAGGCGACCTGGAACCCCTTCTGACGCGTCCTGGTCGAAGCCAGGCCTGAAGGTGTGCGCAACGCGGATGCCGTGCCGTAACGGCAGCAATGGTGGTCTTGGCAGGCTGCCGCGCGAAAGCCGATTTCCGCTTTCCGGCGCGATGCCCTAATCTGCCGTCCCCCCGGATGTGGAGCCGTACATCTTGATCGAAGCTGTCATGCTCGTAGCGCTCGGCTTCCTGTCGGCCAGCCTGCTCGCGCTGGCGGCTGTGCCGGCGCTGGCCCGCCGGGCCGACAGGCTGGCGCGCAAGCGCGCGGAGGCTGCCTTTCCGCTGTCGCTGGCCGAGATCGCCGCCGACCGCGACCATCTGCGCGCCGAACTCGCGCTGCGCGCCCGTACCCTCGAACAGGAGGCCGAGCGCGGCTTCGCGGCCAAGGCGGCTGCGTTGCAGGATCTCGGCCGACGCGACATGAAGATCGGCGAGCTCGATGTCGCGCTGCATGATCGCGACGGACGGATCGCGGTGCTGGAAAGCGACCTCGAAACCACGCGTGGCGAACTGGCCGAGACCCGCGCGGCGCTTGCACGGGAAACCGCGACGCTTGCCGAGACGACCGCGATCCTCGACAGGCGCGTCGCCGATCTCGCCAGCGTCGAGCACGTGCTCGCAGAGACGCGCGCTTCGTTGACGGGCACCAGCGCCGATCTCTTGGCCCGCGACGGCGAACTGGCGCGGGAGCGCGAGACGCTCGGCCGCAGCCAGTCCCTCCTGGTAGAGAGCGAGTGCGAGCTTGCCCGGCTTCGGCAGGACCACGACCAGTTGCGGGTGGCGCAGGTCGAGGACCGCACGAAGATCATGGTGCTCGAAGGCAATGCAGGCGGCCTCTCCGACAGGCTGGCGGCGCAGCAGCAGGCCTTCGCGGAGAGCCAGGCAGCACTGAAGGCGATGACCGTCGATCGTGACAGCGAGCGGCTGCGGGCAAACGCGCTGGCGGCGCGGGCGGAGCAGGCGGAGGCCGGGCTCGCGGCGGCCGATGCGCGCGCCGTCGCAGCCGGGACCGCGGCGCTGCGGATCGAGGCGCTGCTGGCGCAGGAGACGCAGGCGCATGGCGGAGAAACCGAGGCGAGGCAAGCGATGGAGCAGGAGCTGACACAGGCCAAGGCGGCGCTCGACGCGGAGCGGCAGCGCGTCTCGCTGGAGGTCAACGGTCTGCGCGAGGATCTGCGGGCCCGCGAGGCACAGCTCGAAACAGTGCATGCCGAGGTCCAGACGTTGCACGGGGCTCTCGAACAGTCCCGCGCCGAGCGGGCCAAACTGAAGCGGGAAGCCGCCCAGGCACGCAAGGCGGGAGCTGTTGCGGCGGTGCCAGACCCGGCCGCCCATGCGGCGCTGCGCAAGGAGATCATGGTCGTCGCCGAGCGTCTGATGACCTTGCCGCCCGCACAGGAGGCGGCCGAATAGCGGTCGCTTCGTTCGAAAACGGCTTTCCCCCGATCGCGATCATGCTCTAGGAAGGCGCGCATTCGTCCGCGTGCCTTCGCCCGCCCAGATTTCCGCCTGCCCAGAGTCCGCTCCGATTCCTGATCGAGATGGTTCCAGCCCCGTGACAGAACCCCGCTTCGACCTCCTCTGCATCGGCGAGCCGCTGGGCGAGTTCAACGCGACCCGGGCCGAGACCGGCGCCTTCCAGTTCGGGCATGGCGGTGACACCTCGAACTGCGCCATCGCGGCCTCGCGGCAGGGGGCGAAGGCCGCCTATCTCGGCGCGCTCGGCGACGACATGGCGGGCCGTTCGATCCGCGATCTCTGGCGCCGCGAAGGGGTCGACGATGTCCATGTTTCGACGCATGCGAGCGCGCCGACGGGGCTGTATTTCGTCGATCACGGACCGAGCGGTCATGTCTTCTCCTATCTGCGCGCCGGTTCGGCGGCGAGCCTGGTCGGGCCACGCGACGTTTCGCGCGAGCTGATCGCCTCGGCGCGGATCGTGCAGGCCTCGGGCATCAGCCAGGCGATCTCGGCATCGGCCTGCGATGCCGTGTTCGAGGCCTTCGCGATGGCGCGCGATGCCGGCGTGCTCACGGCCTACGACACCAATCTGCGGCTCAAGCTCTGGCCGTTGACCCGCGCGAAGGCGATCATCAATGCCGCCTGCGGGATGGCCGACATCGTGCTGCCGGGCTTCGACGACGCGACCCAGCTCACGGGCCTGAGCGATCCCGACGCGATCGCAGATTTCTATCTCGGCCTCGGGGCGAAGATCGTGGCGCTGACACTCGGACATGAAGGCTCGCTGGTGGCGACGCCGGAGCGCCGCGAGCGGCTGGTGCCGATCAAGGTCGAGGCGATCGACGCCACCGGCGCCGGCGATTGCTATGACGGGGCCTTCCTGTCCGAGTATATCCGCACCGGCGATGCCTTCACGGCCGGCGCCTATGCCAATGTCGCGGCTGCGCTCTCCACCCAGGGTTTCGGCGCGGTCGCCCCGCTGCCGCGCCGCGCCGATGTCGAGGCCCGCATGGTGCTCGAGAAGACCATGGCGTTCGAGAAGACCTCGGCCCTCGCGGCGAAGAAAGCAGATTGATGGCGGTTCCGGTTCTCGACAAGGCGGGCACGCTGCTCGCCCGCTACGACGTGCTGATCAGCGATGTCTGGGGTGTGGTGCATGACGGCGTCTGGGCGATGCCGCCGGCCTGCGACGCGCTGACGACCTTCCGCGAGCAGGGCGGTGCGGTGGTGTTGCTCTCCAACGCGCCGAGCCCCTCTGAGCAGGTTGCTGAGCTGCTCGACAAGAAGCGCGTCCCGCGCGGCGCATGGGACCGGCTCGTCACCTCGGGCGACGTGACCCGTGCATTGATCGCCGAGAGCCATCACCGCAAGGTCTTCCATATCGGCTGGCAAAGTGATCGCGCGGTCTTCGATGGCGCCGATATCGAGTTGGTCGGCGAAGACGAGGCCGACCTCGTCGTCGCGACCGAGCTCAACGACTACCGTACCGAGACGCCCGAACAGTATCGCCCGCTGCTGGAGCGTTTCGCGGCGCGCGGCGTGCCCTTCATTTGCGGCAATCCCGATCTCGTCGTGCATGTCGGGCATGATTTGCTGCCCTGTGCGGGGGCGCTCGCTCTGATCTACGAAGATCTCGGCGGCAGCGTCGCCTGGGCTGGCAAGCCCTATCGCCCGTCCTATGATCTGGCGCTGGAGGCGGCGCGCAGCGCGCGTGGCGGCCATCCGGTCGATCCGGCGAAGGTGCTGGTGATCGGCGATGCGGTGCGCACCGATCTCGCCGGCGCCCGGTTGATGGGCTTCGACAGCCTGTTCATCGCGGGCGGCATCCACCGCGACGAGACGATCCGCGACGGGGTGGTCGATCCGGCCGGGCTGGAGGCCGTGCTGGCAGGTGTTACGGTCAAGCCGGTCGCGGCGATGGGGGCGTTGGCTTAGGCGGGCGGATCTGCCGCTCGAGCGATGTCAGAAGATCGAAGGCGGCGATCTGCGCTTCGGCAAAGCTTCCGGATCCTTCGCGCGTAAACGCGGCTACGGCCATCGCTGGATGACTTATGACGGCGTTCCAGCCCGCAGGCTTCTGAAATATCGTTATGCGGAATTGCCGGATCTCGATCTGCCAGTTGCCCGCTCGGTTCCGCCGCCAGCCTTTGAGCTTAGGGAACTGAGAGCGTCGTCGGGCCGTCCGGCTGTCCAATGTAAGCACTCCGGCAATTGTGACGAGCGCGAGCCAATCAAGAGTTTCCCTCGCCCTGCAGCGCGACTTCAACGCCGCAGAGCAGAGTCCGTCATCGTCCCTCGTAGCCGCTTCCCGACATCCTCGAACAGCCCGCGGAACGGCCTGAACATGAAGCGCACGGTCGAGCGACCGGACGGGACGGCGACGGCCCTGAACAGCACGTTGGCGCGCAGCATCTCCGCGGGCACGCCGTCGATCTCGACCTGCCACCAATGGTGCCAGACGTCGTTCAGCACGACATAGCCGCCTTGGGGCGCATCGACCTTCAGCGTGACCTCGGTGGTTCCGTAGTCGGCGATGCGAATGGAGCCCGGCGGAGGCGAGTCCGTCTGGCTGCGGAACGGCAGGGCCGGATTCGGTGGCAGGGGTGGCACGTCGCGATCGAGCAGCACGCTCCGGCGCGGATCGAATCCTTCAGGCCATCGGCCCGTCTGCAGGATCGCGTCGAAATCGGCCCTCTCGGCCTTCGTCACGAGCAGCACACGCGGAAGGGCGCGGGGATTTTCGTAGACATAGGCGTCGGGCGTGCGCGCGATCTGGAGGAGATCGCCGGGCTTCAGCGCCTTGTCGATCTGCTCGGCGGGCACGCCGGTCGCGATGAAGCGCAGGCCGAGCATGTCGGCGAGCAACGAGCGATAGCCGGGCATCAGGGCCGAGAAGGTTCGCTGGTCGGGCAGGGCGACATGGTCGCCGGCGCCGGTCGCCTTGCTGTAGAGCCCGAGCCTGAGCGGGTTGTAGCCAAGCGTGTTGTCGAGCCGGTGCACGAGGCTGGCATTGGGCCAGTGGAAGCCGATGCCGGCGAGTTCGATGCGGTCGCGCCGGTCGGGACCGGCGGTGCGGGCGGTTTCGCGCTTGAGCAGGGCGATGGTCTCGTTGGCGCTGTCGGCGCGCAGGACATCGTAGTCCTGCGAGGGCAGGGCGGTGGACTCGCTCGGGCCGTTATTGACCGAAAGATCGACCACCAGCGTCGCGGCCAGCACGATGGCGGCCGCCAGCCCGGCCCCGCGCAGCGCCAGCCCGCGCGCCGCGACCACTGCACCGACGGCCAGCACGGCGCAGAGAAGGGCTGTGACGAGCGGCACGGTCGCGACAGGGAGGCGCCCGACCGTCCAGGCGAGCCAGACGGCGAAAGCGAGCGCGCCTGCGAAAAGCGCGATCTCGACGATCCGCTGCCAGGGCCGCGCGCGCGGCGCGGTGCCGGTCATGACGAGATGGGTGACATAGCCGCCGAGCAGGGCGATGAGCGCCCCCAGGATGAAGAGGGCATCGGCCGGACGGCGGTAGAAGGAGACGCCCGGAAGCTCGAACAAGAGCTGGAAGCCCGGGGTGAAGCGCCCGAGCGCATAGACCAGCACGATCAGGGCCGCGAGGCTCAGAGCCACGATCTCGCGCCGGAGCAGTGCGCCGCGGACAAGGCCGACGGTCAGCACCAGCCCCATCGGGATCAGCCCGAGATAGAGCTGGCTCATGTTGCGGGCGAGGTAGAGGTCCTGCGGGCCGAAGCGCGCCTCGAAGGCGGGACTGGGGGCGCCCCAGAAGTTATCGAGCGGGCCGGCCGCGCCATAGAGATTGGCGAAAAGCCCGGTCAGCAATGCTACCGGGTGAAGCGAGCCCTTGCCAGCGTCGATGAGGTCGATGGCCGGGCGGTTGGATTCCTGCGCGAGGAAGGCGGTGAGCAGGATCGGGACCGTCGCGACCAGCACGGCGCCGAGCCCGCCCGCCAGCAGAGGCAGGAGGCTGGTGCGCAACGCCTGCCATGGGCTTCGGGCCATCGCGATCGCGGCGATGACGAGCCCGGCCAGGACATAGACGCCGATCAGCGCGACCTGGTCGCGGCCGAGGACCATGAAGCCGGCGACGATGCCCGCCGTGAAGCCATAGGCCAGCGAGCCGCGTTCCAGCGCCCGCGCCACCAAAGCGAGGGTGATGGCGAAGTAGCCGAGGCTCAGCACCTGCCCGACATGCTGGATGCGCCAGGCGGCGGCGGCCCCAAACGCGAAGGCCAGCGCCGCGACGACGGCTCCGGCGGGATGCCAGTCGCGGTCCCGGAAGATCACGACGAAGGCGAGCGCGCCGGCCAGCAGCGTGCCCAGCACGGCGCCGTCGCCGAGCCGGAAGCCGGGCACGGGTTCGATCGCGGCGATCAGGGCGAAGGGCGGCGAGAAGATCAGGGATTGCGGGTCAGCGATCTGAGGCGAGCCGGCAAAGACATAGGGCGTCCAGAAGGGCGAGCGCCCGCTGTGCCAGGCTTCGGCCAGGAACTGGAGCTGAGGCTGGAAATGCGCCTTGGCGTCCCAGGGAATGGTGACGATGCCCGACAGCCAGGGCCAGGACAGGGCGATCCAGGCCAGGATCACGATGCCGATCACGCCGGCCAGCGGCCAGCGCGACGGCGATTGTCCGGATTCGGGGTCGAGCAATTGCGACATCAGGCTGCGGTGCCCGAAGTCATCATGGCGATCAACCCCTTGCCGCTGGCGACGGGGCCTGCCCCATCGCGGCTCAATCCTTCGGAGCGGCCCGCGCCATCAGCGCGTCCATGTCGATGAAATGGCCGGCCCGGTCCCGCTTGGATGCGAGATAGCGGACATTATGGACATTGGGCCGCCCGAGCACGCGCTGGGTTGCCGCGACCTCGACACCGGCCGCCTTGATCGCGCCAACCTTGAGCGGGTTGTTCGTCAGTGCGGTGACGCGCGTGACACCGAGCTGCTTCAGCATCGTCGCGGCGAAATCGAAGTGGCGCTGGTCGAGATCGAAGCCGAGCACCTCGTCGGCGTCATAGGTGTCCCAGCCCTGGCTTTGCAGCTTGTAGGCGCGCATCTTGTTGGAGATGCCGTTGCCGCGACCTTCCTGATCGAGATAAAGCAGGATGCCGCCGTCGTTCTCGGCCATCCACTGCACCGTCTCGCGAAGCTGGTCGCCGCAATCACATTTCAGTGAGCCGAACAGGTCGCCCGTCAGACAGGCGGAATGCAGGCGCACGGGAACGGCAGTCGTGAGATCCGGGCTGCCGACGATGATCGCGACCTGATCGCGCAAGCCTTCGCCGCCACGGAACACGACGAACTCCGTCTCGGGCGCGCCTTCCAGCGGCACCGGAGCGCGGCCGACGATCGTCAGCGTCGCGGCCTGGGCGGCGCGATAGCTGTTCACGGCGTCGATAGCGACCTCGACCAGAGGTTCGCCGGCGATCGCTTCGCGCGAAACCGGGACGATGATGGCCGCCGGCAGCACGAGCGAGAGCCTTGCCAGTTCGAGCGCGGCGTCATCCACCCCGGAGGCCGGCGCGACGGGAGCGTCGACCTTGCCGTCGGTCTTGAGGGCCAGCATCTCGATGCGGGCCAGATCCAGCGTCGGCATCGCGAGAATGCCGGTTTCGGCCCGGTTTTTGGCGCCGAGACGGCGCAGCCGGGCCGCACTCAGCGCGACATGGGCCTTGCCGCCGGCCAGGCTGTCGAGCCGGGCGACCAGATCGCCATCCGCCAATTCCGCCGAGAGCACGAGCACCTGACGCTCTCCGGCCCGCAACAGAACCGGGCGGCCGGCGCGAAGTTCGGAAATGGCCCGGTCTACCGCCACGAGGCTCGTCTCGAGCGGGCGTCCGAACAGCGTACGCGACTGAGGCATCGGATTGTCCGTCAGAAAGGGCTTGCGCTCAGGAAGGCCTGGGCCCGGCGGGAGGTTATGCTTGTACGGGCGCAGCGTCGATATAGATCAATGCTGCACAGTTTTCCATCAAACGTGCCTGGAGCGAGGCCAGTTCCATCGCGCAAACAATTCCGAGCGACCGCCTCTCATCGAAGGGTCAGAGCAGGATCGAGCGAAAGCGGGTAGCCACTTTTTCGTGACCTGCTCGGCGGCCATGCAATCCGTTCGCGAGCGGTATAGGGTCCGGACGTTGAACGCGGGATGAATATGGAGACCGGCGCATCACGCCGGCAGGGCGGCTAGCAAGGAGGCAGGGATGACGCGGGAGCATGACGTCGTGACCAACGAGACGGCCGACCCGGTCTACAGCGCCGCCGCCCGCCACATGCACTGGGCGACGGCAGGGGCGGTCCTCGTCATGGTGCCGCTCGGCCTCGCCATGACCTATCGCGGCAACACACTGAATGTCTGGGACGGGCTGACCGACGCGCTCTACAGCTCGCACAAGCTTCTCGGCTTCCTCGTGCTCTGGCTGGTCGCCGGGCGGCTCGCCTACCGCCTGCTCAGGGGAGCGCCGCCGGACGAACCGACTTTGCTCTGGTGGCACAGGGCCGCGTCGCATCTGCTGCACTGGCTGCTCTACGGGCTGCTGATCGTGGTGCCGCTGCTGGGCTGGATCGGTGTCTCGCTCTACCCGTCGCTGACGCTGTTCGGGCTGGTCAATCTGCCGGCGCTGGCGGCGCCGAACGAGGATCTGGCGAATGCCGTGCTGACGGTTCACGGCAAGCTCGCCATCGTGACGGCGCTGCTCGCCTGCGCCCATGCCGGGGCGGCGCTCTACCACCACCTCATCCGCAGGGACGGCGTGCTGCGCCGGATGCTGCCGGGACTGAGATAACGCGTAGGTGGGCGCTCAGACGGGGCGCGCCCAGAGGTCCTGATGGCCGACCAGCGCCGAGGCGGATGGCGTCCGCGCGGCCAGCCAGCCGGCGACGGTCACCGGGTCCACCTGGCCGGTTTCCAGCGCCGCGTCGGCGATGCCTTTCGCCAGCGCCTGTGCCAGTTCGCCGCGCCGCTCGTCGATCCGCCAGGCACTGTCGCCGATCGAGACGGCGAAGCCCGCCTTGCGGAAGGCCTCCGCCATGACGTCGGTGGCATCGGGGCCGGCCGCCGGGCCAAAGCCCTTGTCGCCGTGCTGATGGTGCTTGAAAGCGGCCAGAATCCGGGAATCCGCCGGATGCGGCGGCGCCCAGGTCTCGCGGCCGTCATAGGTCAGCACGGTGTAGAGCGGCAGGCGCTGGCTGGTCAGGGCGGCGACGAAGCGCTCGATCCAGCGCTTTGAGGTAAGGTCGAACAAGGCGGCGGCCGTGACGAGATCGGGCTGCCAGCCGAGGATCCATTCGAGCTCCGTGCTCAGATCGGCCTGGCGGGTGTCCACGGTGATCATGTGGTTGCCCTTGGACAGCACGAGTTCCTCGCCCTGCTCGCGCGCCTCGTCGGCCCAACCCGCCAGCGTGTCGCGGGTGGCGGCGAGCAAGCCGGCATCGAGATCCACCAGTGTCCAGTGCTGGCGCGCCGGCAGGGCGGCATAGGTGCCGCGCAGGTTCGAGCCGGCGCCACAGCCGAGATCGACGATGGTGAGCGAGGGTTTGGCCGCGAAATGCGCGCCGACGGCGGCGAGGACCTGCGGGTTGCGGGCCGCGTGATCGGCGGGCTCGCGCAGAGCCAGCCATTCGGGGGAGAAACCACCCATCAGCCTACCTTTCGCCCGGTCTCGGGCAGACAAACCCTGGCCACGATCGCTGCCGTCTCGCGCCAGCGCGGCAACCCGGCGGCTTCCGCCCAGGCGGCATCGGCCAGGGTCCTGCGTCGGGCCGGCGCATCAATCAGGCTCGCGATCGCCTTGGCAAGCGCGCCGGCATCGCCGGGGGCGACTTTGAGCGCGGCGGCGTCCGGAGCCGTCTCGGCGGCGGCGCCGCCGGTCGTGCAGACGATCGGCAGGCCCCGCGCCAGGGCCTCGGTCAGAACCATGCCATAACCCTCGAACAGCGAGGGCATGACGAAGAGATCGGCTTGGTCATAGGCTTTCGCCAGGCTTGTGTCGTTCACGGCTCCTGCAAGCAAGATGCGGTCCTCGAGCCCGGCGGCAGCGATCTGGCCCGTCAGATCACGCATGGCATCGGGCGTGCGGTCGCCGGCGCCGACGATGGTGAGGTGCCATTTCCTGTCGCGCAGGGTGGAAAGCGCCTCGACCAGGACAGGGTAGCCCTTGCGCGGGACAATCGAGCCGACGGCGAGCAGTCGCAAGGGGCCGTCCGCTGGTCCGCCACTGGCACGCGGGGCGGGGTCGACGCCGGGCAGGGCGATGGTGATGCGTGCTTCGTCGACGCCGAAATCGGTGGCCAGCAGCCGCTTCATCGCGGGGCTCGTCGTCACGATCGCGCGGGCATAGCGCAGGGCGGCGGTCTCGCGCGCCAGCAGGCGCTGCGCTGTGTCCGGCGCAAGCCCGGTCTCGAGGCCGAGCGGATGATGGACCAGCGCGACGACGCGTCCGGCCAGCCCCGCCGCGATGCCCTCGGGAAAGGCACCATAGGCAAGCCCGTCGATCAGCAAGGTGTCGTCCCAGGGCCGGGACAGGATCGCTCTGCCCGTCTCCGCCAGATCCGCCTCTGTCGGAAAGGGGAAGGAGCCGGGCAAGGCGAGATGACAGGCCTCGATGCCAATCTCGCGCCATTCCGCCAGCAGCCTGCGGTCATAGGCGTAGCCGCCGGTCGGCAGGTCGATGTCGCCCGGGACGGCGAAGGCGATGGCGCTCACGCGAGCGCGCCCTCGAAGCTGGCGCGAGCGAGGTCGGTCTCGTGCAGGGTCACCCGGATGCGGGCCAATCCGGCACCGTCCTCGCCGAGCGCGCCGGATTTCGCCGCACCCGCCATGGCGTCGAAGATATGTTTGCAGAGGTATTCGGTGGTGGTCAGCACGCCGGCGAATTGCGGCAGCGCGTCGAGATTCTGGTAGTTCAGCGGCTTCAGCGTCCTGTTCAGCACATCAAGCGCGGCGCCGATGTCGACGACGACGCTCTGCTTCGTTAGCGTCGGCCGGAAGAAGGCCACGTCGACGACGAAGGTCGCGCCATGCATGTTCTGCGCGGGGCCGAAGAAGGGATCGGGCAAAGAATGGCCGATCATGATGCGGTCGCGGACTTCGACGGAGAACATGCGCGTTCCTTGGCGTTTAACGGGGGGCTGCGGTCTAGGTGGCGAGCGGCCTGCGGCCGAGCGACTGCGAGAGACGCAGCAAATAGCCGTCCGGATCCTGAACGAGAAATTGATGGACGCCGGTCTCCTGGCTGGCATCGATCCGATACCAGCGCTCCTCCGGACCGAAGAAGATCGGCCATGATGCCTGCCTCAGCGCGTCCAGCAGCATGTCGACATCTTTTACGGTGATCTCGAAATTGATGCCGCGTCCATAGGGCTTCTCTCGCGCGCCGGTCGTCCAGATGCCGAGCCTCTCGGCTGGGCCGGTGTCGTATTCCTCCAGCATGAACTCGACGCCGTCGCGCTCGATGGCCGCGAAACCCTGCTCGGGGCGGTCGTAGAGGATGCGGAAACCGAGCAGATCGCGCCAGAAGGCGAGGCTTGCCGGCAGCGAGGTGATGTTGAGTTCCGGCACGAGAGCGGGGCGCGGCTGCGAGCGGGGAGCGATCATGACGGCTCTCCGTAGCAAATCGCAGCGGTCAGACCAGCGGCGCCCGGCGCCAGGATGGCGGGCAGCCGGGCCGGTGCCTCGGCGAAGGGAAATTCGTCCGTGATCAATGCGTCGAGCCTGTCGTCGGCGAGCAGCGCCATGGCCGCGGTGGCGCGGCGGGCATAATCCCAGCGCGGGCGGCGGGAGGGCGCGATGCCGCCGACCTGCGTGGAGACGAGCTGCAGCCGCCTTGCGTGGAAGGCGCCGCCGAGCGGGGCCGGTACCGTGCCCTCGCCATACCAGCTCAGCTCGACGATGCGCGCCTCGACCCCTGCGGCCCGAATGGCGGTGGCGAGGCCCGGGGCCGAGGCGCTGGCGTGGAAGACGAGATCGGCCTCGGCTGGCGCATCGGCCGGTAGGGCGAAGCCGAAGCCGAGCGCCTGGGCCAGCGCCGCACGGCCGGGCTCGACATCGACCAGCGTCACCTCCGCACCCGGCAGCCTGGCGGCGAGCCAGGCGACGAGCAGCCCGAGCACCCCGCCGCCGACCACGACGATGCGATCAGCCGGGCCGGAACCGGCATCCCAATGAGCGTTGAGTGCGGTTTCCATGTTGGCGGCGAGGATGGCCCGCCGTGCCGGCACGGTCGCGGGGACGCAGGTCAGCCTGTCGGTCGGGGCGATGAAGCGGTCCTGGTGCGGATGCAGGCAGAACACCGTCTCGCCGCGCATGTGTTCCGGCCCCGCATCCACGATGCCGACGGCGCAGTAGCCGTACTTCACCGGGAAGGGGAAAGCGCCTTGCTGGAAGGGGGCCCGCATGCGCTCGTATTCGCCGATCGGAACGCGACCTTCGAAGACGAGGCGCTCGGTGCCGCGGCTGATGCCGCTCCAGAGCGTGCGGACGAGGCAGTCCTGTGCGCCGCGCTCGGGCAGCGTTTCGGCGTTCAGGGCACATTCACGCGGCGCTGCATACCAAAGCGCCGTCGCTGGTGCGCTTGCACTCGACGAAAATGCCGGCTTTAGCTCCTGCGCCGTGTCGTTTCGTGCCATGTCGCGGTCTCCTGTTCGCTCTGCCTCGTCCGCCTTGCCGAGATCGCCTTGCCCAGATCGCGCCTTGCCCAGATCGATCGCATGACAGAAACCGCCATGAACCAGCGCCCCGCTCCGACCACGTTCCAGCCGGCGGCGCAAGGCCCGGCTGTGCCGCAGGTCGACGCGAAAGCCGCCGGGCTGACCCCGGCCGGGATGCAGCCGCTCGCCACGCTGGCCAGGCGACGCCGGCTCGTCCTCGCGCTCAATCTCGCGACGCTGGGGGCGCTGCTTTGCGGCCTCTGGCAGGTTCTGGGCGCCGGCGGCTGGAGCGTGGCGGATGGCGCGATCTTCGTCGCCTTCCTGTTCGGCGCGCCCTGGACCGTGCTCGGCTTCTGGAATGCGGTGATCGGGTTCTGGCTGCTGCATGGCGTCGAGGACGGCATGGCGCGCGTCGCGCCCTTCGCGTTTGCAGGCAACGAGCCGACGCCGATCGCGATCCGCACCGCGATCCTGATGACGCTGCGCAACGAGGAGCCGGCGCGGGCCTTCCAGCGGCTGCGCGTGGTCAAGGACAGCCTCGATGCCACCGGCGAGGGCGGCTGGTTCGATTTTTTCATCCTGTCGGATAGCGACGATGCCGGTGTTGCCGCCGCCGAAGAGCAGCTCGCCGCGCAATGGCAGCGCGAGATCGGCGAGGACGGGCGCATCACCTATCGTCGCCGCAGCGACAATGCGGGGTTCAAGGCCGGGAATGTGCGCGATTTCTGCGAGCGCTGGGGCACGGATTACGAGCTGATGCTGCCGCTCGACGCCGACAGCGTGATGTCGGGCGAAGCGATCGTCAGGCTGACGCGGATGATGCAGGCTTATCCGAGGCTCGGCATCCTGCAGAGTCTCGTCGTCGGCATGCCGAGCAAATCCGCCTTCGCGCGCGTCTTCCAGTTCGGCATGCGCCAGGGCATGCGGCCCTACACGATGGGCTCGGCCTGGTGGATCGGCGATTGCGGTCCGTTCTGGGGCCATAATGCGATGGTCCGGATCGCGCCTTTCCGCGATGGCTGCCACCTGCCGGTGCTGGCCGGCGGCCCGCCGCTCGGCGGCGCGGTGATGAGCCACGACCAGGTCGAGGCGACGCTGATGCGCCGTGCCGGCTACGAGGTCCGCGTGCTGCCGGAGGAGATGGGAAGCTGGGAGGAAAACCCGCCGACCATGCTCGACTTCGCCAAGCGGGACCTGCGCTGGTGCCTCGGCAATCTGCAATATCTCAAGCTGCTCGACCTGTCCGGCCTGCGGCCGATGAGCCGCTTCCAGCTCGTCTGGGCGATCCTGATGTTCCTTGGCCTGCCGGCCTGGACGCTGATGATCGCGCTCCTGCCGCTCAAGGTCGTCGAGGATCGCGCCATCGAGGGCTACCCTGCGGGTCTCGCGGCTGCTCTCTACCTCCTGTTCCTTGGCATGTATCTGTCGCCCAAGCTCGCGGGCTTCGCCGACATCCTGCTCGGCAAGGGAGGCGCCGCACGCTATGGCGGCGCGCTACGCTTCGTCGTCTCGGCTGCGATCGAGGTCGTCTTCGCCTTCCTGCAGGGCGCGGTCTCGAGCTTTCGGACGACACTGTTCATGATCGGGCTGCTCTTTGGACGCTCCCGCATCGGCTGGAACGGCCAGGCGCGCGATGCCCGTGCGCTGTCGCTCGCGACTGCCTTCGCGGGCCTGTGGCCGCATCTGCTGTTTGCGGCTTATCTGTTCGGGACGCTGATCGTGCTGTCGCCGACCGTCCTGCTCTGGTCGCTGCCGCTGACGGCGGGCTATCTGCTCGCCATTCCCTTCGCGATGGCGACGGCGCTTCCTGCGCTCGGGGCGTGGTTCGCGGCACGCGGCCTCTGCGGCATCCCGGAGGATTTCGATCCGCCGGCCGAACTCGTCGCCATCCGCCGCGGAGGGAGCGCATGAACGCTCCGGTCTACCCGAAGGGCACCGCCAAGGCGCTGTCGCGCTCCTTGCGCGTCTATCATGGCGATGCGGCCCGCAATGCCGCGATGGATGCGCTGTATGGCGATTTCCTCCGGCCCGGCGATCTCGCCTTCGACATCGGCGCGCATGTCGGCGACCGGGTCTCGTCCTTCCGCCGGCTCGGCGCGCGCGTGGTCGCGCTCGAACCGCAGCCGGGACCGGCGCGGGTGCTGCGGCTGATCCATGGCCGCGATCCGAAAGTCACGCTGGTCGAGGCGGCCTGCGGCGACCATGACGGCTCGGTCACGCTCCGGATCAACAGCGCCAATCCGACGGTCTCGACCGCGTCCGATGCTTTCATCGGCGCGGCACATGGAGCCGATGGCTGGCGCGAGCAGGTCTGGGACCATGAGATCGCCGTCCGCTGCACCACCCTCGACTCGCTGATCGCGCGGCATGGCCTTCCGGCCCTGCTCAAAATCGATGTCGAGGGTTTCGAGGCCCATGTTCTGGCAGGGCTGACCCGGGCTGTTCCGGCGATCTCCTTCGAGTTCACCACGATCCAGCGCGACGTCGCCGAAGCCTGCCTCGCGCTGCTCGAAACGCTCGGTCCCTATCGCTTCAACGTCGCGCTCGGCGAAAGCCAGCGGCTCGAACTCGGCGCCTTCGCCAGCGCCGAGGCAATGGGCGGTTATCTGCGCGGGCTTCCCCACGCCGCCAATTCAGGCGATGTCTACGCCATCCTCGAGAGCTGAGCCTTCATGACGACACTCGCGACCCGCCTCCGCATCGCCCTGCTGGCCCTGATCTGCTCCGCTGCGCCCGCCTTTGCGGCCGGCGACGTCGCGGTCGAGGTCAGGAACGAGTCCGAGCCCGTGCTCTGCGCCGAGAAGGACAACGTCACGATCAAGGCGATCTCGCCCGAGGTCCGCCGCTTTCAGATCGAGGCCGCCCACCCGGCCTATATCGTGGGCCTCCTGCGCGACAACTGGGATGCCGACTGGACGGCCTGCGACATGACGGGCGATCCCGCCTTCGCAGCGCCGACGCCGCCGCGCCGCGTTACGTTTTACGAGAGCATCGAGTACTGGCTCGTCGGCTACACCTTCCCGACCTTCTGGCGCCCGGCGGATACGACCTTCAAGGTCGGTGACCGCGTCGAGAAGGGGCTGCACCTCGTCCAGCTCTGGAAGCTCGGCAAGACCGGCTCCTACGAGGTCCTGGTCGTCTATCCACAGGACGGCTACTGGCGGACAAGGCCGCTGCCACCGCCGCAGCTCTCGGCTGCAGCTTATGGCTCCTCGTTCCTGTTCGGGCCGATCGAGCAGGATGGCGCGCGCCCCGTCGTGAACATCAAGGAGATCGAGTTCGATCCCAAGACGACCTCGTTCAAGCTCAGCTTCAAGGACGGCTCATCCGGCACGCTCAGGCTCGACAATGTCGACGAGAACCGGATGGTGCTGGATGCCGTGCTCGACAAGCCGGTGACCGGCGGCAAGGCCTTCGTGGCGCTGCGCTCGATGTATGTCACCGAATTCAACAACGACGTCGCCCGGATCGCGCTGCGCGAGCCCGGCGCGAAGGGCTGGCGCGAGGAGCTGCTGATGCCGTTCTCCGGCGGCAAGGCGACCGATATCTGGATGGGCCGCACCACGCATTCGCGCCACAACACCTCATCACCCGACATGGTCTTCCGGCATTTCTCGGCCGATCCGAACCCACCTGCGAAGCCGGAGAAGAAATAGGCCGGGCGATAAGGCTCCTGCCGTCATTCCGGACGCAGCCGAGAGGAGGCCTGGAACGCAATCCGCTCCCGATGCGTTGGCCCATGACGCGGGCCGCGCATCGCGCTAGCGTTGGAAACCCTCACCAGCTTCGAGACCGTCATGCCTCGCTTTGCCGCCAATCTTTCGATGATGTTCAACGAATGGGCGTTCCTCGACCGCTTCAAGGCGGCGTCGGATGCCGGGTTCGCGGCAGTGGAGTTCCTGTTTCCCTATGAACATCCGGCCGAGCAAGTCGGCCTGGCGCTCGCCGGCGGAGAGCTGGAGCAGGCGCTCTTCAATCTTCCGCCCGGGGATTTCGCCAAGGGCGAGCGAGGGATCGCCGCGCTGGCGGGACGCGAGGATGAATTCAGGGCCGGCATCGAGACCGCTTTGACCTACGCCCATGAGACCGGCGTGAAGCGCCTGCACATGATGGCGGGCCTGGCCGATCCGAGCGATCCCGTCGCGCAGCAGACCTATCGCGCCTCGGTCGCCCATGCCGCCGATGCGCTGGCCCCGCATGGCATCGACCTGCTGCTCGAATCGATCAACGGCAAGGACATGCCGGGCTATTTCCTCAACGATTTCGACCGGGCGGCGGATTATGTCCGCGAGGCCGGGCGGGACAACGTCAAGCTCCAGTTCGACATTTATCATTGCGAACTGATCCATGGCGACGTCGCCGGCAAGCTGAAGGCGCTCTATCCGCTGGTCGGCCATGTCCAGATCGCCAGTGCCAACGGGCGCCATGAGCCCGACAGTGCCGGCCCCGATTATCCGGCCCTCTTCGCACTGCTGGACAAGCTGGGCTATGACGGCTTCGTCGGCTGCGAGTACCGGCCGCGCGCCGGCACGCTGGAAGGCCTCGGCTGGTTCTCGCCCTATCGCAGGCATGATCTGCACCGGCGCGACCCGATGGACGCCGGCTGATGGTCGGTTTCTCCTATCCGGTGCTGGTTGCCGATATCGGCGGCACCAATTGCCGCCTGTCGCTGGTCGAGCATGCCAGCGCCGGACACCAACCCCTGGCGCGGATCGCGACCGGCAGCCAGGCGACGCCCGAGGCCGCGCTGGAAGCGGTGCTGACGACGCTGGCGCAACGCCCGCGGTCGGCCGTTCTGGCGGTCGCAGGACCGCTCGAGGGTCGCAACGCGCAGCTCACCAATGCCAACTGGCATTTCGACGGACCGCAGCTCGGGCGGGCGCTTGGGCTGGAGCAGGGCCTGCTGGTCAATGATTTCGAGGCGCAGGCGGCTGCGCTCGCCGTGCTGGCCGAGACCGATTTGACCACACTCGTGACCGGCGAGCCGGAGGCGGGTGGTACGCGTCTCGTACTGGGGCCGGGCACGGGATTCGGTGCCGCGGCGCTGGTCCGGCGCGGCACTCGCGGCGTTCTGGTGCCGACCGAGTGCGGCCATATCGGGATCGGGCCGGAGGATGCGGCGGAGGAGAAGATCTGGCCGGCTCTGACGGCGGGGCTCCCCCGCGTCACGGTCGAGGGGCTGCTCAGCGGCGACGGGCTGGTGCGTTTCCATCGTGCCGTCGCGAGCGAATCCGGGATGCTGGAGGCCGATGTCAGTGCCGCCGATGTGACCACGCTGGCGCTCGACGGCGATCCCGCGGCGCTGATGGCCGTGGTCTGCTTCTGGCGCCTGCTGGCCCGGGTGGCGGGCGATCTCGCGCTCGCCTTCAAGGCGACGGGCGGCGTCTATATCGGTGGCGGCATCGTGCCGCGTTTGCTGCCTCTGGCCGACCGGGCGACGATCCATGCGGTCTTCTGCGGCAAGCCGCCGATGGAGGATCTGGCGGCGCGCTTCGCGCTGCATGTGGTGACCGCCCGCGACAGCGCCGAGCAGGGGCTGGCCGCGATCGCCGCTGCGCCCGAGCGCTTCGGCCTCGACGACCCGGCGCGGCTTTGGTTCGCCTGAAGGCAGGGCCTGCCCGCAGCCGGGCGTCATGTCAGGCGCTTGCCCTTCAGCGACTGGCCCACGACTCCGCCTGAACGGCGGCGCTCGGCCCGCTTCGCCTTGATCGCATCGGCATGCTCGGGCTGCGGATGATAGCCCCGCTCCATGATCTCAAGGGAATATTCCTCATAGGTCAGGCCGAGTGCCTCGGCCTTCTCCTCGCGGCGCAACGCGATGTCGCGCGGCTTCTTCCAGGCCTTGCGATGGGCGAAGCGCCAGTCGAAATAGCGGCCGACACCCCCGGACCCGGTCACCGAGCGGCGCTTGAGCTCCTTCAGTGGCGGGCCGCCATTATGGCCTATTCCGATGGGGCGTTCGCTCGGCATGGTTCTCGGGCTCAAGAGGCGCTGTGCCGAACGATAGGCGGCCGATCGGTTCTGGCAAGCGCCATCGCCTGCGAGCGTGACATGGCGGCGCTGCCGGTCTATCCCGCCTGCATTCCCCTCACGGACATGCCATGGCCCCCTTGCTCCATCTGCGCGACGTCGCGCTCACCTTCGGCGGACAGCCGCTGCTGGAAGCAGCCGAGATCGCGGTTTCGGCCGGGGAACGCGTCTGCCTGGTCGGCCGCAACGGTTCGGGCAAGTCGACCCTGCTCAAGATCGTCGCGGGCCTGGTCGAGGCCGACAGCGCCGACCGTTTCGTCCAGCCGGGCGCGACGATCCGCTATCTGCCGCAGGAGCCGGACTTCACCGGCTACAAGACGTCGCTGGCCTATGTCGAGGCGGGGCTCGGGCCGGGCGACGATCACTATCGCGCGCAGTACCTGATCGATGAACTCGGCCTCACCGGCGAGGAGGACCCCGCCACGATGTCGGGCGGCGAATCGCGCCGCGCCGCGCTGGCGCGCGTGCTGGCGCCGGAGCCCGATATCCTGCTGCTCGACGAGCCGACCAACCATCTTGACCTGCCGGTGATCGAATGGCTGGAGCAGGAGCTGAAATCGCTGCGCTCGGCCATGGTCCTGATCAGCCATGACAGGCGTTTCCTGACCAATCTCTCGCGCGCCACGATTTGGCTCGACCGTGGCCTGACACGGCGCATGGACAAGGGCTTCGGTGAGTTCGAGGCTTGGCGGGATGAGGTTCTCGCCCAGGAGGAGCTCGACCGCCACAAGCTCGACCGCAAGATCGCCCGCGAGGAAGACTGGCTGCGCTATGGCGTCAGTGCGCGCCGCACCCGCAACCAGCGAAGGCTCGGCGAACTGCACGGCCTGCGTGAGCAGCGTCGTACCGCGCGCTTTGCCGTCGGCAGTGTCAAGATGGAAGTGAGCGAGGCGCAGACGTCGGGCAAGCTGGTGATCGAGGCGGTCAACGTCGCCAAGGCGTTCGGCTCGAATGTCGTGGTCAAGGATCTGTCGCTGCGCGTGGCGCGCGGCGACCGGATCGGCATCGTCGGCCCCAACGGCGCCGGCAAGACGACGCTGATCAACCTCCTGACCGGCGCGCTCGCGCCTGATTCCGGCACGGTGAAGCTCGGCGTCTCGCTCGAGATGGTGACGCTCGACCAGCGCCGCGAAAGCCTCGACCCGGCGACACCGCTGGGCGATGCGCTGACCGGCGGCGGCTCCGACCAGGTCATGGTCGGCGACACGCCGCGCCATGTCATCGCCTATATGAAGGACTTCCTGTTCCAGCCGCTGCAAAGACGCACGCCGGTCGGGGCGCTCTCCGGCGGCGAGCGCGGCCGGCTGATGCTGGCGCGCGCGCTGGCCAAGCCGTCGAACATGCTGGTGCTGGACGAGCCGACCAACGATCTCGACCTCGAGACGCTGGACCTGCTGCAGGAGCTGCTGTCGGACTATCAGGGCACCGTGCTGCTGGTCAGCCATGACCGCGATTTCATCGATCGCGTCGTCTCGGCGACGCTGATCTCGGATGGGGACGGCGTCTGGACCGAGTTCGCCGGCGGCTACACCGACATGCTGGCGCAGCGCGGGCGCGGGGTCGGGGCGAAGATGCGGGCGCCTGTCGGCAAACCGCAGGCCGGCGTGCCGACACCGGCCGTTGCCGCCGCGCCGGTCTCGAAGCGCAAGCTCTCCTTCAACGAGAAGCATGCGTTGGAGACCTTGCCGAAGAAGATCGAGGCGCTCCAGGCCGAGGCCGCCAAGCTCGATGTGGCGCTGGCCGGCGATCTCTACACCCGCGATCCCAAGCTCTTCGCCAAGGCGACGAAGCGGCTGGAGGAGGTCACGCGCGAGATCGCGGGCTTCGAGGAGCGCTGGCTGGAGCTTGAGATGCTCCGCGAGGAAATTGGTGCGTGAGATCCTGCAAGGGAAGCGCGGGGCATGCAGCTCTGTCTGATCGACCGCCCGAAACCGCATTTGTCGCGGGCGGCCGATTCCCACAAAGATGCGCGCTTCGAGAATCCGAGGAAACACGATGAGACTCAAGGGCAAGACGGCGCTGATCACCGGCGCAGCGCAGGGGTTCGGCCTCGGCATCGCCGAAACCTTCGTCAGGGAAGGGGCCCGCGTGGCGGTGCTCGACCTCAATGGCGACAAGGCCAAAGAGGCTGCGAAGGCGATCGGTCGCAAGGCCTTCGCTGTGACCTGCGACGTCGCCAAGGCGAAGAGCGTCGACAAGGCGGTGGCGCGGGTCATCGCGAAGTTCGGCCGGCTCGACATCGTCGTCAACAATGCCGGCACGACGCATCGCAACATGCCGATGACCGACGTCACCGAGGAGGAGTTCGACCGCGTCTTCGCCGTGAATGTGAAGTCGATCTACCTGATGGCGAAGGCAACCGTGCCGCATTTCCGCGAGCATGGCGGCGGCGTGATCCTGAATATCGGCTCGACGGCCGGCGTGCGTCCGCGTCCCGGCCTGACCTGGTACAACGGCTCGAAGGGCGCGGTGAACCTGCTCTCGAAATCCATGGCGGTGGAACTCGCCGGCGACCGGATCCGGGTCAATGCGATCGCGCCCGTCGCTGGCGAGACGCCGCTGCTGGCGACCTTCATGGGCGAGGACACGCCGGAGAAGCGCGCCCAGTTCAGGGCCTCGATCCCGTGGGGCCGGCTGTCGACGCCGCAGGACATGGCCAATGCGGCGCTCTATCTCTGCTCTGACGACGCCGAGATGGTGACGGGAACGGTGCTGGCCGTCGATGGCGGGCGCTGCATCTGAGCGCGCCTGCCGATCCGCCATCGCGGCCGTCTGGCGCGGCGTTCTGTGCTTCCGGTGCTCACGGACCGATGTCCGCTCCGCTCCCGTTCTCGAACGCCACGCCAGCCGACACACGCTGACGAATTCTCAGGTGCTCTCGCGCGGCGTCTGCGGAGCCCCTAAACTGGCTTCGTATGCAGCACGATCTGCTGGCGCAGCATGACGGTGCCGTCGAGTTCGAAGCCGCGCTGCTCGACGGTGATGTGGGGGGCGGTCGCATCACCCTCGATCCGGAACAGGTGCCAGGTCGCCATTTCGCCATGCCCGAGCGGGCCGATCGAGGCCGACGGCACGCCGACGATCGGCACGTCGCGTTCGACACCCGGCCGCCAGGCCAGCGAGAATTTGTGATTATGGCCGTGCAGCACGAGGTCTGCGCCCTTGCGCGCCAGCATCGCCTCGAAGGCTGCGGCATCGACGAGCTCGCGTGAGCGCCGCGCTCCGCCGACATAGGGCGGATGATGGATCAGCACGACGCGGATCAGGCCCTCGTCGCGGGCACGGTCGAGCAGCGCCTCCGTCCTGGCGATCTGCTCGCGGCCGACGCGCCCCGTCGCCATCAGCGGCATGGTCGGGATGCCGGTGTTCAAGCCGATCAGCGCGACGTTGCCGCGCCGGCGATACCAGGGATAACCGATGCTGCCGTCGTCGCTGGCGACCCAGGGGCCGAGATGGCTCGCAAGCGCCTTGAGCGAGGAGCGGGCATAGGCATCGTGGTTGCCCGGCACGAAGCTGACGGCCTCGCGCGGGCCGAGCGTGTCGAGGAAGGCGACGGCGGTCTTGAATTCGTCGGGCAGCCCGATATGGGCGACATCGCCGGTGCAGGCGACGTGGTCCGGCATCTGCGCGCGGATATCCGCGACGATCAGCGCCAGAATCTCCATGTCATGGGCATGGCGACGCTTGCGGCGCCAGTTGACGTAGCCGGTGGCGCGCTTGCCGATGAGCTGATGCAGCGAGAAGCCCGCGAGCGGGCCGAGATGCGGGTCGGACAGATGCGCGAGTTTGAACACACCCTGCGCTTGCCCTCGCGACCACCTCTCCGTCAAGGGCGCAGATGCGTCGGCGTCGACGCAGGCTGCGCTGCAGGACGGATCAGTTGGCGGCGCCGGTCAATTCGGAGACGACGCGCGAATCGGTCAGGGTCAGGGCCGGCTTCCAGACATAGGCCGGCTTGGCCCGCAGGCGAGCAATGATGAAAGAGAGCAACATGACGACATTCCCCAGCGATGAGGCGGTGATATCTGCCTGCTTTGCGGCGCGTTTATGACGTAACGGAACGCGTAACGATGATCCGTTATGCGTTAATTGCATAGACAAATCAGTGTTTGTTAGGACATTCGCGTGTGACGACACCAGATCGGCCAACCGGACCGGCCCCAGAGCCCCAAACGCGCCGTCGTTTGCGCGAAAGGGCCCTGACGCGGCTGCTCCACCTGTATTTTCGGGTGTCGCGTGGCATGACGCTGGGCGTGCGTGCCGCCGTGCTCAACGCGGCGGGCGAGGTCTTCCTCGTGCGCCATACCTATGTCGCGGGCTGGCACCTGCCAGGCGGCGGCGTCGAGGTTGGCGAGACTTTGGAGCAGGCGCTTGCCAAGGAGCTGCGCGAGGAGGGGTCGATCCGGCTTTCCGGGCCGGCCGTGCTGCATGGCGTGTTCTTCAACCGGGCGATGTCGCGGCGCGACCATGTCGCGGTCTTCGTGGTCCGCGATTTCGTGCAGGATGGCGTCAGGCAGCCGGATCGCGAGATCGCGGAGGCCGGGTTCTTCCCACTCGATGCGTTGCCGGAAGGCACGACGGGCGCGACGCGGCGGAGGCTGACGGAGATCATCCAAGGGGTTGGCGCCGCGACGGAATGGTGAGTGTCCCTGCCGGATGGACGGCCGCCTGCCGCTCTGCTACAGCGCGGCCATCATGACGAACGGGCACCTCATCTCCCTGCTGCGACGACCGGCGCGCTGAACGCGCTTCCCGGCATGGCCCGCGTCTGTCGCGGACCCTGCGTTCTCCACGTCCAGTCCTTGTCTGCCCGTCCGCAGGTTCGCCGCCGTCATGACATCGTTGCCTTTGACCATTCGCCATGAGCTCCCTGTCGACGCGCCCGCCATCGAGCGGCTGCATGAACGCGCTTTCGGGCCGGGGCGCTTCGCGCGCACCGCGTTCCGCCTGCGCGAGGGTGTGCCGCCCGATCCGGCGCTGACCTTCGCGGCCCATGTCGGCACCTTCCTCGTCGGCTCTATCCGGGTGACGCCGGTTGCGGCGGGCGGTCACACGGCGCTGATGCTGGGCCCGCTGACGGTCGATCCCGCTTTCGAGGGGCGCGGCATCGGCGCTGCCCTGATGAACCGTTCGATCGAGGCGGCGCGAGCCGCAGGCTACGACCTCATCATGCTGGTGGGCGATGCGCCCTATTATGCGCGCTTCGGCTTCCGTGTGATCCCGCCCGGGCAGCTCGTGCTGCCCGGGCCGGCCGATCCGACACGTTTCCTGGCGCTGGAACTGGCAGAAGGCGTGCTGGCCGAGCGTCGCGGTGCGGTGACGGCGCTCAAGGCTGGCGCCTGAACCTCGCCGTCATGCTCGCCCTTGTGGCGAGCCTCCATGTGTTGAAACACGCCCCTCGACCAGCGACGACGTGGATGAGCGAGACAAGCCCGGCCATGACGGACGTGGCGGTTACGCCGTCATGTCAGGCCGCCGGTTGAAGCGCCGGCCGCTCTCTCCGATCCAGCCCGCGACGAGCGCGCCGAAGAGCAAGGCGAGGCCGATCAGGCCGATGAAGAGCGGCGAGACCTGGACGCCGCGCACGATGCCGGAATCGCTGATGCGCAGGCCGATCCAGTCCGCGCCGGCGAACTGGCTGCCGGAGCGCACCGGCACGATGCGCGGCACCGTGACGCCGGAGCCATTGTCCTGGCCGATGCGGCGCGAGGAGCCGCCGGTCGCCTCTGCGAGCGCCTGGAGCGCGGCCGGGTTGCTGACCACCTCCATCAGCTCGCGCGGGTTCTCGGGGCCGACGCTGGCGAAGGCGGTGAGGTTGTCGCCGGAGATGCGATGCAGGCCGAACTCGCTGCTCGGAATCCGCGCGGTGAACAGGCCGGGGCGTCCGGGTTCGAGCGGCACGGAGCGGGACTGGCCGTCCGGCCCGGTGACGATGACGGGCGCAGGGCTGTCGCCCAGCGTCTGGCGTTCGACCTCGATGACGCCGCCGCGCGCGACGGCGCGCAAGGCCTCTTCCTCCAGATCGGGCTCCTTCATCAGCCAGTGGCCGAGGCGGCGCAGCAGGTCGAGATGCGGGCCGCCATCGCGGAAGCCCCGGGCCCAGAGCCAGGCATGGTCGGACAGGAAGAGCGCGACGCGTCCCTTCTGCTCGCGGGCGAGCATCAGCAACGGCCGGTCGCCGGGGCCGGTCATCACCGGCGAGCCCGTGCGGGCGCGGGCGCCGACCATGCGCAGCCATTCGCCCCATTGCGGCGGCTCGACCTCGGAGCCCGGCAGGTCGCGGGTGACCGGGTGGCGCTTGCCGGGCTCGCTGACGCGGGCGCGGTAAGCCTCGTCGATGACGGAGCCGTCGGGCGCTGCCGGCAGAATCTGGTTGAGCGGCGTGCGGGAGAGCGACTGCGCGCCGGCATATTCCGGCCCCGCGGCGATCAGGAGCGCGCCGCCCTCGCGGACATAGCGGACGATATTGTCGAAATAGACCAGCGGCAGAATCGACTGGTTAGCGTAGCGGTCGAAGATGATCAGGTCGAATTCCTTGATCTTGACCTGAAACAGCTCGCGCGTCGGGAAGGCGATCAGCGAAAGCTCGTTGATCGGCGTGCCATCCTGCTTCTCCGGCGGACGCAGGATGGTGAAATGGACGAGGTCGATATTGGCGTCGGCCTTGAGCAGGTTGCGCCAGGTGCGCTCGCCCGGATGCGGCTCGCCCGAGACCAGCAGCACGCGCAGCTTGTCACGCACGCCGTCGATGGTGATGACGGCGCGGTTGTTGGCCAGCGTCAGTTCGTTGTCGAGTGGGGCGGCCTCGATCTCGATGACGTTGGGGCCGCCACGGTCGATTCTCACGGGTACCGACACGGTCTCGCCGACCGTGACCTCGCGGCGGGCGATGATCTCGCCGTCGCGACGGATCGTCAGGCTGGCGCGGCCGGGGCCACCCTTCTCAAGCACGCGCAGGCGGATGTTCTGGTCCTTGCCGACGATGCCGAAGCGGGGCGAATCGACCAGCACGATGCGGCGGTCGATCTCGGCGTTGCGGCCGGTCGTCAGCACATGCAGCGGCGCGCGCAAACCGAGCGCCTCGGCGGTCGGCGGGGTGTCATGGGCGAGCCCGTCGCTGATGACGATGGCACCGGCGACACGTTCGGAGGGCACGTCGGCGAGGCTCGCGGCCAGCGCTTCGAACAGCCGGGTGCCGTCGCCCGAGCCCTGAGCGTCGCGGACCTCGACGATGCGGGGCTCGACATTGCCGATCCCGCGCAACTGGCGCTCGACCTCGGCCTGGGCGGCTTGCGTCTGCGCGGCGCGGTCGCTCAGACGGTTCGAGCCGGAGCGGTCGACGACGACGGAGACGACGTCCTTGACCGGCTCGCGCTCCTCGAAGACCAGGGACGGGTCGGCCAGCGTCACCGTCAGCACGGTGAGCGCAAGCGCACGCAGGATGGCGCTCTTGCCCGCCAGCACGATCGCGGCGCCGGCCGCCAGTGCCGCCAGCAGGCTGAGGCCGATCAGCAGCGGCAGCGGGACGAGGGGGGCGAAGGAGAGGCTCCACATAGCTTACTGCCCCAGCCGTTCGAGCAGGGCCGGGACATGGACCTGATCGGCCTTGTAGTTGCCGGTGAGCGCATACATCACGAGGTTGACGCCGGCCCGCAGTGCCATTTCGCGCTGACGCGGATCGGAGCCGGACAGGGGCACGAGCGGCTCGCCGCGCCGGTTCACTGCCCAGGCCGAGGCAAGGTCGTTCGAGGTGATGACGATCGGCGAGACATTGTCGCCGGCCCGCGCCGGACGGCGGCCATCGGCACCGGCAGGCGGCAGGATCTCGACCCAGGTCGTGCCGGAATCGTAGCGCCCGGCGAAGCCGTCGAGGATGTAGAAGGTCTTGGTCAGGACGTGGTCGCGCGGCAGCGGCTCCAGCTCGGGGATGTCGAGCGTCTGCAGCATGCGGCGCAACTGCTCGCCCTCGGGCGTGGTGCCGCCGCCGGGCCTCGCGCTCATCGCGTCACGCGTGTCGAAGATCACGAGCCCGCCGCCCTTCATATAGGCTTCGAGCTTGCGCAGCGTCTCGGCGGTGGGGATCGGCCGTCCGGCGACGATCGGCCAGTAGAGCACCGGGAAGAAGGCGAGTTCGTCACGATCGGCATTGACACCAACGGCCTCGCCCGGCTCCAGCGCGGTGCGGGCGCCGAGTACGATGTTGAGGCCGGCGAGACCTGCCTTCGACATGTCGTCGACCGCCTTGTCGCCGGTGACGACATAGGCGAGCCGCGTCACGGCACCGGCTGCGAACAGCTCGCGCGGGATCGGCGGGCGCTGGTCGGAAGGAGCCGTCGCAGCGGGAGGCGTCGCGGCAGGAGGCTGTGTAGCCGTCTGGGCGCGCCCTGCTTCCGGCAGCAGCGTCGTCCCGGCGAGAGCCAGCGCGAGCAGGATCGCGGCCGGCGCGGCACGGCGGGGGCGGCGGGCGAAGGAGAGCCTGCCGCCAAGCCAGAGCGTCGCCAGCGTATCCGCCACCAGCAACAGCAAGGCCAGCACCAGCAATTGCGGGCGGATGTCCAGCGCGACGGGCTTGTCGACGGGCAGGATCGGCGCGCCGAGCGCGGCGAGGTCGATCACGCGCAGCGTATCGGTCGGATTCAGCGCATTCACGGCCAGCGAACCGTCCGCCGGCCCGTAGATGCCGGGCGGATGGGCGAGCGTGGCGCGGCCGGCAAAGCTGCGGGGCACCGGCTGGGCGGTTGCGGGTGGGCTGCGGAAAGTGCCGTTGCCGTCGAGGACGCGGGTCGGCGCCAGGGTCTCCACGCGGGCATCCTCTCCCTGGGGTTCAGCCGGTCCGGTGCCGGCGAGGCCGACGATCTTGCGCAGCATCTCGACGAACAGGCCCGACAGCGGCAGGTTCGACCATGTCGTGTCGGCGGTGACATGCATCATCGCGATCATGCCATCGCCGCGCCGCTCGCCGGTGACGACGGGCGTTCCGTCCTCCAGTGCCGCCCAGGTCTTGCGCGACAGGTCCGCCTCCGGCTCGGCCAGAATCTGGCGACTGACGCGGACGTCGTCGCTGATCTGGGTGCCGAAGAAGGGACTTTCGCGGCTGAAGGGCGCGAGCTTGCGCGGCGTCTCCCAGGAGAGCCCGCCGCCGAGCGTGCGGCCGCCCCGGCGCAGGCGCACCGGCGTCAGATCGTCGGAGGCGGCGGCCAGACGTGCGCCGGCGAAGCGCAGCAGCACGCCACCGCGCTGGATGAAGGCGTTGATCTTGCCGGCAGTGTCGCCGTCGAGCGCGCCGATATCGGCCAGTACCAGCACGGACAGGTTCTGCGCCAGCAATTCGCCGACGGGGTCGGTCGAGCCCGGGCGGGGCTCCCGGATTTCGGCGAAGGGCTGGAGCGCGCGCGAGACGTAGTAGGTCGGCGACAGCAGCGGCTGGGCGGTGTCCGTGGTCGCGCCCGAGACGATGCCGACGCGGCGGCGCTTGGCCCGGTCGTCGAGCAGGGCGACGGCCGCCGCGCTGCGCTCGGCCACGATCTCCAGCCGCGAAACGGCGTTGCGGACCTCGATCGGCAGCGTCAGCCGCGCCGTCGTCTGCAGTTCCGATCCGTTGAAGACGAAGGGCGCATCGCCGAGCGGCAGGCCCTTCAGGTCGAGCGCGCGGACCTGGCCGCTGGCAGGCGCCGCAGCGGCCGGGCGCAGCACCTTCACGGCGAGCGCACCGGCAAGGTTTTCCGGCGCGGCCAGCGCGATCTGGTCGGTCGGGCCGGCATGGATCGACAGGCGGCCTGCATCGGCCTCCTGCTTCAACCGGGCCAGGAAGGTCGAATCATCCGTCACGGACAAGCCATCCGCGATCCAGACGACCTCGGCATCCGGTGCGCTGCGCAGGAAGGCCTCGATCCGGGGCAGATGGGCAGAGCGGTCAGGGGCATGCGGCTGGAGCGCGAAGGCGCGCAGCCGGTCGAGCGCGGCGCGGGGCTCCGAAAGCGTGATCTCGGCCGGGTTCTCGGCAAGGCCCAGGATGGCGACGGGCCGGCCTTCGCGTGCCGCGGCGGCGAGGCGCGATTCCGCGACCAGAAGGCGCTCCGGCCAGTCAGTCGCAGCGCCGAAGCCATTGTCCATGAGCAGCAGCATCGGGCCGCGCAGCGGGCCTGCCTCGCGTGGCGGATTCCAGACCGGGCCCGCCACGGCGAGGATCGCGAGCGCGGCGACGAGCATGCGCAGCGCCAGCAGCCACCAGGGCGTATGGGCCGGCATTTCGCGCCTGGCGACGAGGTCGGCCATGATCTTCAGCGGCGGAAAGTCGATCCGGCGCGGGCGCGGCGGCGTCACGCGCAGGATCAGCCAGAGCGCCGGCAGCAGCGCCAGCGCCGCGAGCGCCAGCGGGGCGGAGAAGGCGAGGGGGAGAGCGTTCAGCATGGGCTATCTCCCCGTTCCGCGGGCCGCCGCGACGAGGCTGGCGATACGCAGCACGCCCTCGCTGGCAGGCCTGTCGGTGCGGTGAAGCGTCAGCGTCCAGCCAGCCCTGCGGCAGGCCTCGCGGATGGCGTCACGATGGGCCTCCAGCCGCTGGCGGTATTCGGCGCCCCAGGCGCCGGCATCGCCGACGCGCAGGCTGAGCCCGTCTTCCAGGTCGAACAGCTCCGCCTGGCCGGTAAAGGGGAAGGTTTCCTCGATCGGGTCGGCGATCAGCAGGACATGCCCGCGCGCGCCGCTCGACGACAGGGTGGCGATGCGTTTGGCAAGCGAGGCTGCCGGCGAGAGCCCGTCGGTGATGATGATGGCGTCGGCGAGACGCGGCAGGGGGGCGTCCGGCGGCAGGTCCGACTCCGCACCCTTCGCGTCGGCGAGGATCGCCTGCGCCAGCGTTTCGACGATGCGGCGCGAGGCCAGAGCCCGCGTCAGGCCGAGATGGCCGACGCGCTCGCCGCCATCGACCAGCGTCTCGGCGAGCGCGAAGCCTGCGATCAGTGCCCGATCGACCTTGGAGGCCAGCGCCAGCGACGAAGCGAAGCCCATCGAGGCGGAGCGGTCGATCCAGAGCCAGATCGCGTGCGAGGCCTCCCATTCGCGTTCGCGGACGAAGAGGTGCCCGTCGCGGGCGGAACGGCGCCAGTCGATGCGCGAGGAGGATTCGCCGGTGACCAGAGGCCGGTACTGCCAGAAGGTCTCGCCTGGGCCGGCGCGCCTGCGGCCATGGATGCCGTGCACGCTGGCCGAGACGCGGCGCGCTTCGAGGATCAACCTGGGCAGACGTGCCGCGAGATCGAGCGAGGCGGTGACGACCGGCCTGGCGGGCTGGCGTTCGGCGGACCCGAGAACGCGCGTGCGCAGCATCGGCTTCGGCCCTCCTAGATCACGTCGCTTTCGGACGACTTCGTCCGAAAGCGAAAAATGTGATCGATTCTAAAAGTTTAGAGCATTGCTTCAGCAAAAAACCGGTTCCCACTTGCTTGCGCAATACTCTATCCGATCCGTTCCACGAGCTTGCCGATGACGCCCTCGACCGTCTCACCATCGGCGCGGGCGGCAAAGGTCAGCGCGACGCGGTGCTTCAGCACGGGAATGGCGAGCGCGACGACGTCGTCGACGGAGGGCGCCAGACGGCCTTCCACGAGTGCGCGGGCGCGGCAGGCGAGCGTCAGCGACTGGCTGGCACGGGGGCCGGGGCCCCAGGCGAGCTTGTCGGTGATGCTGGCATCGCTGCCTTCGCCGGGGCGGGCGGAGCGAACGAGATCGAGAATCGCGTCGACGACGGCCTCGCCGACGGGCAGGCGGCGGACCAGCCGCTGCGTCGACATCAGCGTCTCTGCGGTCATCGCCTGGGCCGGCTTGTGCTCGGAGGCGCCGGTGGTCTCCATCAGGATGCGGCGCTCGGCCTCGCGGTCGGGATAGGCGACGTCGATCTCGAGAAGGAAGCGGTCGAGCTGGGCTTCGGGCAGGGGATAGGTGCCCTCCTGCTCGATCGGGTTCTGGGTCGCCAGCACGTGGAAGGGGGCGGGCAGGTCGTAACGCTCGCCGCCGACGGTGACATGGTGCTCCTGCATCGCCTGCAGCAGCGCCGACTGGGTGCGCGGGCTGGCGCGGTTGATCTCGTCGGCCATCAGCAACTGGGCGAAGACGGGGCCCTTGATGAAGCGGAAATGGCGCTTGCCGTCGGCAGTCTCGTCCAGGACTTCCGAGCCCAGGATGTCGGAGGGCATCAGGTCCGGCGTGAACTGGACGCGCCTGGCGCTCATGCCCAGCACGGTGCCCATCGCCTCGACGAGCTTGGTCTTGGCGAGGCCGGGGACGCCAACGAGCAGGCCGTGGCCGCCTGCGAGCAGCGTGATCAGCGAGAGATCGACCACCTTCTGCTGGCCGAAGATGACCCGGCCGATCTCGGTGCGTGCAGCGCCGATCGCGCCGAGCGCGGCTTCCGCGGCCTCGACGATTCCGGTATCGAGGCTGATCGGCGGGTTGGTCTCCGCCGCACGGACTTGCGCCACCATATCGATCTCCTTCACCCTCTGGGTCGCGTCTTGCAGGGTCTCGCAACCTGGCAACGGTCTGAGCCGTTGAGTGTGGACGGGGCGCCATGCCGGCTCAAGGGCGGAATGGCGCGGTGCACAGAACTCGGCTTCACGATTATGTGGAGTTCAAGGCAGAGGCGACGATGCAACCACTATGCCGCATGCGGCGCCTGCGGGCTTTTCGATGAGTGATCCGGGCCATTCCATCGCGCGTCTGGTTGCTGCGCTGCAAGGCGGCAAGCGCGGATTGCCGCCGGTCGAGCGCTGGAACCCCGATTTCTGCGGCGATATCGACATGAGGATCGCTGCCGACGGAACCTGGTTCTATATGGGAACGCCGATCGGCAGACCTGCTCTGGTGAAGCTTTTCTCCTCGGTCCTGCGCCGCGACGGGGACGATTACGTTCTCGTGACCCCGGTCGAAAAACTCGGGATCGTGGTCGAGGATGCTCCGTTCCAGGCTGTCGAGATGGCGGTCGAGGGCGAGGGCGATGCCCGCTCCATCGCTTTCCGGACGCATGTCGACGATCTCGTCACTGTCGGTCCCGAGCATGCGATTCGCTTCGAGCGGGAGGCGAAGGGCGGCTTGAAGCCCTATGTGCATGTCCGGCGCGGGCTCTGGGCCCGCGTCACCCGGGCACTGAGCTATGACCTGCTGGCGCTGGGCGAGGTGCGCGACGTCGAGGGCATCCCCATGTTCGGAGTCGCGGCGGCCGGCATCTTCCATCCGGCCGTGCCGGCAAGCGAGATCGAAGGCGAGATCGAAGGATCGTGATGCGCGCGCTGAACCTGACGATCGAGGAATTCGCGGCCTTGGCGAAGGAGCGGCTCCGGGCCGAGCCGCCGGCGTTGGGCGACGTGATCGCCCGGCCGCGCGGCGACCACGAGATGCAGTCGCAGCCGATGGCGCAGCCCGACGAGAAGGCGGCGGTTCCGGCTGCCGTCCTCATTCCGGTTGTCTCGCGGGCGGAAGGGCCGACGGTGCTGCTGACACAGCGCGCGGCGGCGTTGCGCAGCCATTCGTCACAAGTCGCGTTTCCGGGCGGGCGGGTCGATGCCGTTGATGGTTCGCCGCTGATCACCGCGCTGCGCGAGACGGAAGAGGAAATCGGGCTGCCCCGCGAGCGCGTCCGGACGCTGGGGTTCCTCGACGCCTATCTGACCGGGACGGGCTATCGCATCGTTCCCGTGGTGGCGTTGGTCGAGCCGCCGTTTTCGCTGACCCTGAATGCGCATGAGGTGGACGAGGCGTTCGAGGCGCCGCTGTCCTTCCTGCTCGATCCCGCCAATCACCGCCGCGACGGCCGCGAGTGGCAGGGGCTCCACCGCACCTACTATGCGATGCCGTTCGGGGATCGCTATATCTGGGGGGCAACCGCCGGCATGATCCGCAATCTCTACGAGCGGCTCGCCGGCTGAATCGACTGGACGACCAAGCCCATGCTGCGCTCGATCATCGAAGAGGTTCTTCTCTTCATTCTGCCCTTTTGCGTTTTCGCGGGGTATCTCATCGTCAAGCGCCGCAACCCGCTCGATGTCGAGCACTGGAGCCGGCATGTGTTCTGGCTGGCGATCGTCGGGCTGCTGCTCTCCATCGCGCTCGTTGCCTATGGCGGCTGGACCGCGCCGCGCAGCCAGGGCGCCTATGAGCCACCGCATATGGAGAACGGGACGCTGGTGCCCGGCCGCTTCAAGTGAGGCTGCCGCGGGAGCGCATCGCGGATTTCCTGGCGCGGCCGGCTCTCGCGGCGATGCTCGAGGCTCTCAACGGCGAGGGCGAGGAGACCCGTATCGTCGGCGGGGCGGTGCGGGACCTGCTGCTGGACGAGCCGATCGGCGATGTCGATCTCGCGACCACGGCGCCGCCGCAGGAGACGATCCGGCGCGGGAAGCGCGCCGGCTTCAAGGCGGTTCCGACCGGAATCGAGCACGGCACCGTCACGCTGGTCAGGGACGGCACCGGCTTTGAGGTGACGACGCTGCGGGAGGATGTCGCGACCGATGGCCGGCGGGCCACGGTCCGGTTCGGGCGCGATTTCGTCGCCGATGCGCTGCGGCGCGATTTCACGATCAACGCGCTCTCGCTCGACCGTGACGGCGCCGTGCACGACCATTGCGGCGGGCTCACCGACCTCGCGGTGCGGCGGGTCCGCTTCATCGGCGACGCGGGCAGCCGGATCCGGGAGGATTACCTGCGTATCCTGCGCTTTTTCCGCTTCCATGCCCGCTATGCCTCGGGAGCGCCCGACGCGGAGGGTGTCTCGGCCTGCATTGCCGGTCGGGCCGGGATCGCCGGGCTTTCGCGCGAGCGCGTCCGTGCCGAGCTGATGAAGCTCTTGGTTGCGCCGGGCGCGGCCGCGGTCGTCGCGGCGATGGCGGGTGCCGGGCTGCTGATGCCGGTGATCGGCGGCGTGCCGCACCTCTCGCGCTTCGCGGCAGTGGCCCAAGGGGCAGGGGGGCCCGTCTATCCGGCGTTCCGGCTGGCGGCGCTCACCGTGGCGGTGCGGGAGGATGCGCTGCGACTGCGGGAGGGCTTGCGGCTCTCGAACGAGGAGTTCGACAGGATCGGGTGGATCGCCGAAGCGCTCGAAGGACTTGGCGGACGCGCTGCGCCGCCGAGCATCGCTTTTCTGCGCCATCTCGCCCACCGGCTCGGCACGGACGCCGTGGCGGCGGGCCTCGTGCTGCTGGCTGCAACGGTCGACGAGACCGCACAGGCCGGGACGCAGGCGATGATCGCCGAATTGGGTGGCACGCCGCGTTTCCTGCCGAGCGGGCGGGACGTCATCGCGCTCGGTGTGCCGGCCGGGCCGCAGGTCGGGCGTGTGCTGGAGGCGGCGCGACGCGAATGGATCGAGGCGGGGGCCCCGGCGGGGAGCGCCGCGCAGGCCGAATTTGTGGCCGGCGCGGTGGCGGCATCGTCCGCCTCCCTATGAGGCTTACGGCCAGCGCACGGTCGGCGGCATCGAGGACAGGATCGAATCGACATTGCCGCCCGTTCTGAGGCCAAAGATCGTGCCGCGGTCGTAGAGCAGATTGAACTCGACATAGCGGCCGCGGCGGACCTGCTGCTCGTGGCGTTCGGCCTCGCTCCAGGGCTTGGCCATGTTGGCCCGCAGGATCGGCGGATAGGCCTTCAGGAAGGCCTCGCCGACGGCCTGGGTGAAAGCGAAGTCCCCTTCCGGGTCGCCCGACCAGATGTAGTCGTAGAAGATGCCGCCGATGCCGCGCGGCTCATTCCGGTGCTTCAGGAAGAAATACTCGTCGCACCAGCTCTTGAAGCGGTCGTAGTCGGCGATCGGCGCGCAGCGTTCGCAGGGATCACGCATCGCGGCATGGAAGGCGATGGCGTCGGGGTCGTCCTGTCGGCGCCTTGCGTTCAACACAGGCGTCAGGTCGGCGCCGCCACCGAACCAGGGCTTCGTCGTGACGACGAAGCGCGTGTTCATGTGGACCGTCGGCGCATGCGGATTCCAGGGATGGGCGATCAGCGAGATGCCAGTGGCGTGGAAGCGCGGGTCCTCGGTGGCGCCCGGAATCTGGCCGGCGAATTCAGGCAGGAAAGTGCCGTGCACGGTCGAGACATGGACGCCGACCTTCTCGAAGACACGGCCGCGCATGATCGACATGACGCCGCCACCTCCGGCTGCGCCGTCATGGTTGGTGCGCTGCCAGGGCGTGCGCTCGAAGCGGCCGGGCGCATCGGTTTCCGGCGGGAACGGGCCGGCGGCCTCGTCCTCGATCGCCTCGAAGGCAGTGCAGATCCGGTCGCGCAATTGCCTGAACCAGGCCTCGGCACGCGGCTTCATGGCGGCCACGACCGCGGGATCGGCGGAGGGCGTCTCGACGCGGTTGGGTTGGCTCATGCTTCGGTTCCGTCGCGGGGTGGATAGCTGCCGGTCTGCCTCAATGCCTCGCCCAATACCATCGCTGCCGCGAGCGCGACATTGAGAGAGCGCAAGCCGACCAGCATCGGAATGTGGACGCTGGCGTCCGCAGCCGCATGGACCTCCGGGGCGACGCCAGCGGATTCGCGGCCGACCATGACGATGTCTCCGGCTGAGAAGGCGAAATCGAGATGGCGCGCCGTGCCATCGGTTTCGGCCAGGATCAGGCGATGGCCCGCCTTGCGCCGCCAGGCCTCGAAGGCTGCGAAGGAATCATGGCGCGCGACCATGGCGCGTTCGAGGTAGTCCATGCCAGAGCGGCGGAAATGCCGGTCCGAGACGTCGAAGGCGGCCGGCTCGACGATGTCCACCGCGATGCCGAGACAGGCCGCCATGCGGATCATGGTGCCGGTGTTCTGCGGGATGTCGGGTTGGTAGAGGGCGAGACGCAGCATGGCTGCGGTCATGGTCGGGGGCCGGGGCAGCGTCAAGGCGGATGGCCGTGGCCGTCGCGATGTCCTCGCCGAAAGCGGGCCGATTGCAGGCTCGGTCCCTCAAATGAGGGATGCGCCCTGCCGTCCGGCGGTTCGACGATAGGGCCATCGGCGGCGTCTCCGGCCGCTGCGTTCGCGCCTGGGGAGGGACCGATGCCCTACGCCAAGATCCGCCAGAATTTCGAAGCCATGCGCAGCGCCTACAGGGACTTCAAGTCGCTGCCGCCGGACATCGAGAAATGGCTCAAGGACCAGCATGCGGTCGAGGACAAGGAAAACGAGAAGCGGAAGATCGAGAACATCGAGCGCGAGGCGCAGGGCAAGAAGCCCCTGCCGATGCTGCACAGCACCTCCTGCTGCCTGCAGGCGAGCCTGTCCTTCAACGCCACCTCACAGCCGATTCCCAAGGCCGGTCCCGTCGGCCGCGACAACACCACGCTGAGCGGTGGCAAGAACTATGTCCTCAATGTCGACGAGTTCCGCTCCTACCTCACCTACAAATACGGCCCGACCGACCAGGTCGTCGAGTTTTCGGAGATCGAGGGGCTGCAGGGCGTCCTGATCTTCGGTGGGGGGCATATCGAGTTCTGGGATGGCGAGGCCATCTTCCAGTCGGCGAAAGGGGCGGCCAAGCGTGCCGGCAACCAGAACGCCGTCATCGGCGCAGGCTTCCTCAAGAGCAGGCCGCTCTGGTTCTGGCAGATCACGCAGGAAACAACGGTCGCCAGCGGGCCCGACTGGTTGGTCGGTTGGTGGGACGTCAATGACGGCAACACCTATTACTACTATTTCCATCCCGACGGCACGGTGAACTACATCGACACCCGACCCTCGCCGAAATGGACGCCGTCGAAGAAGATCGGCAACCAGGGCCGCTACGTGATGCGCGCGAACGGTCCGTTCATCACCTGGCAGCCGAAACCGGGGGTGAAGCCGACGGAGGAAACCTTCAGCCGCGGCGATTCCGGCCGGAGCGAAACGGTGATGTCCGGAAGCTCCAACAATTACGGCGGGCTGATCGCACGCAAGATGTAGCCGCGCCTCGTGCCGTTGCGGGTGAGCCGACATAGCGTCTTGATCGTTGGCGGGCGCGGGGGCGCCGAGGACTGCTGTCACGCGGTGACGGCCCGGCATGCGTCAAGAACGCTGGTCTTCGCGGGCGAAGCGCCCCATATCACACCACGTTTTCGTCGCCATGCCGGTCCAGAGGAGGGCGGACATGTTTACCGCCCTGTTCCGCTGGCTCGAGAGCCGGATCGACGTCTTTGCGCCCTTCAACGAGCGCGAGACTCCGCCGCGCGGCGTCTGGCCGTTCATGTGGCACCACATCAAGGGCGTGAAGGGCTGGATGGCCCTGATCATGCTGACGGGCTTGGGCTTCAGCGGCATCGAGGCGGCGATGTATCTGATGGTCGGCTGGTTCGTCGACCTGCTCTCGACGCAGTCGCCGCAGACGATCTTCCGCGACCATGGCACGATGCTGCTGGCGGCGGCTTTCGTGCTCGTGGTGCTCAGGCCGCTGATCTATTTCGCCAACCACGCCATCGTCGACCAGGTCGTGGTGCCGCAGATCACCAACCAGATCCGCTGGCGCAACCATGTCTACACGCTCGGCCATGCGCTCGGCTATTTTCAGAACGATTTCGCGGGACGCTTGTCCTCGCGCGTCATCCAGGCGGGCCAATCGATCCGGGGCGCGACGATCGAGGTCATCGACGACCTCTGGTACGCGCTGATCTTCGCCTCGGTCGCGATCGGCTTCTTCGGTTCGACCTCGCTCTGGCTGGCGCTGCCGGTCCTGGTCTGGCTCGCGGCCTATATCGTGCTGCTGATCTACTTCGTGCCGCGCGCCAAGAAGCGCTCGGAAGCGAATTCGCTCGGGCGCTCCTCGACGACTGGGCGCATCGTCGATGCCTACACCAACATCCTGACGGTCAAGCTCTTCGCCCGTGCCGATGCCGAGCGCTCGGCCGTGCGCGATTCGCTGACGCGCTGGAATGCGTCCTTCCTGAACCTGTCGCGGCTGATCACCGGCGTCAGCGTCATCCTGCAGACGATGAACAGCCTGCTGGTCGTCGTCACGGCCTGGCTGTGCCTGTGGCTCTGGAGCCAGGGTTCGATGACGCCCGGCGCGGTCGCGGCCTCGATCGGGCTGGTGCTGCGGCTCGTCCAGATGTCGACCTGGCTGATCCATCTCGTGCGCGGCGTGTTCGAGAATCTCGGCTCCGTGCAGGAGAGCATGGAGACGATCGCCCGGCCGCATGACCTGACCGACGCGGCGGATGCCGTGCCGCTCGTCGTCGACCGCGGCAGCATCCGCTTCGACAAGGTCCGCTTCAATTACGGCAAGGGCGGCGGGCTGTTCGAGGGGCTCGATCTCGAGATCAGGCCCGGCGAGAAGATCGGGCTGGTGGGCCCCTCGGGCGCCGGCAAGTCGACGCTGGTCAACCTGCTGCTGCGGCTCTATCCGCTCGAGGGCGGGCGCATCCTGATCGACGGGCAGGACATCGCCCATGTCACGCAGGACACGCTTCGCGCCCAGATCGGCATGGTGACGCAGGATAATTCGCTGCTGCACCGCTCGATCGGCGACAACATCGCCTATGGCCGCATGGGCTCGACGTCGGCCGAGATCGCGGAAGCCGCGCGGCAGGCCTCGGCGCATGAGTTCGTGCTGGGGCTGAGCGATCAGGACGGTCGGCAGGGTTTCGATTCGCGCGTCGGCGAGCGGGGCGTGAAACTCTCGGGCGGCCAGCGCCAGCGCATCGCGATTGCGCGGGTCCTGCTCAAGGACGCGCCGATCCTGATCCTGGACGAGGCGACCTCGGCGCTCGATTCGGAGGTCGAGGCGGCGATCCAGGAGCAGCTCACCGCGCTGATGCAGGGCAAGACGGTGATCGCGATCGCGCATCGGCTGTCCACCATCGCCGCGCTCGACCGGCTGATCGTGCTCGACAAGGGCCAGATCGTCGATGTCGGCAGCCATGCCGAGCTGGTGGCGCGGGGCGGTCTCTATGGCCGTCTCTGGTCGCGCCAGTCGGGCGGCTTCCTGGCGGCTGCGGATCCGGAGACGATTTCCGCCTGAGCAGGGCGGACATCGCGGCTCCGGCGCTCCGCCGGAGCGGAGGCGCCATGGTCTTGGGCCAGGCGCTTCTCTGGCGAGGCGCTCTCGGGCCGGGCGCCGCTTGCTAGGCCGCTGTCCTGAAGCTCGTCACCAGCTTCGTCAACGTCTCGATCTGGCTGGTCTGCGACATGGCCGATGCCGAACTCTGCTCGGCCAGGGAGGCATTCTGCTGGGTCATCTCGTCGAGTTTCGCGACGGTTCGGCTCATGTCCTCGATGCCGCGCGACTGTTCGATCGATGCCGCCGCGACCTCCGACACTGTCGCAGCCACGCCGTTCGACGCCAGGACGATGTCATGCAAGGCCTCGCCGGACGAACGGACCAGCCGCGCGCCCTCGATCACGTGGCTGTTCGATGCGGCGATCAGGGCTTCGATATCCTTGGCCGCCTCGCCGGAGCGCTGCGCCAGAACCCGCACTTCGGCGGCAACGACGGCAAAGCCCTTGCCCGCCTCGCCCGCTCTCGCGGCCTCGACGGCCGCGTTGAGCGCGAGCAGATTGGTCTGAAAGGCGATGTCGTCGATGACGCTGGTGATGTCGGAGATCTTCTGCGCGGAGGTTTCGATCTCTGCCATGGCATGCACGGCCGAACCGACGATCTCCCCGCCCTTTTCGGCGATGTCCGTCGCATTGCGGGCCTGTGCGACGGCCTGCTGGGAGGATTGCGTGGTGAGCTTCACCGAAGCCGCGAGCTGTTCGGCCGTCGAGGCGCTCTCCTGAAGCGAGGCGGCCTGCTGTTCCGTGCGCTGGGCGAGGTCGAGAGAGCCGGTGCTGATTTCCTCGCCCGCGCCGCGAATCGCCTTCGCCACGATCGCGATGCTCCGCATCGTGTCGTTCAGCCTTTCGGATGCATGGTTGAAATCCGAGCGCAGCTTCTCGTAGTCGGCCGGGAATGCGGTGCCGATCCGATGGGTGAGGTCGCCGCGCGCCAGGCTGTCCAGGCCCTGCGCGAGACCGGCGACGATCAGTGCGCGCTCGCGATCGACGGCCTGCTGCAGGGCAGCACTCTCCGCCATCGAAGCCTGCTGCGCGTTGCGGGCGCGTTCGGTGAGTTCGCTTGCCGCCTCGGCTGCCTGTTGTGCGGTGGCGGCCTCGCCGAGCGCGGCGTCCGCCCGTGCGAGCGAATGCTCGGCGGCCGCGAGCGTTCCGCGAATGGTCTGGGCCGCCCAGGCCAGTGTGACCGCCTCGGCGACCAGGATCACGGCGTGGACGAGGACCCGTCCGAGTGCGCCGTCGCCGGGGAAGACGAGCCCGGGCATAACGAAGGAGAGGAGCAGATGGTGGACGGCGACAACCGCTGCCGCCGCGGCGATGACAACCCAGTCGCAGTAGATGATCAGCATGGCGAGGGCGGCGAAATAGGCCATGTGCAGGTCGATCTGCCAGGGATGGCCGGCAAGGGCGGCCACGACCAGCGAAACGGCGACCATCAAGGACACGCCGAGCGCGACCCGCGTCCCGGTCTCGCCCCGGTCGAACCACGCCAGTGCGGTCGCGGTTGCGCCCAGCGCGACTCCGGCGGCGGCGACGGCGCCCGGTGCATTCGGGACCAGCAGCACGGTCGGTACGGCAGCCCAGATGGCCGCGACGATGACGCGGTTTCCGAGCCGCCGAAAGTCGAAGATGCTCATCGTCATCGGGGTTCGGTCCTTGCACACATGGCAGCGCCATTGGGGTCGAGTGAAAAAAGAGCGCCCTGATCGCTCAGGCGCTTCGCCGCATCGCCGCCTGCGGAGCGCACGATGACGACGAAGGGCAGCGTTCCGGTCGCCAGAATCGCGCCGGCCCCCGCCGCTGCCGTCAGAATCTCGGCCTGGCTCCACCAGGGAGGAAACACGCCCGCCGCGAGCGATGCGTCCAGCGGGCGGGCGGCCAGAACAGGGATCATGGCTGTCGATATGGCGGCGATCATTATCGCGGGAAGCCAAGCAGAAAAACGCATCGTGTCGCGGGGCTCGGTCGGCGGATCGACGCTGCCGGTATCGCACGGGCATGGTTAATTTTCCCCTTGGCAGGCGGTTACGGCCGGCTCCGGACGCGCGAAGCGCTTGCCCGGGCGCCCGGGAATACGCCAGGGCGCCAAGGAATCGGGTTTCGAAGCCGATTCAGGCTGTGGGGCCGGCGAGCAGTTTGGACTCTGCTGCCGGCCGGAGGCGTCGTCGGAACTCGCCGAGGGCGACGTCGTGCGCGTCGCCGGAAAGCGTCGCGCCCGCTGCGACGGGAATGGGGCGGAACAGTAGACTTCGTCCAAACTGCATGCCAAAGAGCGCGACAGTGACGCGCCGCCGCATTGCGGCCGTGACGACACGCCCGTAAGACGGGCGCAGGGCTGTAATTTCGAGTTGTTCCAAGGCTCGACTGACGTTTTAGAGGATTGGATCGTGGCGCACGCGACCGATACGACATCGACCGAAACCACCCGCCGCGATTTCCTCATGCTGGCGACCGGCGCCGCCGGTGTCGTCGGCCTCGGTGCCGTCGCCGTGCCGCTGGTGATGCAGCTCGCGCCCGACGCCGCAACGGTCGCCGCCGGCGCGCCGATCGACGTCGATCTCGCTCCGGTCGCCGAAGGCCAGGCGATCAAGCTGTTCTGGCGCGGCAAGCTGATCTTCGTGCGCCATCGCACGAAAAAGGAGATCGACGAGGCCCGTGCGGTGAATGTCGCGACGCTTCCCGATCCGCAAGCCGACCAGGCCCGCGTCAAGGAAGGCCATGAGCAGTTCCTGATCGTCTATGGCAACTGCACCCATCTCGGCTGCGTGCCGCTCGGCAACTCCCCCGGCGATCCGAAGGGCGATTTCGACGGCTGGTTCTGCCCCTGCCACGGTTCGCACTACGATTCCTCCGGCCGTATCCGCAAGGGCCCGGCGCCGTTCAACCTGCCGGTGCCGCCCTATGCGTTCAGCGCCGACACCAAGATCAGGATCGGCTGAGCGATGCGCTCGACCCGTTCCCGCCTGGAAGAGACAGCCCCGAGGCATTCCGCATGAGTGGTCACAGTTCCTACGTCCCGAAGACCGGATTCGAGCGCTGGCTCGATGCGCGCCTGCCGATCATCCGCCTCGCGCATGATTCGGCGGTGTCCTACCCGGTCCCGCGCAACCTGAACTACTTCTGGACCTTCGGCGGCATCCTGATGTTCATGCTGGTCGCGCAGATCGTGACCGGCGTCATCCTGGTGATGCATTACACGCCGCATGCGACGATGGCCTTCAACTCCGTCGAGCACATCATGCGCGACGTGAACTATGGCTGGCTGCTGCGCTACCTGCATTCCAACGGCGCCTCGATGTTCTTCGTCGCCGTCTATGTCCACATCTTCCGCGGCCTGTATTACGGCTCCTATAAGGCCCCGCGCGAGGTGCTCTGGATCCTCGGCGTGGTGATCTTCCTGCTGATGATGGCGACCGCCTTCATGGGCTACGTCCTGCCCTGGGGCCAGATGTCGTTCTGGGGCGCGACCGTCATCACCAACCTGTTCTCGGCCCTGCCGGTGGTCGGCGAAACGATCGTGACCTTCCTGTGGGGTGGCTTCTCGGTCGATAATCCGACGCTGAACCGCTTCTTCTCGCTGCACTACCTGCTGCCGTTCATGATCTTCGGCGTGGTCATCCTGCACGTCTGGGCGCTGCATCACGTCGGGCAGAACAACCCGACCGGCGTCGAGGTGAAGAACGTCGAGAAGGACACCGTGCCGTTCACCCCCTACGCGACCATCAAGGACGTGTTCGGGATGGTCTGCTTCGTCTTCGTGTTCTCCTATTTCGTGTTCTATCAGCCCAACTTCATGGGCCATGCCGACAACTACATCCCGGCCAACCCTGCGGTAACGCCGTCGCATATCGTTCCGGAATGGTACTTCCTGCCGTTCTACGCGATCCTGCGCGCCATCCCCGACAAGCTCGGCGGCGTGCTGGCGATGGGCGCGGCCATCGTGGTCCTCGCCTTCCTGCCCTGGATCGACACCTCCAAGGTCAAGTCGATGAGCTATCGTCCGATCGCCCGCCAGTTGTTCTGGGCTTTTGTCGTGGTTTGCATCGGTCTCGGCTGGCTCGGTGCGATGCCGGCGGAGGGTGGCTATGTCACCGCCTCCCGGATCTTCACGGCGCTGTATTTCGGCTTCTTCGTGGCGCTCTTCATCGTCGGCCTGTTCGAACGGCCGAAGGCGCTGCCGAATTCGATCGCCGATTCCGTGCTCGGTCCGCTGCAGGGCGGATCGGGTGCGCGGATGGCCACCGCCGCCGCTGCCGAACCCAACGCCAAGGGCTGAGACGAACGATGAGCAAGATTTCGGTCCGTTCGGCCGCCTTCGGCCTCCTGCTTGCCGCCCTGCCGCTGACCGCGCAGGCGGCCGGCGACCGCATCGAGCCGCCGGCTCTGAGCTGGTCCTTCTCCGGACCGTTCGGCAAGTTCGACCGGGCCCAGCTCCAGCGCGGCTTCAAGGTCGTCAAGGAGGTCTGCGCCAACTGCCACTCGATGTCGCTGCTGCGCATCCGCAACCTGTCGCAGCCGGGCGGTCCGGAATTCAGCCCGGGTCAGGTCACGGGGCTGGCCGCGACCTACCAGGTCAAGGACGGCCCCAACGACCAGGGCGAAATGTTCGAGCGTCCGGGCCGCCCGGCCGATCCGTTCCCGGCCCCGTTCGCCAATGAGCAAGCGGCCCGCGCGGCCAATGGCGGGGCGTTCCCGGTCGATCTCTCGGTGATCGCCAAGGCACGCACCTATGAGCGCGGCTTCCCGCGCTTCGTGTTCGACATCTTCACGCAGTACCAGGAGCAGGGGCCCGACTACATCGCCGCGCTTCTGGGCGGCTACAAGGACCCGCCGCCCGAGGGCGTCACCCTGATGCCCGGCCAGTACTACAACACCTATATGCCCGGCCATCTGATCGCGATGCCGAAGCCGCTCAACGACGGGCAGATCGAGTATCCGAAGGGGCCGGACGGCCAGCCGCAGGTTCCCGAGACCGTGGCCCAGTATGCCAAGGACGTCTCGGCCTTCCTCGTCTGGGCAGCCGAGCCGCATCTCGAACAGCGCAAGCGCATCGGCCTGCAGGTGATGCTGTTCCTGCTGATCTTCGGCGGGCTGCTCTACTATACGAAGAAGAAGGTCTGGGCGCGCATGCCGGACGGCTCGCCGCTGCACCACTGATCGCATACGATATCAGGAGAGGGCCCCGGAGACGGGGCCTTTTTCGTTGGCGACCTGTGCTGTTGTACATGGCGCTGCGGCCGTTTGATAACACCGTCATGCAAGCCTGCTTGCCATGCAAGCTGCTTGCGTCGCGCTTTTGATCAGGGAAACACGCATGAGCGAATCCGTTCTCGGAATCATCGGCGGGTCCGGCATCTACGACCTGCCGGGATTGACCGATCTGCGCGAGGAGCGCGTCGAAAGCCCCTGGGGCGAGCCCTCGGACGTGCTGCGGATCGGCCGGATCGGGGCGACGAAGATCGTCTTCCTGCCGCGTCATGGCCGCGGCCACGCGATCCCGCCCTCCGAGATCAACTACCGTGCCAATATCGACGTGATGAAGCGGGCCGGGGTCACCGATCTCGTCTCGCTCTCGGCTTGCGGCTCCTACAAGGCGGAGCTGGCCCCCGGCCTGTTCGTGCTGGTCGACCAGTTCGTCGACCGCACCAGCGGGCGCCAGAGCTCGTTCTTCGGCAAGGGCTGCGTCGCGCATGTCTCGCTCGCCCGGCCCGTCGGGCCTGCCCTGCAGGCGCGCATCGCCGAGGCGGCCACGGCCGAGGGCCTGTCCTTAGTGCGAGGCGGAACGCTGGTGACGATGGAGGGGCCGCAATTCTCGACCTATGCCGAGTCCATGACCTACAAAGGTCTGGGCTATGACCTGATCGGCATGACCGCGATGCCGGAGGCCAAGCTCGCCCGCGAGGCCGAGATCACCTATGCGACGGTGGCGATGGTGACGGATTTCGACTGCTGGCACGAGGAGCACGGGCCGGTCGATGTCGCCGCCGTGGTCAAGGTGCTGCATGAAAATGCCGACAAGGCGAAGCGGCTGGTGGCGCGGCTCGCCGCCGATTTCCCGGCCGAGCGCGTGCCCTGTCCGGCGGGCTCCCACAATGCGCTCGACAATGCCATCATCACCGCGCCCGACGCCCGCGATCCTGCCCTGCTCGCCAAGCTCGACGCGGTCGCGGGACGCATCCTGAAAGCGGCCTGAGCCGATGAACCTTGCCGATACCATCCGCGCGATTCCGGATTATCCCAAGCCCGGCATCATCTTCCGCGACATCACCACGCTGCTCGGCAATGCGCGTGCGTTTCGCCGCGCCGTGGACGAGCTGGTGCAGCCTTTCGCGGGGCTGAAGATCGCCAAGATCGCCGGCATCGAGGCGCGCGGCTTCATCCTCGGCGGTGCCGTGGCGCACCAGCTCTCGGCCGGCTTCGTGCCGGTGCGCAAGAAGGGCAAGCTGCCGCACGAGACGGTCAGCGTGAGCTATTCGCTGGAATACGGCACCGACGAGATCGAGATCCATACCGACGCCGTCGTGCCGGGCGAGCGCGTGCTGCTGGTCGACGATCTGATCGCGACCGGCGGCACGGCCGAGGGGGCGGTCAACCTGCTGTCGCAATTGGGGGCTGAGGTCGTCGCCGCCTGCTTCATCGTCGACCTGCCGGATCTCGGCGGCGCCGACAAGATCAGGCGGCTCGGCGTGCCCGTGCGCACGCTGGTCTCCTTCGCGGGGCACTGAGGCGGTCGGCATGAGGATTCACGGTCAGGCCTACCGGACGATCTGGTTGGCGCAGGATGGCTGGCGCGTCTGCGTCATCGACCAGACACGGCTGCCCTTTCGCTTCGAGACCGTGACGCTATCCTCGGCCGAGGCGGCTGCCGAGGCGATCCGCAGCATGATCGTGCGGGGTGCGCCGCTGATCGGGGCAACGGCTGCCTATGGCATGGCGCTGGCGATGCGTGCGGAGCCGTCCGACGCGTCGCTGGAGGCAGCGCTTGTTTTGCTTGGCGCGACACGGCCGACCGCGGTCAACCTGCACTGGGCCCTGGCCCGGATGCGGGGGCGGCTCGTGGCGCTGTCGCCGGAGGAGCGGATGGCCGCCGCCTACAGCGAGGCCGCCGCGATCTGTGACGAGGATGTCGCGCTCTGCCGCGCCATCGGCGAGCATGGGCTCGGGCTGATCCGCGCCATCGCCTCGGGGCGTCCGGCCGAGCGGGCCATCAACATCCTGACGCATTGCAATGCCGGCTGGCTCGCAACCGTCGACTGGGGCACGGCTTTGGCGCCGATCTATCTCGCCCATGATGCCGGAATCCCCCTCCATGTCTGGGTCGACGAGACCAGGCCGCGCAACCAGGGGGCGGCGCTGACCGCCTATGAACTCGGGGCGCATGGCGTGCCGCACACCGTGATTGCCGACAATGCCGGCGGGCATCTCATGCAGCATGGCGAGGTCGACATGGTGATCGTCGGCACCGACCGGACGACGGCAACCGGCGATGTCGCAAACAAGATCGGGACCTACCTCAAGGCGCTGGCCGCGCACGACAACGGCGTGCCCTTCTATGTGGCGCTGCCCTCGCCGACGATCGACTGGGGGCTGTCGGATGGCCTGCGCGAGATCCCGATCGAGGAGCGCGCGGCGCGCGAGGTCACGCATCTGACCGGGCTTGGCGAGGATGGCGAGGTGAGGTCGTTCCGTGTGGTCGCGCCTGGCAGCGACGCGGCGAATCCAGCTTTCGACGTGACGCCGGCGCGGCTCGTCACCGGGCTGATCACCGAGCGCGGCGTCACACCGGCCAGCGCGGAAGGGCTCGCCCGGCTGTTTCCGGATCAGGTGAGGGGAGCGGCGGCATGAGCAGGCCGGGGCGATGAACAGGGCAGGACGATGAACAGGGCAGGACGATGAACAGGGCACGGCGATGAGCAAGGACGAAATCGGCGAGGCGATCGTCGCGGTCGCGCAGGCGATCGACAGGGCGGGCTTCTGCCCGTCGAAATCGGGCAATGTCTCGGCGCGGACGCAGGCCGGTTTCCTGATCACCCCCTCGGGGCTGCCCTATGCGGAGACGACGCCCGGGGATCTGATCGCATTGTCGCTTGATGGCGCGGTGCTGTCGGGGGCCGGCAAGCCGTCCTCGGAATGGCCGTTCCATGCTGCGATCTACCGCGCGCGGCCGGAGGCGCAGGCGATCGTGCACACCCATTCGCCGCGCGCCACGGCGCTCTCCGCGACGCGGCGCGGCATCCCCGCCTTTCACTACATGATCGCGCTTTGCGGCGGCGCCGACGTGCGCTGCGCGGAGTACGCGACCTTCGGCACGCCGGAGCTGGCGGAAAATGCGATGCGCGCGCTGGAGGGGCGGAAAGCGGTGCTGCTCGCCAATCACGGGGTCATCGCGTTCGGCGCTTCGCTCGCTGGCGCGCATCAGATCGTCGCGGAGGTCGAGAACCTCGCCGGGCAGTATCTCGACATCCTCGCATCGGGCCTTGAGCCGGTCATCCTCGACGATGAGGAAATGGCACGCGTCAGCGCGAAATTTGCTGGCTACGGCAAGGTCGGCTGAAACGAATAGAGCCCCGGTCCGATATGGGCCGGGGCTCATTGATGCCGCATTTTGCGTCAGGCCTTGGTCCAGCCCGCGTACCAGGTGTTGAACAGCGCGAGCTGCGTACGGGCGTAGTGCTTCTGGCCCGTGGTCAGGCTGTCGGAGGCGTTGAAGTGCAGCTCGTATTCCGGGCTGCCTTCGAGAACCATCAGGTATTTGTAGAACAGCACGAGGTCCGGCCCCTCGTCGAAGCTCGACAGCACGGCGAGCGCCCCATCGAGTTCGAGCGCCTTGGCACGCGCCCCGACATCGCCCTTCGCGGCCTGCTCGCAGAGCGCGACCAGATGCAGGACAGGCTTGGGCAGGACGTTGCCGATGCCGGTGATGGCGCCGCTGGCGCCGCAATTGACGAAGCCGTGGAAGACCTGCGTGTCGACCCCGACCATCAGCGTGATGTCGTCCGACTGGCCGGTGATGTTCTCCGCCGCATAGGTCAGGCTCTTGGCGCCGCCGAACTCCTTGAAGCCGATCAGGTTCGGGAACTTGGCGCGGAGCTGGAAGAACAGGTCGGCGCGGGTCTCGAAGCCGTAATAGGGGCTGTTGTAGATCACCGCGGGCAGGCCGTTGGCGGCTTCCAGGATCGCGGCGAAATGCGCGGCCTGGGCCGATGCGGAGGGGCCGCGCGAGAGCACGCGGGGGATGACCATCAGCCCCTTGGCGCCGACATCGCTGGCATGCTTGGCGAAGGCCGCGGCGCGCTGCGTGTTCTGGGCGCCGGTGCCGACGATCACGGGAACGCCGGCCTTGGCGAGCCTGGCGACGCCCTCCTGCCGCTGTTCATCGGTGAGCAGCGGCCAGTCGCCCATCGAGCCGCAATAGACGACCGCCGACATGCCGGCGGCGATCAGCTCCTTGCCCTTGCGGACGAGCGCATCAAAATCGGGGGTGAGGTCCGCCTTGCAGGGCGTCATGAGGGCGGGAATGGTGCCGGTGAAGACATCCGAAGCCATGGAGCGTTTCCTTTGCGTTTTCTTGGGCAGGCTTGAACGATCGGGAGATGGGGCAGGAGCGGCCCCGACGGCGTTTCGGTCGGGGCCCGGTGGTCTGAGGCGCGACGCGGCTCAGGATTCGTAGTGGAAGGGATCGTCGACGGTGTGTGACGGCTGGGTGAACCAGTGCGCGCCGTCGGCCGCCATATAGGCGATGTCCTCGAGCCGCACACCGAATTCGCCGTAGATGCACATCATCGGCTCGACCGAGAAGCACATGCCGAGCTGAAGCGGGGTCTTGTTGCCCTTCACCATGAAGGCCTCCTCATGGACATCTAGGCCGAGGCCGTGGCCGGTGCGGTGCGGCAGGCCGGGCACCTTGTAGCCGGGGCCGAAGCCCGCCGCCTCGATGACGCCGCGCGCGCCGAAATCGACGTTCTCGCAAGGCGCACCGAGCTTCGCGGCTTCGAAGCCGGCGAGCTGCGCCTTCTTCTCGAGGTTCCAGATCTCGCGCTGGCGGTCGCTCGGCTCGCCGAAGACATAGGTGCGGGTGATGTCGGAGCGATAGCCGCCGACCTTGGTGCCCATGTCGATCAGCACCATGTCGCCGTCCTGAAGCGTCTGCTCGTAGGGCACACCATGGGGATAGGCGGTCGCCTCGCCGAACTGGGCGGCACCGCTGGTCCAGCTCATGCCGAGCTTGCGGTGGGCCTGGTCGAGGAACATCTTGACCTGCGCCGTTGTGACGCCGACCTGCAGGGCGCGGGCGGCGGCGCGGTGCACCTCCATGGTGATGTCCATGGCACGCTGGATCAGGGCGATCTCGGCTGCCGATTTCAGCTGCCGGCAGGCGGCGGTGATGGAATTGCCATGGGTGAAGGAGAAGCGGTTGCCGGCCTTGCGCAGGCCGTCGGCGATGTAGAACGGGGTATGCGGATCGAGCGCGACCTGGCCGCTCTCGTAGCCCATGCTGCGGATCGTTTCGATCACCAGCTCGGTCGGGTCCTCATGTTCTTCCCAGCAACGGACGTCGTCGCCGAATTTCATGTATTCGCGCGTCTTCGGCTCCTCGAAGGCCGGGCTGAGATAGGCGATTTCGCCCTCGACGGGGATGATCGCGCCATGCAGGCGTTCGGTCAGATTGAGCTGGATGCCGGTGAAATAGGCCAGGCTAGTCGAGGTGTCGAGATAGAGCGCCTGCAGGCCCTGCTCACGCAGCAGCGCCTGCGCCTTGGCGACGCGCTCCTTGAATTCCTTCACCGCGATCGGCTCGATGCCGTCCGTCATCGGCTTCAGCCTGGCGAGTTCCGCCTCGAAGCTCGATCCGCCCACTCCGATCGTCATGGTCTCTTATCCTCGTTGGTCAGTCTTGAGAGTTCGTGGTGTCGAAAACGATGGCGTGTCAGGCCGCGGGTGAAACCTCTTCAGGCCGCAGGCGCTTGCGTCCCGGCCAGCCCGTCCTCGTGTGGTTCGAGGAGTTGGAGCAGGTCGTGGCGGACGGCGAGCACGTGGTCGAGCGTCAGCCGCGCCGCGCCCTCGGCGTCGCCGGCCCGGCAGAGATCCAGCAGGGCGGCATGCTCCCGCTTGGCCCGGGTGGTCGCGCCGTCCGACATGGCGAGCTGGACGCGGGTGTAGCGGTCGGTGTTGGCGAGCAGCATCCTGACCAGCTCGAAGGTCTGGTTGCGTCCGGCAGCCCGGTAAAGCGACAGGTGATATTCGGTGTTGAGTTCGCCCCAGGCATCGAGATCGCCATTGGCGATGGCCGTGGCGTAGTCGGCGAGGATGGTCTCCGCCCGGGCAAAATCGCTCGCCTGGAGCCGCGGCACGGCGCGCCGCATCAGGTCGGGCTCGAGCGTGGCGCGCAGGTCGAAGAGCTCGGCGATGTCGGATGCCGAGAGCGCGGTCACGACCGCACCGCGATGCGGGTGGAGCGTGACCAGCCCCTCGGCTGCGAGTTGGTGGAAGGCCTCGCGGATCGGGATGCGGCTGATGCCGAACTCCTTTGCCAGCGCGTCCTGCCGCAGCGCCTCGCCGGCGGCGACGGAGCCGGAGAGGATGCGCCGGCGCAGTTCGGCCACTGCGGCGCCGGTCACCGTCTGCCGGAACTGTGGCAGCGTCGAACGCATGGAGAGGGGGCCGGTCATGGGGGCTCGCTTACTGGGCCTTGTAGCGGCGCTGCACCAGCAGCCCGGAGATGGCCGTCAGCGAGAGCGTCGTCAGCATCAGGATGAAGGCGATCGCTGCCGCGAAGGGCCAGTTATTGTTCACCGCGAACTCGCGATACAGCATCGGCGCCATCATCTGGAAGCGCGCGCCGCCGAGCAGGAAGGGCGTGGCATAGGCGTTCATCGCAAGGATGAAGACGAGGATGCCGCCGGTGGCGATGCCGGGCAGCGCGAGCGGCAATACGACATGCCAGAAGCGCCGTGCCGGATCGGCTCCCAGGCTGTCGGCAGCCTCCTCGAGCCGCGCATCGATGCCTTCGATCACACTTTGCAGCGTCAGGATCATATAGGGCAGGTTAATCGAGAGGATGCCGATGGAGACGGCGAACGAGGTGTAGAGCAGCGAGATGCCCGGCCCGCCGAGCGCAGTGTAGATGGCATCGATGATGCCGCCCTTTGCGAGCACGCCCATCCAGCCGAGCGCACGCACCGTCGAGCCGATGAACAGTGGCAGGATGATCAGCAGCACGCCGATCGACTTCCAGCGGCTCTGCGAGCGGGCGAGCTTGTAGGCGATCGGGAAGCCGAGGATCAGGCAGAGCAGCGTCGTGACGATGGCGATGCCGAAGGTCGTCCAGAGAACCCCGGTATAGAACGGGTCCGTGACGAAGCGGAGATAGTTCTCCGGCGTGAACGCGTCGACCATGAAGGTCCTGCGGTCGTATTTGTTCAGGCTGAAGCGGGCGAGCAGCGCCAGCGGCAGCACGAGCGACAGCAGGACGACCATGGTCGCCGGCCCGATGAGCAATGAAGCGGTGAGCCCCTCGGGCCGACGGCGCGTCATGATCAGCGACGCTCCAGCGTGCGGCGCCACCAATCGTTCATGTCGTCGCGGACGGCGCTGAGCTGAGGATAGGGCGCGGGCAGCAGCTTCGTGCCCTCCGGCATGGCCAGACGCTTGGCGACTTCGCCTTCCAGCGCTGCATTGGTGATGGTCGGCTGATAGCCCATGCTGTCGGCGAAGCCGCGCTGGGCGCGCGGGTCGAGCGCGGCGTTGATATAGGCGAAGGCGGCGGCCTTGTTGGGCGCGTTCTTCAGCACGCACATGCTGGAGACATAGGTCATGCAGCCCTCGGCCGGGAAGGACGAGGTCATCTCGACGCCGCCCTTGTTCCAGAACAGTACGCGGGCATGCCAGACGAGGCCGACATCGATCTCGCCGGACTTGATCCCGGGGGCGAAGGCCTCGGTCGAGGTGTAGATCTTGGCGCCGGCCTTGACGAGCTTCTCCATGCTCGCCTTGACCTCGGCGATCTTGCCCGGATCGCCCTGCTGCTTCAGGGCGGCGGCCATCGCGACCCAGATGTAGCTGTTGTCGAGAATGCCGACCTTGCCGCCATAGGCCTCCATCTCGGTGTAGCTCTTCGGCGGCGTCTTCACGCGCTCGGGGCTGTAGGCGATGACCTGTGGGCTGTAGATATGCGGGATCGAATAGGGCGTCGCGAAGGTCGGCTGGACGTATTTGAGGTTGGGAACCTTGCCCTCGTCGAGCGGCTCCAGCATCCCGGCATCTTCGAGATCGTAGGCGGCGGGGGCCTGCACGCAGATGACGTCGACGCTGCCGCGCGGCAGGCGGCGCTGGGCGATCGACTTGGCGACGCGGGTCGGTTCGGTGCCGGCGTCCTGGACGACCTCGAGGCCCTTCGGCTTGAGCAGCGGGTCCTCGATGTTCTGGGTCAGGAGCTTGGCGTAGTCGCCGCCCCAGGTGCTCATCACGACGCGGCCGGAAGCTTCCTGCGCGCGCAGGATCGCTGGGGCGAAGGGCGCTGCGGCGGCGCCCGCAGCCAGTGTCAGCAGATGGCGTCGATTGGGCTTGAACAGATCCGTCATCGCGGTGATCCCCTCGTTTCGGGTTGGCGTTCGTTGTAAAAGTCGCTCAGGCAGTGGTCGTGCAGTCGGTGTCAGGTCAGAGCCGGGACCGTGGTCTCGCTGGCGTCGAACAGGCGCTCGTTCAGGCCGTCCCAGGTGATGGCGACGCTCTCGCCCATGGCGCGGCGTGTCCCGCCCATTGCGCCCGTCGGCTCGTGCAAGGCGAGGCTGCTGCCATCCTCGAAGGAGAGCAGATAGTCGACATGGCCGCCGACATAGGTCGCGTCCTCGACGCGGGCGGTCGCTCGCGGCGGCGCCGCATCGCCTTCCCGGTGTAGCCGGACGCGCTCGGGGCGCAGCGCCAGCGTGTGCTGCCCGCGCTGGGCATAGCTGCGGGCGAGCTTCACGACACTGCCGCCGGGCAGGCGAAAGGTGTCGGCGTCGACAAGCTCGCCGGTGACGAGATTGCTGTGGCCGATGAAGCGGGCGACGAAGGGGTTCAGCGGCTGCTCGTAGAGCTCTTCCTGCGTGCCGACCTGCTGGACCTTGCCCTCGTTCATCAAAACCAGCCGGTCGGCCATGGTCATGGCCTCGTCCTGGTCATGCGTCACCATCAGCGCTGTCAGCCCGGCGGCGCGCTGAAGCTGGCGGATTTCGCGGGCAACCGACTGGCGCAGATTGGCGTCGAGGTTCGACAGCGGCTCGTCGAGCAGCAGCACTTTGGGCCGGATCGCCAGCGCGCGCGCCAGGGCGACGCGCTGCTGCTGGCCGCCCGAGAGCTGGCGCGGGAAGCGGTCCGCCATGGCGGTCAGCTTGACCATCGCCAGCGTCTCCTCGAGGCGCCGGTCGATCTCGGGTTTGGGCAGCTTGCGCATGCGCAGACCGAAGGTGACGTTCTGCGCCACCGTCAGATGCGGGAACAGCGCATAGCTCTGGAAGACCATGCCCATTTCGCGCTGATAGGGCGGCAGCGAAGCGTAGTCCTTGCCCTCGACCAGGATGCGGCCGCTTGTGGCGGCGACGAAGCCGGCAACGAGGCGCAAGGTCGTCGTCTTGCCGCAGCCGGAAGGGCCGAGCAGGACGAGCATCTCGCCCTGGCGGACATCGAGATTGACGTCCTCGACCGCTGCGGTCGAGCCGTAGATCTTGGTCAGACCCTCGATGCGGAGATGGGAAGAGGTGCTCATCAGACGACCTTGCTCAGCTTGACGTACCGGTCGATCGCCAGCAGCAGCGCCGCGATCACGGCCGTCTGGACGACGACGACCGAGGCGACGAGGGGATCGAAGCGGTATTCGAGATATTGCAGCACGGAGATCGGGAAGGTGATCATTCCGGGGCTGATCAGGAACAGCGTCATCTCGATGTTCTCGAACGACACGATGAAGGCGAAGAGTGCAGCCGCGATGATGCCCTGCCGCATCATCGGCAAGGTCACGCTCCAGAGCACGCGGCCGGGCGAGGCGCCGAGATTGGCCGCAGCCTCCTCGATCGAGCGGTCTAGTTGCACCAGATTGGCGACGCAGAGGCGCACCACCCAGGGTGTCGTGATCAGGAGATGCGCCAGGATCAGCACCCAGTCGGAACCGATCAGCGGAAACTCGGTGCGAATCTCGATGTCGACCATCAGCACATAGATGCCGAGGCCGATGACGACGCCGGGAACGGTGAGGGGCGAGAGCAGCAGCACATTGAGCAGGCCGCGGCCGGGAAAACTGTAGCGCACCAAAGCGATGCTGGCCGGGACGCCGATCAGCAAGCTGCAGAATGTCGCCATGGCAGCGACGCGCAGGCTGGTGCCCAGCGACTGCCCGAATTTCGGGAATTCGGCGAGCCGGCCGTACCAGGACAGGGTGTAGCCGCTCGGCGGGAAGGTCACCACGCCATCGGCAAACAGGCTCATGAAGGCCGTCATCAGCAGCGGAATCAGCATCAGCGCGACGCCGATGACGACGAGCAGGCGGACAAGGCCATTCAACGCCGCGACGCTGGCCGGATGGCCCGGCACAGCCGTTCCGGGCGCTAATGCGACTGAATTCTGCGTGACCGCCAACCGGCTGACTCCCCTCGAAAGCCCGCTCAGGAGACCGGAGAAAGGATGCATCTGTCAATTGGATAAAATCGCCAATATGCAATTGCCTGTGTCGGGGTTCTGTGGAACGTTCCTTTTCCCACCTGCCCGCGGGCTGTTCGAGCGCCGTGGGGAACCAGCCGTTTTTGCCGTTCGGAGAGCCGTCTCATGAGCCTGATGCTGTTCACCGGGGGACGCTTCCTCGACCCCGCCCAGGACCGGCTGCTCGACGGCATCGAGGTGCTGATCGAGGGGGATCGCGTCGTCGAGGTGTCCGATCGCCCGATCAGTTCGCCCGCTGCGACGCGGATCGACCTGCGTGGTCGTACGCTGATGCCCGGCCTGATCGACATGCATGTCCATGTCGTGTCCGCGGTTGTGAACGGCGTGCAGAACGCGATGACGCCGTCCTCGCTCGTCGCCTTGCGCACGGCGCGGACCATGAAGGCGATGCTGATGCGCGGCTTCACCACGGTGCGCGATCTTGGCGGCGCCGATCTCGGCCTCGTCATGGCGGTCGAGGAGGGGCTGATCGAAGGCCCGCGCCTGATCATCTGCGGCAAGGCGCTGAGCCAGACCGGCGGCCATTCCGATCCGCGCGACCGTTCGGAGACGCGCCCGCTCTACACCGGCCGGCTCGGGCAGGTCGGCCAGCTCTGCGATGGTGTCGATGCGGTTCGTCTTGCCGCCCGCGAGCAGCTTCGCGCCGGCGCCACCTTCGTCAAGATCATGGCGAATGGCGGCGTCGCCTCGCCCAACGATCCGATCCACGCGCTCGGCTTCTCGAAGGACGAGATTCGCGCCGCGGTCGAGGAGGCCGAGAACGCCGGCACCTATGTCTCGGCGCATCTCTACACCGACAAGGCGATCGCGCGGGCCGTGGAATGCGGTGTGCACTCGCTCGAGCACTGCAACCTGATCCAGTCGGAGACGGCGAAGAAGGCCGCCGCGGCGGGGGCCTTCGCCGTGCCGACGCTGGCGGCCTATGAGGGGCTGGCACTGGAAGGTTCGAATTTCGGGCTTCGCCCGGAATCGGCCGCCAAGATCGAGACGGTGCGGAAGGGTGGCATGGAATCGCTCACGATCATGCGCGATGCCGGCCTGCCCATAGGCTACGGCTCGGACCTGCTCGGCCAGCTCCAGAAATACCAGACGCTCGAATTCGAGCTGCGCGCGCGGGTCCTGCCGATGCAGGAGGTCATGGCCTCGGCAACGACCATGGCCGCGAAGCTCTGCCGGATGGAGGGCGAGATCGGCGCGCTGGTGCCGGGCGCCTATGCCGATCTGCTGGTGGTCGACGGCGATCCGTTGAGCGATCCTGCGCTGTTCCAGAACGACGGCCGGGCCCTTCGGGCGATCATGCGTGGCGGGCAGTTCTTCAAGAACGAGCTGCACTGAGGCGGCAAACCTGCCGGCACGACGAAGAACGGAGAACGGTCCGATGCGCGGAATGATCGTGGCGGCGCAGCCCGAAGCGGCCGAAGTCGGGGCCGATATCCTGCGGCGCGGCGGCAATGCCGTCGATGCCGCCATCGCCAGCGCCTTCAGCCAGGGCGTGGTCGATCCGCAGATGTGCGGGATCGGCGGTTTCGGCGCGATGCAGATCTGCATGCCGAAGCGCGGTGTCCATACCGTGCTGGAGTTCCTCGCGCGCGCTCCACTCTCGGCGACCGCGGATATGTGGGCGGACCGTTTCGTCGGGCAGACGCGCGACGGCTTCGTCTTCCTGATGAGCGACCATGCCAACGAACTCGGCCACCTCGCCGCCGGCACGCCCGGCAATGTCCGGGGCTATACCGAGGCCTTGGCGCGCTTCGGCACGATGGCGCTGAAGGACGTGATGGCGCCCGCGATCCGGCAGGCGCGCGAGGGCTTCATGGTTCGCCCTTACGTCCACTATTACTGGGCGATCGACCAGCGGGCGACGGGCCAGGTCAACACCGAGGACAAGCTGCGCCTCAGCGAGACGGGGCGGGCGATCTATTTTCATCCCGATGGCAGCCTGAAGCGGCCAGGCGATATCGTCGCCAACCCTGATCTCGCCCGCACGCTTGAGCGCATCGCAGCAGCCGGCCCCGATATCTTCTATACCGGCGAGATCGCGCAGGAGATCGCGGCCGACATGGCTGCCCAGGGCGGCCTGCTCACGACGAACGACCTCGCGGCGTATCAGGTGCGCGAAAAGCCGCCGATCTGGGGGGATTATCGCGGCTTCCGGATCGCGGGCAATCCGCCGGCGGCGGGCGGCGCCTCGCTGATCGAATTGCTGCAGATCCTCCAGGAGTTCGATCTTTCGGCCCTGACGCATAATTCGGCCGAGCACATTCGCATCCTCGCCGAGGCGATGAAGTGGATGACGATCGACAAGGACGCCCATATGGGCGACCCCGACTTCGTCGACGTGCCGCTCGACATGCTGCTGTCGCCCGCCTATGCTGCCGACCGGGCCGCCCGCATTCGTGCCGGCGAGAAAGCCAGCGTGCCGCGCTCGGAACGCGCCAAGGATCCGCCGGACACCACGGTCACCTGCGTGATGGACGGCGAGGGCAATGCGGTGACGATCACGCATACGCTCGGCCAGCCCTCGGGCGCGATCACGCCGGGCCTCGGCTTCATGTATAACGGCACGATGAGCGGCTTCGATCCGCGCCCCGGCCGGGCGGCCTCGATCGCGCCGGGCAAGGCGCGCGGCAGCGCGATGGCGCCGACCATCGTCTTCAGGGACGACAAGCCGGTGATCGCGATGGGCGCGCCGGGCGGCACCTTCATCGTGCCGGCGATCGCCCAGGCGCTGAGCAACGTCATCGATTTCAAGATGAGCATGGCCGACGCGGTCGCAGCGCCGCGCGTCGTCTGCCTGAGCGATACGATCGACGTCTCCAATCGCGTGCAGCGGAGCGTGACCGACGAACTGGGGGCGATGGGCTACGCGGTCGCGCGCTCCTACCAGTCCTTCGCCTTCGGCGCGCCGCATGCCGTCAGGGCCGAGGGCTATGGCTGGACGGGTGGAGCCGATCCGCAGCGCGACGGCATGGCGATCGGGGTCTGAGGCGCGGCGGAAGGCCGGAGGCTCAGGCCGAAGCCTCAGACCGCTTGCGCTCGATGAAGACGCAGCCATCGAAGCTGAAGACCTCGTCGCCGTTCTGGTTCACGCCGGTGTTGTGGTGGAAGAACAGGCCCCATTGCGGGCGCGAGCCGCTGGCGCGCTTGTCGGACACGGCCGAGCGATAGGTGATGCGGTCGCCGGCGAAGACCGGCTTCGACCAGCGCAGGTTCTTGAAACCCGGCGAGGGCCCGAGCCGCGGAGCCTGCCCCGCGCCGACAGCCGCGATCTGGCGCCGGCGGTGGCTCACCATGGTCGCCATCCAGACGGATGCGGTATGCCAGCCGGAGGCCGCGAGCCGGCCGAAGGCGCTGGCACGCGCCGCACCCTCATCCATGTGGAAGGGCTGGGGGTCGAAGGCGCGAGCAAAGGCGACGATCTCGTCGGCCGTGAAGACGCAACTGCCGAGCTCGAACTCCTGGCCGATCTCGATGTCCTCGAAGAAACGCGCGGGTTCCGTCGGGCTCGACGGCGGCTCGATGGAGGAGGGCGAGGCCGGCGGCACATAGCGCGGCGGATGGGCCAGCCAGTCACCTGCCGGCTGCGCGGAGCCGAAGCCGCGCCGGCCGAACATGATCCAGTTCGCCTGCTCCAGCACCGGCTCGTCGCGCTGGTTGAGCAGTTCGAGCCGGAAGCGGACCAGCCCCATATCGGGGCGGGAGCGCGAGGGCTTGATCTCGGTCACGGTGCGGCGGCCGTTCAGCACATCTCCCGGCTGCACGGGGCGCAGCCATTTCACCTCCTCGATGCCGGGCGCGCCCATGCCGGAGGAGTTCAGCAGGAAGCTCTCCGCCATCAGCCGCATCAGCAGCGAGCAGCTATGCCAGCCCGATGCGATCAGCGTGCCGCCGAAGCTCGCCTTCGCGGCTTCTGGATCGACATGGAAATCCTGTGCATCGAACCGCTTCGCAAAGGCGATGATGTCGTCCTGCGAGACTGCGATGCTGCCCATCGCGACCGTCTCGCCGACGATGAAATCCTCAAAGAACAGCATCGCGCCGATGGCTCCGGTTCAGTTGGCGAAGCGGAAATGCAGCACGTCGCCATCGGAGACGACGTATTCCTTGCCTTCGAGGCGGAACTTGCCGGCTTCGCGCGCGCCCGACTCCCCCTTGTTGGCGACATAATCCTCGAAGGCGATGGTCTCGGCGCGGATATAGCCCTTCTCGAAATCGCTGTGGATCACGCCGGCGGCGGCCGGGCCCTTGGTGCCCTTCTCGATCGTCCAGGCGCGGGCCTCCTTTGGGCCGACCGTGAAATAGGTGACGAGGTGGAGCAGGGTGTAGCCGGCGCGGATGACGCGGTTCAGGCCAGGTTCCTCCAACCCGACCGCTTCCAGATAATCCTTCTGGTCGGCGGCCGGCAGCACCGCGATCTCGCTCTCGATCTTGGCGGAGACAACGACGGCGACCGCATTCTCCTCGGCGGCGCGCGCCTTCACGGCTTCCGAGAAGGCATTGCCCTTGTCGGCGCTGGCCTCCTCGACGTTGCAGACATAGAGCACCGGCTTCGACGAGAGCAGGCCGAGCATTTCGAAGGCCTTGCGCTCGTCGGCCGCGACCTGAACGAGGCGGGCGGGCTTGCCGTCGCGCAGCAGCACGAGGCAGCGGTTCATCAGGTCGGCCAGCTCCTTGGCCTCCTTGTCGCCGGTTTTGGCCTTCTTCTCCAGCGGCAGCACGCGCTTTTCGAGGCTTTCGAGATCGGCCAGCATCAGCTCGGTCTCGATGATCTCGATGTCATTGATTGGCGCGACCTTGCCCTCGACATGGGTGATGTCGCCATCCTCGAAGCAGCGCACGACATGGGCGATGGCGTCGCATTCGCGGATATTGGCGAGAAACTGGTTGCCGAGGCCTTCGCCCTTGGAGGCGCCGCGCACGAGGCCGGCGATGTCGACGAAGGTCAGCCGCGTCGGGATGATCTCCTTGGAGCCCGCGATGGCGGCGAGTTTCTCCAGCCGGTCATCGGGAACCGCGACGTCACCGACATTGGGTTCGATGGTGCAGAAGGGATAGTTCGCCGCCTGGGCTGCCGCAGTCTGCGTCAGCGCGTTGAAGAGGGTCGACTTACCGACATTCGGCAGGCCGACGATACCGCATTTGAAACCCATGGTGGTCAGTTCGCTTTGAGGAAGGCGTCGGGATCGACGCGGAAGGGGTTGATGATGGTGAGATCGCCATATCGCGTCTCGTGGGCCATGTCTTCCGAGAGAAAATGGCTGCAGCCTTCTTCGGATGCCCAAGCGATCAGCAGACAGTCAAACCATTGATAGCCGAGCTTCTCGCGAACGGACCAGGCGGCCGCGACATGTGACGGCTGCAAGGCGGCCTCGCCGAAGCGCCTCAGCTCGTCAACGCGCTGCCTTGCTGTTGCGACGGGCACTCGTTCGTTGCGCAAGACCCAGCGGGTCAACTCGTTCAACACCTGAAGATTGACGACGAGGGATTGCCGTGCGGCGAGCATCCTCAGCCAGCGCGCGGCGCTGGCAGTCTTGTCGCCTGCCGCCGGGTCACGAACGTAGATCAGCACGTTGGTGTCGACGAAAACACGCCGCTCAGCGATCATAGATCTGATCGCGGCTCGGCGCGTTGCCGTTTTCGTCGAGGAGATCCCAATAAGGCGGAGCAAGAAAGCGTTCCATCGCCTCGATATCGGCGCTTCGCTCATCCCGACCAACTTGTCTGTCGACCAGCGTTGCGACGTATTTCGACATGCTCTTGCCCTCCTTGGCCGCAGCGACGCGCAGGCGGGCAAAGGCATCGTCAGGGAGAGTCAATGTCAGGTTTTTCATCGTGGCTGCCTCCAACGTCGATATCGTGTTTCCGTGTTTTCGTGTCAATGCTCTGTCCTGTTGCCGGTCACGCGAACGTGCGTGGCCGCAAGATTGCCGCAAGCGCAGGAATGGCCAGCGACGTTCTCGATATGATGGATAATCCCATGCGTTCTCTGGCCACTTTCTGCCTCGTGCTTGGACTGACTGTCGCGGCGCAGGCCCAATCGCCGACGACCCGCATTCGCGGCGAGGTCGAGAAGGCCGAAGGCGACACGCTGATCGTCAAGACGGTTGACGGCGCCATGGCGAAGGTCGCGTTGGCGTCCGGCTTCTCGGTCGGCGGGGTCGTCAAGGCGACGACGGCCGACATCAAGAAGGGCGGCTATATCGGTGTCGGCGCCCGGCCGCAGCCGGACGGCTCACTGCAGGCCGTGCAGGTCTTCATCTTCCCCGAGGCGATGCGGGGCACCGGCGAGGGCCACCGTCCCTGGGGCGTGCTGCCGGATTCGACGATGACGAACGCGACGGTTGCCGAGACGGTCTCGCGCGTCGACGGCGCGAATGTTGTGCTGAGCTATCCGGGCGGCGAGCAGAAGGTCGCGATCAATCCCGATGCCAACATCATCATGGCGGCGCCGGCGCAGACGTCCGAACTCGTGGCCGGCGCCCAGGTCGCGATGACCGCGACAAGGCAGGCCGACGGCAGCTTCAGCGCGAGCCGCGTCACCATCGCCAGGCCCGGCGCGCAATTGCCGTATTGAGCGGGCCGCCGGGCTCCTGCCGCATCGGCTTTTCCGAAAACCGGCGTCCGCTTTTCGGGGCAATGCTTTAGTCGGGCGTCTTCTCGCCCAGCCGCTTCACTGCGGCATGGCCGCGGGCATCCATGAAGAGATGGACCTTGTTCTGGAAGCCGGCATCGTCATGGTTGGCGAGCAGGGCGGCATGGTCGGCGCAGGCCGTGCAGAGATCCTCGACCCAGGGCTGCTCGGCCTTGCCGAAATCGTTCAGCACATAGGCGTGCACGAGTTCCTTGAGGCCCGGATGGCCGATGCCCATCCGGACGCGGCGATACTCGTTGCCGATCGCGGCCGTGGTCGAGCGCAGGCCGTTATGGCCGGCATTGCCGCCGCCGAGCTTCACTCTGAGCTTGGCCGGAGCGAGGTCGAGTTCATCGTGAAAGACGACGACGTCGGCGGGCTCGACCTTGAAGAAGCGCGCCGCCTCGCCGACGGAACGGCCGGATTCGTTCATATAGGTCTGCGGCTTGAGCAGGATGACCTTCTCGGTCCCGATCGTCGCCTCGCAGGCCACGGCCTGAAAGCGTGAGCGCCAGGGCGAGGCGCGGTGGGTGCGCGCGATCTCGTCGAGCGCCATGAAGCCGATATTGTGGCGGTTGCGGGCAAAACGCGTGCCCGGATTTCCCAGCCCTGCGAAGATCAGCATGATGGTTCGGTCCGCCTCGACATCGAACGAGGACATGGCTCAGGCGAGAAACCGTTCTCCCCATTTGCGTCTGCCCTAGCAAAACGGCCGGGAAATCCCGGCCGTCTGCAGTCTTTCGTTTCGGCAATCCTGCCGGCGTCTTGCCGGCAAGCTGGCCGATCAAGCCTTCGGCTTGGCCTCGGCGGCAGGAGCGGCCGCAGCGGCGGGCGCCTCTTCGGCTTCCTCGGCCATCGGCGGAACGATGGTGACGATGGTGGCGTCCGAGCCCACCGAGAGCTTGGCGCCCTTCGGCAGCTTGATGGCGCTGGCTTCGAGCGAGCCGCCGATCTCCAGGCCCGCAACCGAGACCTCGAAGAACTCCGGGATGTGCTCCGGCTCGACGGTGATCTCAAGCGAATGCTCGACGATCTGAACGGCGCCGCCGTTCTTGATGCCGGGGCTGGCATCCTGGCCGACGACATGGACCGGAATCTCGACAGTCACGGTCTGGCCGGCTGCCACGCGCAGGAAGTCGACATGGATCGGGAAATCCTTGACCGGGTCGAGCTGGTAGTCGCGCGGGATGACCCGCTGCTTCTTGCCGCCGACGCTGATTTCGAACAGCGTGGTCAGGAAGTGGCCGCCATAGATCATCAGGCGGGTCTTGTTGGCGTCGAGCGCGATCGCTTCGGGAGCGGCGCCCCCACCATAGATCACGGCGGGTGTCAGGCCTTGACGACGAACTGCACGGGCGGCCCCCTTGCCGACCTGTGCGCGCGCCGAAGCCTCGATTTGCTTCACGGCGGTCATGGTATGTCCTTGCTTCAAATGACAAGGCCGCCTGCTGGCGGCCTCATTGCGGTTTGCGCCCGTGCCTCCAAGGGTGTCAGTCGGGCGCTGGCAGGCTCATAAGCGAAATAGACGGCGATCTCAAGTCCGCAATGGCCCCAAGCTTCAGGCGGCGGTGGCGATGACGCCGGCCCGACTGTCGGGTTCCAGGTCGAGCTTCCGGATGGGCTTCTGGCCGAAACGCTGCAGCAGCTCGATGACGATCCCCGCCGGCATCGCCTGCGCGTAGAGGAAGCCCTGGCCGAGGCGACACCCCGTGGACTGCAGCCACTCCGCCTGCGCTTGCGTCTCGATGCCCTCGGCGATGATCTTCATGCCCAGCCGGTGGGCGATGCCGACCATGGCCTCGACGATCACGCTGCTCCTCGTGCCGCTCCGGGCGGCTGCGACGAAGGAGCGGTCGATCTTGATGATGTCGACCGGGAAGTCGAGCAGATGGGTCAGCGAGGCGAAGCCGGTGCCGAAATCGTCGAGCGCCACGGGGATGCCGCGCTCGCGCAATGCGGTGATCGTGCGGGCGACGCCATCCTTGCGCCCGCCCATGAAGACCTGCTCGGTGATCTCGACGACGAGATGCCTCGGCGGGACCCGGACCCGCTCCAGCGCCTTGAGCACGCGCTGGACGAGGTCGCCCTTCTGGAAATCGGCGGAGGTCACGTTCAGGCCGACATGCTGGAAGTTGATGCCGGCGCGCTGCCACGCCGCCATGTCGGCAGCGATCGCGCCGAGCATCTGCCCGGTGATGCGATGGGCGACCTTCGGGTCGAGCATGGCCTCGTGGAACTCGCCGGCGCAGGCGATCCGCCCGTCGGGCATGCGCATGCGGGCAAGCGCCTCGAGGCCGACGATCTCGTCGGTGTCGAGGCGGATGACGGGTTGATAATGGGGGATGATGCGCCCGCCGGTCAGGGCCTCGTCGACGTCGCGCCTGACCTGGATGCGGCGTGTCATCGAGGTGCGAAGCCCGTCCTTGAAGCGGACATAGCCGCCCCGGCTGGTCTCCTTGGCGTGATACAGGGCGAAATCGGCATTCTGCCTCAAGGTGACGCTGTCCTCGCCATCCTCGCCCGCGAGGGCCGCACCGATCGTCACGCTCGGGACGATGCTGTTGCCGTCATGGTCGAGCGGGGTCGACATCGCCGCGAGGATCGCAGACGCGACGGAGCGCATCTGGGCCGCCTGGGTGCAGTCCGGCAGAAGCACCGCGAATTCGTCGCCGCCGATCCGGCAGGCGGTGGCATCGCCGACCACCGCCTGGAGCCTCGCCCCCACGGTCTCGATCAGCGCGTCCCCGGCGGCATGCCCCATGGTGTCGTTGATCGCCTTGAGATGGTCGATGTCGATCAGCATCAGGCCGAAATCGTGCGGCGGCTCGGCGGTCATCCGCATGATCGCGTCGTTGAAGCTCACCCGGTTCGGCAGGCCGGTCAGCGTGTCGTAATAGGCGAGCCGGTGGTTGCGCGACCGGACCTCCTCATGCTCGATCGCGATGGCGCAGAGATGGACGCAGGTGGCGACGATCTGCCGTTCGAGATCGTTGGGGCCGCGCTGGCGGTTGTAGTAGAAGGCGAAGGTGCCGACGACGCGGCCGTCCCGTGCCTTGATCGGGCTCGACCAGCAGGCGCGCAGGCCGAGCGGCAGGACGAGGTTTTCGAGACCCTCCCAGAGAGGATCCGTCGCGATATCGGTGACGCAGACGGGCTCGCCGCGATAGATGGCCGTACCGCAGGAGCCGACGCGCGGCCCGACGGGCACGCCGCTGACGCTGGCGGCGTAATGCGCGGGCAGGCTGGGTGCGGCCAGCGGCTGCAGGCAGCCCTGTGCATCGACGCTCACGACCGAACAGATCACGCCGGGGGCGATGGCTTCCACGCGCCGGCAGAGCCGGTCCATGATGGCGACGAGAACCTCCCCACGCGCGACCGCCTCCAGAATCTCGTTCTGAAGGGCCTGCAGGTGTTCTGCCGAACCGCTTTCACGCATCTCGAAGCTCTCGCTGACGAAGCGGCAAGCTATGTCAGCCCGGCATGAAACCGTGGTTGCGGCGATGGTTCAAATTGTCAGGAATCGGCGTTTGAGCTGTGGAGCGCGTGTACTCCACCGTCCCTGTGTTGCGCCTGCGCCATGCCCGGAGCCGCGGCGGCGCGTCGCGTTTGCGCCGGCCTCGGGCGTCAGGGCTCAAGCGGCGGCGAGCCCGATCTTTTCGTCGCGGCGGCGCAGCAGATGCATCAGCGGCAGGGCGAGCAGCACCATCCAGGCCTTGCCGATGATCTGGCCGCCGACGAAGTCGAGGCTGCCGAAGGCGAGCTGCAGGAAGACGATGCTGTCGACGACCAGCCCGACGATGCTGGAGGCGACGACCGCGGTGACGAAGCGGCGGCGTTGCAGTGGCGTATAGACCGCGAAATCCGCCAGTTCCGACAGCAGGAAGGCCGCGACCGAAGCCAGCACGATGGCCGGCGGAGCGACGAAGGCCGAGATCAGCGCGCCGATGGCGATGGCGCCGAGGCCCGCCAATGGCCCGAGCCGCCGCTGCACGATGTCGCGCAAAACGAGCGCGAGCCCGATCATGAGAACGCCGCTGGGTGCCTTGATGTCGGGCCAGACCGGAACGAGGCAGGGGCCGTCCGGCACGCAGACGATACCGACATTGCCGATCAGCCAGTTGGCGACCGGGATGGTGAGGGCAAAGAGGACGAGGGCGACGATGCCTTCGATCTGGCGCTGCCGATCAAGAATCATGGGAGGGTCCGCTGTCGTCGGGGGAGGCGAGAAAGGCGACATAGCCTTTCGCACGCAGCTCGCAGGCCGGGCAATGGCCGCAGCCGAACCCCCAGCCATGCCGTGTCTTCCTGTCGCCGAGATAGCAGCTATGGCTGTCCTCGATCACGAGATCGAGCAGAGGCTCGCCGCCCAGCGCCTTCGCCAGCGCAAAGGTCTGGGCCTTGTCGCGCCACATCAGGGGCGTGTGGAGCACGAGCCGGCGGTCCAGGCCCAGGCCCAGCGCGACCTGCATCGCCTTGATCGTGTCGTCGCGGCAGTCGGGATAGCCGGAATAATCGGTTTCGCAGACGCCGAGAACGATGTGCCGCGCGCCGCGCCGATAGGCCAGCGCGGCAGCGAAGCTCAGGAAGATCAGGTTGCGGCCGGGGACGAAGGTGGTCGGCAGCCCGGTTTCGGCAAAGGCGATCTCGGTGTCGCGGGTGAGGGCGGTCTCCGAAATCGCTCCCAGCGCCGCGAGATCGACGAAATGGTCGGGGCCGAGCCGTTCCGCGTAGATCGGCGACAGTGCCGGCAGCTTGCCACAGATGACCTGCCGGCATTCCAGCTCGACACGATGGCGCTGGCCGTAGTCGAAGCCGACGGTCTCGACCTCGTCGAAGCGGGCGAGGGCCCAGGCGAGCGCGACGGTCGAATCCTGGCCGCCAGAGAACAGGACGAGGGCGCGGGATGTGGTCATGGCCGCGGCCGTCACGCCGCCGCTCAATCGAACAGGCTGGAGACGCTCGATTCGCTGGCCGTGCGCTCGATCGCCTCGCCCATCAGCGCGGCGATCGAGATGACGCGGATGTTGCGCGCCACCTTCACCGCCTCGGTCGGCATGATCGAATCGGTGATCACCAGTTCCTTGAGCTTGGAATTGGCGATGCGCGCCACCGCGCCGCCGGAAAGGACGCCATGGGTGATATAGGCATAGACCTCGCGGGCGCCCTGATCGAGCAAGGCCTCGGCCGCGTTGACCAGCGTGCCGCCCGAATCGACGATGTCGTCGAGCAGGATGCAGGAGCGGCCCTCGACCGAGCCGATGATGTTCATCACCTCGGATTCGCCCGGCCGGTCGCGGCGCTTGTCGACGATGGCCAGTGGTGCGTCGATGCGCTTGGCGAGCGCGCGGGCGCGGACCACGCCGCCGACGTCAGGCGAGACGACCATGGCGTTCTTGTAGTCGAGCCGCTCCTTGATATCGCGCGACATCAGCGGGGCACCGAACAGGTTGTCGGTGGGAATGTCGAAGAAGCCCTGGATCTGGCCGGCATGCAGGTCGAGCGTCAGGACGCGGTCGACACCGGCATGGGTGATCAGGTTGGCGACGAGCTTGGCCGAGATCGGCGTGCGGCCCGAGGCGCGCCGGTCCTGCCGCGCATAGCCGAAATAGGGGATCACCGCCGTGATGCGGCGCGCCGAGGAGCGGCGCAGCGCATCGGTGATGATCAGCAGTTCCATCAGGTGGTCGTTGGTCGGAAACGAGGTCGACTGGATGATGAAGACATCCTGGCCGCGCACATTCTCCTGAATCTCGACGAAGACCTCCATGTCGGCGAAGCGCCGGACGGAAGCCTTGGCGAGGGGAATGCCGAGATGGGTGCAGATCGCTTCGGCGAGCGGCCGATTGGAATTGCCGGCGACGACTTTGAAGGATGAAGGCATGCCGGCGCGCACCGTTATATTCTGGCTGGGCGAGAACCGCTCTAAGCTGGCTCAGTTCGCAGGGCTCTTAACAGCGGTATGACGGGGAGTCGACTGTTGCACTGCAAAAGCCGCCCGCAAAACATTGCGAGGCGCGCCTTGCCGATTTGCGCAGAGATGATGGCCGGCTCGCCCGACGCCCGGACCTTGCGTCCCGCGGGACTTTGCCTGTCTGGCTTCTTGGCCTGTCTGGCTTCAGAGCTTCTTGCCGCCCGTTGCCGAGGCCGTCTTGGCCGCGGTCTTGGCGCTGTCGGCCGCCTGCTTGCCGGCCGTCTTGGTCTTGTCGCCGGGCAGGACGGTGTCCGCGGCCGGCGTCGTCACCAGGAAGCTCGCGATCGCATCCATCGATTCGGCCGCGGCCTTGGCGACGATGGTCTGGTCGACGCCGGACCACGGGTCCGAGGTGCCGCCGCGCCGGCCGAGGCTTTCGCCCTGCACGCGCTGGGCGCGCTTCTTGGTCTCGTCATAGACGTCCCAGACGAAGCCGAGCGAGGTCTGGCCGTCTTCGGTCGGCTGGGCCGTGAGATAGCCGCGAACGCGGAAGCGGGCGGGCTTGTCGCCCGGCACGATCTCCATACGCCGCTCGGCGGCAGCCTCGCCGAGCAATCCGGCGAAACGGGTCGTCACCGCATCGGGGGCCCCGGAAATGCTCTGCACCGACACCGGCACGCCCGGCGCATCGACGCGCGGCCTGGCTGCGGTCGTGGTTTCCTGACAACCGGCGAGCGCAAGCGCGACGGCCGGCCCCAGAACGAGGCCGCTCAAACGATCGATCATGACGCCTCCCGCTTGTCTTTGCGCGTACGGGTTGGACAGTTTTTGTAGTCCCTGCGCGGCCTTTCTAGGCTCAACCGACCGCGAGGTCCAGACAGTGCGGCTGGCCGGACCCGAGCGGGCTTCGTCGGGAGGATCAGGCCGTGGTCGGTTGCTGCCGGGGCGGAAGGCATGTGCGATCTGCCCGGCCGCGATTGCGGGCCCGGGCATCCTCGCCCATATATCCCGACATGCGGGCTCGGGAAGGCCCGATCCGGAGAGTTCCATGGTCACGACCAGCAGCCGCATCCTCGACGATATCGCCCGCCTCGCCACCGATGCCGCCGGCGCGGCCCAGGGCGTGCGCCGCGAGGTCGAGACCGTCGTGAAGACGCAGATCGAACGCCTGCTGCGCGATCTCGACGTGGTGACGCGCGAGGAATTCGAGGCCGTGCGTGAGATGGCGCTGCTGGCGCGCGAGGAGAACGACAAGCTCGCAGCCCGGCTCGCCGCGCTCGAAGCGGGGCAGCCGAAGCCCTGAGTGGTGCGGGCGCCCGGCGCCTGCCGCATCGCCCGCCCGGCGCGCATCCACAGCCATGTGCTGTGGACAGGGCGCCATGGGGATTGAGCCCGCCCCCCGAATCCGCCGAGCGTCACATCGTGTTGGGAGTGTCACACGCCCTGCGCTAACGTCGGTGGAGAAATTGATTCGTCGGGTCAACCTCTTAGGAGGAAGCCGACGGATCGTGGCGCCCGGTTTCAGGCCGGCGCGGCATCTGTGGGTTGCGTTCCTTCAGCTTTCCCGTCGCCGTGTTCCCGTTCTCGAACGCGCCGGACCGCGCCTCAGCGACACCCGGCAGTTGGACCCAAGGGCATGATGGATCTCGAACTGGATGCCGAACTCGACCGGCCTTCCAACCCCCTCGACCTGATCGAACGACTCGCCGCTCTCAACAACTGGACCTTCGACCGCGACAGCGACGACGAATTGTCGGTCGCCGTTACCGGCGGCTGGTCCGACTATCACGTCGCCATTACCTGGCTGGCCGAAGTCGAGGCGATCCATATCGCCTGCGCCTTCGATCTGAAGGTGCCCGACAGGCGCCGAGCCGAGGTGCTGCAACTGGTCAGCCTCGTCAACGAGCAGCTCTGGCTCGGCCATTTCGACCTTTGGAGCTCCGAAAGCGTGGTGATGTACCGCCACGCGCTGCTGCTTTCGGGTGGTGCCGAGCCGACGGACGAACAGGCCGCCGCGCTGATCAAGGCGGCGATCGATGCCTGCGAGCGCTATTTCCAGGCTTTCCAGTTCGTCGTCTGGGCCGGGAAGACGGCGAAAGAGGGCCTTGAGGGCTCCTTGCTGGAGACCGTCGGCGAGGCGTGAGTTTCTCCGGTTTCGTCGTGCCCGGGCTTGACCCGGGCACCTCATGACGGGAAGGCTCTTCGGCGAGAGATGCCCGGGTCAAGCTTGGGCATGACGCCTGCCGCCATCTTCAGAGAGTTCCGCCCATGTCCAGCCCCCTGCCGCAATCGCTCGTCCTTCTCGGTGCGGGCAAGATGGGAGGAGCGATGCTGGAGGGCTGGCTGCGAATCGGCATGAACCCGGCCGGAATCAGCCTGATCGATCCCAAGCCTTCCGACGAGATGGTGACGCTCGCGGCCGAGAAGGGCATGGCGATCAATCCGGATCCGCGCTCGCTGGGCGCCGTCGAGGTTCTGGTTCTGGCGACCAAGCCGCAGATGCTCGACACCGCCGCGCCGGCGGTCCAGGCCTTCGTCCGGCCCCAGACGCTGCTGATCTCGATCCTGGCGGGCAAGACGATCGCCGATCTTTCGGCGCGGCTGCCGAACGTTACCGCCATGGTCCGGGCGATGCCGAACCTGCCGGCCTCCGTGCAGCGCGGCGCCACCGCGGCGGCGGCCGGTCCGGGCGTGACTGGCGCCCAGCGCGCCATGGCCGATGCGCTACTGCGCAGCATCGGCAAGGTCGAGTGGCTGGAGGACGAGGGGCTGATCGATGCGGTGACGGCCGTGTCGGGCTCGGGGCCGGCCTATGTCTTTCACCTGGTCGAATGCTTGGCGGCGGCGGGCAAGGCGGCCGGGCTGCCTGACGACATTGCGGAGCGCCTGGCTCGGGCCACGATCGAGGGCGCGGGCGAGATGCTGTTCCAATCGCCATTGTCACCCGCGACGTTGCGCCAGAACGTGACCTCGCCGGCCGGCACGACGGCGGCTGGGCTGGAGGTGCTGATGGCCGCGGACGGGCTGAAGCCGCTGATCATCAAGACGGTGGCTGCCGCCAAACGTCGCGCCGGCGAGCTTTCCGGTTGAACCGCCTTTCATAGGCCGCGATCGCGCCCTAGCTTCTCCGGACTGCGTCGCGAAGGAGAACTCCCATGGCCCGCAAACCTGTTTCCCCCGAATCCGTTCCTGCTGCGCCGGCGCCCGCGCCGGCCAATCCGCGCAAGCAGGCCGTCGAGGCGCTGATGCGGCTTGCCGCCAGCCGCCACTGGGATGAGATCGAGCTCGGTGAGATCGCCGCGGAGGCCGGCCTGTCGCTGGCGACGCTGCGCGGGCTGTTTCCGTCCAAGCTCGCCATGCTGGGCGCGGTGACACGGCTCGTCGACGATGTCGTGTTGGCCGAGCTCTCCGACGAGCTTGCCGGCGAGCCGGTGCGCGAGCGGATGTTCGATCTGGTGATGCGCCGCCTCGACGCGCTGTTGCCCTACAAGGACGCGCTACGCAGGATCGTGCCCGTGCTGCGGCGCGACCCGCTGACGATGGCGGCACTCAACCGCGGCGCGGTGAATTCCTGGCGTTACATGCTGGCTTCGGCCGGCATCCCGACCGAGGATGCGCTGGGCGCCGTGCGCGTGCAGGGAGCGGTGCTGCTGATGGCACGCGTTTCGGAGGTCTGGCTCGACGACGACGAGCCCGAGCTGTCGCGGACGATGGCGCGACTCGACCGCGAGCTGAAGACCGCCGGGCGGATCATGGCGCGGGTCGAGGATGTGCACCGGCTGACGGCGCCGCTGCGCGGCCTGGCGCGGGCGCTCTGCTCGGCACGGCGACCGCGTGCGCGCCGGCGGGAGCGCGCCGACACAGAGACGGCGATGCGCGGCGGCGAAAACGAGGATTTCGCCCCCGCAATCTGATGCAATGCCCGGCCAATCATGGCCGAGATGTGGCATCGTTAAGCGAGTCTTAGCCAATTTGTGCAACTCTGCGGAATCTCAATTCCGTGGGGGTCCCGGATGTCGCTGACGAAAAAACTCGCCACTCTGTCGATCAGTCGCTCGTTTGCGCTGATCGCAGCCCTTGCCGTCGTCATCGTGGTCGGGGGGGTTGGTGTGACGCTTCATGCCGCCCGCAACGAGATGATCTCGCTCAAGCGTGCCGAGATGAAAAACGCGGTCGACGCGGCCGCATCGACGGTGAACAGCTATCTGGCGCGGGCGGAGAAGGGCGAACTGTCCGAGGCTGATGCCAAGAAGCTGGCGATCGACGCGATCGGCGCCGCGCGCTTCGATAGCGGCAACTACTATTTCCTGATCGACTTCAACGGCATCAGCGTCCTGCATGCCAACAAGAAGATCGAGACGACCGACATGAAGCCGCTGAAGGATACGGCGGGAAAGTTCTTCGTCCAGGAGATGGTCCAGATCGCCAAGGGCCCGGGCTCCGGCTTCATCGACTATGGTTGGGTGAAGCCCGGCGACAAGGAGTCCTCGCTCAAGATCTCCTACGTCGTCGCCTTGCCGAAATGGCAGTGGGCGGTCGGATCGGGCCTGCATGTTCATGACGTCGATGCGGCCTTCATGGGCATGATCGGCGATGTCGCGAAGGTGCTGGTGCCGCTTGGGCTCGTGATGTTCGGCCTCGTCTTCTTCCTGAGCCGTCGCGCCTCGGCCATGCTGGCCTCGCTGGCCCAGACCATGAACGGGCTCGCGGCCGGCGACATGAAGGCGGATATCCGCCATCAGGACCGGCCCGACGAGATCGGCTCCATGGCGCGTGCGCTCGTGGTGTTCCGGGATGCGGCGCTGGCGAAGGACGCGATGGAAGGCGAGAAGCTGCGCATGGAGCAGGAGGCGGCCGGCCATCGCGATGCCGCCGACAGCCAGCGCCGGCACAACGAAACCGAGCGCGCCGAGCAGGCGCGGGTCCAGGAGAACGTCGTGCACGCGCTCGGGACGGGTCTCGAACACCTCGCCGAGGGGGACCTGACCTATCGTATCACCGACAGCTTCGGCGCCGAGTACGCGAAGTTGAAGGACGACTTCAATGCCGCAATCAGCAAGCTGCAGGAGACGATGCGGCAGATCGCGACCAATACCGAGAGCATGAAGGCCGGGTCCATCGAGATCAGCCAGGCGGCCGACGATCTCGCCGGGCGGACCGAGCAGCAGGCGGCTTCCGTCGAGGAAACCGCGACGGCGCTCGACGAGCTGACGGCGACGGTGCGCCAGACGGCGGAGAGTGCGCGGCTCGCCAGCCAGGCGACGACGCAGGTCAAGTCCGAGGCGGAGCAGTCGACCTCGATCGTGCGCGACGCTGTCCTGGCCATGGGCGGCATCGAGAAGTCCGCCGACGAGATCTCGCAGATCGTCGGTGTCATCGACGAGATCGCCTTCCAGACGAATCTGCTGGCGCTGAATGCCTCGGTCGAGGCGGCGCGGGCCGGCGATGCCGGCAAGGGTTTCGCGGTCGTCGCGTCCGAGGTGCGGGCTCTGGCCCAGCGCTCGGCCTCCGCTGCCAAGGAGATCAAGGAATTGATCACCGCCTCGAATGGCGAGGTCGAGAAGGGTGTCACGCTGGTCGGCCAGACCGGCAGCGCGCTGCAGCGGATGGCGGAGGAGATCACGCGGGCGACCGCGCTGGTCGCGGAGATCGCCAGCGCTGCCCAGGAGCAGGCGTCCGGCCTCCAGGAGGTTAACACCGCCGTCGGCGAGATGGACCAGTCGACGCAGCAGAACGCCGCCATGGCCGAGGAATCGACCGCTGCCGCGCACTCGCTGTCGCAGGAGGCGGACCGTCTCGCGGCCCTGGTCGCACGCTTCCAGCTCGGCGGCGATGTCGAAGGCCTCAAGGCGATGGCGCGGACAATGCACGCGGCCGTGGCGCCGGCGCCCGCACCCCGCCCGGCCGCTCCGCGCGCCGCGCGCCCCGTCGCATCCTCCGGCGGCGCTGCGACGGCCCGCAAGATCGATCCCAGCGCTCATGACAAGGACTGGGAGGAGTTTTGAGCGCTCCGTCCACCCCCTCCGGAGCCGCCGCGACGATCGGTTTCGACGATTTCCTGAAGGCCGACATCCGTGTCGGCACCATCGTCGAGGCCGCTCCCTATCCCGAGGCGCGCAAGCCGGCGATCAAGCTGACGATCGATTTCGGCGGCGCGATCGGGCTGAAGAAGTCCTCGGCGCAGATCACCCGGCACTACAGGCCGGAAGATCTGCCGGGCCGCCAGGTTCTGGCGGTGGTGAATTTTCCGCCGCGCCAGATCGGCAAGTTCATGTCCGAGGTGCTGACGCTCGGCGTGCCCGATGCCGATGGCGAGGTCGTGCTGATCGCGCCGGGGCTTCCCGTACCTGATGGTGGGCGGATGTTCTGAGCGAAGCTATTTGATCAGGATCGATGTCGGCGGGGTGAGAGCTCCGCCGAAATCCTCGAAATGCTTCGCTACGATGGCTTTGTATTCCTTCAGGGAATCCTTGACGAGGTCTTCCTTGAACGCCCTTTTTCCCTTCGCGGCGGAAATCAGTTCGAGTTCAATATTGTCCTTTACGACCGTGAGATTGCTCGCGGCTGTGAAATGCGCCTTGAACTGCGTATTGTACCCGAAGGCGGACAGGGCAGCGATGACCACGGCGCTTATGCCGGAGAGGACGAGCAAGCGCGCGGCGTCGACGCCTTTCCACCATGTCCAGCCGATGCTCACGACGGCGAGGACAAGTGTGGCCAGGACGAGGGTGCGGTACCAATCGAACGCAAACTTAGCCGCGTCGTCGTAATTGCCGATCAGGTCGATCAGGCGCTCCCTCAGAAACAGGGCGGCATCCGGCAGCGCCTCCTGAGCGAAGGAGGCCTGGATGTAGGCGCTGCAGATCCTGTGCCTGTCCCTCTCTTCGACAGGCCGGTCGTCCTTGCATTTTTCGACGTAGAGCGGCTTTGGCCCTTCGCCCCAACTCCAGGGTTCGGCTCGAACCGAGGCGCCGAGAAGCGTGGCGAGCAGGAGCGCAAGCCCGAGTGCCTTGACGAACTTCATCGACCATCCCCCAATGCCCTCAGTCATGTAAGAGCATCGCAGCAATCAATACAACTTATAAGAGTATTTTGTTGGGAAAAGCTCAGCGAGCGGAAACTGCACCGGCAGCCTGACCGTTGCCCGCAATCCCCCAGGATGATGTTGCCGCCTAGCGCAGCGAGCCGGCGAAGCCCACGATCGCTGCCACGACGGCGCTCTCCCTGCCGATGAAGCCGTGATAGGCACGCGCCTGGCAGGGGTCGCCGGTCGAACTGCCGCCCTCGATCCAGACCGTCCTCGCCCGGTTGCCGGCCCATTCCTGGAAGGCCACGGTCGATTCCGGCAGAGTGAGGCGGCAGGTGTCCCAGCGATGGTGGACCAGCAGCGTCGGCGGCAGCCGCGACGGGTCGCCGATGGCGGAGCGAGCCTGATCGAGTATTGCCGACGTGAAGACGATGCCGTCGGGCCGCTGGGCCAGCGTGCCCGCGACCTTCAGCGCGCCCCGGCTCATCGCCACCACGATCACGCGTGGCGCGATGCCGCGCATCAGCTCGACGGCCCGGGCGGGGTCGGCGCCGGCGTCGAGCGTGATGCTGGCGATGCTGCTGCGAAGATAGGCGGCGCGCGTCCGCACGATCCAGTTGCCGCTGCGCGCCACGCTGCCGTCGCTGCCGATGCCGATATTGCCGTCTCCGCCGGTCAGCAGCACGAGCCCGGCGCGGGCCTTGCCGGCGGGCTTGTTGAGCAGGGCCTTGCCGCCGCCGAAGAAGCCGCCGCCGAGATCGACGACTTCCTCTGACCGCGCTGGCGCGGCCAGCGCCACGAGGGTGAAGGCCGTGAGCAAGGCCAGGACCGACCGCTTCATAACACTCCCTCTGTCGCTCTTTTCATTGTTGGGCGCGAGGCTAAGACCGGCCCCGTGGGCTGTCCATCGCAGCACTGGCGCCGCGGCCCGCCTCACACCGGCAGCCTCACCGTCGCGCGCAGGCCGCCCAGCGGCGAATCCGTCAGGATGATGTCGCCGCCATGGGCGCGGGCGATGTCACGGGCGATGGCGAGGCCGAGGCCGGTGCCGCCGGAATCGACGTTGCGCGCCTCGTCAAGGCGGAAAAACGGCCGGAAGACATCCTCGCGCTGGTCGGGGGGGATGCCTGGCCCGTCGTCGTCGACCATGATGATCAGATAACGCGCATCATGGGTGGCCCGGATGGCGATGCGGTCACCGAAGCGGGCGGCGTTCGACACGAGATTCGTCATCAGGCGGCGGAAGGCGTCCGGCCGGATCACCACCAGCGGGTCGCCGATGACGGTGAGTTCGGTCTGGTGGTCCTGCCGCTCGGCATCGGATTTCAGTTCCTCGAGCAGCGCGCGAATATCGGTTTCGACCGCGGCCTCGCCAGCATCGCCGCGCGCAAAGGCGAGATAGTCCTCGAGCATGCGGCTCATCTCGTCGACGTCCTTTTCAAGGGCCTCGATTTCCGAAGAGCGCTCCAGCAGGGCGAGCGAGAGCTTGAAGCGGGTCAGGATGGTGCGCAGGTCGTGGCTGACGCCGTTCAGCATCGTCGTGCGCTCGCCGACGGCGCGCTCGACGCGGCGCTTCATCTCGATGAAGGCGTTGCCCGCGCGGCGGACCTCGCGGGCGCCGCGCGGGCGGAATTCGGCGTCGCGGCCCTTGCCGAAGGCCTCGGCCGCATCGGCTAGCCTGAGGATCGGGCGGATCTGGTTGCGCAGGAACAGCACCGCGATGGTCAGCAGGATCAGCGAGGTGCCGAGCATCCAGAGTAGGAAGATGTGGCTGTTGCTGGCATAGGCGGAGTTGCGCCGGGTCAGGATGCGCATCACGTCCTTGCCGAGCTTGACCCTGATCTCGATCAGGCTCGAGCGGCCGACCGTGTCGAGCCAGAAGGGCCGGGCGACCTGCTGGGCGAGCTCGGCCGAGAGCGCGCTGTCGAGCAGCGAGAAGAAGGGGCGGGGGCCCGGCGGGGGCAGGTCCGAGTCCGGGATGATGTCGATATCCATGCCGAGCCGGTCGGCGGCGATGCGGCCCAGCACACTGGCGTCGGCGTCCTGCGGATAGCTCTCATAGACGTCGATCATCGCGGCGATGTCGGCCGAGACGGCCGAGGACAGCCTTTGCGTCACCGTCTGCCAGTGGCGCTCCATGAAGACATAGGCGATGACCGACTGCAGCAGCACGACCGGCGCGATGACGATGACCAACGCGCGCGGATACAGCCCTTTCGGCATGTAGCGCGCGATGCTGTGCAGCGGCCTCCCTGCGAACTTGAGGATGGGCTTGAGCCGGTTGTTGATGCCCTGTCGCCAGCGGGCGCCGGCCGAAGCCAGGCGCGCGACCCGGGCGCCGATCGCCTGCGCCAGGCCCGTGCGGCGCCTGCCGGGCTGGACCGGCGTCACGTCCGGTCCGTCACGAGGCGGTAGCCGACACCGCGCACGGTCTGGAGATAGAGCGGATCGGCCGGGTCGCGCTCGATCTTGCGGCGCAGGCGGTTCATCTGGACATCGACCGTGCGGTCATTGGCGGCGGTTCCCTGGGCCGCCAGCTCCTCACGCGGAACGACCTCGCCGGCGCGTTCAGCCAGCGCGGTCAGAATCTCGCGCTCGCGTTCGGTCAGGCGGATCGGCTCCTCGCCCTTGCGCAACTCGCCGCGCGAGAGCCCGTAGAGGAAGGGTCCGAAGCGGACGAAATCGGGCCGCGGGCCGGATTGCGCGGGGTCGACGACGAGGGTTCGCTTCAGGATGTTACCGAGCCGCAGCAAGAGCTCACGCGGCTCGAAGGGCTTGGCGAGATAGTCGTCGACGCCGATCTCCAGCCCGTTGATGCGGTCCTTGCCGTCGGCACGGGCGGTCAGCATCAGGATCGGCACAGTGGAATCGGTGCGGAAGCGGCGGGCGAAGTCGAAGCCGTTCTCGCCTGGCATCATGATATCGAGCACGATGGCGTCGAAGACCAGCCGCGCGAGCTTGGAATCAGCCTCAGCCGCATTGGCGGCCGTGGTGACGCGGTAGCCGTTGTCGCCGAGGAAGCGCCCGAGCAGGTCGCGCAGGCGGCGGTCGTCATCGACCACGAGGATGTGGGAGGCTTCGTCGGGGAGCGGCTTGCGCGCTGGCTGTGCGGCCATCTGTCTTCCGCCTTGTCCTTCCTGCCTGAGGTCGCATGCGCTCTCGCCCCAGGCTGGGCTTCGGCCCTCACCGCGGCGCGGCGAGGAAGCTCTGCACCTTGTGGCGTTCGGCAGGATCGATCAACCCTGCGAGATAGAGCGCGACCGTCTCGGCCGCTTCGGGCGCGAGGTCGCCCAGCGCGGCATTGATCCGCTTTGCCTGAAGCCGGACGAGGCGCAGTGCCAGATCCTGCCCGGATGGCGTGGCATGCAGATGACGCTGGCGCTTGTCCTGGACGCCGGTGCGCTGCTCGACGAAGCCGGTCTCGACCAGTTCCTTCAGGACGCGGTTCAGGCTCTGCTTGGTGATCTTGAGGATGTCGAGCAGTTCGGCGATGGTCAGTCCCGGGCGACGCAGGACGAAGTGCAGGACGCGGTGATGGGCGCGGCCGAAGCCATATTCGGCGAGAATGAGATCGGGGCCGCCGACGAAATCGCGATAAGCGAAGAACAGCAGCTCGATCAGGTCATAGGGCACGGTTTCGCCCGGCGGCAGATTGGCATCGATCGGTCGGCCTTGCCTGTCGGCCATCGCATCTGTCCTGAAATTTATGTCAGTGATGTTGACATATCTCAGACGGAAGATTACCGGTCAAGCGCGCCTGACGACGGAATATGTCGCAAGACGATGTTGCAGCGCACTATCATTCCGGTCCTTCGCCTCGTCCCGTCATGGTGACGGTGTTCGGAGCGAAACGGATCACCAAGGCCGGACGTGCCAAGAGGAGCACCCCATGTCAGTCATTCCATTCGACCAGCGCGACGGCGTCATCTGGTTCGACGGCAAGCTCGTGCCGTGGAAGGACGCGAAGATTCACGTACTGACCCATGGGCTGCACTACGGCTCCTGCGTGTTCGAGGGCGAGCGCTCCTATGACGGCGTGATCTACAAGGGCACCGAGCATTCGCAGCGCTTCCATGCGTCGGCCGAGATCATGGATTTCACGATCCCCTGGTCGGTCGCGGAACTCGATGCCGCCAAGGAACTCTGCCTGAAGGAGAACGGGCTGAAGGACGCCTATCTCCGCCCGGTCGCCTGGCGCGGCTCGGAGATGATGGCGGTCTCAGGCATCAACAACACGATCCATACCGCGATCGCGGTCTGGGAGTGGCCGAGCATGTTCGACATGGCGCAGAAACTGAAGGGCGTGCGCCTGGACGTTGCGGCCTATCGCCGGCCCGACCCGGCCTGCGCGCCGGTCCATGCCAAGGCGGCGGGGCTCTACATGATCTGCTCGCTATCGAAGCACAAGGCGGAGCGTGCCGGCTATGCCGATGCGATGATGCTCGACTGGGAAGGCAATGTCGCCGAATGCACCGGCGCCAACATCTTCTTCATCAAGGATGGCGTGATCCACACCCCGCTGGCCGACCGCTTCCTGAACGGCATCACCCGCCAGTCGGTGATCGAGCAGTGCAGGAAGCGCGGTTTCGAGGTGGTCGAGCGCCGCATCCGCCCGGAGGAGCTGGAAGGCTTCAACGAGTGCTTCATCACCGGCTCGGCCGCCGAGGTGACGCTGGTCTCCGAGATCGGCCCTTACTCCTTCATCACCGGCAATATGGGCAAGGTGATCATGGAGGATTACTCCGACTCGGTCAGGCCGAAGTCGAAAGCGGCTTAAGCGCGTCCGGCTTGTTCGCAGGCGACTTGCGTCTGCCGTCATGCTCGCCCTGGTGGCGAGCATCCACGTCTTTGTCATAGGGCTCGACGGGCGAAGACGTGGATGCTCGGGACAACCGACCATGATGGGGAGGGCGTTCGCGCTACTTTGCGACCTTCATCTCGCTGCGAAACAGCGTGATCCAATTGTCGCCGGTCAGTCCCTTGCACTCGTCCATGGCCTGGAACGCGGTCAGGACGAAGCTCGAGCCCGTCCAGGCATAATTGCCGTTCGCGCCGCAATCGCCGATGCCGCGGCCCTTGTTGTAGAAGCTGACCTGGCCGCTGGCCTGATCGAATTCGGCGTTGACGAGCATGTTGTCCTTGCCGCCATCCAGTTGCGGGAAGATGGCCTTGCGCGCCTTGGCGACGTCCGTGCCCGGCACGATCCAGAAGCCGGTCGAGAGATTATAGGCCCCGCGCGAGCAGAGCAGGCCGACCAGGCGGGTTCCTCCATCGAGCGGCCAGGCATTCTCGACATCCGCCAGATCGGCGGGGCTCTCCTCGCAAAGATCCGGACCGAGCTTCTTGAGATGCTTGCGCAACGCTGCGGTCAGCGCCTTGGCCGACCGGGCCGAAATCGCGGGCAGCGCCGACCCTTTCGCCGTGACGACCGGCAGCGGCGGCGCGGCCGGGACCGCCGAGCCCGGACCCTTCCGGATCAGCGCCGAGGTGGTGTTGAGCCTGCCCTGCTGTTCGTCGATCCAGAGCATCGCGGCGACGGAGCCGGCAAGCGAGACGTCGTAGCTCTTGCCCGCGAGCGTCACGACGAGCTTCGTCCCCTTGCGTGCGGCTGCGACCAACGCCTCCGTCTCGGCGGGCGAGAGCGCGATGGTGGCGTTCTCCTCATCGACGATCGTGGCAGCGAGGCGCTTTCCGGCGACCGGAAAGGCTGCGTCGTCGATCGTGAGATCGGCTGCGAGCGGAGCCTGCAGCCTATCGGCCCTGACCCTGACCTCAAGCCTGGCCACGCCGTCGGGGCCGGCCGGCCGTTCGAGCTTGAGCAAGGCGACGTGCTCGTCTGCCTCGCCAGGCAGCGAAAGCGCGGTGCAGCTCTTCAGGTTGTCGCAGCCAGCGACCCAATCGCGGAAGGTCTTGCTGGCGAGCGGCGCGGCCTGGGCCTGCGCGCTGAAGGCAGCGCCGGTCAGAAGCGCCAGGACCAGTCTTCCGGCATGCGTCATCGTTCCCACCGGCCTGCCGCCTCGTCGTCGCTCGCCTTGGCCTCGACCCAGCCGCCCGTCGTGCCGTCGACGAGATGCTCGCGCTTCCAGAAGGGCGCGCGGGTCTTGAGATAATCCATCAGGAAGTCGGCGGCCTCGAAGGCGGCGCGGCGATGGGCGGAGGCCGTGATGACGAGCACGATCTGCTCGCCCGGCGCGACCAGCCCGTAGCGATGGATCGCGAGCAGCCCATGGAGCGGCCAGCGTGCGGTAGCCTCGGCGGCGACGCTCACGATCTCCGCCTCGGCCATGCCGGGATAATGCTCGAGCTCAAGCGCGGCGAGCCTGCCACCCTCGTCGCGGCACAGGCCGGTGAAACTGACGACGGCGCCGATGTCGCGGCGGCCGGCCGACAGCGCGGCAAGCTCGGCGGCGAGATCGAAATCCTCCCGCTGGATCCGCACCACCGGCATCATGGCGAGCCTCAGCCGCCCGTCATGGGCGGAAAGAAGGCGATCTCGCGGGCACCTTCGAGGCTCGCCCCCGGCTTCACATGGGTCTGGTTGACGGCGGCGCGCACCAGCGTCTCGTTGGCGAATGCGGCCGCATAGCCCTCGTCGCGGCCCTTCAGCCAGCGCACGAGATCGAGCACCGTTTCGGTGCCGGCGGGCAGTGCGACCTGCTCCTCGGCCAGGCCGACACGCTCGCGCACCCAGGCGAAATAGACCAGCCTGACAGTGTGGACTGCGGCTTCCGGCGCTGATGTCGCGAGAACTTGCGTCATGGCGTGCGCGCGTCCTCCTCAACCATGTGGCGGATGCCGGCGTTGAAATAATCCCAGCCCGTATAGATGGTCAGCGCGGCCGCGACCCACAACATCACGATGCCGATCTGGGTGTTGTGCGGCAGCACCTTGTCGCCCGCGGGACCTGCGACCAGGAAGCCCAGCGCCAGCAGCTGCGCCGTGGTCTTCCATTTGGCGATCCGGCTGACCGGGACGCTCACCTTCAACTCGGCCAGGAACTCGCGCAGGCCGGAGACCAGGATCTCGCGGCAGAGAATGACGATGGCCGCCCAGAGCGACCAGCCATGGATGGTGCCGTCGGCCACCAGCATCAGCAGCAGCGCGCAGACGAGCAGCTTGTCGGCTATCGGATCGAGCATGCGGCCGATCGCCGATTGCTGGCTCCAGGCGCGGGCGATGTAGCCGTCGAGATAATCTGTCACGGCGGCCAGCGTGTAGATGCCCAGCGCCAGCCAGCGCATCCAGTCGTCGCGCGGCCAGAACAATATCGCCACCAACGCCGGAATCGCCAGGATCCGGCCGTAGGTGAGCAGGTTCGGCAGGGACCAGGGTCCGCGCCGCCTGATGGCGTCTGGAAGAATCGTCACGGCCATCACCAAAGCAGCGGGCGCATGACAGCGTCAACACGCAAAGCCGAGATCGCCGTCATGCGCGGCGGAAAGCCGCGACGCGGGCTCATGCATCATGGAAATAGTCATGCACCGCCCTGGCAGTGGCGGCGTTGACGCCGGGCGTCCGCATCAGATCGTCGAGCTTGGCGCGCTGGATCGCCTTGACCGTCCCGAAATGCAGCAGCAGCGCCCGTTTGCGCGAGGGACCGATGCCCGGAATCTCGTCGAGCGGGTTTTTCATCGTGTCCTTCTTGCGCCGCGCCCGGTGCGTGCCGATGGCGAAACGATGGGCTTCGTCGCGCAGGCGCTGGATGAAGTAGAGCGCCGGATCGCGCGGCGGCAGCTTGAAGGGCTCGCGGCCGATCATGTGGAAGGTCTCGCGCATGGCGTTGCGGTCGGCGCCTTTGGCGATGGCGACGAGCGGAATGTCGCCGCCGCCGAGTTCGGCCATGATCTTGCGGGCGGCTTCGAACTGGCCCTTGCCGCCGTCTACGATGACGAGATCGGGGCGCGACGGGAAGACGTCATCGTCAGCTGCTTCGGCTGCTTGCACGGGCGCTTCCCTTCCCTCTGGTGGGGAAGGGAGAGGGATGGGGGGCGCGCCGCTCAGTGAGCCCTCGCCAAGCGGGACGCCCCCCACCTCCAACTCCTCCCCACCAGGGGGAGGAGAGTCGGTCGCGGTTGTCGGATGCGCGCCAGCCTCCTTCGCCAGCCGCGCAAATCTGCGCTGCAGCACCTCACGCATCATGCCGAAATCGTCGCCGGCGATGGTGTCGGCGGAGATGTTGAAAGTGCGGTAGTGGCTCTTCATGAAGCCGTCCTTGCCGGCCACGACCATGCCGCCGACAGCGTTGGTGCCCATGATGTGCGAATTGTCGTAGACCTCGACCCGGCGTGGCGCCTTTGCCATGCCGAAGGCGGCGCCGAGCGCAGCCAGCAGCGAACTCTGTCCGGCATTGTCGGCGAGCTTGCGCGAAAGCGCTTCGCGGGCGTTCTTGCGCGCGTGCTCGACGAGATCGACCCGCTCGCCGCGTCTGGGGTGGGCAACCTCGACCTTGCGGCCGGCCCGGGCCGAGAGCGCCTGCGCGATCAGTTCGATCTCCTCGACCGGATGCGAGAGCAGCACGAGGCGGGGCGGCGGCTTGTCGTCGTAGAACTGGGTCACGACGGAGGCCAGCACCTCCTCCGGCGTCAGGCTGCGGTCGGCGCGTGGAAACAGGGCGCGGTTGCCCCAGTTCTGCTTGTTGCGGAAGAAGAAGATCTCGACGCAGAACTGTCCGGCCTGCTCGTCGATGGCGAAGACATCCGCCTCCTCGACGCCTTGCGTGTTGATGTCCTGCCCGGCCTGCACGGCCGAGAGCGCCGCCAGCCGGTCGCGATAGCGCGCCGCCTTCTCGAATTCGAGGTTCTCGGCCGCATCCTGCATCCGGGCGGACAGCAACTGCTTCACGCTCGACGAGCGTCCGGAGAGGAAGTCGCGCGCCTGGCTGGCGAGCGCCTGGTATTCGGGGATGGCGATTTCGCCGGTGCAGGGGCCGGCGCAGCGCTTGATCTGGAAAAGCAGGCAGGGGCGCGTGCGGTTCTCGTAGAACGAGTCGGTGCAGGAGCGCAGCAGGAAGGCCTTCTGCAACGCATCGATGGTGCGTTCCACCGCCCAGACCGAGGCGAAGGGGCCGAAATAATCGCCCTTGCGCTGGCGCGAGCCGCGATGCTTGGCGATCTGCGGCGCCTCATGGTCGCCGGTCAGCAGGATGTAGGGGAAGCTCTTGTCGTCGCGCAGCAGCACGTTGTAGCGCGGCCTGAGCTGCTTGATCAGGTTGGATTCGAGCAGCAGCGCTTCGGTTTCCGTCCCCGTGGTGACGAATTCCATGTTCGCCGTCTCGGCGATCATGCGGGCGACGGCGTTGGTGTGGGCCATGCCGCGGGCATAGGCGGTGACGCGGTTCTTCAGGCTCTTGGCCTTGCCGACATAGAGCACCTCGCCGGCGCGATCGAACATGCGGTAGACGCCGGGCTTGTTGGGCAGATGCCTGGCGAAGCCGGCGATGACCTCGATGCCGGCCTTCAGCGCGCCCGGCGCGGTTTCGCCGAGATCAAGCGCCGGGGCGGGGAGGGTATCCTCCGCCTCCGTTTCGATCTCGGTCTCCGGCAGGTCTTCGGGCGGTTGGCGATTCATAGGACGCATGTAGGATGCGCGAGGCGTTTCGTCATGTCAGCAGTGTCGATGCGGCGCGGACGCGACAGTCGCTTGATCCCGTGCAGCCACGTCGCCATGTCCGACCAACAGCAGCGCGCGAGGCCTTCATGTCATCTTCCGAAAAGCAGCAGATCGTTCTGGCCTCGCGACCTGAGGGGCGGCCGGCTCCGTCGAACTTCCGGTTGGAGCGGGCGGCGGTCCCCGTGCCTGCCGAGGGGCAGGTTCTGCTGAAGATCCTCTATCTTTCGCTCGACCCGTATATGCGCGGTCGTATGAGCGCGGCGAAATCCTATTCCGCGCCGGTCGAGATCGGCCAGGTGATGGAGGGCGGGACGGTCGCCGAGGTGCTGGAGAGCCGTCATCCGGGCTTCAAGGCGGGCGATGTCGTGCTGTCTCATTCCGGCTGGCAGTCGCATGCGCTGGCCCATGGCGACCAGTTGCGCAAGCTCGATCCAGCCGCCGCGCCGCTCACGACCGCGCTCGGCGTGCTCGGCATGCCGGGCTTCACAGCCTATGCCGGGCTTCTGACGATCGGACAGCCGAAGCCGGGCGAGACGGTCGTCGTCGCAGCGGCGAGCGGACCCGTCGGCTCGGCGGTCGGGCAGATCGCGCGAATCAAGGGCGCAAGGGCGGTCGGGATTGCCGGCGGGCCGGAGAAATGCGCCTTCGTGCGCGAGACCTTCGGCTTCGACGTGGTGGTCGATCATCGGGCGCCGGATCTGGCGGCGCAACTCGCGGCGGCCTGCCCCGATGGCATCGACGTCTATTTCGAGAATGTCGGCGGCAAGGTCTGGGAGGCGGTGTTTCCGTTGCTCAATCCATTCGCCCGCATCCCGGTCTGCGGACTGGTGGCGCAATACAACAGCAGCGGCGATTTCGAGGGGCCCGACCGTCTGCCCATCGTGATGCGCCAGGTTTTGTCGAAGAGCCTGACGATCCGCGGCTTCATCCAGCGCGAATTCGTGGCCGAGCAGCGCCCGGCCTTCGAGCGGGAGATGGCGGCGTGGATCGCCAGCGGCGCTGTGAAGTTCAAGGAGGACATCGTCGACGGGCTTGATCAGGCGCCTGAGGCCTTCATCGGGCTGCTCGAGGGCAGGAATTTCGGCAAGCTGATCGTGAAGATCTGAAGCAGCCCGGCTGGCGGGAGCCGACGCCTTTTCGCTTGACCACGCGGCGGGCGGGTGGCCATCACCTTGCGCCCGCCACCGGACCCTGCCCATGCCCACATTCGCCATCGCCTTCCCGATGATCGATCCGGTCGCGTTGCAGCTCGGGCCGCTTTCTGTCAAATGGTATGGGCTGGCCTATGTCGTCGGTCTGCTCGGCGGCTGGTGGTATGCGCGCCGGCTGGTTTCGGCCGATCCGCTCTGGGCCGGGCGCGCCCGGCCGAAGGCCGACGAACTCGACGACATGCTGCTCTTCGTCGCGCTCGGCGTAGTGCTCGGCGGGCGGCTCGGCTTCGTGCTGTTCTACGACCTGCAGCGCTATCTTGCCCGGCCGCAGGACATCATCGCGATCTGGCAGGGCGGCATGTCCTTCCATGGCGGGCTGATCGGGGCCGCGACGGGGCTGTGGCTGTTCGCACGGCGGCGCGGCTATCCTGCGCTGTCGGTCTTCGACCTCGCCGCCGCGGTCGTGCCGATCGGGCTCTTCCTCGGCCGCATCGCCAATTTCATCAATGCCGAGCTCTGGGGCCGGCCGGCGCCGGACCTGCCCTGGGCGATGGTATTTCCGAATGGCGGGCCGCTGCCGCGCCATCCGAGCCAGCTTTACGAGGCGCTAGGCGAGGGCGTGCTGCTGTTCATCCTGCTGGCTTTGCTGGTGCGGGCCGGCGGCCTCAAGCGCCCGGGGCTGGTCGCGGGTGTGTTCGGCATGGGCTATGCCGTCGCCCGCATCGTCTGCGAATTCTTCCGCGAGCCCGATCCGCAGCTCGGCTTCCTGTTCGGCAGTTCGGTCGATGCGCTGTCGGGCGGGATCACGATGGGCATGCTTTTGTCGCTGCCGCTCTTCGCTGCCGGGCTCGTGCTGGCGCTGCGCGCGCCGCGGGCCGCCGCGTGAGCGGTCTGAAGGCGGAGCTCATCCGCCTGATCACTGACGAGGGGCCGATCCCGGTCTCGCGCTATATGGCGCTCGCGCTCTGCCATCCGCGCCATGGCTACTACATGACGCGCGATCCCTTCGGAGCGGAGGGCGACTTCACCACCGCACCCGAGATCAGCCAGATGTTCGGCGAGATGATCGGGCTCTGGGCGGGCCATCTCTGGCAGGCGATGGGCGCGCCGTCGCGGTTTGCGCTGGTTGAACTTGGACCCGGCCGTGGCACGCTGATGGCCGACATGCTGCGCGCGACGCGGATCCTGCCCGGTTTTCACCTGGCAGCGTCGGTCCATCTGGTCGAGACCAGTCCCGTGCTGCGGAATGTCCAGGCGGCGACGCTGGCCGGCAAGGCCGAACCGCAATGGCATGAGCGCGTCGAGACGGCGCTGGACGGGCCGGTGATCGTCATCGCCAACGAGTTGCTGGATGCGCTGCCGCTCGATCAGTTCGTCATGACGCCGCAGGGCTGGCGCGAGCGGCTGGTCGGGCTCGATGGTGAGGGTGGGCTGGTCTTTGGGCTCGCGGGCGAGGCGCCGTCCGGCGGCGCATCCCCGCCCATGACGGGGCAGGAAGGCGCCATTCTGGAGCAACCGGCTGCGGCGCTCGGCCTTGTGTCGGAGGTTGCCAGTCATGTCGCAAGCTTCGGCGGCGGCGCGCTCTTCATCGATTACGGACCGGCAGAGTCGGGCTTCGGCGATACGCTGCAGGCGATGGCCCGGCACCGCTTCGTCGATCTTCTGGCCGGGCCCGGTGAGGCGGACCTGACGGTCCATGTCGATTTCGCCCGGATGGGGCAGGCGGGGTTGCGTGCGGGAGCGGCGGCGCATGGGCCAGCGCGGCAAGGCGATTTCCTGCTGACGCTGGGGCTGGCCGAGCGGGCGCAGGCACTGTCGCGCAAGGCGACACCGGATCAGGCCCGGGCGATCGGCGCCGCCTTCGACCGCCTGACGCAGCGCGGCGAGACGGGCATGGGCGATTTGTTCAAGGTTCTGGCGCTATCGCATCCCGCCCTGCTGCCGCTGCCCGGATTTGACCTTCATCGGCTGCCAGAGCAGGGCTGACGCTGCCACCGCCGCCACAACGGACGACATCATGGTCATTCTCTCGCCCGACCTCGCCGCGGAACCCGGTATCCGCCATGCCTTCTTCACGCGTGAGGGCGGGGTCTCCAGCGGCATCTACGCTTCACTGAATGGCGGCCTCGGTTCTGCCGACGCTCCCGAGGCGATCGTGGAGAACCGGGCCCGCATGGCGGCGCATCTTGCGGTCGCGCCCTCGCATCTGGTCAGCCTCTATCAGGTACATTCTGCCGATGTGGCGATCGTGACCGGCCCCTGGACGGGCGAACGGCCGAAGGCAGATGCGATGGTCAGCGTCGCGCCCGGCGTGGCGCTCGGCGTTTCCAGTGCCGATTGCGGGCCGATCCTGTTCGCTGACAGCGAGGCGCGCGTCATCGGCGCGGCCCATTCCGGCTGGAAGGGCGCCTTCACCGGCGTCGTCGCCGCGACTGTGACCGCGATGGAGAAGCTCGGTGCGCGGCGCGAGCGCATCCTCGCCGTGCTCGGGCCGACGATCAGCGCGAAGGCCTATGAGGTCGGGCCCGAATTCGTCGAGCGTTTCAAGGCGGAAAACCAGACCTATGCGCGCTTCTTCATCGCCTCCGAACGGCCGGCCCATGCGATGTTCGACCTGCCGGCCTTCATCGCGCTCAGGGCACAGGAGGCGGGCATCGGCCGCTTCGTCGATCTTGCGCTGTGCACCTATGGCGACGAGCAGCGCTTCTTCAGCTATCGCCGGACGACCCACCGCTCCGAGCCGGATTACGGCCGGCTGATTTCGGCGATCACGCTGGGCTGAGCACGCTGTTCGTCAGGGCTTTTGCTTGGTGATTGAGCTTTCTTGCGAGTTGCGCGGGCGTGCGAGGAGAGTCATCGTCCGAGGGCCATGAACCATGGCGTTTGGGGGCTGACATGGAACAGATCCTGATGAATCTCGTCGCCGGTGCGATCGGCGGCAACGCCGCCGGCAAGGCGTCTCCGACCTTCGACCTCGGAACGATCGGCAACACCATCTCCGGCCTCGTCGGGGGCGGCATTCTCGGCCAGTTGATCCCGATCATCCTGCCCGCCATCAGTGCGGCGGCGCAGGGCGGCAATCTCAGCGTCGGCGGCATCCTGACGAACCTGATCGCCGGCGGTGCCGGCGGCGCGGTCCTGACCGCTATCATCGGGGCGGTGAAGAACAAGGCCGCCTGAGCGGAGGCGCGGGTTTTGGCCCGCCTCGATACCGAGCCACGGCGCATCGGCGCCGTGGCTCGGACGACCCTGACCCTACCTTGCCTGTTCCGGAAACGACTTCAGCCATGCCGCGCACCGTCGACTATTATTTCTCGCTGCACTCGCCCTGGACCTATCTCGGCCATGCGACCTTCCTCGATATCGCCGCGCGGCACGGCTGCATCGTCGTCTACCGGCCGGTGCCGCTGCGTGCCGTGTTCGACGAGACGGGCGGCCTGCCGCTGCCGAAGCGGCATCCGGTGCGCCAGCGCTATCGCCTGATGGATCTGCAGCGCTGGCGCGAGCGCCGCAAGGTGCCGCTCGTACTGCAACCCAAGCATTTCCCGTTCGATCCAGCGCTGGCCGATCGCTTCCTCATCGCGATCGTGCAGGCTGGCGGCAATCCCGGCCGGTTCATGGCGGAGATCATGGCGGGCGTCTGGGCCCGTAACGACGACATGACGCAACCTGAAGCCATTGCCGCTGTGGCGAGGGCCACGGGCTTCGATGCGCAGGCGCTGGCCGTGGCTGCAGAGAGCGAGGCGGTCAGCCAGCTTTACGAGGGCACGATCGCGGCTGCGATAGAGGCGGGTGTCTTCGGCGCGCCGAGCTATGTGCTCGATGGCGAGGTGTTCTGGGGGCAGGACCGGCTCGAACTGCTGGACAGCGCGCTGGCCAGCGGCCGCGTGGCCTATCGCCCGGATCCGGGCGCCTGAGCCGGCAAGCCCCTCAGCCGACGATGTCGGGCGTGCGCCAGCCGAGATGCTGGCCGGCATCGACGGCGATCATCTGGCCCGTCACCGAGCGCGCCTGCGCCAGATAGAGCACGGCCTCGGCGATCTCGCGCGCATCGATCCTGCGTTGCAGGAGGGTGGCGGCGGCCTCCTGCTCCATCGCCTCGGCGCCGTCATGGGAATTCGGCAGTGTCGGGCCGGGGCCGACAGCGTTGACGCGGATGCGGGGCGCCAGCGCCTGCGCCATCGTCTTGGTCGCCGTCAGCAGCGCGGCTTTGGTCAGGGTGTAGGAATAATACTGCGGCGTCAGCTTCCAGACGCGCTGGTCGATGATGTTGACGATCGCGCCGTGGCGGTCTTCAGGCAGGCGGTTGGCCAGCGCCCCGGCGAGGACTGAAGGTGCGCGCAGATTAATCGAGAACTGCCGGTTCCAAGTCGGCACGTCGATCGCGCAGAGGTCGTCGATCAGGAAGCTCGAGGCGTTGTTGACGAGCAGCGTGACCGGGCCGAGCGCGGCCTCGACGGCTGGCATGAGCGCATCCACGGCGGCGGCGTCGGCGAGATCGGCCTCGACCACGATGGCGCGACCGCCCTGCCGCGCGATTTCGCCGGCCAGCGCCTCGGCCTCGGGCCGGGCGCTGCCGCAATGGATCGCGACCGCATAGCCGGCGCCGGCCAGCCGCTCGACGATGGCGCGCCCGATGCGCCGTGCCCCGCCCGTGACGAGCGCGACCTCAGACATCGTGCGATTCGCGTTGGGGAGGTGATGCCGAAGCGGCCGAACGGCGCTGCAGCCGCCTTTCCCAGTGCTTGGCGACCCTGAGATAGCGGTAGAAGGCGTAGTTCATCGCGGTCATGAAGCCGTAGACGCCGCGCAGGGCGTGGCGGCGGCCGATATAGGCCTTGATGAAGTTCGCCGGGAATTCGACGACGAGGCGGAAGACCGAGAGCGAGACGCCGCGCTTGTCGAGATCGTCGGCCTGGGCATCGCTGTAGCTGTTGAGCTTGGCCATCTGTTCGCCGAGCGAGCGCACCGAGTAGTGATGCACCGTGCCCCTGAGCCGCGCGATGCGCGCGTCGGATACCAGATCGACCCGGTCATGCACCGGCGAGGGCGAATAGCGCCCCTTGTCCTTGCGGTAGAGCCGGACGGGAGCGAGCGCATAGGCAAAGCGATGCGGCGCGCGCTCGCCCGGGAAGATCTCGGCGATGCGCAGTTGATAGGCGTCTGCCGCCGGCACGCCGCTGGCGAAGAGGCTCGCGATCTCCGCGGCGAGGTCCGCAGGCACGACCTCGTCGGCATCGAGATTCAGCAGCCAGTCATGGCGGCACTGCTCCTCGGCGAAGCGCTTCTGCTGCCCGTATCCGGGCCAGGGGTTGAAGATGACGCGAGCGCCGAGCGCTTCCGCGATCGCCTGCGTGCCGTCGGTCGAGCCGGAATCGATCACGAGGATGTCATCGCTGAGGGTGCGAACCGCTTCGATCGTGCGGGCGATGCGGTCGGATTCATCGCGTGCGATGATGAAAATCGAAAGACGTGGCACCCAGAGGTCTCGTTTTGTCTGCCTGACCAATCAAGGCTTAAGCACGCGTCAGAAGGGGCCGCAAGCTGTGGTGGAGAAATTGTGGCGAGACTGGGAACCTCGGGGGATCTGCCGCGTTTGTGGTGTGGGTTGGCGAAGGGTGTCGCGGCTATATTAGTATTCGATTTACCATTCAGGGCGCTTTAACAATCACTAATCCGCCTTTACGCATTTGCCCTAGTCATCCCGATCTTGCCGCATTTCTGCCGCGGTCTGCACGGCAGATGTGTTTTCGCCGCAACAGACAAAGCCGACTTCTGGTCTTATAACCATTCCATCGACATCACCCGCCGGCCTCACCGGCAAAGCGACGACCCTAGGAGTTCCATCATGAAGAAGTTTCTGCTTTCGAGCGTCGCGGCGATCGGCCTCGTCGCTGCCGGTGCCGCCTCTGCCGCCGATCTGCCGTCCCGCAAGGGCCCCGTCGTCGCCCCGGTCTACGCTCCGGTCTTCACCTGGACCGGCTTCTACGTCGGCGCCAACGCCGGTTACGCTTTCGGCAACGTGAATGCCGGTTCCTTCGTCCTGCCCCGCACCGTTTCGATCGGTGACATCGACGGCTTCACGGGCGGTGGACAGGTTGGCTACAACTACCAGATGGGCCAGTTCGTCCTCGGCGTCGAGGCTGACATCCAGGGTGCCGATCTGAGCGCCAGCAACGGCTTCGGCGATCGCATCCGGACCGACTACTTCGGCACGGTGCGTGTTCGCGCCGGCCTCGCCTTCGACCGGTTCATGCCCTACGTCACCGGTGGTTGGGCTTACGGCAACGTGAAGACCACGATCGCTGGCATCGGCTCGACCGACAAGAGCCACACCGGCGGCTACGCCATCGGCGCCGGCCTCGAATACGCCTTCACCAACAACTGGACTGCCAAGATCGAGTATCTCTACGTCGATCTGGGCGAGAAGAGCGTGTTCAACACGGGCGTCAAGGTTGGCACCGATTTCTCGGTTGTCCGCGCCGGCCTGAACTACAAGTTCTAGTCTGCCTCCCCTCCCGGGGACCTTCTGAACCCGGTGGCTTCGGCCACCGGGTTTTTTGTTGTCTAGGGGGGCGCGTTTCGATCTCCGGCGATAGAGATCTGCCGGTCAGCCCTTGAAACGCGTGGTTTCGAAGGCCGGGACCCTGGCGGCGAAGGCATCGAGCCAGGCCACGAGGCGCGGATGGTCGGCGCGCCAAGCGCCGGCGAAGCGCAGGTCGAGATAGCCGAGCGCGCAGGCGAGCGCGATCTCACCGATCCGCGGCCGGTCGGGGAAGGTGGGCGGGGCTGCCTCGAGCGCGGCGAGTGCGCGCGCGACTTTGCCGACCTGATTGGCGACCCAGGCTGCATTGCGACCTTCTTCCGGACGGAAGCGCGTTTCGTAGACCTGGAGCAGAGCCGCGTCACAGAGACCGTCGGCCAGTGCCTGAAGCCGCAACTGCACGAAGCGCTCGTTGCCGGCCGGGATGAGACGGCCGTCACCGGCGAGATGGTCGAGATAATCGACGATGACGCGCGAATCGAACAGCGTCGTGCCGTCTTCCAGCACCAAAGTCGGGATCTTCCCGAGCGGGTTCTGCTGGCGGAGAGGCTCGGCTGGATCATTGGTGTCGGCCACGACGATCTCGATCCGGTCCATCAGGCCGAGTTCGGATGCCGCCATCTTGACCTTGCGGCCGAAGGGGGAGGCGGGGGAGGAGCGCAGGATGAGCATGGATGAGACCCTGGATCGAGAGCAGGCGGTTCAGCCGTCCGGGCGGATCGGCTCGCATAGATAGCGCGGGCGCGGCCCCTGGGCGAGGCGCTCCGTCAGGGCGGGCAACAGGAGCCGCGCTTCCTCCGCGAGCAGCCAGGGCGGATTGATCACCAGCATGCCGGTGGCGCTCAGGCCGCCGGCGGCCTCCGGCCGATCGACGTCGATCTCGAGCCGGAGCAGGCGGCCAATGCTGGCAGCGGTTATGGCCGAAAGCAGATTCGCGACGGCGAGCCGATCCTTGACCGGATACCAGAGCGCATAGATGCCCGTCGGCCATTTGCGATGGGCGGCGATCAGTTCCGCTTCCAGCGTGGCGAACTCGTCCTTCTCCTCGAAGGGGGGATCGATCAGGACGAGGCCGCGCCGCTCCTTCGGCGGGACATTGCCGCGCAGCGCGTTCCAGCCGTCGATCGCCAGCGCCTTGCAGCGATCGTCGCGGCCGATGACCTGAACAAGCTTCTTGTGGGTCTGCGGATGCAGTTCGGCCGCGATCAGGCGGTCATCACCGCGCATGGCCTGCCGGCAGAGCCAGGGCGAACCGGGATAGGCATCGGCGCCGTAAAGCGTGCGGGCGCCGGAGACCGCGTCGCGCCACGGCTTGAGCAGCGCTTCGACGGCCGGCGACAGGGGCGACAGGTCGAGCCGCGCGACGCCGTCCTTCCACTCATGCGTCCGCAGCGCTTCTTCGGAGCCGAGATCGTAGCGGCCCGCACCGGCATGCGTGTCGACGACGCGATAGGGCGTGGCCTTGCCGTTGAGATGGGTCAGGATGCGCATCAGCACGACGTGCTTGAGGACATCCGCGAAATTGCCGGCATGGAAGCCGTGGCGATAATTCATCCCGCGCTCTTACGCGGCTTTGCCGCCGCTGTCAGCGCGGCGCGACGACGGTGATGTCGCGCGTGCGGCAGCCGGAGCGGTCGACCTCCTGGCACATGCGGAAATCGCGCAGGTCCTTGCTCAGGCAGATGCGGACCTCCTGCAGCACGCCGCGCTTGCAGGCGACCGACATCATATCGGTGCGCAACCCGGGATTGGCGGCGACGAAGGCCCGTTCGAGATCGATTGCGGTCCAGTTCTGGTTGCGCTCGGCCTTGGCGAGCACAGGCGGAATCACGATCCTGTCACGGGCGCGCCGGACATCGGCGAAGTAGTCGCTCGGACCCGCGCCCGAGCAGGTGCCGTGCTTGCGCCATTCGTAGCGGGCGAGGCTCTCGGTTGGAAACAGGCCCTTCGCCTGTTCGAGCGCGATTCGCGAGGGCGTGCGCCCGGCCGGACCGCAATCGCTCGGGTAGCCGCGCTCGTTCTGCGGCCAGAGGCCGTGGACGACAAAGCGCAGGCCGGCCCCGTCGGCGCATTGCTCGCGGTTGCGGTCACGGTCGCCGTCGAGTTCGCAGAAGCCGGGCGACCAGGATAGGGCCAGGACATAGAAGTCGAAATCGCCGGGCTCGCCGCCACGCTGGTTGCGGCCCTGTGCCTGGGCTGCACTTGTCAGGACGGCGAGCAAACCGAGCAGGCGCAGGCAGGCCCACACAGGTGCCACGGCGCGGTGTTACTTCTCGGGGCCGGGCCGGGCCATCTGGCAGTCGGGCGCGTAGCTGCGGTGACGGTCGAGACCGCTGACGCACCAGTTGACGTTCCAGGTCCAGCTGAAGAGGCCGAGATCCTCGCGCACCGAATAGTCGATGCGGTGCAGCGTGCCGTCGTTGAGTGCGATCCGGCCGGTGCAGAAGCGGCGCGGAATGAAATCGTCGCCGAGCGGACGGAAGCCGATCGACTGGATCCGGTCATAGGCCACGGCCTGGAGCGGGCCCCAGAATTTGGCCTCGCGCGAATTGAACCAGCTCGTGATCTCGCCGAGCACGGCCGAGTCGTCGCAGGCCGGCAGGTTGCCGTTCATCGCGATGATGCGGTTCTCGGCGCGATCGGCCGGGTGGACCTGGCGTCCGCCCGAGGCCTCGGCCGAGACAGCCGCCGTGAGTACGGCGAGGGAGGCGAGGGCGGTTCGCAGCAAAGCGCGGCGCATGGGGCAAGCCTCGTGCAGAGGGTCAAAGATTCGTGGAACGATGGCGGGGGCGGCCGCGAGGGTCAAGCGCTGCGCGCCGATTCGGGCCTTCTCAACGCGCATTGCGGCATTTCGATTCGCCGATGCAGCGTCAGGGCAACACCCGGCTGGCGCGGCGGGGCCCGATCGGGGACACTCGCGGCGATCCGGAGGAAGGACGACATGACCGTGCAGTTCGACGACATCGCAGCGCGCATTGCCGATCCGGCGGAGCTGAGGGCGCATATCGGTACGCTCCACCCGCTGGCCGAGCGCAAGGTTCTGGACCGGCTCGACGGGTTCTGCCGTGACTTCATCGCGCTCTCGCCGTTCCTCGTCCTGGCGAGCGCCGACGGGGCGGGGCGAGCCGATGCCAGCCCGCGTGGCGACGCGCCCGGCTTCGTGGAGGTGCTGGACGACCGCACGCTGCTGATTCCCGACAGGCGTGGCAATAACCGCGTCGACAGCTACGGCAATGTCCTGGCCGCGCCCGGCGTCGGGCTGATCTTCATGGTGCCGGGCATCGCCGAGACATTGCGGGTCAACGGCCGCGCCCGGCTGACGCGGGACCCCGCCCTGCTCGAACCTGCGACCGTGCAGGAGCGGACGCCGACGCTCGGTCTGCTGGTCGAGGTCGAGGAGGCGTTCTTCCACTGCGGCAAGGCGCTGATCCGCTCGAAGCTCTGGGATCCGTCCTCGCAGGTCGAGCGCAGCAGCTTCCCGTCGCTGGGCCGGATTGTCGCCGAGCAGACGAAGGCCATCGGTGTGGCGGAGGCCGAGGCCGGCCTCGAGGAGGGCTACAGGACGCGGCTTTACTGAGCGGCGCCCCGAGGCGGCAGCCCCGGGACGCCGCCGCTGTCAGCGACGGGCGCGCGAACGAATCTGGTAGGCGTCGTAATTGAACTCGGCGACCTGCTGCCAGAGCAATTGCTCGTTGCGATAGGCCATCATGTGGTCGTGGAGTTTCTTGAACATCGGGTTCTTGGCGCCGATCTCCTCGTAGAGTTCGTTCGCCGCCTTGGCGCAGGCGTCCATGATCTCGGGCGAGAAGGCGCGCAACTGCGTGCCCGCCGCGATCAGGCGCTTGATCGCGGCCGGGTTGACGTCGTCGTATTTGGCGATGGTCAGCGAGTGGGCCTGATGGGCCGCAGCGGTGAAGACAGCCTTGTCGGTGGCGCTGAGTTCGTCCCACTTCGCCCTGTTGATCATCAACAGGATGGCGGAGGAGCCCTCCCACCAGCCGGGATAGTAGTAATAGGGCGCGACGCGGCTGAAGCCGAGCTTCTCGTCGTCATAGGGGCCGACCCATTCGGCGGCGTCGATCGTGCCGCGTTCCAGTGCCGGGTAGATGTCGCCTGCGGCGATCTGCTGGGGTACGGCACCGAGTTTCGCGATGACTTGGCCGGCGAGCCCGCCGATCCGCATCTTGAGGCCCTTGAGATCGTCGATCGTCTTGATTTCCTTGCGAAACCAGCCTGCCATCTGGGCGTTGGTATTGCCGATCGGCAGCCCGATGACATTGTACTGCGCCAGCAATTCGTTGAAGAGCGCGAGGCCCCCGCCCTGGAAGAACCAGGCGTTCTGCTGGCGTGTGTTGAGGCCGAAGGGCACCGCCGCGCCGAAGGCGAAGGAAGGGTCCTTGCCGATATAGTAGAAGGCTGCCGTGTCGCAGCATTCGACGGTGCCGTTCTGGACGGCGTCGAGCGCCTGCAGTCCGGGCACGACCTCGCCGGCGGCGAAGTGCTGGAGCTGGATGCGCCCCCCGGACATGTCCGAGACCGCCTTGCTGAAGATGTCGCCGGCGCCGAAGACGGCGTCGAGCGCTTTCGGATAGCTTGAGGTCATGCGCCACTTGATCGTGGCGCCGGTAGTCTGCGCGGCGGCTGGCGTCGCGCCGGCGGCGAGCGCGACACCGGCGCCGGCCAGCCCGCCCTTGAGCATGTCACGTCTGTTCGTCATCTGCGTCTTCTCCCTCTTCGGCCCTGGGTCTCGGTGTCGGCTGGCCTTGTGCTCGACGATGCGCCGGCCGGTGGCCGGCGCGGTGGCGGATAGCAGCGGTATTTTCAGCCGAAGGATGCCTCCAGCATGGCGGCATAGTCGGCTGCGCTCGCGGTGCGCGGGTTGGTCGCGCTCGAATGGTCCTTGGTCGCGGCTTCGGCGATGGCGGGGATCACGGCGTGGGGGAGCCCCATCGCCGACAGGCTGCCGGGCATGCCGAGTCTCCTGACCAGATCGGCGATCCAGGCCGCGAGGTCGGTGTCCGGCGGAAGACCGAGCGTGGCGCGGATCGTGGCGTATTTCGCTTTCGCCTCCGGTTCGTTGAAGCGCAGCACGGCCGGCAGCAGCACGGCGTTGAGCGTGCCGTGATGCAGCGAGACCTCCTTGAGGCCGCCGAGCGGGTGGGAGAGCGCATGCACGGCCCCTAGCCCCTTCTGGAAGGTGAGGCCGCCCTGAAGGGCCGCCATCATCATCTCCTTGCGGGCTTCGCGGTCGGCCCCGTCCTTGACGGCGCGCTCGATGAAGTCGACGGCGCGCTTCAGCCCGTCGAGCGCGATCGCCTCGGCCGGCGGATTTTCGCGGGGGCTGAGATAGGTCTCGATGCAGTGGGTCACGGCGTCCATGCCGGTCGCGGCGGTGAGCCAGCCGGGCAGGCCGAGCGTCAGCTCGGGATCGCAGATCGCGAGCCGCGGGATCAGATAGGGTGAGATGAAGCCGAGCTTGCGGCCGTCCTTCAGGGTGATCAGCGCGGCGCGGCCGACTTCGCTGCCGGTGCCGGAGGTCGTCGGCACGGCGATCACCGGCGCGACGGCCGACGTGACCTTCGGAATGCCGCCGAGGATCGCGGCGTAGGCTTCGAGCGAGCCTGGATGCGTCGCGAGCAGCGCTACGCCCTTGGCGAGGTCGATCGGCGAGCCGCCGCCGATGGCGACGAGCCCGTCGCAAGCGTGCTGCCGATAGAGCACGAGGGCAGCCTCGACAGCGTCTTCCGTCGGGTTGGTCGGCGTGGCGTCGAAGACGGGCGCGGCCGCCAGGAGGGGAGACTGTCCCTGCACGGTGGCGACCAGGCCTGCCGCGACGATACCCTTGTCGGCGATGATCAACGGCTTCGAGACGCCGATGCCGGCGAGATCCGCCTCGATGCCGGCGATCTCGCCGAAGCCGAACTTGACGGTGGTGAGATAGGTGATCAGGGCCATGGTCTTAATCCTTCGCCAGCGAGGGGGAGAGTGTCGCGTGCCCGGTCAGGGGAGATCAAGCGCGGCTTTAGCGGGGGCCACGCGCCGTTCGAGCACAAGCAGGGTGAGGCCGGCCGCCACGATCAGTGCGGCGCCCGCCAGCATCGCCGGTGTCGGCCAGTCGCCGAAGACGAACCAGCCGAAGACGAGCGCCCAGATGATCAGCGTGTATTGGTAGGGCACGACGACCGACGCCTCGGCCAGCTTGAGCGAGCGCGTGACGCAGAGATGCGCGACCATCGCGACGACGCCGAGCAGGGCGATCAGCGCGGCGTCGGTCAGGCTCGGCATCACCCAGCCGAAAGGCAGCAGGACGAGCCCCATCAGCAGGGCGCCCAGCGTTTGCCAGGCGACGAGCGTGACGTCGGGCGTGCCGCGCAGCTGCCGGCCGGCGATCATCATGCCGGCGAACAGGATGCTGCCGGCCAGCGCGATCAGGGCCGGCAGCGAGAGACTCGCGCCGGTCGGATCCAGCGACACTGCGACGCCGACGAAGCCCATCGCCACCGCGAGCCAGCGGCCGGTATCGACGCGTTCGCCGAGCAGCAGCGCGGCCAGGATGACCACCCAGATCGGCGCTGCGAGCCAGATCGTCATCGTGTCGGCAAGCGGCAGATAGGAGACGGCGAGGTAGAACAGCGCGACCTCGCCGGAGCCGAAGAGCACGCGCAAGACCTGCAGCCCGGGCTTTTCCGGCCTGAGCGTGCGGCCGATCCCCTGGGCGAAGACGAAAGGCAGAAGCAGCAGCAGCGCGGCGGCGCTGCGCAGCAGCAGGACCTGGCCGACCGTGTAGGTCGCGACCAGCCATTTCCCCATCACGTCGTTGAGGGAGAACATCAGGATGCCGAGCAGCATCATGGCGATGCCGGCCAGGGTCGCGTTTCGGGTGGGCATGCGTCGCCGGGTGCCGTGGAAGGGCCTTCGCAATGGCCGAGCCCGCCGTCGCGATCAAGCGCGCCCGCAGCGGAGGGGGCAGACCAGAAGCGCCGCACAATAATTTATTATTGACTTAATTAAGTAGATATCGAATTAATAGGCTATGGACGCATTTGCCGCTCTCGCCGACCCGACACGCCGCCGCATCGTCGAGATGCTGGCGCAAGGCGCGCTCTCGGCCGGTGAGATCGGCGAGCGGTTCACGGTGTCGGCGCCGGCAATCTCGCAGCATCTCAGGACGCTGCGAGAGGCCCGGCTGGTTCGGGTCACGGTCGCCGGGCAAAGGCGGATCTATGCGCTGGATCCCGACGGCATCGACGGTTTCGACCAATGGGTCAGGCGCGTACGCGCGTTCTGGCCCGACAGACTGGCAGCCCTCGAGGCTGCGCTGCAAAAGCCCGATCCGGGCGAGGAGGCGTGATGCAAGCTGGTACGAGCAACGAGTATGGTGCCGTCCTGGAGAGTGGCGCGGTGCGCTTCGAGCGGTTGCTGTCCGGCCCGATCGAGCGGGTCTGGGCCTATTTGACGGAAGCCGACAAGCGCGCGACCTGGTTTTGCGGCGGCGAAACCGAGCCGCACGCGGGCGGACAGATCGCGCTCTACTTCAAGCATTCGCAGATCACCGACGAGCCGCCGCCGGAAAGCCATCGCAAAATGAATGACGAGGGCGCGCTGATGGGCGGCACCGTGACGGTGTGGGAGCCACCGCATCGCCTGTCCTTCACCTGGCAGGGCATGGGCGATCCGGATTCCGACGTCGAGATCGAGCTGACGCCGGCCGGAGACAAGGTCCGCCTTGTGCTGACCCATCGCAGGCTTGCGACGAAGAGCCGGATGGCGAACGTCTCCAGCGGCTGGCACCTGCATCTCGGCTTGCTCGAGGACCAATTGCTCGGGCAAAAGCCGCGCGGCTTCTGGTCCCGGCATGAGCGGCTGATGGCGGAGTATGCGGAGCGGCAGCACGAGGCGGAGTGATGCGAGGAGAAGCGCGCGAAGGTGCGGGCCCGGCGGTTTCGCCAGGCTCGCCTTGCGCGTGAGTGAGGATCTGTCGCATCGGGGCCGTGCGCGATGTTCGCTGCCGGTCGGTCGGCGACACCTGCCCCGGTTGGCTGGTGCAGGACCTCAGACATCCCAAATGGGCGAAAGTCCGTCCGGGCTGAGCCGACGACCGTCCGGGCGGGCGAGGGCGCCGATGGCTGCCATGTCGGCGTCATCGAGTTCGAAGTCGAAGATCGCGGCATTATCGCGCGCCCGCACCTCGCTCAGCGTTTTTGTCAGCGCCACCACGCCCGACTGTTGCACCAGCCAGCGCAGGACGATCTGGGCGATGCTGCGGTCATGGCGGCGCGCCAGTTCCGCCAGCGTCGCGTCTTCGAAGACCTTTCCGTCCGCCATCGCGTAATAGGCGGTCAGCGCCATGCCGGCATCACGCAATGCTGCGAGCAGCCGGTTCTGCGCCAGAAAGGGGTGATACTCGACCTGATTGGTCACAAGCGGCGCATCGCTGAGCGCCATCGCCTCTTTCAAAAGGGCGATGTTGTAGTTGCTGACGCCAATGTGGCTGGTCTTTCCAGCCTCGCGCACCGCGTTCAACGCACCGATCTGCTCGGCCAGCGGTACGGTGCCGTTGGGCCAGTGCAGCAGCAGGAGGTCGACATGGTCGGTCCGCAGCTTGGCGAGGCTTTCATCGACCGAAGCCATGAACCTGTCCGAGGCAAAATTGTCGATCCAGACCTTGGTGGTCAGGAAGATATCGCCGCGCGGCACGCCGCTGCGGGTGATGGCTTCGCCGACCTCGGCCTCGTTGCGATAGATCTGGGCCGTGTCGACATGACGGAAGCCGAGCCGCAGCGCGGCCGGGACCATCCGCAGCACGTCTTTGCCCTCCATGCGGAAGGTTCCGAAACCCAATGAAGGGATCGCGGCTCCGTTGGCGCTGATGGTCTGCATGGTCGCTCTCCCGGCCGACCGGCGCGGCGGGCGGTCCATGGCTAGCATGCTGCGAGCGCCAACAGTGGTCTTTCGATGGCCGACTTATTCCTGCGGTGCCCTTATAATGGGAGGTGGGCCACACCATGTCCAAAACAGGGTCGTCGAGAGCAAGCCGCGGTTGCGGTTGATCTGCTCCGGTACGGCCAGCCTCGAGACAATATCGGTATTGCTGAAGCTCCTTTTGGGGCAGATGGCGCGCGCTTGCGCGGCGGATGGGCACTGGTGCCGGTCCCTGCCGTCGCCTGTGGGCGTCGTTTGTCCAGGTGCCGGCGCCGTTTCCATGATTCATCTATCTCTTTTTCTGCCTCCTATTTAAGGAAATTCAGATTTGATCGCGTATCTTGTTCTGGTTCATCGGTATCCCGCGCAGTTCAAGCGCATGTTCAAGTCAATCTACGATCCCGCCAATCACTATCTGATCCATGTCGACAAGAATTCGGGCCCGGAGCTGGAAGCCGATATTCGCCGTTTCCTGCGCGGCTTTCCCAACAGCGCGATCCTCAAGGGTCACCGCGCGCTCTGGGGCGGCTACAGCCTCGTCGATGCCGAACTGCGCGGCATGGCTCAGTTGCTCGAAATGGGCGCCGATTGGGAGTTCTTCATCAATCTGAGCGGCCAGGACTATCCGCTCAAGAGCCAGGACGAGATCGCCACCTTCCTGAAGCGCAACCGCGGCAAGGAGTTCATCAAGGTCCTCGATCAGCGCAAGGCGCGGCCCGAGACCATGAAGCGCATCGGCCGCTACGTGATCGAGTTCGAGAAGCGCATCGTCAGGACGCCGTTCCCGCGCTCCTTCATGGCGGGCGTCTCGCCCTATATCGGCAACCAGTGGATGATCGTCAGCCGGCGCTTCTGCGAGTTCGTCTGCCATGATCCGCAGGCAAAGCGCTACAAGGCCTTCTACCGCAACACGTTCATCGCCGATGAGGGGTTCTTCCAGACCGTGATGATGAACACGACGGCCCATGGCGAGATCGTCAGCGACGACCTGCGCATGATCGACTGGGTGCCCGACGGCGACATCAAGCTGCGCCCGCGCACCTTCATCGCCGAGGATGCGCCGGACTTATTGGCGAGCCACTGCCTGTTCGCCCGCAAGTTCGACGCGACGGTCGATGACGAGATTCTCGACATGATCGATGATCGGCTGCGCGCCGACGAGCCGCCGATGCCGCTGCCGCTGCGGCCCCGTATCCCGGTTCCGGTCCATCTTTCTGTGCCCGTCGCGCAGGCCGCCTTCCTGGCGTCCTGAGTCTCGGCCGCGAAGAGAGGCATCAAGATGGCACTGAACTTTCCCAATCCGGTGCGCAGCTTCGATGCCGGCCGCTCCTGCATCAGCTTCTGGGGCTCGGACGCCGCGCTGGAGATTGCTTTCCAGATCGAGATCGACGCCCTGCGCAAGCTCGGCGCGGCCACCGGCGATGACGAGGCGCAACTGCTCGCGACCTTCGACAGCCATCGCGATGCGATCCTGAATGCGGCGTCGGCGGCTTATGGCCGGCGCCGGGCCAGCTACCACCGCATTACTGCGGCTGACATTTCCGGAAAAGGCTGACGATATGGCACGCCCACCCTACAAGCCCGGCGATCTCGTCGAACTGACTCGGGATTTCGCCAACCAGCCCCGGGTCGGCCCCTTCGAGATCACGCGGCTGATGCCGGCGCGTGACAACAGGGAGGCGCAGTACCGCGTCCGTGGACCGGACGGCCGCGAACGGGCGATCGATCATCACGAGATCGAGGCAGCAGCAGGCGACGGTGCGAAGGATTAGGCGATGACCGCGAAGTCGAAACTGCGCGTCGATGCCGACAACGCGTTCCTGCGCGTTCAGAACCGCTCGTCGGTGCAGTCCAGGATCATGTCCGAGACAGAGCAGGTCGAGCAGGCTCGCGATGCGAAAACGGCCCGGCTGAAAGCCCTACGATTGGAGAAGGCGGCCATGGACCGCGTGAGTCCGGCGCCCGATCCAGAAAAACACTAGAGCCGGCTGCGTGGAGCCGAACCGTTCCCTTTCTGCGATGCGCCATCTTCGAGAGCCTGGCGCCGTCGGCGGGCATCACGCCTCCTTCTCCGGGCCGATGGACGGTGCCAGCCGGCAGGTCGATCGGGTAAAGGTCTCGATCTCGGACAGGGCCTTGTCGAGCGTGGCGAAAGGGCCGCGCTTCATGGCGCGCATCGAATCGGCGATACGCTCGCCGAGGGTGATCCGGAATTCAGCTGGCGCGGCTTCCTCGACGATACCGACGTGGCGCCCCAGCAGATCGACCAGGTTCCAGGCCCCGAGGGCGGTCGGCGTGACGACGATGTCCATGCAGCTTGTTCCCTGGCGCCGATCGGCGAGGCCGAACCATCGCATGTTTCGCAGCCGGAGGCGCGCCATCCACGATGGCGAGCGTATCAGAAAGGCAATCTTCCTTCTTGAGCAGGTGGCGACGGCGGTCCTTTGGCACATCGTCTCCTATGCCCGACCGTATTCTCCCCACCTTATTCCCCCTCTCGCCAATGGCCGTATCATGCTCTCGATCCGCCCTACCAAGGGGGCCGTGTGGCCGGCCGCGCGTGCGGGGGCATTCCGTCTCGCCGAACGCACGGCGTAACCTGCGCCACCATGTCATTTTACCTTGCGAGCCGGCGCGTGAACGGTCATCGAAGCGGCGTTACCCTCCGGACCGACCATGCCCATCTCCCAAGCCTTCTTCCGGCGAACCAACCTGCTGCTGATGGCGGCGGGCATCGCCGTCCTCATCGCGATCGTCGTCAGTTCGCTCTGGCTGACCCTGGCGACCGAGCGCAATTTCAGCGATGTCGTGGCCGCTCGCGAGGTGCGCAGCGCTTCGGCCGATCTGATGTCGCTGGTGCAGGATGCGGAGACCGGCCAGCGCGGCTTCCTGCTGACGCGGGATCGGGAGTACCTTTCACCCTACAGCGATGCCCTTGCCCGCTATGACGAGCGGTTCGGGCGCCTGGCGGCGTCGGTCGACGGGCTGCCGGACATGGCGCCCTATATCGACAGGCTGAAGACGGGCCTGGCGGCGAAGCTTGCAGAGCTGACCGCGACCGTCGAGGTCGCGCAAAGCGGCAATTTCGAGCAGGCGCTGGCCACCGTGCGTGACGGGCGCGGCAGAGCGCTGATGGACGAGGCGCGCGCCGGCTTCGCCAGCATCCTCGAACGATCGGAGTCGGCGCTGATCGCGGCCATCGCGGCGCAGGAGACCACGGCCTTTCGGCTGCGCTGGGTCACGATCATCGGGGCGATCGTCATCCTGGGGCTGGCCGCCACCGCCGCCTGGACGATTCTCGGCTATACCCGCGAGATCATGGCGGCGCGCCGCGAGCTCGAAGGGCTGAATGTCGGCCTCGAAGAGCGGGTGCGGGAGCGCACCGATGCGCTGGTCAAGGCCAATGAGGAAATCCAGCGCTTCGCCTATATCGTCACGCATGACCTGCGCGCGCCGCTGGTCAACATCATGGGCTTCACCAGCGAGCTGGAGGCCACTTTCAAGCCGATCGAGGCCTATGTCGAAGCGGAGGGCGAAAAGGCCGCCGAGCTGAAGCCCGAGGCGGAGCTCGCACTGAAAACCGACGCGCCGGAGGCGCTCGAATTCATTCGCTCCTCGACGCGCAAGATGGACGGGCTGATCAATGCGATCCTCAAGATCTCGCGCGAGGGCAGCAGGGCGCTCAAACCCGAGCGGCTGAAGCTGGGCGCGCAGCTCGAGGCGGCTGCTGCTGCCGTGCACCACCAGGCCAGCGAGACGGGCGGCGGCATCACGATCGACGCCAAGGTGGGCAGCATCGTCAGCGACAGCTTCTCGCTCGACCAGATCGTCGGCAATCTGCTCGACAACGCGATCAAGTATCGCTCGTCCGAGCGTCCGCTGGAGATCGTTGCGCGGACGCGGGCCGTCCGTCCCGGCTGGATTGCGATCGAGATCGAGGACAATGGCCGCGGCATCGCGGCCGGCGATCATGAGCGGATCTTCGAGCTGTTTCGCCGCTCGGGAACGCAAAATACACCCGGAGAGGGTATCGGTCTGGCGCATGTGCGCACGCTGGTGCGTAATCTCGGCGGGGACATCACCGTGCGGTCCGAATTCGGGGTGGGAACGACCTTCACGGTTCTGCTGCCGAGCGACCTCGCGACAGTCAAACGGAGTATCTGAACGTGTCCAACGGAAAGCCAGTTTCGATCGTGATGATCGAGGATGACGAAGGCCACGCCCGGCTGATCGAGAAGAACATCCGGCGCGCGGGCGTCAACAACGAGATCATCCCCTTCACCAACGGGACGGATGCGCTCGCCTATCTGTTCGGCCCCGACGGCTCCGGCATGGTGAGTTCGGGGCGCCAGCTCCTGATCCTGCTCGACCTCAATCTGCCCGATATGGGCGGCGTCGACATCCTCGAGAAGGTCAAGGCCAACCTGCACACCAAGCGCTCGCCGGTCGTGGTCCTGACCACCACGGACGATAGTCGCGAAATCCAGCGCTGCTATGATCTCGGCGCCAATGTCTACATCACGAAGCCGGTGAACTATGACGGCTTCGCCAACGCGATCCGCCAGCTCGGGCTGTTCTTTTCGGTCATGCAAGTGCCCGAGACACGCTGAGCGCTCCGCGCGACTGCCGCCACGATGCCGAACCGCACGCTCACGATCCTCTATATCGACGACGACGCCGCGCTGGGCCGTCTCGTCCAGAAGATGCTTGGCCGGCGTGGGTATGCCGTCGAGCATGTGCTGGATCCACAGTCCGGCTACGCCCGCATCGCCCGCGGCGGCATCGATGCCGTCATTCTGGACCATGATCTCGGGACGAGTTCTGGCCTCGACGTGCTGGCGGAGCTGAGCCGCAGCGAGGGTGCGCCGCCGGTCGTCTATGTCACCGCTTCTTCGGAACTGTCGATCGCGGTGCAGGCGCTGAAGGCCGGCGCCGTCGACTATGTCGTCAAGACGATCGGCGAGGATTTCGAGATCCTGCTCGTTTCGGCGCTCGAGCACTCGGCCGAGCGGACGCGACTGATGCGCGCCAAGGAGGCGGCCGAACGCGAGGTCCGCGAGGCGCGCGACCGTGCAATCGTGCTGCTGGCCGAGGTCAATCACCGTGTCGCCAACAGCCTCTCCCTGGTGAGTTCGCTGGTGCGCATGCAGGCCTCGGCGGTGAAGGATGCCGGCGCGCGCGCCGCGCTCGCCGAGACGCAGGCGCGGATCACGGCGATCGGCAATCTGCATCGCAGCCTCTACACCTCGGAGGATGTCAGGACGGTCGATCTCGCGGCCTATCTCGAATCGCTGGTCGGCGAACTCGGCCAGTCGATGTCGGCGGCGGGGCGGACGCCGACGATCCGGTTCGAGGCGGTGCCGATCCAGGCCAAGACCGACAAGGCGGTCTCGATTGGCATGATCGTGACCGAACTGGTCACGAACGCGATCAAATACGCCTATCCGGAGGAGCCAGGCGAAATCCGCGTCTCGCTGTCGCGGGATGCCGACGGGGCGACCGTGCTGGTTGTCGCCGATGACGGCGTCGGCTGGACCGGCCAGGGTCAGGCGACGGGGACGGGCCTCGGCGGCAAGATCATCGGCGCGATGGCGAAGAGCCTGTCGACCACGATCGAATACGCACAGCAGCCGAAGGGCACGCGCGCCGTGATCAGGATCGAGAACGACAGCTAGCCGGGCACTGGGCCGAGCCGCGCCCGACCGGGCGTCATAGGCTCGCCGCGGCGCGGGCCGCCTGGTCGTACTGGCCCGAGAGCGAGCGCATGGCGGCGGCGATCTCGGAGATGCGCGCAGGTTCGAGGCCGGTGGCGAGCACCGATTTGACCAGCAACTGCTCGCGGATCTGGGCGTAGCGCTTGCAGGCGTCCTCGCCGGCGGGCGTGACGGTGACGGTTTTTTCCTTGCCCTTGCGCCCGGATTTCAGGAGCTTCAGCCGTTCCAGCTTCTTGAGGGCGTAGTTCACCAGATGCGTGTCCTCGATGTTGAGGACGAGGCAGATGTCGGCCAGCCGCTTGGGTTTGGCCCGGTGGTTGACGTTGTGCAGCACCAGCACGTCGAGCGGCGAGAGATCGGGCACGCCGGCCGCCGCCATGCAGCGCACCATCCAGCGCTGGAAGGCATGCACCGTCATGTTCATCGCGAACTCGAACTCCGATAGCGCCGGCATCGCGCCCGCGGCGAGGTGGCCGGAGGAGACGATCGGGCCGAGGTCGTCGGGGAACGGCTTTGTTTCTGGCATGATTGAAACGCCCGTCATTCTCGGGCGGCGCCACGGCGCCGACCCGAGAATCTCCTGCAAGCGATGGTCGGCTCAAGGCCGACCATGACATCGCTGCTCACATCTTCTTGTAGGCGTCGACGATGGCCTGGCCGTCGGCGCCGGCCTTCTTCAGCCAGTCGGCGGTGAGGGTATCGCCTGCCTTCTTGAAGCCGGCGGCGAGCTCGGGCGAGGGCGCCATCACCTTCATGCCCTTGGCCTTGAGCTGGTCGAGATACCAGCCGGCCTTCTCCTGCCACATCTTCCAGCCGCGCTCCTCGGCGGTTGCCGCAGCCTTCCGGATCGCGTCCTGCGTCGCCTTGTCGAGGGCGTTGAAGGCGGCCTTGTTGACGAAGGTCGCATCCTTCGGGATCCAGGCCTGCGTGTCGTAGAAATGGGTCAGCGACTCCCAGACCTTCGAATCGTAGCCCGTGCCGCCCGAGGACATGAAGGAGTTGACGACGCCGGTCGCCAGCGCCTGCGGCAGTTCCGCCGCCTGGATCGTGACCGACTGCATGCCGAGCAACTCGCCGAGACGGGCGGTGCCGACATTGTAAGAGCGCCACTTCAGGCCCTTCATGTCCTCGATCGTGTTGATATCCTTCTTCGTGTAGACGCCCTGCGGAGCCCAGGGGACCATGAACAGCAGCTTGACGCCCTGGGCGTCGAGCTTCTTCTCCACGGCGGCCTTGGAGGCGGCGTAGAGCTTCTTGGAGTCTGCGAAGGAGGTCGCGAGGAACGGCACAACGTCGATGCCGAAGATCGGGTCCTCGTTCTCATGGATCGAGAGCAGGACCTCGCCCATCTGCGCCTGGCCGCTCTGGACGGCACGCTTGATCTCGGGCGCCTTGAACAACGAGGCGTTGGGGTGGACGGTGATCTGGAGCTTGCCGCCCGTGGCGGCCTCGACGTCCTTGGCGAAGAGGACGAGGTTTTCGCTGTGGGGGTTGTCGCCCGGATAGGCGGCCGGAAGGTTCCACTTGGTCTGGGCCGCGGCGGGGGCGGCGAAGGCAAGCGTGCTGACGCCGAAGGCGAGCGTCGCGGCCATGAAGGTCTTGCGACTGATGAAGGTCTTGCGGTTGATCATGATGTCATTTCCCTCTTTGTTGAGCTGCTTGTGAAGACGGTTCAGTCCGGGAAGGCGAGCTTGGGCAGATAGAGCACGATCTGCGGGAAGGTCGTGATGATGATGACGGCGACGTTGAGCAGAAGGAAGAACGGAAATGCGGCTTTCGCAATCGTCCAGGTGTCCTTGCCGCTCATGTTCTGCAGCACGAACAGGTTGAAGCCTACGGGCGGCGTGATCTGCGCCATTTCGACATGGATGACGAGATAGACGCCGAACCAGACGAGATCGAAGCCCGCCTCCTTGACCATCGGCAGCACGATCACGGCGGTCAGCACGATCATCGAGATGCCGTCGATCAGGCAGCCCAGGATGATGTACATGCAGGTCAGCGCGAGCACGAGCATATGGGCGGAGAGCTGCTGGCCCTTGACCCAGTCCGCCAGTGCGGCGGGGATGCCGGTATAGGCCATCGCCGCCGTGCAGAAGGCTGCGCTTGCCAGGATCAGCATGATCATGCAGGTCAGGCGGGTGGCGCTCATAATGCTCTCGAAGAGCGTCCGCCAGGTCAGCGTGCGGCTCCACAAGGCAAGGAACAGCGCGCCGCTGACGCCCCACGCGGCACATTCCGTCGCGGTGGCGAAACCGAGCACCAGCGAGAGGAAAACGGCCGCGATCAGCACCAGGCAGGGAGCGAGCTTGGCCGACTGCCGGAGCTTCTCGACGAAGGGAATCTTGGGGTCGCGCGGTGGCGTCTTGTCGGGGTTCAGCAGCGACCAGATAATGACGTAGCCCATATAGAGCGCCATCACGAGCAGGCCGGGTAGGAAACCGCCGAGGAAAACCTGCAGCACCGAGACATTGGCCGTCACCGCATAGACCACCATCGGGATCGAGGGCGGGATCAACAGGCCAAGCGTGCCGGAGCCGGCAAGCGTGCCGAGGCTGAGCTGCTCGTCATAGCCGCGCTTCTTGAGCTCAGGGAGCGAGATTTTGCCGATCGTCGCGACCGTCGCCGCCGAGGAGCCTGAGACGGCGGCGAAGATGCCGCAGCCGATGATGTTGGTGTGGATCAGGCGTCCGGGCAGCCATTGCAGCCAGGGCGAGAGACCCTGGAACATCTGCTCGGACAGGCGCGTGCGGAACAGGATTTCGCCCATCCAGATGAACAGCGGCAGTGCCGTGAGCGTCCAGCCGCTGGCGGCGCTCCAGACCGTTGTGGCGAGGACCTGGCCGATCGGAACGTCGGTGACGAGATACATCGCGAGCAGGCCGACGATGCCGAGTCCGACCGCAATCCAGACGCCGCTGGCGAGAATGACGACGAGCGTGCCGAGAAGGACGAGAGCGAGGGTAGGCAGTGTCATTGTCAGACGCCCCCGCCCTGAGCGATGCGATCGATCAGTTCCTCGGTCGTCTGCGGCGGCGGCATATCATAGGTCGCGCGGCCCGTGCGCAGGACGATGATAAATTCGTCGACGATGGCGATCAGGAGAGTGCCGAGACCGAGCACGAGGGAGAGTTGCGGCATCCACAGCGGGACAGAGACGACGCCCGTCGACATGTCGAAATACTGCCAGGAATCATAGGCGAGCTTGCCCGTTTGCCAGGTGAAGAAACCGATGAAGGTTCCAGCGACGGCGAGGGACATCAATTCCGCCAGCTTGCGCGCAGGGCCGTGCAGCCGCTCGAGCAGAAGCCCGACACGGATCATCTCGCCCTTCTTGAAGGTGTGGGCCAGACCGAAGAAGGACATGGCTGCGAAGGCCCAGCCAGCGAAGTCGTCGCCCGAGGGCACGTTGAAATTGATCTCGCGGCCGACCGAGAGCAGCATCATCAGGGCGAAGATCACCAGCAGGAACACGCCAGCGATATAGCCGGCCATGAGATAAAGGCCGTCGAGCGAACGGCGGATCATGGGCGCGGCCCCTGTGACGTGGCGCGGGGCACGCCTTCATTTGCCAGGACTCTTTGCGTCATTGCATCCTCCGTCTCGCGACCGCCCCGGCCCCTCAGCCATGTTCCGGTCACAATTGCGATCGTATCCGCCGAATCCGCCTTGTCAACAACACATCGACAATTTATCGATGAAACGTCAGCGATGGCTTGGCTGACGCGAAACGAGGGAATGTTGGGGATGTCGTCGTCGCGTTGGGACTTCTGGATCGACCGGGGCGGGACCTTCACCGATGTGATCGGCAGGGATCCTGCAGGCAAACTTCACGCCAGAAAGCTGCTCTCGGAGAATCCGGGCGCCTATCGCGATGCGGCGGTGCAGGGAATCCGCGATCATCTCGGCCTGAAGACGGGCGAGCCGATCCCGGTCGCTACGGTCGGCGAGGTTCGCATGGGCACGACGGTTGCGACCAATGCGCTGCTGGAGCGCAAGGGCGACCGGACGTTGCTGGTGACGACGAAGGGTTTTCGCGACGCGCTGCGCATCGGCTACCAGGCAAGGCCCGACATCTTCGCCAAGGAGATCATCAAGCCGGAGCAGCTTTATGATGCCGTCGTCGAGGTCGACGAGCGCGTGCTGGCCGATGGCGCGGTCGAGTCCGTGCCCGACGAGGTCGCGATCCGGGCCGATCTGCAGGCGCACTACGACGCCGGCTTCCGGGCCGTCGCCATCGTCTTCATGCATGCCTACCGCTACCCTGCCCATGAGCAGGTCGCAGGCCGCATCGCCCGCGAGATCGGCTTCCCGCAGGTTTCCGTGAGCCATGAGGTGTCGCCGCTGATCAAGTTGGTCGGGCGAGGCGACACGGCGGTGGTCGATGCCTATCTCTCGCCGATCCTCGGGCGCTATGTCGCGCAGGTCTCGGAGGAACTCGACATCGCCCGCACCGGCGCGCGGCTGATGTTCATGATGTCGTCGGGCGGTCTCACCGCCGCCGAGCTGTTTCAGGGCAAGGACGCCATTCTCTCCGGCCCGGCCGGCGGCGTCGTCGGGCTCGCCGAGACCGGGCGCTCGGCCGGGTTCGACAAGGTCATCGGCTTCGACATGGGCGGGACCTCGACCGATGTCGCCCATTTCGACGGCGAGTATGAGCGCGCCTTCGAGACCGAGGTCGCGGGCGTGCGGATGCGCGCGCCGATGATGCTGATCCATACGGTTGCGGCCGGTGGCGGGTCCATTTTGCATTATGACGGCGCGCGCTTCCGTGTCGGGCCGGATTCGGCCGGCGCCAATCCCGGCCCTGCCGCCTATCGCCGGGGCGGACCGCTCGCTGTGACCGATGCCAACGTCATGGTCGGCAAGCTGATCCCGGCCTGGTTTCCGCCGATCTTCGGCGAGAGCCGCGACCAGCGGCTCGATGTCGAGACGGTTCGGCTGAAATTCGCGGCGCTCGCGGCCGAGGTCGGCGACGGGCGTTCGCCTGAGGAGGTCGCCGATGGTTTCATCCAGATCGCCGTCGCCAACATGGCCGAAGCGATCAAGAAGATATCCGTCCAGCGCGGCTACGACATCACGCGCTATGCGCTGAATTCGTTCGGCGGCGCCGGCGGGCAGCATGCCTGTCTCGTGGCCGATGCCCTGGGCATCAAGACGGTGCTGCTGCACCCGTTCTCAGGCTTGCTCTCGGCCTATGGCATGGGGCTGGCTGAAATCCGCTCGACGCGGACGGCGGCGCTCGATGCCGCCCTGGACGAGCGGGCGCCGGCCGCCATCGCGCCCGTGGCCGACCGGCTCGCGGCCGAGACCCGCGCCGAACTGACCGGGCAGGGCGTGCCCGATGGCGAGATCGCGGTCCTGACCCGCGCCCATATCCGCTACGCGGGCACGGATACCGCCATCGCGATTGCGGCGGGCAGCGCTGCGGCGATGCGCGATGCCTTCCAGGCCGCGCATAAGGCGCGCTTCGGCTTCATGGACGAGACCAAGGCGCTCGTGGTCGAGGCGGTCGAGGTCGAGGCCATCGGCGGCGGGGCGAAGTTCGAGGAGGCGTCCGCGCCGGAGCAGGCCGGAGTGCCGGCCGTCGCGGAGCGGACGCGCCTGTTCTCGAAGGGCCAGTGGCACGAGGCTGCGGTGGTGCGGCGCGAGGCGATCTCGCCCGGCCAGCAGGTCGTGGGGCCGGCGATCATCATCGAGGCGAACCAGACCGTCGTGGTCGAGGATGGCTGGTCGGCCAGGCTGACGGCGAAGGACCACCTCGTGCTGGTCAGGGCGAAGGCGCTGGTCCAGAACGCTGCGATCGGGACGAAGGCCGATCCGGTGATGCTGGAGATCTTCAACAACCTGTTCATGTCGATCGCCGAACAGATGGGCGTGACGCTGCAGAACACGGCCTATTCGGTCAACATCAAGGAGCGGCTCGACTTCTCCTGCGCTGTCTTCGACCAGACGGCGGCGCTGGTGGCGAATGCGCCGCATATGCCAGTGCATCTCGGCTCGATGGACAAATCGGTCGAAACCGTCATCAAGAACAATGCGGCGATCGCGCCGGGCGATGTCTACTGCCTGAACGCGCCCTATAATGGCGGGACGCATCTGCCTGATATCACGGTCTGCACGCCGGTCTTCGACGCGGGCAAAGAGACGATCCTGTTCTGGGTCGCCAGCCGCGGCCATCATGCCGATGTCGGCGGCGTCGCGCCGGGCTCGATGTCGCCGCTGGCGACGCATATCGAGGAGGAAGGCGTCTATATCGACAACTTTAAGATCGTCGATCGGGGTCGTTTTTGCGAGAACGAACTCATCGCGCTGCTGAAAGGCGCACGCTATCCCGTCCGCAACGTCGTGCAGAACGTCAACGACCTGAAGGCCCAGATCGCCGCCAACGAGAAGGGCGTCGCCGAACTCAGGAAGATGATCGCCTCCTTCGGGCTCGACGTGGTCCAAGCCTATATGGGCCATGTCCAGGACAATGCCGCCGAGAGCGTCGCAAGGCTGCTGACGAGGCTGCACGATTCCGAATTCACCTATCCGATGGATCAGGGCTGCGCGATCAAGGTGAAGATCACTATCGACCGCGACAGGCGCGAGGCGACGGTCGACTTCACCGGCACCTCGCCGCAGCGCGAGGACAATTTCAACGCGCCGGCCCCGGTGACGCGGGCGGCCGTGCTCTACGTCTTCCGGGTGATGGTCGACGACGCGATCCCGATGAATGCCGGCTGCTTGCGGCCGATCAGGATCATCATCCCCGATGGCTCGATGCTCAGCCCCCGCTACCCGGCAGCCGTCGTCGCGGGGAATGTCGAGGTCTCGCAGGCGGTGACGAACACGCTGTTCGGCGCACTCGAGGCGATGTCGGCCTCGCAGGGCACGATGAACAACCTGACCTTCGGCAATGACGAGTACCAGTACTACGAGACGATCTGCTCGGGCTCGCCGGCGGGGCCGGGCTTCAACGGCACCTCGGGCGTGCATGTCCACATGACCAACTCCCGCCTGACCGACCCGGAAATCCTGGAGACGCGCTTTCCCGTGGTGCTGGAGGATTTCCAAATCCGCGCCGGTTCGGGCGGCAAGGGGCAGTGGCATGCCGGCGACGGCACCAGCCGCACCATCCGCTTCCGGAAGACGATGGACTGCGCGATCCTCGCCTCGCATCGCAAGGTCCGGCCCTTCGGCGTCAAGGGCGGCGAGGCGGGACAGGTCGGCAGGACGCTGGTCAGGCGGCTTTCGGGCGTGGTCGAGGAATTGAAACCCTCCGACCAGACGCTGCTTCAGGCCGGCGAGGCGGTGACGGTGATTACGCCTACGGCGGGAGGGTATGGCACGCCAAAAGGGTGACGGGCCCTCTGCCGAGGGCGCGTTTCAGGCGAGAGGCGGTCTCGTTCCCCTTACGGCGTTGGCCTTCGCGCTGGCGGTGAGCCTGCCGTCGCTCCGGGCGGGAACGCGTTGTCTGACGCGCTCCTTCAGCAGGACGGCGTCGTCAGGGGCCATGCCGGCGACTTCGGCGCCGAGTGCTGCGCCGAGCAGGCATGTCCGCCAGTAATCCTCGAAATCCGCGAAATCGCGCCGGACGACGATTTCGCGGGTTACCACGTCGCGCAGGCCGGCTTGCGTCCAGAGCGCAGTGAGAGCGTCGATCCGTGAAATCTCGGGGTGCGGCGCAACCAGCGGCGTCATCCCCATCGCCCGCATCTCCGCCTGGACCGGCTCGAGCGGAAATCCGCCGCCGGGAAAGTCCCAGGCATAGGCCGCGACCAGTCCCCCGGGGCGTACGACCCGGACCATTTCCGCGACACCCCTGGCCGGGAGGGGGACGAAGAAGATGACCAGCGCCATGATGGCGGCGTCGAATTCCGCCGTCGAGAACGGGAGCGCCATGGCGTTGCCGAGTTCGAATTGCGCGAGCTTCGCCGATGGCCGCGTCCGTGCGAATTCCAGTTGCGCGGCAGAGGGGTCGATACCTTTCAGCGCGGACGGGCTGCAGCGATCATAGATCATCTGCGTCGAGGCGCCGTTGCCGCAGCCGATATCGACCCAGCGCAGGCCCGGTTCCGGAGCGAGCCAGTCGAGGACGATGTCGCCGGCGAGCCGACTCCATTTGCCCATCATCTGTTCGTAGCTGGCGCCGTCGTTGAACTGGATTTGCCGTTCTGCCATCGCGGGACTTCTCCGAACGCGACGAGGGCGCAGCATCGGTCTGGAAAGATGCGGCGGCAAGACCTAATTCCGTATTCCACCACGGAGACAAGCCCATGCCCCAGACCTGGATCATCACCGGCGCCAATCGCGGCATCGGGCTTGCCATCACGATGGAACTGCTGCGCCGGGGCGACCATGTCGTCGCGGCGGCGCGCAATCCCTGGGGAGGCGCATTGGCGGAACTGGCGGCTGAGCACCCGGCCGCGCTGATGCCGCTCGAACTCGACGTGACCTCCGACGCAAGCGTCGCCGCCGCGAAGGCTGCGCTCGACGGTCGGCCGATCGATGTGCTGCTGAACAATGCCGGGGTCTATGGTCCGCGCGACCGTCAATCGGCGTTCGCGATGGATTTCGACGCCTGGCGTGACGTCTTCGAGGTCAATGTCTACGCGCCGCTGCGGATCGCGCAGGCCTTCTTGCCGAATGTCGAGGCCGGCGCCGGCCGCAAGATCGCGACGATCTCGAGCCGGATGGGCTCGATCGGCAGCAACCCCTCTGGCAACATCACCTATCGCTCGTCCAAGGCCGCCGTGAACATGACGATGGTCCTGTTCGGCAACGCGGTCCGCGAGCGCGGTGTCACGCAGTTGCTGTTCCATCCCGGCTGGGTGCGCACCGACATGGGCGGCGGCGGCGCCGACATCGCGCCGTCCGAGAGCGCGGCCGGTCTGATCGCGACGATCGACGCGTCCGGCATGGGAGAGACCAACAGCTTCCGCACCTGGCAGGGCGAGACGATCCCCTGGTGAGCGTCGGGGCTCCGCGGGAGCCGGTCCCCCGGCATGCATGATCCGGGGCTGGACCGGCGCCGGCCGTATGCAGCACTCTGTGGCGGCACGCGCCCGGTCCGTGGCGCGATCGAAGCCGGTCGGCTCGGAGGGAACGGGATGTCGGAACTCGCGGGACTATTCGATCTGGAGACGCTGAAGACGAGACTCTACTCGGCGGTGCTCTCGGATGTGCTGGACCAGCTCGGGGCGCCGAACCAGGCGTTGAAGCCCTTCGTGCGGCCGCTCGACGAGGCATCGATCCTGTGTGGCTTCGCCCGTACGGGCCTCTACATGAAGCGCTATCACTTTCCGGAAGGCCATAATCCCTACGCCCTCGAAATGGACCTGATCGACAGTCTCGAGCCGGGCGAGATCGCCGTTCTGGGTTGCGACGGACCGACGGACCGGATCGCTCCTTGGGGGGAACTCCTGACCACGGCCTCGATGGTGCGCGGCGCGGCGGGCTGCCTGACGGACGGGCTGGTGCGCGACGTGCGCCGCATCAAGGAGCTGAAGTTTCCGCTCTTCCATGGCGGCATCGGCCCGCTCGACACCAAGGGGCGGGCCGAGATGATGGCGATGGACGAACCGATCGAGGTCGCAGGCGCGCGGGTCGAGCCGGGCGATTTCATCTTCGGTGACGCCGATGGCGTTGTCGTGGTGCCGAAGCGCCTCGCCGTTGAGGCGGTCACGCTCGCGCTGAGCAAGATCGAGGCCGAGGACACAACGCGCGACGAGCTGCTGGCGGGCGCGAGCCTGCGCTCGGTATTCGAGCGCCACGGGGTTCTGTAGCGTGGCGGCGGGTTGTCGATAACCGGCTAATCTATTGAATTATATTGATTTTGTTGGTTTCGTTAACCTGTCGTTCGTTCGCATCTGCGAGATAGGCCCCAGCGTTTGACGATGGCGGCCATGACGATGCGCAGACTGGGATTGACGGCGAAGATCACCCTGCTGTTCGCGGTTCTGAGTCTGGCCGCCGGTCTGGGTCTGGTCAGCGCAGTGCGCGGGCTTGATTCAGTGCATCGCATCGACCGGGAGGCGCTGGCCAAGCTCGAACTGGCCAATAGCGCCGCCTTGCTGACGAACCGGGTGACCCATGCCTCGCTGCTCAGCCGCTTCGAGGAAGGCGGCAGCGCCGAGGAGATCCAGGCTGCGCTCGATCAGTTGGACACTGCGGTCGAGTTGGTCGACGCGGCGCGCGCCAACCTGATCTCGTCGCTGCCGGGCGAGATGCTGGAGGCGAACCCGACCCTCGATCCCGGCATCAGGACCTTCATGTCCTTCCAGCGCGACATCGTCGAGATCGGCCGCCGCGTTTCCACCCGGGCCGCGCTGGTCGAGGCCGGTGCGGACGCCGCGCGCCAGAACGTGCGCCAGATCATCGCGACGACATCCACCATGCGCGACGATCTCGGGCGCATGGCGGAGGATGCGACCAGGCGGGCGGCCGGACTGGCCGATGAGGTGAAACGGCGGACGATCGTGATCGCGCTCTTGCTGCCTCTGGCAGGCGGCATGGTCGCATTCCTGGTGCTCGGGGCGCATCTGACCCGGCCGCTGCGCGATCTGATGGCGGTGATAGCCAGCGTGAGTTCGTCGGATACGCTGGTCGACGTGCCGCATCAGGGCCGAGCCGATGAAATTGGACAGCTCGCCAGGACGGTCCGGACGCTCAGCGAGGTGCGGGCGACCTTGGTGACGCGCGAGGCCGAGGCCGACCTCGAGCAACAGAACCGGCAGGCGCGGACGCAGGAACTGGCGCGCATCGCCGACGAATTCGAGCGGCGGCTCGGCGCTTTGCTGCAGGAGATCGCCGGTTCGAGCGAGATTCTGCGGGTGGCGTTGCAGGATTCGGCGGTGAGGGTCCATCAGGTCTCGAAGAGTGCCGAGACGGCGGCCTCGTCGGTGAATGGCGCCGGGGCGGACGCGCAGCGCAGCACCGAGGCCGCCCTGCGGCTGGAGCAGGTGATCGGGCAGATCAACGCCGAGGTCCGCAGGGTCTCCGTAATGGCGACGGCGGCGACGGAGGAGGCGGCCGGCACCACGGCGCTCGTCGACCGCCTGACCGAGAACGCCACGCAGATCCGCGACGTCGTCGGGATCATCGAAGCGATTGCGCGCCAGACCAACCTGCTGGCGCTGAACGCCACGATCGAGGCGGCGCGTGCCGGCGTCCATGGCCGCGGCTTCGCCGTGGTCGCGGGCGAGGTCAAGGAACTGGCAGGGCAGACTGCGGCGGCGACGGCCCAGATCGTCGCCCGGATCTCGCTCGTCAACGAGGCGCTTTCGCATGCCGCCGAGGCGGTCTCGGCGATCGCGGCCAGCGTCGGGGCCGTCGAGCAGACCAGCGCCGAGATATCGACCATGGTCGGCTCTCACACCGAATTACTCGGCGCGCTCGGCGAGACGGTTTCGCGCATCTCCGATGTCACCGGAACGGCCGCCGGCGCCATGTCCGAGATCGCCGTCGCCAACGCCCAGAGCGTCAGCCAGGCCGATATGGGCGCGGCCAGTGCACGGGCGCTCGACGCGCGCATCGGCACGTTGCAGAGCGAGGCCCTCGCTTTCGTCCGCCGTTTGCGTGCCGCCTGAAGGCACTGCGCCTTCGTGCTTGCCATCGCCGTGCGACTCGGCCCCATCTGCGGCATGATCCAGCTCCGTCCGATCCCCGCATGACTTCGACTTGAACATGACTTCGATCTGCACATGACTTGGTCGCCGCAACAGGATGCCGCGCTCAGTGCCGTCGCGCGCTGGCTGCAGGCGGGCGAGCCGCAGCTCTTCCGGATGTTCGGCTATGCCGGCACCGGCAAGACCACGCTGGCGCGCCATATCGCCGAGGCCGTCGACGGTGACGTCGCCTTTGCCGCCTTCACCGGCAAGGCCGCGCTCGTGCTGCGCAATAAAGGCTGCGTCGGCGCCCAGACCATCCATTCGCTGATCTACCGCTCGCGCGGCGTCGATGAGGAGAGCCCGACCTTCGTGCTCAACCGCGAGAGCACCGCCGCCAAAGCCAAGCTGATCATCATCGACGAATGCTCGATGGTCGACGAGGATCTCGGCCGCGACCTGCTCTCCTTCGGCACGCCTGTGCTGGTTCTCGGCGATCCGGCGCAGCTTCCGCCGGTCAAGGGCGGCGGCTTCTTCACCGAATCCGAGCCCGACATCATGCTGACCGAGGTCCATCGGCAGGCGGCGGACAACCCGATCGTGCGGATGTCGATGACGGTGCGCGAGGGCGGGCGGCTCGATATCGGCGATTATGGCCCCAGCCGGGTGATCCGCCGCAGCGAGGTCGATCCGGAGCTGGTGATGAGCGCCGATCAGGTGCTGGTCGGCATGAACAAGACGCGGCGCAACTACAATGCCCGGATGCGGCAGCTCATGGGCCGGACCGAGACGGTTCCGGTCGCGGGCGAGAAGCTGGTCTGTCTGCGCAACGACAAGAGCAAGGGCCTGCTCAATGGCGGCTCATGGATCGTGCAGGAGCTGAAGACCTCGAAGAAGGGGCTCGTCACCATGCGGGTGACGCCTGAAGACGATCCCGGCGGCAAGCCGGTCAAGGTGTCGGTGCTGCCGAATTTCTTCGACGGGACCGAGGATGAAATCCCCTGGGAGCTGCGCAAGCACACCGATGAGTTCACCTTCGGCTACGCCTTGACCGTCCACAAGGCGCAGGGCTCGCAATGGAACGACATCGTGCTGTTCGACGAGAGCTTCGCCTTCCGCGAGCACCGCGCACGCTGGCTGTATACCGGGCTGACCCGGGCGGCCGAGACGATCACGGTGGTGGTGTAGGGCGGCGAGGCGCGGACGACATCCGCAACGAGCCAGAAGGGCTCGCCGGCTGCCCGCTACAGAAACCTGCCTGCCATGCTGCAGGAGGTTGGATCCAGATCGTCCGCCGCATCTATAGAAGACGCTGAGTGGCAATCACGAAGGACGTCTGCATGGCCAAGGAATTCACCGGGAAGCGCGTGATCGTGATGGGCGGGAGCCGTGGCATCGGACGCTCCATCGCGCTCGGCTTCGCCGCAGGCGGAGCATCCGTTTCGATTTGCGCCCGGGGCGCGGGACCGCTCGAAGCGACGCGCCGGGAGATCGAGGCACTCGGCGTTACGGCACATGCGGCCCGCGTCGACCTCGCCGACGCGGCTGCGATCGAGGCTTATGTGCCTGAGGCTGTCGAGGCTCTCGGTGGGCTGGACGTCCTCGTCAACAACGCCTCCGGCTTCGGCCATTCGGACGACGAGGAGGGCTGGGCGGCCTCGCTCAACGTCGACATGATGGCTGTCGTTCGTGGCAGCCATGCTGCGATCCCCCACATGAATCCGGGTTCGTCGATCGTCAACGTGTCGTCGATCTCGGCCCTGCGGGCGTCGTCGCGCTCGGCGCCCTACGGCGCGATCAAGGCGGCCGTGATGCATTACACGGCGAGCCAGGCGAAAATGCTGTCGCGGAAGGGCATCCGGGTGAATGGCGTCGCCCCCGGTTCGATCGAGTTTCCCGGTGGCACTTGGGAAGACCGAAGGACCTCGAATCCTGAACTCTATCGGTCGACGCTGGCCAGCATCGCCTTCGGCCGGATGGGCAAACCGGAGGAGGTCGCCGAGGTCGTGCTCTTCCTCGCTTCCGACAAGGCGAGTTGGGTCACGGCGCAAACCATCGTGGTTGACGGTGGGCAACTCGTCGGGCCCTGATTTCAGCTCATCGACGGGGTGGCGGCGTCTATGGAGCCGGGCGCGTTGAAAGCGGACGATCCCGCCTCCGACACGCCCGGCTTGTTTGTCAAAGCGCCTGAGACGTCGTCCCCTTCGCCACGATCGGCCCGGTCGGCCGGCCTGTCGGCGAGCCGGTCGCGTTCTCGATCGTGATCTCGAAGAGCTGATCCTTGCCCAGCGGCAATTGATCGAGCCTGAGCGGCGTCGTGCGGGCACGGTCGATCAGGCCGACCGAACGCGGGCCGACGGCCCGGTCCCAGAGCGTCCAGATCTCGAGCGCCTTGCCTTCCGGCACGGCGATGTTCTGCAGCGGCACCATCTCGACACGTCCGTCGGCGAAGGTGTTGACGACGGCGGCGGCGATGTTCGCATCCGTCAGCAGCACCGCGACCATGAGAGGCTGGCGCTTTGCGCGGTCGAGTGCGCCGTTCAGGCCGATGGCGAGCAGAAGTGCGGCGAGTGCGCCCGCGAAGGCCGCGCCGCGCCAGACGAAGAGGTTGTTCCACCAATCGGCCAGTGTGTTGCCGGCCTTCAGCGCCTTGCCGCGACCGCGCTCCGCTGCGGGCAGGATCGCGGCGATCTCGGCCTCGATCCGGGCCCAGAGGCCGGGCGAGGGCGGGATCTGCGGTGCGGTGGCGTCGACTGCGGCGAGATGGCCGCGCCAGCTCTCCACGGAGGCGGCCAGCGCCGGCTCGCGTTCGATGCGATGCTCCAGCAGCGCCCGGTCTGCGCCCTCCACGAGGCCGAGCACATATTCTCCGGCAAGTGCGTCGCGCTCCTGCGGCGTCGCGTTGATGTCCTGCGAGGGGCTCATCCGAGGCACTCCTTCAGGGAGATCAGCGAGCGCCTGATCCAGGATTTGACGGTGCCGATCGGCAGGTTGAGCCGGCCGGCGATCTCGCCATGGGTCAGACCCTGGACGAAGGCGAGCAGCACGAGGCCTCGCCGCTGCGGCGGCAGCGTCTCCAGGCAGGCGTGCAGGGCCTTGGCGTCGGACAGCTTCGACATGACCGTCTCGGGATCGTCCTCTTCGCTCGCCGCCTCTTCGGCGACAGGGGCATCGCTCGTTTCCGTCCGCTTCTCGTCGCGCAGGATCGAGAGAGAGCGGTTGCGCAGGATCGCATAGATCCAGGTCAGGCCGGCGCCGCGCTGCGGATCGTACCGCGCGGCATGCCGCCAGATCAGGACGAAGGCATCCTGCACCGCCTCCTCGGCCAGGGCGCGGCGTTTGAGCAGGCGCTGCGCCACTCCGATCATACGCGGTGACTCGGCATCATAGATGCGCCTGAGCGCAGATTTATCTCCCGAGGCGCAGGCCAGCAGCGCCGCCTCGATGTCCCTGGCCTTTTCCGTCGACGCGACGTCGCCTGCCATCCCCGTCTCCTTCTTGGCGCCCGCAATTCGAACGCCAACCCCGGTCTACGTTTCTGCCCCCGCTCCGGATGCGGCAATTTTCTTTATTTTTCAATCCGCATCCGGCTGTCGAGGCCGAGCTTATCCGATCCGAGTGCCGCGGCCCGAGAAAGCCCGAGCGGTCGCTCCATGATGAATTCGGAGGAAGACGACATGACCAGGACCACACGCCTTGCGCTGATCGCCTCGACCATTCTCGCCAGCTCTGTTGCTGCGTCCCTGTCTGCACAGGCCGGCATGATCGCCGCGCTGACTGGCGACGACACCCTCACCATGATCGACACCGCGACCCAGAAGGCCGGCAAGTCGATGAAGGTCACCGGCATTTCCGGCAAGATCGCCGGCATCGATGTCCGCCCCGCCGACGGCATGCTCTACGCGCTGACCACGGACGGCACGATCTACACGGTCGATTCCGCCGGCAAGGCGACGATGAAGTCGAAGATGGACACCGTGCTGTCCGCCAGCGCCATGGCGACGGTGGATTTCAACCCTGCCGCCGACCGCCTGCGGGTCATCGGCTCGGACGGCACCAATCTCCGCGTCAATGTCGATGACGGCAAGACCACCGTCGACGGAAAGCTGAAATTCGCCGAGACCGACATGCACAAGGGCGAGACGCCGATGATCGTGGCCGGCGCCTACAGCAATTCCGTCAAGGGCACCAAGGAAACGGCGCTCTACGACATCGACAGCAAGATCGGCGGACTGCTCAAGCAGGCGCCGCCGAATGACGGTGTGCTCGGCGCCGTCGGCAAGCTCGGCGTGATGTCGAAGGCGATCGCCTTCGACATCGAGACCGCCGCGGACGGAACGAATACCGGCTGGCTTCTCGCGGACGGTGCCCTGCACAAGGTCGACCTCGCCACCGGAAAGGCCTCGATGGTCGGAAAGGTGACCGGGCTCAGCGCGCCGGTGCGTGATGTCGCGGCGCTTCCGGCGATGTGACGGCCCGATCCTGAACGACTCTTCGAGAGCCGCCGCCTCGCGAGAGGCGGCGGTTTTCCTTTGAGTTGCAGTCATTTGGTCGTGTTGCGCCGCGCCCGATCCGGCGAGGCCGCGCATTCTCGGGTTCTGCTTCTGGTTTTCGCCACAGTTCTGCGGCCAGTCTGGACACGCCCGACGAACCCGACCGGAGGCGACCGCATGGCGAGCCCGTCCGATGCGCGCAGCGACAGCGTGGGATTGCAGCGTTTCGGCCTCGGCTTCGGGGTAGGTCAGAGCCCGGCGATCAGGGTGGGCGCACGCGACCGCCTGCTTGCCGAGATCGACCGGCGCGCGCTGCCGCAGCCGGCCGGCCTGCCGTTTTCGGGAACAGCGGAGATTGGCGCCGCGCTCTATGCCTTCGAGGATCGCGAGCGGAGCGGGCGCGAGGCGCGGCGTGCCGCCCAGGCAAGCGAGGCGCAGGTCGCGGCCGCTCAGCCGGCACTCGCCCAGTCTGTGCCTGCCGCGCCTGCTTCCTCTACACCCCAGAGCCCGATGGCGCAGCCGAAGCCGGCGGCCGAGCCGGCTCTGCCTTACAGGACCTATCGCCAGGAGGTTCTGGCGCGGGTGCGCCTCGCGCTCGATGCCGAGACCGGCTTCGGCGAGCGGCTGGTGCAGTTCTGGTCGAATCATTTCTGCGTTGGGGCGACCAAGAGCAACCTGACGCGGATCATGGCAGGGGCCTATGAGCGCGAGGCGATCCGGCCACATGTCTTCGGCCGGTTCGAGGAGATGCTGGTCGCAGCCGAGAGCCACCCGGCGATGCTCGATTTCCTCGACAACCGGCTCTCGATCGGCCCGTCCTCCCCGGCCGGCAAACGGCGCGGGCGCGGCCTGAACGAGAACCTCGCCCGCGAAATCCTCGAACTGCATACGCTTGGCGTATCGGGCGGCTATGCTCAGGTCGACGTTACCAATCTCGCCCGCATCATCACTGGCTGGACGGTGGTCGGTCGCGAGGCGGTACTGGGCTTTCCGGGGTCGTTTGCCTTCAATGCAGGGCTGCACGAGCCGGGCGCGCCGCCGCTGCTCGGCAAGCCCTATGGCCAGCCGGGCAAGGAGAAGGGGCTGGCTGCGCTGGGCGATCTCGCCCGCCATCCCGCCACCGCCGATTTCATCGCGATCAAGCTGGTGCGGCATTTCGTGGCCGACGACCCGCCGCCCGCACTGGTGCGCGCCCTTTCGGCCGTGTTCCGGCGGACTGAGGGCGATCTCGCCGCCGTCTCGCGGGCGCTGCTCGAGTCGGATGCGGCGTGGCGGGCCGAGCCGACGAAGATCCGCTCGCCTCAGGAGTTCCTGATCGCGGCCTTCCGGGCGCTCGGGCGCAAGCCCGATTTCGGCCAGATCATCGGGCCGCTCGGTGTCATAGGCCAGCCGCTCTGGCAGCCCGCCGGTCCCAACGGCTATCCCGACGGCAACGAGGCCTGGGCCTCGCCCGAGGGCATCAAGACGCGCATCGACGTCGCCGCCGGCTGGGGCCGGCAGGCGGCGGGCAACGTGCCCGATCCGCGCCTGCTGACTGAGGATATCCTCGGGCCGCTGCTGTCGCCGGAGACGCGCCAGGCGGTGGCGCGGGCCGAGAGCAGGCCGCAGGCGCTGGCCCTGATGCTGATGTCGCCCGAGTTCCAGCGGAGGTGAGCCCGATGGTCGATGACGACGACGATTGCGAACGGATGACGCCGTCGCGCCGCGCCATGCTGGGCGCGGCAGGCGCTCTGTTCGCTTGGTCCTTCGTGCCGAAATTCGCCTATGCGGCGGCGGGCAGCCGAGACCCGCGCTTCCTGCTGGTGGTGCTGCGCGGTGCGCTCGACGGCTTGTCGGCGGTGCCGCCGATCGGCGATCCCGACTATGCGGGCCTGCGTGAGGACATCGCGCTGATGCGCGACGGGCCGGATGCAGCGCTGCCGCTCGACGGCTTCTTCTACCTTCACCCGGCGATGCCGAACCTGGCGCGGCTCTACGCCTCGGGCCAGGCCTCGATCGTCCATGCCGCCGCCACAGGCTATCGCGAGCGCTCGCATTTCGATGGGCAGGATGTGCTGGAGAGCGGGCAGGCGGGGCCGGGACGGACCGAGAGCGGCTGGCTCAACCGGCTGATCGCCAGTCTGCCGCCGGGTGAGGGCGTCTCACGGCGCGGCGTGCTCGGCGTCGGCGTCGTTCCGCCGCTGGTCGTGCGCGGCGAGGCGCCGATCCTCGGCTGGGCGCCGCCGCGCATGGCGCGCGCGGGGCCGGATCTGATCCAGCGCCTCGGGGATCTCTATGGCCAGCGCGATCCGGGGCTGGCGCGTGCGCTCAGCCAGGCGGGCCTGACCGAGGGCATCGCGCAGCGCCGCGGCATGGGCAGCGAGGTGAGAGGCGGCGGCGGGCCCGACAGTGCGGATGGCATGAAGCGCATCGCGGAAGGCGCGGCTGCGCTCGTCGGCGCCGATGACGGGCCGCGTATCGCCGCTCTCGCCTTCGAGGGCTGGGATACGCATGCGAACGAGGGCGGCGCGAAGGGGCGGCTGGCGCAATTGCTCGGTGGTCTCGACGGCGCGCTGGCGAGCTTCGAGGCGGGGTTGAAGCCGGTCTGGAACGATACCGTCGTGATGGTGGTGACGGAGTTCGGCAGGACGGCGAAGGTCAACGGCACGGTCGGCACCGATCACGGCACCGGCACGGTCGCCTTCCTGGTCGGCGGGGCGGTCAAGGGCGGGCGGATGATCGCCGACTGGCCGGGGCTGAAGCTAGAACAACTCCATGAGAAGCGCGACCTGAAGCCGACGACGGACATCCGCGCGGTGGCGAAGGGCGTGGTCTCGGAGCTGTTTGGCCTGTCGGGGCCGGTGCTGGCGGAGAAGGTGTTTCCGGGGACCGGCGGACTTGCGCCGCTGGCGGGACTGGTGGGGTAGGCGCCCCTTATGCTGGGGCAAAGACCCGAGCATCTCCAGCAAGAGATTCCCGGCTCGCAGCCATGCTGAGCCCGAGAATGACGCAAGCCTTCAAGCCCAGGCGCGCTGCTTCAGCTTGTCCTCGAAGGCTGCGATCTTCGGCGCCTTCTCCATGGTCAGGCCGATGTCGTCGAGGCCGTTCATCAGGCAGTGCTTGCGGAACGGGTCGATGTCGAAGGTCACGGTGCCGCCATCGGGGCCCTTGATCTCCTGCTTTTCGAGATCGACCGTCAGCGTCGCGTTCGAGCCGCGCTCGGCGTCGTCGAACAGCTTCTCGAGGTCCTCCGGGCTGACCACGATCGGCAGGATGCCGTTCTTGAAGCAGTTGTTGTAGAAAATATCGGCGAAGGAGGTCGAGATCACGCAGCGGATGCCGAAATCGAGCAGGGCCCAGGGCGCATGCTCGCGCGACGAGCCGCAGCCGAAATTGTCGCCGGCAACCAGGATCTCGGACTTGCGATAGGCTGGCTGGTTCAGCACGAAGTCGGGGTTCTCCGAGCCGTCCTCCTTGTAGCGCATCTCCGAGAACAGCGCGGTGCCAAGCCCGGTGCGCTTGATCGTCTTGAGGTACTGCTTGGGGATGATCATGTCGGTGTCGACATTGATCACCTTCAAGGGCGCGGGGGTCGAGGTCAGCGTGGTGAAGGGCTGCATGGGAAACTCCTGATCGACAGTTCTTTAGCCGAACTGCGTGGCGCCGCAAAGATGGCCCAAGCCCCTGACGGCATTGCGCGCGCGTCAAGGCGCGGCCGTCAGATATAGGCGATGTAGCGCCCGGCCGCCGCGACGCCGAGCCAGATCACGAGCGAGAGCGCAGCGGGCAGCCGTGCGGCTCGCGCGGTCATGCCGGGGTAGCCGCGCTTCAGCGCCCGCTCCATCCAGACCACGTTGAGGAGCCCGACCGCAATCAGCGCCAGCTTGATCTGGAAGGAGGGGTTGCGGATGATCGCGCTCGCCTCCGGCGTGAACAGGATGAGGCCGCTGGCCAGCAGTACGCAGAAGGCACCAATCGCGACCGGGCGGAAGCGGCGGATGACGGCGTCCGTGGCGTCGTCACGCAGTGCGCCGAGGACACGCAGATCCATGATCGCGACGCTGGCGAAGAAGACCAGCACCGCCAGCACATGCATGACATTGGCGATCGGATAGATCAGCACGGCGTCACGGATGCCCAGGCCGAAGGCCGAGCGCTCGAGCGTCTGCAGGATGGCGATGCCGGCATGCTCCACGCTGGCTCACCTCAACTCGAAGCGCTTGCCGGCGACCTCGATCCACTCCGCCCGCATCTCGCCCGGCTTGACGCGGCTGGGATAGCCATAGGCGGTGATCGTCGTGCCGACCGTGATCAGCTCCTGCAAGGCGCCGCGCGCCTGCATGCGGGAGGGCGGCGCGAAGGTCAGTTCCCAGTCCTTGCCGTCGGCGGTGATGTCGGCATGGACATGCGGGTTGACGTATTCGAGCGTCTTGACCGGCCCGGTCAGCGTGACAGGGTTCTGCGCATCGTAGGAGCCCCAGCCGTGATGGGCAAGGGCGGCTGCGGGCAGGATGAGGCCAAGGGCAGCGAAGGCGAGGCGGCGCATGGTCGGTCTCCGCATTCGTGTTCGGAGCCGAAGGTTAGAGCCGTTCGAGGCGGCGTCAATGAGGCGCCATTTGCGGGGCCGCGTTCACGGATGTGTCATTGTTGCCTCAAGCCCGACTGGCGCCCCGCGCGCGGATGCCGTGCATCACAGCTGCGCGGTCAGCAGCTTGAAGCTGGCGAAGGCGAAGAAGGCGGCGAGAACGGCTTCCGCCCGGCGCCGGACCCGGCGGTAGCCCGCGATCATCGGCGCGCTGGAAAACAGGATGGCGTAGCCCTGGTTGATCGCCAGCGAGATCAGCGCGCAGCCGATGACGATGGCGTAGACGATCAGTGCGGGTGCGTCTGGGCGCAGGCCGAGCGCGATGATCGCGGTCCAGCTCAGGATCGCCTTGGGATTGGTGATGTGCATGAGATAGCCGCGCAGAAAGGTGCGGCGCCCGGAAACGGCGGCTTTCGGCGCCGGCATGTCCGTGCGCATCGCCGAACGGGCCGAGCGCCAGGCCAGGAAGAGCAGGTAGAGCCCGCCGACGATCTTGATGACGTAGAGCGCGCCCGGATGGCCCGCGACGAGAGCCGAGACGCCGATGGCAGCGAGGATGCCCCAGCTCAGCGAGCCGGCGGTGACGCCGAGCGCCAGCGTCATGCCGGCGCGCCGGCCGCGCTCCATCGATGTCGCCATGACCGCGAGGTTGCTGGGGCCGGGGCTGGCGACGGCGAGGATGAAGGCCGAATAGACCAGGGTCAGAGCCGGCAGGTGCCGGGCGAGGTCGTCGAGCATCGTCTAGCGTTCCGCTCCGGCTTCGATGGCTTCCATGTCGTCGTCGGAAAAACCGAAATGATGGCCTATCTCGTGGACCAGAACATGGGTGACGATGCCGCCCAGCGTCTCGTCATGCTCGGCCCAGTAATCCAGGATCGGGCGGCGATAGAGATGGATCGTATTGGGCATCTGGCCGGTCTGCGGGGTATAGCCCTGCTGCGGCAGGCCGATGCCGGTGAACAGGCCGAGGATGTCGAAGGGGCTCTCGGCTTCGAGTTCCTTGCAGATTTCGTCCTCGGGGAACTCGGTGACGTTGAAGATGACGTCGGCGCAGAGTGCGCGGAACTCGTCCGGCAGCCGGTCGAAGGCAGCCTGCGCCATGACTTCGAAGGCGGCAATGGAGGGCGCCTGGGCGTCGTCCCAGCCGATGTCCGCAGACCCCTGCGCTATGAGGCCGGCGCCGGCCGATGCACGGATATCGGGAACGCTGCCCATCACCAGGCCTTGAGCTGATGGCCGAGCCACCAGGCCAGCACGATCACGCCGAGCAGTGAGAGCGAGCGGCCGATACGCCGGCCCCAGAGCTCGATTTTGTCGCCCTGCGGCGCGTCCGAGCCGGTGAAATGGTCGGCCGCTCGGCCCATGGATGAGCCGAGCAGGCTTTCGCTGTCGCGCTTGACGCGGCCGAGCGCGGCTTGTGCCTCGGCGGCGCGGGCGGCTTCGCGGGGATCGTTCGACATGCGCTCTCTCCCCGCGGTCGCGTCAGCCCAACTGCCTCACATCGACGAAATGCCCGACCAGCGCGGCCGCGGCGGCCATCTGCGGCGAGACGAGATGCGTCCGGCCGCGATAGCCCTGACGGCCCTCGAAGTTGCGGTTCGAGGTCGAGGCGGCGCGCTGGCCCGGCTTGAGCTGGTCGGGGTTCATGCCGAGGCACATCGAGCAGCCCGGCTCGCGCCATTCGAAGCCCGCGGCGAGGAAGATCTTGTCCAGCCCCTCAGCCTCCGCCTGCTGCTTCACGAGACCCGAGCCCGGAACGATCATGGCGTAGTCGAGCGAACCGGCGATCTTCTTGCCGTCGACGATCTTCGCCACCGCGCGCAGATCCTCGATGCGGCCGTTGGTGCAGGAGCCGATCCAGATGACGTCGAGCGGGATGTCGGTCATCTTCGTGCCGGCGATCAGGCCCATATAGTCGAGCGCGCGCTGCTTGGACGAGCGCTTGGTCTCGTCCTCGATCAGCGCCGGGTCGGGCACGGCGCCCGCGACCGAGATCACGTCCTCGGGGCTCGTGCCCCAGGAGACGATCGGCGGCAGGTTGTTGGCGTCGAGACGGACGATGCGGTCGAAATGCGCGCCCTCGTCGGTGTAGAGCGTCTCCCAGTAGCGCACGGCTTCGTCCCAGGCAGCGCCGTGGGGCGCTTTCGGACGGCCCTTGAGATAGGCGTAGGACTTCTCGTCGGGGGCGACCATGCCGGCGCGGGCGCCGCCTTCGATCGACATGTTGCAGACCGTCATGCGGCCTTCCATCGAGAGGGCGCGGATGGCGTCGCCGGCATATTCGATGACCGAGCCGGTGCCGCCGGCCGTGCCGATCTCGCCGATGATCGCGAGCGTGATGTCCTTGGCGGTGACGCCCTTGGCCAGCGTGCCGTCGACCTGGACGAGCATGTTCTTGGCCTTCTTCTGGATCAGCGTCTGGGTGGCGAGCACATGCTCGACCTCCGAGGTGCCGATGCCATGCGCCAGTGCGCCAAAAGCACCATGCGTCGAGGTGTGGCTGTCGCCGCAGACGATCGTCGTGCCGGGCAGGGTGAAGCCCTGCTCGGGGCCGACGATGTGGACGATGCCCTGGCGGATATCGAGTTCGTTGAAATACTCGACGCCGAAGTCCTTGGCGTTCTTCGCCAGCGCCTCGACCTGGATGCGGCTTTCCTCTTCCGCGATGCCCTTGGAGCGGTCGGTGGTCGGGATGTTGTGGTCGACGACGGCCAGCGTCTTGGTCGGCGCGTGAACCTTGCGGCCGGTCATGCGCAGGCCCTCGAAGGCCTGCGGGCTCGTCACCTCATGAACGAGGTGGCGGTCGATATAGAGCAGGCAGGTGCCGTCCTCCTGCCGGTCGACGATATGGTCGTCGAAGATCTTGTCGTAGAGCGTGCGGGGTGCGGAAGTCGCGGTCATGGCGATAAGCCTCGGTGTCCTGGAGTCGGTCTGAAAAGTGAGGCCGGCTCGGTGGGCCGGCGCGCGTATCGCATTCGCCTGTCGCCGGCCAGTCGGCCGGTCTCAGGCGAGGCTAAGGCCCGCGGCGATCGAGGCGGTGAAGCGACCAAAGAAGCGCCAGGGCAGGCGGGCATGGTCATGCAGCGCGGCGAACCCCTGGGTCGTGGGAATGCGGCGCGTGTTCGCCTCGGGGCGAACAACGCAGAGCCTGCCATCCTCGACTGCACGGAGCGCGATCATGGCCCTGTCTCTATCAGTTCCAGACTGCGGCGGCAACGAAGCCGGCGATGGTGGGGAGCGTGCGGCACGCAGGGCAAGCCGGCTCGTGGAGCCCGCGGATTCCGGCCACTCGGAATGAGGGCCCTGGCGACGACCTCGTCACGAAAAAACGCGGCCCCGAAGGACCGCGTCTATAAACTTCTCGCGCTGCTGCCAATCTTATCTTGGCGCAGGTCTTACTTGGCTTCGGCCTTCGCGCCCTTGGGCGGACGGGCCTCGACGCGCTCGGCGATACGGGCCGACTTGCCGCGACGATCGCGCAGGTAATACAGCTTGGCGCGGCGCACCTTGCCCTTGCGGATGACCTTGATCGAATCGAGGTTCGGCGAAAACAGCGGGAAGACGCGCTCGACGCCCTCGCCATAGGAAATCTTGCGGACGGTGAAGCTCTGGTTGAGGCCGCCGCCGTTGCGGGCGATGCAGACGCCTTCATAGGCCTGAACGCGGCTGCGCTCGCCTTCTTTGACCTTCACATTGACCTGGACGGTGTCGCCGGGCTGGAAGTGCGGGATCTCGCGACCTTCGCTGAGCTTGGCGATCTGCTCTTTGTCGAGCTGTTCGATGATGTTCATAGGGTCTCTCCAATTGCCGTTGTCGCGCTTGATCTGCGCGGGCGTTCGGCACGCTGTTTTCAGTTGAGTGCGCGGGCCATACAGGAGAACCGGGCGCTTGTCGAGCGACTGGCGCGGCGCACGGCGGCTGGCGCCCGCGACAAGGCCGTGCATAGGCTGGGCCCAACGAGAATGACAGCCACCGGGTCGGAAAACATGCCTCAGGACATCATCAAGGTCGCCCTCGTCACGGGCGCCGCGCGCGGCATCGGGCTTGCCACCGCGAAACGCTTTCTCGGGGAGGGCTGGCAGGTCGCGTTGCTCGACATCGATGCGGTGACGCTCGAGGCAGCCGTCGCCGGGATCGCGCGGCCTGAAGCCACGCTGGCGCTGCCCTGCGACGTGTCCGATCCGGCTGCGGTCGAAGCCGCCTTCGCGGCGCTCCGCGCGCGCTTCGGGCGGCTCGACGCATTGGTCAACAATGCCGGCACGGCGGTGTTCAAGCCGCTGCTGGAAACCAGCCTCGCCGAGTGGAACCGGGTGCTCGCGGTCAACCTGACCGGCCCGTTCCTGACGACGCAGCTCGCGGCGCCGCTGATGGCAGATGCGGGCGGCGGCGCCATCGTCAACATCACCTCGATCTCGGGCCTGCGCGCCTCGACGCTGCGCGTCGCCTACGGTACCTCGAAGGCGGCGCTCGGCCATCTCACCAAGCAGCAGGCGGCGGAACTCGCCGGCCTGGGCATCCGCGTCAATGCAGTGGCGCCCGGCCCGGTCGAGACCGCCATGGCGGCGGCGGTCCACAGCCCCGAGATCAGGGCCGACTATCGCGACGCCATTCCGCTCGCGCGCTACGGGCTGGAGGAGGAGCTGGCCTCGGCGATCTTCTTCCTGTGCAGCGACAAGGCGAGCTACATCACCGGCCAGACGCTGGCGGTCGATGGCGGCTTCGATGCGGTCGGCATCGGGCTGGCGACGCTGCGGGGGGAGCGGCGGAACCTGTGAGAGGCGGTCGGGCCCGCTTCCGACCGATACCGTTGAAAAAGTCGTCGTTGCCGCGGGTATGAAGTCCTGATTCAGTTGTCCTTGGTCGGAGGGCGGCGCGATGATGGGCGAGCGACAGGTGGCGCAGGAGGCGTTGTTCTACGAGTTCAGCCTGGAGCGGCACGTCCCGGCCGATCATTGGGTCCGAGCCATCGACCGCTTCGTCGATCTCTCTGATATCCGCGCGCATCTGCGTCCGTTCTACAGCGAGATGGGTCGGCCCTCGATCGATCCGGAGCTGATGATCCGGATGCTGCTCGTCGGCTACTGCTTCGGCATCCGGTCCGAGCGCCGCCTGTGCGAGGAAGTCCACCTGAACCTCGCCTATCGCTGGTTCTGTCGGCTCGGGCTCGAGGGCGCCGTTCCCGATCACTCGACCTTCTCGAAGAACCGGCATGGTCGTTTCCGCGAGAGCGATCTTCTGAGGGAGTTGTTCGAGACGACCGTCCGGCGCTGCATCGCGGAGGGGCTCGTCGGCGGCGAGGGCTTCGCGGTCGATGCCAGCCTGGTCAAGGCCGACGCCAACAAGCAGCGCTCGGCGGCGGCCTCCGAAGTGGTCGACTGGGACGATCTCGCCCGGACGCGCCGGTCGGTGCGCGAGTATCTCGACACGCTCGACGAGGCCGCCTGGGGCGCCGCCAGCGAGGCGAAGCCGAAGTTCGTCTCGCGCTCCGATCCAGCGGCGCAATGGACTGGCGCCCTGAAGGGACACGCCTTCTTCGCCTATGCCACCAACTATCTGATCGATCTCGACCACGCCGTCATCGTTGATGTCGAGGCCAGCCGTGCCATCCGGCAGGCAGAGGTCGGCTCGGCCCGGACCATGCTCGACCGAACGCAGGAGCGCTTCGGCCTCTGGCCGGCCAGATTAGCTGCTGACAGCGCCTACGGCTCGGCCGAGAACCTCGCCTGGCTGGTGCATGAGCGCGGGATCGAGCCGCACATCCTGGTCTTCGACAAATCGCAGCGCAGCGACGGCACCTTCAGCCGCTCCGACTTCGCCTATGACCACGCCCGCGATCTCTACACCTGCCCGGGCGGGAAGGAGCTTCACCAATATCGGCGGCGCTTCGGTATCAGCCGCGAGGGCGTCGATCCCGAAGGCTTCATGCGCTACCGCGCCAGCAAGTTGGACTGCGACGCCTGCTCGCTGAAACCGCAGTGCTCGCCCAACACGCCGGCTCGCAAGATCCTGCGCTCGATCCACGAGGGCGCCCGCGACATGGCCAGGGACATCGCCGAGACCGATGCCTATGTCGCCTCGCGGCGAGAGCGGAAGAAGGTCGAGATGCTGTTCGCTCACCTGAAGCGCATCCTGAAACTCGATCGCCTGCGCCTACGCGGACCGAACGGCGCCAGAGACGAGTTCCACCTCGCTGCGGCAGCCCAAAACCTCCGGAAGCTCGCAAAGCTCCTGCCGAACGGACCCCAGTTCAGGCCTGCATGAGAGGGCGAGGATCAATCGGCCAAATCCGAAACGCCCTCGCGTCCCTCTTAAGACCGACTTTTTCAACGACATCGACCCGTTGCTGACATCCCGAAGGTCTGCTCCTGGGGGATGCAATGAGATCGACAGCCGCGCGGCCGGGCTGAACTCAATCTCAAGCGGACTCTGAGGCGGCCGAGGCGCCTTGTCGTCAGCGAAAGAGGTTCGGGGGCAGCGGCGGCTCCGCATTGAGCAGCGTCATCGTCACCCGACGGTTCGACGAGAGGTAGGGATTGTCGGGGAAGACCGGCTCGGTGTCGGCGCGTCCCACCACGGAGAAAAAGTGGTCGCTGGGGAGCCCGGCGCCCGACAGGATCTCGCGCACGGCGAGCGCGCGCCCGGTGGTGAGGCTCCAGGGTTCGACGGCCCCCACCGAGCCCGGGCGCGCGGCGGCCGTGTGGCCGGTGACACGCAGGCGGTTGGGCAGCCGGCGCAGGGTGGGCGCGAGCGCCTCCAGCACGCGACGGGTGCGCTCGTAGGGGTCGACCGAGCCCTCGCGGAACATGGAGCGGCCGTCCTCGTCCACGAGGGAAACGTCCACCCCCTCCTTGGTCGCCTCGATCACGATGTTGCGCGACAGCTCGGCAATGTCGGGCAGGTTCTGGAGCGCCTGCCGGAGGCTGGCTATGGCGCTGTGGTTGGCCTGCACGCTGGCGGCCGGGCGGCTGACCTCGCGGTCGCGGGCGTTGCCCCACCAGCTCGGGCGCCCGTCGTCCTGCGCGGTGGTGCCCGCCGCCGCGTCGCGGGGCGTCGACGACTTGTTGCCTGACTTGTCCAGGGCGGTGCCCATCAGGATGGCGCCTGCGCCACTGCTCGTAGGACTCGTAGCCCCCGGCGCGAAGTATTCCGCCAGGCCGTTCTTCTGCTCCTGCGTCGTCATGCTGATCAGCCACATCAGCAGAAAGAACGCCATCATGGCGGTCACGAAGTCCGCATAGGCGATCTTCCAAGCCCCGCCATGGTGTGCATGAGCGGCCTTCTTGACCTTCTTGATGATGATCGGCTGGATGGGCTTGTCCATCGAGTTCCTGCTGAAGATCGGGTCAGACGCTGGCGGGCAGAGCAGCGGTTGCCGCTTCCACTTCGTTGAAGGTCGGGCGGACGTCGCTCATCAGAGCCTTGCGGGCAAATTCGACCGCCATCACCGGCGGCAGGCCGCTGATATGGGCGAGGAGACCCGCCTTGAGTGAAAGGTAGTATTTGGATTCCGCCTCGAAGGTGCTCTTGAGCGACGCCGCCATGGGCGCGAAGAAGCCGTAGGCGACGAAGACGCCGAAGAAGGTGCCGACAAGTGCGCCGCCGATCAGATGTCCCAGCACCTCCGGCGGCTCTTTGATCGCCCCCATCGTCTTGATCACGCCGAGCACGGCGGCGACGATGCCGAGCGCCGGTGTTCCGTCGGCGAGCGACTGCATGGCCGAAACGATACGCTCCTGCTCCTGGTGGTGCGTCTCCAGTTCCTCGTCCATGAGAGCGTCGATCTGGTGGACGTTGTTGGCGCCCAGCGACAACATGCGCATGTAGTCGCAGACGAACTCGACCGCATGATGGTTCGCTGCAAAAGTGGGGAAGGCGTTGAACAGCGTCGAGTTGCCCGGATTTTCAATGTGCTCCTCGATCGCGAGCATGCCCTTCTGCTTCACAAGCTTATACAATGAATACTGCATCCCCAGCAGTTCGACATAGCATTCCTGCTTGTACTTGGAGCCCTTCATGATCGTGCCGAGCATGCCGGGCACGGCCTTGAGCACCGGCGCGGGGTTGCCGATGATGAAGGCACCGATCGCTGCACCGAGGATGATAACAAACTCGAACGGCTGCCATAGGACCTCGAGGTGGCCACCCATAGCCGCGTAGCTGCCGAAGACGCAGACGAAGACGATGATTGCGCCGACGATCAGCCGCATGGTTTGCCATCCTTGCGCCGCAGCAGGTACAGCCCGCGCGAAGCCACTACTGGTCCGAGGAAATGACCAATCGAGGTTAAGGGCGAGTTTACAGCCATGGGCCCGCAGGTTTGTAAGCGTCGTCCTCCGGCCACGGCTTTGAGGCTTGGGGCGCGGCAGGGTAGGCCCCAGGGGAGGAAATCGGGGTCCAATGCGTCTCCGCCAATCCCGGTGATCGGCGTCCAATAGGGACCGTTTCCCGGGGTCGTCTACGCTGCGCCGCTTTGCCGTGACGCGGCGAGGCCGAGGAGGATGCGGGTGAGAATCAGCTGGGCAACGCGTGCGGGCGCTCCTTCGCGCCAAATGCCACGCTTCGCAAGCGACAAGGAGTTCAACGCCTTGGCTTGCCGACCGCTGCGTCGCGCACGCCGAGGCGACGGCTCCCCCTCGGTTCCGTGGACCATCCGGCATGCCTCTGATTGCGTTCTCTCGCCGGTGCCAATCCAACCTCCGGACAACGCTATCGAGCCGCTGGAAGGCTGACCAAGAAGGTTGACCGCATATCGGACTTTTAGCCGATGCTTGCGGGGTGCCGCAGAACAGGACTGTCACGTCCGCCTGGGATCGCCAGCTGGCACCGGCGCAACGAGGCGTTTCCGGATTTGGGCGATCTCCCAGTCCGGTTGCGAGCGAGGCTGTGTAAAAACGCGCTGCCTGCCTTTGATCAACTGGGGCGGCGAGCCCGCGATGAGGGGCAGTGTCAGGCCCGGATCGCTTCCATCAGCGGCTTGGCGCCGATGATGGCGATGACGCGCTTGAGGTTATAGGCGAGGATGTGGAGGCCGATTTCGGTCTTCACGTTGGGCAGGCGCCTCGTCAGGAAGTGCGTCGCCCCCATCCAGGCCTTGATCGTGCCGAAGGGGTGTTCGACGAGCCGCCTTCGTTGGCGCATGGCGCCAGGCGTCAGATCCATCCGCCGTTGAAGGGCGTCGATGATCGCCTCGTGTTCCCAGCGGGTGACCCGCCGTTCGACGCTGGGCGTGCACTGAGCCTTGAGGGCGCAGGCCTGGCAACTAGCGCGATCCCAGTAGCGGTGGAGCGTCATTCCCCGCTCGACCGTGGTCATATGGCGCGGCAGCAGCGCGCCGGATGGGCAGCGATAGACATCCTGCTCGGGCAGGTAGACGAAGTCCTGCTTGCCGAACCGGCCCTCGGCCTTGGCGCCCGAGGTCAGCGGCTTGGGCAGATAGGGCGTCACGCCCAGGGCCTCGCAGGAGCGGATCTCCTCGCCGGAGAAGTAGCCGCGGTCGGCCAGCGCATCGAGCTTTTCCGCGCCCATGGCGTTCTTTGCCTTGGCGGCCATGGCTGCGAGCTGCTCGCGGTCGCTGCCGGTCATGACCACGTCGTGGGCGACGATCAGGTGATGCTTGGCCTCGACAGCGGACTGGACGTTGTAGCCGACAATCCCACTGCCGCGTCCGCTGGTGGCCATCGAGCGAGCGTCCGGATCGGTCAGCGAGATCTGGCCTTCAGGTGAGGCAGCGACTTGCGCCTCCATGGCCTTGAGCATCTTCATCTGCTCGCGCAGCCGCTCGACCTTCTCCTGCAGCCGTCCCGAGCGCGCCTCGGCGGCCTCGTCTTCCTGACGATCGGCCGTGTCGAGGTCACGCAGATAGCCCGCGATGTGTTCAGCCACCTGCTGCAGGCGCCTCGTGAGCTTGTGGGCCGTGAAGTTCTTGTCGCGGCTGTTCACTGCTTTGAACTTGCTGCCGTCGATGGCGACCAGGGTGCTCCCGAACAGGCCGATCTGACGGCACAGCACCACGAACTGAGCGCAGGCGCCCTGGATCGCGGGCCCATTCTCCTTCCGGAAGTCGGCGATGGTCTTGTGGTCGGGCGCAAGCCTCCCCGTCAGCCACATCAACTCGACATTGCGCCCCGCCTCGCGTTCCAGCCGGCGGCTGGACTGCACCTTGTTCAGGTAGCCGTAGATGTAGAGCTTGAGCAGCGTGGCCGGGTGGTAGGCCGGGCGTCCTGTCGCTGCCGGCGTCACGCCCTCAAAACCCAGGACCTCCAGATCCAGGTCATCGACGAACACGTCGACCACCCGCACCGGGTTCTCATCCGCCACATAGTCGTCCAGGCAATCGGGAAGCAGCGTCGGCTGCCGGCGGTCGCAACCCTCAACGAAGCGGCTCAAATCCGACCTCCCGACTGCAACGTCAGGAGTCTACCCGAACCAGCACGGTTTTCACACAGCCTCGAGCCATGGCGGACATATCAGCACACAACTTGTCCCCGCTCCCCATGCAGCACTTATCCCGCCGCGACCTCATCCCCGAGGGGCAGCCATCCGGAGGTGTGCCGTTGGTGGGGATGAGGGCGGCGCCTGCGGGCGGAGTCACGATCCACTCCCGGGAGGCTTCGGGAACCGCCCTGGGGATACTACGCTCCCTGTGCGAGGAGCTCGCCGGGAGGCTCGGTCGGTGACGAGGCTAGCGATCGAGGACGCGACGAGGCGATGAGCCGAGCTGGCGTCCGAGATCGCGGCATCCGATCCGGCCGGCCATAGAAGCGCGGCCTGGAGTCCGAAATCGCCGACAGGCGGAGCGCCACGGGGCGTGCGGGCAGTGGCTCAATCCATCCGCGCCGCATCCTGGCTCAACGGATGCGGATTGATACCCACGCGCCTCGCGGCGCTCCGCTGCCCCTCATCATCAACCGACGCGGAGACGCGGGCGGGGATTTAGCATGCGCGGAAACCGCGACGCAGAACCCCTCTCCTGCAAGGAGAGGGGTAGGGGAGAGGTGTCAACCGCTGGACCCGTCAAGCGCCGGTTTGACCGCCGCTGCGGTGAGGCTGCGGCCAAGGCGTCCAACAGCCGACACCTCACCCTGCCCTCTCCTTACAGGAGAGGGTTCCCCGCACCTTCCTCGGCGAGATGCAAGCTCTCCGCCTGCCGCACCGCAGCAGACAATTCCCTTGCTCCAGTCCCCAAACGGCGCGAACCTGCCCCTCACGATCCCTCTTCGACGGCCGCCCGACCTTGTCGGGCCGGTGCGACCGCCGCCCGACCGGCGTGGGCACATCGTTCGTCCTCGTCGGCCTCACGCCGCGCGGGAGACCTGGGGCCTCTGCCTCGCGCTTCTTCGCGGCCCGACCCGAAGGAGGACACCATGCCCGCACCATCTCCGGCCGGAGGATCCGCGAACGGCGTCAGACGGCCGGGGCCGCGATGCATCGCCATCGTCGGTCCCTTCCAGAGCGGCAAGACGACCCTGCTCGAAAGCATCCTGGAGCGCTGCGGCGGGCTCTCGCGGGCCGGATCGGTGAAGACCGGCAACAGCATCGGCGACGCCGGCGCCGAAGCCCGCGCCCACCAGATGAGCACGGACCCCAACGTCGCCAGCGTCGAATTCCTGGGCGAGCGCTTTCATTTCATCGACTGCCCCGGCTCCGTCGAGTTCCTGCACGAGATGCGGCATGTCCTGCCGGTGGTCGATGCCGCCGTCGTGGTCTGCGAGGCGGACGACCGCAAGGCGCCGGCGCTCGAACTCGTGCTGCGCGAGCTGGAAGAGGCCGACATCCCGCGCTTCCTGTTCCTGAACAAGATCGACACGGCGACGCGGCGGGTGCGCGAGACGCTGGCGATCCTGCAGCGGGCGTCGCGGACGCCGCTGCTGCTGCGCCAGATCCCGATATGGCAGAAGGGCATCGCGGTCGGCTTCATCGACCTCGCCCTGGAGCGGGCCTTCATCTACCGCGAGCATGCCGCCAGCGAGGTGGTGCCGCTCGCCGCCGATGAGGCCGGGCGCGAGAAGGAAGCCCGCTTCTCGATGCTGGAGAAGCTCGCCGATTACGACGATGCGCTGATGGAGGAACTGCTCGGCGACATGGAGCCGCCGCAGGACCGCATCTTCGACGACCTCGCGCGTGAGCTGCAAGACCGCCATGTCGTGCCGGTGCTGATCGGCTCGGCCGAGCGCGGCAATGGCGTGACGCGGCTGCTCAAGGCCCTGCGCCATGAAGCGCCGGGTCTGGCCGAGACGCGCGGACGCATCGGCGTCGTGGCCGAGGGCTCAGCCCTCGGCCAGGTGATGAAGACCTGGCATTCCGGACATGGCGGCAAGCTCTCGCTCGCCCGCGTGCTGCGGGGGCGGCTGGCGGAGGGCGATGTCGTGACCTCGTCGGGCGGGGTCGAGACGCGCATTGCCGGTGTGCTGGAACTGAAAGGCGCCGAGCAGACGCGGCGGCCTGCCGTCGAGGAGGGCGATGTCGCGGCTCTCGCCCGGCTGGAGGGAGTATCGACCGGCGATTCGATCGCGCCCGGCAAGCAGCGCGCGGCGCAGGTGAGCGCGGTCGCGCCGCCGGAGGCCGTGCATGCGCTCGCGCTCGCGGTGAGGGACCGCAAGGACGATGTCCGGCTGGCGGCGGCGCTGGCAAAGCTCGCTGAGGAGGACACCGCGCTCTCGGTCAGCCATCTGCCGGAATTCGGCGAGATGCGCCTGTCCGGCCAGGGCGAGATGCATCTGCGGGTCACGCTGGAGCGCCTGTCGGGCCGCTATGGCGTGGCGGTCGAGAGCCGGCCGCCGCAGGTCGGCTATCGTGAGACGATCCGCGGCAAGGCGAGCGCGCGGGGGCGGCACCGCAAGCAGAGCGGCGGGCATGGCCAGTATGGCGATGTCGTGCTGGAAGTCGCCTCGTTGCCCCGGGGTGAGGGCATCCGCTTCGTCGACCGCATCGTCGGTGGCGCGGTGCCGCGCCAGTATATCGCCTCGGTCGAGGCGGGAATCCGCGATTATTGCCGCAACGGGCCGCTCGGCTTCCCGCTTGTCGATCTCGAGGTGACGCTGACCGATGGCTCCTATCACAGCGTCGATTCCTCCGACATGGCCTTCCGCCAGGCGGCGCGGATCGCGATGGCGGAGGCGGTGCCGCAGGCCAGGTCCGTTCTGCTCGAACCGATCCTCACCGTCGAGGTGGTGATCCCGTCCGAGGCGATGTCGCGGGCTTCGGCGATCGTCTCCGGCCGGCGCGGGCAGATACTGGGCTATGATTCACGCCCGGGCTGGCGCGGCTGGGACCAGATCAACGCGCTGATGCCGGAGGCGGAGATGGCGGGGCTGATCGTCGAACTGCGCTCGGCGACATCGGGCGTCGGCTCCTTCAGCGCGCGCTTCGACCATCTCGCCGAACTCTCCGGCAAGCCGGCCGATGCCATCGTCTCGGCACATGCCCTGGCGCAGGCGCGCTGAGGGCGGCTGTCAAATCAGTTTACATGTAAACCTTTAAACAGGTAAGGAATTCGGCGGGCGCTTGCGCCCGCCGAAGCTGTTCCGCAGTGTAGGGCCAGCAAAAAAGCACCGACACGCGCGTCTGACGGGCGAAAGCCGGGCGACAGGGGAGGATTGAAATGAATGCGAGCAGCGCCCCTCAGGCGAAGCCCGATCCGCGGCCCTGGCTGGCTCACTATCCGGCGGCGGTTCCGCCCCGGATCGACGAGGCCCGGACCGGGACGCTGGCCGACCTGATCGCCGGCGCCTGCCTGAGCTATGCCGAGCGGCCGGCCTTCGAGAGCTTCGGCAAGACGATCAGCTTCGCCGAGACCGGCGCGGCGGCGCGAGCCTTCGCCGCCTGGCTGCAAGGGATGGGCTTTCAAAGGGGCGACCGCGTCGCGCTGATGATGCCGAACATTCTGGCCTATCCGGCGGCGATGTTCGGCGTGCTGATCGGCGGCTTCACCGTGGTCAACGTCAACCCGCTCTACACGGCGCGCGAACTCGCCCACCAGCTCAACGATTCCGGCGCCCGGGTCCTGGTGGTGATCGAGAACTTCGCTCATGTCGTGGCGGAGGCGAAGCCGCATCTGAAGCTCGACGCCATCGTCATCGCGACCGCGGGCGACCTGATGGGCTTCAAGGGGCACATCGTCAATTTCGTCGCGCGCCGGATCAAGAAGGTGGTCAAGCCCTTCGACCTGCCGGGCTCGGTTCCGCTGCGGACGATCCTGACCGGAACGGATGAGATGCTGCCCGTGACGGTGATGCCGGAGGACGTCGCCTTCCTGCAATATACCGGCGGGACGACGGGCATCGCCAAGGGCGCGACGCTGACGCACCGCAACGTCGCCTCCAATGTCGAGCAATGTGGGCTCTGGCTCGGCTGGGCGCTTGAGCCGCCGCTCGGGCGCAGCGACTACCAGCATGTCATGGTGACGGCGCTGCCGCTCTACCACATCTTCGCCCTGACCTGCTGCTGCATGTTCATGCTGCGGATCGGCGCCAAGGGGCTGCTGATCGCCAATCCGCGCGACATCACCGGCTTCATCAAGACGCTGAAGGCGAGCCGCTTCACGCTGATCTCGGGCGTCAACACGCTCTACAACGCGCTGGCGAGCCATCCGGAATTCCCGCAGGTGAATTTTGACGAGATGCGCTTTGCGGTTTCCGGTGGCATGGCGACGCAAGCGGCGGTTGCCAAGCAGTGGAAGCAGGTCACTGGCCGGCCGATCATCGAGGGCTACGGCCTGTCGGAAACCTCGCCGGTCGCCTCGATCAACCGGCCCGACATTCCCGAGTTCACTGGCACGGTCGGCTTTCCGCTGCCCTCGACCGACATCGCCATCCGCGACACGGAGGGCAACGATCTGCCCATCGGCGAGGCCGGCGAGATCTGCATCCGCGGCCCGCAGGTGATGGCGGGATACTGGAAGCGGCCGGACGAGACCGCCAAGGTGATGATGCCGGACGGCTTCTTCCGCAGCGGCGACATCGGGGTGATGCAGCCGGACGGACAGGTCCGGATCGTCGACCGCATGAAGGACATGGTTCTGGTCTCGGGTTTCAACGTCTATCCGAACGAGGTCGAGGATGTGCTCGCCATGCATCCCGGCGTGCTGGAATCCGCTGTGGTCGGCCTGCCGGACGAGCATTCCGGCGAGGCGGTCACCGCCTTCGTGGTTCGCAGGGACGATACGCTCACAGCCGACGAACTGCGCGCGTTCTGCCGGGACAGCCTGACCGGCTACAAGGTGCCCAAGCAGATCTTCTTCCGCGAGAGCCTGCCCAAGACCAATGTCGGCAAGGTCCTGCGCCGGGCGCTGCGCGAGGAGGTTGCGAGCAAGCGCTGAGGCGGGCTCCCGGCACGGCGTGATGCGTCATCATCTTGCCGCCATCACCCGGCCCCCATCGCCTTCACGGCGGGGCCGGTCTAAACTGTGCTGGACGAGGCTGTGCCGGGTCCACCCGGGCGTGGCCCAGACCGCGCTCGACCCGGATCTTGCCCGAGGAGTGGCTGTTTGCCTCGCCGACTGACCGAATTGCCGCTTCTGCGCCGGTTGAAACCGGGGCTCCATGTCCATGACGACGAGGCGCTGAACGCTGAACCGGCCCTCGATCTGCTCGCCGATCCGATCACGCCGGTCGATGTTTTCTTCATCCGCAACAATGGTGACGTGCCGGAGGTCGAGGCCGGCCGGGACTGGACGCTGACGATCGACGGAGAGGTCGAGCGACCGACCGTCTGGACGACGGCCGCCCTGCGCGACAGCTTTGAGACGGTCACCGTCACGGCGGTGCTGGAATGTGCCGGCAATGGCCGTTCGCAATTCTCGCCTGCGACGGACGGCCTGCCCTGGCGGCTTGGCGCCGTCGGCTGCGCGCGCTGGACCGGAGTGCGGATGAAGGACGTTCTGGACCATGCCGGGGTGCGGGACGCCGCGGTCTATACCGGCCACTACGCGCCAGACCGGCTGATCGCCGACCCGGCGCGGCCGGCGCTCTCGCGCGGGCTGCCGATCGCGAAGGCGCTGGCGCCCGAGACGCTGATCGCCTTCGCGATGAATGGTGAGCCGCTGCCGCGCCTGCACGGCGGGCCGCTGCGGATTGTGGCGCCGGGCTTTCCAGGCTCAGCCTGGCAGAAATGGCTTGACCGCATCGCGCTGCGCGCCTGCGAACATGACGGCGAGAAGATGCGCGGCACCAATTACCGGCTGCCGCTCCGCCCTGTGCTGCCGGGCGAGCCTCTCGACGAGAGCCGTTTCACCGTCATCACCGACATGCCGGTGAAGTCGCTGATCACCACGCCGGCGCATGGGTTCACGGTCCCGGCCGGCGGCATTCTCGGCGTCTCCGGCTTTGCCTGGAGCGGCGCCGTGCCGCTCGAAGGCGTGCGCGTCTCCCGCGACGGCGGCGTGAACTGGCAGGAGGCAGCGTTGGAAGAAGGTGAGGGGCCTTTCGCCTGGCGGCGTTTCAGCGCGGAGTTCGCGATCGGGAGCGCAGGACCTCTCGTCGTGGTCGCGCAGGCGCGCGACGTCGAGGGCAATGTCCAGCCGCTGGAGATCGCCTGGAATCCGCGCGGCTACTGCAACAATCAGGCGCAACGGGTCTCCGGTGCGGCGCGGGCCGATTGAAGGTGCCAATGTCTGCGCCGCGCCAGTCCTTGCGCGCTGCCGCCAATGAACTAAGTTAGTTCAAGATCAGCGGAGCCAGCGATGAAGACAGTGAATATTCATGCTGCAAAAACCCATCTGTCCCGTCTCGTGGAGGATGTTGCCGCGGGCGAGGAGGTGATCATCGCGAAGCATGGCAAGCCGATGGTGCGGCTCGTGCCGCTCGAGGCGGTTCGGCCGAAGCGTCAGCTTGGCCTCTTGGCCGGCCAGGCTCGAATTCCCGATGATTTCGACGCGCCGCTGCCCGATGACGTCTTGAAGACGTTCCTCGGCGGTTGATGCGCCTTCTTCTCGATACTCACGTCCTGCTTTGGTCGTTTTACAGGCCCGAGCGCCTGAGCCGTTCCGCGCAGGAGCTGATACAAGATACCGATAACGCCGTTCTGTTCAGCGCTGCGAGCATGTGGGAGATCGCAATCAAAGCGGCGCTCCGGCGGGATGACTTCCAGATCGAGCCAGACCGGATTCTGGAGCTGATGGATGCTGCGGGCTTCATCGAGATCCCGGTGACCTCCCGCGTTGCCGTTGCTGTCCGCGACCTTCCACAGCATCATGGCGACCCCTTCGACCGCCTTCTCGTGGCTCAAGCGATTGCCGAGCCGGCGATCCTTCTGACGGCCGACCGCAAGCTTCAGGCGTATTCCGATCTCGTCAGGCTGATCTGACGCCTGTCACGCCGCCAGCAGCGCGCGCTCGTCGGCTGCGTTCGCGGTTACCGCCATGACATTGCCGGCAGCGACGACGCTGCCGAAGCGCACCAGTGTGAAATCCTCGGCGCGGCCGGTATTCCCACGCTCGGTCAGCACGCTGAGCGGCCGGCCGAGGCGGGCGTCGAGATGCGCCGCGTGGGCTGCTGCCGCCGATGCGCGCAAACGGGCCGCCCGTTCGGAAACGATCTCGCCGCAAAGCTGCGGCATGCGCGCGGCTGGCGTGCCGGGGCGGGCCGAATAGGGGAAGGCGTGGACGAAGCTCAGGCCGCATTCGGCGATCAGGTCGAGCGAGCGGGCGAACATCACCTCGTCCTCGGTCGGGAAGCCGGCGATCAGATCGGCGCCAAAGGCAATGTCCGGCCTCAAGCTGCGCATCTCCGCGCAGAAACGGATCGCGTCGTCGCGCCCGTGGCGGCGCTTCATGCGCTTCAGAATCAGGTCGTCGCCAGCCTGAAGCGAGAGGTGTAGATGCGGCATCAGCCGGCTTTCCGTGGCGATCGCCTGGCGCAGATCGTCATCGACCTCGACGGCGTCGATCGAGGACAGGCGCAAGCGCGGCAATTCGGGAAGCGCGCGCAGGATCGCGCGGACCAGCCGGCCAAGCGTCGGCGCGCCGTCCAGATCGCGGCCATAGCTCGTCAGATCGACGCCGGTCAGGACGATCTCGCGCGTGCCGGCCTCCGTCAGCCGGCGGCATTGCGAGACCACGGCCTCGAGCGCAAGCGAGCGCGAATTGCCGCGGCCGAAGGGGATGACGCAGAAGGTGCAGCGGTGGTCGCAGCCGTTCTGCACCTGTACGAAGCCGCGCGTCTGCCTGGGCGAGCGGCCGCTTTCGACTGAACCCAGCATGCTCTGCGCCATGATGTCGCCAACGGCGATCTTGTCGGCGGCATCACCGTCCGGGGCGGCGGCGAGGCTGTTCGAACCGGCGAGGTCCGCCCAGGTGGCGGCCCGCATCTTCTCGGCATTGCCGACGACGCGAGCGGTTTCCGGCATCGCGGCGAAGCGCTCCGGCTCGATCTGCGCGGCGCAGCCAGTGACGACGACTGGCCGGCCGGGTTGCTCGCGCCGGAGCCGGCGGACGGCCTGGCGCGTCTGTCGCGTGGCCTCGGCCGTCACCGCGCAAGAGTTGACGATGGCGATGTCGGTGAGGCCGGCGGCCTGCGCCTGACGCCGCATCGCCTCGCCCTCGACGATGTTGAGGCGGCAGCCGAAGGTGACGACCTCCAGCGCCATCAGGCGGCGGTTTCGAACAGCTCGGGCGCGAGCGTGCCCTCCCATTCGAACTCCACCGGCCCGGTCATCAGGACATGGCCGTCGTTCTCGCGCCATTCGACGGTGAGATCGCCGCCGGGCAGGCTGACGACGGCCTTGCGTGCCGAAAGCTCGCGCCGGACAGCCGCGACCAGCGCCGCGCAGGCGCCCGAACCGCAGGCCTGGGTGATGCCGGCCCCGCGCTCCCACACGCGCAGGACGATGTGGTCTGGCGCCGTTACGGCGGCGAGCTCGATATTGGCGCGATCAGGGAAGATAGGGTGGTTTTCGAGGAGGGGGCCGATCTGCTCCAGATTGAAGCGGTAGGGATCGTCGACAAAGAAGACGGCGTGCGGGTTGCCCATGTTGACGGCACAGGGCGTGTGCAGGATCGGATCGTCGATCGGGCCGATCTGGAGCTCGAAATGGGCGGTATCGTGGAACGGCTCGGCCAGCGGGATTTCGTCCCAAGCCAGCCGGGGTGCGCCCATGTCGACGGTGAAGACGAGATCGCTCTCGCGCCTCGCCGGCAGCAGGCCGGCCCGGGTCTGCAAGGTCAACAGCGTCTTGGCGGAAGCGCCCATCACAGGGTCGGCCAGCATCGCCCAGGCGACACAGCGCGTGCCGTTGCCGCAGGCGCCGGCTTCCGAACCATCGGTGTTGTAGATGCGGATGAAGGCATCCGTGCCCGGCGTCAGCGGATCGTGCAGCACCATGAGCTGGTCGAAGCGGGCGCGGGGCTCGGCGGCGATGGCACGGGCTTCGCCTTCGCTGACGCGCAGCCTGGTGCCGCGCAGGTCGAGCACGGTGATCTGGTTGCCGAGACCGTTCATCTTGAGGAACCGGCGATGAGCCAGGGCGTTCATTCTGTCACACATCCCATGAAGTGCGGCTCCAGAGCAGGGTACGAAAAAGTGGAAACCGATTTTTCGCGGATATCCTGCTCTAAATCATTGTTCGCAGAGACGGATTCAGATTCCAGGTCCATCCATACCAAAGTCATCCGGCTCTATGACGGAGGCGACGTGAAAAAGCCACCCTCGGGGTCGTTCCTTGGCGTAAGTGGACATTCTATGTTGCGCCGCAAGGGCGCGAATCGCTTTCGGTGAGCAGGACGGTGACAATGCGGCATTCCCGGATTGCTGTTGTGGCGGTCGCCGCCCTGTTGGGTGTTTCCGTGGTCGCGACCGCCCAGACACGGGTCGCGCCACCGACCGCCGTCGAATCGGCGCCGCTGGCGCCTCCGCCGGGCGCGGCTGTGCCGGTCCAGGCCCAGCCTGCGCCGCTACCTCCCGCGCCCGTGCCGGATGTCGTGCCCGGCCCGCAACCCGTCCAGCCGGCACCTGCGCCGCAGAGGCCTGTGACGCCCGAGCCAGTGCAGCCCGCGCCGACGCCGCAGGTGCCGCTCGAGCCCCAGCCGGTGCAGCCGCCTCCGAGCCTGCCGCCTCCGACCTTGCCCGCTCCTGGGCCGGTCCAGCCCGTCCAGCCGCCGACCCAGCAGCAGACTGGCGCACCCGATGCCAATGCGACGCTCGCCGGCAAGCGCGGCGATCCCAGCGATGTCGATCCGGTGCTGCTCGTTGCCAAGCCTGTACTGATGCTGTCCGGCTCAGCCAGTTGGGACGAGGGCTTCAAGCGCCTGACCGAGAGCTTCCGTATCCTGCGCCAGGAAGCGGCGAGGGCGCAGCTTCCGGTCGCGGGCAGGCCGCTGACGCTGTTCCTCGAAACGGACGATCATGGCTTCCGCTACGAGGCGATGCTGCCGGTCGGCCAGGGGCCGGCGGGCGACAGGGCATCGAGCTTCGGCAACGGCGTTCGTCCGGGGCTGACGCCGGCGGGGCCTTCGCTGCGCTTCGTCCATGTCGCGCCCTATGACGACATCGATTCGACCTATGAGACGATCACCGCCTATCTCGAAGCCAAGAGCATCACCGTGAAGGACGCGTTCCTTGAGGAATATGTCGGGGATCTCACCGATCCGGCCGATCCCAATCTCGAGATCAACGTCTACGTCCAGCCGCGATAGGGCCGATCAGGCTGGGTAGCTCAAGCCTGCCAGCTCAGGCCGGGCCGCATCGGTCTGAAGCGGTCCTCGGGCAGGCCGGCCTGCGCCAGCGCGGCGGCAAGTGCGGCCGGGGGCCGCTCGATCCCCTCGTCGGTGAGTTGAAAGGTGCCCCAGTGGTGGCCGAGCGCCTGCTCCGCCCCGAGCGCCAGCATCACCTTGACCGCCTCGTCCGGGTTCATGTGGTTGTCCGACATGAACCAGCGCGGCTCATAGGCGCCGATCGGCAGCACGGCGAGCCGGAACGGCCCGTGCTCGGCGCCGAGGCGCTCGTAGAGCGAGCCGTCATGATAGCCGGTGTCGCCGACATGGAAGATTTTCGTGCCGGTAGCCTCGATCACAAAGGAGCACCACAGCGCCATGCGCCGGTCGAAAGCGCCGCGCGCCGACCAGTGATAGCTCGGTGCCAGCGTGACCGAGACGGCCTCCGACAGCGCAAGACGGGCCTGCCAGTCATGCGCCTCCGCCGCGGCATCGGGGATACGAGCCCTGACGATGGTGTCATTGCCGAGCGGCATGATCATGCGCGGTCTGTCGCGCTCGTGCAGCCTTGCCAGCGTCTCGATGTCGAGATGGTCGTAATGGTTGTGGGTGATCAGCACGACATCGATGCGCGGCAGGTCGTCGAAAGCGACGCCGGGTTCGTTCACGCGCCGGGGCCCGACGAAGGAGAATGGGCTCGCCCGCTGCGAATAGACCGGGTCGACCAGCAGGTTGAGCCCGGCGACCTGATAAAGGAACGAGGCGTGGCCGAGATGGACGATGCGAACGCCGTCGACGCTGGCCGGCGGCGCATCCTGCGGCGGTGCCGGATAGCGCTCCGGAAAGGCCTCGCGCTCGCGCTTCGAGGTTTGCCATTTCAGCACGTCCGCAAGGCCCTTGGTCACCGGCCTGCCGTCGGTGAAGACAAGGCCGTTGAAGTTCTCGGTCACCGGCCCCTGATAATAGGGGTTGCGGGAGCGCGAGATCGCGGCCCAGGCGGCTCCGGTCGAGCCGAGCAGGGCGGGGATACCGAGAAGGGAGAGCAGCTTGCGACGGTTCATGCGGGAGAAGGTGGGGCTTCACTCCCTGCGGTCAAGGCCGCGCGCCTTCACGGTCGCTTGACGGCGGTGGCGTGCAGCCAGCGCGTCGGCTCGCCATCATAACCTCCGCCCCAATCTTCGATGAGATCGAGCCTCTGCCAGCGATCGACGCCGTAGGCGTCTTTCAGCCAGTCCGACGAGGGATAATTGTAATAACGGCCGAACCTGTCGCGGCCCTCGTCGGTGCCGGCCTTGAAGCTGGCATAGAACACGCCGCCCGGCTTCAGCGCGGCGTGGATGCGGGCAAGGATGCCTGGCAGTCCACTGCGCGGAACATGCAGCAGGCAGGCATTGGCAAAGACGCCGTCGAAGGCCGCCTGCGCGTCGATATCCTCGAAGAGCAGGACTGCGACCGGCCTGCCGAGGCGCTCGCTCGCTTGTGCGGCGAGTTCGGGCGAGCCGTCGGTCGGCACCAGGTCCAGCCCGCGCGCCAGCAATTCGACGCTGTCGTGGCCGCCGCCGCAGCCGAGTTCGAGCACGCGGCCGCCAGCGGGGAGGGCTGCGGCAAAGGCCGCGATCCGCGCGTGCTCGGCCTCGCGCGACCGGCCGGCATAGGCCTGCGCCTCGGCGGCGTAGAAATCGAGGGTGGCAGGGTCGCGGGCGGTCATGCGGTCACGCCTGTGATCAGCGCGTACCGGAGCGGATCGCGACCGTCGCGATGCCGGCGCCGATCAGCAGGGTGCCGCCGGTCTTGTTGATGACGCTCAGGGCGCGCGGGCTCTTCACGACAGAGCGGGCGCGCGAGGCGACCAGCGCATAGCCGAAGGCGTTCGCAGCCGCCAGGGTCACGAAGGTCGCCTCGAAGATCAGCATCTGCGTCCAGAAATCGGCTTTCGGGTCGAGGAACTGCGGCAGGAAGGCGACGAAGAAGGTAATGCTCTTCGGGTTCAATGCCGTCACCAGCCAGGCATGGCCGAGCATGGTCCAGGGTGAGACCGCATCCTCGCGCGGTTTGGCATCGAGCGTTCCGCCGGCGCGGAACAGCTTGATGCCGAGCCAGATCAGATAAGCGGCGCCGACCCATTTCAGCGCCGTGAACACGGTCGCCGAGGCTGCCAGCAGCGCGCCGACGCCCAGCATGGAGAGCGTCATCGCGGTGAAGTCGCCCAATGCCACGCCGGCGGCGGTCGGCAGCGCCGTACGCCAGCCCTGGCCGAGCGCATAGGAGATGACCAGCAGGATGGTCGGGCCAGGGATCACGAGCAGGACGGCGGTGGCGGCGGCGAAGGCGGCCCAGGTTTCGAAGGTCATGGCGGACTCCGGGGTATCGAATGCCGCCGAGCCATCCCCAGGCGCGGACGTTTGTAAAGGGGGCGTCCCTACCCTGGCCGGGCGCTAACGCGGCTGCGCCCGGTTCGAGCCGAAATAGCCCGCTGGGCCAGCCGACATTTCGATACGCTTTTCCGGCTCGCCTGCTACGACGAGCGCCCACCACGCGCGGTATTGCGTCTGCGGGTCCTTGGCGAGGGCAATGCCGAAGCGCGTCGCCTCCTTCATCCGCAGATTGGCGTCGTGGCCGCCGGAGGCACGCCAGCCGGCGAAGGCTTCCTGCGTCGAATAATAGCCGCCTCCGAGGTTCTCGGCTGCGCGGGCGGCGTCGAGCCCCGCCGCGTGCACGCGCGAGGCGAAATTGCCTGCGGCATCATGCGAGAGCGCGTTCGCTTTCGCCATCGCGTCGGCCTGGCGCTGGGCCATCGCCGTCAGGACGGGATCGAGCCGGACCGGGCCGAGCCCATGACTGGCGCGATAAGCGTTGAAGATGCGGCCGGCCTCGGCAGGATCGAGCGTGACGGCGGCCAGCCGCTCGATAGCACGCGGATCGAGCGGCGTGGTGCGACGCGGCTCGCCGGCGCAGCCTGCGAGCATGGCGACGAGCGTGCAGGTCAGGGCGATCGCAGGTCCGTTCATCGCGTTGCTGCCCTCTTGTCCACGCCACGTCGCGCCGAGCACGCAAACCACCGAAACATGGCGGGACTATCGCGAATCCGTGGAGGTGGCTGGCATATGCATTGTTAAGGCGCGATATGCCAGATTTTCAGTAACGCTCTGCCGAGCTGACAGCGAATCTGGGCCACGATGGCGCTTGAGATACGACTAGCGGAGATTCTCGGCTCGCTGAGCCGGGCGCTCGACCTCACGGAAGGCCAGCCGCCGGGCCACTGCGTCCGCTGTTGCTGGATCGGCGTCAATATTGGTCACACGCTTGGGTTGTCCGATGTCGATCTTCGTGATTTGTACTATATGCTTCTGCTGAAAGATCTGGGTTGCAGCAGCAATGCGGCGCGCATCTGCGACCTCTATCTCGCCGACGATCTCGCCTTCAAGAAAGACTTCAAGCTGCTCGACGGCAGCCTGCCGCAGGTGCTGCGCTTCGTCTTGTCCCATACAGGTGCCCATGCCGGACTGGCCGAGCGCTTCCGCAGCGTGATCAACATCCTCCGCAATGGCGGCGAGATTGCGCGCGAGCTGATCGAGACGCGCTGCCAGCGCGGTGCGGACATTGCCCGCCAGATGCGATTCTCGGACGGCGTCGCGTCCGGCATCCTCGATCTCGACGAGCATTGGGACGGTGGCGGCAAGCCGCTCGGACGGGCCGGCGAATCCATCTCGCTCTCTGCGCGGATCGCTCTGCTGGCGCAGGTCGTCGACGTCTTTCATTCTGCCAGCGGGCCGGACGCCGCGCTGGCCGAGGCCAGCAACCGCTCGGGTCAGTGGTTCGATCCGGCCGTCGTGGCGGCGTTCGTCACGGTCGCGCAGAGCAAGCGCTTCTGGACGATGCTCGGCCGCGACGATCTTGAAGCGCATGTGCTGGCGATGGAGCCAGGGCAGGAAAAGGCGCTGGCGGACGAGGATTATCTCGACGACATCGCCCAGGCTTTCGCGCGCGTGATCGACGCGAAGAGCCCGTTCACGTCCGGGCATAGCGAGCGGGTCGCGGTGTTCAGCGACATGATCGCGGAGGAAATGGGGTTCGACGGCCGGCGCCGGCGCTGGCTCCGGCGAGCGGCGCTGCTGCACGATGTCGGTAAGCTCGGCGTCAGCAACAGCGTGCTCGACAAGAACGGTAAGCTCGACGAGGCCGAATGGCAGGCCATGCGCGGCCATGCCGGGTTGTCGGAGGCGATCCTGTCGCGCATTTCGGCCTTCGCCGATCTGTCGAAGGTCGCCGGCGCCCATCACGAGCGCCTCGACGGCAAGGGCTATCCGCGCGGGCTGACGGGCGAGCAGATCGAGATCGAAACGCGGATCGTCTCTACCGCCGATGTCTTCGATGCATTGACGGCGGACCGGCCCTATCGCGCGGCGATGCCGATCTCGAAGGCCCTGGCGATCCTTCGCGAGGGGATCGGCTCCTCGCATGATCCTCTCTGCATCGAGGCGCTGGAACGCGCCCTCGACCGGGCCGCGATGGCCGAGGCAGCGTGATGCGCGCCCCGCCTGTTCAGCCGCGGCCGCCGGCGATAACGCGGCAGAGCGCATCCCGGACATAGCCTTCAGGGGCGACCTGCCCGGCCTGCACGACGAAGACGGCATCGACGCGCGTCGCCGGTCCGCTCTGGCGGGCGGTGACGCGCAGATGCTGCGGCCGGCCCGAGCCGCTGGTCTCCTGGATCGCAACGACGGAGCTCGTGGCGTTGTCGACACGGATGCCGGCGAAGCCTTCGGCCGCGACGGCTGCCGCCAGATTCTTCAGGACGGCGGCGGGAGCCTTGCCCTTGATCAGGTCCCAGCTGCGATAGGTGATCCCTGTCACCATCGGCACGCCGTCGGCCTTGAAATTGCCCGGGCAGGCCTGCGCCATCGCGGGCGCGGCGCCCAGCACGGCTGCGGCAATTCCGAACAAGCAGTTCTTGACGGCTTTGGTAGTCATCGTCGATCTCCGGCTGGACAAGGGGCGTCGTGTATAGCGTAGCTGCGAGAGTGCTCAAGTCTTGGGCATCTCGCGAGCGGCCGGGCAGCCTTGCCGGCTGCAATCTTGACTTTCGCCACATTCTCCGGCTTTAACCCGGCCATCCGTTTCGCCGACATCGTCGAGACCGCATCCGCCGACCGGGCCGCTTCACGCTTCATGAGCCCGGAGGTCAACGCCCGACAGCGCGTCCGCGCCCTCGGGCGCGAAACCGTTTGGCGGCAAGGTCGAGAGGGTGGCGGCTTCCTGAGGCAAGCAAGCAGGTCCGCATGTTCGGCACTCTGAGCGACAGGCTATCAGGCATCCTCTCGGGCCTGACCCGCAGGGGTTCGCTGACCGAGGAGGACGTCAACGCCGCGCTGCGCGAGGTGCGCAAGGCGCTGCTCGAGGCCGACGTCGCGCTCGAGGTCGTGCGCTCCTTCACCGACAAGGTCCGCGAGCGGGCCGTCGGCTCGGAAGTCCTCAAGTCGATCACGCCCGGCCAGCAGGTCATCAAGATCGTCAACGACGCGCTGATCGACATGCTCGGCGGCGATGGCGAGGGCATCACCTTCGATGCGGTGCCGCCGGTGCCGATCCTGATGGTGGGTCTGCAGGGTTCGGGCAAGACGACCTCGACCGCCAAGATCGCCAAGCGCCTGACCGACCGCAACAAGAAGCGCGTCCTGATGGCCTCGCTAGATACGCGCCGCCCGGCCGCGATGGAGCAGCTCGCCATCCTCGGCAAGCAGGTCGGCGTCGAGACGCTGCCGATCGTCGCCGGCCAGTCGGCCGTCCAGATCGCCCGCCGCGCGATCGAGGCCGCCAGGCTCGGCGGCTATGACGTCGTCATGCTCGACACCGCCGGCCGCGTCACGCTCGACGACGCGTTGATGGCCGAAGTCGCCGAGGTGAAGGCGGCGACGAACCCGCATGAAGTCCTGCTGGTCGCCGACGCGCTGACAGGCCAGGACGCGGTCAACACGGCCCGCGCCTTCGACGCCCGCGTCGGCCTGACCGGCATCGTCTTGACCCGCATGGACGGCGACGGGCGCGGCGGCGCCGCGCTCTCGATGCGTGCGGTCACCGGCAAGCCGATCAAGCTCGTCGGCACGGGCGAAAAGATCGACGCGCTCGAGGATTTCCATCCCTCGCGTGTCGCCAACCGCATCCTCGGCATGGGCGACATCGTCGGCCTCGTCGAGCGCGCGGCCGAGACGATCGACGCCGAGCAGGCGCAGGCCGCGGCCCAGCGCATGGCCAAGGGTCAGTTCGATCTCGCCGACATGCGCATGCAGTTGATGCAGATGGAGAAGATGGGCGGGCTCGGCGGCGTGATGGGCATGCTGCCCGGCATGAAGCAGATGCAGGGCCAGCTCGCCAGCTCCGGCGTCGGCGACAAGATGTTCAAGCGCATGATCGCCGCGATCGACTCGATGACGGCAGCCGAGCGCAAGAACCCCGATCTGCTCAAGAACAGCCGGAAGAAGCGCATCGCGGCCGGTTCGGGCACTTCGGCGGAGAACATCAACAAGCTGCTCAAGATGCATCGCGGCATGGCCGACATGATGAAGACGATGGCCAAGCAGAAGGGCGGTATGCTCGGCAAGCTCGGCAGCATGTTCGGACTCGGCGGCGGAGGACTCCCCGCCGGCATGCCGGACCCGTCGAAGATGGATCCAGGCCAGCTCGCCGAACTGCAGAAGCAGCTCGGTGCGGGCGGCGGCATGCCGCCCGGAGGTTTTCCGGGGCTGCCCAAGGGCGTCACTCCGCCTGCCGGGATGATGCCGAAACTACCTGGGTTCGGCGGGATGCCGGGCAGGGGATTGCCGGGGCTTGGGGGCTCCAATCCCTTCGGAGGCAAGAAGAAGTGACCAAGCCTACAGAAATGCGCGTCGGCATGTTCGACGTGTTCAAGCAGGTCAAGGCGCGTCTCGACGACGCCAACCTGTCCTATGAGACGTCGTCCTATCGCGACGACGCCTTCTCCTTCTTCGTGCATGCGCCGGGAGAATACTGGGAGATCGATGTTCTCGAAGATGGATCCATCGATCTCGAGATCTTCACCTCGACCGGCATGAAGGATGATCCCTGGGCCGCCATCGACCAGTTGGTCGACGACAACAAGCCCTGATTTTTCACCCAAACAGACACTGCAACCAAGCACATCTGCCAACCCAAGGAAGAACCAGAATGTCCCTCAAGATCCGCCTGACCCGTGGCGGCGCCAAGAAGCGCCCGTATTACCGCATCGTCGTCGCCGATGCCCGCTCGCCGCGCGATGGCCGCTTCATCGAGAAGATCGGCTCCTATGATCCGATGAAGGCGAAGGATTCGGCCGAGCGCGTCGTGCTCGACCTCGAGAAGGCCAAGGACTGGCTCGCCAAGGGCGCCCAGCCGACCGACCGCGTGCTGCGCTTCCTCGATGCCGCCGGCCTGACCAAGCGCCCGGCGCGCAACAACCCGAACAAGGCCGTTCCGGGCGAGAAGGCCAAGGAGCGCGCCGAGAAGAAGGCCGCCAAGAGCGCTGCCCCGGCCGAAGCCGAGGCGTGATGCCGGTCGAGACCCGCGATATTCGTCGTCATTGTCGGGCTTGTCCCGACCGTCCACGCCTTCGCTGGTCGCGACCTCTGTTCAAGACATGGATGCTCGCCACAAGGGCGGGCATGACGGGGGCGGCTGCCGTCGCGAACCCGAGGGCCTTGCGCCATGGCTGCTGACGACACGCTCGTCCTGCTCGGCGTCATCGGCGCTGCGCATGGCATCAAGGGTGAGGTCCGCATCAAGGCCTTCACCGGCGATCCGCTGGCGATCGCGGATTACGGCCCCTTGTCCGACGACAAGGGGCGGTCTTTCGAGATCGCCGAGATCCGCCCCGCCAAGGAGGTGGTGGTCGCCCGGCTGAAGGGCATCACCAGCCGAGAGGCGGCCGAAAGCCTGAACGGCGTGCAACTCTTCGTGGCGCGCGACAGGATTCCCGCCCCCGACGACGAGGACGAGTTCCTGCAGGCCGATCTGATCGGTTGTGCCGTCATCGGCCCCGACGGCGAGACGCTGGGCACGGTCACCACGGTTGCCAATTACGGGGCGGGGGACCTGCTCGACATCGCCCTGCCGGACGGACGCTCTGTCCTGATGCCCTTCACCAAGGCCTTCGCGCCGCGCATCGATATCGCCGCAAGGCGGATCGAGGCCGTTCCGCCCGAGGGCCTGTTCGAGGCTGACGATGACGAATGAGCTGCCCGCGCGCGAGGCACCCGTCCGCGCCCTGATCTTCGACATGGACGGCACCATCGTCGACAATATGCGCTTTCATGACGACGCTTGGGAAAGCTGGCATGCCGGTCACGGCCTGCCGTTCGACCGCGCGATCTTCTTCACCAACACGGCCGGCATGGCCGTCGGGGAGGTCGTCGGCCCGCATTTCCCCAACGCCGACGCGGACGAGGTTGCGCGCCTCGCCGAGGCCAAGGAAGCGCTCTATCGCGAGACCTACCGTGCGCATGTCACGCCACTCGCCGGCCTGCTCGCGCTGATGGACCGGGCCGATGCGGCGGGAATCCCGATGGCGGTGGCCTCCGCCGCGCCGCCGGCCAATATCGATGTCGTTCTGGACACGCTCGGGCTGCGCTCGCGCTTCGCCACGATCATCGCGCCGAGCCAGGGCTTTCGCGGCAAGCCGCATCCCGATCTGTTCCTTGGCGCGGCCGAGCGCATGAAGGTCGAGCCCGCGAGTTGCCTCGTCTTCGAGGATGCGCCGCTCGGTGTCGAGGCGGCGCGGCGCGCCGGCATGCGCGCGGTCGCGATGCTGACCATGCTCGGTGCGGATGCTTTCGCCGCCTATGACAACATCATCGCCAGCGCGGCCGATTTCGTCGCGCTGGACGGGCTGCCGGCGCTGCGCTTCTCTGCGGCATGAGCTTCCGCGCCAGCGTCCTCACGCTTTACCCCGAGATGTTTCCCGGTCCGCTTGGCGTCTCGCTGGCGGGGGAGGCGTTGCGCCGGGGACTGTGGTCGCTGGAGACGCACCAGATTCGTGATCACGGCATCGGCCGGCATCGCAATGTCGACGACAATCCGGCCGGCGGCGGCGCCGGGATGGTGCTGCGTTGCGACGTGCTGGGCGCTGCCATCGACGCCGCCGTTCCGCCCGACGATATGCGCCCGCGCCTGCTGATGTCGCCGCGCGGACGCCCGCTCATGCAGGCGCAGGTGCGCGAATGGGTGGCGGGCGAGGGCGTCGTGATCGTCTGCGGCCGGTTCGAGGGCGTCGATGAGCGCGTGATCGAGGGGCGCGGGCTGACAGAGGTCTCGATCGGCGATTACATCCTGTCGGGTGGCGAGATGGCGGCCATGGTGCTGCTCGACGCCTGCGTCCGGCTGATCCCCGGCGTGATGGGCAAGGAGCTTTCGGGCCAGGACGAGAGTTTCGAGAACGGCCTGCTCGAATATCCGCATTACACGCGGCCGCGCGAATGGGAGGGCCGTGGCCTGCCCGAGGCGCTGCTGTCCGGCGACCATGCCCGCATCGCGAAATGGCGGCGGTCCGAGGCCGAGCGCATCACGCGCGAGCGGCGGCCAGATCTGCTGAAAGAGTCCTGAGCTCTGTCGGTGCGTCATGCTCGGGCTAGACCCGAGCATCTCCTGCCTGCGATTCTCGGTCTGCGCTTCGCTTCGCCCGAAAATGACGCAGTGTCACGGATGGGCCGTCACGGGCAGCCTCTCTGCCAACCAGCCGCCCGGCCCGAGCATGCCGCCGCGCACCGCCACGATCTCGCGCCAGCCGCGTCCCGCGAGCTTGTCGCGTAGTGACGAACTCAGCCCGCCGCTGCGGTCGATCAGGGCGATGCGCTTTCCCGGATGGTCGAGCCGCAGGCCCGCCAGCCTGACCTCTAAGCCCGACGTCTCGGCATCGAGCGCGATTGCGCCCTGTGGCAGGCCGGTGTCGCGCCATTCCTCGGGCGTGCGGAGGTCGAGAAGGAGGACGGTGCCGGTTCGCACGGCATCATGGGCCTCGCGAGCCGACAGAGAGGGCGCGCCCTGTCCTGAAACGAAAGTGGCCGGGAGCGTGAAGCTCCCGGCCAGAAACAACCGTCGCGGCAGGCCGCGCGCGCTCATGCGTCTGTCAGCGCAGTTCGGCGCAGAAGCGCTGGATGCGGCGGCAGGCCTCTTCCAGCTTCTCGTCGGAGGTGGCGTAGGAGATGCGGAAGTTCGGGCCGAGGCCGAACGACGAGCCATGGACGGCAGCGACGGCTTCCGTCTCCAGGATGCCCATGACGAGATCCTCGTCGGTCTCGATCACCTTGCCGTTCGGCATCGTCTTGCCGATCAGGGCCGAGCAGTCGGGATAGACGTAAAAGGCACCCTCCGGCTTCGGGCAGACGAGGCCGCGGGTCTGGTTCAGCATCGAGACGACGAGGTCGCGGCGGCGCTCGAAGGCCTTCTTGAAGACGGGCAGATGGTCCTGCGGACCGTCCAGCGCCTCGACGGCTGCCCATTGCGAGATCGCTGAGGTGCCCGAGGTCTGCTGGCCCTGGACCAGGTCCATGGCGTTCATCAGGGCCTGAGGGCCGGCCGCGTAGCCGATGCGCCAGCCGGTCATGGCGTAGGATTTCGAGACGCCGTTCATCGTCAGCGTGCGCTCATAGAGACCCGGCTCGATCTGGGCCGGCGTGACGAACTCGAAGTCGCCATAGACGAGGTGCTCGTACATGTCGTCGGTCAGCACCCAGACATGGGGGTGGCGCATCAGCACGTCGGTGAGCTTCTTCATCTCGGCGCGGCTGTAGGCGGCGCCTGACGGGTTGGACGGCGAGTTCAGGATCACCCATTTGGTCTTCGGCGTGATCGCGCGCTCGAGTTCCTCCGGCTGGAGCTTGAATTCGTTCTCGATCTTCGTCTCGGCGAAGGTCGCGGTGCCGCCGCAGAGCGCGACCATCTCGGGATAGCTGACCCAGTAGGGCGAGACGCAGATGACCTCGTCGCCCGGGTTCATCGTGGCGAGGAGCGCATTGTAGATGACGTGCTTGCCGCCGGTCGAGACGATGGTCTGGCTCGGCTTGTAGTCGAGGCCGTTCTCGCGCTTGAACTTGCGGGCGACAGCCTCGCGCAGCTGCGGGATTCCGGAGACCGGCGTGTATTTCGTCTCACCACGGCGGATTGCGGCGATGGCCGCTTCCTTGATGTGGTCCGGCGTATCGAAATCGGGCTCGCCGACCGAGAGCGAGATCACGTCCTTGCCCTGCGCTTTCAGGTCGCGCGCCTTCTGCGTGATAGTGATGGTCGCAGACGGCTTCACACGCTTCAGGGCGTCGGCAAGAAAGGCCATGGGACTGTTCTCCGGGGCGGAATGGGCATGCGCCGCGGCTGGCGCGCGGGTGGTTTAGGGCGCATGGCGCCCCATCGCAAGCAAGAGTGCTTGATCGGTGGCAGAAGCGATGTGAATTTGAACCGGAGCGAGGGGGCAACCGGCGAGAGCGAGAGGCGATGTCGGAGGGCTGGATCCGCAAGCACTGGTTCCAGCTCTGCGTCGCAGGCTTCATCGGGCTGTGCTTCCTCTATGGCCTCGGCCGGGCAGGCTGGTACCGCTTCGTCACAGCGAAATCCGTCCAGCCGGCGCAGACCGATACCTGCGCGATGGGGTCGATCGATGTCGCGGGGTTCCGCAATCTGGTCGCCCGCATCGACGGCGAGGGCGAGAGTGGGGGTGGCGGTTGCGGCGGGGCGGACTCGCCGGCCTCCTGCCTCGAAGCGCTGCTGAAAGCGCGCATCGACAGCTATATGAGCGTCGCCGGCCCCGACATGGTCGGGCGGATGATGGCGCTGCATGCCGTGATGCGCGCCAACAAGGCGGTGCTGCTGTCGCAGACGACCGTCCCGCCACGCCCGACGCCGCGCTGGCAGATGTCCGAATCGTATCGGAAGGCATTTCCCGAGCGTGTCGAGGCCCCGCTGGTGCGGCGCCTGGAGCTACGATAGCGGCCGAACCGGCCTTCCGACCGGGCTCTACGGCATCGCCGAGGTGGCGATCACGCTGTCGGACCCGGCCCTGCGTTACCCGCAGGATTCCGATGCCGGCGCCGTGGCCGAGGAAATCGACTATACCGAAGCGGCGTGGAGTTCCCGCCGGCCCCGTGAAGGGCTGATACCGCGTGCGGGGCCGTCGCTCAGCGCGGATTCGGTCTATGAGCTGACCTCGCTATGCCCGAAGCGGCCGGCCTGGCTCGATGTGCCCGCGCAGCGCACGAGCCCGCCAGCCGGCGGCAACGTGGCGCCGCGAAGTGCGCTCGAGCTGCTACGGGAGGTCGAGCGGATGCGAACGAAACCATGATGCGCGCCAGACTGGCCGGAAACGTGCATGGTGCTTCGCCAGGCTGAGGGGCCCTCCATCAACCGCGCTTCGACGCGCAGAAGGCACCGCGTGAAACTCAGGATCGGCTACGAGCTCGACTATGACTTTCCGCAACCGACACCGCTGATCTTGATGCTTAACGTGCATTTCAGCCGGGTCTCGGACCTCGAAACGCCCGACCATATGCGCATCCGGCCCTCCGTGCCGGTCAGCGCCTATCGCGACGGTTTCGGCAACTGGTGCACCAGGCTGCTCGCGCCGCAGGGGGCGATGCGGATCACGGCCGATGCGATCATCTCCGACAGCGGCCTGCCGGAGGCCTTCGATCGGAGCGCCGGTCAGGTCCCCGTCGAGCGCCTGCCAGAGGAGTGCATCGTCTTCCTACTGGCGAGCCGATTCTGCGATTCCGACCGGCTGCTCGATCTTGCCTGGCAGTTGTTCGGGCATACGCCGCCCGGCGCCGCGCGCGTTCAGGCGATCTGCGATTTCGTCAACCAGCGCATCACCTTCAATTATAACGATGCCAGCGTGACGCGCACCGCCTCCGACGCCTATCGCGAGGGCCGGGGCGTCTGCCGCGACTATGCGCATCTCGCCATCGCCTTTTGCCGGGCGATGAACATCCCGGCGCGCTACTGCACCTGTTATCTCGGAGATGTCGGCACGCCGCCGCCCTGGCCGCCGGGCGATTTCGCGGCGTCCTTCGAGGCCTATCTCGATGGCGGCTGGCAGATGTTCGACCCGCGCAACAACGTGCCCCGCATCGGCCGCGTGCTGATCGCGCAGGGACGCGATGCGGCCGATGTCGCCATCGCCACGACCTTCGGGCCGAACACGCTGACGGGGTTCAGGGTCTGGACCGACGAGGTGGTCGAGGGGTGACGGCGCATTGGGGCATTCCGCCCTCATCCTGATGAGCGCGCAGCGGCGTCTCGAAGGATGAGGGCTCGGGAAGTCTCGAATCGCCTGTCAGCCCCTGAAAGGCCTCCCGGCATCCGGTTTCTTCGTTCGCAGCGGGGTCTTGCGCTTCAGGCCCTTGCTGGTGGCATCTGGCCCCGGATCGGCCGCGAGTTCCGCATCCGGCGGCAGTGTTGCGACAGGCGCCGTCCTGGCGGGCTTTGGCGCTGCGGTCTCAGCGGGGTCGAGCGTCCTGAAGCGGATCATTTCTTCTTGGGGCCTGCCGCCTTGGCGACCACGGCGGCGAAGCTCGCAGGTGCCGCGGCGGTTGCCTTCGGCTTGTCCTTCTTGGGCTTCTTGGCTTCGCGATTGCTGCGTTGTTCGCCTTTTGCCATTGTCGGGCTCCCTGGGTTGAGCGGCGCGTCATCGCGTCGCCTGGTGATCATCGGCTATGCGTCGGGCCGAGCCCGGATCGTGCTCGGCGCGCTATCGCTGAAGGTCGATCATGGGGCGGCTTTCGCCTGCCGCGGCCGGCCCGGCGGAGGCCGAGTCTCATCATGTCGAAGCAGAAGGTGAGCCTAGGACAGAGCCAAGGCGGGCGCACGTGCTTTCTTGCGGTTGGCTGTGCATGGCACCGTAGCTTCGATTGCGCCTTCGCCTGATGTTTCTGACCGCGGCCGCCGTCCAGCGGCTGCGACCGTGACAGGGGAAGCCGCGCCGGTTGAGCCGGCGCGCGAGATCGGCGTCATCCTCGATCCCGGCCGACTGCAACTGGTCGATCAGGGCCCAGGCCGCGTCCTGGAGGATGGCGGCGAGATCGCGGTCGAGCTGCCGTGGGATGCGTGGCGCCATTGCGTGCATTCCGCCCTAGTGCACGCCCTTGCCGAAGCTCGGCTCGACCGCGTTGGGCGAGAGCATCACGACATTGGCGTGGCCGCCCTCGAACAGGGCGAAGCGCATGGCGGTCTTCTTGTCGCGGAAGATGCCTTCCGCCTGGCCTTCGAGATCACGGGCGACCCAGAAACCGCCCTGCGAGCGGCCGACCAGGAAGAGATGGCTCGTGCCGTCGGGCCCGGGCTGGAAAGAGCGGGATTGGCCCATGTCGCGTCGCGCGCTCAGAGCTGGGGCAGATGCAGCCAGGCGCGCAGCGCGATCACGCCGGCGGCAACGCACAGGAAGACGGCGAGCATCGCCAGTTCGGCGCGCAGCGAGCCGGACTTGTCCGTGCTCGCGCTGCGTGGGGCCCGCAGGGTGCAGTAGACGGCGCGGGCGCGCCGGAGCTGACGGTTATGGGCGGGGTCGGCAAGCATGGTCATGAAAACCTCCATCGTTGCGGAGGGTGTAGGTCCGGTCGCCGTAAGCGCGCGATGTGGAAGAAGCCGCCAAGCGTAAAGCGGCCATAAAACGGCAGGCTTGCCTGCGCCGGGCGCGCCTGTCATGGCTCGACGGAGATGGAAATGCTCGGCGCCAGCCCCACGCAGATCGCGATCTATGTCGATGCCGACGCCTGCCCGGTGAAGCCGGAGATCTTCAAGGTCGCCGAGCGCCACGGACTGCGCGTCTTCGTCGTCGCCAACAGCTACATGATGCTGCCGCGCGAGCCCTGGATCGAACGCGTGGTCGTCACGGGCAGCTTCGATGCGGCCGATGACTGGATCGCGGAGCGGGTCTCGCGCGGTGCGATCGTCGTCACAGCCGACATTCCGCTCGCCGATCGCTGCATCAAGGCCGGCGCCGAGGTCATCGGCCCGACGGGCAAGCCCTTCACCGAGGCCTCTATCGGCATGGCGCTGGCGACGCGTGACATGATGGAGGATCTGCGCGCGATGGGGACCGCGACCGGCGGCCCGAAGCCGTTCTCGGCCAGGGACCGCTCGGCCTTCCTGCAGGCGCTCGACCTTGCGATCCAGAGATTGAAGCGGGCGGGCTTCGTCGCGCGCTGAACGCGACACGCTCCGCCAAGCGCCTTTCGGAGAATGCTTCTCTGTAGGCCTTTGATTCCGCATCGGCTTTCTGCCGAAAACTGCATTCCACTTTTCAGGCCGATGTTCTAAAGCTCGCGCCAAGCCTGTCGCAGATCGGGCCGCCCGGGAGGAATTTCATGTCGTTGACCCGCCGCTCCACGCTCGGCCTGATGGCCGGTGCCGTCCTCGCTCCGTCGCTTGTCGCGGCGCAGAGCTTCCCTGCCAAGCCGATCACCATCGTCGTGCCGTATCCGGCGGGCGGGCCGACCGATGCCATCGCACGTTTCGTCGCGCAGGATCTTTCGGGCTCGATCGGCCAGAACGTGCTGGTCGACAACCGGGCCGGTGCCTCGGGTGCGGTCGGCACGCGTGCCGTGGCGCATGGCACGGCCGATGGCTACACGATCATCTTCGGCAACAACCAGACGCATGGAAACAACATGTTCCTGCTGAAGGAGCCGGGCTACGACGCGGTCAAGGATTTCGCGCCGCTCGCCGGGGTCGGTGCCTTCGAGCACGCCTTCGTCGTGCGCAACGACCTCCCGGCCAAGAACATCAAGGAACTGATCGCGCTCGCAAAGGCCGATCCCGACAAGCTCAATTACGGCTCGACCGGCGTCGGCTCGGGCTCGCATCTCGCCATGGAGCTGTTCATGGCCCGCACCGGCATCAAGATGACGCATGTGCCCTTCCGCGGTGCGGCGCCGCTGGTGCAGGAGATCATCGGCGGGCGCATCGACATCGCCAATTCAACGTTGCCGAGCGTGCTCGAGCAGATCAATGCCGGGACCCTGCGCGCGCTCGCCCTGGCAAGCCCGGAGCGCAATCCGCGCGCCAAGGACATCCCGACCCTGCGAGAGCAGGGCGTGAGCAATGCTGACGCGGATTCCTGGGCTGCCTTCTTCGCGCCGGCCGCTACGCCCGCGCCGGTGCTGGAGACGCTGTCGAAGGCGATCCTGGCCTCGCTCGCCAAGCCCACCGTCACCGAGCAGATCCTGAAGCTCGGCTTCACGATGAAACTGCGCGACCCGGCCGCGTTCCGCCCCTATCACCTCCAGGAAATCGCGATCTGGGAAAACATCATCAAGGCGGCCGGGGTGAAGCCGGAATAGTGCAGGGCCGGCACGGCCTGCACGCGCGCGGCGGGATGGCCATCTTTAACCAATCGCGTTGATCCGGCTTAAAGGCTTGGTGGCTAGATAAAGTCCTGCAACGATGCGGGACAGCGGCATGCTCGAGCAAGCGGATGGCGTTGAAGTTGGGCGTGCGAACCGGGTGGCCTGGACGGCGATCCTTGGGCTGCTCGCGCTGGATCTCTTGTGGCTGCCCTTGACGCGCGTCACGGTCGCGCCGCTCTCGTTGATCGTGCCACTGGCTGTCGGTGGGGTGCTCGCCGGGCTTGGTCGTTACTATGCCGTGTGCAGGGCAGAGCCGAAGCTGAGCGCGGCGCTGGACTGCATGGGCCAGATCGTCGCCTTCTCTCCCGTCGGTGCGCTGTTTTCCTATCTCGTGGTCACGCCTGGTCTCCCGCTACAGGATGCCCTGCTGCACCGGCTCGATCTCGCGCTCGGCCTGGACTGGGCGGTCTGGCTCGGCTGGATGGACCGTCATGCCTGGTTCTCGGTGCCGCTGACGCTCGCCTATAACAGCTTCATGTTCCAGCTTGTCGCGCTGATCCTGGTGTTGTCCTTCACCGGGCGCGGCCTTGCCGCACGGACCATGATCGTCGGAATGATCCTGTCGGGGATCGCGGTGATTGCGGTGTCGGGGCTGCTCCCTGCGCTCTCGACCTTCGCCTTCCTCGATCTATCCCCGGCCGACTATCCCAATTTGCGGCCTGCAGCAGCTTTCATCCATCTGGGCGATCTGACCGCGCTCCATGTGGGTGAGGCGGTGCATATCGACCTGACGCGCGCCCATGGCATCATTACCTTTCCCTCCTACCACGCTGCGCTCGGGCTCATCATACTGTTCGCTGGCTGGAACCATCCCTGGCTGCGCTGGCCGTGCACGTTGCTGAACGTGGCGATGATCGTGGCGACGCCGATCGACGGGGGACACTACTTCGTCGATGTGCTGGCAGGGCTGGCCATCGCCCTCGCTGCTCATGCTCTGGCGTGCCGCATCGTTGCGTCCGGATCTGCTGCCCGGCAGGATATCGGCTTCGTCGGCCGGCCGGAGATCTTCGCAAAGCCGTGATCCGGCGAGCTTTGCGGTTGGTGAGGCCCGGCGGACTGCCTATCTCCGTCGGAGCGATCTCAGCCGACGGGAGCCCGACGATGCGGATATTCACCTCGACCCTGATGGTGGCAGCCATTCTTGTGGCGGCCGGGCCGGCTGCGGCCCAGCAACGCTTCCCGTCGAGCGCCGGTGACCTCATCGTCGAGACTGTGGCGGGCGGGCTGGAGAATCCCTGGGGGCTCGCCTTCCTGCCCGATGGGCGCATGCTGGTGACCGAGCGGCCCGGACGGCTCCGGCTGGTCGGGGCCGATGGCAAGCTGTCGCCGCCGATCGCAGGCGTTCCCAATGTCGCGGCGCGGGGGCAGGGCGGGCTGCTCGACGTGGTGCTCGATCCGGCCTTTGCGCAGAACCGCCTGATCTACCTCTCCTTCGCCGAGCCGCGGGCCGGCGGGAATGGCACCAGCGTTGCCCGAGCGAGGCTGAGCGAGCGCGGCACGGCGCTGGAGGGCACAAAGGTGATCTTCCAGCAGATGCCGACGATCAACAGCGCCATGCATTTCGGCTCGCGGCTGGTCTTCGACCGCACGGGTGCGCTTTTCGTCACGGTCGGCGACCGCTACAGCCAGCGCGACCAGGCGCAGAATCCAGGCAACCATATCGGCAAGGTCATGCGCATCCGCCCCGAAGGCGTCGCGCCGGCCGACAACCCGAAACTCGAGGGCTGGCAGCCGGAGATCTGGTCGATCGGCCATCGCAATGTGCAGGGCGCTGCGCTCCATCCCGAGACCGGCCAACTCTGGACCGCCGAACACGGTGCGCGCGGTGGGGACGAGGTCAACACGCCGAAGTCCGGTCGCAACTATGGCTGGCCGGTGATCACCTACGGCATCGATTATTCCGGCGCGAAGATCGGCGAGGGGACTGCCAAGGCCGGCATGGAGCAGCCGCTGTTCTACTGGGACCCGTCGATCGCGCCGTCTGGCGCGGCCTTCTATACCGGGGCTGCCTGGCCGGCCTGGAAGAACTCGCTCTTCGTCGGGGCGCTCGCCGGGCAGATGCTGGTCAGGCTGTCGACGCAAGGCGAGAGCGTCACCGGGCAGGAGCGGCTTCTCGCCGATCTCGGTTTGCGCATCCGCGATGTCCGGCAGGGCCCGGACGGCTTGCTGTATCTGCTCAGCGATGCTGCCGATGGCCGGGTGATGCGGGTCAGGCCCGCGCGCTAAGTCTGCTCAGACGATCTCCGCCAGCCTCGTGTCCTGCGACAGCACCAGGCACCAATGCGGCTCGAAATCAGCGCCGAGCGGCCAGATCCAGTCCTGGAAGATCTCCAGCAGGCGCGTCTGGTAGCGCTCGAACCAGGCACGCTGGCAGAGCACGAACTTGGTCGCGCCGACGATCGTCTCGCGGTCGATGACGCAGAGCGGAACGATGTCGGGATTGGCTTCGAGATGGGCCTGAACCGTGACCATCAGCGTCGGATAACCGGGGTGGAGCATGTCGTCGAGAACGATCAGCCCGCCTTCGCCCAGGCAGGCGGTGGCGAGCGTCAGGTCCCTGGCGAGAGCGTTGCGGGAATGCTCGCCGTCGATATGGATCAGGCGCAGCCTCTCGCCGCCGGCATGGGCGAGAAGGTCGGCTTGCGTCATGGCGCCAGCGTCGCCCTTGATCGTCCGGCGGCGTTCCGGGCCGATGCCATGCTTCAGGCAATTGGCCTCGAAGCGGTCCTTCACCTGCGCGTCCGGCCAGGAGAAGATATCGATGCCGAGCGCGATTTCGCCTGGCTCCAGCGCATGCGCCAGGGCGATGAAGAAGCGGCCCTCGAAGGCGCCGATCTCGGCGATCGGGCCGGTCACGCCTTCTTCCGTCTGCAGGCGCAGCAGCCTCGTGCAGATCGCGGCGGCGAAGCGCGACGACATGCCGACGACGCTGTCATAGCCATTGGCGAGATAGGCCTCGACCGCCGGGTGGCCGGGGGAGGGGATGTTCGCTGGCATGTGTCCGTCCATCCCGCTGAGGTTCAGGCTTTCGCCTGAAAAATGAAGAAGGCGCCGGCCGCGATCAGCGCGAACCCGATGGCATGGTTCCAGGTCAGCGATTCCTTCAGCCAGAACACCGAGAATCCGGCGAAGACCGTCAGGGTGATGACCTCCTGCATGGTCTTCAGTTCGGCGGTCGAATAGACGGCCGAGCCGAGGCGGTTGGCCGGCACGGCGAGCATGTATTCCGGCAGCGCGATCATCCAGCTTGCGAGGATGGCGAGCCAGATCGCCGTGCTCCTGTAGCTGAGATGGCCGTACCAGGCGAAGGTCATGAAGATGTTCGAGCCGACCAGCATGGCGACGGGCAGGACATGGGCGAGGGTGATGAAAGGCATGCCACGACTTCCTTCGACGAGCGCCGACCGCGCCGCTGGGTTCCTTGGGTTTCGACCGATGCCGCGTCAGCCGAAGCGCAGCTTCATCATGACGATCATCAGCACCAGAAGCAGGGTCAGCGCATTGGCGAAGACGACGGGCCAGGAGCCGATCTGCAAGCCATAGGTCAACCAGAGCGCGGTGCCGGCGGCGAAAAGCGACTGGGTCCAGAGGGAGATCGCGCGGGTGTCGCGGGTGCGGATGGTGCGCCAGGCCTGTGGCAGCCAGCACAGGCTGGTCAGGGCGGCGGCGGCGAAACCGAGGGTCTCGATGGAGGCTGGCGACATGGATCGTTCCGACGTGAGGCTAACCCGTCTTAATCGGATTCGCCTCCTTTGCGCGGCAAATCTGCGATGGTTAACCTCCCTTAACCGCTGCGCCCTAGTTTCGCGTCATTCCTGCGATTCGGTGGAGACCATGCGCGCAATCACCTTGGCCCTGCCCCTCGTCCTGCTTGCCTCGGCCGCTTCGGCGCAGGGCAGCTTCCAATCCTGCCTGTCCGGCCTGCGCTCCGAGGCCGCCGCGAAGGGCGTCTCGACGGCTACCTTCGATCGCGCCATGGCCGGCGTCGAGCCCGACATGAAGGTGATCGAGGCGATGAACAACCAGCCGGAGTTCAAGACTCCGATCTGGGATTATCTCGGTACGCTGGTCGATGACGAGAAGGTCGCCGAAGGGCGCGCGATGATGCGCCAGCACGCCGCGACGCTTGCCGCGGCCGAGCAACGCTTCGGCGTCGATCGGCACACCATCGCCGCCGTCTGGGGCGTCGAGAGCGATTTCGGCAAGGCGCGGGGCAAGATGCCGCTGGTGCAGGCGCTCTCGACCGGCGCCTGCCTGGCGCCGCGTCGCAATGCCTTCTTCAAGGGCGAGTTGATCGCGACGCTGCAGATCATCCAGCGTGGCGATGTCCGGCCGGAGCGCCTGTTCGGCTCCTGGGCCGGAGCCTTCGGCCACACCCAGTTCATCCCCTCGACCTATCTCAGGCTCGCTGTCGACGGCGATGGTGACGGGCGGCGCGATCTCGTCGATTCGATTCCCGACGCGCTGCATTCGACCGCGAACTTCATGGACAAGGCCGGCTGGGTCACCGGGGCTGGCTGGGGCTACGAGGTGCGCGTGCCCGGCGGCTATTCCGGCGGGACGGGGCGCAATCCCAAGCAGCCAGTCTCGTCCTGGGCGGCGCGCGGCATCGTCAAGTTCGACGGCTCGGCGCTGACCGGCTCCAGCAATGCCGGGCTGCTGATGCCGGCGGGGCGCAACGGCCCGGCCTTCCTCGTCTTCAAGAACTACGATGCCGCCTACAGCTACAATGGCGCCGACTCGTATGCTCTGGCGATCTCGCTCCTGTCCGACCGGCTGCGCGGGCGGCCGGGCGTGCAAGGGGAATGGCCGACCGACGACCTGCCGCTCTCGCGCGAGCAGCGCCGCGAACTGCAGCGCCTGCTGATTGCGCGCGGCTTCGATGTCGGCGAGCCGGACGGGGCGGTCGGCGCGCTGACGCGCGGCGCAATCAAGCAGATCGAGGCCAAGATCGGCATGCCGCAGACCGGGCGGCCCGGCGAGAAGGTGCTGCGGGCGCTGAAAGGCGGGCGGGTGTGATGGCGCATTCCACGCGCCGCCTGATTTCCACCGGCTCTCCGTTCGAGACCGCCTTCGGCTATTCGCGAGCAGTGGTCGACGGCGATCTCGTCTTCGTCTCCGGTACGACCGGCTACGACTATGTCACCATGACGTTGCCGGAGGATGCCGCCGAGCAGGCGCGCAACATCTTCCGCACGCTCGAGGCGGTGCTGACCGAGGCCGGCTCTTCGCTGGCGCGGGTGGTGCGGGCGCAGTATTTCGTCATCGACCGGAGCTATTGCGAGCCGGTGCTGGGCGTCTGCGGCGAGGTCTTCGGCGAGATCCGCCCCGCGGCGGGGATCTATGTCGTGAGCGGCCTGCTTAAGCCCGAGATGAAGGTCGAGATCGAGGTCACTGCGCGGTTGCTCGCTGCCTGCTGATCGCTTTCGTCACTGTTGTTCGAACAGCCCTCCAGCCTGTTCGTGCTGGCGAAGGTTGTCCGGGCGGTATGGGCGTTCGACGTCGTAGTGTAGCACCCGGCCGGCTTTTATGCGCTCGTAGACGCTGTCATGCAGCCTTGCCTGCGGCTTGATCTCGCGGGTCACCGTCGCCGCGAAGCGAAAAGCCAGGGACCGCATCTCGTCGTGTTGCATGCCGCGTGGATCGGGATAAAGCCGGAGCACGCTCCAGTCGATCTTCAAGCCGTCGGGCAGTTTCGCGGCCTCATGCGCCATCCAGCCCAGGCTGATGTCGGAGAGACGCGACTCGCTGTCAGGGTAGCTGCCGCCAACGTCGGAATGGTTTCCGGAGAACCAAATCTGCTCGAACCAGTCGGGATTCCCGGCCCCGGTATCGCGCCAAACGTCCGGTTTGCCCCACGGCACGCGTTCGAAGTCCTTGCGCCGTTCGTCGATCGAGAGGGCATGGCGGGCATAGCCGATATTGGAGTTCAACTGCGTATTGTAGAACTTCATCCGGAAACTGGTGAGATGCACGGTCTTCCACCAGGCAATGCCGGGAAGCCCGACCGCGAATTTGACATGACTTCGCAGATAGAAGCCGAGGGCGATCAAGCCCGATGCGCCGAGGATCGCCGAGGCAGACGTCCAGAAGCCGTAGCCGAGCGCCAGGCCGATTGCCGAAAGCGCCAAGAGCAGCACGCCGCCAATCAGACCCGTGACGATGAGCGAGCCGGTATTCGAAAGTGCCGCCACAGTATCGAACACGCCGATGAAATAGGGGCATGTGTTCGGTCCCGCTGCATCGCCTGAGCCGTAGGCGGTGCGGAAGCGAGCGGCCAGCGCGTCGCGCTGCCCGCGATAGGCGGCATCTTTCTCCGAACTGACGTGCTGATAGACCTTCGTGACGGCTTCCTTCGCGATGACACGGGCCGACGCCTCGTCCCGCCTGAGCGGTGTGCCGTCCTTCATCCGGGTCGGTATGCCGCAATGAGCCAGCACTGCTGCGATGCAGCGTGCTGTATAGGCGCCGCGGCTGAAGCCGATAAGAAAGATTTGGTCGCCCGGCACGGCATTGCGAATGATCGCGGTGTAGCCGTCGATGATGTTCTTGGTCAGACCGAGCCCGGTCGCCTGCGAGACGAGATTGTAGAGCCATTGCCCGATCGTGCCGAAAAGCCCGATACCCTTGGGCAGGGTGCCGATGCCGGGATCGTAGAAAGCAATCTGCTCGGCCGGGTTGATGCCCGAATCCGGCGCCGTGCGTGTCGCGCGATAGAGCTTGTAGATGTTGCTGCGGCACTCGTCGAAAAGCACGCCGCCGCGCTGCCCAGTGCCGTCCGCGAAGATGACGATGTTACGCGCCATGCCGATCCTCCTACGTTCGCTGATATAGCAACCTTTGGTTGCAAGAACAATAGTGGAACGCCGAGAATCGTCCTCGGCTGGCAGCTTGCCCATGCGGGGCAGGATTGCGGCGACGCGCTTGCCTCGCTTCGCTTCCGCCCGTAATCAGCCGCGCAAGGCCGCAACGGCCGGATCGACCCAAAAACAATGCGCGAGGCGACGACCATGGCGACCCATAAGCTTCTGATGCTTCCCGGTGACGGCATCGGCCCCGAGGTGATGGGCCAGGTCGAAACGATCGTCTCTTGGTTCGGCAGGCAGGGGTTGGGCTCGTTCGAGATCGAGAAGGGGCTCGTCGGCGGCAGCGCCTATGACGTGCACAAACAGGCGATCTCGGAAGGTGACATGAGGCTCGCCCAGGAGGCCGATGCCGTGCTGTTCGGCGCCGTCGGTGGGCCGAAATGGGCGGATGTGCCCTACCAGCACCGCCCCGAGGCCGGCCTGCTGCGCCTGCGCAAGGATCTCGGCCTGTTCGCCAACCTGCGCCCGGCGATCTGTTATCCGGCGCTGGCCTCGGCCTCGTCGCTGAAGCAGGAGGTCGTCGAGGGGCTCGATATTCTGATCGTGCGTGAACTGACGGGCGGCGTTTATTTCGGCGAGCCCAAGGAAATCGTCACGCTGGAGGATGGCAGCAAGCGCGGCATCGACACGCAGATCTACACCACGCCGGAGATCGACCGGATCTGCCGCGTCGCCTTCGAGCTGGCGCGCACGCGCCGCAACAAGGTCTCCTCGTCCGAGAAGCACAACGTCATGAAGACCGGCGTGCTCTGGAAGCAGACGGTCACCGCACTCCATGCCAAGGACTATGCGGATGTCGAGCTCGAGCATGTGCTGGCGGACAATTGTGCGATGCAGCTCGTGCGCTGGCCCAAGCAGTACGACGTCATCGTCACCGACAACCTGTTCGGCGACATCCTCTCCGACATCGCGGCGATGCTGACCGGCTCGCTCGGCATGCTGCCCTCGGCCTCGCTGGGGGCCGAGGATCCGGCGACAGGCAAGCGCAAGGCACTTTATGAGCCGGTCCATGGTTCGGCCCCCGACATCGCCGGCAAGGGCCTCGCCAATCCGATCGCGATGATCGGCTCGTTCGCCATGGCTCTGCGCTATTCCTTCGGCGCGGGCGAGGCGGCCGACCGTCTCGAGGGCGCGATCGCCGACGTGCTCGGCTCGGGCACGCGCACCAAGGACATTGCCGCGCCGGGCGCCAACGCCGTCTCGACCACCGAGATGGGCCAGGCGATCATCAAGGCACTGGAAGTGCGGGGCTGATCGTCTGCGGCGTGATGCTCGCGCCTTGGTCCGAGCCTCGCCGGCAGAGGATGCGGGAAGGCATGGCCGGGGCAAGCCCGACCATGCGGCGGCCGCTCCACCTCTCCCCCTCGTGAATTGCGCGTGACGCTCGGCCATGCGCTACAGTTGCGGCATCCGAAACGGAGTCTGTCCGTCGATGCTGATCAAGAACCGTCCTGGCTGGGAGATGCCCGAAAGCCAGGCCACGCCCGAATCCGTCTTCCTGAACCGCCGCAGCTTCATGGCGGGTGGTGCCGGCCTCATCGCCGGTTCCACCCTGCCGCAGGTCGCTGCCGCCCAGGGTGCCGACCCGACGCTCGACCTCTATCCGGCGAAGAAGAACGCGGCCTACACGCTCGACCGGCCGGTGACGGAAGAGGACCTAGCGGCCAACTACAATAATTTCTATGAATTCGGGACCTCCAAGGACGTCGCGGCGGCCTCGAAGAAGCTGGTGTCGCGGCCCTGGACGGTCACGATTGACGGCATGGTCGAGAAGCCGCTCGAGATCGGCTTCGACGATCTCGTCCGCAAGCTGCCGCTGGAAGAGCGGCTCTACCGATTCCGTTGTGTCGAGGCCTGGTCGATGGCGGTGCCGTGGACCGGAATCCCGCTGAAGGCCTTCGTCGCGTTCGCGAAGCCGCTCTCGGGCGCGAAATACATCCGCTTCGAGACCTTCCTGAATCCGCGCATGGCGTCCGGCCAGTCGCAGCGCTGGTATCCCTGGCCCTATACAGAGGGGCTGACCATCGCCGAGGCGACGAACGAATTGCCGCTGCTGGTGACGGGCATCTACGGCAAGCCGATCCCGGCGCAGCATGGCGCGCCGCTCCGGCTGATCACGCCGTGGAAATACGGCTTCAAATCGGTCAAATCGATCACCAAGATCAGCTTCGTGGCCGAGCGGCCCAAGACCTTCTGGGAGGGGCTGCAGGCGAGCGAATACGGCTTCTGGGCCAATGTGAACCCGGAGGTGCCGCATCCGCGCTGGAGCCAGGCGAGCGAGCAGGTTCTGGGCACGCGCGACCGCAAGCCGACGCTGCTGTTCAACGGCTATGGCGAGCAGGTCGCCGGGCTCTACAAGGGGCTGGAGAGCGAGAGGCTCTATATGTAGCTTCACGTTCATTGCGAGCGTCAGCGAAGCAATCCGGCTCCCTAGCGAGCCCTTCTGGATTGCTTCGCTGACGCTCGCAATGATGCAGGTGACTGCACCTCAAGCAATCGCCTATGTTGAGGCATGCAGCACTTTCGTCTCTTCGACACCGCGATCGGCACCTGTGTGCTGGTCTGGCAGGCCGGGCGCATCATCGGTGCGCAACTCCCCGAGAGGGATGAGGAGGTCGCGCGGCAGCGGCTGTCGCGGCGCTTTCCGCAGGCGAGCGATGCATCACCTCCCGACTTCGCGCAGGCTGCCATCGCCGACATCATCGCGCTGCTGACGGGCGAGCCGCGTGACCTCTCGCATCTGCCGATCGACCTCGCCAGCGTGCCGGAGTTCAACCGCAGGGTCTACGAGGTGGCGCTCGCCATCCCGCCGGGCGAGACGCTGACCTATGGTGAGGTGGCGGCGCGGATCGGCGAGCCGGGCGCGGCGCGGGCGGTCGGCGTGGCGCTGGGCCAGAACCCGTTCGCGCCGATCGTGCCGTGCCATCGCGTGCTCGCGGCGGGCGGCAAGACGGGCGGCTTCTCCGCCGATGGCGGCGTCGAGACCAAGCTCCGGATGCTGACGATCGAGAAGGCGCGTACCAGCCCGCTTCCGGGGCTGTTCGATGCCCTGCCGCTGGTGGCGCGGCCGCGCTGAGCCTGACGGGTTGAACCCAAAAGCCGCTCTCAGGCGTTTCGCTTTCCGACCCTTCCCCAATCCCTTCAATCGAGGTGCGTTTCATGGCTCCGTTCAAGCTCGCCATCATCGTCGGCAGCAACCGCAAGGCGTCGATCAACCGCAAGCTGGCGCAGGCGCTCGCCAAACTGGGCAGCGCGTCCTTCACGCCGCATTTCGTCCAGATCGATGATCTGCCGATGTACAATCAGGATTTGGAGGCGGCTGCCTGGCCGCAGGCGGCGACGCGGCTGAAAAGCGAGATCGAGGGCGCCGATGCGGTTCTGGTGGTGACGCCCGAGCACAACCGTTCGATCCCCGCCGTGCTCAAGAACGCGATCGACTGGGCGGCGCGGCCGTCCGGCAAAGGCGTCTGGGGCGGCAAGGCTGCCGCGATCATCGGAACCAGCCCCGGCGGCGTCGGTACCGCCTGCGCCCAGCAGCATCTGCGCGACATCCTCGGCAATCAGGGTGCGCTGGTGATGGGCGGGCAGATGTTCATCACATGGAAGGACGGGCTGGTCGACGACACCGATGCCATTCCCAATGACGCCACGCGCGCGTTCCTGCAGACATTCATGGAGAAGTTCGCGGGGCTGGTCGGGAAGCTCGCCGCGTAAGGGCAGCCGCCATTGCGGGTTGCGCAGCGAGGGAGCCATCCAGGAGCGGCCGTGCCAACCCGTCTGGACTGCTTCACTTCGCTCGCAATGACGGCGGTGCAGTTCCCTGGCGTATGCCCCCTGTGCATTCTCTCTTGGCAAAAGCCAAAAAAAGGGCCGGCGTCCCGCGAGGGAGCCGGCCTTTAAAGTTTGAAACATCTGGCGCAAATGCCAAACATCTCAGAGGGGAACGGCTGAAACGAACTCGATGCCGGGAGGAGATAGCAGAGCCCGTTCCGAACAACCGTGATTGCTATATCGGGCAGCAGGTGCCTTTTTGCAATGCAGCATAGCTTGGGTCCGCCATGCGCCAATTGCATGCATTGCAATCAATTGGCGCGATTTCAGCCTAAATCATTGATAAATATGCGCACAGCGCAGCCGCCTGGCTCGCGGGTGCCGCAATTTCGTTAAGACATGCCGCATCGTCGAGCGGTTCTCGCCCGGCACTGCCGTTGTATCATGCAAATGGAGGATGCGGCCGGCGCGAAGGCGTCGGCAGCCGGGCCGATTCGGCCGGCTGGTCAATAGGTCCAGCGCTGCGCCTTCTGGATCAGGAAGTCGCGGAAGACCTGCACACGGGCAACGGACTTCATCTCTTCCGGATAGACCAGATAACTCTCGAGCTGTGGCATCTCGGTCTCGCGCATCAACTGCACCAGAGGCGATCCGGTCTCGATCAGGTAGTCCGGCAGCACGGCGATGCCGGCCCCCGAATCGACGGCGCGCTTCATCGCGGTGATGTTGTTGACCGTCAGATGAATCGGACGGGGGTTGCGCGGGTCGCGCCCGAGCGTGCCCAGCCAGTGGACGGCGGTCAGGTAGGAGGGCGACGTCCCGCCGAAGCTGAGCAGGCGGTGGTTGTCGAGATCCTCATAGGTCTTCGGCTCGCCGAAGCGCTTCACATAGGCCGGCGATCCGTAGACGTGGAAGTGGACCGTGAAGAGCTTGCGCTGGATCAGGTCCGGCTGCTGCGGCTGGCGCAGACGGATCGCGATGTCGGCCTCGCGCATCGAGAGGTCGAGTTCCTCGTCGGTGAGGATCAGGTCGACCTTGATGTCTGGGTAGAGGTCGAGGAATTCGGCCAAGCGTGGCGTCAGCCAGTGCCCGCCGAGACCGCGGGTCGCGGTGACCTTGAGCTCGCCCGAAGGGTGCTCGCGCGTCTCCGAGAGCTGCGAGCGCGTCCGTTCGAGGCGCTGCGTCATCTCGCGTGCGGCACGCCACAGCAGTTCACCCTGCTCGGTCAGGATCAGACCGCGCGTATGGCGATGAAACAGCGGTGCACGCAATTCGCGCTCCAGCGCACCGATCTGGCGGCTGACGGCGGATTGACTGAGGCCGAGAACATCGCCAGCTTTGGTGAAGCTGCCGGACTCGGCGACCGTATAAAAGATCCTGATGCGGTCCCAATCCACCGCGCTTCCCCCGTTATGCGTTTGACGCATGTTGGGGACTAAAATCGTTGAACGTCAACGCCTGCGTAGCAAGTCTGCGCTGTTTTCACACTGAATCTGGTTACGAAAGCAATCAATTTCTGTGATGAATTGCAGCCTGGCCCTTATTCGGCGGCCTTGAGCTGCTCCAGTTCGCTCGCTTGCAGCCAGCGTTCCGCGTCGAGAGCGGCCATACAGCCCATCCCCGCGGCGGTCACCGCCTGGCGATAATGCTCGTCGGTGACGTCGCCCGCCGCGAAGACGCCCGGCACATTGGTCTGGCTCGTGCCGGGAACGACATCGAGATAGCCGGTCTCGTTCATATCGAGCTGGCCGGCGAAGAGCTCGGTCGCCGGCTTGTGGCCGATCGCGATGAAGACGCCATCGGTCTTCAGTTCGCTCTCGGCTTCGGTCTTGAGGTTTTTCAGCCGCAGATGGGTGACGTTGGGCGGCTGGGTGCCGCCGCAAATCTCGGCGATCTCCGAGTCCCAGACGACCTCGATCTTCGGATGCTTGAACAGGCGGTCCTGCATCACCTTCTCGGCGCGCAGCCCGTCGCGGCGATGGACCAGCGTCACCTTGGCTGCGAGGTTGGCGAGATAGAGCGCCTCCTCGACGGCCGTGTTGCCGCCGCCGATGACCGCGACCTGCTTGTTGCGGAAGAAGAAGCCGTCGCAGGTGGCGCAGGCCGAGACGCCGAAGCCCTGGAAGGTCTGTTCGGAAGGCAGGCCGAGCCATTTGGCCTGGGCGCCGGTGGCGATGATCAGCGTATCGCAGGAATAGGTCTCGGCCCCGTCGCCCCAGAGCCGGAAGGGCCGCTGCGAGAGATCGACGCGGGCGATGTGGTCGGAGACCATGCGCGTGCCCATGTGCTCGGCCTGGGCGCGCATCTGCTCCATCAGCCAGGGGCCCTGGATCACATCGGCGAAGCCGGGATAGTTCTCGACATCGGTGGTGATCATGAGCTGGCCGCCGGCCTGCATGCCGGAGATCAGCACCGGCTCCAGCATGGCGCGGGCGGCGTAGATCGCGGCGGTGTAGCCGGCCGGGCCTGAACCGATGATCATCACGCGGGCATGGGTATGGGCCATGGTCTGGGATTCCTGTTCCTGCGGCTCTTGTCACATACGATGCCGCCCGGCTGATGCAAGCGGTCCCGGCCTCGCGATCAGGCTAAGGCGAGTTGCTGCCTGTGCATAAGCCAGCGCTGTCGCAGTGCGTCGGCGATTGCCTGCGTCGAATCGACGGGCTGGTAGTGCGCGCCTTCGAGTCGCCCCTCGAAGTGATGCACGGCACCCTCGCGCTTCAGCGCCTCGAGGAATTTCGCCAGCTTGCCATGGCCGCCATGTGGTTCGAAGACGAGGATCGGGACGCCTGTCGCGGTCGCCTCGCCGATCATATTGGTCGAATCGGCCGTGACGATGACCGCATCGGCATTGGCGAGCAGGGCGACATAGGGATTCTCGCCCGTCCCGTCCCACCACCAGCCGCCATGGCGGGCGAAGACCGCGCCGACCGCCTCGTCGAGCTCGGGCGTGGTGCGCCGCGAGCGCGAGCCCATCAGCGAGACGCCCGAGCGGGCGAGCGCATCGAGTGCCTCGACGAAGCGGGCGATGTCGTCTTGCCGGAAACGGTGATGGCGGCTGTCGCCGCCGACCAGCACGGCAGCGCGGGGCGAGGGCAAGGCGGCGATGGCGGCCGGCGGCCGGCTTTTCGCCAACGCCAGCCGTTCGGGCGCGAGCCGGTGCGGCGAGGTCGTGGTGACCAGCACGTTCTCGCCGCGCAGGCGGTCATGGCGTGCGACCCAGATCAGATCGGCCGCGCCCGGGCCGGTGCGCGGATCCTTCAGGATCACCGTGAAGGTGGCGCCGTTCGAAGCTTTCTTCACGGCTCGGACATAGGGGATCGCGCGTCGTCCCGAGGCGATCAGGATGTCGGGAAAGGGTGGGCGGATCGGGCTGCCTGGACGCTCCGGCCCCTCGCGCGGATCGATCAGGCCGCGCGGCATCAGCCAGGCGAAAGGCTTGCGCGGCGCGATCCGCCGGATCTCGGGCGTGACGCCCAGCCGGTCGGCGACGCCCAGGCACTGCACCTCGTCGCCGGCCTTGCCGTCGGTCAGGACCCAGATGGTCGGCGTGGGTTCGGCGTGCACCTTGGGGTCCCTTCGCTGGGCGCTGTCCTGCAGCGTCCGGCCTGGCACGCTCAGTGCCTTGTATCGCCCCGGCGCTGCGTTTACACCAGCGCAACCTTGCCCCGGGGCCTTTCGTGCGTTCAAAACTCGACGATATCGACCTGCGCATCCTGCGCGAGCTGCAGGGCGATGGGCGCATGACCAATGTCGAGCTGGCGAGCCGCGTCGGCATCTCGCCACCGCCCTGCCTGCGGCGGGTGCGGGCACTGGAGGAGGCCGGGCTGATCACCGGCTACCGCGCCCAGCTCGACGAGCGCAAGCTCGGGCTGGATGTCGTCTGCTTCGCCTTCGTGCATCTCGCCAGCCAGGCCGAGGCCGATCTCGAGGCGTTCCAGGCCCGCATTCGCGCCTGGCCTGCCGTGCGCGAATGCTGGAAGCTCTCGGGCGACATCGACTTCGTGCTCAAATGCGTCGCGCCCGATCTCAAGGCCTTCCAGGACTTCGTCGGCGAACTGACCGGGTTGCCGAACGTGCGCAACGTCCGCACCGCGCTGGCGCTCGACCGGGTCAAGGACGAGCCGATCGTGCCTTTCGGCTGACGGTTTTCCTCAGCCGCCGAGATAGCGTTTGATCCAGAGCGCGTTGTTCTCGATGAGGGCGGCGACGCGGCGCTGGTCGACATCGGGCAGATACCAGGCGCCACCGGATCCCGAATCGAGCACGGAGAGGACCGGGAAGGTCTGGAGCACCTCGCCACGCGGGCCGAAGACGGCGATCTCGCTGTCGAAATTATCGTTGCTGCCGCCGCCGCCCGTGGGCTTGCCACCGCCGCTGCCGCCCGCGAAGCTCGACAGCCAGACGCCCTTAACCGTGACCTGCAGGGTCGTGCCGGCGCCGCGCCGGTACATCGGCCCCAGGGTCGCTGCGAGCTGTCGCTCCATCCCGACGCGGATGCGGTCGGCGTTCTCACCCCAGCCCTGCCGGGCGATCCGGGAGGTATCGACGCGAATCGCGCCGATGGTGCGGGACTGGGCCTCGGCCGAGGCGATCCACTGCGGCGAGAGAACGAGAGCGGCGCCCGTCAATCCGAGCGAGAGAAGATTTCGACGCGTCGTCATCGGCTTGCTCCAGCGATCCTGTTGGAAATGTAGTCCTCGGCCGGCCTTTGTCCAAGATGTGGGCGAGCGCTGCTTTGGCTGCCGCCAACGGGCATGCTTAATGGGCGCGCAGGGGGGAAGCATGTTCACTGAAATCGTCAAGCTCTGGGTCGTGATCGATCCGATCGGCACGCTGCCGGTGTTCCTCGCCGTCACGGCTGGTCTGAGCGCGGCGGCAGCCCGCGCCGTGGCCGTCCGCGGGACGCTGGTCGCCTTCGGCGTGCTGGTGTTCTTCGTCGTCGGTGGGCAGGTGCTGCTGACCGCGATGGAGATCGCACTGACCTCCTTCGAGATCGCCGGCAACATCGTGCTCTTCCTGTTCGCGCTGACGATGATCTTCGGCGAATCCAAACTCGAAGAGGACCAGAAGCTGCTGCGGACCTCGGATCTGGAACGCGCGGTCTATCCGCTGGCGATTCCCAGCATCGCCAGCCCCGGCGCGATGCTGACCGTGATGACCGTGACCGACAATTCGCGCTTCAGCATCCGCGAGCAGGCCGAGACGGTGCTCCAGGTCGCGGGGATCCTGGCGATCACGCTCGTCCTGATGCTCGGCGCCTCCCGCATCATCGCGCTGATCGGCAATGCCGGCGCCAGCGTGATCAGCCGGGTGATGGGGCTGGTCCTGGCGAGCGTCGCGGTCGACGGCATCATCAAGGCGATCAGGACCGTGCTGGCAGGCTAGGGCAGGCGGCCTCGTCAGTCATGGTCGAGGCAAACCCGACCATGACGCGCCTCGCGATCAGCGGAAGACGACGCTGACGACCTCGTAGGACTTGCCGCCGCCGGGCGTGCTGACCTGCACCGAATCGCCGACCTTCTTGCCGATCAGGGCACGCGCGATCGGCGAGCCGATCGAGACCTTGCCGGATTTCACATCTGATTCCGGCTCGCCGACGATCTGATAGTTCTTCTCTTCCTCGGTGTCGTCGTCGATCAGCTTGACGGTGGCGCCGAACTTGATCGTGTCGCTGCCGGCGAGCTTGGAGATGTCGATGATATCGGCCCGGCCGATCAGCGATTCGAGCTCCTGGATGCGGCCTTCATTGAGAGCCTGCGCTTCCTTGGCGGCGTGATATTCGGCGTTCTCCGAGAGATCGCCATGGGCGCGCGCTTCCGAGATCGCATGGATGATGCGCTGGCGCTGCACCTGCTGGCGATCCTTGAGCTCGGCCTCCAGGGCAGCGAAGCCGCCGGCGGTCATCGGAACCTTTTCCATCGTCTCATCCCGTGGTCCGAAAGCGAGTGCCCGCCGGCGGCTGCTTTGCCGCCCGCGCGCCACTTCCGTTCGTTTTTGTAAACTGCTCCGGCGCGTCGCTTTCAGGCTGCGCGCACGAAGTAGGACTGCAGCGAACGTACTTCGAGATCGCCGCTGCAATAGGCCTTGATGCCTTCTGCCGCCGCGATCGCTCCGGCCAAGGTGGTATAATAGGGAACCTTGTGCAAGAGGGCCGTTCGGCGCAGCGAACGCGAATCCGCCAGGGCCTGCGGGCCGTCCGTGGTGTTGAAGACGAGCTGAATCTCGCCGTTCTTGATCGCGTCGACGACATGGGGCCGGCCTTCCAGCACCTTGTTGATCTTGGCTGCGGCGATGCCTTCGTCCTGGAGCAAGCGCAGCGTCCCGCCGGTCGCGAGGACGCGGAAGCCGAGATCGGCCAGAATCCTGACGCTTTCGACGATGCGCGGCTTGTCCTCGTCGCGCACGGAGACGAAGACAGTGCCCTTGACCGGGACCTTGGAGCCGGCGCCGAGCTGGCTCTTGGCGAAGGCGATGTCGAAGGAGCGGTCGAGGCCGATGACCTCGCCGGTCGAGCGCATCTCGGGGCCGAGCAACACGTCGACGCCGGGGAAGCGTGCGAAGGGGAACACCGCCTCCTTGACGCCGACATGGCCGAGCGGCTCGGCCTTCAGCCCGAAGCTCGCCAGGCTCTCGCCGGCCATGATCCGGGCCGCGATCTTGGCGACGGGAATGCCGACGACCTTGGCGACGAAGGGCACGGTGCGCGAGGCGCGCGGATTGACCTCGAGCACATAGATGTCGCCGTCCTTGATGGCGTATTGCACGTTCATCAGCCCGCCAACATCGAGCGCCAGCGCCATCGCCTTGGTCTGGCGCTCCAGCTCGGCGATGGTCTCGGCCGAGAGCGAGCGCGGCGGCAGCGAACAGGCCGAATCGCCCGAATGGATGCCGGCCTCCTCGATATGCTCCATGATTCCGGCGATGAAGGCGTCCTTGCCGTCGGCGAGGCAGTCGACATCGACCTCGATGGCGTCCGACAAGTAGCGGTCGAACAGCAGCGGGTTCTTGCCCAGCACCGTGTTGATCTGGCCTGTCTTGTCGTTGGGATACTTGGCCTTGACCTCGGAAGGGATCAGCGAGGGCAGGGTGCCGAGCAGATAGTCCTCGAACATCGCCTCGTCGCGGATGATCGCCATGGCGCGGCCGCCGAGCACGTAGGAAGGCCGTACGACGAAGGGCAGGCCGAGCTCGGCCGCGATCATGCGCGACTGCTCGACCGAATAGGCGATGCCGTTCTTGGGCTGCTTGAGCTGCAGCTTGTCGAGCAGCCGCTTGAAGCGGTCGCGGTCCTCGGCGAGGTCGATCGCGTCCGGCGTCGTGCCGAGGATCGGGATGCCGGCCTGCTCCAGCGCGTTCGCCAGCTTCAGCGGGGTCTGGCCGCCGAACTGGACGATGACGCCGTGCAGCGTGCCGTTCTGCTTCTCTGTCTCGAGGATCTCGAGCACGTCCTCGGCCGTCAGCGGCTCGAAATAGAGCCGGTCGGAGGTGTCGTAGTCGGTCGAAACCGTTTCAGGGTTGCAGTTGACCATGATGGTCTCGTAGCCGGCGTCGCGCAGCGCGTAGCAGGCATGGCAGCAGCAATAGTCGAACTCGATGCCCTGCCCGATGCGGTTCGGCCCGCCGCCGAGGATGACCACCTTCTTATTATCGGACGGGTGGGCCTCGTCCGCAGCCTTGCCCATGAACGGCATGGCGTAGGTCGAGTACATATAGGCCGTCGGCGAGGCGAACTCAGCGGCGCAGGTGTCGATGCGCTTGTAGACCGGCCGGACATCGAGCGAGCGCCTGAGAGCCTTGACCTCGGCCTCGGTCTTGGCCGAGACGGCGGCGAGGCGCTTGTCGGAAAAGCCCATCGCCTTGACCTGGCGGAAGGCACCGGGCGTCTGCGGCAGACCGAACTGGCGGATTTTCTCTTCCGTGTCGACGATTCCGCGCATCTGCTCGAGGAACCAGGGGTCGATCTTGCAGCTCTCATGGATCTGCGCGTCGGTGAATCCGAAGCGCATCGCCTGGGCGACCTGAAGGATGCGGTCGGGCGTCGGCGTCGAGAGTGCGGCCTTGATCGCGTTCTTGTCGTCGCCCTTGCCCATGCCATCGACCTCGATCTCGTCGAGGCCGTCGAGCCCGGTCTCCAGCGAGCGCAGCGCCTTCTGCAGACTTTCCTGGAAGGTCCGGCCGATCGCCATGGCCTCGCCGACCGACTTCATCGCGGTGGTCAGCGTCGGCTCGGCGCCGGGGAATTTCTCGAAGGCAAAGCGGGGAATCTTGGTGACGACGTAGTCGATCGTCGGCTCGAAGGAGGCCGGCGTCGCGCCGCCGGTGATGTCGTTCTCGATCTCGTCGAGCGTGTAGCCGACGGCGAGCCTGGCCGCGACCTTGGCGATCGGGAAGCCGGTGGCTTTGGATGCCAAGGCCGAAGACCTGGACACACGCGGGTTCATCTCGATGACGATCATGCGGCCGGTCTCGGGGTCGACCGCGAACTGCACGTTCGAGCCGCCGGTCTCGACGCCGATCTCGCGCAGCACCGCCAGCGAGGCGTCGCGCATGATCTGGTATTCCTTGTCGGTCAGCGTCAGCGCCGGCGCGACCGTGATCGAATCGCCGGTGTGGACGCCCATCGGGTCGATGTTCTCGATCGAACAGACGATGATGCAGTTGTCCTTCTTATCGCGGACAACCTCCATCTCGTATTCCTTCCAGCCCAGCACGCTCTCCTCGATCAGGATCTCGCTGGTCGGGGACGCGTCGAAGCCGCGCTCGCAGATCTCGATGAACTCGCCCTTGTTGTAGGCGATGCCGCCGCCGGTGCCGCCCATGGTGAAGGACGGGCGGATGATCGCCGGCAGGCCGATATCGTCGAGGGCCGTGAGGGCCTGGCCGAGATTCTTGACGTGGTGCGAGCGCGGAGTGGAGAGGCCGATCTTGGTCATCGCCTCGCGGAAGAGCTCGCGATCCTCGGCCTTGTCGATGGCTTCGGCGGTAGCGCCGATCATCTCGATGTCGAACTTCTCCAGCACGCTGATCTTGTCGCCGTTGGCGTCGATCAGGCTCTTCTTGTTGAGCGAGAGGGCGCAGTTCAGCGCGGTCTGGCCCCCCATGGTCGGCAGCAGGGCGAAGCCGCCGGGCAGGACGTTGCGCTCCTTCTCGATGATCTTGGCGACGATCTCGGGCGTGATCGGCTCGACATAGGTCGCGTCCGCCAGATCCGGATCGGTCATGATCGTGGCCGGGTTCGAGTTGACCAGCACGATGCGGTAACCCTCGGCCTTGAGGGTCTTGCAGGCCTGGGTGCCGGAATAGTCGAACTCGCAGGCCTGGCCGATGATGATGGGGCCGGCGCCGATGATCAGGATGGTCTTGATGTCTGTGCGCTTGGGCATGGGGCTCGGCTTTTGTCTCTGGCAGGGGCGCGCACCACCTGCCGTCCGATCGTGCGAGCGGGCCGGTGCGAGCGCCTGAAACTGAATGCTAGGCGCTCGCTATAGAGGGGAGGAGCGGCGGGGGGAAGCGGAAAGCGCTGCCCACCCGTCTCAGCGCACAGGCTGAGCGGCCTGGTCGAGCGGCTCGATCTCGAGCTTGCGGCGGGCCGGGCGGCGCCGGCGCATGGCCAGGAACAGCACCGCGAGGGCCAAGATCTCGCAGGCCGCGCCGACGAAGCCGAGGGGCCAGGTGCCGCCGTTGCGCAAGACCTGCTGGCCGAGTGCTGCGCCGGCTGCGATGCCGAGATAGAGCGCGGAGGCGTTGAGCGAGAGCGCCACGACGGCCGCGTCGGGCGCCATCGCGGCCAGCCTCGACATCTGCGAGGGGTGGCCGGCCCAGCCGGCCCCGCTCCAGACCAGCATGATGGCGGGGATGACGAAGATCGCGGTCGCTGGCGGCAGGGCGACGGCGGCGAGCGAGGCGCCGAACAAGGCAAGCGCGAGCACGCTCAAGACGACGACGAGAGTCCGCTCCGGGCCGAAGCGGTCGCTGGCGATGCCGCCGATCTGGTTGCCGAGCGCCGAGCCGATGCCGGAGACGACCAGCGCAGCCCCCAGCCAGGGCCCGGCGATGTCGGCATGGGCGGACAGGAAAGGCGCGATATAGGTGTAGAGCGTGAAGGCGCCGGTGGTCCACAGCATGGTCGTGGCGAGCGCCAGCAGGATGTCGCCGCGACGCGCAACCGCCAGCCGCTCGCGCAGCGAACTGGCGCCGTGCGGCAGGCCGGAAGGCAGCTTCGCCAGCAGACCCACCAGCGACAAGGCGCTGAACAGCGCGACCAGCAGGAAGGCGAGGTGCCAGCCGCCGAAGCCGACCACCGCCGTCCCGAAGGGTACGCCGAGAATCAGCGCGACCGTCATGCCGCCGGTGACGAGGGCGATGGCGCGGCCGCGCCGCGCGGCCGGAACCAAGGCGACCGCGACCGCATTGGCGGCGGGCATGTAGACGCCGGCGGCCAAGGCCATGACGACGCGCGCCGCCATCACGAGTGTGAAGTCGGTGGCGAATGCGGCGCCGAGATTGGCGAGACCGAAGACCGTCATCGCTCCCGCCAGGACCATCTTCCGATCGATGTTGCCGAACACGGTGGAGAGCACGGGCGAGCCGATCGCATAGGACAGTGCGAAGATTGTGATCAGCAGGCCTGCCGTATCGACCGAGACGCGCAGGCCGGCCGAGAGATCGGGCAGGATGCCGGTGATGATCAGCGTGCCGGTGCCGATCGCGAAGGCGCCTCCGGCAAGCCAGAGGAGACGGGTATCCATGGCAGCGTCCTTGCTTCGGAGAGGGGCGCGGAATGCGGCGCCGCCCCATGAATTTCAATGATTGTTGAATTTAGGACGACACGGGCCTGCGTCAAGGCTAACTTCAACGAATGTTGAATATTGTCAGAGGCGCGGCGATCTCCTATCTGGAGAGCCATGAAGGCGGTCTTCCACCCTGATATGGACGCTGTCGAGCCGGCGGCGGTCTTTGCTGCGCTCGCCGACCCGATTCGGCTCGGCATCATCCTGGCGCTGGCCGATGGTGCCGAGGTCGAGGCCCGCTGCGGCAGCTTCAACGATCTCGCCTCGCCCTCGCTGCTGACCTACCATTTCACCAAGCTGCGCGAGGCCGGCGTGACACGGGCGCGGGTGGAGGGCACCTCGCGCCTGATCAGCCTGCGCCGCGAGGAGTTCGACCGGCGCTTCCCGGGCCTGCTCGACAGTGTGATCGAGGCCGCAAGGCGCGATCCGAACCTGCCACGCGTTCCCGAAGGCCATCTCTGCCGGGCGTGACGGGGCGCTTTCGACCGGCCCGTACGGCCTGATTTCAGCGCGTTGACTCGCCTCTCGCAGGGTATATCGTCGCGGCTTCCGCGATGGCGTCGAGCCGGTTCGCGTCAGACCCGGCCGCGCCCCGAACCCGAGGAGCATGGTCATGCGCGCAGCCGATCCTCAGAAACTCGATGCACTGGTCGGACGTCTCGTCGGAGATGTCGGCGCCTCGATCACGGGCGCGCTGATCGTCCTGGGAGACCAGCTCGGCCTCTACAAGGCGATGGCCGACGGCAAGCCCGTGACGTCGCAGGACCTCGCCGCGAAAACCGGCTTCAAGGAGCGCTACATCCGCGAGTGGCTCGCCGGCCAGGCCGCTGCCGACTATGTCCAGTACGACGATGCGAGCGATAGCTTCAGCCTCACGCCCGAGCAGGCGATGGCGTTTGCTGAGGAGGACAGCCCGGCCTTTTTTGCCGGCGCCTTCGAGATCGTCCAGTCGATGTGGCTCGACGAGCCGAAGGTCGAGACTGCGTTCCGGGACGGCTCGGGGCTCGGCTGGCACGAACACAGCAAATGCCTGTTCCGTGGCACGGAGCGGTTCTTCCGGCCCGGCTACAACGCCAATCTCAAGGACAGCTGGATTCCGGCGCTGGACGGGGTCGAGGCCAAGCTCCAGCAGGGCGCGACCGTCGCCGATGTCGGCTGCGGGCATGGCGCCTCGACGATCCTGATGGCGAAGGCCTATCCGAAGACGCGGTTCTTCGGCTTCGACTACCACGGCGCTTCGATCGACCGGGCGCGCGAGGGGGCGCAGAAGGTGGGGGTGGGCGATCGCATCGTCTTCGAGCGGGCGTCGGCCAAGGATTTTCCGGCGCAGCAATACGATCTCGTCACGATGTTCGACTGCCTGCACGATATGGGCGACCCGGTCGGTGCCGGCCGCCATGTCCGCGAGACGCTCGCCGGGGACGGCACCTGGATGATCGTCGAGCCCTTCGCGCATGACAGGCTGCAGGACAATCTCAACCCGGTCGGGCGGATCTTCTACGGAGCCTCGACCATGATCTGCACGCCGGCCTCGCTGTCGCAGGAGGTCGGCCTCGGCCTCGGCGCCCAGGCCGGCGAGATGCGACTGCGCAAGGTGGCGCTCGATGCCGGCTTCTCGCATTTCCGTCGCGCGACCGAGACGCCGTTCAACATGGTCTTCGAGGCACGTGCCTGAGCCGTCGAGGGCGTGCGGTCACTCCGGCGACCGGAGAAAGACCCGGGATCCATCCCTGAACCGATCCGGAATGGCTCCCGGATCGGCGCGGCTTCGTCGCCGGGCCGGAATGACACCGACATGGTTCCGGACGGACGCTGCATGCTCTAGAGAGCGCGGATGCCCTTTCGCCGCTATCCGCGTCAGTTCCGCCAGCTCGCAACCTACGTCTTCGCCGGCGGGCTGACGGCCGTCGCGCATTACGGCGTGCTGATCGGACTGGTCGAGCTTGGTCATGTCGATCCGGTCCCGGCGACGCTGGCCGGTTTCGTCGTGGGCGCGGTCGTGTCCTACACGCTCAACCGCTGGCTGACCTTCGAGGCGACGCACAGCCATGCCCAGGCGACCTGGCGCTTCGCCCTGATCGCGGCCGGCGGCTTCGTACTGACAGGCATCCTGATGCATCTGTTCGTGGCGCGGGCGGGGCTGCCCTATCTGCCGATGCAACTCGTCACCACCGGCATCGTGATGGTGTTCTCGTTCCTGGGGCACAAGTTCTTCAGTTTCGCGGATCGGGCAGCGTAGCCGTTCAGCCGGCGTTGGCGCGGACCGGAACCGGTCGCCCTCGGGGGGCGGCGGTGCGTTCCGCACGCCTTGCGCCTGCGCCGGCCATGATCAGGCATGGGACCTGACGTGATCGAGAAACGCGCGCATCGCTGCGCTGGGATGTCGGCGATGGGGATAGTAAAGATACCAGTTCGGGAGCGTGCGGCTCCAGTCCGGCATCAGTTCGATCAGCCGTCCGCCTTCGAGGTGAGGCTTGGCATAATCGTCGAAAACGTGGGCGATGCCCTGGCTTGCCAAGGCGGCCTGAACCTCCTGATGCGCCGAGCCCAGCGTCAGGCGCGCTTCGGGCACGATCTCCAAAGCCTCACCCTCCTTCGCAAATTCCCAGGAGGCAATCGTTCCGCCGGGAAACCGGCGGCCGATACAGTCGTGGCCGATCAGGTCATGGGGGCTGCAAGGCCGTTCCCGCGTTTCCAGATAGGCCGGCGAGCAGACGATCACATAGCGCAACGGTGGCCCCAAGGCCGTGGCGATCATGTCCTGCGCCAATTGCCGGCCGAAGCGCACGCCGGCGTCGAAGCCCTCCTGGACGATATCGACCAATGCTCCTTCGCTGACGAGTTCGACCTTCACGTCCGGATAGAGGCGCATGAAGTCGAACACCAGCGGGCACAGTACATGATCCACCGCCGGGGCTGGCGCGTTGATTCGGATCAGGCCCGAGGGTGTCTCGCGAAGCTGATCGAGGTCGTCCAGCGCAGCGTGAATATCCTGAAGGGCCGGTCCAAGCCGCTTGAGCAGACGCGTGCCCGCTTCGGTCGTCGCAACGCTTCGCGTGGTTCGGTTGAGAAGCCGGATGCCGAGGGCCTCTTCGAGCGCACTGACGGTCTGGCTCAGCGCCGATGAAGAAACCCGTCTCTCCCTGGCTGCCGCGCGAAACCCTCCACAGCGAATGATCGCAGCGAAGACCTCTAGGCTGTCCAGGCGGAGCGCACTCATTGCAAAGCAGACCTTATCAAGCTGATCGGATTTGCAAAGCTTATCCGTGCGCTGAAGTGGTGTCATCTTTGCCGAACGAGACCGAACCAGCCAGCGAAACGAGACGATGATGAGCCGCATCACGCTGAACCGCCGCACGATCATGCTCTCTGCCGCAACCGCGGGAGCGGGTCTCGTGCTGGGCCAGCCCGGCCCCGGCGGCGCCGGTGCACAGGCCCAGGCGCTGCCCCCGGGCAACGCCGGCTTCTATCACTTTCGTGTCGGCGACATCCGCGCGACGGTTCTCAGCGACGGCGTCATCGGAGGGCCGCCTCGGATATACGCGGGTGACGCCCCGGAGGCGGATCTGCAGACCGCATTGAGGCGGGCCTTCCTGCCGACCGATTATCTGACCCTGAACCTGAACACGCTTCTGGTCGAGATCGGGGGCAGGCGCGTCCTTCTCGAAGCCGGCGCGGGCGCCACGATGGGACCGGATGCGGGGCGGGTCTTCTCCAATCTCACCGCGATCGGCCTTGTCCCGAGCGACATCGATATCGTCGTGATCTCGCATACCCATCCTGATCACGTCGGCAATCTGCGCGCGGCCGATGGCGGCAAGGCCTTTCCTCGCGCGATGGTCTTCGCCCCGAAGGCCGACTGGGATTTCTTCGTCCGGGGCGATCCCGACCTGTCCTACATGCCGGTGCCGGAGGATTTCCGGCGCCGTTTCGGCGCGGCCATCAAGCGGAGCGTGGAACCTATCGCCGGAACCGTTGAACTCTACGAGCCGGGCAGGGAGATCCTGCCCGGGCTGACCACGATCGCGGCCTCGGGACATACCCCCGGCATGGTCGCATTTCTGGTCCATTCGGGGGCAGATCAACTGCTGCTGACGACCGACCTCGCCTATCACCCGGTCGTCAACATCGACAGCCCGTGGCGGCCAGGGCCTGACCGGGACAAGGACGCTGCCCTGCGGGCCCGCCGCCGCATCTTCGACCGTGCGGCTGCGGAGAAAATGCCGGTTCTCGGCTTCCACTACCCGTTCCCCGGGCTCGGCCACATGCTGAAGATCGACAGCGGCTATGCCTGGGTTCCAGCCGGCTGGCGGTTCTAGCCGACGCGCCACGGTCGCCGCAGCGGCGCGCCTCGGACGTCCTCACAGGCAGGGCGACAGCCATTCTCCGTTGCGCGCCAACCGATCCCAAGCTGAAAGGATAAGCAGGATGCCATTCGTCAACATCAAGACTCCGGAAGCCGCGCTCAGCCGGGCCCAGAAGGAGCAGATCGTCCATCGTGTCACGGACCTGCTCGTCGAGTATTTCTCCGAGGCGGCCCGGCCGCATACGATGGTGCTGATCGAGGAGGTGAAGGACGGCGGCTATGCCCGGGCCGATGAGGTTTTCGTCGTCCCGCAGGCCTATCGTGCCGAGCAAAGCGCGGTGCCAGCCGAGGTCGCGAAATGACCTGCCCGCTTTCGTTTCCTGTGCCCCCGCGGCACCTCCTGGCGGATTCCCCAGACGCCTTGAACCGCAGCCAATCCTCATCGGGTATCAAGCTGGTCTGCGCGCCTTGAAGGTCATCCGGTGGGGGTTGTGGCCGAAGTTCGGCTGCGGCCGGATGTCCTCGTAGCCGGCGCCGGCGATCAGCGCGACGATCTCCTCCCGCGCATAGGTCGAAAGCCCATATTGCGCCCTGAGCTTGCGGTAATCGGAGAAGGCCGTGCGCACGAGGCCGGCCAGGGCAGCGCCGAAGAAGCCACCGCGCCAGGCGAAAGCAAGCAGCTGCGAGGCGTCCGTCAGCGGGCTGACATCGGGGGGGATGACATCGGCCAGGACGAGGTGGCCGCCGGGCTTGAGCTTGCTCAGCCACAGCGCCAGCAGCGCCTGGAGTTCGCTGCGCGTCAGATACTGGATCAGTGAATTGGCGACGATGAGATCGAAGGTCTCCTCGGGCAGTGCCTCGACCTCTTCCGGCGAAACGACGGAGACGTTGGCCTTGGCGCCGAGCATGGCGCGCAGCTTCTCCCTGACGCTGGGGGCGGCCTCGCAGAGATAGAGCCGGCCGCAGGCGGTCGCGACGCGCGCGGCGTCGAGCGCTTCGCCGCAGCCATGGTCGAGCACGACGGCGTCGGGCGCGGGGATATGGCCGATCAGGTCGGTCGCGACCCCGCGGTAATGCAGGGCTTTATGGCGCGGCGAGACATAGATCGCGTGCTCGCCGTTCCAGAAATCGCGCCAGGACATTGTCTCGCCATTCCGCAGGATGCGCGCCCGAACAGCCGGCGCAGCGCCGAGCACTACGCCTTGGGCGATCCCCTTAGCAAGGTCGGGCTGTCTAGAGGGGAGATACCACCCGCTCGTCATGGCTGTGGATGAAAGTCAGCGCCGCGCCGCGGAACATCGTCCAGGCCGGAACGGCTTCGTCGCTCGATTTTCGCTGCTGGCGGGTTGCGACGGGCTCGATAGCGGGCTGGTCATCCGCGAGGATGCTGTCGGGATCGATCCTCGCCGAGCGGCAAAGCGCGCGGGCAATACGGGTAATTCTGTCGTCTTCCATCGCAGGCTCCGGCATGGTCCAGCGCCTCAACGCAGACCGCGGGCGCCGGTTCCCCGCCTGTGCGTTTTCCCTGCCGCGATCCGGCTGGTGCATGGCTGCCGTCTGCATGGCCGTCATCCCTTCATGAGGTCGGGTCGGGCTCGGCTGTGAAGCGGATCCCGATCTCGCCCTTGCCGATCCAGACGATCGTGGCGGGCGCCGAGAAATCCATGTCCTCGTCGTGGAGACGCAGATCGAGCGGCAGCGGACGATCGCTTTGCGGCTTCAACCGCGCGCCGGTCGCGGACAGGTCGAGAATGCGACATTCGACCAGGAAACGCTTGGAGCGGTCCAGCAGCTTCGCTGTCCGCAGATGCGACCGCCAGCGGTTCGATGCTCGCTTTTCCATCCTGTCGCCGATCTCGCCACGGTCTTCCGATCGTGCACCTTAGGGGGCGAGGATGGTGCGGGGCTGGCGTCGGCGGTTCCCAGCGCGGCGTGACATGCTCTAAGGTAAGCCTGAATCCAGAGGGCTGCGATGTTCCTGCTACCGCGTTTGCTGAAGAACTTCGTCAGGCAGGGGCACCTGACGGTGATCACGCCGGACGACAGGCGCCATGTCTTCGGACCGGGGCCAAGCGAGATGATGTTCTCCGGGGTCGTCAAGACTGCTCCGTCCGTCACGGTGCGCTTCCATGACGAGCGGATCGAGCGCGAACTCTTCCTCAATCCGGAACTTGCGCTCGCCGAAGGCTATATGGACGGTCGGATCGATTTCGAGGAGGGCTCGATCCACGATCTGCTGAGCCTGTTCTGGCTGCAGCGCAAGGAGCTGCGCAAGCACCCGATCCAGAAGATCATCCGCAAGGTGCGCTTCCGCATCCGGCGCTTCCGGATGCACAACCCGCTTGGCGTCGCGGGCAAGAAGGTCAAGCACCACTACGACATCCCGACCGAGTTCTACCGGCTCTGGCTCGACGAGACGATGACCTATTCCTGCGCCTATTGGCACAGTCCCGAGGTCGGGCTGGAGGCCGCGCAGAAGGCGAAACTCCGGCATATCGCGGCCAAGCTGAAGATCGAGCCGGGCATGACGGTCCTCGATATCGGCTCAGGCTGGGGCGAGCTTGCAATCTATCTGGCCAAGGCCTGCGGGGCCAAGGTCACGGGCCTCAATGTCTCGCCGGACCAGATGGCGGCGGCGCAACAGCGGGCCGAAGCCGCCGGTGTGGGTGGCAGCGTCAGCTTCATCAACAAGGATTATCGCGAGCTGACCGGCCGCTTCGACCGTGTCGTCTCGGTCGGCATGATGGAGCATGTCGGCGTCGCGCATTACCTCGACTATTTCGAGACGATTCGCGACCTGCTGACGCCCGACGGGATCGCGCTGGTGCATTGCATCGGCCGCGTTGGCCCGCCGGGCTTCACCGGACCGTTCTTCGACAAATACATCTTCCCGGGCGGCTATGCGCCGGCGCTGTCGGAGGTGTTCGCGGCGGTCGAGCAGACCGGGCTGTGGTCGTCCGATTGCGAGTTCTGGCGCCGGCATTATCACTGGACGCTGGAGGCCTGGCGCGAGCGCTTCGTGGCGCATCGTGCCGAGGTCGTCGCGATGATGGGCGAGCGCTTCGCGCGGATGTGGGAGTTCTATCTCTGCGCCTGCTCGATCTCCTTCGACATCGGCGGCGACATGGTCTTTCAGCTCCTGCTCGGCCCGCACAAGAGCGCGGTGCCGATCATCCGCGACTACATCAGCGATGCCGAGAAGGGTCTGGAGGCGCGGGGTTTCTGACCCCGCGATGTCCAACGATGGCGAGGCGCCTCGACAAGAGTTGGCTGGTCTTCGACAGCATCGAGGATGACGGGCATGACCGCTGCGTCGACCTGTTCTCGCGGCCCGATGGCAGCTTCGGCTTCGAGGAATTCCGACGCGATGTCGAGGATCGCGGCGGCTGGACTCCGGTGCAGTATTATTCCGATCTGCGCTACCCCACCGCGGCTCAGGCCTTGAAAGCGGCCTCGGGAGCGGTCGGCTGGCTCCCGGAGGCCGTCGCGCGCCGTGGCTTGTGAGCGGCCTCAACGCTTCAGGTTGACCACCACGACGCCTCCCAGCGCCATGGCGCCGCCGATGATGCCGAACAGGGTCGGCACTTCGCCGAGCCAGAGGAAACCCATCAGCGTCGCCATCGGTGGCACGCAATACTGGAAGTTGGCGGCGCGTCCGGCTGGCAGGCGCGACAGCGTGATCGCCCAGGTGCCATAGGCGATAAGGCTCGGCACGACGGCGAGATAGACCACCGACCAGAGCGAGACGCTTGGCGCAATCTGCGCCTGCGCGATGGCGGCCGGCAGGAAGGGCAGCAGCACGAGCCCGCCGATCGTCTGGTTCCAGGCCGCGACCGAGAGCGGCTTGTAGCGGGCGAAGAGCGGCTTCTGTACGACCGTGGTGATGGCGTTGCAGAAGGCCGCGCCGAGGATCAGCAGCACGGACAGCCCGATCTCGACGTCGAGGCCCTTGCCCAGAGCGATCAGCCCGATGCCGGCGAAGGACAAGGCCGTGCCGAGCCAGGCCGTCAGGCTGAAGCGCTCGCCCAGCAGCATCATCGCGAGCACTGCCGTCATGATCGGGTTGGTGTTGATGATGAAGCTCGCGGGCCCAGCCGGGACGATGCGCTGGCCGAAATTCAGCAGCACGGCATAGGCCGCGATGAAGACGACGCCGCCGGTGAGGAAGCGCCAGATGTCGCTGCGCTCCGGCAGCTTGGCGCGCGTCGCGACGAGGAAGAGCGCCGCGACACCCCCAGCGAGAGCAAAGCGCAGCGAGGCCATCTCGGCCGGGCCGAAGCCCGCGAGGCCGGCGCGGATCGCGGGGAAGGACGAGGCCCAGGCGATGACCGTGAAGGTAATGGTGAAGAGCAGCGTGCCGTCGAACCGCGTGGCGGGAGGCGTGGCGGGAGAGGCTGTGCAGGTTGAAGCGGTCGACATGGCTTGTTCCCGTCGGGAGCGGCGATCACGTCGATAGACACCCGGCCGAGATGATTGACAAACGACCAATTCGCGCATGAGCTGTGAGTATGGATCACAGCTCGACCCTGCCGCCGCTTGAATCCCTGCGCGCCTTCGAGGCTGCCGCCCGCACCGGCAGCTTCTCGGCCGCGGCGGTCTCGCTGAACCTGACCCATGGCGCGGTCAGCCGGCAGGTGGCGCGGCTGGAGCATTGGCTGGGCCTGCGTGTCTTCCAGCGCCAGGCGCGGGGCGTCGTTCTGACCTCGGAGGGGCAGCATCTGCTCCAGCGCACGCAGGAGGCCTTCGCGCTGATCGCCGACACCTCGGATCGCTGGCGCGAGCAACGCGGCGCGGCCGTGGTGCGGGTCAGCGCGCCGCCCTCGATCTGCTCGCTGTGGCTGATGCCGCGTCTAGCGGCGCTGGAAGGGCAGGAGCCGGTCTTGCGCCTCGTCCTGCAGGCCGAGCATCGCAGGGTCGATTTCGAGGAAGAGGGTGTCGATCTCGGCATCCGCTGCGGGCGCGGCGGCGCGCCCGGCCGGGTGTCCCTGAAGCTGTTCGAGGAATGGTGCTTTCCGATCGCTTCTCCGAGGCTGGCGGCGACGATTGGGGAGGGGGAACCGCAGCGGCTGCTGGCGCACCCGCTGATCCATGATTCGGATGCCGCCGGCTGGCGGGCCTGGTTCGCAGCTTGCGGCCTCGACTATCGCCCGCGTCCTCAGGACCGCCGTTTCGACGACTACAACATCGTGCTGGACGCGGCGGCGCATGGGCTCGGCATCGCGCTCGCCCGGCCGCCCCTGGCCCAGGAACAGGTGGCGAGCGGCCGGCTCGTGCAGGTCGATGCGCGCACGGCGCTCAATCCGGTGGCGTACTGGCTCGACAGGCCGGTTGGCGCACCGCGACCTGCCGCGGAGACGCTGTCGAGGCGGATCGCCAGCGAGGCGGGCGTGACGCCCGAGGCGATTGCCGCCTTCCTCGACCCGCAGGCGCGGGTGAGCTGACGATCAGTTCAGGCTGTGGCGCGGGCGGGCGATCTCGCCGCGCTGGCCGGCGCGGGCCATCTCGAAGCTGTCGGCGATGCGCCTTGCCCTGACGATGAAGGTCTCCGCGATGTCGGGCGCGCCGCAGACCTCCGCGGCCGTCGCCTCGAACAGGCTGAGCCAGCGGTCGAAATGATGCGGCTCCAGCGGCAGGATGAGATGTGGGCGCATCGGCCTGCCCTGATAGCGCCCGGTGCGCAGCATCACCGAACTCCAGAAGTCGGTTATGTTGGCGATGTGCTCGTCCCAGTCATGCACGGCGGCCATGAAGACGGGCCCGATCACCGCATCCTCGCGCGCCCGTTCATAGAAGCGGCGCACCAGCGTCGCGATCATCGCGTCGGTGATGGCAGGGTGGGCGGCGCCCGGCTGGGTGAGGGGATTGCCGGTCATGGGTGGTTCGCTCGCGGCTGGATCATCGGACCGGACCCCTTATCCGGTCGTGCGCCCCGGTTCCTTGATCTGCATCGGGTCCCGCGAAGGACTAGCTTCGGAGGCCCGGCGCTTCCTGGCCCGTGCGCGCGACATATTCAGTATAGCCGCCGCCATAGGCGTGCACGCCCTCGGGCGTCAGTTCGAGCACGCGGTTGGAGAGCGCCGCGAGGAAATGGCGATCATGCGAGACGAACAGCATGGTGCCCTCATATTGCGCCAGCGCCGCGATCAGCATCTCCTTGGTGGCGATGTCGAGATGGTTCGTCGGCTCGTCGAGCACGAGGAAATTCGGCGGGTCGAACAGCATCGTCGCCATGACGAGCCGGGCCTTCTCGCCGCCTGACAGCACGCGGCAGCGTTTCTCGACATCGTCGCCGGAGAAACCGAAGCAACCGGCGAGTGCGCGTAGCGAACCTTGGCCGGCCTGCGGGAAACGGTCCTCCAGCGACTGGAAGACGGTGCGGTCGCCTTCCAGCACCTCCATGGCGTGCTGGGCAAAATAGCCGAGCTTGATGCTGCCGCCGAGCGCGACCGTGCCGCCATCGGGTTCCGTCGAGCCGGTCACCAGCTTCAGCAGCGTCGACTTGCCGGCACCGTTGATGCCCATAACGCACCAGCGTTCCTTGCGGCGGACCTGGAAGTCCAGCCCCTCATAGATCGTGCGGCTGCCATAGGCCTTGTGAACGCCCTTGAGGGTGACGACGTCCTCGCCCGAGCGCGGCGCGGGCTGGAACTCGAAGGACACCGTCTGGCGGCGTTTGGGCGGCTCGACCTTCTCGATCTTGTCGAGCTTCTTGACGCGGCTCTGGACCTGGGCCGCATGCGAGGCGCGGGCCTTGAAGCGCTCGATGAAGGCGATCTCCTTGGCGAGCATCGCCTGCTGGCGCTCGAACTGGGCCAACTGCTGCTTTTCGGCCAGTGCGCGCTGCTGCTGGTAGAACTCGTAATCGCCGGAATAGGAGGTCAGAGCGCCGGCATCGATCTCGACGATCTTGCCGACGATGCGGTTCATGAACTCGCGGTCATGCGAGGTCATCAGCAAGGCGCCCTCATAGCCCTTGAGGAAGGATTCCAGCCAGATCAGGCTTTCGAGGTCGAGATGGTTGGAGGGCTCGTCGAGCAGCATGGCGTCGGGGCGCATCAGCAGAATGCGCGCGAGCGCGACGCGCATCTTCCAGCCGCCCGAGAGCGCGCCGACATCGCCCTCCATCATCTCCTGGCTGAAGCCGAGGCCATCAAGAACCTCCCGGGCGCGGCCGTCCAGCGCATAGCCGTCGAGTTCCTCGAAGCGGCCCTGCACCTCGCCATAGCGGGTGATGATATCGTCCATGTCATCGGCGCGGTCGGGGTCGCCCATCGCGGCTTCGAGCTCGCGCAGCTCGGCGGCAACGCTGCTGACGGGGCCTGCACCATCCATCACGGCCGAGACCGCGCTGACGCCCTTCATGTCGCCGACATCCTGGCTGAAATAGCCGATGGTGACGCCGCGATCGACCTGGACCTGCCCCTCGTCGGGCTGCTCCTCGCCGGTGATCATGCGGAACAGCGTGGTCTTGCCGGCGCCGTTGGGGCCGACCAGGCCGATTTTCTCGCCCTTCAGCAGCGAGGCGGAAGCCTCGATGAAGACGATCTGCTGGCCGTTCTGCTTGCTGATGCTTTCGAGGCGAATCATGGTTCTGTGTGAAGCTCGGGGAGGATGCTGCGCTGCAATAGGGCAGGAATGCCCGGTACGGAAGGGCCGGGTGCGGGTTCGACGGCCGCCCCGGCCGCCTGCACAGGCTGATGGTCCTGCTCCAGCGCATCGGTGAGCGCCTGCGCATGGGCGAAGAAGCGCTCACGGACGGCGCGCGCATGCGGGTTTGCCCGCTCGATCGCGAGGAACACGCCCGGCGCGTCATGCCGGACCATCTCGGTCGCCTGCATCAGCAATTCGAAGCTACGCGTCGTCATCCGGCGCGGCACCGGCTCCATGCGGACCAGGATCTTGGCGACGAGATGGGTCAGGCCCTGAACGAGGGCCATGTCGCGGTCATGCGCGTCCGGCGTCGTCAGGATGACGTCGAGCGCGAGCGATCGCCGCAGGAAGGCTGCGATCCGCCGGACGCTGTCGCCGCGGATCGGGCAAAGCGCGATCTTCAGGCTCTTGAGCCCGTCGCGCGCACTCTGCGGCCCGAACAGGGGATGCGTGCCGATGATCTCGACATCCTCCGGCAGTTCGGCCAGCAGCAGACGCGCCGGCTCGATCTTCACCGAGCCGACATCGAGCACGATCGTCCCCCGGCGCAGATGCGGGCGCAGGCCGGCTATGGCCTCGGCCAGTGCGTCGACCGGAACGGCGATGACGACGATATCGCAGGCCGCGACCTCGGCGATGCTGCCGGGCACGAGGCCCCAGCCTGTGGCGTCGGGCAAGGCCGGTCGCGCCGGATCGCAGACGACGAGCGGCAGATGCGGCTGGAGATGGCGCGCCATCAATTGGCCGAAAGCGCCGAAGCCGAGCAGGCCGAGGGAGGAGAAGGATTTTCGTATGGTCGACATCGTCTTGGTCCCTGAGAGGGCCGCGATGTCGGGTGAGTGCCAAATTTCAACCGCCAGCGCGGCGGTTGAGCATGATAATGCGACCCGCCTTATGAGGACGGGGCGTAATAGTTCCGGGCGAGGCAGATCACTTGGCTCATAGCCTGCTTGAAGCGCAGCCGAGGCGCGCTGTCAACGCGCCGTCATCCCGGGTGAACCCAGGGATGACGGTCGAGGTTCAGAACCGGGACGCGGGGCCTGCAGAGAACGCCGCCTCAGGCTGCGGCCTTCGCCTTTTCCTTGTCCATCATCTCGACGAAGCGCTGGAAGAGGTAGTGGCTGTCCTGCGGACCGGGCGAGGCTTCCGGGTGGTGCTGGACGCTGAAGGCCGGGCGGTCGGTCAGGGCGAAGCCGCTGTTGCTGCCATCGAAGAGCGAGACATGGGTCTCGACCGCATGGCTCGGCAGTGAGGTCGGGTCGACCGCGAAGCCGTGGTTCATCGAGACGATCTCGACCTTGCCGGTGGTCTTGTCCTGCACCGGATGGTTGGCGCCGTGATGGCCCTGCTTCATCTTCAGGGTCTGGCCGCCGACGGCAAGTGCCAGCATCTGGTGGCCGAGGCAGATGCCGAAGGTCGGGATCTTGCGGTCGAGCAGGTTCCTGATCACCGGCACGGCGTATTCGCCGGTCGCGGCCGGGTCGCCCGGGCCGTTGGACAGGAAGATGCCGTCGGGCTTCAGCGCCATGATCTCGTCGGCGCTGGCGGTCGAGGGCACGACGGTGACGTCGCAGCCGGCCTTCGAGAGCAGGCGCAGGATGTTGCGTTTCACGCCGTAGTCGATGGCGACGACCTTATGGGCGGCGCTCTCGCGCTTGCCGTAGCCGACCGGCCACTGCCACGGGGTCTCGTCCCAGTCGTAGCGCTGGGCCGAAGTGACCAGCGGCACGAGGTCGAGGCCGGCCATGTCGGGCAGTTCCGCCGCCATCCGCTTGAGCCGCGGAATGTCGAAAACGCCGTCGGGCGCATGGGCCAGAATGGCATTCGGCATGCCGTTGTCGCGGATCAGCGCGGTCAGGGCGCGCGTGTCGATGCCGCAGATGCCGACGATGTTGCGGGCCTTCAGCCAGGCGTCGAAGTGCCGGTTGGCGCGCCAGTTCGAGGGCTCGGTGATGGCGGCATGCAGGACGACGCCGCGCACGCCCGAGGAGGAGGCGGCGTTGACCGTCTCGGTGTCCTCTTCGTTCACGCCGACATTGCCGACATGGGGGAAGGTGAAGGTGATGATCTGCCCGGCATAGGACGGGTCGGTCAGGATTTCCTGATAGCCCGTCATCGCCGTGTTGAAGCAGACCTCGCCCGGGGCCTCGCCGGTGGCCCCGAGGCCGAAGCCCTCCAGCACCGTGCCGTCGGCCAGCACGAGAAGCGCGGTCGCGCGCGGTTCGCTCCAGCCGCCCGCGGCGGGGTTTCCTTCGTGTGCGGTCATGTCTATGTCTCGGTCCAGGCCGCGAGAGCGCGGCAATGCATGGGCGGCAGCGGGTTTCGCTGTCCGCGTCTGGAGCGCGAGCCTTAAAGACGCGCCTCCATGCCGTCAATCGATGCGGGCGCAGAGTCTCTGTGTGAAACCTCCGCGGCACAAAAAGGAAGACCGACATGACCAGCCTGCGCGAGCGCTTCACGGCCGATCTCAAGGACGCGATGAAAGCCGGCGAGAAGGGCAAGGTCTCGACCATCCGTATGATCACCTCGGCGCTGAAGGACAAGGACATCGAGGCGCGCGGCCTCGGCAAGGGCGAGACGACGCCCGATGAACTGCTCGCCCTGCTGCAGAAGATGATCAAGCAGCGCCAGGAATCGATCGCGATCTACGAGGCCAATGGCCGCCCGGAACTCGCCGCCGGCGAGCAGGCCGAGATCGAGGTGATCGCCGGCTACATGCCCAAGCAGATGTCGGATGACGAGGTGAAGGCCGCGATCACCGCCGCCGTCGCCGAGAGTGGCGCGGCCTCGGTCAAGGACATGGGCAAGGTCATCGCGATCCTGCGCGCCAACCATGCCGGCCAGATGGATTTCGGCAAGGCGAGCGGGTTGGTGAAGGCAGCGCTGGCGGGGTGACTTTGATCGGATCGAGCGGGGTCAGGCCCGCTCGACATCCGTCTGCGCGAAGTCGTCGCCCTTGTAGAGAAGCGGCCAGCCTCGAACCTGCGCCAGCGCATAGGCTGCGCAATCGCCCATGTTGCGTCAGGTAGGCTCGATCGCGGTCCAGGCCGGCGGACCGAGTGTCGCCTTCCCACACAAGGGGCGGCCAAGGCGCTGGCGGATGATCCCTTGGCCTGCAAATAGGGCAGCGACGCGCGGGCTTTCGCGAGGCCTGTGGATTACACGGGTAAGCCCGCCGGAATCACGATCCGTTCTTGGCTTCGGTGCGTGCGAGGTCCACATAGACGGGAATGAAGTTCCCGCCCTCCATCCTGGAAGAAATCAAGGCGCGGCTGCCGGTCTCGGCCGTCGTGGGCAAGCGCGTGCGCCTCGCCAAGGCAGGCCGGGAATGGAAGGGCTTGTCGCCCTTCAACGCCGAGAAGACGCCGTCTTTCTTCGTCAACGACCAGAAGGCCTCCTTCTTCGATTTCTCCTCGGGCAAGAACGGCGACATCTTCAAGTTCGTGATGGAGACGGAGGGGCTGTCCTTCCCGGAAGCGGTCGAGAAGCTCGCCGCCGAGGCTGGCGTCGCGCTGCCGAAGATTACCCATGAGGCGCAGGTCCAGGAGGAGAGGCGCAAGGGGCTGCACGAGGTTGTCGAACTGGCCGCGCGCTTCTTCGAAGCCGAGCTGATGGGCGACCGTGGCGGCTCGGCGCGGCGCTATCTCGCCTCGCGCGGGCTCGATGGCGAGGCGCGCACGCGCTTCCGGCTGGGCTATGGCCCGGCCGATCGCTTCGCGCTGCGCGACCATCTGGCAGGCAAGGGCGTCGGCGCCGAGCTGATGATGGAGGCAGGCCTCCTGGTGCATGGCGAGGAGATCGCCGTGCCCTATGACCGCTTCCGCGACCGCATCATGTTTCCGATCCACGATTCGCGCGGGCGTGTCGTCGCCTTCGGCGGGCGGGCGATGAGTTCGGAGGTCTCGGCCAAGTACCTGAACTCGCCGGAGACGCCGCTCTTCCACAAGGGCTCGCTGCTGTTCAATCACCACAATGCTCGCAAGGCGGCGCACGACACCGGGCAGGCCATCGTGGTCGAGGGCTATGTCGATGTCATCGCCATGTCGCTCGCGGGTTTCCCACAGACGGTGGCGCCGCTCGGCACGGCGCTGACCGAGGATCAACTGACGCTGCTCTGGCGCATGGCGGACGAGCCGGTGATCTGCCTCGATGGCGACAAGGCGGGCCGCAAGGCCGCGAGCCGTGCCATCGACATCGCCCTGCCGCTGCTGGAGCCGGGCAAGTCCCTGTCCTTCGCGCTGCTGCCGGACGGGCAGGACCCTGACGATCTGGCGCGCTCCGGCGGCAAGGCCGCCATCGCCGAGGTCCTGGGCGCGGCGCGGCCGCTGGTCGACATGCTGTGGACGCGGGAGGTCGAGGCCGGGCCGCTCGACACGCCCGAGCGGCGGGCCGCCTTCGAGCGCCGGCTGAAGGAACCGCTCGGCCAGATTCGCGACGAGACCACCCGCAAGCATTATCGCCGCGAGATGGAGGAGCGGCTGGCGCAGCTTTTCGCCAGCGCCGGCCCGGTGCGGGCCGAGCGTGGCCGCGATGGCGCTTATCCGCGCGGACGCGGGCAGGGCGGTGGCAATGGCCGGGGCGGCTTCCGGTCCAATGTCGCGCCTTGGGCGGTGGGCCCACTGAAGGCATCGAGCCAGCTCACCCGCTCCAGGATCATGGCGCAGGGACGTGGCGAGGATGTCCGCGAGGCCTTCATCCTGCTGGCGCTGGCCAGCCATCCCGGCCTGATCCTGCGCTGTGCCGACGAGATTTCCGAATTGTCGCTCGACGGTGCGGCTGCTGAACGCTTCCGGCAGGCGCTGCTCGATGCCGCGGATGACGGCGTTCTCGACGAGGAAGCGCTGGCGAGCCGGCTAGAGCAGCCGCGCGTGCGCGAGGCACAATCTCATTTGATGGCGGTCACGGGGCCGGCCGAGCGGCTGAAGCTCGCGCAAGCGGCTGATCCTGAATCGGTTTTCGACTCAATTCGGCAGGCTATTGTCTTGCATCATCGCGCGCGGACGCTACATAGCGAGTTGAAGGCAGCCGAGCGCGCATTGGCTGACGAAGCGACCGAAGCCAATTTCGCCTGGATCAAGGACGTCAAGGCCCGCCTCGAGACCATCGAGGGTACGGAGGCCATGTCCGGTGATTGATAGCCAGCGTATGGTGATCGCCGTCCGAATGATGCGCATTGGTGTCGGGTGGTTCACGATTCGTCAACGATGACGGGTGCCATCTGCCGAACGTGATTTGGGTGGGGTGAGCGCGCCGGACATGCGGCCGCGCCGCCCTTTTATGCGTCTGCGTATGGCTTCTCCCGAGCCGTGGCGACGCGAGAGTGCGGAGCGCTGATTGATGGCGACGAAAGTGAGCGAACGGGACAAGACCGATCAGGTCGCGCCGGAAGCCCCCCCGACCTCCGATGGACCGTTGCTCGATCTGACCGATCAGGCCGTAAGGCGGATGATCAAGCTCGCGAAGAAGCGAGGCTATGTCACCTATGACGAACTGAACGAGGTTCTGCCGTCGGAGGAGTTCTCCTCCGAGCAGATCGAGGACGTGCTTGGCCAGCTCAGCGAGCAGGGCATCAACGTCGTCGACAACGAGGATCCGGAAGCCTCCGGCGAGGAGCGCGCGGCGGCGCGCACCGGTACCAATGGCGCCGATGAGGAAGAGGCCGAGGGCGGCGACCTGGTCGATGCCTCGCGCTCAGCGCTGCCCGTCGAGGTCAAGCGCAATCTCGAGCCGACCGAGCGCACCGACGATCCCGTCCGCATGTATCTGCGCGAGATGGGCTCGGTCGAGCTGCTCTCCCGCGAAGGCGAGATCGCGATCGCCAAGCGCATCGAGGCCGGCCGCGAGGCGATGATCGCCGGGCTCTGCGAGAGCCCTCTGACCTTCCAGGCGATCATCATCTGGCGTGACGAACTCGTCGACGGGAAGGTGCTGCTGCGCGACATCATCGATCTTGAAGCGACCTATGCCGGCCCCGACGGCAAGAACCCGACGCAACTGCCGGGCGAGGGTGGCGAGGGCGGTGAACAGGTCGAGGGCGCCCCGGCCGCAGCCGAGGGCGAGACGCCCGAAGGCGAGCTGCCGCCCGATCTCGACGACGACGACATGGAGAACAACGTCTCGCTCTCGGCCATGGAGGCCGAGCTCAAGCCGCGCGTGCTGGAGACGTTCGACTCGATCGCCGACAACTACAAGAAGCTGCGTCGCCTGCAGGACCAGGACATCGCCAACCGGCTCGAGAACACCAAGCTCTCGCCGTCGCAGGACCGCAAATACAAGAAGCTCAAGGACGACATCATCACCGCGGTGAAGTCGCTCTCGCTGAACAACAACCGCATCGAGGCGCTGGTCGAGCAGCTCTACGACATCAACAAGCGCCTGATCGGCCATGAGACCCGCCTGCTGCGCTTGGCCGAGAGCTATGGCGTCGGCCGCGAGGACTTCCTCAAGCAGCATGTCGGCGGCGAACTCGATCCGAAATGGGTTCTGCGCGTCTCCAAGCTCGGTTCGCGCGGCTGGCGCGAGTTCGTCGGCTCCGAGTTGGAGCGGATCAAGAGCCTGCGCGAGGACATCCACACGCTGGCCTCAGAGACCGGCCTGGAGATCCAGGAATTCCGCAAGATCGTGCTGATGGTCCAGAAGGGCGAGCGCGAGGCCAGGCAGGCCAAGAAGGAGATGATCGAGGCCAATCTTCGCCTCGTAATCTCGATCGCCAAGAAGTACACCAATCGCGGGCTGCAGTTCCTCGACCTGATCCAGGAAGGGAACATCGGCCTGATGAAGGCGGTCGACAAGTTCGAGTACCGCCGGGGCTACAAGTTCTCGACCTACGCGACCTGGTGGATCCGCCAGGCGATCACACGCTCGATCGCCGACCAGGCCCGCACGATCCGCATCCCGGTGCACATGATCGAGACGATCAACAAGATCGTCCGGACCTCGCGCCAGATGCTGCACGAGATCGGCCGCGAGCCGACCCCGGAGGAGCTGGCCGAGAAGCTGGCGATGCCGCTGGAGAAGGTGCGCAAGGTCCTGAAGATCGCCAAGGAGCCGATCTCGCTTGAGACGCCGATCGGCGACGAGGAGGATTCGCATCTCGGCGACTTCATCGAGGACAAGAACGCGATCCTGCCGATCGACGCGGCGATCCAGTCCAACCTGCGCGAGACCACGACGCGGGTTCTGGCCTCGCTGACGCCGCGCGAGGAGCGCGTGCTGCGCATGCGCTTCGGCATCGGCATGAACACCGACCACACGCTCGAAGAGGTCGGCCAGCAGTTCTCCGTGACCCGCGAGCGCATCCGCCAGATCGAGGCGAAGGCGCTCCGGAAGCTGAAGCATCCGAGTCGGTCGCGGAAGCTCAGGAGCTTCCTCGACAATTGAGGAACTTGAACAACAATGCGTCGGGCGGGATGTGATCTCCGGCCCGGCGCCTGCATCTTTGCAGCGCCCTGACGGCAAGGCTCCGTCTCGAAACAGCAGATACTGACACGCTGCAAATCAGGGCGGCTCGGTCTCAGACGGTGCTGGCGCAGCCTCGGCCGCCAGAGGCGCGACAACCGGCGCAGCCCGTGCTTAATGAATCCAACTTTAACGATCTCATGGTTTCCTGTTGCTCGCAGGGGCGGATTCAATGCCGCCTGCGGCTCAAACGGTACCGGGGAGCGGCCACCGATGAGTGGGCTCAACGGCATGCCGGGACGGAACTTTGTAGCGGTCGGATCGTAGATTCTGAGTTGAGCTAATGCCTCGTAAGAGGGCGGGCAGGGGGCAAGGAAATGAGCACACGATGGACGACAGAGCGACCAAGCTAACCAATGCTCTGCTGTGGCTGCTCGAGACCCGCAACTGGGCGCGGGTAAAGCTGAGCATGGCGCCGCGCGACAGCCATCAGCTGGACGCTAAGCTCTATCACTACCTGTATTTTTCCAACGCGCTAGACGCCATCGATCTGGTCAGGGACTATCTCGACGACGCCAAGTTCCTCGATCAGGTGCGAGGCTACCTCGCGACCTCAGGCGATTTCGACTACGCAAGGGAGCTGCGCGGCGCGATCATTTATCGCGGCATCGATCCAGTCGCTGGAGGCCAATCCGACGGCGCGCATCTGCGCTTCCTCTGCCCAGCTGAGATCTTCAGCTTCGACGGGCGCAGGCGGCATATCTGCTCCTTTACCCATACGGCCGATCTGGCGCAGGCGCTGGATGCCGCCGCCAATGCGGCGATGACCGATGCGCTGCGAGAGAACGGGCTGCTCGACCCCGGAGTGCACGCGCCCGACCGGGAAGAGACCCTGGCCGCCATCGGCACCGTCAAGCAGTTGCCGGAATTCGCCAAGGCCTGGGTCGCTACGACGCTGCAGGGGCCGGACTGGACCCGCATCGCCACCGAGGTGGCCGAGGGGCGCGTCCGTAACCTCAAGGGCCTCCTCTCCAGCCCGATGCCGGGTTGATCGGCGCTGTGACGCTTTAGAACCCGGCGTCCTTTGTCCGCCGGGCCCGATTGAATCGAAGCCCCTTCGCCAGCGCGACCAACTGCTCCAGCGCCGTGCCCCAGCCCTGGTGGAAGCCCATCTCCTCGTGCTGCTTGCGGGTGGCGTCGTCCTTGTGGAAGGCGCGGGCGATGTAGCGGGTGCCCGAGCCCTGCGGCTGGAACTCGACTGCCGCGGTCATGAAGGCCGAGCCGGTCGGGCGCCAGCCGGGGCCGAGCGCATCGGTGGTGACCAGCAGCTTTTCCGGCACCACGGCGAGGAAGCAGCCTGTGTTGTCGTGACGCTCGCCATTGGGGCCCTGCATCACCGTGCGGAACTTGCCGCCGGGCCGGACATCCATCTCGCATTCCGTCGTCTTCCAGGGCAGGGGGCAGAACCACTGCATCAGCAATTTGGGCTCGGTCCAGGCGCGCCAGAGCAGGCGCGGCGAGACATCGACGACGCGGTCGAGTTCGAGGTCGAGCGCAGGGTCGAAGCTGAAAGCCGGCAGGTCGGTCATGAGGCGTCTTCCTGATCCTTGAGGTGAAGGACGAAGGCATCGAGCTGGTCGAGGCGCCTTGTCCAGAGGGAGCGCTGGGCGTCCAGCCAATGCTCGGCGGCGGCCAGCGGTTCGGTGCGGAGCGTGCAGGTGCGCACCCGCCCGGTCTTGGCTGTGGTGACGAGCCCCGACTCCTCCAGCACCCTGAGGTGCTGGAGGAAGCTTGGCAGGGCCATTTCGAAAGGCCTCGCCAACTCGCTCACCGAAGCGGGGCCACGACCCAGAGCCTGGACCACCGCGCGCCGGGTCGGGTCGGCCAAAGCACGGAAGGTCTCGTCGAGGGCGGGCTGGGCAGCGGACATGAGGCGATCCTGCTGCGTCAAATTACTTAGGTCAATACCTAAGTGTCTGATGGAGGTCAGCAGCCGCCTTGATCTTGCCGCGGGACTGCGGCCTGCTCGGTGCGTCCTCTCCCGAGTGAACGGCACCGTGACCACGCAAACGATCCTGACCATCGAGACGCGCGGACCGGGTCTCCACGAATTCACCGCCCGGGCCGAAGGCTTTGTCGCCGAGACCGGCGTGGTGGCCGGGCTGCTGACGGTCTTCGTGCGCCACACCTCCTGTTCGCTGCTGATCCAGGAGAATGCCGATCCGGATGTGAGGCGCGATCTCGACGCCTTTTTCCGCAGGCTGGTGCCTTCCGCGGATGATCCGGCGATGGCGTATCTCGTCCATCGCGACGAGGGGCCGGACGATATGCCGGCGCATATCAAGGCCGCGCTGACGCCGGTCTCGCTGTCGATCCCGGTGATGGACGGACGCCTCGCGCTCGGCACCTGGCAAGGCCTCTATCTGTTCGAGCACAGGCAGAGGCCGCACCGGCGCGAGGTCGTGCTGCATCTCGCGCGGTGAATGCGGGCGGCGCGGCATGCTCCCGCTCGGTCGCCCCGGCCCGGCGCCCGGCTGGGCGTCCGACTTGGCATCCCGAGCGCAGCCGGCTACTTCTCCCTCCGCCCTCGCATCCGCGCCGGAGGAAAGCCCGATGTCCTTCCTGAAATCCCTGTTCGGCGGCCGCAAGGTGGCGGTCGACACGCCGGCCGGCCCGCTCAAGAGCATCGAGCACAACGGCTTCACCATCCATGCGATGCCCTATCAGGAGGGCGGCCAGTGGCAACTCTGCGGCGTCGTCGAGAAGACGATCGACGGTGAGCTCAAAAGCCATCGCTTCGTCCGGGCGGACCGCTTTCCCGGCATCGCCGAGGCGACCGACTTCACGCTGGTCAAGGGCCAGCAGCTCGTCGACCAGCAAGGCGAGGCAGTCTTCCGCTAGCGGCGGCCTGCCGCGAGGCGTGGGTGTCGTAAGCTCGCGCAATCTTGACGATCCGCCAGCGCTCGTCGCCAGGATCATCGCGGAAACCGGCGAAGCACGCATCGTCGTCAGGTGGCTTGAGAGGTCGAAACGCAAATGCGTGAGCCCTCTCCTTGGGAACGGGACCTTCGCGCCCTTCATGTCGGCACATGCGAGGCCGCATCGACGCCGCATCGCTCTGCTTCGGACGCGCTTGCCGGCTCCGGCCGCGCTGCCTAATCCTCGTGCAGAGAACGCCGTTCCGTGAACCGGCGCGCCGAGGAAACAATGACGCCCGAGGACCAGCGCTTCGCGCCCGATTCATCCTATGCCTGGCTTCGGCTGGCCGTATCGCTGCTGGTCGGCACCGCGGCCTGCGTCGGCACCTGGTCGGTCGTCGTGGTGCTGCCCTCGGTGCAGGCCGAGTTCGGCACGCTGCGGGCAGGCGCCGCACTGCCCTATACCTGCGTGATGATTGGCTTCGGCTTCGGCAACATCGCCATGGGCCGGGTCGCCGACCGCTATGGTATCGTGGTGCCGATCGTGCTCGGCGCGCTGCTGCTCGGCGCCGGCTACATGCTGGCCGGCGTGGCGCAGTCGCTCTGGCAGTTTGCGCTGGTGCATCTGCTGCTGATCGGTATCGGCGGCGGGGCCGGCTTCTCGCCGCTGATCGCCGATCTCTCGCACTGGTTCCGCCGACATCGCGGGCTCGCCGTCGTGTTCGGCGCCTCTGGCAGCTATCTCGCGGGGGTGATCTGGCCGCAGGTCATCACCTGGGGCCTGGCGACCCATGGCTGGCGGGCGACGCATGTCGGCATCGGGGTGACGGTGCTTCTCGTGATGCTGCCCCTGGCTGCCTTCTTCCGCCGGCGGCCTTCGGCCGAGAGCATCGCGGCCGACGAGGCCGCGAGCGCCGGCGCGCGCGGCGATCTCGGCCTCTCGGCCAATCAGTTGCAATGGCTGCTCGCGGCGGCAGGCTTCGCCTGCTGCGTCGCGATGGCGATGCCGCAGGTCCATATCGTCGCCTATTGCGGCGATCTCGGCTACGGCGTGGCGCGCGGCGCCGAGATGCTTTCGCTAATGCTGGGCTTGGGCATCATCAGCCGGATCGGCTCGGGCTTCGTCGCCGACCGGATCGGCGGGGCGGCGACGCTGGCGCTGGGCTCGCTGATGCAGGGGCTCGCGCTGTTCCTCTATCTCTGGTTCGACGGGCTGACCTCGCTGTTCATCGTCACCGGCATCTTCGGACTGTTCCAGGGCGGCATCGTGCCGATGTATGCGGTCATCATCCGCGAATACCTGCCGGCACGGGAAGCGGGCATGCGCATCGGCATCGTGATGTCGGCGACGATCCTCGGCATGGCCTTCGGCGGCTATGTCTCGGGCGCGATCTTCGACGCCTTCGCCTCCTACCGCGCGGCCTTCCTCAACGGGCTCGCCTGGAACCTCGTCAACCTCACCGTGGTGTGCTGGCTCATGACGCGGGCGCGGCGGAAGACGCCCGGACATTCTGCTCCGGCGGCCGTCTGAGTCGGCAGCGGCTCATGCTGTCAAATCCCTACCCGGTCGCTGTTTCGCCCGGTCGATACGTGCCGAAGCACCAGACATGCCCCTCCGGGTCCTTCGCGATGAAATCGCGGCTGCCATAGGGCTGGTCGGTCGGCTCCATGCAGATTTCGGCTCCCGCTGCACGGGCGCGCTCGCACAGCGCATCGATGCCGTCGGTCGCGACATAGGGCGAGGCGGCGGTACCGCCCAGTTCGGCCGGGCGGGAGACGCGTTTGCCGAAGGCGTTGCCATCAGCCGAGCCGAGCATGACGAAGCTCGTGCCCATGCGCCGTTCCCCGTGCAGAAGGGTCCTGCCGTCCCCGGAATAATAGGCCGCGTGCTTCTCGAAGCCGAAGGCCTCGATCAGCCAGTCATACATCCTCACCGCATCGGCATAGCGCAGTGAGATGCAGATCTGGGGCGGTGTCGCGGTCATCGACGTCTCCTTGCGCCGCCGGGCTTGACGCCAGCCTGCGGCACGTCAGAACTCGCTGCAAGCCAGAAGACTCCAGAGGACACGCCATGCTTCTCACCACCATCGCCGGCAGCCTGCCCAAGCCGACCTGGCTCGCCGAGCCCGAGCGGCTCTGGGCGCCCTGGAAACTCGAGGGCACGGCGCTCGAGGAGGGGCGGCGCGATGCCACAATCCTCTCCGTGAAGCTGCAGGAGGATGCCGGGATCGACATCGTCGGCGATGGCGAGCAGGCGCGCGTGCATTTCGTCCACGGCTTCCTCGCCAATCTCGACGGCATCGACTTTGACAAGAAGACGATCATGGGCATCCGCAACAACCGCTACGAGGCGGAGGTTCCGACCGTCACCGGCCCGATTCGCCGCAAGGGCCCGGTGCATCGCATGGAGGCCCAGGCGGCCCGGGCCCATACCCGCCACAAGCTGAAGTTCACGCTGCCCGGCCCGATGACGATCGTCGATACCATCGCCGACGCGCATTACGGCCGCCGCGAGGACCTCGCCATGGCCTTCGCCGCGGTACTGAACGAGGAGGCTAGGGAGCTGGAGGCGCTGGGCGTCGACGTGATCCAGTTCGATGAGCCCGCCTTCAATGTCTACATGAAGGAGGTCTCGGACTGGGGCATCGCCTGCCTGGAGCGGGCGGCGCAGGGCCTGACCGCGACCACCGCCGTCCACATCTGCTACGGCTACGGCATCAAGGCCAATATCGACTGGAAGGCCACGCTCGGCGAACAGTGGCGCCATTACGAGCAGACCTTTCCGGTGATCGCGAAAAGCTCGATCGACCAGGTCTCGCTGGAGTGCCGCAACTCCAAGGTGCCGCTCGACCTGATCAGGCTGCTCGACGGCAAGGACGTGCTGGCCGGCGCGATCGACGTCGCGACCAATGCGATCGAGACCCCCGAGGAGGTTGCCGCCACGATCCGTGCGGTGCTGGCCTATGTCGCGCCCGAGAAGCTCTTCCCCTGCACCAATTGCGGGCTGGCGCCGATGACCTCAGAGGTCGCCTATGGCAAGCTTGCGGCGCTGGCGGCCGGTGCCGCTCTGGTGCGCAGGGAACTGGGCCTGGCGGGCTGATATGGGGCGCGGCATGACTGGCCTCACCCGCTTCGAGCATCGCAAAGAGCGGGTGATCCCGGCGCGGCGGTTCGCGGCGCGGCTGGGGCGGGCGGTGCTGCTCTATCTCGGGCTGGCTGTGGTCGGGCTCGTCATCGGCATGGTCGGCTATGGCTGGACCGAGGGCATGAGCACGGTCGACGCCTTCGCCAACGCGGCGATGATCCTTTCGGGCATGGGACCGGTCTCGGAACTCAAGACGACGGGCGGCAAGCTCTTCGCCGGGTTCTATGCGCTATTCTCGGGGTTGTTCGTGGTCATCGCATCCGGTTTCGTGCTGGCTCCGGTGTTGCACCGCGTGCTGCATTCCTTCCATGTCGAACAGGGAAAGACCGACGATGATTGAACCCGGCCTCACCTCCGAAGAAGAGCCCCGCGGCGATCTGACGGTGCGCATCAACGCGATGCCAGCCGACACCAACGCCAATGGCGATATCTTCGGCGGCTGGGTGATGTCGCGAATGGACGCGGCCGGCGGCATCGCGGGAGTGGATCGCGCGCAGGGGCGGGTGGTCACGATCGCGGTCGATGCGATGACGTTCATCCGGCCGGTGAAAGTCGGCGACGTGCTCAGCGTCTATACGGAGGTCGAGGCAGTGGGGCGGACCTCGATGAAGATTCATGTTGAGGCCTGGGCCCGGCGCTTCCGCACCACGATCCATGAGAAGGTCACGGACGCGACTTTCACCTTCGTCGCGATCGACGAGGAGGGGCGGCCGCGGCCCGTGCCGAAGCCGCCGGAGGTCTGAGGGGCACCGGCTGCCTTATTCCCTAACGGAAGCTGAATCCGCCTGCCGGGGCGCTGATTCAAAAGAATCCGCAAGCTTAAACGTTCTTTAAGCGCATTCGGTCGATTCTCCACAAGAACAAGGATCCCGCCCAACGACAGTTGAGGCGCGGGGCGGTTCGGGGGCTCGCCTGTCGGTTGCCGCATTCGGCGGCTCCGGCGGCGCGTCGTGCTGTGGCGGGCGCTTCGGGCCTGCCGCATGCCTCGCACCAGCTTCGTCGTCCATCATGTCGCGTTGCATTCGGAGAGCGATCGATGACGAAGGCCAGCAAGCCCGCCCGCCAGCGCAAATCCTCGCGCATCGGCATCGCCGCGCGTATCTATGCTGCGCTCGGGCTGATGACGGCGCTGACGATCGTGGCCTCCGGGGTGGCATGGTTCTCCTATGGGCGGGTCGATGTGACGGTCGACGATCTCGTCTCCCGGAAGATGCCGGTCGTCGAACTCGCACTCGAACTGTCGCAGGTCGCGACGCAGTCGACCGCGCTCGCGCCGCGCTTCATGGATGTCGAGAGCGTGCAGCAGCGCGCCGGGCTGACCAATGAGCTCGACCGGATCGAGGCCCGCCAGTTCGACCTGATCCGCCGCATCGCCGCGCTCGGCAACATCGACATGAAGCAGACCCAGAGCGCCGTCGACGACCTGTCCCGCGCGATCAACGAGATCAACGACCTGACCGGGGCCCGGATGCGCAATGCCGCGGCCATGGTCACGGCGCTCGAGAACCTCTCCAAGGTCGGCAGGGTGTTCGGCGGCGTGGTCGGCTCCGAAGCCGACGAGGCGCGCTTCAACGTTACCATGGGGATCGAGAGCATCAAGGGCCTCTCCGGCGATCAGCTCGACGCCGCCATGAAGACCCTGAACGACCGCGACTTTCCGGTCTTCGATTTCGCGCGCAAGCTCGAGGCGCAGGTCAACGAACTCATGGGCATGCTGCGCGAGATCGCCCAGGCATCCGATCCGACTCGCCTCGACTTGGCGCGGGAGCGCTTCAAGGCGACCGTCATGCGGATTCGCATGGAGCTGACCTCGGCCGAGAACGCCTCCCCGAATCCGTTCCGCAACCAGGTCGTCGAGGCCGTCATCGCCGTCGGCGAGGGGCGCGTGGGCGTCGTCGAGATGCGCGCGCGCGATCTCGCCACGCTCGCGGAGATCACGAAGGGCCTGAAGGAGGTCGATCGTGCCGCCGTGACACTGCGCGCCCAGGTCGAGAAACTGGTCGAGGGCGCGCGCGGCGAGGCCGTGGCTGCCAGCCGCTCGACCAGCGCGCTGATCGAGCAGAGCAAGATGTGGCTCGGCGGCATCGGCATCGGCTCGCTCCTGGTCGCGCTGTCGCTCTCGCTGTTTTATGTCCGGCCCATGATCATCGGACGCCTGAACCGGCTCTGGACCGCAACGCGGGCGATCGCCGACGGGGCGCTCGAGACCGTCGTCGACACCAAGGGCAATGACGAGATCTCCGACATCTCGAAGAGCGTGCTGCTCTTCCGCGACAACGCCGTGGCCCTGCGTGCCGCCGAAGCTGCCAAGGTCGAGGACGATGCGCGCGCCCAGGAGCAGCGCCGCGAGATGATGCAGGAGCTGGGAGCGGCCTTCGGCGAGGTCGTGGCGGCGGCTGCCGCCGGCGATTTCAGCCGGCGCGTCCAGGCGAATTTCGCCGATGCCGAGCTGAATGCGCTCGCCGGCTCGGTCAATTCGCTGCTGGAGACCGTGCAGGGCGGCCTGTCGGAGACCTGCGACGTGCTGGCGGAACTTTCCGCCGGCCATCTCTCGACCCGTATCGAGGGGCTCTACCAGGGCGCCTTCGCCGAGCTCAAGAATGGCACGAACGCGCTCGCCGACGAATTCGAGAGTACGCTCGCCAAGCTTTCCGAGACGGTCGCGGCGGTGCGCAGCGCGACGACCGAGATCCTCGACGGCGTCACCGATCTGGCCGAGCGCACCAGCGAGGAGAGCAACGCGGTCTCGATGGCGACGAACCAGCTCGGCGCCTTCGCCGGCACGGTCAAGAAGACCGCGTCGGAAGCCGCCCAGGCGACCGGTATGGCCGAGGGCGCCGAGAGCCAGGCCCAGCAGGGCGAAAAGGTCGTCGCCTCCGCGCTTGAGGCGATGCAGCGCATCCGGACCTCCTCGAACAAGATCTCCGAGGTCATTGCGATGATCGACGAGATCGCCTTCCAGACCAACCTGCTGGCGCTGAACGCCGCCGTCGAGGCGGCCCGGGCCGGCGATAGCGGTCGCGGCTTCGCGGTCGTTGCGACCGAGGTGCGCAGCCTCGCCAAGCGCTCGGCCGACGCCTCCAACGATGTGAAGAAGCTGGTCGAGGCGGCACATGGCGACGTCAAGGTCGGTGTCGGCCTCGTCGAGGAGACGGCGCAGATGTTCGAGGCGATCGTCTCCTCGGTCAACGACCTGACCGGGCTGATGAACGGGATTTCGCAGACGGCCAAGAACCAGGCCAGCGACGTTTCGGCGATCAACACCGAGATCGACGGCATCGGCACCATGGCGCACCAGAACGCCGCACTGGTCGAGGAGACCAATGCCGCGCTCGCCCTCACCGACGAGCAAACCCGCGCGCTCAGCGAGCACATCGCTCGCTTCCGCTTCCGCGAGGGCCATGGCGCCGAGCAGTCGATGGTGGTGGCGCAGGCGGCTTGAGCGAGACGGCCCGCCCTGCGGCATTCCCCCGAACAGCGCAAAGACCCCGCCGTCCCGCGACGGCGGGGTCTTTGCGTTCCATGGCGACGGCGGCCTTGCCCGATCGCCAGCGGCGATGCTACGCGGGGAGCGGGCCGGTAGCTCAATGGTTAGAGCTCGCTGCTCATAACAGCGCCGGTGCCGGTTCGAGTCCGGCCCGGCCCACCATTTCCGATCAGAAATGCGAACCGCGCCATGCCATCAGGGGCCGGGTGCTAGGTTCTCTTTCGGCCGTGTCGACGGTCGCAGGCGTTCGCGCAGCGACTGGAAGACCACGTAAAGCGCCGGGATCACGAAGATGCCGATGAAGGCGGCGGCCAGCATGCCGCCGAAGACCGGCGTGCCGACATTGCGACGGGCGAGCTTCGATGGGCCCTCGGCGATGACGAGCGGCAGCAGGCCGAGGATGAAGGCGAAGGACGTCATCATCACCGGCCGGAAACGCAGCCTCGCGCCCTCGGTCGCGGCATGCAGCAGGGGATGGCCCTTCTCGCGCAGCTCCTTGGCGAATTCGACGATCAGGATGCCGTTTTTGGCGGCGAGGCCGATCAGCACGACGATGCCGATCTGGGCATAGAGGTCGAGCGTCAGCCCGCCGATGACGATCGCGACGAAGGCGCCGAGGATACCCACCGCCACCGATAGCAGGACGGGAACTGGGATCGTCCAGCTCTCGTAGAGCGCGACGAGAAAGAGATAGGCGAAGAGCATTGCGAAGGCGAGGATGATCGAGGTCTGCCCCTCGGCCCGCTTCTCCTGGAACGACACATCCGTCCATGCGCCGCGGTAGCCGGGAGGCAGCGTCCGGGCCGAGACCGCGTCCATGGCGGCGAGCGCCTGGCCGGAGGAGACACCGGGCGCCGGCGAGCCCTGCACGGTTGCCGCGAGGCGATTGTTGTAGCGGATCAGCGCCTGCGGGCCGACCACGACCCGCGCCTCGACGAAACTGCGCAGCGGGATCATGTCACCGCTGCGGCTGCGGACATGGATGCGGTAGATGTCGTCGATCGAAGCGCGATCGACGCCCTCGGCCTGGACCTGAACCTGCCAGGTGCGGCCGAACAGGTTCATGTCGTTGACGTAGTAGCCGCCCAGCGAGGCCTGGAGAGCCTGGAAGACGCCGCTGAGGTCGACGCCGAGAATCTGGACCTTGTCCCGGTCGATGTCGAGATAGATCGAGGGCGTCGAATCCGAGAAGGTCGAGAAGACGCGCCGCAATTGCGGATCCTGGTTGGCTGCGATGATCAGGCCCCGCAGGGTGCGCCCGAGCGCCTTCGGGTCCGAGCCCGCCATATCCATCACGACATGGCTGAAGCCGCCGCCGCTGCCGAGACCGATGATCGGAGGCGGCGCGATCGGCACGATATTGCCCTCGCGCACCGCGCGGAATTTCTGCGCGAGCCGCGCGATGATGGCCGGCGCGCCGTCCTCGCGGCTCGTCCGCTCGTCGAACGACTTCAGCGAAACCAGGAAGAAGCCGGCGTTGGGCTGCGAGAAGTTGTCGATGAAGTTGAGGCCGATGATCGTGGAATAATCGGCGATCGCACTCTCGGTCTTCAGGATGCCCTCGACTTGCGCCATGACCGCCGATGTCCGGCCGATCGACGCGCCGTCGGGCAACTGCGCCACCACGAAGAACGCGCCCTGATCGTCCTCGGGCAGGAAGCCGGTCGGCGTGATCCGCCCCATGGCGTAGATGCCCACACCGAAGGCGGCGGTGAGCGCGAGGCTGACGACGGAGACGCGCACGAGCCGTGCGACCGCGGCGCCGTAGCGGTCCCGCGTCCAGTCGATGCCGCTCATGATGCGGGCGATCGGTCCGCGACGCGGTCCGTGGTGGCGCTTGAGCAGGACGGCGCAAAGCGCTGGCGAGAGTGTCAGCGCGTTGATCGCGGACAGCACCATGGCCACGGCCACGGTGACCGCGAACTGCCGGAACAATTCGCCGGAGATTCCTGGAATGAAGGCGACCGGCACGAAGACCGAGAGCAGCACCAGGGTGATCGCGATGATCGGGGCCACGATCTCGCTCATGGCCTTCTTCGTCGCTTCGGCGGGTGTCAGCTCGGGGTGCTCCTCCATCACGCGCTCGACGTTCTCGATGACCACGATCGCGTCGTCGACGACGATGCCGATGGCGAGAACCACGGCCAGCAGGGAGACCGTGTTGGCCGAGTAGCCGATGGCATTGAGCACGATGAAGGCGCCGACCAGGCTGACCGGGACGGCGACCGTCGGGATCAGTGTCGCGCGCAGATTGCCGAGGAACAGGTAGACGACCAGCACGACGAGCACGAAAGCCTCGATCAGGGTCTTCTTGACCTCATGGATCGTGGCCGTGACGAAGGCCGTCGGATCATAGGTAACCTTCCAGGCGAGGCCTTCGGGGAAGGATTTCGCGATGTCGCCAACCGTCTTCTTGACCGCGTCGAGCGCGGCGATCGCATTGGCACCGGGCGACTGGTAGATGCCGATCAGGACCGCGGGGCCACCGTTCAACCGTGTGTCGCGGTCGAGATTGGCGGCGCCGAGCTCGAGGCGTGCGACATCCGAGAGACGCAGGATCGAGCCGTCGGTATTCGTCCGCAGCACGATCTTGCCGAACTCTTCGGGAGAACTCAGCCGGCCCTTGGTCTGGATGTTGAGCTGCAACTGCTGATCGTCGGAGATCGGGCGCGCGCCGATGCGCCCCACGGCGGCCTGGGCATTCTGGGCCTGGATGGCGCTGATGATGTCGCCGGTGGTGAGATTCAGCCCTGTGAGGCTGTCGGTCTTCACCCAGGCCCGCATGGAATAGTCCTGCGCGCCGAACAGGGCGGCGTCGCCGACGCCGGGCGTCGAGCGGATCGCGTCGAGCAGGTTGATCGTGGCGTAATTCGAGACGAACAGCGTGTCATAGGCGTTGGTCGGCGCGTAGACAGCGATGACGCCGAGCAGGGCCGAGGACTTCTTCTTGACCGTGACGCCGTTGCGCTGCGCCTCCTGCGGCAGCTTCGACAGCGCGATCTGCACGCGGTTGTTGACGTTGACGCTGTTGATGTCGGGATTGGTGCCGAGCTCGAACGAGACCAGCAGCGAGTAGCTGCCGTCATTGCCGCTGACGCTCTTCATGTAGATCATCTTGTCGGTGCCGACGATCTGCGCCTCGATCGGCTGTGCCACCGTCTGCTCGACCACCGCCGCCGAGGCGCCGGGATAGGATGTCGTCACCGATACCTGCGGGGGCACGATGTCGGGATACTGCGCTACCGGAATCGCGAAAAGCGAGAGAAGCCCGGCGATGGTGGTGACGAGCGCGATGACGATGGCCAGCCGCGGCCGGTCGACGAAGACGGAGCTGATCATAGGCTCAGCTCCGGCCGGCCGGCGGGGTCACGGGCGAAGCCAGCACCGGCGTGCCCGGCCTCAGATTCTGCAGGCCCTCGACGACGATCTGCTCGTTGCCGGCGAGGCCCTGGTCGATGGTGACATAGGCGCCGACCTCGCTGCCGATCTTGATCCGCTTGACCACGGCCTTGCCGTCCTCGACCGCGAAGACATAGGCGCCCTGCTGGTCGGCGATCAGCGCCGATTGCGGGATCAGGACCTTTTCATCGGTCTGCTCGCCCTGGACGGCGACTCGAACGAGCGCGCCGTCGATGAGCTTGCCCCCCGGGTTCGGCAGCGTGGCGCGCACCAGCACCGTATCGGTGGAGCGCTCGACCGAGACGTCGACGAAGTCGACACGGCCCTTCTGATCATAGGTCGAGCCATCGGCGAATTTCAGGCTGACCAGAGGCGCGCGGCCATCGGCGGGCACGGCGCCGGCCTTGATCGTCAGGAATTCGCGTTGGCTGACCGGGAACGAGACGTACATCGGGTCGTTGCTGACGATCTGCGCCAGCACGCCGCTGTCGGGGCCGACGACATTGCCCTTCGTCACCTTGGTGCGGCCGATCCGGCCGGTGATCGCCGCCTTGATCTCGGTGTAGCCGAGATTGATCTGCGCGGTCTTCAGATTGGCCTCGGCGGTCGTCTGGTCACCCTCGGCTCCCTTTTCCTCGGCGATGCGCTGATCGCGTACGGCGACCGAACCGGCGCTGGTCTTCAGCAGTTCGTCGGCGCGCTGGCGCTGGACCGTGGCGTTCTGAAGCGCGCCCTGCGCACGTTCCAGCGCGCCTTGCGCTTGTTCGACGGCGGCCTCGAAGGGGGGCCTTTCGATGCGGAAGAGCGGCATGCCCTCGGTGACGTTCGCGCCTTCCTGGAACAGCACCGCCTCGAGATAGCCGGTGACGCGGGCGCGGACATCGACGCGGTTGACCGCCTCGATGCGCCCGACGAAATCAGCCGTGCGGCCGATGGCGCGCTTTTCGGCAGCGACGGTTCCGACGGGGATCGCTGACGGTGCCGGCTGCTGGGCGAATGCGATGGAGCCGGGCTGGAGCGAGAGCGCACCGAGCAAGGTGAGGATACGCAGGCCCCGCATGGTGGGAAGCGGAACCGCAGCCGCCGGTTGGCAAAGCTCAGGCATCGAATCCCCCTTCGTCGCTTGGCTGCGACGCTTGCCGGAGTGAGCAGCATCGACGCTGCTCGATCCTGTGCGCTTTTGCTTGCGAACGCCACAGTGTTTTTGTGCGCTCCTGACCGCCTCTTCGCGGCCGTGCGGCGCCGAGGCCTGACGCGTGCAATTCGGAAGTTGCGACTTGCTCTGCCTCAAAGACAGGCCGGCCGCCTCACCGCATGCTTCCATGCGAAGCCGGGTTCCGGCGCTGGAGAGGATCGGCCGTGGAAGCTGAGAGGGCACCCTATCTCGATGAACGCCTGCCGCGCTACACGAGCTATCCGACCGCGCCCCATTTCGGAGCCGATGTCGATGCCTCGCGCTATGGCCGCTGGTTGGGCGAACTCGCGCCGGGGACGAAAGCCTCGCTCTACCTCCACATCCCGTTCTGTCGGTCGATGTGCTGGTATTGCGGCTGCCATACCACGGTGGCGCTCCGCGACGGACCGATCGTCGACTACCTGGCGGTGCTGCGCCGCGAGATCGACCTCGTGGCGGATCGTCTGCACGCGCCGCTCGATGTTCGCCATATCCATTTCGGCGGCGGCACGCCGACCATTCTGGAGCCCGACGATTTCGTCGCGCTGGTCGGATTGCTCAGGCAGCGCTTTATGCTCGATATGGCGACCGAGATCGCTGTCGAGATCGACCCGCGCCGCCTGACGCGGGCGATGACGGCGGCTCTGGGAGAGGCGGGCGTCACCCGCGCGAGCCTCGGCGTGCAGAGTTTCGACCCTGTCGTGCAGCAGGCCATAAACCGCATCCAGAGCGTCGAGCAGACTGCTGCTGTCGTCGCCGATCTGCGCGCGGGCGGCATCGGCGGGGTGAATTTCGACCTGATCTATGGCTTGCCGAAGCAGACGGTGGCCTCCTGCGTCGACACGGTCGAGCGTTGCCTGGAGATGGCGCCGGAACGCTTCTCGATCTTCGGCTACGCGCATGTTCCCGATTTCAAGAAGCATCAGCGGCGCATCGCCGAGGCCGACCTGCCCGATGGCGCGGCGCGGCGGGAACAGGCGGAGGCGATGGCGGAGCGGCTCGTCGCGGCCGGCTATGTCCGGATCGGGCTCGACCATTTCGCGCGCCCCGAGGACGAGATGGCGCAGGCGCTGGGCAGCGGCAGTCTCCGCCGCAATTTTCAGGGCTACACCACCGATGGCTGCGAGGCATTGCTCGGCTTCGGTGCCTCGGCGATCGGCCGGCTGCCGCAGGGCTATGTCCAGAACGAGGTGGTGATCGGGCGTTATACCGAGCGTGTCGGCCAAGGCGAGCTGCCGACCGTGAAGGGCTACGGGCTGAGCGCCGATGATCGGCTGCGCGCCGAGCTGATCGAGCGGCTGATGTGCGATCTCTCGGTCGATATCGACGCCGTCTGCGCCCGGCACGGCGCCGATCCGCAGCAGCTCGCGCCCTCGCTGAGCAAGCTCGACAGGCTTTCGCAGGAGGGCATGATCCGCTTCGACGGGACACGGATCCTGATGCCGGAGCATGCCCGCCTGATGGTGCGCAAGGTCGCCTCCGCCTTCGACGCCCATATCGACCAGCCGGTGCGCCGTTACAGCCGCGCCGTGTAAGAGATCGCTTCAGCGCCACGGCAGGTTGCGCTGGAAAGTGCCGAGCAAGAGCGCGAAGGCGGCGATCCGGGACGCGGTCATCCCGACGCGTCGAGGCCGCCTTGTGGGACGGTCGCGCCTGCCGTCATGCGGCGCCGTCGCCACCCTGCCATTCCTTGATCGGGATGTCGTCCAGGTCGAGGTCGAGCAGGCCGATGGCGCGCAAAGCGATCTGGTCGATGATATCGGCGATGCCCTGCGGGTTCAGATAGAAGGCCGGGACCGGCGGCGCGACGATGGCGCCGCTTTCCGTGACCTGCGCCATGGCGCGCAGATGGCCGAGATGCAGGGGGCTTTCGCGCGCCAGCAGCACGAGCCGGCGCCGCTCCTTCAACTGCACGTCGGCGGCGCGCACGAGCAGATCGTCGAGCTGGCCGTAGGCGATGGCGCATAAGGTCCGCATCGAGCAGGGCGCCACGATCATCCCCGCCGTGCGGAACGAGCCGCTGGCGATCGTGGCGCCGATGTCGCCGTGATCGTGGCAATGGGTCGCGAGGCTGCGCGCCCGCTCGACGGCGTCCGGGCCGACCTCGCTCGACAGGGTGCGCTGCGCGGCCGGCGAGACCACGAGGTGGATTTCGGTTGAGGCACCCTCGGCGAGCCGCTCGAGCACGCGCAGCCCGATCGCGGCGCCCGAAGCGCCGCTGATGCCGACGACAACCCGCGTTGGCCGGCTCATGACGCGGTTCCAGGCGCGCCGGCGAGACCGAGCCCGGGCCAAAGCGCGTCGATGCGCGCGCCGACGGTGGGGTCCATGGCGAGCACGCTGCCCCATTCGCGCTCGGTTTCAGGCGGCAGCTTGTTGGTGGCGTCGATGCCGAGCTTGCCGCCGAGGCCGGGTCTTGGCGAGGCGAAGTCGAGATAGTCGATCGGCGTGTCGGTCAGGGTCACGAGGTCGCGCGTGGCGTCGGCCCGGGTCGCGACCGCCCACATCACCTGCGCCCAGTCGCGCGGGTCGATATCGGCATCGACGACGATGACGAGCTTCGTATAGGTGAGTTGCGGCAGCATCGACCACAGGCCGAGCATCAGGCGGCGCGCCTGGCCCGGATAGCGCTTGGCGATGGACACGACCGCGATGCGGTAGGAGCAGGCCTCGGGCGGCAGCCAGACATCGACCACCTCCGGGAACTGCCGGCGCAGCAACGGCAGGAGCAGCACGTTGAGGGCCTCGCCGATGCGCGAGGGCTCGTCCGGCGCGCGGCCGGTGAAGGTCGAGAGATAGAGTGGCTGGCGGCGCATCGTCACCGCGGTCACCCGCATCACCGGGAAGGGCTCCACCGCATTATAGTAGCCGGTATGGTCGCCGAAGGGCCCTTCCGGCGCGGTCTCGTCAGCCGAGACCATGCCCTCGATCACGATCTCGGCCTCGGCGGGAACGGAGAGCGGGACGCTGACGCAGCGCACCAGCAGCGGCCGCTCCCGGCGCAACAGGCCCGAGAACCGCAGTTCCGACACGGTTTCCGGCAGAGGCAGGACCGCCGAGAGGATCGTCGCCGGATCGGCGCCGATCACGACGGCGACGGGCATGTTGCGGCCGAGACGGCGCCATTGTGCATGGTGCTTTGCGCCGCCGCGATGGGCGAGCCAGCGGATGATCGCACGGTCGCGGCCGAGCACCTGCATGCGATAGACGCCGATATTGCCTTCGTCCTCGGGCGAGGGTTCCGCCGGCGACGTCATCACCAGCGGCCAGGTGATGAGCGGGGCCGGCTCGCCCGGCCAGCAGATCTGCACGGGCAAGGCGGTCAGATCGATCTCGTCGCCTCGGAAGACCCGCTCCTGCACCGGGGCGCGGGTGCTTTCGCGGGGACGCATCGACAGGGCCGCGCGCGCCAGCGCCAGCGCCCGCCCTGCCTCGGCCAGGCCGCGTGGCGGGCGCGGCTCGCGCAACTCGGCCAGCGCCTGGCCAAGGGCCGGAAGATGACCCGGTGCGATGCCGAGCCCCCAGGCGACGCGCTCGACCGTGCCGAAGAGGTTGGTCAGGAGCGGGATCGGCGAGATCGTCCCGTCCGGCCGCACCGGGCGCTCGAACAGCAGGGCCGGCCCGTTTCCGGCGATGACGCGACGGTGGATCTCGGTGACCTCGTGCACGACGCTGACCGGTTCGGCGATGCGGTGCAACTGGCCGGCCTTGTCGAGATGGGTGGTGAAGGCGCGCAGGTCGGCGAAGCGGGGAAGATCACGTGTCAGCAAGGGAGGGCTCCAGTCGCGGCAGCATCGCCGACCCGGACCGGACCCGTCTTTGTTCCCGCGCAAGGACCCGCCGCGGCCGGCGGGCTAGACGAAGGTCCGGAGATTATCGATGGCCCAGCCCGACACGCCGCATCTCGACACGCTTCATCTCGACGTGCTTCATGCCGACACGCTTCCGACGGATGCCGTTCCGCCGACCCTGCCGGCCCTGGTGGCGCTTGCCTTGCGGCCTCTGCCGCTTGCGCCGCTGCAACCGGCGCTGGCGCTGATGCTGCGCCGGATCGGCCAGAGCCATCCCGGGCTCCATGGCCGCCTCGGCGAGCATGCGAGCAAGCGCTTCGGCATCGATCCGACCGACCTGCCCTTCGGATTCGTGCTGGAGCCGCGGCCGCAGCGCCCCTCCGTACAGGCGGTCCGGACCTTGCCGAAGCGGCTCGATGCGCGGATCAGCGGCCCGCTCTCGGCGCTGATCGGCATGGCGGAGGGCTCGCTCGACGGGGACGCGCTGTTCTTCTCGCGCATGCTCGTGGTGGAAGGCGATGTCGAGGCTGTGCTGGCGCTGCGCAACGCCATCGACGATGCGCGGCTCGATCTCGGCGCGCTGCTGTTTGGCGGGCTCGGCCCGCTCGGCGGCCTGCTGGCCGAGATGCTGCGACGGTATCGGCAACCCGCTGCCGAGCAGCCCGTGGCCAGGCCGCCCACCGGAGCCAGACCATGGAACTGATCTGCCCGGCAGGCACGCGGGCCAGCCTGGAGGCCGCCGTCGAGGCTGGTGCCGACGCGATCTATTGCGGCTTTTGCGACGAAACCAACGCTCGCAACTTCCCCGGCCTGAATTTCACGCGCGAGGATATGCGCGCCGGCATCGCCTTCGCCCATCGCCACGGGGTCAAGGTGCTGGTGGCGATCAACACCTTCGCGCGGGCCGGTGCGCTGGCGCTCTGGGAGTCCGCCATCGACGACGCTGTCGAGGCCGGGGCCGATGCGCTGATCCTCGCCGATGTCGCGACGCTCGACTATGCCGCCCGCCGCCATCCGCAGCAGCGCCTCCATGTCTCGGTCCAGGCCGGCGCCGCGAATCCCGATGCGATCCGCTTCTATGTCGAGAGCTTCGGCGCCCAGCGCGTCGTGCTGCCGCGCGTGCTCAGCGTCCCCGAGATCGCCGCGATCATGCGCGAGACGGCCTGCGAAACGGAGGTCTTCGTCTTCGGCGGGCTGTGTGTGATGGAGGAGGGCCGCTGTTCGCTGTCCTCCTATGTTACCGGCAAATCGCCGAACATGCAGGGCGTATGCTCGCCGGCGAGCCATGTCGCCTACAAGGAGCGGCGCGGCGAGATCGTCTCGACACTCGGCGGCTTCACCATCAACCGCTTCGGCAAGGACGAGCCGGCCGGTTATCCGACTTTGTGCAAGGGGCGTTTCTCGACGCCGAAAGGCTCGGGCTACATCTTCGAGGATCCAGTCAGCCTCGACGCCGCGACCATGCTGCCGGCGCTGCGCGCTGCTGGCGTCACCGCGCTCAAGATCGAAGGGCGCCAGCGCGGGCGCGCCTATATCGCGCAGGTCGTGCGCGCCTTCCGACGCACCATCGCCGCGCTCGATGCGGGGATGCCCGCCCCGGTCGCAGGGCTGACGGCCATGAGCGAGGGGCAGGCCAGCACGGTCGGCGCCTATCGCAAGACGTGGCGCTAGTCGGGACGCAGCGGCGACCGGGTTTTGGCAGCCGCCGCACACGGCCGGATGAAGGAACAGGCGATGCAACTCACCCTCGGACCCGTCCTCTATCACTGGTCGCCCGAGCGCTGGCGCGATTTCCATTACCGGATCGCCGACGAAGCGCCGGTCGAGACCGTGGTCGTCGGCGAGGCGGTCTGCTCCAAGCGCGCGCCCTTCAAGCAGGACTATCTGCCCGGCGTGGTCGAACGGCTCGAAGCCGCCGGGAAGCGGGTGGTGCATGCCTCCCTCATCCTGGTCTCGCTCGTGCGCGAGCGCCGCCAGACCCGCGAGCTCATGGCGTCTGACGAGGTCATGGTCGAGGTCAACGACCTGACCTGCCTCGCCTCGCTGGCGAACCGGCCGCACGCGATCGGCCCCTTCGTCAACGTCTACAACGAGGCGACGGCCCGTTTCCTGGCGGCGCGGGGGGCGACGCATATTTGCCTGCCACCGGAGCTGCCGCTCTCGGCCGTCGGCGCAATCGCGGCGGCGCTGCCCGACACCGCGATCGAGGTCTTCGCCTTCGGCAAGGTGCCGCTCGCGATCTCGGCGCGCTGCTATCACGCCCGGGCCCACAAGCTCAGCAAGGACAATTGCCGCTTCGTCTGTGAGCAGGATACGGACGGCATGCCGGTAAGGACGCTCGACGACGCCGACTTCCTGTCGGTGAACGGCGTCCAGACGCTGTCGCATAGCTGCGCCAGCCTGCTGCGCGACATTCCGGCGCTGCGCCAGGCGGGCGTCGCCTCGCTGCGTCTTTCGCCGCAGGATTGCGACATGGTCGCGGTCGCGCAGCTGTTTCGCGATGCGGTCGACGGGCGGCTGGACACAGCGGAGGCGGAGCGGCGTCTCGGCATGGTCTATCCCGACATTCCCTTCGCCAACGGCTTCCTGCATGCGGCTCCCGGCCATGTCCTCGTGGGGCCCGGAGCCTGATGCGCCGGCCCAGCGGGAGGACATGATGAAGGCGGAGCGCAGCGGCGGATCGCGCCATGGCGCCGACCGCGCCAATCCGGGCACGCAGGCCAGCGAGCTGATCGGCCGGCTGCGCCAGATCCTGCTGCCGGCCGGGGTCAACTGCACATGCCGCGATACGCTCGCCGGAGCGCTCGAACGCTTCGACCTGCTCGAGCGCCGGCGCGAGGCGCGGCGGCAGCTCGCCGAGGCGCGCGATCACAAGGAGCGGATCGCGGCGCTGCTGTCGTTCCTGTCCGATCTCGACACCGTGACCGAGGTCGAGAGCGATCGTACCGTCTTCGACGAGATGGCGCTTCTCTTCGAGGAAATCGGGCGCAGTGCCGAGGCGGGGGCGGCGGCGCTGCGCGAACTGTAGCGCGGATCGCAGCCCAACCGGCGGCCATCGCGATCGGCAGATGGTTGCGCTTCCGCAAATTCCCGGCGGGCATGACCGGCTAGACTTCTCCTCGTGAAGCAAGGACGCCGTCGCTGCGATGTGAGGCGCGTCCGATCGCAAGCGAGGACCACGACGATGGCGCCCATCCCGAGATTGCGAGCCTATGAGGGCCCGGCGTTCCTGTCCTACGGCTTTCGCCCGCTGTTCCTGCTCGCGGGCCTGGCGGCCGGACTCACGATCCTGATCTGGCTGCCCTTCGTCGCCGGGATGCTTTCGCTTCCGACGGCCTTCCATCCGATCGACTGGCATGTCCACGAGATGCTGCTCGGCTATCAGGCGGCGGCGATCGGCGGATTCCTGCTGACGGCGATCCCGAACTGGACGGGGCGGCTGCCGGTTCAGGGCACGCCCGTGCTCGTGCTCGCCGTCGCCTGGCTCGCGGGGCGCGTGGCCGTGGCGGCTTCCGCTTGGATCGGCTGGCAGCTCGCCATGGTGATCGACGCATCCTTCATGACGCTGCTCGCGGCGGCGGCGACGCGTGAAATCGTCGCCGGGCGCAACTGGCGCAACCTCAAGGTTGTCGTGCTGATCGGCCTGTTGCTTGCGGCCAATCTCGCCTTCCATCTCGAAGCCGCGCTCGTCGGGAGCGCCGATCATGCACGGCGCTTTGCGATTGCCGTCGTGCTCCTGCTGGTCTCGCTCGTCGCCGGTCGGATCGTGCCCAGCTTCACGCGCAACTGGCTGGCGCCGCGCGGACCGGGCCGGCTTCCGGCTCCTTTCGGCGGCTATGACAAGGCGGTTCTGGCGGCGAGCGCGCTCGCCTTGTGCCTGTGGGTCGCCCTGCCGTCGGCCGCAGCGAGCGGGACGCTCCTGCTCGTCTGCGGGCTGCTTCATGCCGTCAGGCTCGGGCGCTGGGCCGGCGAGCGCACCTGGTGCAATCCGCTGCTGGCGGTGCTCCATGTCGGCTATCTGTTCGTGCCTGTCGGCTTCCTGCTAACGGGAGCGGCGAGTTTCGGAATGGTCGCTCCGGGTGCCGGACTGCACGCCTGGACGGCGGGCGCCTTCGGCATCATGACGCTCGCGGTGATGTCGCGCGCCAGCCTCGGGCATACGGGGCGCCCGCTCGTCGCCACGCTCGCGACGCAGATCTGTTACGGGCTGGCGGTGGTTGGCACGGTTGCGCGCGTCTGCTCGGCGCTCGGCCATGGGGCGGGCATGCTGCTGGATGTCGCCGGGCTGAGCTGGTCCCTGGCCTTCCTGGGCTTCGCAATCATCTACTGGCCGGTCCTCACCGGCGAGCGGGCCGGCACCAGGTCGGGGGCTGTGCCCAGCCAAGCCTAGAGCCGCATGATTTCAGCTGGAATCACGAAGTGGTCCCGGCGGAAATCTGAATCGGTCTCTAATTCAAGAGTGCGAGCAGGATGGGTGCGAAAGCCGTGTCCCGGCCTTTCGCATCCCGCTCCGGGCACCGCTTGGCCTCAGGCGGCGCGGCTGATGCGGACGCGCCAGATCTCGGGACCTTCCGCCTGATATTCCCACTCGAACGCATCGGGGTGGCGGATATTGAACTGGTAGAGCAGCGGCCAGGGCTCGTGATTGTTGACGAGGAGGAAACCCTCGCCCGGCTGCAACTGCTCGAAGGTGCTGAAGATCAGAGGATGGCGCTGCAGCGGCGGAATCTGGCGCGTGTCGATGGTGGTCTCGGACGTGGCGGTGTCAAGCATCGGAGTCGGTTCCCCAGTTGCCGGCCCGGGCGCCTGTGGTGGCGTTCGGTCGTCGGGCCGGGCAGCCGTCCGGCTGCGGTGATCGCTATCCTCATGGAAAGCCACCGCGTCTTACGCCGGCCGGTCAGCCTGTCTTTGCGGGCGCACAAACAGATCGTCGCGATTCCCGTCGTCGCGCGGCATGCCATCCCGATCCGGGTCTTCCTCAACGGCAAGCTCTGGTGTGTCGGCTGCCCGATCGCCTGCTTTCACATGGTCGAGGATGCCTGCCGCGAGCACGGAGTCAGCACTGTGGCGGTTCTGGCGACGCTGAGAGCGGTCGCGGCGGCGGCGCAGCGAGAGCCATGCTGATGGCCTGTGCCGGCGGCGCGGCTTCAGGCTTCCGGCGACGCCGTACCCTCCGCCAGCAGCACCAGCCTGTGCGGATCGCGCAGCGTGATCCTCTGGCGCCCGCCCTCGACCATGCCGCGGGCTTCCCAGGCGCTGAGCACCCGGCTGACGGTATGGAGCGTCGCCCCCGTCATTTCCGCGACATCCTGCCGGGAGATCGGGAAGTCGATCTGGACACCGGCCTCGACCTTGCGGCCCGATTGCTGGGCCAGGCGCAGCAGTGCATGGGCGATGCGCCGTTCGACCTGCTCCGTCGACATCTCGACCACGCGCAGATGAGCATCCTGCAGCCGCTGGCCGACCGTCTGCAGCGTGTTGACCGCAAGGGCCGGATGCCGGGCGATGAGCCGGGGCCAGGCCACTGAGGGCCAAACCAGGGCGATGCTATCGACGACTGCGACCGACGTGGCCGGGTAAGTCGTCCGGCCGATGGCCATGGCGACGCCGAACAATTCCCCGGGCGAGACGAAGCGGACGACGACCTGCTGGCCGTCCGGCGTCAGTTTGTAAACGCGCAGATGACCGTGCAGCAGGACGAAGAAGGAGTGCGCGTCCTCGTCCTGCTTGAAGACGGTTGTGCCCTTCGGATAGCGGACCGACTGCGCCTCGCGCAGAAGCTCGTCCATCTGCTCCGCCTCGAGCCCGGCAAACAGCGGGAGGTCGGCAATAAGCGATCGGTCGAGGCCGGCCATCACGCGCGCCCCGCCGCAGGATCGCTGGGAAACGGCAACATCCGCTTCGACATGCTCGCATTCTCCTGTCCGGATACGCCGCGGTGGTGGCGCCACCAGAGCTGTGGTGCCACAAGGCGCGCAGCCAGGTCGAGCCTCGACGAGGACAGGGTCCGATCGGTGCCGTCGCACCCGCCGGAAAGATAGTCCAATCCAGCGGGCCGGGTTTGCCTTAGCGGCCTAGCGTTCCGAAACGCGAGCGCCGGATCGCCCCGCCCATGACATCTTCTGCCATCGTGATGCTTCACCGCGCCTCGGCTGCGTCCGTGTCCCTGTCGGCTCCAGGGCAGGGGCTGGGGCCTGCCGATCCCTTCGCCGCCGGTCGCGAGATCGCCTGGACGGGTCCCGCGGCGGCGGCCGGACGTGTCGAGTTCGCCGGCGCGGTCGCGATCGACTCATTTCCCCACACCGAGGTCATGATCGTGCTCGCCGGCGCGCTGACGCTGTCCGTCGAGGGCGCGCCCGCGATCTCCGTCCTGCCCGAGAGCGGCGTCGTCGTTGCGCGCGGCACGCGGCTGCGGATCGAGGCGGCTGCGGGCACGCGCTGGGCCTTCCACGCCGCGACAAGCGGGACGGGGCCTGCATCAGGCGTCACTCTCCTGAGCGCGGATGCCACTCTCTCGCCGTCGGCGCCGCCGCCGGCCGAGACGCTGATCGGGCTTGCCCCGCAATGCCGCAGCTTCAACGCCTTCACCGACGAGGCCTCGACTCTGCGGGCCGGTCTCTGGGATTCGACGCCCTACGCCCGCATCTCGCGTCCGCACAAGCTGAGCGAGCTGATGCATATCCTGGACGGTTCGGTGGATCTGACGTGCGCGGACGGCACCGTCTTCACCGTCGGTCGGGGCGACACCGTGCTGGTGCCGCAAGGCGCCCCCTGCGCCTGGGACAACCGTGTTCCTGTCGCCAAATTCTATGTGGTGCAGGAGGCGCTCGGCTGATGTCCGACAGCCTGATCCGGGAAGCAGCCGTCCTGCGCGACGTCGCCGCGAGCGACGCGCCGGTCTATGCGGCGCTGGCGCGCGCCGTCGGCTGGCCCCACCGCGCCGAGGATTGCGCGATGGCGATCGGGCTCGGCCACGGGCTGGTTGCGACGATCGCCGGCGAGGTCGTCGCGGCGGGGATGTGGTGGCCCTATGGCGAGAGCCACGCGACGCTGGGCATGATCATCGTCTCGCCGGATCATCAGGGCGCGGGTCTCGGCCGTCGCCTGATGCAGGGGCTGCTGGCGCAGGTGAAGGACCGCTCGGTGATGCTGAACGCGACGGCCGCGGGCCAGCCGCTCTATGAGAAGCTGGGCTTCGTGGCCTGCGGCGGGATCTGCCAGCATCATGGCGAGGTTCTGGAGGTCGCGGCGCCCCTGCTTGCGGCCGGAGCCGCGCTGCGGCTGGCGAGCGTCGCCGACATGGCCGAACTGGAGCGCCTCGACCGGGCTGCCAGCGGCCTGCCGCGCCAGGCCCTGCTGGCCTCGCTGCTGGAGCGGGGCGAATGCGCCGTGCTCGAGCGGGGTGGTCGGGCCGTCGGCTTCAGCGTGTTGCGCCGGTTCGGGCGCGGACTGCTCGTCGGGCCGGTCGTGGCAGAGAACGACGCCGATGCACGGATTTTGATGGCGCATTGGTTGCAAGGCCGGCGAGGGCAGTTCATGCGGGTCGATATCGACGCCGGCGCGCCGCTCGCTGGCTGGCTGACGTCACAGGGGCTGAAGTCGGTCAGCGACGTCGTCACCATGGTGCGCAGGAACTGGCCAACGGTGCAGGGCGCGTTGCGGCTTCATGCGCCGGCGAGCCAGGCGCTTGGTTAAACAAGGCTTCGTCGAACAAGGCTTGGCTGAAAGACAGGGATTGCGATGGCACTGCTTTATAAATCCGATCCGGCGCGCGGCGCCGAATGGGCCAAGATTCTGGCCGAGAAGGCGCCGGACCTGTCGTTCCGGATCTGGCCCGAGATCGGCGATCCTTCCGAGATCCGCTACTTCGCCGCCTGGATGCCGCCGGACGACCTGATGACGCAGTTTCCCAATCTCGAACTGCTGATGTCGGTCGGGGCAGGTGTCGATCATCTCGATCTGTCGAAGCTGCCGCCCGACTTGCCCATCGCGCGGATGGTCGAGCCCGGTATCGTTGACGGCATGGTCGAATTCGTCTCGATGGCGGTGCTCAGCCTGCATCGCGATCTGATCGACTATGTCGCGCAGCAGCGGGCCGAGGTCTGGAAGCAGATCCGCGTCCGTCCGGCCTCGACGCGGCGCGTCGGCATCCTCGGTCTCGGCATGCTGGGCGAGGCCTCCTGCAAGATGCTGGCGCATTTCGGTTTCCAGGTCGCTGGCTGGAGCCGCTCGCGCCGCGAGATCGAGGGCGTGACCTGCTTTGCGGGCACTGAGGAACTGCCGGAGTTCCTGGCGCGCACCGACATCCTGGTCTGCCTGCTGCCACTGACCGACGAGACGCGCGGCATGCTCGGCACCGAGCTCTTCGCGCAATTGCCGAAGGGGGCGAAGCTGGTCAATACGGGGCGCGGGGGCCATCTCGATCAGGATGCGTTGCTGGCTGCTCTCGATAGCGGCCAGATCTCGGCGGCGGTGCTCGACGTCACGACGCCGGAGCCGCTGACCAGGGGGCACCCGCTCTGGAGCCATCCGCGCGTGCTGGTCACGCCCCATATCGCCAGCATGACGCAGCCGGAAACGGCGGTGGAGGTGGTGCTGGAAAACCTGCGCCGTCATCACGCCGGCGAGCCGCTGCTCGGCCTCGTCGATCGCAAGCGGGGCTATTGAGGCGGGTCGATGCGGACCGGCGGCGCCAGCCGCCGGGCAAAGCATGATCTGCTGCCGGAGCAGGCCAATAGGGCAGGGGATGTCGTGGCGGGCGGCCAAGCCCGTGCCGACGACCATACGCGGCGTTCTAACCTTCGCAGCGAGGCGGAAGCGCCGTCAGCGGAGGTCGAATCGGACCATGCATGAGCCAGCGTTGCACGAACCCATATCGGAAGGCGGCGTCGCGCTGTTGCGGGAGCGTGCGAGCAACGGCATCCGGCGCGCGCTTTGCCATATCGAGCGAAACTTCACCGACGCGATCTATCTGGAGGATCTCGCGGTGCTGGCTGGCTTGAGCGTCTGCCGCTTCGTGACGGTGTTCAGGCGGCAGGTCGGGCTGACGCCGCATCGCTTCATCTGCCATCGCCGCATTGGCTATGCGAAGCGGCTGCTGCGTGACGGCGTGCCGATGGCGCTGGCTGCGTCGGAGGCCGGCTTCTTCGACCAGAGCCATTTCTCGCGCCATTTCAAGAATATCTGCGGGGTTACACCCGGCCGCTATCTGCGCGAAGGCGATCAGGCGCCGAAACGCCGTCCCGAGCCTGCGGCCTGTCTCCAGTCCGTAGCCTGACCTTCCTCATCTCACGAAGCCGACATTCTCCAGCAGGAGCCTTAACCCATGACCGTCAATTCGCTCGAAGCCCTCGACCGCTTGCACTGGGTCCACCCGGTCGCCAACTGGGCCGGCCACGAGAACCGCGGTGTGACCATCATGAAGTCGGCCAAGGGCGCCTTCATCACCGATGCCGACGGGCATGAACTGATCGACGGTTTCGCCGGCCTTTGGTGCGTCAATGTCGGCTATGGCCATGAGAGCATCGTCGAGGCGGCGGCGGCGCAGATGCGCGAGCTGCCCTATGCCACCGGCTATTTCTCCTTCGGCAGCGAGCCGACGATCCGGCTTGCCGCCAAGCTCGCCGAGATCACGCCCGGTGACCTCAACCACATCTATTTCTCGCTGGGCGGCTCGGACGCCATCGACGGCGCGCTGCGCCTGATCCAGTTCTACTACAACGTTACCGGACGGCCGACGAAGAAGGCGATCATCTCGCTGGAGCGCGGCTATCACGGGTCGAGCTCGACGGGCGCAGGCGTCACTGCCCTGCCGGCCTTCCACGCCAATTTCGACTTTCCGAGCCATGTCCAGCACTACGTCGCGGCCCCTTACGCCTATCGCAACCCGACCGGGTCCGACGATGCGGCGGTGATCGCGGCGAGCGTCGCGTCGCTGCGCGCCAAGGTCGAGGAACTCGGTGCCGACAATGTCGCCGCCTTCTTCTGCGAACCGATCGTCGGCTCCGGCGGCGTCATCGTGCCGCCGCGCGGCTGGCTCAAGGCAATGCGCGAGACGGCCGCCGAACTCGACATCCTTTTCCTGGCTGACGAGGTCATCACGGGTTTCGGCCGCACCGGGCCGATGTTCGCCTGCGAGGGGGAGGGCGTGGTGCCCGACATGATGACGATGGCCAAGGGGCTGACCTCGGGCTATGCGCCCATGGGCGCGCTCGCGATCGGCGAGAAGGTCTATCGCGGCATCAAGGACAATGCTCCCGATGGCGGGCCGGTGGGCCATGGCCAGACCTATTCCGGACATCCGGTTTCGGCCGCCGTCGCGCTGGAGGTGCTCAGGCTCTATGACGAGGGCGGTATCCTCGCCAACGGACAGCGCGTCGGAGCCTATTTCGAAAAGAAGCTTGCGACTTTAGCCGACCACCCGCTTGTCGGCGAAGTCCGGGCACGCGGCCTGCTCGCCGGTGTCGAACTCGTCGCCGACAAGGCGAGCCGCGAGAAATTCCCGCGCAGCGTGAAGCTCGCCGACCATCTCTTCGCGCGGGGCTATGCTAATGGCGTGATCTTCCGCGCTTTTGCCGACGACATCATCGGGCTTGCGCCGCCGCTATGCTGCAGCGAGAGCGAGATCGACCTGATCGTCTCGCGGCTGCGCCTGACGCTCGACGAGATGCTCGCGCTGCCTCAGGTCCAGGCCGCGCTGGCGACAGCCAAGGCGGCGTGACGGCGGCGTGATCCTTGCTTTGCCTGGAGCGGCGAACCGTCTAGGTTCCCGCTGTCGCTGCGGCATGCCGTCATGCCGGGGGCGGCAGGCGTTGGGGTGAGGCTTTCGTCGTGACACCGGGCGTGCGGCTCGACCGCATCGACATGAAAATCCTGATCGAGCTGCAGAACAACGGCAGGGTGACCAATGTCACCCTGGCCGATGCGGTCGGCCTGTCGCCGAGCCCCTGCCTGCTCAGGGTCAAGCGGCTCGAGCAGGCGGGATTCATTTCCGGCTATGGCGCGACGATCAACCTGCAGAAACTCGGGGAGACGATCACCGTCTTCACTGAGGTCACGCTTGCCGACCACACCAAGGAGTATTTCATCCGCTTCGAGACGGCGCTGCGTCGGGTCGACGAGGTGGTGGAGTGCCATATGGTCAGCGGGGGCTACGATTATCTGATCAAGTTCGTGACGCGCGGTTTGACCCATTACCAGTCGCTGATCGAGACGCTGCTCGACCGCAACATCGGCATCTCGAAATATTTCAGCTACGTCGTGATCAAGTCGCCGATCCAGAAGCCGGGCTACCCGCTGCCGGTGCTGTTCGACGTCTGAAACCATCTGGAAACGCTGCTGCGGCGGCTGTCTGACGCGACCCTCTGCGCTTCCGGTGCTCACTTCCCGATCTCTGCTACGCTCCGCTTCTCGAAAACCACGCCAGCCGACTCTTCGCAGCGCGTTTCGAGACGGTGTCCAAAGAGCCTTCAGCCCAGCGCTTGCGTTGCGAGCCCGAAGGTCCGGGCGGTGCCCAGCGCGTCGTGATGGTGGCCGCGGATCATCGGCGTGACCGAATCGAAGATCGTCATGCCGCAGGATTCGAGGAAGCCGCCGAAGCGGCCCTGCTCCTGGGCCGTATCGACGCGCAGGAAACTGCCCTGATGAACTTCGACATGCGGGGCGACCAGCGCCACCGCCATGTCGTCATCCTCGGCCACGATCGGACCGACGACATGGCCGCGCCCGAACGGGCGGCAGAGCGCGAAGCCGACGATCTCGCCATTGCGCTCGACGACGGTCCCGACCGATGACGCCAGCAGCGCCGCGATGACGCGGTCGCGGTTGGCGCCATAGGCGCTGGCGTCGAGGCGTATGAGCGCGTCAAGATCGCCTGAGATGACGGGGCGGAGCCCGGGTATCGCGGGAGCGGGCGAGGGCAGCGCCACGGTCCGTCCCTGATGCTGGAAGATCCGGCCGACCGGCTCGAAGCCGAGCGAGCGATACAGGCGATAGCCGGCTTGGGTCGCGCTGAGGCGCAGGTCGCGGTCACCGGACTGCTCGAAAATCGCGTCCATCAGTTGCCGGCCGGCCCCCTGCGCCTGCAGGCGCGGCGAGGTGATGACCATGCCCACCGTCGCGAAGCTCTCGCCGAAGGGCCACCACATTGCAGATCCGAGCGCACGGCCGATCGTGTCGCAGGCGACGAAACCCTGGCCGACGCTCATGATCAGGCGCCAGTCCTCGGGACGATGCGGCCAGCCGACGCTGATCGACAATTGGTGCATCTGGCCGAGATCGGCGTTGCCCATCGGCCGGATGTCGATTTCGTAGCCGAGCCGGCGCTTTGCCGTTCTGTAAGCCAAGGCGTCGGGCCTCATGCGGAATGATCGCAGAGTATAGGGGCGCCGGGCCCGTTCGAGAATAGCATAATTCATACAATACATGGGCTTAGGATGGTGCAAGCTGCGCGGTCGAAGCCCTTCGGCGTTTCGCTTCCGCGCTGCCCGCGTCGAAGCGAGGCCGCCGATTGTCCCGCATCAGCCGACGCCGAGGCCGCCCCAGCGATGAAGCTCGAACCCTATTGGCTGGCCTCCGCGCCGCGCTTTTCCTCCGGCTCCTCCGCGCCGGTCGCGGGCAAGGTCGATGTCGCGATCGTCGGCGGCGGCTTCACCGGATTGTCGGCCGCGCTGGCGTTGGCGAAGGCCGGAGCGAGCGTCGCCGTGCTGGAGGCCGGGCGTGTCGTCGGCGAAGCGTCCGGTCGCAATGGCGGGCATTGCAATAACGGTCTCGCGCATGATCTCGGTGGGCTGGCCGCCAGCATCGGCATCGAGCGGGCCGGCGCGCTCTACCGGGCCTTCGATGCCGGCGTCGACACGGTCGAGGCCCTGGTCGCCAGCGAAGGCATCGATTGCGATTTCACCCGCACCGGCAAGATCAAGCTTGCCGCCAAGCCCGGCCATTTCGCCAAGCTGGAGAAGAGCGCGGAGCTGCTGCAGGCGACGGTCGAGCCCGATCTGGTCGTGGTGCGGCCCGGCGATACCCGCAGCGAGATCGGCTCGGACGGCTTCCATGGCGGGCTCGTTTTTCCGCGCAGCGCCCATATGCATATGGGCCGCTTCGGCGTCGGCCTGGCCGATGCCGCGGCGCGGGCCGGTGCCGCGATCCATGAGGATGCAGCCGTGACCGGGCTGGCGCGTCTGAACGGGCAGGCGCATCGCGTCGTCACGGCACGCGGCACGCTGGAGGCCAAACAGGTGCTGCTGGCGACAGGCGCCTCGCGGCAGGGACCTTTCGCCTGGCTGCGCCGGCGGATCGTGCCGGTCGGCAGCTTCATCATCGCGACCGAGCCGCTCTCAGTGGAGCGCGCGGCCTCGATCATGCCGACGCGGCGTACCGCGACCACGACGATGAATATCGGCAACTACTTCCGGCTGACGCCTGACAACCGGCTGATCTTCGGCGGGCGGGCCCGCTTCGCGCTGTCGAGCCCGACGTCGGATGCCAGGAGCGGCGCGATCCTGCTGGCGCGGATGCTGGAGCTGTTTCCGCAATTGGCGGGCGTGGGCATCGACTACTGCTGGGGTGGGCTGGTCGACATGACCTCGGACCGCCTGCCGCGCGCCGGCGAGCGCGACGGTGTTTTCTACGCTCTGGGCTATAGCGGCCACGGCACGCAGATGTCGGTGCATATGGGGCAGATCATGGCGCGCGTGATGGGCGGCGACGTGGGGGCAAACCCCCTGGCCGGGCTCGACTGGCCGGTGGTACCCGGCCATTTCGGCCCGCCCTGGTTCCTGCCGCTCGTGGGCCTGTACTACCGCTATCAGGATTGGCGGCACTGAGGAGATACTCTCGCCGTCATTCTCGGGCGTAGCGAAGCGAAGACCCGAGAATCTCGCGACGAGAAGGCGCCGGCCCGCGCCCGAATCTGGAAGAGATGCTCGGGTCAAGCCCGAGCATGACGCGCGGTTCTCAGGTCACCGCCTTCTTCTGCCCGCTGGTCGCCAGCAGCACGAGGATGAAGGACGCCGCCGTCAGCAGGGTCGAGATCGAGGCGATGGTCGGGTCGATCTCGTCGCGGAGCGCGGTGAACATGCGCTTGGTCAGGGTCTGGTACTGCCCGCCCGAGATAAAGAGCGCAATGATCGTCTCGTCGATCGCGGAGATGAAGGCGAAGATGCCGCCAGCGAAGACACTGGCCTTGATCTGCGGCAGCGTCACGGTGAGGAAGGCGCGGAAGCGGTTCATGCCGAGGCTGCGCGCCACCATCTCCTGCGTCTTGTCGAAGCTCTGCAACCCGGCGACGACCGAAGTGATGACATAGGGCAGGCCGAGCATGACATTGGCCAGCACGAGCCCGGTCAGCGTCTGGATCAGGCCAAGCTTGGCGTAGATGAAGAAGATGCCGATCGCGATGATGATGATCGGCACGATAAGCGGCAGCATCAGCATCATGTGCAGCGAGCGCATCAGCTTCGTCTGCGAGTTGCTGATGGCATAGGCGGCAGCCGTCCCCAGCGGGGTCGCGACGATGACGGTCAGGAGGCCGATCAGCGCGCTCATCCGCGTCGCCTGCATCCAGTTGGGATTGCCGAAGAACTCGGCATACCACCGCAAAGACAGCGCCGGCGGCGGGAAGGTCAGGAAGCGCGTCGCCGAGAACGACATCGGCACGATGATCAGCAGCGGCAGGATCAGATAGATCAGCACGAGGCCGACGAAGGCGCCAAAGAGCAGGCGGGGGAGAAGCGGCTGTTTCATTTCTGGCCCAGCATCTTGTCGAGCGGGATGATCCGGCCGACAGCCAGGAAGATCGCGAGCACCGCGACCAGCAGCACGACGCCGACGGCACTCGCCGCACCCCATTGGTTGTAAAGCTCGACGTTCCGGCTCACGACCATCGAGATCATGATGGTGCGGCCGCCGCCGAGCAGTTCCGGCGTGATGTAGAAGCCGAGCGTCAGCACGAAGACCAGCGTCAGGCCGGCGACGACACCGGGCAGCGACAGCGGCAGGAACACGCGCAGGAAGGTGTGAAGCGGACCGCCGCCGAGGCTCGCGCCGGCCAGCATCAGCTCGCGCGGGATCTTCTGCATCGTCGAATAGAGCGGCAGCACCATGAAGGGCAAAAGGATGTGGACGGTCGCGATGACCGTGCCGAGCTCGTTATGGACGAGGGCCAGCGGCTCGCTGATCAGCCCGAAGCGCTCGAGCATCTGGTTGGTGACGCCGGTGCGCTGCAGCAGCACGAGCCAAGCATAGGCTCGCACCAGCACGCTGGTCCAGAACGGCAGGATGACGAAGCTCAGGATCAGCACGTCCCAGGGCCGCTTCACATGGGCGGCGGCATAGGCGACGGGGTAGCCTAGGACGAGCGTCAGCACCGTGACCATCAAGGCGATGCGGAAGGTCAGCCCGAAGCTGCGCCAGTAGATGTCCTCGCTGAAGATGCGGCGGTAGTGCTCCAGCGTGAAGCCGTTTTCATAGACCGACTGCGTCATCAGCCAGCCGACCGGGATCACCACAAGGGCGACGATGACGATCACCGCGGGCGAAGCGAGCAGGAGCATCAGCCCCTGTTCGCGGCGCCGGTAGCGGAGGGATGGGTCGATGGCGGTCATGGGGTCTCTCTCGTCATGCTCGGGCTTGAACCGAGCATCTCCTGCAAGAGGTTCTCGGGTCCGCGCGACGCGCGACCCGAGAATGACGTCATGTGTCCTGGCTCACTTCTGCGCGAAGGAGAGCCAGCGCTTCTCGGCCGCCTCGCCGGCAGCCGAGGTCCACCAGGCATAGGACATCAGGGCCTGGACCTTGGCGTTGGCCGGCGCGCTCGGCAGCTCGCCGACGCGGGCGGCCGGAATGACGCCGGTGTCATAGGCCTTGGGGTTGGCCGGGCCGTAGTCGATATGCAGGGGCAGGTTGGCCTGATGCACCGGGTCGACCGCCTCGTTGAGGAACTTGATCGCGGTCGGCAGGTTCGGAGCGCCCTTGAGAACGCAGAGCGAGGTGCTCTGCAGGATGCCCTGGTTGTAGGTGTAGGCGACCTTGGCGCCTTCCTTCGTCAGCGCGCTGATGCGGCCGTTCCAGGCCATCACCATGTCGACCTCGCCATCGTTGAGGAGCTGGGCCGACTGGGCGCCGGATGTCCACCACACGGTGATGTGCGGCTTGATCTCCTCGAGCTTCTTGAAGGCGCGGTCCACGTCGAGCGGGTAGAGCTTGTCGGCGGGCACGCCGTCAGCCATCAGCGCGGCTTCGAGCGTCGCGAGCGGGTGGTTGCGCAGCGAACGCCGGCCCGGAAATTTCTTCACGTCCCAGAAATCGGCCCAGGTCTTGGGCGCTGCCGCCGCGTCCGGGAACTTCTTCAGGCTGTAGCCCATGACGCTGGAATAGAACTCGTAGGCGACCGAATAGTCGCTGCGATACTCAGCCGGCATCGCGGCGGCGTTGGGGATCTTGCTGAAGTCGAGCTTCTCTAGAATGCCCTGCTCGCCGCCGCGCAAGCAGAAATTGGTGGCGACGTCGACGACGTCCCAGGTCGGCTTTCCGGTGGCGACCTGCGAGCGCATGATCGGCCAGGCGTCGGGCACGCTGTCCTGGTTGATGGTGATGCCGAGCTTCTTGGCGCTCGGATCGAGGATCGCGATGGTCTGCGCCTTCTGGTAGGCGCCGCCCTGCGAGACGAACATGATCTGTTCGGCCGCCTGGGCGGAGAGCGGGCTCAGCAGAGCCAGGGACAGGCCCGCGGCGGCGCAGGCGGTCCGAATGGTCAGGCGTCGTTCTGGCATGTCCTCAATCCCCTGTTGTTGGATCGGATCTTCGAAATCTACCGTCCGATCGCGTCTAGAAACTGGTACCAGCCGGCGACCATGCGGACGGCCGGCTCTCGAAGCGGGTAAAATGGAACGCGCCGCATGCGGCTGGCATCGAGCAGGCCGACATCGGGGCGCTCGCCCCGGGCGAAGGCGTCGAGGTAGCGCCCCATCAGGCTCGACATCGCGACGCCCGCGCCATTGTAGCCCATGGCCAGCATGACCCGGTCGTCGATGCGCCCGACATGGGGCACGGAGTCGAGCGTCATCGCCACGAGGCCGGACCAGCGATAGGCGAGGGGCACATCGGCGACCTGCGGGAAGATGCCGACCATCGCCTTGTGCAGTGCGCGGAACGCGGCCGGCGAATCCGTCTTGCCGAAAGCCCCGCGTCCGCCGAAGACGATGCGGTCGTCGACCATGCGGAACCAGCGCATCATGCGCTTGGTCTCCGTGTAGGTCCGCCGCGTCGGCATCACGCTGGCAGCAAGATTGGGCGAGAGCTTTTCCGTCGCGATGATGGCGCTGCGGAACGGAATGAGCGTGCTCTGATAGGCTTTTGTCGCTGGCGTCAGGTCAGAATAGCTGTTGGTGGCGATGATCGCCTGTTTCGCCCGGACGGTGCCGCCCGGCGTCTCGACCAGCACGCCATCGCCGTCCCGGCGCAGGCGAAGCGCGGGTGTCCCGGCATGGATCGGAATGCCGCGACCGGCGACGCCTTCGGCGAGGCCATGCAGGTAGTTCAGCGGGTGGATGCCGCCAGAGCCGGCATTGAGAACGCCGCCGACGAAGCCGGCCGAGCCGGTTTCGTCGCGAACGGCATGCTCGCCCAGCACGGACATGGTGGTGTCGCCCAACTCGCTGCGAAGCCATTCGGCTTCCTTGACGGCATAGGCCAGCGTCTCGTGGTTGTGGGCTGCCTTGACCTGGCCGGAGCGGGTCAGATTGGCCGCGTCGATGCCATAGGTCGCGACCAGTTCCGAGACGATATCGGTCGCCTCCAGGGCGATATCGTACATTCTTTTCGCCATCGGCTTGCCGTGGGCGGCGGCAATGGCGGGGAAGGAGATGCGGAATTTCGCGGTGATGACGCCGCCATTGCGGCCGCTCGCGCCCCAGCCGGGGCGGTTGGCCTCCAGCACGATCGACGACAGGCCGCTCTGCGCGAGATGGTGCGCGGCGGACAGGCCGGTATAGCCGGCGCCGATGATGACGACATCGGCCTGCGTGTCGCCTTGCAGCGGCGAAAGCTCGCGCAGCGGCGCAGCCGTCGCGCCCCAGAGCGAGGGCGCTGCCTCCAGAGACTGCCAGGCAGGGGCGCTGCTCAACGGTTCAAACCCCGGCCTCGACCGCGTCGGCGAGCGCCTTCAGGGTCGGGAAATGGTAGTCCGGCTTGGTGATCTGCGGCACCGCCGGCGTGCCGCCGAAGCCCTTCTGGCCCTGGCGCCGCTCGATCCAGCAGGTGGTGTAGCCAAGCGACTTGGCGACGCCGATGTCGTGATACTGGCTCTGGGCGACATGCAGGATCTCTTCCTGCTTGTAGCCATGGGCCGATTGCCGGCCGCGGTTGAAGGCGAAGAACAGCGGGTCGGGCTTGGGATGGATCGCCTCGTCGGCGGTGACACTATCGTGGAACGGGTTGCCGAGCGTGTGCGCGTAGAAGGTGAAGGTCGAACGGTCGGCATTGGTCATCGCGACCAGCCGGAAATGCTTGCGCAACCGGGCCAGCGCCGCGACCGAATCCGGGAAGGCCGGATGCTGCAGGATGGCGTACTGGAAGGAGTCGGCGGAGGCCTCGTCGGCGGGCAGACCCAGTTCCGGGGCGAGGTGGAGGTAGACCCGCTTCATCGCTTCGCTGGAGCGGTCGTAGTTGAGCTCGCGGCCCCTCAGATAAGGCGCGAAGATCTCGTCATCGGTCAACTTGGCGGCGGCGGGGCCGCCGATGCGGCGGACCGCGTTCAGGACGCCGGTCTCGAAATCGATCAGCGTGCCGACGACGTCGAATGTGAGAACCTTGAAATCGCGGAGGGCCATGATGCGAACTTCTCTTGTGGCTGCGAGTCTGATGTGTTGGGATGATGGGCCTAACCGCCCGCCTTCGACACGACGATGGTGTCCTGCGGGTGGATGCTGATCTGGACGCGCTCGCCGATCGGCGGGACGCGACGGGCGGCCTCGAAATGGCTGGGTTGGCGCAGGCTGAGCGGCGTGCCGTCGTCGAGCGCGAGGAAAACGCGCAGGCTCTCGCCCTGGAAGACGATGTCGGTGACGCGGGCCGAGAAGCGGTTGCGCTCGGGCGCGCCCGAGCCGTCCTCGATCAGGAGCTTTTCGGTCTGTACGGCCAGCACCAACTCGCCCGTGGCGGGCAGGGGCCGGGCCGTCCTGATGACCGAGCCGGCGAGCGAGACGCTGTCCTGACTGACGCGATCGACCGGCAGCAGCGTCGCCTCGCCGATGAAGCTCGCCACGAAGGCATTGGCGGGGTGATCGTGCAGGCGCTTGGGCTTGTCGATCTGGACGAGCTTGCCGTCCTTCAAAATGGCGACGCGGTCGCTCATCGTCAGCGCCTCGCGCTGGTCGTGGGTGACGTAGATGATCGTCGCGCCGAGCCGCTTGTGGAGCTGGCGCAGTTCGATCTGCATGGTCTCGCGAAGCTGCTTGTCGAGGGCCGAGAGCGGCTCGTCCATCAAGATCAGCCGCGGCTCGAAAATCATGGCGCGGGCGAGCGCGACGCGCTGGCGCTGGCCGCCGGAGAGCTGGCCGATGCCGCGCTCCTCGTACCCGGCGAGATCGACCATCGCCAGTGCGGCGCGCACCCTCTCGGCATAGCTCGATTTCGGCAGGCGCCGTGCCCGCAGCGGGAAGGCGACGTTCTCGCCGACGCTCATATGCGGGAAGAGGGCGTAGTTTTGAAAGACGATGCCGATGTCGCGCTTGTGCGGCGGGGTGAAGGTGACGTCGCGACCGCCGAACAGGATCTGGCCGGCGGAAGGCTGAACGAAGCCGCCCAGAATCCCGAGAAGCGTCGTCTTGCCGGAGCCGGAGGGGCCAAGCAGCGAGACGAATTCCTGCGGGGCGATGTCGAGCGAGACGTCGTCCAGCGCCCGCACCGATCCGTAGATCTTGCTGGCCGACCGGATCTCGACGCGTTCGCCGCCACTTTTCGCCATTGCCTGCTCCCGTTGCGATACAGCGACACCGCGCAAGCGCGTGGGCAAAGACGGTTTCCGGACCAGCCCATAAGTCGATCTTATGTAGCTGGTGCCTCGACCGATCCGCCGCCCGGCAACGCGGACCCCTTCGTGCCCGTCGCCGCAAGCTGCATTCGACAGGGGTATCAAAGGGATTTGCGGAGCCGGCGGCAATTGCCAAATAATCAGGATATGCATAACCTGATGTAATGTCAGACCTGCGCCGCATGGTGTCTTCGAGCAACGCGCTCTTCGTCTTCGAAGCGGCGGCGCGCAGCGGCAGTTTTACACGCGCTGCCGAAGAGCTGAACGTCACGCAGCCGGCGGTGAGCCGCATGCTGTCGCGCTTCGAGGGGTACCTCGGATTGCGCCTGTTCGAGCGCAACGGAAAGGGGGCCGTGCTGACGCCTGAGGGTGAAATCCTCTATCGCAGGGTCGCGGATGGCTTCCGCAGCATCGAAGCAGGCCTGCGCGAGGTCGAGCAATTGCGCGGCGGCAAGGAGACGGTGACGATCTCGGTGTCATCGGCCTTCACCACGCATTGGCTGATGCCGCGCATGGACCGTTTCCAGCAGCGCTTTCCGAGCGTCGACCTCCGCTTCCAGATGATTGCGGGGTCGTTGCGCGGGGTGGTCGAGAATGTCGATCTCGGGATGCGCTTCGTCGCGGTCGACGAGCCTGTCCCGGCCGAGGCGCTGGTGATCCGCGAAGTCATGCTGCCGGTGTGCAGCCCGGGCTATCGTTGCGAGCCGGGGGCGGCCGAGCAGGCGGCGAGCGGCAACACCGTGATCCAGCTGACCGATTCCCCGACCGACTGGGCAAGCCAGAATACGCCCTTCGCCACCGGCCGGTCTGGACCGGACAAGGCCCTAAGCTTTTCGGACTACGCCGTCGTGGTGCAGGCGGCGTTGCTCGGGCAGGGCGTTGCCTTCGGCTGGATCACCGTGATCTCGCATGCGCTGAAGTCGGGTGCACTGGTCCCGGCGGGCGGCCGTCTCACGGTCGGCGAGCGCCTCTGCGTCCTGCTGACCCCGCGCAACCGGCCGGCGCGGCCGATCGTGCGCGACATCCGCGACTGGATGGTCGCTGAACTGCTGGCGGAAATCGCCGCGATCGACAGGCTCTATCCGGCGCTCGGGCTGAAGGCTGCTGTGGCGTGAGCGAGCCCGCTCAAACGCCGATATCGATCAGCACGGTCTTGTGCCGGAGATTGGCTTCCACCGCCTGGCGGCCGAGATCCTTGCCGATGCCAGAACTCTTGTAGCCGCCGGTCGGCAGGATGAAGTCGAGCGTGCGGTTGTAGCGGTTGATCCAGACCGTGCCGGCCTTCAAGGCGCGCATCGCCCGCAGGCCGCGGCCGAGATCGGCGGTGTAGACGCCGGCCGCGAGCCCGTATTCGGGATGATCGGCCAGCGCGAGGCCCTCCGCCTCGTCGTCGAAGGCCTGGATCGTCAGTACGGGGCCGAAGACCTCCTCGCGCACGGCAGCCGTCGCGGCCGTGACGTTGGCGAGCAGCGTCGGCTGGTAGAAGGCGCCACCATACCCCTCGATGCGCCCGCCGCCCATGAGGCATTCGGCGCCCTGCCGGCTGCTCTCGGCGAGGATGCGGTCGATGCGCCGTGCCTGCAGTTCCGAGATGATCGGCGCGTAGCCGGTGTCAGCTTTCCAGGTCGGGCCGGGCTTCACGCCACCGAGCTTCGCCTTCAGCCGATCGATGAGCTCGGCCATGACTGCGCGCTGCACGATCAGGCGTGAGCCGGCAACGCAGGCCTGGCCGGCATTGGCCAGCAGCGAACCGGCGATGCAGCCGGCGGCCTTCTCCAGATCGGCATCGGCGAAGACAAGCTGCGGGCTCTTGCCGCCGAGTTCGAGCGTCACCGGCTTGATGCCGCTTTCGGCTGCTGCCTTCATCACCGCGACGCCGGTCCGGGTCGAGCCGGTGAAGGAGAACTTGGCGATGCCGGGATGGCGCGAGAGCGCGTCGCCCGTTACCGCGCCGGTACCTTGCACGACGTTGAAGATGCCGGCGGGAATGCCGGCCTCGACCGCGAGTTCCGCCAGTCGCACGGTCGAGAAGGGCGTCAGTTCCGAGGGCTTGAGCACGATGGCGTTGCCGGCGGCGAGCGCCGGGCCGACCTTCCAGGAGGCCATGCTGAGCGGGAAATTCCAGGGCGTGATCGCGCCGACGACGCCATAGGGCTCGGACACGATCAGGCCGAGATGGTCGCTGCGGGTGGCGGCGACGTCGCCGCCGAGCTTGTCAGCCCATTCCGAGAAGAAGCGGATGCCCTCCGCGACGCTGGCGACATCGCCGGTAATGGCCTGGACGATCGGCCGGGTCGAGCCCAGCGCCTCGAGCCGGCCGAGTTCGACAGCGCGCTCCTCGATCAGCTCGGCCCAGCGGCGCATGGCGCGGGCGCGTTCGCGCGGCGGGCGGCTGGCCCATCCGCTGCGCGCGACGGCCTGCGTCGCATTCGTCACGGCGCGATCGACGGTATCGGCCGTCGCGACCGGCAGCTCGGCATAGTCGACGAGATCGGAGGGGCGGGCGACCGGAATGCGGTCCCCGGCCGGCACCGTCTCGCCGCCGATGTAATGGCCGGTGGCGAAGGCGATCGAGTCCGGCGCGAAGTCGGCGGTCGTCACAGTCCGACCAGACCCGGCAACTGCGCGATGCTGGAGATCTCCGTGTAGCCGTAGAAGTCGATGCCGGGCTCATGGCCGCGATTCACGAAGACGCGTCGGCCGATCTTCATGTCATAGGCGGTCATCAGGTCGTAGCGCAGGCTCGATGAGCAGTGCATGACGTCAGCCGGCGCACAGCCGAGGCTGTCGAACATATACTCGAAAGCGCGCTGCAGCGGCTTGTAGGCCTGCGCCTCCTGCGCCGTATAGGCGGCATGGAAGGGCGCGCCGAGCTTGGCCACCGAATGCGGGATCAGGTCGGTCATCGAGTTCGAGAGCACGACCAGCGGAATCTTGCCGCCGATCGTCGCCAGGCCGCCGGGCACATCGGGATGCGGGATCCAGCTCGGAATCTCAGCATAGATTGCTGCGGCATCAGCCGGGTCGAAGGGGATGTTCCAGGCCTTGCAGCTCCGCTCGACGGCGTTGTCGATCACCTCATCGAAGGGCTTCCAAGCGCCGAGAACCTCGTCGAGGCGATAGCCACGGAAGCTTTCGAGAAAGCCCTCGAGCACGGGGCGCGCGAGCCTGTCGCCATAAACCCGGCGCGCGGCGGGCCCCATCTGGAAGTCAATCAGCGTGCCGTAGCAGTCGAAGGTGATGAATTTCGGCCGCCAGGTGGTCATGGGTCCGCTCGCTTGCTTGGAGGGCGGACGATGTGCCGCCGATGGCCTGAGCCTAGCGGTGCAGCGTGGCGGCTGGCGCGCATTTCCGGGGGGGGCCGCCCAAGATTATGCCGATCGCAGCGGCTGCCGCAGCATGGATTGCTGCCTCGCTCGCGCGGCGTCAGAACTCGCCGACCTCGCCCTGCGAACCGTCGAGCAGGCGGGCATGGCGGAAGGGGCGGGGATCGACGATCGGCGTGTCGCCGGTGGCGAGGTCCGCCGCGAGATGGCCGGCGCCAGGGCCGAGCCCGAAGCCGTGGCCGCTGAGGCCCGCCGCCAGGACGAGCCCCTTCAGCCCCACCGTCGGCGAAATCACCGGCACGGCATCTGGAGTGGAATCGATATAGCTGCCCCAGCTTTCGCGCACCGCGACGCTTCGCAGCGCCGGCACCAATGCGTGGGCACGTTCGAGCAGGGTCGCGAGCGCCTTGCGGCTTGGCGCCGGATCGAGCACGCGGATGCGCTCGAACGGGGTTTCCTTGTCCAGGCTCCAGCGGCCGAGTGCCTCGGGGCCGTTGAAGAAGGAGGCGCCGATGCCGAGTTCGACCGCCTTCAGCCGCTTCAGGAACATAGGCATGAACTGGCGGGCATAGCGGATGCCCTGCGGGGTCAGTTCGAGCGTGCCCTTGCCGCTGATCGCGATGGTGTAGCTGCCGTCGAGGCGGCGGGTCAGCGCGATTTCGGGCGTATAGAAGGCGTCGAGCCAGGCGGGCGCGATCTCGGTACGCAGGCTGGTGGCGCGGATGCTGGCCTGCGGGAAGACGATGCCGTGATGGCGGCAGAAGCCTGACGCCCAGGCGCCGCCCGACAGGATGACCGAGCCGGTGCGGATCATGCCCTTTTCCGTCACCACGCCGGTGACAGCGCCGTTGGTGACGTCGAGGCCGCGCGCCGCGCAGCCTTGATGAACGGTCGCGCCGAGCTTCCGCGCGCCCAGCGCCAGGACGGGCGCGGCCAGCGCCGGCTCGGCCTTGCCGTCCGTCACCGAATGCACGCCGCCGAGCCAGTTGCGCCCGGTGCCGGCGGTCATCGCGGAGGTTTCCTTGCCGGTGAGCATGCGCGTCTCGACGCCGAACTGCCTTGCGGTTTCGCGCCAGCGCTCCCATTGCGTGATTTGCGCAGCGTCGTTGCTGGCATAGACCAGCCCGCAGCGGCGAAAGCCCAGATCCTCGCCGATCTCCGTGGCAAGGCTGTCCCACATTTCCATCGAGCGGATCGCGAGCGGCAATTCGCGCGCGTCGCGGTTCTGCTGGCGGCACCAGCCCCAGTTTCGGCTCGACTGTTCGCCGCCGACGACGCCCTTCTCGACGAGGGCGACCGAGCGGCCGCGTTTGGCCAGAAAATAAGCTGCGGCCGCGCCGACGATGCCGCCGCCGATGACGACGACATCGGCTTCGGCCGGCAGTCGCGCATCGCTGTCGATGCGCTTGATGGTCGGGCTCATATCGGTCTCCGGCAGCTTCGAGCCCGATTCTCTAGCGGGCCCGGGCGATGCTGCCTTGGATCATTTTCGCATCATCGGGCCAAAGCGGCCTCGATGCAGGCCGCGATCGCGAACAGCGCCTTGTCGCCGCTGGTCTCGCCCATCAGCATCAAACCGACCGGAGCCGCGCCGGGCGCGTTGCACGGCAGGCTGATCGAGCAGCGGTCGAGGAAATTGCCCGTGCTCGGATTGCGCAACAGCAGCGCGTTCAGCCGGAAATATTCGGCATCCTCGGCGAGTTCGGCAATGCGGGGGGCCACGATCGGGCAGGTCGGCATGAGCAGGGCGTCATACGGGGCGGTCAGCGCGTCCATGGCCGCGATGATGCGCCGACGCGCCGCGCTCAGCGCGACATAGTCGGCGGCGGTCATGTCGGCGCCCGGCTCGATGCGGCTGCGCACGCGCGGATCGTAGAGATCGCCCTTCCGCGCCAGCAGGTCACGGTGCCAGTCGAAGGATTCCGGGCCGGTGAAGCCACCCCGGCTCATGGCGGGCCCGATGTCGAGCAGGGGCTGGAACGAGACTTCGACGATCAGCGCGCCTTGCGCCTTCAACGTCGCGACCGCACGCTCGAAGGTGGCGGTGACGGTCGCGTCCATGCCGTCGCGCATGATCTCGCGCGGGATGGCGAGCCTGAGGCCGGCGAGCGGGCGCGACACCGGCAAGACGGGCTCCTCGCCGGCCAGAATCGCATCGACGATGGCACAGCAGGAGACGCTGGCGCCGAGTGGCCCGAGCGAATCGAGGCTGGCCGAGAGCGGCACGACGCCGCCCAGCGGCACGCGGCTGGCCGTCGGCTTGTAGCCGACGATCCCGCAGAGCGCCGCCGGGATGCGGCAGGAACCGCCAGTGTCGCTGCCGAGCGCGACCACCGCCATGCCGTCTGCGACCGCGACGGCAGAGCCGGAGGACGAGCCGCCGGGGATGCGGGCTGAGGAGCGGTCCCAAGGGCTGAGCGGCGTGCCGTAATGCGGGTTGGCGCCGATGCCGGAATAGGCGAATTCGGTCATGTTGGTGCGGCCTACGGGCACGAAGCCGGCGGCCAGCATGCGCGCGATCGTGGGCGCATGGGCCTGCGCCGGAGTAGCATCGGCAAGGGCGCGCGAGCCCGCCATGCTGCGTTCTCCGGCGACGTCGTAGAGATCCTTCACCGCGATGGGGATGCCGGCATAGGGGGAGGCCGCGCGGCCGGCCCGGCGCAGGGCGTCCTGGGCATCGGCCGAAGCGCGGGCGGCTTCGCCCGAGACCGAGATGAAGGCGCGAGCCCCTTCACCGGCGGGGTCGGCGATCTTCGCCAGGCATTCCTCGACCAGGCTGCGCGAGGTCACCGCTCCCGTCGCGAGGTCCTCGGCGCAGCCTTGCACGGTTCGCAGCATGATCGTCTCTCCGCTTTCGTTCAGGCCTCCGGCTTATCGCCACGGCCGACCGAAATCCATGCGTGCCTGCGCATGGGGATCGGTGTCGTCCGTCGCCTCACATCAGGCCGGGTTCGCCGAGGTCGGTGCCGTCGACCAAGCGGCTGTAGCGGAAGGGGTGAGGATCGACGATCGGCGCGTCGCCCGCGACAAGGTCGGCCGCGAGCCGGCCGGCGGCCGGGCCGATGCCGAAGCCATGGCCCGAGAAGCCGGCGGAGACGTAGAGGCCGGGCAGCTTGTCGATGTCGGAGATCACCGGCACCCAGTCCGGGGTGAAGTCGATCAGGCCGCCATATTTGTGCACGATCTTCACATCGGCGAGCTGCGGATAGATCTCGCCGATGCGCTTCATTGCGAAGCTGATCAGCTTCTCCTGCGGCGGCGGATCATAGGTGCGCATGCGCTCGAAGGGCGAGATGCTGTCGTTGCTCCAGCGCATCAGGGCCTCGGGGCCGGCGAAGAAGGTCTTGTCGGCGCGGATGGTCAGCAGCCTGTGGCGCTTCTTGAAGGTGCGCCAGAACGGCTTCGCATACATCATGCCCTGCGGGCTGAGGCGGAGCAGGCCGCGCCCGCTGATGCCGATCGTATAGCCGCCGTCGAGGCGCCGCCGAAAGGTGACGTCGGGCGTCGAGATGCCGCCGACCGTGATCTCGGGCGCTGGCGCGGTGAAGAATGATGTCGACTGCACACCAGCCAGCGGCATGTCGATGCCGTGATGGCGGCAGAACATCGAGGTCCAGACGCCGCCGGCAACGAGCACCGCGCTCGTCCTGATCGTGCCTTTCTCGGTGACGACTGCCGAAACCCGCCCCGCCGAGGTTTCGAGCCCGCGTGCCGCGCAATCCTGATGGATCGTCACGCCGAGCCTGCGGGCCGCCTCGGCAAAGGCAGGGACCGCCAGCGCCGGCTCCGCCTTGCCGTCCGTCGGCGAATGCACGCCGCCGATCCAGTTCTCGGTCGAGCCCGGCGACATCGCCTTGGCCTCGGCGGCCGAGAGCACGCGGCTGTGCATCTGCATCTCGCGCGCCTTGTCGATCCAGTTCGACCAGGCATCGAGGTCCGCCTGCTTGGTCGTGACATAGACCAGGCCGGTGCGGCGGAAGCCGGTGTCGGCGCCCAACTCCTCGTTGAGCCCGTTCCACATCTCGACAGCGCGCTGGGCAAGCGGCAATTCGCGCAGATCACGGTTCTGCTGGCGGCACCAGCCCCAGTTCCGGCTCGATTGCTCGCCCGCGACATAGCCCTTTTCGACCACGGCCACGGAATGGCCCTTCTTGGCGAGATGGTAGGCGGCGGTGATGCCGGCGACGCCGCCACCGATGACGACGACATCGGCGGATTGCGGCAGCGTCTCGTCGCTGCGGATACGGGTGACCGGGGGCGACATCGGGTTTCAGAATCCTTCGGTAGGGGCTGGCGACGGGACCCCGATACCATCGCATCCCGACAGAAGCCTATGCCAAAGGCGCGGGTTGAATCGGCATATTCTATGCACCTGCCGCAGACGATCGGTGTTCGATACCGCCAGCGCCGCCTAGCCTGAGAGGAAGGCCGATAATCGGCCAACCGCGATCACCTGCCGCAGAAGCAGGCTCATCGCTCATAACGAGGGGTTTCCGATGACCAAGCACTCTGACGGCAAGTCTTGCGGCAAGTCTCGCGGCAATTCGACACTCGCGCTCCCGATGCCTGCCATCCATCGCCGCGACATGCTCGCGCTCGGTGCCGGCGGCCTGCTCGCGGCTTCGGGTTTCGGCGGCGCCCGTGCCCAGACCAAGGCGGCCCCGCCGCCCCCCGCCAAGCCCACCGGCCAGGTCGTGGTCGGCCTGTCGCAGGAGCCGACCGCCTTCAATCCGCTGATGCCCGGCATCGAGGTCGACGAGACCGTCTGGATGCAGATCTTCAACACGATGTGGCTGGCGCAGCCCGACGGCTCGCTCGTGCCTGACCTCGCCGTCGAAATTCCCAGCGAGGCCAATGGCGGCATCTCCGAGGGCGGCCTCGCCTGGAAGGTGAAGCTGCGCGAGGGCGTGACCTGGCATGATGGCGCCCCCTTCACCGCCGAGGACGTCAAATACACGCTCGAGTTGATCAATGCGCCGGGCTTCAAGGCGCGCACGCGCGTCGGCCACTCGCTCGTCAAGGACATCAAGGTCACGGGCCCGCTGGAAATCTCCTGGCGGATGGAGAAGGCCTACGCACCCTATCTCGCGCTGCTCTCCAACACCTTCATCGTGCCCAAGCACCTGCTCGAGAAGGCGGCCGATCCGAACACCGCGCCCTATAACGCCGCTCCGGTCGGCACAGGCCCGTTCAAATGGGGCACGCGCACGCCGGGCGACAACATCCAGCTCGTCGCGAACGAAAAGTATCACGGCAAGGGCCCCTATCTGGAGCGCGCCGTCCTGAAATACGTGCCCGACCAGACCGCGCTCTACGCCCAGTTCCGGACCGGGCAGGTGGACCTGATCATCGGCACCGGCATCCCGGCGAATTTCTATGCCGAGGCGGTCAAGCTGCCGGGGCGCAAAGTCATGAAGATCCCGAGCGCTTCGCTCGAAATCCTTATGCCGAACCTCGAGAACCCCGTGCTGAAGGACAAGGCCGTCCGCAAGGCGCTCTACGCTTCGATCAACAAGCAGGCGATCATCGACATCATCTATTACGGCCTGCACACCCCGACCGAATCCTTCGCGCCGCAGGAATCCTGGGCCTACAACCCCAACCTGCCGAAGCAGAGCTACGATCTCGCTCTCGCCAACAAGATCCTCGACGATGCCGGCTGGAAGCGTTCGGGCTCGGGCACGCGCATGAAGGACGGGGTGCCGCTGACCTTCGCCGTCTCGACCACGACAGGCGCGGCGCTGCGCGAGCAGGCCCAGCAGCTGATGATGCAGGACTGGCAGCAGATCGGCGTCAAGATGACGATCAACAATATGCCGGCCGCGGTGATCTGGGGCGACTTCTACACCCGCTCGAAATTCGACTCGCTGCTCGTCGGCACCGCCTTCCGCACCGTGATTGATCCCGATCCGGCGCATCGCTTCGGTTCGGACGCGATCCCGGCGAAGAACGGCAACGGCGCCAACCAGATGCAGTGGCAGAACGCCGAGGCTGACGCGCTGATGAAGGATGGCCAGACCACTTTCGACCAGGCGAAGCGCAAGGCGATCTACGTCAAGCTCCAGGAACTTGTCCGGGAGGAGCTGCCGATCCTGCCGATCTACCAGTACGCTCCGGTCGAGGGCTACAAGGAGGGGCTGATTGGCTTCGAGCCCAACGTCAATGCTCGCCAGAATACCTGGAACATGGGCGTCTGGTACTGGGCGCGCTGAGCCGATGACGCGCTCCGTCCGGGTGACCGCGCCTAAGCCTCGTCTCGAAACGAGCTCGTATCCGACATGAGCTCCTTTCTCCTGCAAAGGCTGATGCAGGCCTTGCTGCTGCTGCTCATCGTTTCGATGATCGGCTTCGCAATCCTTCATCTGGCGCCCGGCGGGCCGATGTCGCAATTCGCGGCCGGCGGCGACATGACCCAGGCCGATCTCGACCGCATCGCGGAACAGCTCGGCCTGAACCGGCCGCTGCCCGTCCAGTATGCCGAATGGCTCTGGCGAATGCTGAGCGGCGACTGGGGCAATTCCTATCGCGACCAGCAGCCGGTTCTGCACATCATCGCCGGCCATCTCGGGCCGACGCTGGAACTGATGCTGACCTCGACGCTGCTCGCCATGCTGCTCGGCGCCTGGATCGGCATCATCGGGGCGGTGAACCGCTATTCGCTGTTCGACGGGATCGCGACGATCGGCACCATGATCGCGCTCTCGATCCCGACCTTCTGGTTCGGGCTCGTGGTGATCTATGTCTTTTCAGTCGGGCTCGGCTGGCTGCCTTCGGGCAACCGCTTCACCATCGGTGACGGTTCCTTCCTGAACCGGCTGCACCATCTGATCGGGCCCTGCATCGTGCTGGCGTTGGTCTCGACAGCGGTCTGGAGCCGCTACATGCGCTCCTCGATGCTCGACGTGATCAACCAGGATTTCGTCCGCACCGCCCGCGCCAAGGGCGTGCCGGAGCGGCGCATTCTGATGACGCATGTGCTGCGCAACGCGCTCCTGCCGATGATCACCATCACCGGGCTGCATGTGCCCTCGCTGCTCTCGGGGGCGCTCGTCACCGAGACGGTGTTCACTTGGCCCGGCATGGGCCGGCTTTTCCTCGATTCGATCAGCTATCGCGACTACCCCGTCGTGATGGGCATCCTGATGTTCACCGCCGTGATGGTGCTGCTCGGCAGCCTGCTTGCGGACCTGCTCTATGGCGTCGCCGACCCACGCATCGCCAGGAGTGGCCGATGAGCCTCGATCCGACCGTCGACGCCGTGCCGGTTCGCGAGGATGGCTTCTGGAACGGGCGCGCGATGCGCCGTTTCCGGCGGCACAAGCTCGCGGTCTTCGGTGCGATCGTGATCGTGCTGATGACGCTGGCCTGTGCCATCGGGCCGCTGCTTCTGCCCTATAGCGACACCTTCATCGACATCCGCCAGCGCTTCGCGCCCCCCTTCGGTGGACCCCATGTCCTTGGCACGGACCCGCTTGGGCGCGACATCCTTGCGCGGCTTTTGATGGCCGGCCGGATTTCGCTCTCGGTCGGCTTCTGCGCGATGGTGCTGTCGATGGGCATCGGCATCATGGTCGGGCTCGCAGCCGGCTTCTACGAGGGCGTGATCGGGGCGGCGCTGATGCGCTTCGTCGATGCGATGCTGTGCTTTCCCTCGATCTTCCTCCTGCTGGCGATCTCGGCGCTGATCTCGCCCTCGGTGCCCTCGATCGTGATGCTGATCGCGATGACCTCCTGGATGGAGGTGGCCCGTGTCGTTGAGGCGCAGATTCGCTCGCTCAGGACGCGCGAGTTCGCGCAGGCCGCCGTCGCAATGGGGTCGAGCAACCTGCGCATCATGATGCGCGAGCTTTTGCCCAACGCGATCGCGCCCATCGTGGTCGCAGCCACGCTCAATGTCGCTCATGCGATCCTGGCCGAAAGCTACATCTCCTTCCTCGGTTACGGCATCCAGCCGCCGACGCCGAGCTGGGGCAACATGCTGGAGAACGCGCAAAGTTATCTCACCAGCGCACCCTGGCTCGCGATCATCCCAGGCGCGGCGATCACGCTGGCGGTGACGAGCTTCAACTTCGTCGGCGACGGGCTGCGCGATGCGCTCGACCCGCGCATGGACCTGCCGTGACCGAGCCTGCCGTGACGGGTTCCGTTTCGGCGCTCTGGCGCTATCCGGTCAGCTCGATGGGTGGCGAGCGGCTGGGGCGGGCGCCGATCACGGGCGCCGGCTTGGAAGGCGACCGGATCTGGGGCCTGCTCGATGCGGACAATGAGCGCATCGCCTCGCCCGGGCGCGAGAAGCACTTCATCCAGGTCCCGAGGGGCCATGCCCGGTTCACCGGCGACGGCGTCGCAATTTCGGCGGACGGCTTACATTGGGCTCGGCCGGACGACGCGGCTGCGCTGGCGGCGCTGTCGAATCTCTTCGGCTTCATGCCGGTGCTGAAACCCTTCGTGCCGTTCGGCGGCGAGGGCTTCCGGCCGCGTTACGAGCATGCGCCGATCCATCTCATCACCACGGCGGGGATGCGCAGTCTGGAACGCGACATGCCGGGCAGCGTCATCGACGAACGCCGCTTTCGCCCCAATATCGTCGTCGACTGGCCCGACGGGCCGGAGGCGATGCCGGAGCAGGGCTGGATCGGCCGTGAGATCCGGATCGGCGAGGTGGTGCTGCGAGGCCGAGAACCCTGCGGCCGCTGCGGCTTCATCACGCTCGAGCAGGACGGCCTGCCGCTCGACGTCGAATTACTGCGGACGGTGGTGAAGCGCTACGGGCGCCATTTCGGCATCTATTGCGACGTGCTGTCGGCCGGCGAGATCAGGTCAGGCGACGCGGTCGGCGTCGCCGGCTGAACGGCTCTACTCCGCCGCCTGCAAGATCTCCGGGACCTGCGGATAGTCGCGCCGGACCGCTGCGAAGGCGGTTGGGACATCGCCTTCGTTGGCTGTGTCGCGGATCGCGGCGAAGACCTTGGTCTTGACGAAAAAGCGCCAATGGACCGGCAGAGCCGCGAGCAGACGCGTCAGCGCGTCGTAGTTGCGCACATGCCAGACGCTCTCAAAGGCGTCGCGCTCGGGACCGAAATGAAAATGCGTGTCATGAGCGCGCGCCTTCAGCGCGGCCCTGCGCGCCTGGGTCGCGACTTCGTTGACGGCGCCCTCGCGGATGACGACACCATAAAGCGAGGCCGCCTTCTCTACGCCGACATAGCCGCGCTCGACATCGAGCAGCACGCGCTCCGGCTCGCGATCAAGTGGCGAATCGCGGCCGCCGCCGCCCGGCGAATGGATGTGGATGATGTCGCCGGGCTCGGCGATGGCGATGTCGATGTTGCCCAGCACCCGTTCGTTGGCGGCGCCCGGATTGATGATGAAGTTCGAGGTCTCGGCCGAAAGCCCGCCAAGCGTGCCCCAGGGCCGGAAATGCGAGCGGTCCCGGTTGCGCACTGTGATGCGCGAGTTCGGCGCGAAGACCTTGAACTCCATCACGGTGGCGAGCCCGCCGCGCCAGCGCCCGGCGCCACCGGAGTCCGGCAGGAGCCCGTAGCGCACGAACTGGATCGGCACCTCGGTCTCGGTGATTTCGATCGGTGTATTCTTGAGGTAGGCCGCATCGGCGCCGGAGCCGTTGGGGCCGTCGCGATGCGGCATGCCGCCGCCGCCGCCGACCACAGGGTTGATCGCTGCGATGACGCTGCGATGGGTGCGCTCGTCGGTCGTCATCACATTGACGATCGAGCTGGAGCCGGCAGGCGCTGCGGGCATGCGCTCGGGGATCGCGAGGCTGAAGGCTCCGAAGATCAGGCTGCGCAGCCTTGCGCAGGTCAGGCTGCGCATCCCGACTGCGGCCGGGAAGGACGGGTTCAGCACCGTGCCTTCCGGCGCGATGCAGGTGAAAGGCCGGGTCAGGCCGGAGTTCAGCAGAAGCTGGGGGTTCAGCGTGTAGAGGACATAATAGACGCCGACGAGCAGCAGCGTGTGGCGCGGGTCGGAGCCGGTCGGCACGTTGAGCGAGGAACCGAGCTGCGGGTCGGAGCCGGTGAAATCGAGGATCGCCTCGTCGCCCTTGATCGTCAGCGTCAGCTTGAGGCGGCAGGGATTGCCGTCGACCCCGTCTTCGTCGGCATAGTCGGCGAAGACGTATTCGCCGTCGGGCATCGAGCGCAGGATCTCGCGGGCCTGATGCTCAGCATAGTCCATCAGGCCGTCGAGGCCGTCCATGAAGCCCTTGGCGCCGAACTTTTTGACCATCGCCAGAATCTTGCGTTCGCCGGTGTTGAGCGCGCCGGCCAGCGCCTTGAGGTCGCCCATGTTGAGATGAGGCTTGCGGACGTTCATCGACATGATCGCCAGCACCTTCTCGTCGAAGGCGCCGTCGCGCATCAGTGTCATCGGCGGGAAGCGGATGCCCTCCTGATGGATCTCGGTCAGCGAGCGCGACAGGCTGGCGGGCACGGCGCCGCCCATGTCGGTGTTGTGGACGTGGCCGCCGACGAAGCAGACGATCTCGCCCTCGTGGAAGATTGGCTTCCACAGATGCGTGTCGGGCGCGTGGGTCGCGAGATAACCGCTATAGGGGTCGTTGGTGAAGGCGATGTCGCCCGGCCTATACTCCTCGACGAGGTCGATGGCGCGATTGTAGTTCATGCCTGGATACCAGGTCGCGCCCAGATCCATCGGCACAGCGACGACACGGCCGGTCCTGTCCATCACCATCACAGTGAAGTCCTCGGTCTCCTTGACGAAGGTCGAGTGCGCCGTGCGGTAGAGCGTGTAGGCCATGCTCTCGGCCGCGGCCCGGCAATGGTTCGCCAGAACCTGCAATGTGACCTTGCCGACCATGCTCAGGCCTCCGAACGCAGGATGAGGTGAAGGTTGAGCCAGGCATCGACCTCGGCCCCAAACCCTTCCGGGATGCAGACGGTGGTGTCCTGTTGGGCGACCACGGCAGGGCCTTCGAAGCGATGACCGTTGCGCAGGGCGTCGCGGTGATAGAGCGCGACCTCGCGCTTCGCTCCGTCGAGCCAGACCTCGATCATCCGCTCTGGCGTCGCCGTGGCTGTCACCGCTTCGGCTGCGGGCGCGAGGTCCGGGCGCGGGGTGGCACCGCTGACGACGAGGCGCAAGTTTACGATCTGGACTTCGGCGGCGACGTCATTGAAGTCGTAGATCGCCAGATGCTGGCGGTGGAACGCCTCGGTGATGGTGGAAAGGTCGCCATCCACCAGCCAGCCTTCGGACAGCGGCACCTCGATCTCGAAGGACTGGCCGTGATAGCGCATGTCGGCAGTCAGGGTCTCTACCACAGGCCCAGCGAAGCGCTGATCGTCCCTGATCCAGGCCAGCCCGTCCGTCTTCAGCCGCGCCAGCGCGTTGCGCAGGACGGGTAGGGACTCCGGCACGGCAGCGGCGAAGACGGTCTGGATGAAGTCGCCCTTCACATTGGCGATCAAACCGCCGAGCGCGCTGACCACGCCGGGGCGGTGCGGCACCAGCACGCGCGGGATGCCGAGTTCGCGCGCCAGGAAGCAGCCGAGCATCGGGCCGGCGCCGCCGAAGGGCATCAGGGTGAAATCGCGCAGGTCGACGCCATAGCGCGCGACCAGCTTGTTGACCTCGACGAACATCTCGGAGACCGCGACCGCGATAATCGCCTCGGCGGTGGCCTGCGGGGCGAGGTCGAGTCTGGCTGCGAGTTCGCCGATCACGGCGTCGGCGCGGGCGCGGTCCATGCCGATCTGGTTGTAGGCCAGCGGCGTATGGCCGAGGAAGCCGCTGGCCGCCATTGCGTCGGTGACGGTGGCGCGCGTGCCGCCGCGTCCGTAGCAGGCGGGTCCCGGCGTGGAGCCCGCGCTTTCCGGGCCGACCTTGAGCACGCCGAAAGCATCGGCCCATGCAATCGAGCCGCCGCCGCTGCCGATCGAGGTCACCGAGACCGAGGGCAGGAAGAGCGGGAAGTCGCCGACGACCTCGCCGGTGCCGAATTGCGGCTGGCCGTCAATGATCAAGGCGAGATCGGCGCTGGTGCCGCCGATATCGAGCGTCAGGATGTTGCCGACGCCAGCCTGTTCCGCCAGCCAGGCGGCGCCGATGACGCCGGAGGCCGTGCCCGAAAGCAGCATGTTGACGCAGGCGCGCTTGCCCGTCTGCGCGTTCATCACGCCGCCATTCGACTTGGTCAGCATCGGCCCGGCCGGGACGCCGCGCGAGGCCAGCGCGCCTTCCAGAGCGGTCAGGTAACCTGCGACGCGGGGATGGACGTAGCCGTTCAGGATGGCGGTGGTGGTGCGCTCATATTCGCGGATGACCGGCCACACCTCGCTGGTGGTGAAGACGAAGAGCTCCGGTGCCATCTCCGCGATCAGGGCCCTGGCCTGCGCCTCATGCGTGCCGTTGCGGTAGGCATGCAGGAAGGAAACGATGACACCGTCTACGCCCTTGCCGCGGATGGCCTCGACGATGGCCGCCAATCCCTCGATGTCGAGCGGTTCGGCGATCTCGCCGCTGGAGAGTTGCCGCTGCCGCACGCCATAGATGCGGTCGCGCGGAATAAGCTGCTCGGGTCTGGCGCAAAACAGCGAATACATCTCGGGCATGCGCAGGCGCGCCAGCTCGATGACGTCCTCGAAGCCGGCCGTGGTGATCAGCGCGAGCCGGCTGCCCTTGCGCTGGATGATCGTGTTGATGCCGACAGTGGTGCCGTGGACGAAGGAGGCGACCTCCTCCGGCGCGACGCCGTGGCGCTCATGCAGCAGGCCCAGCCCGTCGAGCAGTTCCTTGCCCGGCTCGTCCGGCGTGGTCAGGACTTTGATGGTCTCGAAGCGGTTGGTCCCGGTCTCCAGGGCGCAGAAGTCGATGAAGGTGCCGCCGATGTCGACGCCGATACGCCAGCTCATGATCCGCCTGTGTGCGAGAGGTCGGTGCAGTGTCGGGGTTAGAGGCGGCTGGCGTCAAAGAGCAAAGCTCCCGGATCGCATAAGCCTCGCTTATGGATTTGGCGTAACGGGCTGGTCGAGGCCGAGCTGCCGACAGGCCGTGCGCAGATGGGCGCGCAGCAGATCGTGGCTGCGCGAGAGTGGCCGGCGCGTGCTGGTCAGCAGGCAGAGCGGCAGCGAGACCTCCGGCAGGAAGGGCCGCGTCACCAGCCCCGGGAAGCTGTGCCAGGGCAGCAGGCCATCGACCACGGCGACGCCGAGCCCCTGCTGGACAAAGGCGAGCGCGATGATCGAGACGTCGATTTCCATCTCGGGCTGGAAAGCGATGCCTTCGCGCCCAAGCGCTGCGCGCAGCAACTGGCCGGGAAGGGAGGTGGCGCGGTAGGAGATCAGCGTCTCGCCCTCGAGGTCGGCAGCTGCGATCGCATCCTGCCCGGCCAGGCGATGGTTGGCGGGCAGTACGCAGACGATGCGCGTGCGGCCGATGATCTCGGTATCGATGCCGGGCACCGGCTCATCGGTCATGGCGATGCCGAGACCGGCCTGGCCGTCATCCAGCATGCTCATGACGATCTCGGCCGGCACGACATAGGACAGGATGCGCATGTCCGGATGGGCGGCGCGAAAATGGCGCAGGGCCTCGGGCACGAGGGAGAGCGATGGGGGCGCCGAGGCGGCGAGGCGCACGATGCCGGCCTTGCCGTGGCGCAGATCGCCGGCCCGGCGCCGCAGCGCCTCGAGATCGCCGAACAGACGCTCGACCTCGGGATAAAGGTCCTCGGCCTCCGGCGTCGGGATCAGCCGACCCTTGACCCGCAGGAACAGCTTGAAGCCCAGTTCGTCCTCGGTGTGCAGCAGGATCTGGCTGAGCGCCGGCTGCGACACGTTCAGCGCCTCGGCGGCGCTGGTCAGCGTGCCGCAGCGCATCACCATCCTGAAGACTTCGATCTGCCTCGCGCGCATCGCTTTTCCGTGTCGGCCCGCGATGGCCGCGCGCATGGCGCAACTCGACAGCCGGATTCGCGCCGATGCAAGGGGTGAGGTTTTGGGCGTGCTCGTTTGCGCCTTAAGAATGCGTTACGCATCCTGCGCGGGCGGTTTCGGCTGTGATTGTTTTATAATCACTTTTTGTGCGCATGCATACATGTTGCATGCGTATTTTTCAGCATCCGGCTCGGGCGGGCTGAAAATATCGAGCTGAAACAACACCATAGAGTTGGCATGCTCCCTGCTAGCGAACAGCGTCACGCCGTGGTGGCGCCGGGAGCATGCGATGCATCGCTGCGAGGTTTTCGAGCTACTTTCGCCCGCGCGGGTCGTGACGAAGACGGACTGGCCGCGCCGCGCGCGCCTGGCCGGCGGCACGCCGCATGCATGAAAGGCGGACAGATCATATCCGCCTGCCCGCCGGATCAGCCGGTGCCCGCCTCCCTTCCACCCTGCGAAAACAAGGACAGACTCCGATGATCACGCGCCGCACAGCCATCGCCGCAGGCCTCGCTGCTCCCTTCGTGGCGAAGGGCAGCGCACAGGCGCAGGCGCCGAGCCGCAACGAGACGCTGCTCCTCGTGCAGGAATATGGCCCCAACAGCCTCGACATGCAGGGCATCGGCTCGTCGCAGCCGGTGAACGGCGTGGCGCTGAATTGCTATGACCGGCTGCTGCGCTTCAAGCCGGTGCCGATCCCCGGTGGCGGCGGCAATATGGTCTCGATGGGCGAACTCGAGGGCGAACTGGCAGAGAGCTGGCAGGTCGCGTCAGACGGGATGAGCTGCACCTTCAAGTTGCGCGACGCCAAGTTCCATTCGGGTCGCCAGGTCACCGCCAAGGACGTCAAGTGGTCCCTCGACCGGGCCTGCACGATCGGCGGCTTCGCGACGACGCAGATGAATGCCGGCTCCCTGGAGAAGGCCGAGCAGTTCGTCGTCGTCGACGACAAGACCTTCCGCGTCGATTTCGTCCGCAAGGACAAGATGACCCTGCCGAACCTCGCGGTCACGATCCCCTTCGTGTTCGATTCCGAACTCGCGATGGCGAATGCCGCCGGCGACCCTCACGCCAAGGAATACCTCAAGAACAACATCGCCGGCTCGGGCGCCTTCAAGGTCGAGAGCTGGAAGCCAGGTGTCGAGACGATCTATGTCCGCAACGATGACTGGAAATGCGGAAAGCTGCCGCAACTGCGCCGCGTCATCGCGCGCGATATCGCCTCGCCCTCGACCCGCCGCGCTTTGATCGAGCGCGGAGATGCCGACGTGTCGTACGGGCTGCCGCCGAAGGACTTCAAGGACCTGCTCGACGCCGGCAAGATCAATGTCGTCGGCGTGCCGATCCCGAACGGTGTCTGGGGCTGCTATCTCAACACGCAGGTCGGTCCCTTCAAGGATGTCCGGCTGCGCCAGGCCGTGGCCTGGGCGATGCCCTACGACAAGATTTTGCAGGCCTCGCTGTTCGGGCGCGGCGTCTCGATGTCGGGCGGGCCGGCGACCCCCAAAGTCGCCTGGCCGCAGCCCTTCCCCTACACCTCCGATATCGCCAAGGCGAAGGCCCTGGTCGATGCGGCGGGCGGCCCCTTCTCGACGACGCTGTATTTCGACGCCGGCAACGCGACCGTTGCCGAGCCGATGGCGGTGCTGATGAAGGAAGCGCTGGCCGCGATCGGGATCACCGTCGAGATCAACAAGGTGCCGGGCGCCAACTTCCGCACCGAGATCGCCAAGAAGACCAACCCGATGGTGCTCAACCGCTTCGCTGGCTGGCTCGACTATCCGGATTACTACCTGTTCTGGACGATGCACGGCAACAACTCGATCTTCAACATCGCCGCCTATCAGAACCCGGCGCTGGACAAGCTCGTCGACGCCGCCCGCTTCGCGCCCGACAAGGCCTCCTACGATGCCAACGTCATCGACTTCATCAAGTTGGTGAACAACGAGGTGCCGATGGTGCCGATCAACCAGCCGACCCATGACGTGGCGCTGCAGAAGTCGATCGGCGGCTACCAGTTCCAGCCCTGCCGCGAGCCGGATTTCCGCTACCTGACGAAGGGATGAGGGCATTCACGGACGCGTGGGCGCGAAGCGCTCGCGCGTCATGCTCGGGCTCGACCCGAGCATCTCCTGACAGAGTTTCTCGGGTCTGCGCGGAGTTTATCCCGGGGCAGGCCATAGGCCAGCCCCGGGGGCTTCACCCGAGAATGACGATGCGGTTCCGGAACCTGCTGGAGACATTCACGCCATGCTTCGCCTGATCGGCCAGCGGCTGATGACGACGATCCCTTCGGTGATCGGCGTCATCATCGTCACCTTCCTGCTGACGCGGGTGCTGCCGGGCGACACGGCAGCCTATTTTGCCGGGCCGGCGGCGTCGCCGCAGGCGATCATCGAGATCCGCAGCAAGCTCGGTCTCGACCAGCCCCTGCCGGTGCAGTTCGTCTCCTATGTCACCGCGCTGGTGAAGGGCGATCTCGGCCAGTCGCTGACGACAGGCCAGCGCGTCACGGCCGATCTCGCCGCGCGCCTGCCGGCCTCGGCCGAGCTTACACTGGCGGGCTTGCTGCTCGCGATGGCGGTGGCGCTGCCGCTCGGCGTGGTCGCCGCCGTCAAGCAGGGCTCCTGGGTCGACCATCTCTGCCGGGTGGTGGCGACGGCCGGCGTCTCGCTGCCGGTGTTCTTCACCGGGCTGCTCTTGGTCTACGTCTTCTATTTCAAGCTCGGCTGGTCGCCGGCCCCGCTCGGCCGGCTCGACGTCTTCGCCTCGGAGCCGGCGCGCGTCACCGGGCTCTATCTGGTCGATTCCCTGCTGGCGCGCGACGGCGAGACCTTCCGGGCAGCCTTCGCGCAGTTGATCCTGCCCGCGGTGACGCTGGCGATCTTCTCGCTGGCGCCGATCACGCGCATGACGCGCGCCTCGATGCTGGCCGTGCTCGGCGCCGATTTCGTGCGCACCGCGCGGGCGAGCGGCCTGTCCAACCGCAAGGTCATCGGCACCTACGCCTTCCGCAACGCCATGCTGCCGGTCGTGACCACGCTCGGCATGGTGTTCTCCTTCCTGCTCGGCGCCAATGTTCTGGTCGAGAAGGTCTTCGCCTGGCCGGGCGTCGGCTCCTATGCGGTCGAGGCGTTGATCGCCTCCGACTATGCGCCGATCCAGGGTTTCGTGCTGACCATGGCGGTCATGTATGTCGCGCTCAATCTGATGATCGACGTGCTCTACGGCGTCATCGATCCGCGCGTCAGGCTGGAGGGCTGAGGGTCATGAACGACATGTCCAAAGTTGATCCAGCAGCGCCCGCGCTGCGTTTCGAGGCGCCGCCCTCCACCAGCATCTGGGCCCATGCCCGTCATATCGTCGCCGAGAACCCGGTCACAGGGCTCGCCTTCGGGCTGTTCGCGCTGATCGTGCTGGCGGCGGTGTTCGGTCCTTCGCTCGTCCCCTACGATCCGCTGGCGAGCAACACCAACTCCGCCCTGCAGGGCCCGAGCGCGAGCCACTGGTTCGGTACCGACCAGCTCGGGCGCGATATCTTCAGCCGGGTGATCGTCGCGACGCGGCTCGATTTCGCCATCGCGATCTGCTCGGTCGCGCTCGTCTTCGCGATGGGCGGGCTCGCCGGCGTGATGGCCGGCTTCTATGGCGGCTGGGTCGACAAACTGGTCGGGCGCATCGCCGACACCATCATGGCCTTCCCCCTCTTCGTGCTGGCGATGGGCATCGTGGCGGCGCTGGGCAACAGCGTCACCAACATCGTCATCGCGACCGCGATCATCAATTTTCCGCTCTACGCCCGCGTCGCGCGGGCCGAGGCGAATATCCGGCGCGAGGCCGGCTTCGTGCAGGCAGCCAGGCTTTCGGGCAACTCCGACTGGCGGCTGCTGCTGGCCCAGATCGTGCCGAACATCATGCCGATCATGGCCGTGCAGATGTCGCTGACCATGGGCTACGCCATCCTGAATGCCGCGGGGCTTTCGTTCATCGGGCTCGGCGTGCGCCCGCCGACGCCCGAATGGGGCATCATGGTCGCGGAGGGGGCGAGCTTCATCGTCTCCGGGGAATGGTGGATCGCCTTCTTCCCCGGTCTCGCTCTGATGACCGCGGTGTTCTGCTTCAACCTGCTCGGCGACGGCGTGCGCGACCTCGTCGATCCGCAGCGGAGGAATTGAGCATGGCGAGCGCTGTCATTCCGGGGCGCGGCGAAGCCGCGAACCCGGAACCCACGGGCAGGGGCGAGACCTGCCACATCGTGAGTTTTTACCCAGTCGTGGGTTCCGGGTTCTCGCTGCGCGAGCCCCGGAATGACAAAGGGAGCGCCTCATGATCCCCGCACCGCTCCTCGACATCAAGAACCTCACGGTCGAATTCGCCACGCGCCGCGGCACGGTGCAGGCGGTGAAGGCGATCGACATCAGCGTTGCCAAGGGCGAGACCGTCGCGATCGTTGGCGAATCCGGCTCCGGCAAGTCGGTGACGTCCTATGCCGTGGTGCGCATCCTCGACCGTGCCGGCAGGGTGGCCGAGGGCGCGATTTCTTTCTCCGGCATGGATCTCGTCACAGCGCCCGAATCCCAGATGCGCGACCTGCGCGGGCGCGAGATCTCGATGATCTTCCAGAACCCGCGCGCGGCGCTGAACCCGATCCGCAAGGTCGGCAAGCAGATCGAGGACGTGCTGCTCGAGCATGTTCAGGCAACGCGTGCGACGGCGCGGGAGAAGGCGATCGAGGCGCTCTCCAAGGTGAAGATCGCCCGTCCCGAGGAACGCTACGACGCCTACCCTTTCGAACTCTCGGGCGGCATGTGCCAGCGCGTCGTGATCGCGCTCGCGCTCGCCTGCCAGCCGCAACTCCTGATCGCCGATGAACCGACCACCGGCCTCGACGTCACCACGCAGAAGGCGGTGATGGATTTGATCGTCGAGCTGACCCGCGCGCGCGGCATGTCGACGATCCTGATCACCCATGATCTCGGCCTCGCTGCCGCCTATTGCGACAAGGTCGTGGTGATGGAGAAGGGCGTCGTGGTCGAGACCGCCGCAGCCAGCGAGATCTTCCGCAATCCGCAGCACCCGTACACCCGCAAGCTGATGCAGGCGACGCCGCGTCTCGGCATGTCGCTGGCTGATCTGCTGCCGGATGCGCCAAAGGCAGCCGAGTCTAAGGCGCCTGCGGCCGAACCAAAGGCGCCTGTCGCCGCGCCGGTCGCGGGGGGCGAGCCGCTGATGCGGGTCGAGAACCTGCTGAAAGAGTATCCCCGTCCCGACACGGGCTCGCTGTTCGCCAAGCTGATGGGCAAGGCCGAGGCGCCGAAATCGGCCTTCCGGGCGGTCGACGGCATCAGCTTCACCGTGGCGAAGGGCGAGACGCTCGGGCTCGTCGGCGAATCCGGCTGCGGCAAGTCGACGACCTCGATGATGATCACAAGGCTGATCGACCCGAGCGGCGGCAGGATCGTCTTCGACGGCACCGACATCGGCGCGATCCCGGCCAAGCAGTTCGCGGCCTCGCCGCATCGCCGGCGCATCCAGATGGTCTTCCAGGACCCGACCGACAGCCTCAATCCGCGCTTCACAGCCGAGCGGGCGATTGCCGATCCGATCATGCGGATGGGCGCGATCAAGGGGCGTGACGCGCTGCGGGCGCGCTGCGAGGATCTGGCGCGGCTGGTCGGTTTGCCTGTCGAGTTGATCGACCGCTTCCCGCACCAGCTTTCGGGTGGGCAGAAGGCGCGGGTCGGCATCGCGCGCGCCATCGCGCTCGACCCCGATCTCGTTATCCTCGATGAGCCGACGGCCGCGCTCGACGTCTCGGTGCAGGCTGTCGTGCTGAACCTGCTGGAAGAGCTGAAAGGCCGGCTCGGGATGAGCTACCTCTTCGTCTCGCACGACCTCAACGTGGTCAGGCTGCTCTGCGACCGGGTCATTGTGATGAAGACGGGGGCCATCGTCGAGCAGGGGACCGCCGAGGAGGTTCTGGGCAATCCGCAGGCGGAGTATACCAAGGAATTGCTGACGGCGATTCCGCATCCGCCGCTGTGATATCCCTCAGCCCTCATCCTGAGGAGCGCTCCGCAGAAGCGCGTCTCGAAGGATGGTTCAGGACGCTCCGGACGCATCTGGAGCATCCTTCGAGACGCTGCTGTGCAGCTCCTCAGGATGAGGACTGCCGAATGAACGACATTTGAGGTGCCTGCCGATGAAGATCAACGACCCCGCCGTTATCGCCGAAGTCGAGGCCGCCTTCATGGCCTATGAGAAGGCCCTCAACGAGAACGACGTCGCGATGCTGGATGCGTCGTTCAAGGATGCGCCGGAGACGATCCGCTACGGCATGGGCGAGAACCTCTACGGCTTTGGCGAGATCGCGGCTTTCCGCTCGGCGCGTTCGCCGGCCGGCCTGCTGCGGACGATCGAGCGCACCGTCATCACCACCTATGGCGATGCGATGGCGACGGCCAACACGCTGTTCCGGCGCGAGAGCATGGCCGGCAAGGTCGGCCGCCAGAGCCAGACCTGGGTGAAGTTTCCGGAAGGCTGGCGCGTGGTCTCCGCCCATGTCAGTGCGATTGCCGAATGAGTGCAGGCAGCCGATGATGCTGCGCCCGATGATCTTGTCCGCAATGATCTTGCCCCCAATGATTTTGCCGCCGTCGTCTGCGAGTCGGGCGGCGGCACATCCTCCCGCCTGAGATCCAGCCTTCATGCTGCGCCATGCCACTGCCAGGACATCCAAGCCGGTTGCGGCACCGCTGACGCGGACCGAGACGCTGCGCCTGCAGATCGCCGACGAGATCGTCTCCGGTGTGCTCGAACCCGGGACGCCGCTCGACGAACAGGAGCTTGCGGCGCGGTTCGGTGTGTCGCGGACCCCGGTGCGCGAGGCCATCCGCCAGCTCTCCGCCTCCGGGCTCGTCAGCGTGCGGCCGCATCGCGGCGCCGTCGTCGCGCTGCCGACGCCGGCCCAGCTCAACGACATGTTCGAGGCGATGGCCGAGCTGGAGGCGCTCTGCGCCGGGCTCGCCGCCCGCAACATGACTGTGCCCGAGCGGCGCGGACTCGAGGCCTTGCACAACGATCTCCGGCTGCTCGTGCATGAGGGCGATCCGGCGAGCTATCACGAGAAGAACGAGGCCTTTCACGGCGCGATCTATGCCGGTTCGCATAACGGCTACCTGGCCGAACTGACCCTGATGACGCGGATCCGCGTTGCGCCTTTCCGCCGGGCCCAGTTCCGCGCGACGGGCCGTCTCGGCGGCTCCTATCAGGAGCACGACCTGATCGTGCAGGCGATCCTGCGCGGCGATCATCAGGGCGCCGTCGAGGCGATGCGCGCCCATATCGGCATCGTCCGTGATGCGTTCCGAAGCTATGCCGAGACGCGGTGAGGAGCTTGATCAAACGCTCTCAGAGCGGCGGCAGATTGTCGAACGGATTGAGCCAGGCGATCCCGAGAGGGCGGAAATGCCGCTCATTCGCAGTCAGCAGGGTCAGGCCATGCGTGGCTGCGGTCGCGGCGATGGCGACATCGGCAAAGCCCATGCCGAAGCCGCGTGCCTGGTCGAGCATTGGGCCGGCACGACGCGCAACGGCCTGATCGAAAGGCAGTAATCGCTCGCCGTAGAGGTGTTCCACGGTTTCCAGCCAAAGGCGTAGCCTGCCAGCCTTTGCTGTTGCGCCAATGCGGAAGGCGGCTGCAATCCCCTTCTCGATTTCGGCCAGCGTAATTGTTGAAAGGAAGAGGCGCTCGCTGGCTCTCGGCAGCCAATCGTTCAGGTCGTGCCGCATCTGCGCCTTCGTCGGCGCTGAGGCGGAAAGAACGTCGGTGTCGAGCAGATATCTCAAAGATCGATATCGCGGATCGGGATGCGGTCCCGCTCGGGAATGTCACCCGGCTCCGCCGGAAAAGCTGCCAGCAATTCGCCGAAACTCGGCACGTGGGACAGCCGTTCGTAGTCCGCGAAGGACAGGACGACCGCCTCCTTGCGGCCGTGCCGTGTGATCAATGCGGGCTCGCCCGCGACGGCCCTGTCGATCAGCGCGGACAGCGAGGCTTTTGCCTCGCGCAACTGAACTTCCTTCACAGCGGCCTCCTGTCGTGACTACAGGTGACTATATATGCCCGTCGACGGGCGGTGCCAAGCCTCCGATGGTCTTCCTCACGCCGCCGCCTGTGCCGCGATGAACGCCCGCCAGCCGCCATGCTGCGTGACGTCGCGGGCGCCTTCGGTTGCGATCGTCTCGCAAAGGAAGCCCTTGACCCTGGTGCCGTCGGCGAGCGCCAGCGTCCCGATGCCGAGCGGGGAGGGGATGCCGGCGACGAAGCGCCCGAAGCCTTCCGGCGGCAGCGACCAGACCTCGAGTGCGATCGTTGCGCCGCCATCCGCCACCCGGATCAGCCCAGGACGAGCCGGCGGGCCACCGGGCAGGGCGAAGAGGCGATAATCCGGCGTCGTCGTGGTGGCGCGCAGGAAGGTGGCGCCGAGGCGGGTCAATTCGCCGTTCAGCGGCATGCCGGAGAGATGCGCTCCGACAACGGCGATCTCGATCGCGTCAGGCGCGGACCTCGTCGGCAAGGGGGCGGCGGGAGGCGGGTAGGGTTGCCCGGTCGCGCCGAGCGACAGGCCCGCCGCGACGTGCAGCGCCCGGCCGAGACCGGCGAGTACTGCATCATGGCCTGACGGAGCGATCAGCGTGATGCCGGCCGCGGTTCCATCGGCCGTCAGGCTGACCGGCACGGCAAGCGCACACATGTCGAGCAAATTGACGAAATTGGTGTAGCGACCGAGCAGCGAGTTCATCCCGATCGGGTTGGCGGCCATTTCGGCCAGCGTCACGGGGCGCGGTGCGGTCGGCACCATCAGCGCGTCGATGCCCTTCAGTGCCGCCCTGGCGGCAAGTGCCAATTCGGCGACGCGGTAGCGCGCCGCGAAGGTCTCAGCTGCGTCGGGCAGGGGTTTGCCGGCGACGATCTGGCGGATCACCGGCAGGATCGCGTCCGGGTCCTTCGCCAGGAGATCGCGGATCGCCAGATAGCGCTCGGCCACCCAGGGGCCGTCATAGAGCAGGCGCGCGGTCTCGTAGAGCGGCGCCATGTCGAGCGGGATGATATCGGCGCCCAGCGCCTGCGCGCGTTCGACCGCGAGCGCGAAGCTCGCCGCCGCACCCGCGTCGCCGGCGAAATCGAGATCGTCCGGGCGAGGCACGGCGATCCGGGTTCGTGGCGGCACGGCGCCCGGCTGGCCGAGCGGGACGGCACGCGAGAAGGGGTCGGCGGCATCGGGGCCGGCGATCACGTCTAGCACCGTCCAGGCATCCTCGACCGTCAGCGCGAAGACCGAGACGCAATCGAGCGTGCGGCATGCCGGGACGACGCCCGTCGTTGGCACGAGGCCGAGGCTCGGCTTGAGGCCAATGATATTCTGCAGGCCCGCAGGGACGCGACCAGAGCCCGCTGTATCGGTTCCGAGCGAAACCGGCACGATGCCGGCCGCGACCGCACTCGCCGAGCCGGAGCTCGATCCGCCGGGGACGAGGTCGGCGCGCAGCGCGTTCAGAGGCACGCCATAGGGCGAGCGCGTTCCGTTCAGCCCGGTGGCGAACTGGTCGAGATTGGTCTTGCCGATGATGATCGCACCCGCCGCGCGCAGCCGCGCGATGACACCGGCATCGCGCTGGGGCGCATAGGCGAAGGCCGGGCAGGCGGCCGTGGTGGCCAGGCCGGCGACATCGATGTTGTCCTTCACGGCGACGGGAATGCCCCAGAGCTTGCGGCCGAGCGAGCCCTCTGCCTGCAGCGCCTCAGCCTCGGCCAGCACCTCGGCCTCGGGCCGCAAGGCGATGAAGACCGCCGCGTCGCCATGTTCGCGGTGGCGGGCATAGCAGGCCGCGATCGTCTGCGGGATCGTGGTGCTGCCGTCCAGATGGTCGGCGAGGAGGCTGGTCAGTGTCGGCACAATGCCCTCTCAATCAGCAAGCCCATCGAATGGGCAGGTTTCTTCATCATGCATACAAAGATTATGCAATCGGTCGTGAATCGTTGCTCGCAACAAGGCGCACGGCCCTGCGGTGCCTTGAAACTGAGATTTTGATTCCGCGCGATTCCATCGCAATCCCAAGGTTCTGGCGGTCGTTGCTGAGACGCTGATTCCGCGATGCTTGCGTGACTCGGTCTCAGGCACAGCCCTTGCAAAGCCTGTTCCGTTCGTCCGCGATCGGGGGCGCCAAGCCATGAGCTGCTTCGAGATTCCAGCCCAGCCCTTTCCGCTCAGCGTGGATTTCGCGCGCACCGCGCTCGTCATCATCGACATGCAGCGCGACTTCCTCGAGCCCGGCGGCTTCGGCGCGGCGCTCGGCAACGACGTCTCGCGCCTGGTCGCGGCGGTCGAACCCTGCCGTGCGATTCTGGCCGGCGCGCGAGCCACAGGCATGCTGGTGATCCACACCCGCGAAGGCCATCGTCCCGACCTTTCGGACGCACCGCCTGCCAAGGTCCTGCGCGGGCCGGCCGACAAGCGCATCGGCGCCTGCGGGCCGATGGGACGCATCCTGATCCGGGGCGAGGCGGGGCACGACATCATCCCGGCCCTCGCGCCGCTGCCTGACGAGCCGGTGATCGACAAGCCTGGCAAGGGCGCTTTCTACCAGACCGATCTCGACCTGATGCTGCGCAATCGCGGCATCGAAACGCTGATGGTGACGGGCGTCACCACCGAGGTGTGCGTCCACACGACGGTGCGCGAGGCCAACGACCGGGGCTATCGCTGCCTCGTGCTGGGCGATGCCTGCGCTTCCTATTTCCCGGAATTCCACGAGGTCGGGCTGCGGATGATCGCGGCGCAGGGCGGAATCTTCGGCTGGGTTTCGACGACGGGAGATGTGCTTGCGGCGCTGGGACAAGCGCAGCTGGCGGCATGAAGGCTGAGAGAACGGAACAGGAGGGGGATATGGCTGCGACCGCAACGGCGACGACCTCACCGAAACTCTGGACGCCGGGCGACTGGAACGCCCTGTTCGGTTTCGGCACCAACATTCTGGTCAACCTCCTGGTGCTGACCGGGTTGCTGCAATTCGTGCTGAAGATGCCCTCCGAGATCGTGTTTGGGCGCATCCTGCCGGCGCTCGGGCTGATGATGTTCCTGTCGACCGGGTATTATGCCTATCTCGCCTGGAAGCTCGCCAAGGAGACCGGGCGCGACGATGTCTGCGCGCTGCCGTCTGGCATCAGCGTGCCCCACATGTTCGTCGTCACCTTCGTCATCATGCTGCCGATCGCGAGCATGACGGGCGACCCGATCAAGGGCTGGGAGGCCGGCCTCGTCTGGGTGTTCTTCCAGAGCTTCATCCTGATGCTCGGCGGCTTCATCGCGCCCTATATCCGCAAGATCACACCGCGTGCGGCCCTGCTCGGTACGCTGGCTGGCGTCTCGATCGCCTTCATCTCGATGCGGCCGGCGCTGGAGATCTTCCTGACTCCGGCGATCGGACTGGTCTGCCTCGCCATCATCCTGGTGAGCTGGTTCGGCGGAATTCGCTATCCGCGCGGCGTCCCGGCAGGGCTCGTCGCCATCGCCTTCGGCATGGTCATCGCCTGGGGCTCGGCGCTGCTCGGGCTCGATGTCGGAGGCCTGAGCCTCGCCAAGCTCGGGGCCGCCTTCTCGACCTTCGGCTTCTCGCTGCCGCTGCCGGCGGTCGATCACGTCTTCTCGGGCTTCAGCTATCTGGGCATCATCCTCGTCACGGCGATTCCCTTCGGCATCTACGATCTCGTCGAGGCAATGGACAATGTCGAAAGCGCGGAGGCCGCAGGCGACCACTATCCGACGACGCGGGTGCTCACCGCCGACGGCGTCGTTTCGCTGATCGGCTGCTTGATGGGCAACCCCTTCATCAACGCGGTCTATATCGGCCACCCCGGCTGGAAGGCGATGGGCGGGCGCATCGGCTATTCGGCCGCGACGGGCCTGATCGTGATCGTCTTGTGCTGGTTCGGCATCATCGCGCTGCTGCTGGCGCTGATTCCGATCGTCGCGATCTCGCCGATCCTGCTCTATATCGGCATGCTGATCGGGGCGCAGGCGTTCCAGACGACGCCGGCCAGCCATGCACCGGCGATCGTGCTGGCGATCACGCCGCATCTCGCCGCCTGGGCCAAGGTGCTGATCGACGGGGCGCTCGGTGCCGCCGGGACCAATGCGGCGGCCGTCGGCATCGACAAGATGGCCAATATGGGCGTGCTCTATCACGGGCTCGAACTGATGGGTGGCGGCGCGATCCTGTCCGGGCTGGTGCTCGGGGCCATCGCCGTCTTCGTGATCGAGAAGCAATTCATGCAGGCGGCGGCCTTTGCCGCGGCCGGTGCCGTGCTCACCTATTTCGGGCTGATGCATGGCGAGGCGATCGGTATCGGCAAGGGGCTGGGCGTGACGCCCTCTATCAGCCTCGCCTATGCGATGGTCGCGGGCTTCCTCTACTACTGCGCCAAGGCGCTGGCCGGCGAGACGGGCACCAAGACGATGACCACCGAGCCGCATGGCAATCTGGAGCCGGCCGAATGAGCAGGACCGATCCGGCTGGCGGCTTCGATGCCGCGCGCCATCTCGATGCAATGGCGCCAGCGCTCGGCTTGACGATCACGGACACGCAGCGGCCGGCGGTGCTGCAGTTCCTTGCCATCGCGCATGGCATGTCCGAGGTGGTCCGGGCCGCGCCACTCGATCCGGCCTCGCTCGAACTCGCGCCGGTCTTCCGGCCAGGCGTCGTGCGTGGAGAGGCTTCGTGAGTTTCGACGTCTTTACGCCGGCCCACCGGATCGCGGCGCAGGTCAGGGATGGAGAGATTTCGGCCGAGGCGGTTGCCGAGGCCTTTCTCGCCCGTATCGACAACGTCAATCCCGTCGTCAATGCCTTCACGGATGTGACGGGGGAGCGCGCGCTGGAGCAGGCGCGCGGGATCGACAAGGCGCGCGCGGCCGGCCAGGCGCTCGGCCCGCTCGCCGGCGTGCCCTTCGCGGCCAAGAACCTGTTCGACATCGCCGGGCTGCCGACGAAGGCGGGTTCGAAGATCAATCGCGAGCGCGCACCGGCGCTGCGCGATGCGGTGCTGGTCGAGCGCCTGAACGCTGCGGGCGCGGTCCTGCTCGGCGGCCTCAACATGGGCGAATACGCCTATGATTTCACCGGTGAGAACGCTCATGACGGGCCCTGCCGCAATCCGCACGATCCGGCCCGGATGGCTGGCGGCTCCTCCTCCGGCTCGGGCTCGGCCACGGCGGCAGGTCTGGCGCCGCTGTCGCTGGGTTCCGATACCAATGGCTCGATCCGGGTGCCGAGCTCGCTTTGCGGCGTGTTCGGGCTGAAACCGACCTATGGCCGGTTGCCGCGCACGCGCAGTTTTCCCTTCTGCGACTCGCTCGACCATCTCGGCCCGTTCGCACGCGACGTCACCGATCTGGCGATGGCCTATGAGCTGATGCAGGGGGCGGACCCCGACGATCCGGCTTGCGCGCAAAGGCCGGTCGAGGCCGTGCTGCCGTCGCTCGGGAGCGGCGTCGGTGGTCTGCGCATCGCGGTGGCGGGTGGGCATTTCTCGACCGACGGTATGCCCGAGGCGGCGTCCGCGGTCGCCGCCGTTGCGAAGGAGCTTGGCGCAACGCGGACGATCGACCTGGCAGGGGCCGGCATCGCGCGGGCTGCCGCCTTCCTGATCACGAACAGCGAAAGCTCGACCTTCCATCTCGACCGGCTGCGCGAGCGGGCCGACGATTTCGACCCGGAGACGCGCGACCGCTTCCTCGCCGGGGCGATGCTGCCGGCGGCTTGGTATGTCCAGGCGCAGCGGGCGCGGCACTGGTTCCATGACGCGATGATGCGGGTCTTCGCGGATGTCGATCTGATCGTCGCGCCTGCGACGCCGTGCCCGGCGCCGCTGGTCGGCCAGAAGATGCTGGTATTGCGCGGCGAAAGCGTGCCGCTGCGGCCCAATCTCGGGTTGTTCACCCAGCCGATCTCGGCGATCGGGCTGCCCGTGGCGGCGGTGCCGGTGTTCGGCGCGGGGCTGCCGATCGGCGTGCAGATCATCGCGGCGCCCTGGCGCGAGGATCTCTGCCTGCGCGCGGCCTTCGCGCTCCAGCAAGCCGGCGTCTGCGAGGCGAAGGCGCCGGGGCTCGCCTGAGGCCGTTCACCGAACACGACATTCCGTCATGCTCGCCATAGGGCCGAGCATGACGGTTCCGGCTCTGCCCAGGGGCTTCCAGAGCTATGCCCCGCCAATGAGGATGCCTGCCGCCAGAACGAGCCCGCCGCCCAGCACGATCTGGAAGGCGGCGCGCAGGAAGGGCGTTTCCATATAGCGGTTCTGGATCCAGACGATGGCCCAGAGCTCGACGAAGACGACCATCAGCGCCACCGTCGTGGCCGTCCAGAAATGCGGGATCAGATAGGGCAGGGCGTGGCCGAGCCCGCCCAGGGCCGTCATCACGCCCGAGGCCAGTCCGCGCTTCCACGGGGCGCCACGGCCCGACAGTTTGCCGTCGTCATGGGCGGCCTCGGTGAAGCCCATCGAGATGCCGGCACCGACCGAGGCCGAAAGGCCGATCAGGAAGGTGGTGCGCGGGTCCTGCGTGGCGAAGGCCGTGGCGAAGATCGGGGCGAGCGTCGAGACCGAGCCGTCCATCAGGCCGGCCAGACCCGGCTGGACCCAGGTGAGGACGAACTGGCGCTTCGCGGCGAGGTCCTCCTCGGTCCGAGCCTCGCCGTCGAGATGCTCGGCGGTCAACTCCCGCGCCTTCACCTCGTGCCCGGCCTCGGCTGCGGCGAGTTCGCCCAGCAGCGTGCGGGTGTCGAGATCGGTCGAGCGGCCGGCCGCCGCGACATAGAAGTCGCGCGCCTGGCGCTCCATGTCCTCGGCTTCCTCGCGCATCCGGTCGAGGCCGAGATTCTCGACCAGCCAGACCGGTTTGCGGGCGTAGAAGTCGGCGACGTGCTCGCGTCGGATCGGCAGGACGACATCGCCGAAACGTTGCCGGTAGAGCGCGAGCAGGCGCTGACGGTGACCGTCCTCCTCCTGCGCCATGCCGTCGAAGATCGCAGCGGAGGCGGGATAGGCGGTCCGCAGCGTCTGCGCATAGGTTGCGTAGATGCGGCCGTCCTCCTCCTCGGAGGCAATCGCGAGAGCAAGGATTTCCTTCTCGGACAGGTCGTCGAAGCGACGCTTGCCGCCGAAGCCGGGCAGGGAGAAGCGGGAGAGCATGAGGCGATCTCTAATTTAGAATAATTCTAAATTAGAGATCGCCTGCGGTTGGCGCAAGGGCGTCGTGGCCTTGCGCCAACAGTTTTTGGCTCGGCGCTGGACCTTACGGTTGGCGCTTCCGCACGGCCGTGCCCTCAGATCGTCAGCTTGCCAGCCTTGGCGGCGGCGTAGCGCTCATTGACCTTCGCCCAGTTGACCACGTTCCACCAGTTCTTGAGGTAGTCAGCGCGGCGGTTCTGGTATTTGAGATAATAGGCGTGCTCCCAGACGTCGTTGCCGATCAGGACCATGTGTTTGTCCATCAGCGGGCTGTCCTGGTTGGGCTTGCCGAGCAGGGCCAGCTTGCCGGCCTTGTCGACGGTGACGAAGACCCAGCCCGAGCCGAAGACGCGCAGGCCCGCCGCCTCGAAATCGCTCTTGAACTTGTCGAAGCCGCCGAGGTCCCTGGTGATCGCGGCCGCGACGTCGCCGGTCGGCGCGCCGCCGGTGCCCGGGCCCATGATCTCCCAGAACATGCTGTGATTGGCATGGCCGCCGCCGGCATTGCGGACCGCGACGCGTACGGCTTCCGGCAGCTGCCCGATCTCGGCCAGCAGCTCGTTGAGCGGCTTGGCGGCGAGGACGCCGTGGTCCTTGGCGGCGGCGTTCATGCCCGCGACATAGGCGGCATGGTGTCGGCTGTAGTGGATATCCATCGTGGTCGCGTCGATATGCGGCTCCAGCGCGGCTGCCTCATAGGCCCGCTTCGGCAGCGAGAACGGCCCTGCCGGGGCGGCCGGCGCCGCAGCCTGGGCCCAGACCTTCGGCGCGGCTGCGACCGCGATGGTGGCCGCACCCCATCCAAGCAGGGAGCGGCGGGAGAGCGAATGCGCGGTAATCATCGGGATCCTCCAGTGGCGGGGCGGAATCTTGTTCGGCCTTGCCGCAAGGTTATGCGTTAGCCGCATCCGCGGATGCAATCAGTATACGGTTTCGGCGGGGGCGGAGTTCCCCGCCGGTCCGATCGGCGGGAGCGGGCTGCTTCGCCGCGCATTGCGCCGGGCGCGACGATCACCCGCCTCACACCGCCGTCTTTCCCAGCAAATACCCTCGAAAGTTGCATTAACACTCGATTTACCGCGTTTTGCTAGCGTCAGGCTCGAATTATCGAGGCCCGAAAAGGACCCGCCGATCATGCATGCGCTCGCGTTGAAGGCCTCAGAGCCGGCCAATGAGGACATGCCGACCGCCGTCTCCGCCGAGCGCGCCGTGCGCGAGATCTCCGAACGCTTCGGCAAGCTCGGGGTGGAGATCACCGACATTTCCGGCCGCATCGGTGACGTGACCCGTCAACTCGAGGGGCAGACCGACGGCCTTCACCGGATCGTCACCGCCGTCGAGCAGGTCTCGCGTGCCAATCGCTCGATCCAGCAGGCGGCCGAGGGAGCGCAGACGACGGCCTCTGTCGTCAGGAACGGGCTCGAACGCGTCACCGGGGCGGTCAAGCTCGGCCTGAACGCGGCGCAGTCGGACATCGAGGCGCTGTCGCTGGGGGCGCAGTCGATCTCGGAGGCGCTCTCCCAGGCGGTCGTCGACGCCCACAAGGTCAGGGCCTCGAGCGATGCGATCCAGGCCATCGCGCGCGAGATCCAGCTCCTGTCGATCAATGCGGGTGTCGAGGCGGCGCGCAGCGGCGCCGCCGGGCGCGGCTTTGCGGTGATCGCCGCGGCGGTCAAGCACCTGGCCGAGCAGACGCGCGAGGCGACCGTGCTCAGTGCCCGGCAGCTCGATGCGCTGGTCAAATCCGTCGACCTGCTCGCAACCAGAAGCGACGAGAACGCCTCGACGGCGCGCCGGGCCAGCGAGGAGAGCCAGTCGATCTCGCAGCAGCTCGGCGAGCTCGACAGCTTCGGCCGCTCGGTCGTCGGCCTGATCGGCGACATCGACGCGATCTCAAACCCGACGCGCGAGAGCGCCATCGCCTTCGCCAAGGTGGGCGAGGACCTGAAGGTGCTGGTCGATGGCGTCGACCAGTCGAGCGAGAACCTCGAGCGGGCGGCCCAGCGCAGCGACGCGCTCGTTGCGATCAGCGAGGGCATCCTCGGTGCGATCGCCGCCTCCGGCGTGCGCACTGCGCAATCGGAGCTGATCGCGACCGCCATGGAGACGGCCGCCACGATCGGCGCGATGTTCGAGCAGGCGCTGGATCGCGGCGAGCTGACGCTGCCCGATCTGTACGACGAGGCCTACCAGCCGATCGCCGGCAGCGATCCGGTGCAGTACATGACGCGCTTCGTGGGGCTGTGCGACCGCATGCTGCCGCCAATCCAAGAGGCGCTTCTGGCATCCAACCGCCGCATCGTGTTCTGCGCGGCGATCGACCGCAACGGCTTCCTGCCGACGCACAACCGCAAATACGCGCAGCCGCAAGGTTCCGACCCGGTCTGGAACAATGCGAATTGCCGCAACCGGCGCATCTTCAACGACCGCACCGGGCTGGCGGCGGCACGCAACCGAAAGCCGTTCCTGCTGCAGACCTACCGTCGCGACATGGGCGGCGGCCAGTTTCTGGTGATGGAGGATCTGTCGGCGCCGATCATGGTCAGGGGCCGGCACTGGGGCGGCTTCCGCTTCGGCCTCAGCGTCTAACCAAAAGCATTCACGTCGTGTTTCCAGGTTGAGTCAGTGGTCGAGCCCGCGTCATGCATATAGCGCCGTCATTTCCCAACCTGTCGGTGCTGCTGATCGACCCGAGTCAGCACTACCGGCGCATCGTCCGCACGATGCTCTATCAGGCGCAATTGCACCGCATCTTCGAGGCCTCGGACCTCGCCTCCGCCGCGACGATGTTCATCCAGAAGCAGCCGAACATCGTGATCCTGGACTGGGACCTGCCGGACAATGGCAGCACGAAGTGCCTGGCCGCGATCCGCTCGTTCAAGACCTCGCCCTTCGCCAAGGCGCCGGTCCTCGTCATGATGGAGCGCGCCGACCGCCGCTCGGTCGTGCAGGCGGCGAAGCTCGGCGCGCATGAGATCATCACCAAGCCGATCTCGCCCAACAATCTCTGGCTGCATCTCTCGGGCATCATCAACATCCCGCGCAAGTATCGGGAGCTGAGCGGCAGCATCTCGCTCGTGCCGCGCGCGATCAGCAACAACATGTTCTAGGCGCGCCTCCGGCCGGGTCCGGCGGCGCGTCGCCGGGCCCGGCCGAGGGCTGTCCCGAGGCTGACCACCGGACGGTCGCTTCCGGCCGCGATCACGTTTTCCGCCACGGGTCTGCCCAAAAGATTGACGCAACGTCCTCCAGTTAGGGAAATTTTTACCAGTCCGACCTGATGCTGAGTGGCGCAATCCTGGGTCGTGTCACCATGGTCATCACCGTCTCGCTCCCTGCCTTTCTGGGCCGCTCCGAAGCGGCCACTTTCCGCAACCAGTTGCTCGTCGCGCTGGAGCAGAAGGAGAGCATAGCCGTCGAATGTGCCGAGGCGGGGCCGTTGCCCAGCCTTTGGGTCCAGTTGCTGCATTCCGCCGCGACCAGCGCCAAGGCGCGCGGGCTGTCGGTCTCGCTCAAGGCGGCGTCTCTAGAGTGCCGCGATTCCCTGCAGGCGATCGGCTTCGATCCCGCTCACAGCGCTCTCGTTCTGGAGTGATATGAATGCGCATTCTGGCCATCGACGACACCAAGACACTGCTCAGTCTGCTCAGTCTGACGTTGCGCAACGCCGGCCATGAAGTGGCCGAGGCGGAGAACGGCGAGGACGGACTGGCGAAATTCGACCAGTTCAAGCCCGATCTCGTGATCACGGATCTCAACATGCCGTTGATGGACGGCATCGAGTTCACCCGCGCCTGCCGGGCGCGGCCTGCCGGGCAGAATACGCCGATCATCGTGCTGACCACCGAAAACGGCGCGGAGATCAAGGCGGAGGGCCGGCGCGCCGGCGCCAGCGCCTGGATGGTCAAGCCTTTCGAGCCCAATACCCTGCTCGGTCTCGTCGCCCGCTATCAGAACTGAGGCTCTCGTCTATGGATCCGTTGGCGGAACTGAAGCAGACCTTCTTCCAGGAGTGCGAAGAGCTTCTGGGAGCGCTCGAACAGCGTCTCCAGGCGCTCGACGAGGGCTCGACCGATCCGGAGGATGTCAACGCCGCCTTCCGGGCGATCCACTCGATCAAGGGTGGTGCCGGCGCCTTCGGCTGCACTGAGCTGGTCGCCTTCGCGCATGTCTTCGAAGCGTCGCTCGACCATCTGCGCTCGGGCCGCGTCGCGCTCGAGGATGCGCCGTTCGCACTGTTCCTGCGTTGCTCGGACGCGGTCGCCGATCTGGTTTCCGCCGCGCGCAGCGACGAGCCTGCCCGCCCGCGCCCCGATCTTCTCGAGGCGCTCGAGCAGGTCGGCAAGGCGCCCGGCGCCGCCGCTCCGCCGCCTCCGGTTGCTCCGGTCGCGCCGCCGGCTCCTGCGCCCGTCGCCGCCGCTTCTGCGGTGCCCGCCAACGATGCGCCTCCCGGCATCGCCGCCCTCGGCAATCTGCTGGCGATGGTCGAGGCCAAGACAGGCGTGAGCTCCGCACCCGCCGACACCGGCTGGGACGACGAGCCCGGCGCCAAGCCGGCCTCGGGCAAGCCCGCTTCCGGCAAGCCGGGCCGCGACATCATTCTGCGCATCTCGCCCGAGAGCGACCTGTTTCGCCGGGTCATCGAGCCGCGCGTCGTGTTCGCGTCACTGCCGGCCGACGACATCGTCTCGATTGCCTGCGACCTCAGCCATGTGCCGGCGCTGGAGACGATCGACGTTTCGGACTGCTTCATGCGCTTCGTCGTGACGATGCGCACCGAATTGTCGGTCGAGGAAATCTGCAGCCGCTTCGACTTCACCCTCGCGACCGAGGAATTCGAGATCGAGATCCTGGCCGGCGCGCCGGCGGTCCAGGCGGTAGCGCCGGTGGCTGCCGTTGCCGAGGCCTCCGCCTCCGAGGTTTCGGGCTCGGTCGCCGCCGATCTCTCCGCCATCCTGGCAAAGCTCGGCCCCGCCTCGGCTCCGACCTCGGCACCCGATATCCAGCCCTCCGCTCCCGTCCAGGCGCCAGCGCCGGTCGCGGCTGTCATGGAGGCTCCGGCCGCCGCCAAGGCCGCGGCCCGCGCCCCGGCCAACGACGCCGCCGCGGCGCGCCAGCGCCAGGCCGTCAGCGTGCGCGTCGATCTCGACCGCATCGACAAGCTGATGAACCTCGTCGGTGAGATCGTCATCACCCAGTCCATGCTGGTCGAGTGCGTGCGCTCGCTGCCCTATGACGTCTATGCCAAGACTGCCGAAGGCATCCTGACCCTGTCGCGCCAGACGCGCGAATTGCAGGACCATGTCATGGCGGTCCGCGCCCAGCCGGTGAAGGCGGTGTTCCAGCGCATGCCGCGCCTGGTGCGCGAACTCGCCCAGACGCTCGGCAAGGAAGTCCGCCTCGTGCTCGAAGGCGAGAACACCGAGGTCGACAAGACGATCATCGAGGAGCTGGCCGACCCGCTGACCCACATGATCCGCAACTCGATGGATCACGGGCTCGAGACGCCGGACGACCGCATCGCCGCCGGCAAGAGCCCCGAGGGTACGATCAAGCTGATCGCCGAGCATCGCGCCGGGCGCATCGTCATCTCGGTCACGGATGACGGCCGCGGCATCGGTCGCGACAGGCTGCTCGCTAAGGCCAGGTCGCGCGGCCTCGTCGGTGCGGACGAAAGGCTGGCGCCGGAGGAGATCGACCAGTTGATCTTCGCGGCCGGGCTCTCCACCGCCGATGTCATCAGCGACGTCTCCGGCCGCGGTGTTGGCATGGACGTGGTGCGCCGGAACGTGGAATCGCTCGGCGGTCGCATCTCGGTCGATTCCGAGCCGGGCCGGGGCTGCAAGTTCACGCTCGCGCTGCCGCTGACGCTCGCCGTGCTCGAAGGCATGGTCATCCGCTGCGGCGACGACCGCTACGTCATCCCGATCGCCAGCGTGATCGAGACGCAGCATCTCGCCTCGACCCCGATCGAGCATCTGACCTTCGGGCAGGAAGTGTTGCGCTGGCGCGGCGAGATCACGCCGCTGCACCGTCTCGGCACCGTCATGGGCTCGTCCGGGACGCCCAACGAGAACATCATCATCATCGCCGAGACTGAACGCGGCGACAATGTCGGCATTGCCGTCGACGAGATCGTCGGGCAGCAGCAGGTCGTCGTGAAGAGCCTCGAGGGCAATTACGGCACGGTCCACGGCGCATCGGCCGCGACCATCCTGGGCGACGGCCTCGTCGCGCTGATCCTCGACGTCGACTCCATGCTGCGCCTCGCCGGTTCCGGCGAGCGCCACCCCGCAACCGAACTGAAACTGGCTGGATGACCATGACCCTGCAACTCGGCGAAAAGCATTTCTCGTCGGCGCAGCCGGAATCGGCAGCGCGCCGGATCGTCACCTTCAAGGTCGGCGACCGCACCTTCGGCATCGATGTCGGCATGGTCCGCGAGATCAAGGGCTGGCAGGCGACGACCCCGCTGCCGCACGCGGCCCCGCATGTGCGCGGCGTGCTCAACCTGCGCGGCGTCATCCTCGCGGTCTACGACCTGCGCACCTCGATCGGGCTCGGCACCACCGACGCGACCGCGACCCATGTCATCGTCGTCGTCGACATCGAGGACAAGGTGGCCGGCCTGCTGGTCGACTCGGTTTCGGACATCGTCGACGTGCCGGTCAGCGCGGTGCGCCCCGCGCCGGATCTGGAGCGCGACGAGCACGGCCTGATCGAAGGCCTCGTGCTGCTCGACACCGACATCGTGGCCCTGCTCGATCTCGCGGCGGTGATCCGCGACGGCGGCGTCGAGACCCCGATGGCGCGGGTCGCCCGCGCAAGCTGAGTGCCTGAGACCACCAAGGGCCCGAGGAGTCGCGTTGGGAAGAGCGCGGGCCAGAAAAGAAACGACACCATCTATGGGCAGCGTCCCCGGTCCCCTCTCGCGACTCTCGTTCAAGCTGCCGCTCATGCTCGTCTCGACCGCCTTAGTGGCGGCGGGCACGGGCGGAGCCATCGCCTATCAAGCGGCCCTGGGGCGGCTGGATCCGGTGGCCCAGCTTGGCCTGGGCGTCGCCGGTTTCGGCCTCGTCGGGCTTGCCGCCTGGCTGACGGCGCGCCACGTCCGGCGGCCGATCGCGGCGATGCGCGATGCCGTCGGCCGGCTCGCCTCTGGCGAAGATGACGCCGTTCCTGGCCTCGACCGCCGCGACGAGATCGGCGATCTGGCGCGCGCGCTCAAGACGATGCATGATTCCGGCGTCGAGGCGCTGCGCATCCGCGCCGCATTGGACGGCTGCCGGACCAGTGTGATGGTCTGCGACGGCGAAGGCCGCGTCGTTTATGTCAACAAGTCGCTGCTGCGGTTCTTCGGTGAGGCGCAGGAGGATTTCCGCGCCGCCTTTCCGGGCTGCTCGGCCAAGGACATGCTCGGCAGGGTCATGGAGAGCATCCAGGACCAGTCTGGCTTGCGACCGGGCCAGCAGCAGGCGATCCGCTTTGCGCTGGGCCGGCGCACCGTCTCGCTCTCGCTCTCGCCGGTGATGCATGACGATGGCCGCCAGCTCGGCACGGCGGTCGAATGGCTTGAGCTGACCGACGAACTCGCCGCTGCCGCCGAAGTGGCCGAGATGGTCGCTGCGGCCGTGGAGGGAGACTTCTCCCGCCGTGTGCCGCTGGCGGGCAAGCCCGATGCGCTGCTGCGCATCGCCGAGGGGATGAACGAGATCAACGCGGTCGTCGAGAGCGCCATCGGCGAATTCGCGACGGTGGTCGGGGGCCTCGCCGATGGCGACCTGACGCAGCGCATGACCGGGAGCTATCGTGGCCGTCTCGCCGAGCTGAAATCCAGCCTGAACACGGCGCTGGCGCATCTGGGCGAGACCGTTGCGACGATCCAGGGCACGGCCGGCAATGTCGCGCGGGCTGCGACAGAGATCGATTCCGGCGCGGGCGACCTGGCGCAGCGGACGGAGCAGACGGCCGCCAATCTGGAGGAGACGGCCGCGACGACCGAACAGCTCGCGGCCTCCGTCAAGCAGAGCGCCAGCCGCTCGCGCGAGGCGACGGAGCTCGCCAACGAGGCGATGGGCGTCGCGCAGGACGGCAAGGACGTCGTCGCGCAGGCCGTCGGCGCGATCGAGCGCATCGAGAGCTCGTCCGTGCGCATCTCCGAGATCGTCTCGGTGATCGACGATATCGCCTTCCAGACCAACCTGCTGGCGCTGAATGCCGCCGTCGAGGCCGCCCGCGCAGGCGATGCCGGGCGGGGGTTCGCGGTCGTGGCCTCCGAGGTGCGGGCGCTGGCGCAGCGCTCCGGCCAGGCAGCCAAGGACATCAAGGGACTGATCGTCAGCTCGAACGAACAGGTCGGCGAGGGTGTCCGCTTCGTGCGTTCGACGGGGGATGCGCTGGAGCGGATCGTCACGGCAGCCGGCAAGGTCTCGGCGACGGTCGTGGAAATCTCGCGGGCCACCGCCGAGCAGGCCCACGGTATCGAGGAGATGAGCCGCACTGTCGCCCATATGGACGAGACGACGCAGCAGAATTCCGCGCTGGCCGAGCAGAGCGCGACATCAGCGACGGAGCTGATGAGCGAGATCGGCGCGCTGCGGAACCTCGTTTCCTTCTTCCGGGCCGATATGCCCTTCCGGGGCGACGTCCCGATTGCGCAGGCGCCCCATCGCGCCGCCGCGGCCGAGCCGGCCCGGCTGCAGCGTCAGGCCTTGACGGCTGCGGTGCGTCCGGCGCCACGACAGACCGAGACACGCCGGCCAGAGCCGGCGACGAAAACCTGGCAGGAACCGCGCCGGCGTGCCGCCGGCGGCGGGCGTGCCGATGACTGGGCGGAGTTCTAGTGGCGATGTCGAGACCCAGCGCAGCCCTTGCCCAGCCGCAATTCGCCGACGTCACGCTGACGCGCGACGACATGGGCTTCATTTCGAAGCTGGTCTACGAGCAGGCTGGTATCGTCATCCGCGAGCACAAGGAAGCGATGACGCGCGGGCGCCTGGCGCGCCGCGTCAAGGTGCTCGGCCTGAACTCCGTCGCGGAATACTGCGCCTTCCTGAAGACGCCGGCGGCCGCCGACGAGATTCCGGAGCTGATCAATGCGGTGACCACGAACCACACCTCGTTCTTCCGCGAGCGGCACCATTTCGACCATCTGCGCAAGGAGGTGTTGCCGCGGCTCGTGCAGGAGCGCAGCGGCCGGCGCGGGCGCATCCGGATCTGGTGCTCGGCCGCGTCCTCGGGCGAGGAGCCCTACAGCATCGCGGCGGTCTCGCGCGACGTGCTGGGCTCGCGCAGCGACGTGGACTTCAAGATCCTCGCGACCGACATCGACACCGACATTCTGGTGAAGGCAGAAACGGCGGTCTATTCGAGCGATCAGTTCGACCGGCTGCCCGCGGACGTCAAGCCGCTGCTGAAGCTCGAGCCCCATGCCGGCCGGGGCGAGGCACGTATCAGCGAGGATCTGCGCCGGATGATCGCGTTCAAGCGGCTGAACCTGATCGAGAAATGGCCGATGACGGGACCGTTCGACGTGATCTTCTGCCGCAATGTCTTCATCTATTTCGACACGCAGACCAAGGCCTCGATCCTCGACCGTTTCGTCACCCTGCTCGCTCCCGGTGGATTTCTTTACCTCGGCCACTCGGAATCGCTGCCTCAGCCTCACCCTCAACTGCGGCTGATCGGCCGCACGATCTATGAGAGACTGCCATGAGCGTTGCGCGTTCCTCTCGCCGCTATTTCGATCCGCGCTTCGAGGCGACCATCATTACGGTGGCCCCCGGCGAGCACGAGATCACCGCCGCCAAGGACGAGATCGTCGCGACGGTGCTCGGCTCCTGCATTTCGGTGTGCCTGCGGGATTCGCAGACGGGCATCGGCGGGCTCAACCATTTCCTGCTGCCGAAGAACAATGGCGGCAACGATGCGAGCGCGGGCGAGCGCTATGGCGACACCGCCATGGAGGTGCTGATCAACGGCCTCTTGAAGCGGGGGGCCAAGCGCGCCAATCTGGAGGCCAAGGTGTTCGGTGGCGCACGCGTGCTGTCGGGCGCGACGATGCTGGCGATAGGCGACGGCAACATCGCCTTCGTGACCGAGTTCCTCAACCGCGAGGGCATCCCGACCGTGTCGAAGGATGTCGGCGGAACGCGCTCGCGGCGCATCCATTATCAGCCGTCCACGGGGCGGGCCTGGGTTCAGCACGTCCAGTCGAGTCAGCGGAGTACCGAGCACGAGCAGGAAGTCGCCTATCTCAACCGCCTCAAAACCCAGCCCGTGGCCGGCGAAGTGGAGATTTGGTAATGCCGTTGATGAACGCCTCCTCCGCCAGCCCGGTCCGCGTTCTCGTCGTCGACGATTCCGTGCTGATGCAGAAGCTGATGACGCAGATCATCGACGGGGCCCCCGGCTTCAAGGTGATCGGTGTCGCCGGCAGTGCCGAGGAAGGCTGGGATGCGATCCAGGAGCTGCGCCCCGATGTGGTGACGCTCGATCTCGAGCTTCCCGGCCGGCATGGGCTGAAGCTGCTGGCGCGCGTCCTGAAGCAGGATCCGCTGCCCGTGCTGATCGTCTCGGCCTTCGGCGGGCCGGGCGCCGACAACACGATTCAGGCGCTCGAACTCGGCGCGATCGACTTCATCGAGAAGCCCGACGGCACGACGCATACGCTGGAAGGCTTCATGCGGCATCTGGTGGCGGCGCTTCAGCGCGCCTCGGCCAGCCGCCGGATGTTCGCGGCACGCCGCGAGGTCGCTCCGGCGCGCGTCGCGGCGCCGCGTGAACCGTCCCGCATCGGCGGGCGGGCCTCGTTCATCGCCATCGGCGCATCGACCGGCGGCGTTCCGGCCGTGCAGGTGGTGATGCGCGATCTCGCCCATCTGCGCCTGCCGATCGCCGTGGTCCAGCACATGCCGCCCGGCTACACGGCGAAGTTCGCGGCGCGACTCGCCACGGCGACCGGGCTCGACGTCCGCGAGGCCAGCGATGGCGACCGGCTGAAGCCGGGCATGGCCGTTGTGGCGCCGGGCGGTCCACGCCATCTCGAGATCGAGGAGCGCCGCGGGGAGTTCGTCTGCGTGCTGCGGGAGGGGCCGCTGGTCAGCGGTCACTCCCCGTCCGTGGATGTGATGTTCCACTCGGTGGCGCGCAGCATCGGCGCCCAATCCGTCGGAATCCTGCTGACGGGCATGGGCCGCGACGGTGCTGAGGGTTTGTTAGCCATGCGGAAAACAGGCGCCGAGACGTTAATTCAAAGTGGGGAAACCTGTGTGGTAAACGGGATGCCGAAAGCGGCATTCGAGATCGGTGCCGCCGACCGGGTTGTCGCGCTCGACCAGATCGGCGCTGCCGTCAGCGACCTGATCGGCGAGCGGGCGCATCAGCGCACCGCGTAAGGAGAGCGTTATGAAGGCGAGAAGCGAGTACAGGATTCTGGTGGTCGACGACCAGAAGAGCATGCGCGGACTCGCGACCTACTTCCTGAAGCAGATCGAGTTTCAGGATATCGACGAGGCCGAGAATGCCCGCGAGGCCCTGATGAAGATGCAGAGCAAGCGCTACGACCTGCTGCTGCTCGACTGGAACATGGACGGCATGAGCGGCATCGACCTGCTGCGCGCCATTCGCTCGGTGCCCGAGCTGAACCAGATCAAGATCATCATGGCGACCTCGGAGCGCTCGGTCGACAAGATGGACGAGGCGACCACCAATGGCGCCGACCATTACGTCGTGAAACCGTATGAATTGCGCGATCTCGAGGTGCGCGTGAAGAAGGTCCTGTCGCTCAGCTCCTGAACGAGTCTCCCCCGCCGCTCACACAGCTTTCCGTTCGGCGATGATCGCCCCGGGCCGACAGGCCGCGGGGCGCATCCATTTTTGCATCCCGGTCGTAGAAGGGAGCATGATGCGAAACCGGGCAAGCGAAGCGCGCCCGGGACGATGGAGAGACCGGCCATGTCAGTGCGGCGTCGCGAGGTTCTGGGATTGTTGGCCGGTGCCGGGGCGCTGCCGGCGTTCGGCAGCGGCGTCGTCGGTGCGCAGGGCGTGCCCTCCGCCTCGTCCTTTTCCTTCCAGCGCATTGGCGGCGGGGCCTTTCCGCTGGCGGATTATCGCGGCCGTCCGGTCCTGATCGTCAACACTGCGACCCAATGCGGTTTCGCCGGCCAGTTCGCGACGCTGGAGCAGCTCTGGCAGCGCTATCGCGAGCGCGGGCTGATGCTGATCGCGGTGCCGAGCAATGATTTCGGCGGGCAGGAGCCGCTCGAGGGCGCCGCCATCGCGGAGGCGGCACGGCAGAGCCATGGCGCGACTTTTCCCTTCGCGGAGAAGACGGCGGTGAAGGGGCCAGATGCGCATCCCTTCTATCGCTGGGCCGCCGCGCAGCGGCCGACAGAAGCGCCGCGCTGGAACTTCCACAAATACCTGGTCGGTCGCTCGGGCGAGCTGATCGGCGGCTATTCCTCGATGACCGATCCTGTCGGCCCTCAGCTCGTGCGTGCCATCGGGCAGGAATTGCAGGCGGGCTGAGCGTCGCCCGCATGATGCGGGGATAGGCGGCTGGCATCCTTTTCGCTAAGCCGCTCGGGTCGTCACCGCCTGCCCGCCGAGGTTTTTATGTCCCGCATCCTGACCGTCGCCGCCGCCCAGCTCGGGCCGATCCAGAAAGCCGAGACGCGGCGTGAGGTGGTCGCCCGCATGATCGGGCTGATGGAGGCAGCCAAGGCGAAGGGGGCCGATTTCATCGTCTATCCGGAACTGGCGCTGACGACCTTCTTCCCGCGCTGGTATCATGAGGATCGTGCCGAGGCCGATCCGTGGTTCGAGGCCGCGATGCCGAACACCGAGGTGCAGCCGCTGTTCGACAAGGCGCGCGAATACGGCATGGGCATGAGCTTCGGCTATGCCGAGCTGACGCCGGAGGGCCGCCACTTCAACAGCTCGATCATCGTCGACAAGGCGGGTGCGATCGTCGGCAAGTACCGCAAGATTCATCTGCCCGGCCATGTCGAGTACGATGACAGCCGCTCGCACCAGCATCTCGAGAAGCGCTATTTCGAGCCGGGCGATCTCGGCTTCCCGGTCTGGCGGACAATGGGCGGCCTCATCGGCATGTGCATCTGCAACGACCGGCGCTGGCCGGAGACCTATCGCGTGATGGGGCTGCAGGGCGTCGAGATGATCGTGCTCGGCTTCAACACGCCGTCGGTCAATTCGCAGAAGGGCGGCGAGGGCATCGCGCAGCGCCTCTTCCACCACCGGCTCTCGGTGCAGGCCGGGGCCTACCAGAATTCCTGCTGGGTGGTAGCTGTGGCGAAGGCCGGCGACGAGGACGGCAACCACCTGATGGGCGGGACGCTGATCGTCAATCCCGATGGCGAGATCGTCGCCGAGCTTGAAGGCGAGGCGGACGGCATCATCGTCGTGCCTTGCGACCTCGACGATACCCGCTTCGGCAAGGAGACGATCTTCGACTTCAAGCGCCATCGCCGGATCGAGCATTATGGCTCGATCACCACTCAGGTCGGCGTGGTCGAGCCGGAGTGAGCCGGTGAGCGCCTTCACCGTCGCCTTCTCCGAGATCGCTCCGCGCGAGCGCTACAAGCTGCTCTGCGCCAGCGTCACACCGCGCCCGATCGCGCTGGTCACCACGCTGTCCGCGGAGGGCATCGTCAATGCGGCGCCGTTCAGCTTCTTCAACGTCTTTTCGGAAGACCCGGCGCTGATCGTGCTCGGCCTCCAGCACAAACCTGGCAACGACCCGAAGGATACGACCCGCAACATCGCGGCGGCCGGCGAATTCGTCGTCAACCTCGTCGACGAGGCGCTGGCGGAGGCGATGAACATCTGCGCCGTCGATTTCCCGCCGGATGTCAGCGAGATCGAGGCGGCGGGCCTGTCGCTGCTGCCGGGCGTCGACATTCGGGTGCCGCGCATCGCCGAGGCTCCCTTCGCGCTGGAATGCCGCAAGACGGTCTCGATGGCCTTCACGCCGACGCGCGAACTGCTGATCGGCGAGGTGGTGCGCATCCATGCGCGGGAGGGGCTGGTCGATCCGGCAACGCTCAGGGTCAGCATGAGCGAGTACAAGCCTGTGGGCCGGATGTTCGGCGATGGCTATTCGCGCCAGAACGACCGCTTCGACATGAGGCGCGGCAGCTATGCCGAATGGCTGGCCTCGCGGGGCTGAGGGTCACCCCTTCGGCTTCTGACCCGGCCTGAAGGCGGCGATCACGGCCGGATCGGTCTCCAGATAAGGGCCCTCGATCAGGTCGATGCAGTAGGGGATCGCCGGCATCACCGCATCCAGGCATTCGGCGATGGCGCGCGGCCGGCCGGGCAGGTTGACGATGAGCGAGCGGCCGCGGATGCCGGCAGTCTGGCGCGACAGGATCGCGGTCGGCACCTTGGCGAGGCTGACCTGGCGCATCAGCTCGCCGAAGCCGGGCATCGGCTTCTCGATGACGTCCTCGGTCGCCTCGGGGGTGACGTCGCGCGGGGCGGGGCCGGTGCCGCCGGTGGTGACGATCAAGCAGCAGCCTTCTTCGTCGGCGAGTTCGGTCAGCGTGCTGGCGATCAGGGCGCGATCGTCGGGAATGACGCGCGGGACCGCCGTCCAGGACGAGGTCAGGGCCCTGTCGAGATAGGCCTTGATGGCCGGGCCGCCTTCATCGGCATAGATGCCGGCGGAGGCACGGTCGGACACGGTGACGATGCCGATCCTGATCGCGGTGGTCATGTCGCAAGTTCCTGCCGCAAGTTCCTGCCGAGAGGTTCGGGCAGATGTGGCCGATCGGCCGGGCCGATGCCACCGAATTCTCGCGCGTCAGCGCTGCAACTGCGCCCGGAGGCGGCGCAGACCCCGCCGCAGGCTGGCCGCCAGCCGGGGCATGTCGGGCGCGCCGCCGCCGAGGCCGATGATGGCGTTGCCCATGGCGCGGCGCTCGCCCCAGACATAGGTGCCGGCATCGACGCCGTCTCCGGCGCCGCTGTCGAAGAAGGCCGGCGGCGTGGCGGCGAAATCGGCCTGCAGCATGGCGATGGTCAGGGCGCGGCCGGGGGAATGGCGCGCCTGGCTCTCGTCATAGGCGATCTTGAGGAAATGCCGCGTGCCGGCGCTCTCGACCAGCAGGCCCATGGCCAGCGGATGACCGTCGAGCAGGAGCATGTCGATCTGCAAGGCATCGGCGTCTGCAAACAGTGCGACGAGCGTGTCGAAATAGGCCGAGGCCTGCGGCAGCCGGGCGATCGCCGTGCCGGCCTGGCCCTTCCAGCCGGCTGCCTCGAGCGCGAGAAAACCGGAAAAGGCGTCCCGGGCGGCCGATCCGCGCAGACGCCGGAAGCTCATCTCACCATGACGGCCGATGGCCCGGAACTGCTGCATCCGCTTCTTGTAGCTCTGGCCCAAGGCGCGCCGGAGATAGCGCTCGGCATCGTCGCCGGGCTCCGGCCGCATGACGGGGCGCTGCCAGCGCTCATAGGTGGAGAGCCGGCTGCCGGTGACACGGCAGGCTTCCGTCAGCGCGGCGAAGGACGGGCCTTCGAGCGCAAGCAGCGGCAAGGCCAGCGTGCGGGGCAGATCGCCCGCGGCGAGCAGATGGCGAAACAGCGCCTGCATCACATCGTCGGCCCGGTCGCGATCGATGACGGGCAGCGAGGAGACCTCGTAGAGCGGCAGGATCGGCGCGACCAGCGCCGGAGCGAAGCCGGAGCGCCAGTCGCGCTGGCGGCGCAGGGCCCAGATGCCGGCGAGGCGTTCCGAACCCAGGGCCTCGCTGAGCCAGGCGGCCAGGATGACGATGCGGTCCTCGGGTACGACGACGCGGGCGGCCGCGGCGGCAGCGGGCGACATATGCGGATTAGGTTCGAGCGCGCGTGCCGCCAGCTCGGCGAAAGCCGGGCCGTAGCCGGCATAATCGGCGGGGCGGATGCGCCTGACGACGATACCCGTGTTCAAGATGTGTGGCCGTCCCGCTGATGGCGATGCATGTCGCCCCGCAGCGACAGCACGAAGGCAATCACCTGCGCGGTCGCGCGGTAGAGTTCCTCCGGGATCTGGTCGTCGAGTTCGACGGCCGAGAGCGCCTGCGCCAGCACCGCATTCTCCTCGATTGCGACGCCATGCTCGCGGCCGGTCTCGACGATGCGCTGGGCCAGCTCGCCGCGGCCCTTGGCGGTGACGCGGGGCGCGCCCTGCCCGTCATATTCGAGCGCGACCGCGATCTGGCGAGGGGAGGGTCGGTCTGAGGGTAGCGTCATGACATGCGGTCGAGGAATTGGCCGGCCGTCGGCTGGGCGACGCGCGGGTGGCCGGTGTGGATATCGATCGTGCCGTTCTCGAACTGTGCGTGGGCCAGCGCCGCCTCCAGGCCGGGAGAGGCGCCACGCAGCAGCCTGCTGGCCTCTTCCCGCTCCGCCCAGAGCGTGATCCCTACGCTGCGGCCCTGCAGGGTGACGACGCCCTGCAGCGGCCCCATCGGCTCGACATCGAGGGCGAAGCGGACGCGCCAGAGCGGACCGGCCACGCCATCGGCGTCACGCCGCGGCGGCTCTTTTTCGATCTGCAGCGGCAGAATTGTCGTGCCGTTCTGGAAGGCGAGCGGCAGTTCGGTGAGCCAGCGCTGGCCGTGCTGCGCCTCGGCACGGGGGCCTTCCGGCGGCAGCGAGGCGAATTGCGCGAGCTTGATCCGGTCGAGCGCGGCGTCGGTCTGCGCCAGCAGCGTCTCGGCGATGGCGAGCGGCTTCTCGCCCGCCGACAGGCTCGGCTCGACCATGGGCTGGGGCACGAGCGCACCGTCGCGGCGGGGCGGGCCAGGCTTGGCGGCGTGGTCCGGCGGCTGCGACAGATCGGGCGCGGCGATGGAGGGCCCCGGCGGAGCCGGCTTGGCGGCCGGCGGCGAGAGGGCCTGGACCAGCGGGGCGAGGCTATCCCGCAGTGCCTGCAAGCCGGCCTTGAGGTCGCCCGCTGGCGGCAAGGGCCGACCATCGGCCTGACGCGCCTCGAGGAAGAGGCCGGAACCCTGGATCGCTGTCTTCAGCACCTGCGCCGTCACCGGGTTCCGTTCGACGGGAATCGCCTGTGCGAGCACCCGGTCGATCAGCGTGAGCAGTGGCCTCGGCAGGGCGAGCGAGACCGAGCCATCGGCCAGCGCGCGCATGTTGGCCAAAAGCGGCGCGAGGCTGTCCTGCCGCGCCAGCGCCGGTCCGATCAGCGGCCCGGCGAGCGCGCGGGGCGTCGCCGTCTGGGCGGAGGCCTGGGGAGCAGCTACCGCGCCTGGCAAGGGCGAGGCTGTCGATCCGGATGTCGAGGCGCGGGCCGTGGGCATCTCCGCCCGCAGGGCGGCGGGCTGCGTCGCAGGGAGCACCGGAGATGGAAGTGGGGCTGTCCCGCTGCGGGCGACGGCGACGGCAGCTTCGCCCCGTAACGGGGCGGACGATGCCGCGGCGGCGACCTGGGCCGGCGTCGGTGTAGCCGCTGTCGCTGGGGCAGGCTGTGTCGGTGTGCCCGGCTGCGATGCCTGGGCGCCCGGAGGGCGGACCTCGACCAGCGTCGCGCGCAGACCCGTGCCGGGCTCGTCGGCGGCGTCGAGCCTGAGGACAAGCGAGGCGCCCGGCTGCAGCGCGCTCTGCCGGGCGGCCGGACCTTCGAGCACGAGTGCGATCGTGTCGCCTCCGACCTGCGCGGTCGCCGTGCCATCGGCCGTCAAGGCGAGCAGGCGCGCCACGACCGTCTTGCCCGGCGCAAGCTCCGTCGTCGGCGCGAGTGCCTGCAGCAGCGTGGCGAGGGACTGGCTCTGGACGAGCGTGGCGAGGTTCATCGGCTCCGACCGTGACGGCGATGCAAGACCGTGGCACGAAAGATTAAGCATTTCCTTGCGGCAGCGGACACGCGGGCGAACGTCTTGCCGCGCGCCTTGCAGGGTGCGGCTGCGCCCGAGGCGCTGGTGCGTGGCGCGACGCTGGGGCAGGGTCCCCGGCAGGCGGGCCGGTTTGCCCGAAGGCATGGGAGTGTTTCGATGGAATATCGCCAGCTCGGCCGGTCCGGCCTCAAGGTCTCGCCGCTCTGCCTGGGGACGATGATGTTCGGCGGCGCGACCGACGAGGCCGGCTCGCGCGCGATTATCGACCATGCCCGCGCGGCCGGCATCAACTTCATCGACACGGCCGATGTCTATACCGAGGGGCGCTCCGAGGAGATTACCGGCCGCGCGATCGCGGCCAGCCGGCATGACTGGGTGCTCGCGACCAAGCTGGCGAACCCGCTCGGCTCCGGGCCCAACCAGGGCGGGCTCTCGCGCAAATGGGTGCTGCAGGCCTGCGACGACAGCCTGCGCCGGCTCGGCACCGATTTCATCGACATCTACTATCTCCACAAAGAGGATCAGGCGACGCCGCTGGCAGAGACGGTGCGGGCGATCGGGCACCTCCTGCAGCAGGGTAAAATCCGGTATTTCGGCGTCTCGAACTACCGCTCCTGGCGGCTCGCCGAGATTTGCCGGCTCTGCGATGATTTCGGCATCGACCGGCCCGTCGTCAGCCAGCCCTACTACAACGCGATGAACCGGATGCCCGAGGTCGAGCACCTGCCGGCCTGCGGCTATTACGGGCTCGGGGTCGCCTCCTATTCGCCGCTGGCGCGCGGTGTGCTGACCGGCAAATACGAGCCCGGCCAGGCGCCGCCCGAAGGCACGCGTGCCGGCCGTGCCGACAGGCGGATCATGCAGACGGAGTGGCGCGAGGAGAGCCTCGTCATCGCCCAGACGATCAAGGGCCATGCAGCCGCACGCGGCATGACGCCGATCCAGTTCGCCGTGGGCTGGGTCCTCAACAACAGGCTTCTGACCGCGGCGATCGCGGGGCCGAGAACGATCGAGCAATGGCAGGCCTATCTCGCCGCGCTCGACGTCGTCTTTACGGACGAGGACGAGGCGCTGGTGAATTCGCTCGTCCCGGCGGGGCACCCCTCGACGCCGGGCTACAGCGACCCGGCCTACCCCGTCGAGGGCCGCCCGAGCCGGACCGGCGGCTGACGGTTCGGCAAGACAATTGCCTTGCGGGCCGGGCGCACCTAACTGAGCGTGGTTGCGCCGTGCGGCGGCGCTGAACCGGAAGGGGAGTGGATGGCAGTCGAGGGCGTCACCGGCGATCTGATCAAGGTCGTCAGTCTGCTGGGGGCGGGCGTCGTTGCCGTGCCGCTGTTCAGGCGCCTCGGGCTCGGTTCCGTGCTGGGATATTTCACGGCGGGCCTCATCATCGGGCCCTATGGGCTAGGCCTCTTCGCGCACCCCGCATCGGTGCTGCATGTCGCCGAATTCGGCGTCGTGATGTTCCTCTTCATCATCGGGCTCGAGATGCAGCCGTCGCGGCTGTGGAACCTCCGGCGCGAGATCTTCGGCCTCGGCGTCGCCCAGGTCGCGCTCTGCGGCACTCTGTTGACCGGCGTCGGCTATGCCTATGGGCTGCCGCTGCCGACGGCTTTCCTGGCCGGCATGGGCTTCGTCCTGTCCTCCACCGCCGTCGTCATGCAGATGCTGAACGAGCGCGGCGAAACCTCGACGCCGCAAGGCCAGCAGGCGGTCTCGATCCTGCTGCTGGAGGATCTCGCGATCGTGCCGCTGCTGGCCGTGGTCGCCCTGCTCGCCCCGGCCAGGGGGGATGCGGGCGATGGCTGGCTGTCTTTCGGCATCGGTGTCGCCTGCGTCGCGGGCCTCGTCATCGCGGGGCGCTATCTGCTGAATCCGATGTTTCGCCTGCTGGCGCTGGCCCAGGCGCGGGAGGTGATGACCGCGGCGGCCCTGCTCGTCGTGCTGGGCTCGGCGCTGGCGATGCAGCTCGGCGGCCTGTCGATGGCGATGGGCGCCTTCCTTGCCGGTGTGCTGCTGTCGGAATCGAGCTTCCGCCACCAGCTCGAGGCCGACATCGAGCCGTTCCGCGGCATCCTGCTCGGCCTGTTCTTCCTCGCTGTCGGCATGTCGCTCGATCTCGGCGTGATCTCCGTGCAATGGCGCCTGATCGCTCTGGCGGTCATCGCCTTCATGTCGGTCAAGGCGCTCGGCATCTTCATCGTGGCAAAGCTGTTCCGCTCGAACACGCGCGAGGCGATCACGCGCGTCGCGCTGTTCTCGCAAGGCGGGGAATTCGCCTTCGTGCTCTATGCGGCGGCATTGTCTGCCGGCATCTTCGACGCACAGGTCAATGCCGTCGCCAGCGCGACGGTGATCCTCTCGATGGCGCTGACGCCGTTGCTGGCGATCGCGCTCGATCGCTTCATGCCGGCGGAACAGACGTCACTCGACGGCGTCGATCTGGCCGACGGCCTCAATGGCCGGGCGCTGATCATCGGCTTTGGCCGCTTTGGACAGGTCGCCAGCCAGGCGCTGCTGGCGCGCGGCTTCAGCGTGTCGATCATCGAGGTCGATGTCGAGCTGATCAAGGCGGCGTCCGATTTCGGCTTCAAAGTGCATTATGGCGACGGCACGCGGGCCGAGATCCTGCACGCATCCGGCGCGGAGCGGGCCGAGGCGATCCTGGTCTGCGTCGAGAGCCGCGATACCGCCAACCGCATCGTCGCGGTTGCCAAGGAGGCTTTCCCGCACGCCAAGCTGTTCGTGCGCGCCTATGATCGCGGCCATTCGATGGACCTGATCCGCGCCGGCGTCGAGTTCCAGATCCGCGAGACTTTCGAATCCGCGATGGCTTTCGGCACGGCCGTGCTGCTCGGCATGGGCGTGCCGCAGGAGGAGGCGGTCGAGATCGCCGAGGACGTTCGCCGGCGCGACGAGGAACGGCTCGACCTGCAGGTCGCCAGCGACATCTATGCCGGGGTCAACCTGATCCGCGGCAACGCACCGATCCCGGCGCCGCTGACCAAGCCGAAGACCGCCGGCAAGATCCATGGCAACGTGCCTGACGACATCAGCGATTTCTGAGCAGTTATCCTGGACAGCCGGCGCCGGCTTCGCGGGAAGGCGGCGGCTCTAGTTGAGCACGCAGAAGCCGCCGACGACGACTTCGCTGCGGCACCAGATTTTGGATGCGTCATTCACGGTCAGCTGCATCAGGGCCGGGGCCGGGGCGGGCGCCGAGGAAGGCGGGAAGGGCACCCGCGTGGGGGCGTGGTCGGCGGCCTTCGCCGTTCCGGCCATCGCGCTGCCCGCGCCGGGCACGACCATGAGGCTTTGGCCCTTGCCGCCCGATCCCTCGGTGGACGATGTGGTGCTGCTCTTGCCACCGAGCCGCGCCTTGGCGGCTTCCGCTGTGGCGGGCAGCAGCAGGGCGGTCGACAGGCAGGCGATCACGAGCGCGCGTTTCATCGCAGGGCTTCCTGATGGACGATCGGACGCCTGTCAGAATGCCGAAGTCGCAGCCTCGCGCAACGGAAGCCTGCGAGCAGGCTGACCGGGAGCTTAACGCCCGAAAGGCGGCAGCGGCGCGGGCTTCAGTGGCCCGGCAGGACGATCACGGTCGGCTTCGCTGGCAGCCCCGCCTTGGTCACTGTGATCACCGGCTCTTCGCGACGCTCGACCGGCCAGAGGTCCTGCGAGCGCGCGAGGAAGCGGTTCAGCGTCCCGCCGCCGAAGAAATGCATCGGGATCATCACCCGCGCCTGCAGGGACTTCAGCACGTCGAGCATGCCCTCCTGGTCGAGGGTGTAGCTGCCGTCGACAGGAAACAGGACGACGTCGACGCGGCCGAGCGCGCGCAGATGGCCGGGCTCGAGCGGATGATGCAGATGGCCGAGATGGGCGATGCAGAGCTCGCCGATCTCGAAGACGAAGATCGAGTTGCCGTCGAAATCGGTCGATCCCGAATAGGAACGGATATTGGTCGGGACGTTGCGGACGCGCAGGTCGCCCATCGTCAGGTCGTGCTTCGCCGGACCCGCGCCCGTCGGGTCCCATCCCGGCAGCACCTGCTTGATGGCGGGATCGGGGTTGCGCGAATTATGGGTCGAATGGGCCTTGTTCATCGTGGCGATGTCGGGCGTGAGCTTTGGCCGGACATAGTCGTTGTAGTCGGTCGCAACCTTCACGCCGCCCGGCGTCTCGATCAGGAAGGTGGCGTGGCCGACGAAGGTGAGGCGGACCTCGTCCTTCGCCAGATTGGCGCGCCGGATCGGCAGCCCCAGCGAAGCCATGTCGGGCCGGCAGCCGGGTTCGTCGGCTTGGGCGCGGGCGGGCGGGGGGGCCAGCCAGGCGGTCAGCAAGGCCATCAGGCCAAACCGGAGGGCACTCGCGCACGGCGTCGCTCGTCGCATCCGTCTCCTCCCTCCGTTTCGGCCCGGCCAGTGTGATGCATGGTCCGGGCCGAAGGGAAGCGGGGCGGCGAGGCGATGTCGCGTTTGTGAAAGCGCGGCCCGCCGAGGCCGGTTCAGTCCTCGTCGAGTCACTCCTTGGCCAGGCCAAGCTCCTTGAGGATGCCGTTGCCGCGCTCGGTAAAGGTCTTCGCATAGGCGGCAAATTCGGCGGGCTTGTCCCAGACCGGGGTGATACCGCGATCGGCCATCGCCTTGCGAATCTCGGGACGCTGCATGGTGCGTTCGGCCGCGTCGAAGAGGATCTTGCGCCGGTCGGCTGGGAGGCCCTTGGGCGCGGCGAGCGCGAACCAGTTCTGGTAGGTCCAGTCCAGCCCGGCCTCCTTGGCGCTCGGCACGTCCGGGAAGTTGGGGTGGCGCTCCTCGGTCATCAGCAGGATGGTCCGCACGCGCCCGGCGTCGAGCATCGCCTTGGCCTCGATCGGCGACCCCGTAAAGACGCTGATGCCTCCAGAAGCGAGATCCTGCAGCGCCGGAGCTCCGCCATTGCTGGGCACCCAGCGCACCGCATCCGCCGAGAGCCCTGCCGCCTTCAGCAGTCCGCCCGAGGCGATGTGCCAGGAGCCGCCGACGCCAGTGCCCGAGGCCATGAAGGTGCCCTTGGGGTTGTCCTTGACCGCCTTGATGTAGTCGGCTGCCGTCTTCATCGGGCTGTCGGCCTTGACCGTGACGCCGGCCGGGATGAGCGAGACACGCGAGAAGGAATCGACGCTGTCGATGGTGATATCGCCGAGCCCGAGCGTCTTGAAAAAGGAGATTTCGGGGCTGATGCCGCCGATGGTGTAGCCGTCCGGCGTCGCGGTGGCGATCGCGGTATGGCCGGTGAGGCCGCCGCCGCCCGTGCGGTTGACGATGTTGACCGGCTGCTTCAACTCGGCTTCGAAGCCCGCGCCGAAGATCCGCATCACCGCATCCATGCCACCACCGGCGGCCCAGGGCACGATCAACTGCACCGGGCGGTCAGGGAAGGCCCAGGACGGGCCGGCGGCCAACAGCATTGCCGCGCCAAGCGCGGCTTTCACGATGATTTTCATGTTCCCTCCCCAGGGATCGGCCGCAGCTCAGATCAGGCGGTCCTGCGGAGAGACTAAACAGCTTTCAGCCAGCTCTCAAGATATGCTGCATACAGTGTTCGGTGTTCAGGAAATGCCGCGCCGACGCAAGGCGGGTCAGGGTGGCGACAGCTTGACGCTGACCCGCGCCTCCGCGAGGCGCTGGAACAGCCGCCGACGGCGCACGAGGGGCAGCCAGTCGTAGAGGAAGATCTCAGCGGGGCGCCAGATCACGACCCAGCCGATGATGACCAGGCTCTCCTGAAGCACGCGGGCGAAGGGGCCCTCGAAACGCTGAGTCAGGACAAAGCTGAGGAACAGGCACAGGGCGAGCCCGGCGAAGCCGATCAGGAAGGCGAGGCGTCCGTCGCGAAAGAGCTCGCGCAGGGCCTGGGCCTCGGAACGGGCCTTTGCACCGAACCAGCTCGTCAGCGCGGTCGCGAGGTCCGGGCCGGGTTTGCCGGTCATTCCCGGCGACTGGAGATGAATGACGATTGAGATCGGCTCGTCCTTCGGCAGCTCCTGCGCCCATTCGACGATGTAGCGCTCGGCATCGGCCGCGACGTCGCCCTCGCGGAAGGGGAAGGGATCGAGGGTGTTGAAGAGCTGGGCGCCGTCATGCAGCCGCAGTTCGATCGGCGCCTTGCCGTTTTCACCTGACACGTCAGATTCGCCTGTAGCCGTTGTCCAGCGCGTATTATTCAGGCTGCCGGCGCCGGCGCAATCGCGGCCGCATCCGGCGGCATGCCGGTTGCGGCTGCGGCCGGGTCTCGCTACATACGCGCCAGATTTCCCGACACCTGCGACCATCAGTCCGCAAGCGGAGCCTGCACGCTTATGTCCCGTCAGTTCATCTACCATATGCGCGGCCTGTCGAAGACCTATCCGGGCGGCAAGCAGATCCTCAAGGACGTGCACCTGTCCTTCTATCCCGACGCCAAGATCGGCGTGCTCGGCGTCAACGGCGCCGGCAAGTCGACGCTGCTCAAGATCATGGCCGGCTACGACAAGGAATGGACCGGCGAGGCCTGGGTCGCCGAGGGAGCCCGCGTCGGCTACCTGCCGCAGGAGCCCAAGCTCGACGAGACGCTGAACGTTCGTGACAACGTCATGCTCGGCGTCGCCCCGCAAAAGGCGATCATGGATCGCTACAACGATCTCGCCATGAACTATTCCGACGAGACCGCCGACGAGATGACCAAGCTGCAGGACGAGATCGAGGCCAAGGGCCTGTGGGATCTCGACTCCAAGGTCGACCAGGCGATGGATGCGCTGCGCTGTCCGCCCGACGACTGGGAGGTCTCCAAGCTTTCGGGCGGCGAGCGCCGCCGCGTCGCCTTGTGCAAGCTGCTGCTGGAGCAGCCCGAATTGCTGCTGCTCGACGAGCCGACCAACCATCTCGACGCTGAGACCACCGCCTGGCTCGAAGGCCATCTGCGGACCTATCCGGGCGCGATCCTGATCGTCACCCATGATCGCTACTTCCTGGACAACGTCACCAGTTGGATCCTCGAGCTCGATCGCGGCCAGGGCATTCCCTATGAGGGCAACTACTCGGCCTGGTCGGTGCAGAAGCAGAAGCGCCTGGCCCAGGAAGGCCGCGAGGACGTCGCCCGTCAGAAGACGCTGGAGCGCGAGCAGGAATGGGTGCTGGCGTCGCCAAAAGCCCGCCAGGCCAAGAGCAAGGCCCGTATCCAGCGCTATGACGAACTCGTGCAGAAGGCCAACAACAAGGGACCGGACGGCGCGCAAATCATCATCCCGATCGCCGAGCGGCTCGGCAACAACGTCGTCGATTTCGAGAACCTGTCGAAGGGTTTCCAGGACAAGCTGCTGATCGACGGTCTGAGCTTCAAGCTGCCGCCGGGCGGCATCGTCGGCGTGATCGGCCCCAACGGCGCCGGCAAGACCACGCTCTTCCGGATGATCACCGGCCAGGACAAGCCCGATTCCGGCACGATCAAGATCGGCGAGAGCGTGACGCTCGGCTATGTCGACCAGAGCCGCGACTCGCTCGACGACAAGAAGAACGTCTGGGAGGAGATCTCGGGCGGCAACGATATCCTCTATCTCGGCAAGCGCGAGATCAACTCACGCGCCTATTGCTCGACCTTCAACTTCAAGGGCGGCGACCAGCAGAAGAAGGTCGGCTCGCTCTCGGGTGGTGAGCGCAACCGCGTCCATCTCGCCAAGATGTTGAAGGCCGGTTCCAACGTCCTGCTGCTCGACGAACCGACCAACGATCTCGACGTCGATACGCTGCGGGCGCTGGAAGAGGCGCTGGAGGACTATGCCGGCTGCGCTGTGATCATCAGCCATGATCGCTGGTTCCTCGACCGGATCGCGACCCATATCCTCGCCTTCGAGGGCGACAGCCATGTCGAGTGGTTCGAGGGCAATTTCGCCGATTACGAGGAAGACAAGAAGCGCCGGCTGGGGATCGATTCCACCATCCCCAAGCGAATCCAGTACAAGAAGTTCTCGCGGTGAGGCTTTGATATCAGATTCAAAAAGCCCCGTGGTAGATTCGCTACCGCGGGGCTTTTTTCGTTCTGATCCGCCCGCTTGCGCGTGCGCTCTGAATTAGGAAAGGAGTGGCTTGAGGCTCAGACGGCGGAAAACCGTTTGATTGCCCCTTCGAGCCCACCCAGCAATATCCGCCCATCGACATCCTTCACATCCCTCAGCCCGCAGAGCGCCATGGTGACGTCGAGCTCCTTGCGGATGATGTCGAGGCAGCGGGTCACGCCTTCCTCGCCCATGGCGCCCAGACCATAGAGGAAGGCGCGGCCGATGAAGGTGCCGTGCGCGCCCAGTGCCAGCGCCTTGATGACGTCCTGGCCCGAGCGGATGCCGCCGTCGAACAGCACCTCGATGCGGTTGCCGACCTGATCGACGATCGATGGCAGCGCTTCGATGGACGACAGCGCGCCGTCGAGCTGGCGGCCGCCATGGTTGGAGACGATCAGTGCGTCGGCGCCGCTTTGCGCTGCCATTTCAGCATCTTCGGGGTCGAGGATGCCTTTCAGAATCAACTTGCCGCCCCATTGCTCCTTGATGCGCTTGACGTCGTCCCAATCCAGCTTGGGGTCGAACTGGTCGGCGGTCCATGAGGAGAGCGAGGACATGTCGGCGACGCCCGAGACGTGACCGACGATGTTGCCGAAGCTGCGCCGTGGCGTGTCGAGCATCTTCAGGCACCAGCGTGGCTTGGTGGCCAGGTTGATCAGGTTGGCGAGCGTCGGCTTCGGCGGTGCGGAGAGGCCGTTGCGGATGTCCTTGTGGCGCTGGCCGAGGATCTGGAGGTCAAGCGTCAGGACGAGAGCCGAGACGCCGGCCCGCTTGGCCCGCTCGATCAGGCGGGCGCTGAAGTCGCGATCCTTCATCACATAGAGCTGGAACCAGAAGGGATTGCCGACATGGCTGGCGATGTCCTCGAGCGAGCAGATGCTCATCGTCGAGAGGGTGAAGGGCACGCCCGCTTTGGCTGCCGCCTTGGCGGCGAGAATCTCGCCGTCGGCGTGCTGCATGCCGGTCATGCCCGTGGGGGCAATCGCGACCGGCATCGAAACCTTCTCGCCGATCATGGTCGATTCCAGCGTGCGGTTGGTCATGTCGACCGCGACGCGCTGGCGCAGCTTGATCTTCTGGAAATCGGTTTCGTTGGCGCGGTAGGTGCCCTCGGTCCAGGCGCCTGAATCGGCGTAGTCGTAGAACATGCGCGGTACGCGGCGCTTCGCCAGAATGCGCAGGTCTTCGATGGTCAGGGGCTGGGCCATGGTCTGGAGCCTCGTCGCGTTGGGTCACCCGGCCGGGTGATTCGCATGCCGCGTGCCGGCGCGCAAGGCCGCGGGTTTCGCCGCGGGCGGGCGGCTGGCTCAGGACACGCCCATGTAACGCCCGGGCTTGTGATTCATGCCGAGCACCGCATTGAGCACAAGCGTGCCGATCAGCGAGACCGCCAGCCTGTCGAGCGGCAGGACGAACAGCGCGCCGAGGAAGATGCCGGCATCGATGGCGAGCTGGGTCCAGCCGGCCCGCCAGCCGTGCTTCTCCTGCAGGTAGAGCGCGAGGATGTTGACGCCGCCGATCGCGGTACGGTGGCGCGCGAGCGCGAGCAGGCCGAGCCCCATCGTGCTGCCACCGGCAAGCGCGGCGTAGATCGGCTGGACCGTGGCGATGTCGAGCCAGAGCGGCGTCGCTTGCACCAGCAGCGAGACGATGCCGACCGCGATGAAGGTGCGCAGTGTGAAGCCCAGCCCCATGCGCCGGAAGGCGAGCCAGTAGAAGGGCAGGTTGATCACCGAGAAGAGCAGGCCGAATTCGAGGCCGGTCGCATATTGCAGCAGAAGTGCGAGTCCTGCCGCGCCGCCGGTCATGATCATCGCCTTGGAGAACAGCGCGATGCCGATCGAGACCATCAGCGTGCCGAGCAGGATCGCGAGCGCGTCCTCGTAGAGCCTGTGCCGCTCCGTCGACGAGGCGAAAGGGGCGGCGGTCTGCGACATGGCGTGCGGGTCCGATTCAGGAGGCGTTCAGGCGAAGCCTGCGATGCAACAGCCGAGCCAGCCCGGCCGGTCCAAGGTTGAGCCAGCGGGTTCATTCCTGTAGGGCGGCGCTCGACATTCGTCACGCGTCTTCCCGCACCCTCTTGCCGCACCGGCCCCTCCAGGTCTCCCGCCGAAAGATGTTCTCCATGACCCTGCGGTTCGCCGCCACGCTTCTCGCCTGCTGCCTCGCCGCCCCGGCCTTCGCCCCGTCGGCCCGGGCCCAGCAGGCTGCGGCCTCACAGGTAGCGGCTCCGCTGGCGGTCGGCTGGAAGACCGGCCGCGAGGCCGCCGCGATCGAGCGGCGGATCGACGGGCTGCTGCGGCAGATGACGCTGGAGGAGAAGGTCGGGCAACTGCACCTGTCGGGGCGCGGCGAAGGCTTCGACATCAACCAGGTCAAGGCCGGCCGTATGGGGGCGGTGATGAACTTCGTCGTGCCGGCCGAGGTGCTTGCGGTGCAGAAGGCGGTTCGGGAGACGCGGCTGAAGATCCCGCTGATCATCGGGCTCGACGCCGTGCACGGTTTCTCGACCTATTTCCCGCTGCCGCTCGGCCAGGCGGCGACCTGGGATCCGAAGCTGATCGAGCAGGCCGCCTACTGGACCGGCCGCGAGGCCTCGGCCGCCGGCATCAACTGGACCTTTGCGCCGATGGTCGACATCTCGCGCGATCCGCGCTGGGGCCGGGTGCTCGAGGGCGCGGGCGAGGACGCCTTTCTCGGTTCGGTCGTCGCGGCGGCGCGCACCCGCGGCTACCAGCGTGGCGGCGTCGCGACCTCGGTCAAGCATTTCGTCGGCTATGGCGCGGCCGAGGCCGGGCGTGACTACAACTCGACCTGGATCCCCACGAGCCAGCTCCATGACGTCTTCCTGCCGCCGTTCAAGGCCTCGTTCGAGGCCGGCTCGATGACCGCGATGGCCGCCTTCAACGCGCTGAACGGCATGCCCGCGACGGCGCATCGCGGCATGCTGACCGACCTGCTGCGCGGCCAATGGGGCTTCAAGGGCTTCGTCACCTCAGATTTCGGCTCGATCACGGAGCTGCGCCTGCACGGCATCGCCAAGGACGATGCCGAGGCGGCGCGCAAGGCGCTGCTCGCCGGCATCGACATGGACATGATGGGCGACGTCTACCACAAACACCTGGCCGCCGAGGTCAAGGCCGGGCGCGTGCCGATGAAGGCGCTGGACGAGGCGGTGCGGCGAGTGCTGCGGGTCAAGTTCCATCTCGGCCTGTTCAATCGCCCGGATGTCGATCCTGCCGCGGCGCCGGCCCTGATGCAGACGCAGGCCGCGCGCGAGGTCGCGCTGAAGGCCGCGCAGGATGGGGCGATGCTGCTCAAGAACGCGGGCGACACGCTGCCGATCGGGCCTTCCGTCACATCGGTCGCGGTGATCGGCGCGATGGCGCGGCCGGAGGACGAGCGCGTCTGGACCGACCCGGCCGGGCTGGGGCGCCGCGTCGTGCAGGCTCTGCCCGAGGCGCTGAAGGAGCGGCTTCCGGCTGATGTCGCCGTCACCTATGAGCCTGCCTTCACCAAGGCCTGCGGCACCGCATTCGCCGACAAGGAGGCGGCGATCCGGGCGGCTGCGGCCAGCGATCTCGTCGTCGCCATGCTGGGCGAGGATTGCGAGTTCATGGGAGAGGGCGCCTCGCGTACCCATCTCGGATTGCCGGGCGTACAGCAGGAGCTGCTGGAGGCGCTGGTCGCGACGGGCAAGCCGGTGGTGCTGGTGCTGGCGACGGGGCGGCCGCTGGTGCTGACCTGGGCCGACGCGCATGTCGCGGCGATCCTGCAGACCTTCCATGGCGGCACCGAAGGGCGCACCGCCATCGCCGACATCCTGACGGGCAAGGTCAATCCGTCTGGCCGGGTGCCGATTAGCTTCCCGCGCTCGGTCGGGCAGATCCCGGTCTATTACGACCAGCTTCCGACGGGGCGGCCGCAAAAGATCCGCCAGCGCTATGAATCGATCTTCATGGATGAGGCCAACGAGCCGCTCTACCCCTTCGGCCACGGACTTTCCTATACCCGCTTCGCTTATGCCAATGCGCGCGTCTCGAAGCCGAGCATGGCGCTGAACGGCACGGTCGAGGTCTCGGTCGACGTCACCAATAGCGGGTCCCGCGACGGGCAGGAGGTCGTGCAGCTCTATATCCGCCAGCCGGTCGCCAGCCGCTCGCGACCGCTGCGCGAACTGAAGGCGTTCGACAAGCCGATGCTGCGGGCCGGCGAGACGCGCACGCTGCACTTCCGGCTCGATGCGGCGCGGCTTGGTGCCCATGACGAGGAGGGTCGTTACAAGGTCGATCCCGGCGAGGTCGAGATATATCTCGGTGGTTCGTCTCAAATCTCGGTGATGACGCAAGTGCTTCTGACCAAGTCTTGACCGTTAGGCTATGTTGCCTGCTCGTCCTTTGGTCTCGACAAGGATCAATTTTCGGTCAATCCTTTGATGGCGTGATACTCGGACGCTTGCGTCCAAGGGTCACGAAGACGCTTTGGCTTCAAAGGATGCGGCGATGGCGACCGGAACCGTCAAGTGGTTCAATACTGAGAAGGGCTTTGGTTTCATTCAACCTGCCGATGGTGGCAAGGATGTGTTCGTGCACATCACTGCCGTAAAGGAAGCGGGGCTGATGACGCTGACAGAAGGGCAGAAGGTCTCGTTCGAGCTCAAGACCGAACGTGGCAAGACGGCGGCGGGTTCGCTGCAGTTGATGTGAGCCTTTCGGCTTGGTGACGACCGCGGTGCGCTGGTCCAGGCCGCCGTGATGATGGGCGTGTGCGCATGTGGTGTCCTCCCATGCGTCGCCCTTACGGGCGTTTTGCCGCGACGGGTGCCTCATCCGCGCCGCGTGCCTTCGTGACGGCTGCGGCCGACACTCTTATGCTCGTCCACCCCGGCATTGAGGGAGGCCCGCATCGCGGCCTCATGTGCCCAACTGTGCCGCGCGAACCCTGGTTGCCGCGGGGCCGCCTCTGCGCAACGGCCGCCAGCCGTTGGCGCTGTGTCTTGCCGAGATCGCGGAGATCGCCGGGCGGCTCGACCTCGCAGCGCAGCGCGGGCTCGTCTTTCGGTCGATCTCGTCGGCTCCACCACGGCTGGCGAGACGGTTGTGCCGATCCCGCCCGTCGTGCCCAGGAGCGGATGGGCTACCGGGCGAAGCGCTTCGCGCCGGCGACGCAGGCCGCCACGGCAGCGCAGACCGCGAGCATCTGCCAACTGACGGTCTCTCCCAGGAGAAGCGCCGCCAGCGCCAAGCCGAAGAACGGTTGCAGCAACTGCAACTGTCCGACCGCCGCGATGCCGCCCTGGGCGAGGCCGCGATACCAGAAGACAAAGCCGATCAGCATGCTGAACAGCGAGACATAGGCGAGGCCGAGCCAGGCCGATCGACCAGTCTCAGCGAACGATGCCGGCATCATGGTCAGGGCGAGACCGGCGGTGACCGGCAGCGACAGCAGCAAAGCCCAGGAGATCACCTGCCAGCCGCCGAGGCGGCGCGAGAGGGCCGCTCCTTCGGCATAGCCGAGGCCGCAGACGATGATCGCGGCCAGCATCAGGAGGTCGCCGGTTGGCGAGGCCGTGAAGCCCTGCGTCAACGCGAACCCCGCGACGAGCCCGTTGCCCAGACAGGAAAATAGCCAGAAGACCGGGCGTGGACGCTCGCCGCCGCGGATGACGCCGAACAGCGCGGTCGCGAGCGGCAGCAGGCCGATGAAGACGATCGAGTGGGCGGAGGTGATGTGCTGAAGGGCCAGCGCCGTCAGCAGCGGAAAGCCGATGACGACGGTGAGCGCGACGACGAGCAGCGGCAGGACATCGCGCCATGCGGGTCGTTTCTCCCGGAAGGCGAGGAGCAGGGCGAGCGCCACGATGCCGGCGATGGCGGCACGCGCCAACGTCAGGAAGACGGGATCGAAATCCGCGACTGCGACCCGCGTCGCCGGCAGGGAGCCGCTGAAAATCAGCACACCCAGAAAGCCGTTGATCCAGCCGCTCGTCGTCTTGTCCATCGTCCAGGGTCCTGCTTTGCCCCTCGATCGGCTCGTGGCGCGCATTTCTCCAGAGACAATTCAGTACAGTTAGTGCAAACTGTACTGCGCTCGGAGGCCATACAGATGATCCCAATTCCGGCTTTGGACGGCGATGGCGGCACGCGGGTCGGGCTCGTGATGCAGGCGGTCCGGTCGCGCATCTCCGGGCGTCTGCTGGCTCCCGGTGCGAGGCTGCCCTCGATCCGGGCGTTCGCCGAAACGACGGGCGTGTCGAAATCCACCGTGGTCGAGGCCTATGACCGGCTCGCCGCCGAAGGCGTAATCCAGGCGCGGCGCGGCTCCGGCTTCTATGTCGCGGGCCATGCGCCACCGTTCTCGCTCGCCGATCTCGGCCCCAGGCTGGAACGCGCCGTCGATCCGTTCTGGGTCTCGCGGCAGTCGCTCGATGCCGGGGAAGGGGTCCTGAAGCCGGGCTGTGGCTGGCTGCCGGCGGAGTGGCTGCCACAGGACAGCCTGCGCCGGGGGCTGAGGTCCCTGTCGCGCGCGCCGGCCGAGACGCTCGCCGATTACGGCACGCCGCTGGGGCTCTCAGCCCTGCGGCAGCTCCTGGCCCGTCGCATGGCGGGCCACGGCCTCGAGGCTGCGCCGGACCAGATCATGCTGACGGAATCCGGCACGCAGGCGCTCGATCTCGTCTGCAGCTTCCTGGTCGAGCCGGGCGACACGGTGCTCGTCGACGACCCCTGCTATTACAACTTCCATGCCCTGCTGCGGGCGCATCGCGTCCGGCTCGTCGGCGTGCCCTATACCCGCCACGGGCCGGATACCGCCCTGTTCGAGCAGGCTCTGGCGGAGCATCGTCCGCGCCTCTACATCACCAATTCGGCGCTCCATAACCCGACCGGCGCGACGCTGTCCCCGGTCGTCGCGCATCGCCTGCTCAAGCTCTCCGAGCCGTTCGGGTTGACGATCGTCGAGGACGACATCCTCGCCGATTTCGAACCAGAGCCGTCGCCGCGCCTGGCCGCCTATGACGGGCTCGAGCGGGTTGTCCAGATCGGCAGCTTTTCCAAATCGCTCTCGGCCTCGGTGCGCTGCGGCTATATCGCGGCGCGGCCGGACTGGATCGAGCGGCTGATCGATCTGAAGATCGCAGCCTCCTTCGGCACCGGCCGGCTCGCGGCCGAACTCGTCCTGACCGTGCTGAGGGATGGCAGCTATCGCAAGCACATGGACGGGCTGCGCGGCCGCCTCGCACGGGCCATGGGCGAGACCTCGGCCCGGCTCAGGGCCATGGGCATCCTGCCTTGGATCGAACCGCGTGGCGGTATGTTCCTGTGGTGCGAATTGCCGGACGGGCTGGATGCGTCCGTGATCGCGCGGCAGCTTCTGGCGGAGGGCATCGTGCTGGCGCCGGGCAATGTCTACAGCCTGTCGCAGACGGCCAACCGCTTCCTGCGCTTCAATGTGGCGCAGTCCGGCGATCCGCGGCTGTTCAGCGCGCTCGGGCGGGCAATGGGCGCTGCTGAGAGGCGCGGCGCCGCGGAATAGATTGGGCTTGCGCAAACACCGTTCTCGACATAAAGATATCTTTATATCTTTTTCTGCGTCGACACGGAGTTTGCGCGCTTGCGTCAGCCGACCACGCTCTCCTCGGATGTCCTGCTTGCCGGCCTGCGCGCCGCTGGCGAGGAGACGCGGCTGCGCATTCTGGCGCTGCTGTCGGAGGGGGAGCTGTCGGTGTCGGACCTGACCGACATCCTCGGGCAGTCGCAGCCGCGCATTTCGCGCCACCTCAAGTTGTTGGCAGAGGCCGGGCTGGTGAGGCGCTCCCGCGAGGGCGCCTGGGCCTTCTTCCGCCTCGACGAGACCGGGGCGGGCGGCGCCTTCGCCGCGTCGCTTGCGGCCTGGCTCGACAGGTCCGATCCGGTTTTGGCGGCAGATCGTGAGCGTCTTGCGGCGGTGCGCGGCACGCGGGCGGAGGTCGCGCAGAATTATTTCGCCAGCGTCGCGCGAGACTGGGACCGTCTGCGCACGCTGCACGTGCCCGACGATGCAGTCGAGGGCGCGGTCGAAGCCGCTGTCGGCAAGGGCACGCCCGGCAGCATGCTCGATCTCGGCACGGGCACGGGCCGCATGCTGCAGCGGGTCGCGCCGAAATTCGGCCGGGCAGTGGGCGTCGATGCGAACCACGCCATGCTCGCCGTGGCGCGCGCCAATCTGGAGAAGGCCGGGCTCTCCCGCGTGGAACTGCGCCAGGGCGACATCTACGCGCTGCCTTTCCCGCGCGGAAGCTTCGACCTCGTCATCATCCACCAGGTCCTGCATTTCCTCGACGATCCTGGCCGCGCGGTGAGGGAGGCTGCCGCGATGCTGAGCCCCGGCGGGCGGTTGATCGTGGTCGATTTCGCGCCCCATGAGATGGAATTCCTGCGGACCGAGCATGCCCATCGCCGGCTCGGCTTCTCGCGGGCGCAGATCGCCGGCTGGTTCGCGGAAGCCGGGCTCGCCTGCGATCTGTCCGAAGAGATCACGCTCGCAGGCGGCGTTTCGGGCCAGTTGCCGGTCATGCTCTGGCGGGGATGCGACCGGCGCGTCCAGTCCGATCCGCCGGTGCGGCAGAACAATCTAGAGGTGGCCTGATGACTGCGTTTCGCCCGAGCCGGCACGGCTCCCGCCGCCCGAAGGTGTCCTTCGAGTTCTTCCCGCCGAAGAGCGAGGAGATGGAGGTCGCGCTCTGGGAGAGCGTGCGCCGGCTCGAGCCGCTCGGACCCTCCTTCGTTTCGGTGACCTATGGCGCCGGCGGCTCGACGCGGGAGCGCACGCATTCGACCGTCAAGCGCATGGTCGAGGAGACCGGGCTGAAGCCGGCCGCGCACCTGACCTGTGTTTCGGCCTCGCGCGACGAGGTCGACGAGGTCATCCGGGCCTATTGGGATGCCGGGGTGCGCCATGTCGTGGCGCTGCGCGGCGATCCCGCCGGTGGGCTCGGCACGGTCTACGAGCCGCATCCGCAGGGCTATCACCAGACCTCGGATCTTGTCGCCGGGCTCAGGCGCATCGGTGATTTCGAGGTCACGGTCTCGGCCTATCCGGAGAAGCATCCGGAAGCGGCCTCGCTCGACGCCGATATCGAGGCGTTGAAGAAGAAGGTCGATGCCGGGGCGACCCGCGCGATTACCCAGTTCTTCTTCGATAACGACGTCTATTTCCGCTATCTCGACAAGGTGCGGGCGGCGGGTATCGATATTCCGATCCTGCCCGGCATCGTGCCGGTCCAGAACTTCAGGCAGACCGCCAATTTCGCCCGCAAGACCGGGGCGAGCGTGCCGCAATGGCTGGCCGACCGCTTCGAGGGGCTGGAGGAGGACGCGGCGACGCGCCGGCTGGTGGCCGCCGCCGTCTGCGCCGAACAGGCGCTCGACCTGATCGATCGCGGCGCGAGCGACCTGCATTTCTACACGATGAATAAAGCCGACCTGGTCTATGCGATCTGCCATCTGGTCGGGGTCAAGCCCGAGCCGGCGGTGGCGCAGGCCGCGGCGGCTGCGTGATTTGACCGCCCTCATCCTGAGGAGCCGCCGAAGGCGGCGTCTCGAAGGATGGTCCAGGAGGTTCCGGAGACATCTGGAGCATCCTTCGAGACGGCCCTGCGGGCCTCCTCAGGATGAGGGCTATAGAGTTCTAAAGGCGTAGTTCCGGTTCCACGAAAGCGTGACGATGACCGACTTCACCCCTACCCCTGTCGACGGCGCCGAGATCCAGCGCGCGCTGCGCCAGTCCGCCTCCGAGCGCATCCTCGTGCTCGACGGCGCGATGGGGACGCAGATCCAGAACCAGAAGTTCTCCGAGGCCGATTTCCGGGGCGAGCGCTTCAAGGGCTGGAACCACGACCTCAAGGGCAACAACGACCTGCTGGTGCTGACGCAAGCCGAGGCGATCCGCGACATCCATCTGGCCTATTTTCAGGCCGGTGCCGACATCGTCGAGACCAACACCTTCTCTTCCACCCAGATCGCCCAGGCCGATTACGGCATGGAGGCGCTGGCCTATGAGCTGAATGTCGTTTCGGCGAAGCTGGCCCGTGAGGCGGCCGCGATCGCGCAGAAGGCCGATGGCCGGCGCCGTTATGTCGCCGGCGCGATCGGCCCGACCAACCGAACGCTGTCGATCTCGCCCGACGTCAACAATCCTGGCTTTCGCGCCGTGACCTTCGATCAGGTGCGCGAATCCTATGCCGAGCAGGTGAGGGGGCTGATCGATGGCGGCTCCGAGATCATCCTGGTCGAGACGATCTTCGATACGCTCAACGCCAAGGCGGCGATCGTCGCGATCGAGAACGTCTTCCGCGAGCGGGGCATCCGCCTGCCGGTGATGATCTCCGGCACGATCACCGATCTGTCCGGCCGCACGCTCTCGGGGCAGACCACGGAGGCCTTCTGGAACGCGATCCGGCATTCGGCGCCGCTGACGGTTGGCCTCAACTGCGCGCTCGGCGCGCGCGAGATGCGGGCCCACATCAAGGATCTGTCGCGCGTCGCCGACACGCTGATCTGCGCCTATCCGAATGCCGGCCTGCCGAACGAATTCGGCATGTATGACGAGAGCCCCGAGGCGACAGCCGGCATGCTGGCCGAGTTCGCCGATGCCGGGCTCGTCAATGTCGTCGGCGGCTGCTGCGGCACGACGCCTGAGCATATCCGCGCGATCGCGCAGGCTGTCGCCGGCAAGGCGCCGCGACAGGTGCCCGAGATCAAGCGCTATCTTCGGCTCGCGGGGCTGGAGCCCTTCACGCTCGACGAGACCATCCCCTTCGTCAATATCGGCGAGCGCACCAACGTCACCGGCTCCGCCAGGTTCAGGAAGCTGGTCACGTCCGGCGATTATGCGGCGGCGCTCGATGTCGCGCGCGACCAGGTCGCCAATGGCGCGCAGGTCATCGACATCAACATGGATGAGGGCCTGCTCGACTCGCAGGCGGCGATGACCGAGTTCTGCAACCTGATCGCCTCGGAGCCGGACATCAGCCGCGTGCCGATCATGGTCGATTCCTCGAAGTTCCACGTCATCGAGGCCGGGCTTAAGACGATCCAGGGCAAGCCGATCGTCAACTCGATCTCGATGAAGGAGGGCGAGGACGCCTTCCTCGAACATGCCCGCATCTGCCGCAACTACGGTGCGGCGGTCGTCGTCATGGCCTTCGACGAGAAGGGCCAGGCCGACACCTATCAGCGCAAGATCGAGATCTGCGCGCGCGCCTACAAGCTGCTGACCGAGGACATCGGCTTTCCGCCCGAGGACATCATCTTCGACCCGAACGTCTTCGCCGTGGCGACGGGCATCGAAGAACACGACAATTACGGCAACGATTTCATCGAGGCCACGAAGACGATCCGCGAGACCCTGCCGCATGCCCATATCTCGGGCGGCGTCTCGAACCTGTCCTTCTCGTTCCGCGGCAACGAGAAGGTCCGCGAGGCGATGCACTCGGTCTTCCTGTACCACGCCATCAAGGTCGGCATGGATATGGGCATCGTCAATGCCGGCCAGCTTGGCTCCTATGACGATCTCGACCCGGAGCTGCGCGAACTCTGCGAGGATGTCGTCCTCAACCGGCGCAAGGATTCGACCGAGCGGCTGCTCGATGCCGCGCCGCGCTTCAAGGGCGACGGCTCGGTCGCGGTTTCGACCAAGGACATGGTCTGGCGCGAGAACCCGGTCGAGAAGCGGCTGGAATATGCGCTGGTCAACGGCATCACCGCCTTCATCGACGTCGACACCGAAGAGGCCAGGCAGAAGGCTGACAAGCCGCTGCACGTCATCGAAGGGCCCCTGATGGCTGGCATGAACGTGGTCGGCGACTTGTTCGGCGCCGGCAAGATGTTCCTGCCGCAGGTGGTGAAGTCGGCCCGGGTGATGAAGCAGGCCGTCGCCTACCTCATGCCCTATATGGAGGAGGAGAAGCGCCTGAACGGCGGCTCCGAGCGCTCGGCCGCCGGCAAGGTGCTGATGGCGACGGTCAAGGGCGATGTCCACGACATCGGCAAGAACATCGTCGGCGTCGTGCTCCAGTGCAACAATTACGAGGTCATCGATCTCGGCGTGATGGTGCCGACGCAGAAGATCCTCGACGTCGCCCGCAAGGAGAAGGTCGACATCATCGGGTTGTCGGGGCTGATTACGCCCTCGCTCGACGAGATGGTGACGGTCGCCTCCGAGATGGAGCGCGAGGGCTTCGACATCCCCTTGCTGATCGGCGGCGCCACGACAAGCCGCGTCCATACGGCGGTGAAGATCCATCCCGCCTATGAGAAGGGCCAGACGGTCTATGTCACCGACGCCTCGCGCGCGGTCGGCGTGGTCTCCAGCCTGCTCTCGCAGGATCAGAAGCCGGCCTATATCGAAGGCATCCGCGCGGAGTACGCCAAGGTCTCGGCCGCGCATCGCCGCTCGGAGGCCGACAAGCAGCGTCTGCCGCTGGCCAAGGCCCGGGCCAATGCCTTCAAGCCTGACTGGGCAGGCTACCAGCCGCCGAAGCCGAGCTTCCTCGGCACGCGGACCTTCCGCGGCTATGACCTCGCCGATCTCGTACCTGTGATCGACTGGACGCCATTCTTCCAGACCTGGGAGATGAAGGGGCGTTTCCCCGCGATCCTCGAGAACGAGAAGCAGGGCGAGGCGGCGCGCGCGCTCTGGGACGATGCGCAGGCGATGCTGAAGCGCATCGTCGAAGAGCGCTGGTTCAACCCGAAGGCGGTGATCGGCTTCTGGCCGGCCAATGCCGTCGGTGACGACATCGCGCTCTACACCGGCGAGAGCCGCCAGGAGAAGCTCGCGACCTTCCACGGCCTGCGCCAGCAGCTTTCCAAGCGCGACGGCAAGCCGAACATGTGCATCTCCGATTTCGTGGCGCCGGAAGGCATCGAGCGGCCGGACTATGTTGGCGCCTTCGTGGTAACGGCCGGCGCCGAGGAAGAGCGGATTTCCGAGAAGTTCGCGCGCGACAATGACGACTACCGCTCGATCATGGTCAAGGCGCTGGCCGACCGCTTCGCCGAGGCGATGGCCGAACGCATGCACCAGCTCGTGCGCAAGGAATACTGGGCTTACGCACCGGACGAGGCATTCTCGAACGAGGATCTGATCCGCGAGGACTACCAGGGCATCCGCCCGGCGCCGGGCTATCCGGCGCAGCCCGACCACACCGAGAAGGCGACACTGTTCGAGCTGCTGCAGGCGGAGCGCCGGGTCGGCGTAAAGCTGACCGAGAGCTTCGCGATGTGGCCCGGCTCGTCGGTGTCCGGCATCTACCTCGCGCATCCGGACGCCTATTATTTCGGCGTCGCCAAGGTCGAGCGCGACCAGGTCGAGGACTATGCGGCGCGCAAGGGCATGTCGATCCACGAGGTCGAGCGTTGGCTCGCGCCGATCCTGAACTATGATACCGCCGCCTATCGGTTGGAAGCGGCGGAGTAGCACGGGCACCACGCGCCTCCCCTTTCCCCGCCGTGAGCCCGGGAGAGGGAGAGGCCCAGCGCTGCGTTTCGGACGCTGAGGGGGTATTTTACAGCCGCTGTCTGTTTGAATTCCCGGCCCCGCTGGTATAGGCGATCCGTGCCGGGATCGACCGGCGGTTCTTGCTGCACGGGGCGGATATGGCGGGCGACGACGACGATTACGTCTATGACGAGGTCACGGGCGAGTGGCGCCCGGCTTCGGAGATGGCCTCCGCGGCGGCGCCCGGACGTGCGGAGGTCCGCGATGCCGCCGGCAACATCCTCGCCGACGGCGACTCGGTGGTCCTGATCAAGGATCTCAAGGTCAAGGGCGCCGGCCAGACGCTGAAGCAGGGCACCGTGATCAAGACGATCCGCCTGACCGACGATCCCGATGAGATCGACTGCCGCCATGACTCGATCAGAGGGCTCGTCCTGCGCACGGAATTCGTCCGAAAGCGCTGAGATGACCGCACTTTCCTGCCACATTCGCAAGGCGACGCCAGCCGACCAGCCGCGCATCCACGCGATCCGGATGGGCGTGAGCGAGAACGTGCTCTCCGATCCGTCCAGGGTGACGGATCAAGAGATCGCCTGGTATCGCGAGCAGGCCGTATTCCTGGTGGCCGATGACGGCGGCGAGGTGGTCGCGTTTTCCTGCGCCAACCATCAGACGGGGCTGGTCTGGGCGCTTTTCGTCGATCCCGCCCATGAGGGGCGCGGCCATGGTCGGGCGCTGCTCGATGCGGCTCTGGAGCGGCTCAAGGCCGTCGGCCACGCACAGGCCCATCTTTCGACCGGCGCCGGCACGCGGGCGGAGCGTTTCTATCGCCGCCATGGCTGGCGCGACATGGGGCGCGACCTCGACGGTCAGATCGTCTTCGTCAGGGCGCTCTGACGGCGACCTTGCGGCTGCGCCATGGTCATCCTGCGCCGTTGCAACCGCGCGGGCATTGAAGCTGCCATTGCGCTGCAACATCTTGTCGGCATCGAACGGTTTTCATCCGACAGAGGCTCGACCATGACCAAGATCGCGATCGTCTTTCATTCCGGCTATGGCCACACCAAGAAGGTCGCCGAGACCGTGCAGGCGGGCGCTGCCGCCGCGGGCGCCAGTGTCGATCTCGTCGCTATCGACGCCGAGGGCAATGTTCCGGAAGCCGGCTGGGAGACGCTGAAGGCCGCTGACGGTATCATCTTCGGCTCGCCGACCTATATGGGCATGGTCTCCTGGCAGTTCAAAAAGTTTGCCGACGCCTCGAGCAAGCCCTGGTACACGATGGACTGGAAGGGCAAGGTCGCCGCCGGCTTCACCAATTCGGCGACGCTGAACGGCGACAAGGGCTCGACCATCGCCTATCTCTCGACGCTCGCCGCCCAGCACAAGATGCTCTGGACCGGCACTGGCATGCACCCGTCCAACGCCAAGGCCCATGGCCGCGACGACCTCAACCATCTCGGCGGCTATCTCGGCTTGCTCGTGACGTCGCCGTCGGATGCCGGCGTCGACGAGATGGTCGCGGGCGATCTGAAGACGGCCGAAGCCTTCGGCCGGAATGTCGCCGAAGTGGTGAAGAGCGTGAAGGGCTGAGCTCCTTTTCTCCACGCATTATGATTTGGCAGGGCCGTGATCCGGGCAGGGTCGCGGCCCTGCCGTTTTGGGCCGCCCGCGAGAACGGGGCAGGCGGACCGGAACGTCCGCGGCGTCAGACCGCGAGCGAGGAGGCCGCGACCGGCCTCGCGATCATGCCGTCGAAGATGCGAACCCGGCTCTGGCCGGCGGCCCTGGCGACGTAGAGCGCCGCGTCGGCTTCGGCGAAGAGCTTCTTGGGGTCGTGCCGGTGCGTCGGCTTCATCATCGCGGCGCCGACCGAGATGCCGATGCCGATCGCCTGCGCCTCGCGCGGCACCGGGCGCGACAGCAGCCTGTGGGCGCCGTCCAGCGTCGTCGCCAGGGCGGCATGCCCGCCGGGAACCCGCAGCAGCAGCGCGAATTCGCAGCCGCCGATGCGCGAGACCAGGATCGCGTCGGGAAAAAGCCGCGCCAGCCGCTCGCCGAGGCAGCGCAGGCAGTCATTGGCGCCGGCATGGTCATGCCGGTCCCGGATCGCTTCGAAATCGTCGACGCAGAGCACGGCCAGGGCAAAGCCATGCGAGCCTTCGGCATGGCGGCTCAGTTCGCGGATGGCGTCCTCGAAGGCGCGGCGGTTCGCGAGGCCCGTCAGCGGATCGCTGCCGGCGAGCGTGACGAGCCCGTCCCACATCTTCTTCTCGGCGGTGATATCCTGCTTCGAGCCGAAGATGCGGACGGGCCGCGCGTGCTCGTAGCCCACGCCGACGCGCAGGCGCATCCAGCGGCTTTGCCCGGCAGTCCGAAGCTGGCAGTCTAGGGAAAAGCCCTTCCCGGTCTGGATGGCGGCGGCGCGGCGCTGATCCATCTCGCTGCGGCTCTGGCTCTGATAGACGTCGAGCGTCGCAGCGCGCTTGAGCGCCGAGCCGCGCTGCAGGCCGAACAGGTCGTAGACCTCGTCGGTCCAGGTCAGCACTTCGGTCGCGAGATCGCACGACCAGGCGCCCCCCGGCCCGAGCGTCGCCTGCTCGTAGAGGCTGCTGGCGGCGAGGGCGGGACTGGGATGATGGTTCAAGACGGGCTCCCCGGAGGGACGGATTCAGGCATGTCGGTTCGACGCTACGCAGCACCCGTTAAGCGATCCTTGCCGGGCTGGGGCAAAGGGAGCGTTCATTCGCGCCGCAGCGCCTCGATGGGGTCGAGCCGCGCGGCCTGCCTTGCGGGGTAGAACCCGAAAAACACGCCGATCATGCCGGACACGCCCACAGCGATCAGGATCGTCTCGATCGAGACGACCGACGGCCACCCGGCTATTCGCGCAATCGTGAGCGCCGAGCCGACGCCGAGCGCGATCCCGACCGCGCCGCCGATGGTCGCGAGCGTCGTCGCCTCGATCAGGAACTGTGCCAGCACATCGCGCTGCCGTGCGCCGACCGCCAGCCTGAGCCCGATCTCGCGGGTGCGCTCGGTGACCGAGACCAGCATGATGTTCATGATGCCGATGCCGCCGACGAGCAGCGAGACGCCGGCGACGGCCGCCAGCAGCCAGGACAGGGTGGTTGCGGCCTGCGTCGCGGTGTTGGCGATCTCGGTCAGGTTGCGGACGATGAAATCATCGTCCTGATCGGCCATCAGGCGGTGGCGCTGGCGCAGCAGCGCGCCGGTCTGCTCGATACCGGGCGCGATCGCATCCTCGCTGGCGAATTTCACCATGATGGTCTGGACCGAACGGTCGCGGGCATAGTTGCGCCCGATGATCCGGCGCCGGCCCGTATCGAGGGGCACGAAGATGACGTCGTCCTGATCCTGCCCCAGCGCCGACTGACCCTTGGGCGCCATCACGCCGATGACCTTGAAGGGCACGTTGCGGATGCGGAACTGCTGGTCGATCGGGTTCTGCTCGCCGAAGAGATTGCGCGCCACCGTCTGGCCGATGATGGCGACGATCTCGCCCCGGCGCAGCTCCTCTGGCTCGAACAGGCGGCCCTCGGTGACGTCCCATTCGCGCGCGGCGAAGAAATCGAGGTCCGTCGCCGTGATCTGCGTCGACCAGTTGGTGCCGGCATAGACGGCCTGGGCGCGGGTGACGATGACGGGTGCGGCGGCCAAGACGTCCTCGATCTCCTTGGCGATCGCTGTCGCATCCTCGTCGGTCAGCGTCGACGAGGCGCCGGCGCCGAGACGGACGCCGCCCTGCGTCACGTTGCCGGACTGGATGATGGCGAGGTTGGCGCCGAGCGACTTGATCTGCGCGGTCACGCGCTCGCGTGCGCCCGAGCCGATCGCGACCATCGCGATGACAGCGGCGACACCGATGATGATGCCGAGCATGGTCAGGGCCGAGCGCAGCGCGTTCGCGCCGATGGCGGAGAGGGCAGAGCGGACGGCTTCGAAAATGCTCATATCACAGCCTCCGCGACGGCCTCGGGCTCGATGACGCCGGCGTCGAGCGCTGCGAGCGCGGCGCGGGCATCGGCCGGCTGCTGGCGCTGGTCGCTGAGCAGGCGCCCGTCGCGGAAGCGAATGACACGGCGCGCATGGCGCGCGACCTCCGCGTCATGGGTGACGAGAACCACGGTGACGCCCTCGCTGTTAAGGTTCTGGAACAAAGCGAGGATCTCGAGGGCGGTGCGGCTATCGAGTGCGCCGGTCGGCTCGTCGGCGAGCAGCAGGCGCGGCTCGTTGACCAGCGCTCGCGCAATAGCGACGCGCTGCTGCTGGCCGCCGGAGAGCTGCATCGGGCGGTGATGAGCGCGCTCAGCGAGGCCGACGCGACCGAGCGCGGCGAGCGCCCGCTCGCGGCGCGTTTTCCGGTCGGCTCCGGCATAGACCATCGGCAGTTCGACATTGGCGCAGGCATCGACCCGCGGCAGCAGGTTGAACTGCTGGAAGACGAAGCCGAGCTTGCGGTTGCGCAGCTCCGCGAGCCCGTCGCTCCCCAGCGTCTCGACCGCGACGCCGTCGAGCCGGTAGTGCCCGCCGGTCGGACGGTCGAGGCAGCCGATCAGGTTCATGAAGGTCGATTTGCCCGAGCCGGACGGGCCCATCACCGCGACGAGATCGCCCGCCTCGATGTCGAGCGAGACGCGGTCGAGCGCGGTGACGCGACCGGAATCGAGATCGTAGACACGGGAAAGTTCGCGGGCTTCGATCAGGGGCATGCGGCATGCTCCGCCTGGCGTCGCAGGCACATCATTCTCGGGCGGAGCGAAGCGCGGATCCGGGAATCTTGCGAGCAGAATCCACGGGTTTCCGAGATGGCGGGGCAGGCCCGACCATGACGCAGATGGTGCTGTGGCTCCCCATCGCCATCAGAACAGCCGTGGGCCACGCACGGGCGGCCCTCCGGCCGGCGCCGGTGTCGCTGCGGCCGTGGTGCGGGGTCCGCCGCCGATGATTGCCGGCTGGCCGTCCTTGAGATCGCCGGAGACGATTTCGGTATAGGCGCCGTCGGTAGGGCCGAGCATGACCGGCACGGCTTTCGGCTGGCCGTCGTCGCCGAGCACATAGACGCGGCCGGGCGCGCCCTGCTGCGGTGTCGCGCGACCCTCCTGCATCATCGCCTCGAACTTCGCCTTGCGCTCGGGGTCGAGAACGGCGGCGACCTTGGCGACCATCTCGATGCGGGCCTTGCGGAAGGCGGCACGGCGCTCCTCGTCCGACAGGCCGGCCATCGCCTCGCGGGCACCGGCGCGGCGCTCCTGCAGCAGCGCCGTGATGGCCTGCTTCTGCTCCGGCGTCGGCTGCAATTCGGTCTCGATGCGCTCGCGGAAGGCCGCGCCCTGGACGCCGCCACGGCCGCCTTGGGCCGGGCTCGCTCCCTGCGCCGGACCCTGCCCCTGCGCGGTGCGCGGAAGGGCGGCAGGTGCGGGGGGCACGGCTGCGCCGGCCGGCCGGAAGCGCAGCGCCGCATTGGCGATGCGCAGCACGTCGCGGCGATCCTCGGTGACGACCTGGAGATTTGCGGTCATGCCCGGCAGCAGCGCCATGTCGGCGTTCTCGACGCGTATCACGCCGGTATAGGTGACGACGTTCTGGATGGTCTGGGCGCCGAGGCGCACCATCTCGACGCGGCCCTCGAAGCTGCGATTGGGATAGGCGTTGACCGTGAAGGAGACCGGCTGGCCCGGCTTCAGCCGCCCGACATCGGCCTCGTCGACATTGGCGTAGATGTCGATGATGCGCAGGTCCTGCGCGATCTGGAACAGCGTCGGGGTCGAGAGCGAGGCGGCGACCGTCTGGCCGAGATCGACCTGGCGCTGGACCACGACGCCATCGACTGGCGAGCGGATGTCGGTGCGCTCGAGGTCGATCAGGATGTCCTTGAGCTTGGCCTCGCGGCTGCCGATCAGCGCTTCGCCGGACTGCACCTGCCCCTCGGCGAGGAGGATGTCGGCGTCGAGCCCATTGAGTTCGGCCTTCGCCGAGGTGATCTGGGCCTCGCTTGAGGCGAGCGTCGCAACCTGGACCTCGACCTGCGTGCGGGCGGTGTCGAGGGCCTGCTGCGCGCCGGTGTTGCGGTTGAAGAGCTCGTTCTGGCGCTCGAAGGTGCGCCGGGCATCGGCAAGCTGCGCCGCCGTGCGGTCACGCTGCGCCTCGAGGTCCTTGACCGTCGAATTCGCCTTGAGCCGCGTCGAGCGGGCGCGGTCGAGCTGGGCGCGCTTGACCATGAGATCGGCCTTCGCCTGGGCGACATCGGCCTGGGCGGCATCGCGCCGCGTCTTAATCTGATCGCTGTTCAGGCGGGCGACGATCTGCCCGGCTTTCACCTGTGAATTGTAGTCGGCGAGGATTTCGACGATCTGGCCCGAAAGCTGGGAGCCGACCAGCACCGTCGTCATCGGCGTCAGCGTGCCGGTCGCGCGGACGGCGGCGGTGATCTGGCCGCGGTCGACGGCGGCGGTGCGGTAGGCCGCGTCATGGGCCGGTCCGCCGGCAGGGCGCAGCCCCCAGTAGCCGGCCGCCGCGACGAGGGCCACCAGTCCAGACCCGATCAACCACTTGCGCAAAGGCCATCCCCATCGTCGCGCAGGCGAAGCAACCTGCGTCCAGCGTCGAAGCATGCCAGAATCCGGCCCCGGCAGCGAGTTAACTTACTGCAATGTTGCGGATACGTCCGGCCTCACGCGGTCCGCGCGTCCTGTGTCGCTGCCAGCAGGTCGCGCAGCGTCGTGATGGTCGAGGCGTCCGCGACGCCGTCGACCTTGTCCTGGCGCCAGTGCCGCTGGAAGGCCGCGACCACCGCTTCCAGCTTCTCGTCATAGACGCCGTCGACCGTGACGCCATAGCCCAGCATCGCGAACATCGCCTGCAGGGCCTCGACCGGCTGCCCGCTGTCGCCGCGCGCGAAAAAGCGTCCGCTGCGGATGGGCGCGGGCTCGCTCCAGAGCCCGACGCCGCCTTCGGCGAAATGGCGCCAGGGAAATTTCTCGCCGGGGTCGATCTTTCGTCCGGGGGCGATGTCGGAATGGGCGAGGATGCGCTCGGGCGGGATCGACCAGCGCTCGCAGATGTCGCGGCAGAGGTTCAGCGTGGCGGCAATCTGCTCGGGTGGAAACGCGGGAAGGCCGCCGGGATGGCCCGGATTGGCGATCTCGATACCGATCGAGCAGGAGTTGATGTCGGTCTCGCCGGCCCAGTGCGAGGCGCCGGCATGCCAGGCGCGGCGGGTTTCGGGCACGAGCTGGAGGGTATGGCCGTTCTCGAAGACGAAATAATGCGAGGAGACCTGCGAGACCGGGTTGCACAGCCATTGCAGCGCTTCGCCCGCATCGGACATGCCGGTGTAGTGCAGGATCAGCATGTCCGGCGGGCGGCCGGGCGCGGCGGAGCCGGTTGCGCTATCCTTGCGTTCGCCGTGGTTGGGGGAGGGGAAGACCTTCGCCGCGAAGCGGCTGTCGGGCGCTGTCGTCAGGCTCATGCGGGTTCGCTCGTCAGCCTCGCTGCCAGGCCGCGTTCCTTCTCGATCCGGTCCCACGCCGCATTGATCGCGGCGAGCCGGCGCGTTGCGATCGCCACCGCTTCCTCGGGCAGCCCCCTGGCGATCTCGCGGTCCGGATGCGTCTGCGCCACGAGCTGACGGTAATGCCGCCTGAGATCGGCGTCGTTCATCTCGCGGCTGGCGCCGAGAACGAGATAGGGGTCGTCGGCGCGACGGGCGTGACGGGCCTCGATCCGGGCGAAATCGGCATCGCCGATGCTGAAGATCGCCGCCACCTCGCGCAGATAGGCGTGCTCGTCCTGATGGATCGCGCCATCGGCGGCTGCGATCAGGAAGAGGCCGTCGAGCACGTCCTCCAGCAGGGCGGGCTCGTCGCGGAAGCTCTCGGCGATCTGCCCGGCATAGGCCTCGAAGCCGGCGCTGGTCTGCTTGGCGAGGTCGAACAGCATTTCGATGCGCTTCTGCTGATCGGGCGGGACGGTGACGATGCGGTGAAACGCGGCGACCTCGTCGCGCGTGACCACGCCGTCCGAGCGCGCCATCTTGGCCGCGAGCGCGACGAGTCCGGTGGTGAAGATCAGCTCGCGTGGAGCCGAGCCGAAGGGCGCGCCCTCGCGGTCGACCAGCATGTGCCCGGCCAGCGCGCCGACGAGCGCACCGAGCGGGCCGCCGAGCACGAGACCCAGGCCTCCGCCGCCCAGTGCCCCCCAGAATGACGAAACCATGATGCAGGCGTCTCCCGGCCCTGTGCTGGGGCATGATAGCGGCACGCGCCAGGGCCGGACAGCCCGGCGCATTGCCGCTGTCGGCTTTTGCCATTGCGAAGGGGCAATTGCGGCCTCAATGGGGCGAAAGTCGTGAGCCGGCATCAATACCGAAGATCGTCGGCGTGGCGCGGTGCGCTGATTCGCGAATTACATGAACAATACTTCCAATCAAGTTATCGTATATCCTCGATCATGTAATCATTTCAGAGTGAATTTCTAATGAATGAGACAGATTCTCGTCACATTTACTGAGCATTTGACTGCCGCTTCCAGCCATGTCCCAGACGGAAGGGTCCAGTCGACCATGCGGTATATTTCCAGCGGCACTGCCGCCACCCTCGCGATTTGCCTCGCAACCCTTCAGCCGGCTCTGGCCATAGTGAATGACGAGACGGACGCTCGCGCGTTCATTGTCAAGGAGGCGGAGATCCAGCGCGCGAAGGGGGCTGTCGAAGCCGGTGGGGACAAGGCCGAGACCGTTGCCGCCGAGGCAGGGTCGACGGCTGCCGCGAAGGCCAGACCGGCTCGCGCCGCCGCGCTCGCGGCGCCGGCAGGGTCGGACGGGCTCAAGGCGCTGGTCGCGCGCCATGCGGCTGCCAACGGCGTGCCGTTCTCGCTGGCCGACGCGATCGTGCGGGTCGAGAGCCGCTACAATCCCCGCGCCGCCCATGCCGGCAATTACGGGCTGATGCAGATCCGCCATCAGACGGCGCGCGGTATGGGCTATTCCGGCGGAGCCGGCGGCCTGCTCGATGCCGAGACCAACGCGCGCTACGCCATGAAGTACTTGGCGATGGCCTATCGCGCTGCCGGTGGCGACACCTGCCGCACCATCATGAAATATCAGAGCGGCCATATGGCCGAACGCATGAGCGGCGCCAACCGGACCTATTGCGCCAAGGTGCGCACGATCACGGCCCGCAACTGAGTTCTTGCGCGGCTGTCCCGCCGGAAAGGCCCGACACGGACCCCGGGCTTGACGCGGGGCGCCGGAGCGCGCACTAGCCCGGCCGCCAGTCGGCCGGACGGCCGCTCCCGCAAGAGCTCAGGTTCTTCCGGGGGAGGAAAGTCCGGGCTCCACGGAAACACGGTGCCGGATAACGTCCGGCGGGGGCGACCCCAGGGAAAGCGCCACAGAGATCGAACCGCCTCGCGCTTCGGCACGAGGTAAGGGTGAAAAGGTGCGGTAAGAGCGCACCGCGGACCCGGCAACGGGGACGGCATGGCAAGCCCCACCGGGAGCAAAACCGAATAGGGACGATGCTTTCCGCGCAGGCGGGGAGGGGCCTGTTTCTGGGCCTTGTCGTCCGGGTTGGTTGCTCGAGGCGCGCAGCAATGCGCGTCCCAGAGGAATGGCCGTCACGTCGGGGGAGAAATCTTCCGGCCATCCAGAACCCGGCTTACAGGCCGACTGGCAATTCTACTCCGGCGGCCGGCTGCGGCGCTGTCCTGACGCTTGCGGTGCTCACGGACATAAGCCCGCTCCGCTCCGGTTATCGAACAACGCCGCATCCGACTCTCCGGAGCGAATTGCGGCAGCTTAAGCTGGCTTCACGATGCCGGCGAACGCTTCAGATCACGCGACCTTCAGCTCGACCGGGATGTTGCCCCTCGTCGCGTTCGAATACGGGCAGACGATATGGGCCTTCTGGACGAGGTCCTCGACGACGGCCTTGTCGACGCCCGGCACCGAAATCGTCAGCGTGACCTCGAGACCGAAGCCGCCGCCATCGTCGCGCGGGCCGATGCCGACATCGGCGCTGACCTTCGCGTCATCGGGGATCTTCACCTTCTCCTTGCCGGCGACGAATTTCAGCGCGCCGAGGAAGCAGGCGGAATATCCCATCGAGAAGAGCTGTTCCGGATTGGTGCCGTCGCCACCGCCGCCGCCGAGTTCCTTCGGGGTGTTCAGTACGACCGCGATGTTGCCCGTGTCGGTCGCGGCCTTGCCTTCGCGGCCGCCGGTGGCGGAGCCGTGTGCAGTGTAGAGGATCTTCATCGGAGAACTCCTTCGCTGGGGGGCACACTCGGCGTCCCGTGCCGCGGATCGTCGCGGTGTTGCGGATGCCTCATGCATGAACTTGCGGAAGCGATTTAGATCGTGCACAATTGAATTGTCAACGATCAAAATTCGCCCGATCACGTGGAGTTGATTGCGTCATCGGGCGGGTTCTGGTCTTCGGTTCGGCAGGGCGGCCCAGCTGCGGGCGGCGACCGGCTGCAGAATCTGGTGGATAGGGAAGCGATGACGGCGAAGAAGGTTCCCGAACGACGCTCGCCCCGGCTGGAGGAGCAGCTCTGCTTTGCGGTCTACCAGACGGGGCATGCCTTCACCCGGCTGTACCGCTCGATCCTGGCCGATCTTGGTCTGACCTATCCGCAATATCTCGTCATGCTCGTGCTGTGGGAGCGCGACGGACTCTCTGTGAAGGCGCTCGGCGAGCGGCTGGCGCTGGATTCCGGTACGCTGACGCCGCTGCTCAAGCGTCTCGAGGCGTCGGGCCTGATCCGCCGCGCGCGCAGCCGCGAGGATGAGCGGCAGGTTCTGCTGCATCTGACGGAGGCCGGAGAGGCGCTGCGGGAGAAGGGCGGCTGCGTTCCCGAGGCGATGGGACGGGCGATCGGCGCGGCCGTCAATCCCGACCGGCGGCTGCTGTCGGATCTCGAGGCGCTGCGCGACGCCTTGCTAAAGGCTGCGGGCCAGGGTTGATCCCGAAAAAATCTCACACCGGCATGGCCCGAGCGAGGCGTCGCGAGGGCGCCAGCCGGTCTCGCCCGCGGCAAATCCCGCGCGGTTACGGATACTTAACCTTAACGGGCTGTGATGCCGGGACGCTCCCGCGGGCATGCCTCCGCATGCCTGATTCCATTGACGCCCATAAACACCCATGCTATCCCAAATCATCCCGTCGAAACCGGCAGGCGACAGTCAGATCAGGGTCCGTGTGCCGCGCGGATTTCGGTCGACGCTCTCGCTTTGCCTGCTTCGACGGGAGGCTTCGGCCCCGCCTGTTTCGCGGCCGGGCCTGTGGCTGGAAAGCAGGCCGGGAGGCGGCGTTGACGGACCGCTTCGTCTCGAATTTCACCAACCGGCTGGACGCGAAGGGGCGTGTCTCGATTCCGTCGAGCTTTCGCGCCGTGCTGGCAAAGGATGGCTACGAGGGGCTCTACGTCCATCCGGCGCTCGATCTCGCCGCCTTCGACGCTGGCGGCTATGCGCTTCGCCGGACCATCGACGAGATTCTGGCGCGCTTCTCGCCCTTCTCGGAGGAGTGGGAGTCGCTGTCGACGGCGCTGAACGGCACCTCCGAGGTGCTGAGGGTCGATCCGGAGGGGCGCATCATGCTGAGCGAGGCGCTGAAGGCGCATGTCGGGATCACGGACACGGTGACCTTCGTCGGGCATGGCCACAAATTCCAGATCTGGGAGCCCCAGCAGTTCCAGGCGCATCTCGAAGCGGCGAAGTCGAAGCTGCGCGACGTGAAGCGCGCGCTCGGAGCGCAGTCGCTGGCGCCGGCGGGGGCCGGGACATGAAGGGCCGTGGCAAGCGCGAGGACGGCGCCATCGGCGAGGTGGCGAATGCCGCGGCGCATGTTCCAGTGCTTCTGGCGGAGGTGCTGGCCGCGCTCGCTCCGAAGCCGGGTGGGCGCTATCTCGACGGCACCTTCGGCGCAGGCGGCTATGCGCGCGCCATTCTCGATGCGGCGCCCGGCGCCACGCTTCTGGCGCTCGACCGCGATCCAACCGCGATCGCCGGGGGCGCCGACCTCGTGGCGGCGATGGCCGGGCGGCTGACGCTGTCGCAGGCGCGTTTCGGCGAACTCGCCGAGGAGGCCGAGCGTTTCCGGATGGTGCCGCTCGATGGCGTCGTGCTCGACATCGGCGTCTCGTCCATGCAGATCGATCAGGCGGAGCGCGGTTTTTCGTTCCGCTTCGACGGACCGCTCGACATGCGGATGGCGCGCGCGGGCCGCAGTGCCGCCGACCTCGTCAACGAAGCGGAGGAGGGGCTGCTCGCCAACATCTTCTATCATTACGGCGAGGAGCGCCGCTCGCGCGCCGTGGCCCGCGCCGTCGTCGAGGCAAGGCGCAAGGCGCCGCTGACGACGACGAAGCAACTGGCCGAACTCGTCGCCAGCATCGTCTGGGCCGAGCCCGGCGGGGCGCATCCGGCGACGCGCGTCTTCCAGGCGCTGCGCATCGCGGTCAATGACGAACTCGGCGAGCTGGTGGCGGCGCTGCACGCCGCCGAAGCGGTCCTGGCTCCAGGCGGGCGGCTCGTCGTCGTGACCTTCCATTCCCTGGAAGACCGCATCGTCAAGCAGTTCCTGGCCGAGCGTTCGGGGCGGGCCCCGGCCGGCTCGCGCCATGCGCCGGTCGTTGCCGTGGCGCAGCCGACCTTCAGCCTCGTCAATCGCGGGCCGGTCGCCGCCTCCGAGGCCGAGATGCGGAGCAATTCGCGCGCGCGCTCGGCGAAGCTCAGGGCCGCAGAGCGCAATGCCGCGCCGGCACGGCCGGCCGAGCCCGATCTCGTCGCGCTCGCCGGCATCCCCGAGCCCCAGCCCCGCCGGAGGACCTGAGCATGATCAAGCTGCTTCATGTCGTCGCCATCGGCGCGCTCGTCTCCTCGGCGCTCTATGCCTACACGATCAAATACGAGACCACGCTCGAGGCCGAGCAGCTCCAGAAAGTCCGGATGAAGACCCATCGCGAGCGCGACGCCATCGCCGTGCTCAAGGCCGAATGGCAGTATCTCAACCGGCCCGACCGGCTGCAGATGCTGGCCGACCGCCATCTCGACCTGCAGCCCTTCTCGGTGACGCAGGTGGTCCGCATCGCCGACATCCCCAATCGCGGGCCCAAGGTCGATGCCATCGGCCGCAAGCTCGAGGATCTCGGCCTCGGGCTTCCGACCGAGACCCCCAAGGATCGCAAGGCGAGCGCGACCACGCCGGGAGGCCGCCCATGAACGCGGAGACGACAGAGGCCGGCCGGACGGACGGCGAAGCGAAGCCGGCCCGCCGCTTCTCCATGCTGCGCGACGTCTTCCGCATGAGCGGCGAGAAGAGCCAGCCGCGCGTCGGCCTGGTGATTCTCGGCTTTTCGGCGCTGTTCCTGGCCATCACCGGGCGGCTCGTCATGCTGGCGACGCTGCCCAACGAGCAGGTCGGCCTGCGCCGGGCCACCTCCAACGCGATCTCGGCGGCCAGGCCCGATATCGTCGACCGCAACGGCGACGTGCTCGCGACCGACATCCGCACCGTCTCGGTCTTCGCCGAGCCGCGCAAGATCCTCGACAAGGACGAGGCGACGGAACTGCTCACTGCCGTCCTGCCCGAGCTCGACGCCAAGGACCTGCGCGACAAACTCGGCACCAAGAAGGGCTTCGTCTGGGTCAAGCGCGAGATCACGCCGCGCCAGCAGGCCGAGGTGCATCGCCTCGGCATCCCCGGCGTCGGTTTCGTGCCCGAGAACAAGCGCGTCTATCCCAACGGCACGGCCGCCGCCCATGTGCTCGGCTTCGCCAATGTCGACAATGTCGGTATCGCCGGCATCGAGAAATACATCGACTCGCAGGGCCTGCAGGACCTGAACGGCGCAGGGCTGGCGACCGAGGCCTCGGACCTGAAGCCGATGGCGCTGTCGATCGACCTGCGCGTCCAGCATGCGCTGCGCGACGAATTGTCCAAGGGCATGGAAAAGTACAAGGCGATCGCGGCGGCGGGCGCGATCATGGACGTGAATACCGGCGAGATGATCGCGCTGGTGTCGCTGCCCGATTTCGACCCGGGCAACCCGGTCGACGCGCTCGAGAAGGATCGCATCAACCGGATGAGTGTCGGCGTCTACGAGATGGGCTCGACCTTCAAGGCGCTGACCATCGCGATGGCGCTGGATTCCGGCAAGGCGAACATCAATTCGAGCTATTCGACCGCCGGCGGGATGATGCGTTTCGGCCGGCAGGTGATCAAGGAATACCATGGTACGGGTCGCACCCTGACGGTGCCGGAGGTGTTCCTGCACTCGTCGAACATGGGCTCGATCAAGATGGCGCTGTCGGTCGGCGTCGAGGGCCACAAGGCCTTCCTGCGCAAGATGATGCAGCTCGACCGGATGACGACGGAGTTGCCCGAAAGTGCGGCGCCGATCGTGCCGGGGCGCTGGGGCGAGATCAACACCGCGACGATCGCCTTCGGCCACGGCCTCGCGGTGGCGCCGATCCAGGCGATGGCTGCGGTCGGAGCCCTCGTCAACGGCGGCACGCTGATCACGCCGACCTTCCTGAAGCGAACGGAAGAAGAGGCGAGGAAGACAGGCATCCGGGTGATCAAGCCCGAGACCTCAGAGGCGATGCGCTTCATCATGCGCCTCAACGGCGAGAAGGGCTCCGCCCGCAAGGCCGATGTCGCGGGCTATTTCGTCGGCGGCAAGACCGGCACGGCCGAGAAGGTCATCAACGGCCGCTACGCCAAGAACAGGAACTTCACGACCTTCACGGCGATCGCACCCTCCGACAAGCCGAAATACCTGTTCCTGGCGATCTATGACGAGCCCAAGGGCTATGCCGAGAGCGGCGGCTATTCGACGGCCGCCTGGAATGCCGGCATCACCACGGGCAAGGTGATCGAGCGCACGGCCCCGATCCTCGGCCTGCCGCCGCGCTTCGAGCCGCCGGTCGCGCCGTTCCCGCTGATGGCGCGGCTCGGAGCATGGGGCACGCGCTGAGGCTTGCCGCCAGTCCGCCGGCACGATAGCGAGCGACGATGACACAGCCCCTGAGCCTCGGCCGCCTGTTTCCAGGGGCCTTTGCATCCGACGCGGGCCGCGCGGTCTCCGGCGTCGCCTTCGACAGCCGCAAGGTCCTGCCCGGCCAGGTCTTCGTCGCGCTCGCCGGCGCGAAGGCGGATGGCGGGCGCTTCATCGCGGACGCTGTCGCGAAGGGCGCTGTCGCCGTCGTCTCGAGCCAGCCGCGCCCGGTCGACCTCGATGGTGGCGTCGCCTTCGCGCAGGTCGATGATCCGCGCCTCGCCTTGTCGCTGGCGGCCGCGCAGGTCCATCCGCGCCAGCCCGGCACGATCGTCGCCGTCACCGGGACCAGCGGCAAATCCTCGGTCGCCGATTTCACCCGCCAGATCTACCAGACGCTCGGCCACGAGGCGGCAAGCGTCGGTACGATCGGCGTCGTCACGGCCAAGGGCGCTGATTACGGCTCGTTGACGACCCCGGATCCGCTCTCGCTGCACGCCTCGCTCGACAAGCTGGCCGGGGAGGGCGTGACGCATCTGGCGATGGAAGCCTCCTCGCATGGTCTCGACCAGCGCCGGCTCGACGGCGTCAGGCTGAAGGCCGGCGCCTTCCTCAATCTCGGGCGCGACCATCTCGACTATCATTCGACCGTGGCGGACTATCTCGCGGCCAAGATGCGGCTGTGGGCATTGCTGCCCGGCGGTGCGCCGGTCGTGATCAACCGCGACGAACCCTATGCCGAAGAGGCCGCGCAGGCGGCGACGGCGGCCGGGCATCCACTGATCGGCATCGGCCGCAAGGGCGAGACCATCCGGCTGGTCGAGAGCGTGCGCGAAGGCTTCGCGCAGCGGCTGACACTCGCCCTCGACGGGCGCGAGCTCGTCGTCTCGCTGCCGCTGGTCGGCGATTTCATGGCGGGCAATGCGCTCGTCGCTGCCGCGCTCGCCATCGCGACGGGAGACGATCCGCAGGCCGCTCTGCGGGCTATCTCGGGGCTGACCGGGGTGGCCGGGCGGCTGGAGCGTGTCGGCGAGGCGAAGGGCGGGCTCGTCGTGGTCGACTACGCCCACAAGCCCGATGCGCTGGACGCCGTGCTCTCGACGCTGCGGGGCTATGCCTCCGGTCGTCTGATCTGCGTCTTCGGCTGTGGTGGTGACCGCGACACCGGCAAGCGCCCGCTGATGGGTGCGATCGCCGCCGAAAAAGCCGACATCGCCATCGTCACCGACGACAATCCGCGCAGCGAGGAGCCGGCCGCGATCCGGGCGCAGGTGATGGCCGCATCGCCGAAACTGCGCGAGATCGGCGACCGGGCCGAGGCGATCAGGGCGGCGGTCGCCATGCTTGCGGCCGGCGATGTTCTGGTCGTGGCCGGGAAAGGCCATGAAACCGGCCAGATCATCGGCGACCGGACCTATCCCTTTTCCGACCAGGACGTGGTGCGGACGGCAATTGCGGAGATCGCAGGATGAGCGCGCCCCTGTGGAGCGGAGACGAACTGGTCGCGGCCATGGGCGCACGCGCCGAGGGCCCGGTTCCCGCAGCCGTCACCGGCATCTCGATCGACACCCGCACGCTGGAGCGGGGCGACGCCTTCTTCGCGATCACCGGCGAGGCGCGCGACGGGCATGATTTCGTCACTGCAGCGCTTGAGAAGGGGGCGGCGCTCGTCGTCGTCGACGAGGCGCATGCGGCGCAGTTCACCGGCAAGGGGGCGCTCGCCATCGTGCCGGACGTGCTCAAGGCGATGGAGCGCGCCGGCAGCGCGCGCCGCGCCGAGCTGAAAGCCGGAGTCGTCGCCGTGACCGGCTCCGTCGGCAAGACCGGCACCAAGGAGGCGTTGCGGCTCGTGCTGTCGCGGCAGGGCAAGACCCATGCGCCTGTCGCCTCCTACAACAACCATTGGGGCGTGCCGCTGACTTTATGTCGAACGCCCAGAGACGTTGCCTATGCGGTCTACGAGATCGGGATGAGCAATCCCGGCGAGATCCTGCCGCTGGCGCGGCTGGTGCGCCCGCAGGTCGCGATCATCACGACGATCCAGCCGGTGCATCTCGCCGCCTTCGAATCCCTCGAAGGCATCGCCGAGGAAAAGGCCGGCGTGTTCTGGGAGCTGGAGCCGGGCGGCACGGCGATCGTCAATGCCGACATCCCACAGGCCGAACTGCTGGAGAGGATCGCCAAGGCTGGGCCGGCAGGCCAGGTGATCCGCTTCGGCGAGAGCCCGGATGCCGATGTCAGGCTGGTCTCCTGCGCGCTGAGATCGGACATCTCGACGGTGGATGCGGTGGTGATGGGCCAGCCCGTGACCTACCGGCTGGGCAGCCCGGGCAAGCATATCGTCCTGAATTCGTTGGCCGTGCTCGGCGCGGTGAAGGCGCTGGGAGCCGATCTCGCGCTGGCGGCGCTGGCGCTGGGTGATCTGCGGCCACCGGCCGGGCGCGGCGCGCAGCAGAGGCTCGAAGGGCCGGGTGGCCCCTTCACCCTGATCGACGAGAGCTATAACGGCAACCCGGCCTCGGTGCGGGCCGCAATCGAGAATCTCGGCCGCATCCCGGTCGCTGGCCGCGGCCGACGGATCGCGGTCCTCGGCGACATGCTGGAGCTCGGGCCGACGGGGCCGGACCTGCACAAGGGGCTGGCTGAGCCGATCATCGCCAACCGGGTCGATGCGGTCTTCGCCTGCGGGCCGCTGATGCGCGGACTCTATGACAGCTTGCCTTCGACCCTCAGAGGGGCTTATGCCGCGCAGGCGAGCGGGCTGGAGCCTCTCGTGCTGGACGCGATCCGTGGCAGCGACGTCGTCATGGTCAAGGGCTCGCTGGGCTCGCGCATGGGGCCGATCGTCAAGGCGGTCGTGGCGCGCTTTCCGGCCCTGCCGGCCGAAGATTAAAACAAGAGACCGAAACGCAGATGCTCGTCTGGCTCGCCGATTTCTCCGGCTCGTTCCCGATCCTGAACGTCTTCCGGTACATCACATTCCGCGCCGGCGGTGCCACTGCAACCGCTCTGCTCGTGGTGTTCTTCTTCGGTCCTGCGGCGATCTCCTGGCTCCGCCTCAAGCAGGGCAAGGGCCAGCCGATCCGCACGGACGGCCCCGAATCCCATCTGGCCAAGCGCGGCACCCCGACCATGGGCGGGCTGATGATCCTCGGCGGCCTGCTGGTGGCAACGCTGCTCTGGGGCAATCTGCGCAACCCCTATGTCTGGGTCGTGCTCGGGGTCACGGTCAGCTATGGCGCGATCGGCTTCTACGACGATTTCCTGAAGGTCACGAAGCAGTCTCACAAGGGCTTCTCCGGCAAGGCGCGCCTCGGCCTGGAGATGGTGATCGCGCTCGTCGCCTGCTGGATCGTGATGCAGCTTGGCCCGCCGGGCATCGCATCGGGCTTCGCCATGCCGTTCCTGAAGGAGCTGGTGATTCCGCTCGGCATCTTCTTCCCCGTCGTGACGGCCTTCGTGGTTGTCGGCGCAGGCAATGCGGTCAACCTGACCGACGGGCTCGACGGGCTCGCCATCGTGCCCGTGATGATCGCGGCGGCGACCTTCGGCTTCATCTCCTACCTGACCGGCAACGCGATCTTCGCCAATTACCTCCAGATTCACCATGTGCCCGGCGCCGGCGAACTCTCCGTGGTTTGCGGCGCGGTGATCGGCGCCGGCATCGGCTTCCTCTGGTTCAATGCGCCGCCGGCCCAGATCTTCATGGGCGATACCGGCTCGCTGGGCTTGGGCGGCCTGCTCGGCGTCGTCGCTGTCGCGACCAAGCATGAGATCGTGCTCGCCATCGTCGGCGGGCTCTTCGTCATCGAGGCGCTTTCGGTGATCATCCAGGTCTTCGTCTACAAGCGCACCGGCAAGCGCGTCTTCCTGATGGCGCCGATCCACCACCATTTCGAGAAGCTGGGCTGGACCGAGCCACAGGTGGTGATTCGGTTCTGGATCATCTCGGTGGTACTGGCGCTGGTCGGCCTGTCGACGCTGAAGCTGCGCTGATCATGACGCCGATCGGGGTTTTCGCCGGCCGCAAGGTCGCATTGTTCGGGCTCGGTGGCTCGGGGCTTGTTACGGCGCGCGCGCTGATCGCGGGCGGGGCCGATGTCTCTGCCTTCGACGACAATCCGGTCAGCCGCGACAAGGCGGCAGGCGAAGGCATCTCTATCGTCGATCTAGCGCAGGCCGACTGGTCCGGTTTTGCTGCGCTGGTGCTGGCGCCGGGCGTGCCGCTGACGCATCCCGTGCCGCACTGGACTGTCGAGAAGGCCAAGGCCGCCGGCATCGAGATCATCGGCGATATCGAGCTGTTCTTCCGCGAACGGTCGAAGGTCGCTCCGGCCGCGCCGGTCGTCTGCATCACCGGGACCAACGGCAAGTCGACGACGACGGCGCTGATCGCGCATGTGCTGCGCTCCGCCGGGCGCGACGTGCAGATGGGCGGCAATATCGGCACCGCCGTGCTGGCGCTCGAGCCGCCGGCCGATGGGCGCATCCATGTCATCGAATGTTCGAGCTACCAGATCGATCTCGCGCCCTCGATGGCGCCGACCATCGGCATCCAGATGAACCTGACGCCGGATCATCTCGACCGGCACGGGACTTTCGAGAACTACGGCGCGATCAAGGAGCGGCTCGTCGCCAACGCCGACATCGCCGTGATCGGCGTCGATGACGAGGCTTCCAAGCAGATGGCACGGCGGCGTGCTGCTTCGGGGCGCAAGCTGGTGAAGATCAGCGGCGAGCAGCCGCTGGATGACGGCGTCTTCGCCGGTATCACCGCCAATGCGGGCACGCTCGAGACGCGGATCGTCCAGGTGCTGGACGGCAAGCCGCGCATCGTCGCCAACCTCGCCGGCATCGGCAGCTTGCGCGGCTCTCACAACGCGCAGAACGCGGCTGCGGCCTTCGCTGCCTGTTTCGCGCTGCGCCTGTCGGCGGAGGAGATCGCCGCGGGCTTCAAGAGCTATCCGGGCCTGGCGCACCGGATGGAGGAGATTGGCCGGGTCGGCCGCGTCGTCTTCATCAACGATTCGAAGGCGACGAATGCGGATTCGACCGAGAAGGCGCTGACCTCCTTTCGGGAGATCTTCTGGATCTTGGGCGGCAAGGCGAAAGAGGGCGGCATCGAGAGCCTGACGCGCTATTTCCCGAACATCGCCAAGGCCTATCTGATCGGCGCGGCGAGCGATCTCTTCGCCGCCACCTTCGACGATGACGGGCGCGTCGCTTACGAACGCAGCGGCACGCTCGACGTCGCGGTCGCACATGCGGCGCGCGATGCGCTGGCCAATAGCGGAGACAAGGTTGGCGGTGCTGGCGAGATCGCGGTGCTGCTCTCGCCGGCCTGCGCCTCCTTCGACCAGTTCCCGAATTTCGAGGTCCGCGGCGATGCGTTCCGGGCGCTGGTGAAGGCGCTGCCGGGGTTCGAGGCGTTCGGCGCAGGGTAGGGGACCGCGATCGGCCGCGAGCGTTCTTGCTACGCTCTCGCGGCCATCCGCTGTCGAACGGGCGCTCGCCCGACGCACAGGACATGGCCAGGGCGACCCGACGGCTCGGTGCGCCGATCGCGTGAGGACCAATGATGAGCACCGCCCCGAATTTCGACGAACAGATCGACCGCCGCGGCACCCATTCGGCCAAATGGGACATGATGGAAGCGAATTACGGCGTGCCGGCTTCCAACGGCATCGCAATGTGGGTGGCCGACATGGATTTCCGGCCTCCCGCCTGTGTTCAGGCCGCGCTCGACGGCATGGTGGGCCATGGCCTCTACGGCTATTTCGGCGATGTACGTGCCAATCACGACGCCATTCGCTGGTGGATGAAGCACCGCCACGGATGGGAGGTCGCGTCCGAGGCGATCTTCACGACGAACGGCCTGGTCAACGGCACGGCGCTGTGCGTCGATGCCTATACCAAGCCTGGCGACGGCGTCGTCCTGATGACGCCGGTCTATCACGCCTTCGCCCGCGTGATCGCCGCTGCCGGCCGGCGGGTGGTCGAGTGTCCGATTGCGATCGAGGATGGCCGCTATGTTCCCGACATCGCCGGCTGGGACGCGCTGATGACGGGCAGCGAACGGATGCTGATCCTGTGCTCGCCTCATAATCCGGGCGGACGCGTCTGGACGCGCGAGGAGCTGCGCGGCATCGCGGCGTTCTGCACCCGCCACGACCTCATCCTCGTCTCGGACGAGATTCACCACGATCTCGTCATGCCGGGGCACAGGCACACGGTCATGCCGCTCGCGGCGCCGGAGATCCTCGACCGGCTGGTGATGATGACCGCGACGACCAAGACCTTCAACATCGCCGGCTGCCATGTCGGCAACGTCATCATTCCCGACAAGGCGCTGCGGGCGCCGTTCCAGGCCAGCATCAATGCCCGGGGTGTCTCGCCGAACGCCTTCGGCATGGTCATGGCGACGGCCGCCTACAGCCCGGAAGGCGCGGCCTGGGTCGATGCCCTGGTCAGCTATCTCGACGGGAACCGCCGGCTCTTCGAGGAGGGGCTCGGCACGATTCCCGGGCTGCGCCCGATGGCGCTGGAAGCGACCTATCTCGCCTGGATCGATTTCGCCGGGACAGGCATGGAACCGGCCGAATTCACCGCGCGGGTCGAAAAGCAGGCACTGATCGCGGCCAATCACGGCCCGAGCTTCGGCACCGGGGGCGGCTCGTTCCTGCGTTTCAACCTCGCGACCCCGCGTGCGGTCATCGCCGAATCCGTGGCGCGTCTGAAGCAGGCCTTCGGTGATCTGCAGTAGCGATCGCAGCGTTCGGAATCATTCCGTTAACACTTCATTGACAGAGTGATTCGGAACAAGCGGCGCCCGATCTGCGCCGCTGCCTGCTCTGGAGCCCCGTCATGGTCTCGCGCGCCGAACCCTCTCTCAGCGGCCGCTGGTGGTGGTCGATCGACCGCGTCATCCTCAGCGGCCTCGTGGCGCTGATGGTGTCGGGCGTCGTCCTGCTGATGGCGGGCGGCCCACCGGTGGCGGAGCGGCTCGGCCTCTCGACCTTCCATTTCGTCAACCGGCAGGCGGCCTATCTCGTCATCGCGATGACGATCTTCATCAGCGTCTCCTTCATGACGCCGCGCCAGGTCCGCCGGGCGGCCCTGCTGATCTTCACCGTCTCGCTCGCCATGGTGGTGGCGACGCTCTATCTCGGCGTCGAGGTCAAGGGCGCGAGGCGCTGGTTGACGCTCGGGCCGCTCGGCTCGGTGCAGCCCTCCGAATTCCTCAAGCCCGCCTTCGTCGTGCTCGCCGCCTGGGCCTTCGCCGAAGGCACGCGCCGGCCCGATCTTCCGGGCACGATCATGGCGTTCCTGCTGCTGCCGGCGACGATCGCGCCGCTGGTGCTGCAGCCCGATTTCGGCCAGACCATGCTGGTCACGCTGGTCTGGGCCGGCCTGTTCTTCGTCGCCGGCCTGCACTGGTTCTGGGTGCTGGGCCTGGGCGGAGCGGGTGCCTTCGGCATCCTGATCGCCTACCAGCTCGTGCCGCATGTGCGCGCCCGCATCGAGCGCTTCATGGACAAGGGCTCGGGCGACACTTTCCAGATCGACACCGCGCTGGAGAGCTTCGCGCAGGGCGGCTGGCTCGGGAAAGGCCCGGGGGAGGGCACGGTCAAGCGCATCCTGCCGGACGCGCATACCGACTTCATCTTCGCCGTCACGGCGGAGGAGTTCGGCATCGTCGTCTGCATCCTGCTGGTCATGCTGTTTGCGTTGATCGTGCTGCGTTCGCTTGTCGTCGCACAGAAGGCCGAGGACCCTTTCATCCGGCTCGCGGTCACGGGCCTGGCCCTGCTCTTCGGCATCCAGGCCGCGATCAACATGATGGTGAACCTGCACATGATGCCGGCCAAGGGCATGACGCTGCCCTTCATCTCCTATGGCGGCTCGTCCTTGATCTCGCTCGCCATCGGCACCGGCTTCCTGCTCGCCCTGACACGCAAGCGGCCGCGCGCCGTCGATTTCGGCCGATTCAGGAACTGACGCCATGGGAAAGGCCAAGCTCGTCATTCTCGCGGCCGGGGGCACGGGCGGCCATCTGTTTCCCGCCGAGGCGCTGAGCCATGTCCTGCGTGCGCAGGGCATCCGGGTCGTGTTGATGACGGATCCGCGCGGGGCCGAGTTCGCGGGCGACTTTCCCGCCGACGCGGTCATCCCCGTGCCCTCGGCGACGCCGTCAGGCCGGTCGCTGTCGGGGAAGGTCCGCGTGGCGCTCGACATCGCAAAGGGCGTGCTGGCGGCGCGGCGAGCGGTCAAGGAGATCAGGCCGGCGGTGCTGGTAGGCTTCGGCGGGTATCCGACGGTTCCGCCGGTGCTCGGTGCGGCGCTCGGCGGCGCCAAGACATTGATACACGAGCAGAACGCCGTCGTCGGACGGGCGAATCGATTCCTGTCCCGCTGGGTCGATGCGATCGGGACCGGCTTCTCCGAGGTCGGCGGCCTCTCGGCGTCGGCCACGGCGAAATGCCGCCATGTCGGCAATCCGGTCCGGCCGGCGGTGGTTTCCGCCGTCTCGCCCTATGGCCGGCCGGAGGAGGGGACCTTCAACCTGCTCGTGTTCGGCGGCAGCCAGGGCGCGCGCGTCATGGCGGACATCGTGCCGCCGGCGATCCAGCTCCTGGCGCCGGAGGAACGGGCCCGGCTCTTCATCACGCAGCAGGCACGGAGCGAGGATTTCGACCGGGTCAGCGGAATTTTCGCGCAGCTCGGCGTCAACTCCGAGATCGCGCCGTTCTTCAAGGACCTGCCGGCGCGGATGGCGCAGGCGCATCTCGTCATCGGCCGCTCCGGTGCCTCGACCGTCGCGGAGCTGACGGTGATCGGCCGGCCCTCGATCCTGGTGCCGCTGCCGGGCGCGCTCGACCAGGACCAGGCCGCCAACGCGGCCTTCCTGGATGACGCCGGCAGCGCGATCCGCATCCTCCAGCCGGAGTTTACGCCGCGCCGGCTCGCAACCGAACTCTCAGCGCTGCTCAAACAGCCTGCGCACTTGACGGTCATGGCCGAGAAAGCCAAGAGCGCCGGAATTCCGGACGCCGCCGACCGACTCGCCCGCCTCGTCATCGACGTGGCCGGCTTCTAAGACACATCTGAGGATACCCGAATCATGAAGCTGCCGCCGAAGCTCGGCTCCATCCATTTCGTCGGTATCGGCGGCATCGGCATGTCCGGCATCGCCGAGGTGCTGCACAATCTCGGCTACGAGGTGCAGGGCTCCGACGCCTCCGACGGCGCCAACGTCAAGCGCCTTGCCGAGAAGGGCATCAGGACTTTCGTCGGTCACAAGGCGGAGAATCTCGGCGAGGCCGAGGTCGTCGTCGTCTCGACCGCGATCAAGCGTGACAATCCCGAGCTTGTCGCCGCGCGCGAGAAGCGCCTGCCGGTGGTGCGCCGGGCCGAGATGCTGGCCGAGCTGATGCGGCTGAAGAGCTGTGTCGCCATCGCCGGCACCCATGGCAAGACCACGACGACCTCGCTGGTCGCGACGCTGCTCGAAAAGGGCGGGCTCGACCCGACCGTGATCAATGGCGGCATCATCAACGCCTACGGCACCAACGCCCGGATGGGCGAGAGCGACTGGATGGTGGTCGAGGCCGACGAGTCGGACGGTACCTTCCTGAAGCTGCCGGCGGATGTGGCGATCGTCACCAATATCGACCCCGAGCATCTCGACCATTTCGGCACCTTCGATGCGATCAAGGCGGCGTTCCGGAGCTTCGTCGAGAACCTGCCCTTCTACGGTTTCGCCGTGATGTGTATCGACCATCCGACGGTGCAGGGCCTCGTCGGGCAGATCGAGGACCGCCGCGTCGTCACCTATGGCGAGAACCCGCAGGCCGATTTCCGGCTGATCGACATCGACCTGTCGGGCGGACAAGCGAAGTTCACGCTGCTGATCCGCGATCGCAAGCGCGGCCGCGACGAGGTGGTGCGCGATCTCGTCATGCCGATGCCGGGTCATCACAACGCGCTCAATGCGACGGCTGCTATCGCCGTTGCCTATGACCTCGGCATTCCCGTGGAGAGCATCCGCGCGGCGCTGGCCGGGTTCGGCGGCGTGAAGCGGCGCTTCACCAAGACAGGCGAGTGGAACGGCGCGCTGATCTTCGACGATTACGGCCATCACCCGGTCGAGATCGCGGCGGTCCTGAAGGCGGCGCGCGCCTCGACCAAGGGCAAGGTCGTCGCGATTGTTCAGCCGCACCGCTACACGCGGCTCGCCAGCCTGTTCGACGATTTCGCCGCCTGCTTCAACGATGCCGACACGGTGATCGTCGCCGACACCTATGCGGCGGGCGAGGCACCGATCGCCGGCGCCGATCGCGATTCGCTGGTCTCGGGCATCAAGGCGCGCGGGCACCGGCATGCGCTGCCGCTGGAAAGCCCGGACAAGCTGGCCGGCATGGTGGCCGAGGTCGCCGGGCCCGGCGACTATGTCGTGCTGCTGGGGGCAGGCAACATCACGCAATGGGCCTATGCGCTGCCGGGAGAACTGGCGGCGCTTTCTTGATCCTTCTCCCCTCGGGGGAGACACGCTAAAGCGACTGTCATGACCTTCCCCGACATCACCGTCGACATCCGCGCCGCTGCGCCCGAACTGCGCGGGCGCCTGCTTGCCAACGTCGAGATGGCGCCGCTGACCTGGTTTCGGGTCGGCGGGCCGGCGCAGGCGCTGTTCACGCCGGCCGACGAGGCCGATCTCGCCTATCTGCTGGCGAAGCTGCCGGAGGGGATCGCGATCACCGTGGTCGGGCTCTGCTCGAACCTGATCGTGCGTGACGGCGGCATTCCCGGCCTCGTGATCCGGCTCGGCGGCAAGGCCTTCGGCGAGATCGCGATCGAGGAGGGTGATCGCCTGCGCGCCGGGACGGCGGTGCCGGACGTCAAGGTGGCGCGTGCGGCGGCAGACGCCTCGCTCGACGGGCTCGCCTTCTATCGCGGCATTCCTGGTTGCATCGGCGGCGCGCTCAGGATGAATGCCGGCGCGCATGGCGGTGAGACCACCGACATCCTGATCGAGGCACGCGGCGTGACGCGGGCCGGCGAGATCGTGACGCTGAGCCATGCCGAGATGGGCTTCACCTATCGCAGCAGCGCTGCCGCGACGCAGGAGATCATCTTCACCTCGGCGCTGTTCCAGGGCCGGCCGGGCGACAAGGTCGAGATCCTGGCCGAGATGGACCGTGTGACGGCGGCGCGCGAGGCGGCGCAGCCGATCAAGGAACGCACCGGCGGCTCGACCTTCAAAAACCCGCCCGGGGCCAAGGCCTGGCAACTGATCGATGCGGCCGGCTGCCGGGGCCTGCGCGTCGGCGGCGCGCAGGTCTCGGAGATGCACTGCAACTTCCTGATCAACACGGGCGGTGCCACGGCGGCCGATGTCGAGGGGCTGGGCGAGGAGGTCCGGCGGCGCGTGAAGGCGCAGTCCGGCTTCGACCTGCACTGGGAGATCAAGCGGATCGGTGTGCCGGACTGAGGGCATCGCATCGGCAGCGCGCTCCCCGGCAATCCGGCGAGGGTTAACGGCCCGTTAACCATACTGGACCGAGGGTCGGCCGGTCACATCGACCGGGGACCGGAATGACCAAACACGTCGCAGTGCTGATGGGCGGATGGTCCGTCGAGCGGGAGGTCAGCCTCAGCAGCGGCACGGCCTGCGCGGCTGCGCTGGAAAGCGTCGGCTACCGGGTCACGCGCGTCGACGTCGGACGCGACGTCGCCGAGGTCCTGTCGAAGTTGAAGCCGGACGTCTCCTTCAACGGGCTGCATGGCCGCTTCGGCGAGGACGGCACGATCCAGGGCGTGCTCGAAATCCTCGGCATCCCCTACACCCATTCGGGCGTGCTCGCCTCCGCACTCGCGATCCGCAAGGACAAGGCCAAGACGGTCGCCGCCGCTGCCGGCATTCCGGTCGCCCATGGTGTTCTGGTCTCGCGCTTCGAGGCCGCGAAGAGGCATGCGCTGCCGCCGCCCTATGTGCTCAAGCCGGTCAATGAGGGCTCGTCGGTCGGCGTCGTCATCGTGAAGCAGGGGCGCGAGCACCCGCCCCAGGAAATCGCCCGTCCGGACTGGCCCTGCGGCGAGACCATGCTGGCCGAAAGCTTCATTTCCGGGCGTGAGCTGACCTGCGCGGTGATGGCCGGGAAGTCGCTCGGCGTGACGGAGATCCGGGCCGCCACGGGGGAGTTCTACGACTACGATGCGAAATACACGAAAGGTGGTTCGATCCACATCTGCCCGGCTCAAATTTTACCAAAAATTTACCAGCAGATCGAAGAGTGTGCGTTAACGGCGCATCAAGCAATCGGATGCCGGGGCGTCAGCAGGTCTGACTTTCGCTATGACGACGAGACCGACACTCTCGTCTGGCTGGAAGTCAACACGCAGCCCGGTATGACCGAGACCAGCCTGGTGCCCGAATTGGCTGCCCACGCGGGCCTTAACTTCGGTGAGCTCGTCACATGGATGGTGGAGGACGCCTCCCTCGATCGGTGAAGACGGTGAAGGCAGTGGCTGCCTCGCGTCTGCCGGTCCCGGCTCCCGGGCCGCAACTGCTCGTTGGCGAGCGGACCGGACGCTGGCTGCGCCGCTCGCGCCGCAGTGCGGTCGCGGTGCCGCTGGCAAAGCGCCTGCCGCAGCGTCTCGGCACCTGGCTGGCCCTGGGCTTCCTCGGCCTCAGCCTCGGCGCCGGCAGCGTACTGGGTGGGCATGTCGAGACACTGCGCGAGAATTACGGCGAGCCGCATCACATGCTGGCCCGCCTCGTCGGCTTCGGGATCGATCGCGTGACCATTTCGGGCATCGCGGAACTCTCCGAGGTCGAGGTGCTGGTCGCGGCCGGAATCGATTCGAAGACCTCGCTGGCCTTCTTCGATGCAGACCAGGCCCGCAAGCGCCTCGAGACCGCTCCGCTGATTCGCGAAGCGACGGTGCGCAAGCTTTATCCGGGCGAGGTCGCCATCACGCTCGTCGAGCGCGAGCCTTTCGCGCTCTGGCAGGTCAAGGGCGAACTTTTCGTCATCGCAGCGGACGGGACGGTGATCGACAAGATGGATGACGGACGCTTCGCCCATCTGCCGCTCGTCGTCGGTGCGGACGCCAACAACCGGGCGCGCGAGTATATCGCTTTGCGCGGCGAGGCCGGCGCCATGGCGCCCCATATCCGGGCGGCGACGCTGGTGTCGGGCCGGCGCTGGAACCTCAAGCTCGACAACGGCATGGATGTGCGCCTTCCCGAGATCGCGCCCGTCGCGGCCGTGAAGCGGCTTGCCTCGCTCCAGGCGGATTACCGGATCCTCGACAAGGACCTGCTGGCGATCGACCTGCGCCAGCCGGACCGTGTCGTCATGCGGCTGACGGAGGAGGGCGCCGCCGCCCGCGCCGACCAGCTCAAGAGCAAGACCAAGAAGAAGGGGGGCGAGGCGTGAACCACGTCACCTCCCAGGGCCTGACGCCGCGGATGCGGCCGCTCTCGTCGCGCAAGAGCGCGACGCTGTCGATTCTCGACATCGGCACGAGCAAGGTCGTCTGCCTGATCGCCGAGCTGAACCCGGCCGAGGCGAACGAGCGGCTGCGCGGTCGCACCCATGTCGCGCGCATCATCGGCATCGGCCATCAGCGCTCGCTCGGCCTGAAGGGCGGCGCGATCATCGATCTTGAAAGCGCCGAGCGCGCGATCCGGGCGGCCGTCGATGCCGCCGAGCGGATGGCCAAGGTCGAGGTGCAGTCGGTCATCGTCAACCTGACCGGCGGACGCATCGCCTCGCAGCATTATGCGGCCGGCGTCGATCTCCGCGCCGGCTCGGTTGGTGACAGCGACGTCAAGCGCGTGCTGGCCCATGCCGCGACCCATGCGATCCGCCCCGGCAAGGCCGTGCTTCATGCCTTGCCGACGGGCTATGCGCTCGACGGTGTGCCGGGCGTGCTCGATCCGCGTGGGCTGATCGGCTCCAAGCTCTCGGTGGACATGCATGTCGTCGCCAGCGAGGCCTCGGCCGCGCGCAACGTCATGCTGGCGGTCGAGCGCTGCCATCTCGAGGTCGAGGCGGTGGTGGCGACGCCCTACGCGTCCGGCCTCTCCGTGCTGGTCGACGACGAGGCCGAGATGGGCGTCGTGGTCGTCGATATGGGCGGCGGCACCACCTCGCTCGGTGTATTCTCCGGCGGCCATCTGATGCATGCCGACGCGATCGCGGTCGGCGGCAACCACATCACCATGGACGTGGCGCGCGGTCTCTCGACGCGGGTCTCGGCGGCCGAGCGGCTGAAGACGCTGCACGGCTCCTGCATTTCGAGCGCCTCCGACGAGCGCGACATGATCTCAGTGCCGCAGGTCGACGACGACGAGCGCGACACGCCGAACCATCTCGCCAAGTCGCATCTGGTGCGGATCATCAAGCCGCGCGTCGAGGAGATCCTCGAACTGGTGCGCGACCGGCTGACCCAGGCCGGTTTCTCTGCCCAGGCCGGGCGCCGGGTCGTGCTGACGGGCGGTGCCTGCCAACTCACCGGCCTGCCCGAGGTGGCGCGGCGCATCCTCGGCGGCCAGGTCCGCACCGGGCGGCCGCTCGGCATCAAGGGCCTGCCCGAGGCGGGCAAGGGCCCGGCCTTCGCGGCATCGGTCGGCCTGCTGGTCTATCCGCAGGTGGCGCATGTCGAGCATTTCGAGCCCCGTGCAGGGGCTGCGTATTTCGCCACGGGTACCGACGGGTATTTCTCCCGCGTCGGCCGGTGGCTGAAGGAAAGTTTCTAGTGAGTACCGGCCCGTCGCTTCGCGGTGGGCCTCGGCGTCGAATGTAGCAATCGGGACGGCTCCCGCCAGGCGCCGGACAAAGGATCAAAAGAGGCAACCATGGCGATGAATCTGCAAGCCCCGGACATCCGGGAACTCAAGCCCCGGATCACGGTGTTCGGTGTCGGTGGCGCCGGTGGCAACGCGGTCAACAACATGATCGAGGCCGGTCTCGACGGCGTCGACTTCGTGGTTGCCAACACGGATGCCCAGGCGCTGGCGCTCTCCCGCGCTTCCCGGATCATCCAGATGGGCCTGCAGGTCACCGAGGGCCTCGGCGCCGGCTCGCAGCCGGAAGTCGGGCGCGCGGCGGCCGAGGAGGTCATCGACGAGATCCGCGACCATCTGGCCGGCGCACACATGGTCTTCATCACCGCCGGCATGGGCGGCGGCACCGGCACGGGGGCGGCTCCCGCCATCGCCCGCGTCGCCCGCGACATGGGTATCCTGACCGTCGGCGTCGTCACCAAGCCGTTCCAGTTCGAGGGCCATCGCCGCATGCGCATGGCGGAGGCCGGGATCGGCGAGCTGAACGAGGCGGTCGATACCCTGATCGTCATCCCGAACCAGAATCTCTTCCGCGTCGCCAACGAGACGACCGGCTTTGCCGACGCCTTCGGCATGGCCGACCAGGTGCTCTATTCCGGCGTCGCCTGCATCACCGACCTGATGGTTCGTCCGGGCCTGATCAATCTCGACTTCGCTGACGTCCGCGCCGTGATGCGCGGCATGGGCAAGGCGATGATGGGCACCGGCGAGGCGCAGGGCGAGAAGCGCGCATTGTCGGCGGCCCAGGCCGCGATCAACAATCCGCTGCTCGACGACGTCTCGATGAAGGGTGCGCGCGGCCTGCTGATCTCGATCACGGGCGGGCGCGACATGAAGCTCTACGAGGTCGACGAGGCCGCCACCCGCATCCGCGAGGAGGTCGATTCCGAGGCCAACATCATCGTCGGCGCGACCTTCGACGAATCGCTCGAGGGCACCGTGCGCGTTTCGGTCGTGGCGACCGGCATCGACAAGCCCGTCACCACCCAGGCCGAGATGGACGAGACCGAGGCGCGCATTGCCCAGGTCGCCGAGCGTCTGAAGGCCGAGGCCCGCCTGCGCACCGCCGCTCCGGCCCGTCAGGCTCCCGCCATGCCGGCTCCGGCCCCGGTCGAGCAACCGATGGAAATGCGGATGCCGGTCTCGATCGAGACGCATGCCCGCGCCAGCCTGTCGGAGGACATCCGCATCGAGCCGGCCCAGCCGCGCCCGATGATGGCTGCGGCGCCCGAGCCGATGATGCTGGCCGAGCCGGCGCCGATGCTGGAGGAGAGCTTCATTCCGCCGATGCCGGAGCGCTCCGTGGTGCGCCCGACGCGCATGCCCCGGATCGAGGATCTGCCGATGCCGGCGCAGAACCAGATCGCCGCCAGCCGTGGCGCACAGGCCGCGCCGCTGCCGGCGAACTCCGCCGACCAGAAGCGGATGTCGCTGATGCAGCGCCTCGCTTCCGTCGGTTTCGGCCGCAAGGACGAGGAGGCGCAGGAGGCGCAGCCGATGCCGGTGCGCCAGGCTCCCCCGGCTCCGGCGATGCCGCAGGCGCCGAGCGCGGCCCATGCCGAATACATGCGTCGTCCGGCCCCGCCCGCCGCCCGCCCGCCGCAGGGTCAGCTCGACCAGCTCGGCCGTGCCGCGCCGAGCCGCACCAGCGAGGAAGACCATCTCGAGATCCCGGCGTTCCTGCGCCGGCAGGCGACCTGAGACGGAAACCCGCCTCCGCGGCCTTGTAACACGCCCCGGCGCACGCTTTCGCGCCGGGGTTTTAACGTGTCTGAAAGGCAAACGATTCCAATCTGATGCGAGCTCCGGTCGAAGCCTCCGAGCTGTAACAGAGCGAAAGAAAGCGTGATTTTGTGAGCCTGCTCCAAAAGCTTATGTTGCAGATGCACCACGAGATACCGGAGTCGGGCTTGCGCTTGGCTTCACGCTTCAGAGGTATCGCCAACGATCTGCCAATTCCGTGTGTGATCACATGAAACGGCGCCGTTCGCGATCAGGATTGGATACCGGAATGAGCTTCGATCGCCAGACGACCCTGCGCGCCGCCGTGACCCTGACCGGGATCGGCGTTCACTCCGGGGCTCCCGCGACGATCTGCCTGAAGCCGTCCAGCGCCAATTCCGGCATCGTGTTCCTCCGCAAGGGGCTCGACGATGGCCCGGCGCAACTCATCCACGCCAAGCATACCAAGGTCAGCGCGACCGAGCTCTGCACGGTTATCGGCGACAAGGCGTCGGCGTCGGTCGCGACGATCGAGCATCTGATGTCGGCCTGCTCGGGGCTGGGTCTCGACAACGCGCTCGTCGAGATCGACGGACCCGAGATGCCGATCATGGACGGCAGCGCCGCCGAGTTCGTCACCGCGATCGAGGCGACGGGCATCGTCGCCCTGTCGGCCGGGCGTCGCTATCTCAAGATCCTGCAGCCGGTGCGTGTCGAACATGGCCGCGCCTTCGCCGAGCTGGTTCCCTCCGAGGCCGGTTTTCGCCTCGATGTCGAAATCGACTTCGATACGACGGTGATCGGCCGCCAGCGCAAGGTCTTCGATCTGGAGGCTTCGGCCTATGCCGAGGAGATCTCGCGGGCCCGCACCTTCGGCTTCATGCGCGATGTCGAGCAGCTCTGGAAGGCCGGCTTCGCGCTCGGCGCCTCGCTCGACAATACGGTCGCGATCGGCGACGACAAGGTTATCAACCCCGAGGGCCTGCGCTATGGCGACGAGTTCGTGCGCCACAAGGTTCTCGACGCGATCGGCGACCTCGCGCTCGCCGGCTATCCGATCCGCGGTGAGTTCCGCTCCTATTGCGGCGGCCACCGCCTGAACGTGCGCATTCTGGAAGCCCTCTTCGCCGACCGCGCCAATTACGCGATCGTCGAGGCCGAGCCGGTCTATGCCGCGCCGCGCGCCGTCCAGATGGCGGCTGCCGCTCCGGCTGCCTTCGCGCCGGACGTGCACTGAGCGGCTCGCGCGAGGTTTTGCCGCTCTCGCTTCCTGCCGCGCCTTCCTATTGCCGGGTTTCTGTCGAATAGACGACGCTGCCGCCGCGGGCTTGCGCTTTCGGCAGTGGCGCGCCTGCGGCGTCTGAGGTAAGGCATGCATCCCGTCAACCGGGACGATGACAAGAGGACGGACGACGTGAGCGTCAAGCGGCTGAACAACCCTGCATCCCAGCGCGCCGAATCGATGTGGAAGGGCACGGCCCTGGCCCTCGGTGCTGCCTTGCTGCTCGGCGGCTGCGACACCGTCTCGGCGCTCAACCCTTTCGACCGGCCGGAGGTCTACAAGCCCGAGGTCAAGGACGTCGTTCCGGCCGACAAGCTCTACAATGAAGGCCTCGCCCGCCTGCAGAACGGCGACAGCGAAGGCGCGGCCAAGAAGTTCGACGAGATCGACAAGCAGACACCGTTCTCGCCCTACGCCAAGAAGGGCCTGATCCTCGCCGCCTACACCAACTACCAGGCGTCGAAGTGGGAGGAGACGATCACCGCCTCCAAGCGCTTCATCGCGCAGAACCCGGCGAGCCCGGATGCGGCCTATGCGCAGTATCTGATGGCGATGTCGTATTTCAACCAGATCCCGGACGCGACCCGCGACCAGGAGCGCACCCAGCTCGCCATCGCCGCGTTCGAGCAGCTAATCGCGACCTATCCCAAGTCCGAATATGTTCTCGACGCCAAGGAAAAGCTCCTGGTGGCGCGCGATCAGCTCGCCGGCAAGGAGATGAATGTCGGGCGCTTCTATCTGGAGAAGCGCAACTACACCGGGGCGGTGAACCGCTTCCGCGACGTCATCATCAAGTATCAGACCACCCGCCATGTCGAGGAGGCGCTGATGCGCCTGACCGAGGCCTATATGGCGCTGGGCATCACCAATGAGGCGCAGACGGCCGCCGCCGTGCTCGGGCACAACTTCCCCGACAGCCCGTGGTACAAGGACGCCTATGTCCTGCTCGAAAGCGGCGGCCTGCAGCCGCGCGAGGACCGCGGTTCCTATATCAGCCGCGCCTTCCAGGGCTTCTCGCGCGCCGTCACCGGAATCGTCGGGTTCGGCGGCCGAATCTAGGCTCGTCTACATGAGGGTCGCTTGCGCATGCCCCGCTTCCTGAGCCTGCGCTGAGTGCCATGCTGGTCCAACTGTCGATACGCGACATCGTCCTGATCGACCGGCTCGATCTGAGCTTCCGTGACGGGCTGAGCGTGCTCACCGGCGAGACCGGCGCCGGCAAATCCATCCTTCTCGACGGTTTCGCGCTGGCGCTCGGCGGGCGCGGCGATGGCGGGCTGGTGCGCCATGGCGAGGCGCAGGGGCAGGTCAGCGCCGTCTTCGATCTTGGCCGCGACCATGCCGCGCGCAAGCTGGCGCAGGCGCAGGAGATCGACACGGATGGCGATCTGATCCTGCGGCGCGTGCAATATGCCGACGGGCGCACGCGGGCCTTCGTCAACGACCAGCCGGTGAGCGTCCAGATCCTGCGGATGATCGGGGCGGCGATCGTCGAGATCCATGGCCAGCATGACGACCGGGCGCTGACCGACCCCGCCCAGCACCGGATGATTCTCGACGGCTTCGGCGGCCTCGAGGCACAGGCTGAAGCCGTCGCGGCCGCGAGCGAGACGCTGAAGCGCGCGCGCCAGGCGTTGCAGGCGCAGCGCATCCGGGTCGAGGCCGCGCGCAAGGAAGCGGATTTCCTGCGCCATGCCGTGGCCGAGCTCGGCAAGCTCGCGCCCAGGGCAGGCGAGGAGGAGGCGCTGGCCGCCGCACGCCAGGGCATGATGCAGGCCGAGAAGGTCGCACGCGACCTGATCGACGCCTATGAGGCGGTGGGCGGGCAGGGCTCTCCCATCGCTGCGCTCTCGGCCGTGCTGCGCCGGCTCGAACGCCGGGCCGGGCAGGCGCCGGAGCTGATCGATCCGTCGCTGGCGGCGCTCAACACGGCGATCGTCGCGCTGGAGGAGGCCGGCGAAACCTTGTCAGCCGGCATGCGCGCCGCCGAATACGACCCGCGCGAGCAGGAGCGTGTCGAGGAGCGTCTGTTTGCGCTGCGCGGTGCGGCGCGCAAATACGACGTACCCGTCGACGGGCTGACGCTGCTGGCCGAGAGCATGGCCGGCGATCTCGCGGCTCTGGACGAAAGCGAGACCTCGCTCGGCCGGCTCGATGACGAGCTGAAGCAGGCGGAGGCGGTTTTCGTGTCGCTCGCCACCCGGCTCTCGCTGGCGCGCCAGCAGGCGGCCGACCGGCTCGACAGCGCGGTCAAGGCCGAGCTGCCGCCGTTGAAGCTGGAGCGGGCGCGCTTCATCACCCGGATCGACAGCGACGGGAACGCACGCGGACCCGAGGGCTTCGACCGCGTCGAATTCTGGGTCGAGACCAATCCAGGCACGCGTCCGGGGCCGATGATGAAGGTCGCCTCCGGCGGCGAGCTCTCGCGCTTTATGCTGGCGCTGAAGGTCGTGCTGGCCGAGCGCGGCTCGGCGCCGACACTGGTCTTCGACGAGATCGACACCGGGGTCGGTGGCGCAGTCGCGGACGCTATCGGCGAAAGGCTGGCGCGGCTCGCCGGCAAGGTCCAGGTGATCTCGGTGACCCATGCCCCGCAGGTCGCGGCGAAGGCTGCGCAGCATTTCCTGATCGCCAAATCGGCACTGGAGGGCGACGTGGCCTCGCGCACGGTGACGCGGGTGACGGCGCTCGCCGATCAGGCGCGGCGCGAGGAGATCGCGCGGATGCTGGCCGGCGCCTCGATCACCGAAGAGGCGCGGGCGGCCGCCGGGCGCTTGCTGGAGGCGGCGGGCGTGAAGGGCTGAGGCGCGGAGTTTCTGCGCGAGGCAGGCGATGAGGCCGGCTCTCAGGGCTGCGGGATGAACTGCGCGTCGCTGATGGTGAAGGCGCCGTGCGTGCGCGCCACGGTGAACTCCAGCGCGCCGCGGCATCCCGCGGGCGAAGCCGTTGCGCCGGCGCGACCGCAATTGCGTTCGAGATAGGTGATCGTATCGAGCGGCATGCCATCGTCGCCGAGACGAACGCCGCCGCTGGCATCGCTGGCGAGGCCGCCGCGCGACATCGAGAAACCTGAGATCGTGACATTCTCGACGCGGACGAACAGCCCGGCCAACTCGTCCCGGCGCTGCTTGACCTCGGCCAGCGTCATCATATGCGCGCCATCCTGGGCTTGCGCCGGCGAACCTGCCGCTGCCATCAGCACCGCAACAACCACCATCATCCGCATCTGCGCCGCACTCCCGTGAGGGCCGGCGAAATCGCGCGATTGGGGGCGAGTCGTCAAGAGGGCAACCGGACGAGGCGGGGCGTTTTCATTGCTTGCTGCGGTAGCGGTTTCTTTCCGCAGTCATTTGCGCTAAGAGCCGCAGCAATCGATGGCTGCGCTCACGCCCATCGCCCGACATCCTGCGCCGTCTCCCGATCCCGCGCCGTAACCCTAGGCCCGACACCTCATGTCCTTTCTGACCACGAGTGCGCCGCTCGCGCGCGCGCTCGCCGAACGCAATTATTCCGATCCGACGCCGGTGCAGAACGCCGTGCTGGAGGATGCCGCCGCCGGGCGCGACCTGCTGGTCTCGTCGCAGACCGGCTCCGGCAAGACCGTCGCCTATGGGCTGGCGATCGGCTCGACCCTGCTCGGCGAGGCCGAGGCCTTCGGCCGCGCCGGCCAGCCGCTGGCCCTGATCATCGCGCCGACGCGCGAACTGGCGCTGCAGGTCCAGCGCGAGCTGGCCTGGCTCTACAAGCACGCCAATGCCCGCGTCATCGCCTGCGTCGGCGGCATGGATCCGCGCCGCGAGGCCGCCCTGCTTGACGAGGGCGCCCATATCGTCGTCGGCACGCCCGGCCGCCTGCGCGACCATATCGAGCGGCATCGTCTCGACGTCTCGGCGCTGCGCGCCGTGGTGCTCGACGAGGCCGATGAGATGCTCGATCTCGGCTTTCGCGACGATCTCGAATTCATCCTGAAGACGACGCCGCCGGAGCGGCAGAGCCTGCTGTTCTCGGCGACGCTGCCGAAGGCGATCATCCAGCTCGCCAAGAGCTACCAGAACGATGCGCTGCGCATCGAGGTCGCCGGCACCCCCGGCGGCCATGCCGACATCGAGTATCGCGCCATCCGGTGCTACCCGAAGGAGGCGGAGCTCGCCGTCGTCAACCTGCTGCGCTTCCACGACTCGCCCTGTTCGCTGGTGTTCTGCAACACCCGCAATTCGGTGCGCCATCTCGAGGCGATCCTGCTTGAGCGCGGCTTCGCAGCCGTGGCGCTGTCGGGCGAGCTCTCGCAGAGCGAGCGCAATTCGGCGCTGCAGGCGCTGCGCGACGGCCGGGCCCGGGTCTGCGTCGCGACCGACGTCGCCGCGCGCGGCATCGACCTGCCGGGCCTGACGCTGGTCATCCATGCCGAATTGCCCAACGACCCCGAGGTGATGCAGCATCGCTCGGGCCGCACCGGACGCGCCGGCAAGAAGGGCACGAGCGTCCTGCTGGTGCCGCCGTCGCGCCGCCGCAAGGCCGAGATGCTGCTGGCCGAGGCCAAGGTCGAAGCCGTCTGGGCCGGCCCGCCGACGCAGGACGAAATCCGTGCTCTCGACAAGGAGCGGCTGCTCAACGATCCGATCCTCACCGGCGAGCCGGGCGAGGTCGATGCCGCGATGGTCGAGGCCCTTTTGGCCGGCCGCTCGATCAACGAGATCGCAGCCGCCCTGGTGCGCGTCTACCGCGCAAGGCTGCCGGCAGCCGAGGAGGTCGGTGACCCGAACTTCGCGCGCGACGAACGCCGCCCCGTCCGGGCGCGCGAGGATTATACGCCGCGCGAAGGCGCCCGCTTCGGCGAGAGCCGCGAGGGCAGCCCGCGCTCGGACGGTCCGCGCAAGGCCGGCCCGCGCGGCGATACGGTCTGGTTCCGCCTGAACATCGGCCGCAAGGACGGCGCCGATCCGCGCCAGCTGCTGCCGATGATCTGCCGCCGCGGCAAGATCACGCGCGACGAGGTCGGCGCGATCCGCATCTTCGACAAGGAGACCAAGGTCGAGATCGATGCCGATGTCGCCGAGCGCTTCTATGAACTGGCGAAGGCGGTCGACCGCGACAAGATCGTGATCGAGCCGGTGACCGGCGAGGAGGAGCGCCGCCCGGCCAAACCCTTCGCCGAGAAGGCGAGCCATGCGCCGGCGGCCCATGCGAAGCCGGAGCGTGCCCCGCGCCCCGAGCGCGATGGTGCGGAGCAGCGCGATGCCCGCCCGCCTGCGCGAGCCTTTGAGAAGAAGCCCTACGAGAAGAAGGCCTACGAGCGGAAGCCTTACGAGGGCGGCGAGAAGAAGCCCTACGAGGGCAAGAAGAAGGCTTACGAGGGGAAGTCCAAGCCCTTCGCCGCCGCCAAGTCCTACGACCCTGTGCGCAGCGACCGGGATCTGTCCGATCCGAACGTCTCGTTCAGAGGCGGCCCCAAGCCATCCGCTGACAAACCGTATGGCGAGAAGAAGCCGTATGCGGGAGGGCCGAAGCCTTTCGGCGCAGGCAAGTCGGGAGGCGACAAGCCTTTCGCGGGCAAGCCTTTCGCAGGAAAGCCAGCAGCGCGCGATGGCGATAGCCGCCCTGCGGGCAAGCCCTTCAAGGGCAAGAAGCCGCGCCGCGACGATCGGGGTTGATCGTCAGGCACGGCGTCTTGAACGTCTTCAGCAGTCCTAGATTTCTCAGCGCAGGCCGAGGAAGGACAGGATCGCCAGAACCACGACGACCAAGCCGACAAGATAAATGATGCTGTTCATTGGAATAGCCCCCGCTATGTGGGCGGGCCTTTCGGCCCGTTTGCAATTGAGTGACGTTGCTAACGTCAAGGGAACCGCGCTTGCCGGCGAATGTTCCCTGATGCCGCGCCGCCGTCCCGGGGGGCTTTGCCAGTCTCAGCCGTCGACGACCTTGCGGTAGAGATGCCAGGTCGCGTGGCCCAGCACGGGCATGACGACGATCAGCCCGACCAGCATCGGCAGGCAGCCCAGCACCAGCAGCCCGGTCACCATCAGGCCCCAGATCATCATCACGCTCGGATTGTGCTCGACCGCCGCGATCGAGGTCCGCACCGCCGTCTGGACATCGACCCGCCGGTCGATGATGTGCGGGAAGGCGACGACCGAGATCGAGAAGGCCAGGATCGCGAAGAGCAGGCCGACGGAATTGCCGACGATGACCATGACCCAGCCGTCGAAGGTGGTGAAGGCGGCGCGCAGGAAGTCGACGGTCGAGACATCGGCGGGCAGGGCGAGCAGGCTGCGATAGATGAACCAGGCGCAGAACAGCCAGGCGAGGAACAGCCCGGTCAGCATCGCGCCGAGCAGGGCGATCTGCCCGATCGAGGGCGAGCGCAGCACGGCGAAGGCGTGCTCCCAGGACGTATCGAGTTGGCGCTCACGGCGGCGGCTGATCTCATAGAGGCCGATGGCGGCGAAGGGGCCAAGCAGCGCAAAGCCGCCGAGCAGCGGGAAGAGAAGCGGGAAGATGTTGTAGCTCACGGTCAGATGGGCGAGCAGCACGCCCGCGATCGGATAGATCAGGGCGATGAAGGCGAGATGGCTCGGCTGTGCCTTGAAATCCTCCCAGCCGAGCGCGAGCACATCGCGCAGATCGCGGGTGGTGATAGTACGGATGCGCGGCAGCGCGGGGACTCGCGTCAGGTCGTCGAGCCTGCTGTCGATGTTGGCCATGGCGTTTCTCCCGGTTGCGGCCCGGTGCGCTTCGCCCTTGACGCGATCCTTGGGTCAACGGCCGAAAGGCGTCGAGCTTCCAATTCCCAGCGGGCCGATTATAGCGGCGAAATCACGGTTTGTCGCATGGGCGCAAACACGAGTGCGGGATCGCCGCGGCGAAGCCTGTGCTCCCGCCCTTTCTCGGGCTCCTGCCCTTTTTCGACATCGCCTTCTCGCCTAATGAAGGGCCATGAGCGAGTCCGATCCGATCCCCGTCGCCGACCTGACACCCCGCCAGGCCAAGGTCGAACACAAGCGTCTCGCGGCCACGGTCGAGGCGGCCGACATCGCCTATCACCAGAACGACGCACCGACGATGGACGATGCCAGCTATGACGCGCTGCGGCGCCGGCTGGTCGCGATCGAGGAGGTTTTTCCGGAGTTGAAGTCGGCCGCCTCCGTCAGCGGCAAGGTCGGTGCCCGGCCTGCGGGCAAGTTCGCCAAGATCCGCCATCGCGTGCCGATGCTGTCGCTCGACAATGCCTTCTCCGACGAGGCGGTGGCGGAGTTCGCCCAGCGGGTGCATCGCTTCCTCGGCCGCAAGGAGGACGAGGCCATCGCCTTTACCGCCGAGCCCAAGATCGACGGTCTGTCGCTATCGCTGCGCTACGAGAAGGGCGAGCTCGTTTCGGCTGCGACGCGTGGGGATGGCGAAGAGGGCGAGGACGTCACGGTCAATGCCCGCACCATCTCCGAGATTCCGAAGACGCTTGCGGGGGGGGATGTGCCCGAAATCGCCGAGGTGCGCGGCGAGGTCTATCTGGGACATGCCGATTTCGCGGGGATCAACGAGCGCCAGCGCGAGAAGGGGCTTCCCGAATTCGCCAATCCGCGCAATGCGGCCGCGGGATCGCTGCGCCAGCTCGACGCCTCGATCACAGCCGCCCGGCCCTTGCGCTTCTTCGCCTATGCCTGGGGCGAGATGCCGGTGCTGCCGGCGCAGACCCAGTCGGGCGTGGTCGAAGCCTTCGGGCGCTGGGGCTTCCGGACCAACCCGTTGATGAAGCGCTGCGAAAGCGTCGACGAGCTGATCGCGCAATACCGGCTGATCGAGAGCCAGCGCGCCTCGCTCGGCTACGACATCGACGGCGTGGTCTACAAGGTCGACGATCTGGCGCTCCAGGGCAGGCTCGGCTTCGTCTCGCGCGCGCCGCGCTGGGCGATCGCGCACAAGTTCCCGGCAGAACTCGCGACCACCGTGCTCGAGGCGATCGAGATCCAGGTTGGACGCACCGGCGCGCTCTCGCCCGTGGCGCGGCTGCGGCCGGTGACGGTCGGCGGCGTCGTCGTGACCAATGCGACGCTGCACAACGAGGATTATATCCGCGGCTTCGATTCAAAGGGCGAGCGCATCCGCGACGGCGAGCCGCCGGACATCCGCGTCGGCGACACGGTGACGGTGAAGCGCGCCGGTGACGTGATCCCGCGCGTCGCGGCGGTCGATCTGGGCAAGCGCCCGGCGGACGCGAAGCCTTACGCGTTCCCGGCGCTGTGCCCGGCCTGCGGCAGCCATGCGACGCGCGAGATGAATCCACGCTCCGGCAAGGAGGATGCGGTGCGGCGCTGCACCGGTGGGCTGATCTGCCCGGCGCAGGCGGTCGAGCGGCTGAAGCATTTCGTCTCGCGCGATGCGCTCGACATCGACGGCCTCGGCGACAAGCAGATCGAGTTCTTCCACGCCGATCCCGACTTGCCCGTGAAGGAGCCGGCCGATATCTTCACGCTCGCCGTCCGCGACGCGGCGAACTTCAAGAAGCTCAAGGACAAGGAAGGCTTCGGAACCGTCAGCGCGAAGAAGCTGTTCGATGCAATCGAGGACAGGCGGACGCCGCCGCTCAACCGCTTCATCTTCGGGCTCGGCATCCGCCATATCGGCGAGACCAATGCAAGGCTGCTGGCGCGCCATTACGGTTCGTTCGAGGCGCTGCGCAGCGCCGGCATCACTGCTGCGGATCCGACTTCGCCCGAGCGGCAGGAACTCGACGCGATCGACGGGGTCGGTCCCACCGTGGTCGAGGCGCTGACCGATTTCTTCGGCGAACCGCATAATGAGGATCTGCTCGACCGGCTCTTGGCGCAGGTCACACCGCAGCCGCTGGAGGCCGTGGCCTCGGCAAGCCCGGTCGCCGGCAAGATCGTGGTCTTCACCGGCGCGCTGGAGCGCATGACGCGCGACGAGGCCAAGGCAATGGCCGAGCGGCTGGGCGCCAAGGTCGCGGGTTCGGTCTCCTCCAAGACCGACCTGCTCGTGGCGGGGCCTGGCGCCGGATCGAAGCTCAAGGACGCGCAGAAGCACGGTGTCGAGGTGATCGACGAGGCTGGCTGGTTCGAGCTGGTCGGGGCGTAGGCGGCTGGCGGCATTCCCGAGCGGAGCAAAGCCGCGTCGCGGGAAACTCGCGCGCCCGAGGCCCGAGGCCCTGCCGTTCGTTGATGTTAGGGTCGAGCCGGAGCCTGACGCGCATCGGGCGGCGTTGATCGACGCCATCACTTTTCTTCAAGACAGGCGAAGCGCGATCCAGTCTAACCTCGCATCATGGACAGCGTCAGCCAGAGCAAGACATTGGGGATCAGGCCGCTGGGAAGCGGCGAGCGGGCGGAGCTTTTTCTCGCCCGGCATTTCGACAGCCTGGAATGCCTGAGCGCGACCTTCGCCACCCATGCCTACGCTCCCCATGCCCACGACACCTATGTCGTCGGTACGATCGAGACCGGCTGCGAGGCCTGGACGGTGCGGGGCGAGCGGCACTACGGCGGTTCCGGTGACCTGACGTTCATCAATCCGCTCGATGTGCATGACGGCGAGCCTGTCGGCGAAGGCTACAGCTACCGCATGACCTATCCCGCAGTCGCGCTGATGCAGGAGATCGCCTCGTCATTGGCCGGCTGGAACGGCGGCCGGACGCCATTCTTTCCCCGCGCCTGCGTGCATGATCCGGAGGGTGCGGCTTTGCTGTCGCGCGCTCACCGCGCCATGGAAGCCGGGCGGAGTGGGGCGGGGAGGGAGGCTCTGGGTGGCGAGGAGCTTCTCCTGCGCGCCTATGCCTATTGCCTCGTGCGGCATGCCGGGGTGGCTGCCGGTGCCATCGGTTCCGAGGCCGGGCCGATCGCTCATGCGCAGGCGCTGATGGAGGCGCGTCATGACGAGGAGCTCTCGCTGGCGGAGATCGCAGGCTCGGTCGGTCTGCCGCGCCATCACCTGATCCGTGCCTTCCGGCGCGAGACCGGGCTGACGCCGCATGCTTGGCTGGTCGATGTCCGGGTGCGGCGGGCGCGGGACCGGCTGCGCCGCGGCGAGGCCCCGGGCGATGTCGCCGCTGCGACCGGGTTCTGCGACCAGGCGCATCTGACGCGGGCGTTCAAGGCGAGGCTCGGCGTGACGCCGGGCGCCTTCCGCGCCGCCCATCTCTCCTGAAGGCTACTCTGCGATGTCCAGGATGCGGGACGATATCCTGCGTGGCTTCGGCGACATCTGGCCGGCCATGCTGGCGGCGGTGCCGATCGGCCTGCTGTTCGGTGCGCTCGCCGCAGGCAAGGGGCTCTCGCCGCTCGAGGTCACGGTCATGGGCGCGCTCGTCTTTGCGGGCGGGGCCCAGTTCGCGGCCGTCGAGCTCTGGGCGACGCCGGCGCCGATCGGTGCGCTCGTGTTCTCGACGCTGCTGATCAATGCGCGGCATGTGCTGATGAGCGCATCGCTCGCTCCCAAGCTTCAAGGCTTTTCGGGCTGGCAGAAACTCGGAGGCCTCTACTTCATGGCAGACGAGAACTGGGCTCTGGCCGAGAAGCGGGCGCGGACGCACGCGCTGACGCCGGCCTACTGGTTCGGGATGCTGATCCCCTTCGTCGCCTGCTGGATCGCGACCTCGACGCTGGGCGCCGTCGTGGGCGCGGCGCTCGGGGATCCACGCCGCTTCGGCGCCGATTTCGCCTTCACCGCCCTGTTCATCGCGCTCGTCGCGGCGTTCTGGAAGGGGCGCGTGACCTTCTGGACGGTCGCCGCCTCCGGGATCGCCTCGGCGCTGGCCTATCGCCTCGTCGGCCCGCCCTGGCATGTGCTGGCCGGCGCGCTTTGCGGGCTGGCGGCCGCCTGGATTGCGGCGGGCGGTGGTGCTGGAGCGGAGCCGGACCCCGCGGCATCGGAACCGGCCCGGTCATGACGCTCGATCCCCACACGCTGCTCGCCATCCTTGGCATGGCGGTAGCGACCTATGCCACCCGGATCGCGGGCCTGGCACTGGCGGGACGGCTCGACCTGTCGCCGCGCGCGCAGGCCGCGTTCGACGCGATCCCTCCGGCCGTGCTGATCGCGGTCATTGCTCCGAGCGCGCTGGCGACCGGCTGGGCCGAGACGGCGGCGGCTGCCGTTGCGGCGGTTGCCGCGACACGGCTGCCGCTGCTGGGCGTGGTCGCTATCGGCGTTGCGGCCGTGGTGGGGCTCAGGGCGCTGATCTGACGCGCGCTCGCGCTCCCTCCTGCGTCAGATCATGCCGCCGAGCCAGCACCACAGACCCGCTGCCATAAAGGCGAAGGCGACGAGGAACATATGGGCATCGCGTGGCAGGTCTCGCATCCGGGATCTCCTGTTCGGGAGCCCGTGCATAATCTTTGCCATGTGACAGGTGCGCGACGAGAAGTTGATAATCGATCTGGCATTCCCTGTGTGCATGGTGACTCTTCAAGGCAGATGGCGCCGTGAAGGCCTCAGAGCGGCAGGCAGGCCTGCTCCAGCCAGGCCCGGGCCTCGCCCTCGACCAGCGTTGCGAGATGGCTCCAGACCCTGGCGTGATAGGCGTCGATCCAGGCGATCTCGCCGTCGTCGAGCAGGTTCGCGTCGATCAGTGCACGCTCGTAGGGGCACCAGGTGATGGTCTCGAAGCCGTAGATGGTGCGGTCGCCGCCGGGGATGACGCGCTCCTCGACGACGATCAGGTTTTCGATGCGGATGCCGTACTCGCCCTGCTTGTAGTAGCCGGGCTCGTTGGAGAGGATCATGCCGGGTTCCAGCGGCGTGGTGCCGAGCTTCGAAATCCGCTGCGGCCCCTCATGCACGGACAGATAGCTGCCGACGCCGTGGCCGGTGCCGTGGTCGAAGTCGAGGCCGGCCTGCCAGAGCGGCAGCCGCGCCAGCGCATCGAGCTGGGCGCCCGACGTACCCTTGACGAAGACGGCGCGCGAGATCGCGATGTGACCCTTGAGTACGCGGGTGTAGCGGTCCCGCATCTCGTCGCTGGGCTCGCCTATGGCCATGGTGCGGGTGATGTCGGTCGTGCCGTCCTCGTATTGCCCACCGGAGTCGACCAGGAAAATACCGGGCTCAACCTTGCGATTGCTGGCTTCGGTGACGCGATAATGTGGCAGCGCCGCATTGGGACCCGCACCCGCAATGGTGGTGAAGGAGACGTCCCTGAGCAGGCCGGTCTTCGCCCGCTCGGCCTCCAGCGCGGCGACCGTGTCGATCTCGGTGAGCTGCCCGCCCGGCGCCTCGCGCGTCAGCCAGGTCAGGAAGCGCACCATCGCGGCGCCATCGCGCAGATGGGCGGCGCGGGTGCCCCTCAGCTCCGCCTCGTTCTTGCGGGCCTTCATCAGCGCGATCGGGTCCGCGCCGGCTTCAGGGGTGCCGCCTGCGTCGCGGATCAGCGTCGCCAGCGCGGCGGCGGCGGTGGTCGAGTCGAGGCGGACCCTGGCGCCGGCTGCGCCCAGTGCCGCGAGCTGTGTTGCCAGTGCGGCCGGCGGGGCGATCTCGCCGACCGCACCGATGGCGTCGCCGGCCTCGTTGGTGATCTTCTCGAGCGCGAGGAATACGGTTGGCCGGCCCTCGCGCGGCACGATGGCATAGCCCAGCGGCAGCGGCGTGTGCTCGACATCACCGCCCCGGATGTTGAAGGTCCAGGCGAGTGCGTGCGGGTCGGAGATGAGGAGCGCATCGACCTTCGCCTTGCCGAGCGCGTCCTGAATTCGGTCGAGCTTGCTCGCCGCATCCTCTCCGGTAAAATCGGCGCGATGGGCCTTGACCGGGGCGCTCGGCGGCGCCGGGCGATCGGCCCAGAGCGCATCAATCGGGTTGCGGCTCACCGCGACGAGCGTGCCACCGGCGGCAGCGGCAGCCTTCTCCAGCCGTGCGACGGCATCGACCGTGTGCAGCCAGGGATCGTAGCCGAGGCGCCCGCCCGAAGGCAGGTTGGTCTCGATCCAGCGATCGAGCGGCGTGTCCTCCATGCGGGTCGGCGTGACGACGGTGGTGTCGGTCTGTTCGGCCGACTGGATGGTATAACGGCCGTCGACGATCAGCGCCGCCTTGTCCGCCAGTACGACGGCGTTGCCGGCGGAGCCGGTGAAGCCCGTCAGCCAGGCGAGACGGGCCATATGGGCCGGCACATATTCGCCCTGATGCTCGTCGGCGCGCGGCACGATGAAGCCCGCGAGCCCTTGCTGCGCAAGCGCCATTCGCAATGCGGCGATTCGGGGCGCGACCTCTGCCGGATCGCTCGGTTCCGAGAAGGTCTGAAAGCGGCAGGCGGGCTGGGCGAGGGCAGGCGATTGCGGCATCGGGAGGGTCCGGTTCAGGCGAATTGCGCCATCGTCGCGGCTCTCCATGGCGAAGGCTAGTCCGAAACGGGATTCCGCCGTGCTTTTCGACCTGGCTCGCCGCGCTCCGAAATGAGGCGGTGTGCCTCTTTGCTATGCGAATTCGGCAATCGTTAACGAAAAGCGGCGCGATGCATGCGTCTTGTGCATATCTCGCATCTGCGAAATCCTCTTCTCGCAGATGCGAAGAAGTACCACTTTGGTCGCATAAGAGAACGAGGAAGCGACCGGGACTGTCCTTCGTTTCGATTGAGGAGATGGATCCCCATGGCCTATGTACTGAACGACGCCTCCGTCCTGTCCGCGACCGAGGTGAACAAGACTGCCAAGATTTCCGATGAACAGGGTTTCTGGCAGCGTCTCTATGCGGCGATGATCGAGAGCCGCCGCCGTTCCGCCCTGCGCGAGCTGCGCGCCCACTCTTTCCTGATCAACGAGTCGGAGGCGGTTCTGGGTGGCCTTTCGGCTGCGACGGTCTCGACCGACGTCGCGCTGCCGTTCAACCGCTGAGCCGCGCTGCTCCTGCGCGGTGATCGCGCAGGGTTCTCTTCCCGACCTTCGCCGCAGGTTCGCGCCGCGGCACAAGCTGGACAACGACCATGATCGCCATCATCAAGCACGCCTTCGAGTGGATCGCCGACGCCGTGAAGTTCACCTCTGCCGTCTGGCACGACGCCCGCTCCATGCAGGCGGAAGCCGAAGCCAAGTACGGCCACATCGGCTTCTGATCGCGCTCCTTCGCGATGCTGGCCGCCTGACGCGGCGTTCTGCGCTTCCGGTGCTCACGGACGAAAGTCCGCTCCGCTCCGGTTCTCGAACGCCACGCCATGCGCGTCAGCCTGGCGAAGGATCGAGCGTCTTCGGGGCTTTCGGCTTCGAGTGACTAGCGAAGGTGGCGTGGCCTTGGGGCTGCGCCGCCTTTTTTCATGACGAGCGTGGCCCAGCCCTCGCGCAGTGACTGGCTCGCAAGATGGAGCCCTTGGTGCCGGTAGACCGAGACGACGCCGGCGACGTCCATGGCGAGCAGGCCCGACAGGATGACCGTGCCGTCGGCCGAGAGCACGCGCGCGATCGAGGGCGCGAGGCGCTTCAGCGGACCGGCCAGGATATTGGCGAAGACGAGATCGAAATGGCCGGGCCGGTCGGCCTTGGCGTGGCGCAGGCCCGGTGCGACATAAAGATCGAGCGCATGCGGCGCGTGGTTGACGCGGGCATTGTGGGCCGCGACCTCGACGGCGACGAGATCGATGTCGCCGGCGACGACTTTGCGCTTCGTCTGCTTGGCCAGCGCCAGCGCCAGAATGCCGGTGCCGGTGCCAACATCGATGGCGTGGCGCGGGCGACGGCGCTTCAGCTCCGCGTCGAGCGCGAGCAGGCATCCGGCGGTCGTGCCGTGATGGCCGGTGCCGAAGGCGAGCGCGGCCGGGATTTCGATGCCGACATAGTTGATGCGGACCGCCTCGCGGTCATGCTCGCCATGGACAAGGACGCGGCCGGCGCGGACGGGCTTCAGCCCGTCCAGGCTGGCCGCGACCCAGTCCTGCTGGTTCACGGTGGCAAAGGGCGTGGTGTCGATGACGTCGCCGACGATTGGCCGCAGCATGTCGCGCACGGCGTCCTCGTCGGGATGCGTGGCGAAATAGATCTCGACCTTCCAGGGGGCGTTGAGCGAGAGCGTGGTGACGCCGCTCTCGATCTCGAAGGCGGAGATCGCTGTCTCCGTCGGGTCGAAGACCTCGCCCAGCAGTTCGGTCAGCGCACGCGCCTTCTCGCCGCTGGTCGAGAGTTCGAGGACGGTCGCGACCGTCGATGGCAGAAGACCTTCACGCATGGGCTGCGCTTAGCAGCCCGGACGGGAATTGTCATGGCCGCTGCCGTCAGTGCTGGCCATTCACCATCGCGAAGACGCCGGCGAGGTTGCCGTTCTCGGCGGCAAAGCGCAGCGGCTTGCAGCGCTCGACGATGACCTCCTCGGCGTCCGTCTCGAGGATCGCCATGACCTCAGCGATGAAATCGGCCAACGGCATGGCGAGCGGATCGACGGCCTGTTCCGGGCCGCGAAGCTCGGTCTGGACGTAAGGCGGAGCGATCTCGACGACTTGCGTCGAGCTGCCCTTCAATTGATGGCGCAGCGACATCGACCAGGAATGGAGCGCCGCCTTGGTCGCGGAATAGGTCGGCGTCACCGCCAGCGGCACGAAGGCGAGCCCCGACGAGACGGTCAAGATGGTGGCTTTCGGCTGCTTCAGCAGGTGCGGCAGCAGGGCTGCCGTCAGGCGGATCGGGCCGAGCAGGTTAGTCTCGACCGTCTCCTCGGCGATGGCGACGTCGCGGCTGCCGACGAGATCCTCGTCCTTCATGATGCCGGCATTGTTGAGCACGACATTCAGCGCCGGAAAACGCGCGACGGCATCGCGGGCGAAGGCGGCAATGTCGGCCTTGTCCTGGATGTCGAGCAGCATCGAGGCCATGCCGGGGTTCGCCTCCGTGACGTCGTCGAGCACGCGCTCGCGGCGGCCGGCGATGATGACCGTGTTGCCCCTGGCGTGCAGCGCCTCGGCGAGCGCGCGGCCGATGCCCGAACCGCCGCCGGTGATCAGGATGGTGTTGCCTGTGATGTTCATCGCCATGTCCTTTCGCGATTGCGCCTTTCATGGTTGCGCTGAACTCAACTAGGCCCGATGCTCTCCAGACGTAAGAAGGCACCTTAAAGTTCTATAGGCACCAAAAGGAGAGCGTCGAATGCCGTCCATACGGGAGGCCGTCGCAGCCATGCAGGCGCAGGGCGGGCTGGAGCATCCAGAGGTCAGTCCCGAGGTCGAGGCACTGGTGCGCGACGTGATTGGCCAGGTCGCGGACAAGTGGACGATGCTGATCCTGGAGGCACTGGAGGAGCATGGCACGCTGCGCTTCACGCAAGTCGGCCGGATCGTCGGTGGCATCAGCCAGAAGATGCTGACCAAGACGCTGCGCCAGATGGAATGCGACGGACTGATCATACGGAAAGTCCATCCGGTGATCCCACCGCATGTCGACTACACGATGACGGAGATCGGCCGCGAGCTGACGGCGGCGTTCTGCGGGGTCTGGGTCTGGGCGGAGACCTACTACGCGCAGGTGGAAGCAGCGCGGGCGGCGTTCAAGGCGCGGGAGCGGGGCATTTGACGCGAGCCGCCCGATCATCCCGGCTCGGCGCCGCTTTCGCCGCTGGTCCGGGATGACATGGAAGACGCCGGCCTCGCCGTCTCAGGCCGAGCGGCCGGTCTCTTTGGCGGTCAGTTCGCGCTCGAGGCCGCAGTCCTGCCCTGGCTGCGCAGGTGGATGATCTGCGCTGCCAGTCCAACGATGAGCATGACGAGAAGGCTGCCCTGGAAGCCGAGCAAGAGGGGCGAATTCAGGCTGGTGACAAAGGGGTTGCCGTCCGGAACCCGACGCAGGATCTCGGTGACCGTCGGCAGCATCAGCAGAAAGACCGTCAGGCTCAGGCAGATCGTCTCGGCGTATCGGGCCGCGCGCGACTGGCCCGGAAGCAGCCCGACGCCGTAGCCGGCGAGCAGGAGCAGGATCGTGAGGGCGCCGACGCCATAGCCCGCCCCCTGGTGGGTGACGAGGAAGACAGTGGCCGCGCCGATCAGCATGGCGACGAAATAGACCGCGCCGGCTCGCGACCAGGGCACGATCCGGCCATGACGTGCCAGCATATACGCGGCTGCGGGAATGGCCGGCAGGCTGCCGAGCGTATGGAGCCAGCCGAGAGGGGAGATGCCAAACATGAGGGTATCCTTTTTGAGCGCGTAGAATGAGGCGGTCCGGTTGCGCGCGGAAACGACGCAGGTGAAAAGAAAGGAAATAAAACTACCTATTAGTCGGTAGGTTTTGTGGTGATGCATAGTCGCGGTTTGCCAGCAGGTTCAATGCCGGGCGATGAGGCGCTCCAGAAGCGGGCGCGTGATGGCGCCAAACGTCTTGGTGTCGCCATAGGCGCGGGCGGAGAGCATCGCGCCGTGGACCGTGGCGAGGAAGGTCTCGGCTTCGGCCTTGGCGGTGCCGGTCAACCGCAGTTGGCCGTGCCTGGCGCCGCGTTCCAGAACCGATGCCAGCCAGGCCGAGAGCGAGCGGAAATGGGCTCGCACCTCGATCACGACCTCTTCCGGAAGGACGGGGATTTCGACTGCCAGCAAGGCGCAAACACAGAATGGCGCAGACGCGTCGGTGATGCAGGCTTCCCAATAGCCAGTATAGGCGCGCAGTTGTTCCGCCGGATCGGAGACATGCCGCTCCATCGTGGCGATCCCGGATTCAGCCTCCTCGCGATAGCGCGCCACGAGGGTGCGGACGAGGTCCGATTTGCTGGGGAAATGGTGGTGGATGCTCGCATTGCGGATGCCGACCACCTTGGCAATGTCGGCGTAGCTGAAGCCATTGTACCCGCCAGCGATGATCAGCGCGCGCGCGCAGCGCAGGATGTCATCGGAGGTGGTGGAGGGGCTGGCCATCTCAAATGTCTATCTTCTAGTAGGTAGATCGTCAACGCGTTCGACTGGTGAGGTAATGCTAAGCCGACCACCGGGGGCGAACGCCGGCCAAAGGGAGTTAGTGCGGCAGCTATTCTGCTGCGGGCTGAAGAGCCAAGTCAGGAGCCGGGATCAGGGCGATCGCATATTTCGCCATGTCGGCGGCGATTTCGGGATCGGCCTTGAGTTCGCTCGGGGTGCGGGCGCGGGGAACGGTGCGGCCTTCGGCTTCGATATCCTCGAACCAGAGCGCCATGGCTTCGGGGGCATTGGTCAATGCTTCATCAAGCGTATCGCCGGCGGAGAAGCAGCCGGGCAAATCCGGAAACCAGACGCCGACCGCGAAGTCAGGCCCTGCATCCTCGATGATGGCGACATAATGGGTCATGTCAGTCGCGGGGCCAGCCTGCCTGCTTGTAGATTTTCAACACGAGGCCGGGACCGAAATTCTTTCTCGGATGCGGCACCGAGATATTGTCACGGACGCCGGACTTTTTGAAGACATAGTGCGAGCCGACGACGCGCACGCATTCCCAGCCCTCGCGTTCGAGGCGGCGAATGATGTCGCTGCTGTTGTTGAGCATTGAGGGCCCACTGATTCGTATCTGACCCGATCTATATATCGTCAGATATCATCAGCATAAATCATGTTCCTGTTTTGTTCAGGACAGTTTCGATTATCGTTCCCGAGCCGCAGATCGGTTCAACAATTATCCCGCCTTCTGCACAAAGCTGTCCAGCACCATCTTCCGCCCGGCCTTGTCGAAATCGACCGTCAGCTTGTTGCCGTCGACGCTCGCCACCGAGCCGGGGCCGAACTTGATGTGGAAGACGCGGGCTCCGGTGTCGTAGGCCGATGAGCCGCTCGATTTGGCGGTGAGTTCGCCTTCGATCAACAGCGGGCCGCGCTGGCGCGAGTTCCCGAAGCTGCCCGAGCCGAAGCCGCTGCCGCTTTCGGAAAAGCCCGAGCCGCCGCCTGAATTTGCCTTCGCCTTGTTCTCCTGGGCGCGCTGCCAGCCCGGCGTGTTGTAGGAGGAGCCGAAGCTTTCCATCCGGTCGAAGCGCGAGGCGCCGTAGCCGCCCTGGCTGTAGTTGGAGGCGGCCTGGACGACCTCGACATGCTCCTCGGGGAGTTCGTCGATGAAGCGCGACGGCAGGCTCGACTGCCAGAGGCCGTGGATGCGGCGGTTCGAGGCGAAATAGAGCTTCAGCCGCTTGCGGGCGCGAGTCAGGCCGACATGGGCGAGGCGGCGCTCTTCCTCCAGACCGGCACGACCGCTCTCGTCGAGGGCGCGCTGGTTGGGGAAGAGACCTTCCTCCCAGCCGGGCAGGAAGACGGTGTCGAATTCCAGCCCCTTGGCGCCGTGCAGCGTCATGATCGAGACGCGATCGACGTTCTCGCCGGAATCGGCGTCCATCACCAGCGAGACATGTTCGAGGAAGGCCGGCAGATCGGGGAATTCGTCGAGGGAGCGTACCAGTTCCTTCAGGTTCTCGAGCCGGCCGGCGGCATCGGCTGAACGGTCCTTCTGCCACATCTCGGTGTAGCCCGACTCCTCCAGCACCAGTTCGGCCAGTTCGCCCTGCTTGATCTGGTTAATGCGTGCCGTCCAGCGCGCGAAGGCCCCGACCAGTTCGCGCAAGCTCGTGCGCGCCTTGGGCTTGAGTTCGTCGCTTTCGACGATGGCGCGGGCCGATTGCAGGAGCGAAAGCTGCGTGGCGCGGGCGTGGTTGTGCAGGAGCTGGATGGTGGCGTCGCCGAGACCGCGCTTGGGAACGTTGACGATGCGCTCGAAGGCGAGATCGTCGGTCGGGGAGACGACGCAGCGCAGATAGGCCATGGCGTCTCGGATCTCGGCGCGCTCGTAAAAGCGCGGGCCGCCGATGACGCGATAGGGCACGCCGGTCTGGACGAAGCGCTCTTCCAGCTCGCGCATCTGCGCCGAGATGCGGACCAGCACGGCGATTTCGGCGAGGTTCTCGCCCTTGGCCTGCATCGCCTCGATCTCGTCGGTGATCAGGCGGGCTTCCTCCTGGCTGTCCCAGGCGCCGGTGATGGTGACCTTCTCGCCGGGCTCGTCCTCGGTGCGCAGGGTCTTGCCCAGCCGGGTCTCATTGCGGGCGATCAGCTTGGAGGCGGTGGCGAGGATATGGCCGGTCGAGCGATAGTTGCGCTCCAGCCGGATCACGGTCGCACCAGGAAAATCGTGCTCGAAGCGCAGGATGTTGTCGACCTCGGCGCCGCGCCAGCCATAGATCGACTGGTCGTCGTCACCGACGCAGGCGATGTTGCGGCGCCCCTGGGCGAGGAGCCGCAGCCAGAGATACTGCGCCGTGTTGGTGTCCTGATACTCGTCGACGAGGATGTAGCGGAAGCGCTCGTGATAGACGCCGAGCACGTCGGGATGATCGCGGAACAGCGTCAGGCAGTGCAGCAGCAGATCGCCGAAATCGACCGCGTTCAGCGTCTTCAGCCGGTCCTGATAGGCGGCGTAGAGCTTGCCGCCCTTGCCATTGGCGAAGACGGCGGCCTCGCCCGGCGCGACATCCTTCGGCGCAAGGCCGCGATTCTTCCAGCTATCGATGAAGCCCGCCAGCATGCGGCCGGGCCAGCGCTTCTCGTCGATGCCCTCGGCCGCGATCACCTGTTTCATCAAGCGAATCTGGTCGTCGGTGTCGAGGATGGTGAAATCGCTGCGCAGATCGAGCAGCTCGGCGTGGCGGCGCAGGATCTTGGCCGAGATCGAGTGAAAGGTGCCGAGCCAGGGCATGCCCTCGGCGACGGGGCCGACGAGATGGGCGATGCGCTCCTTCATCTCGCGCGCCGCCTTGTTGGTGAAGGTCACCGACAGGATTTGTGAGGGAAAGGCGCGGTTGGTCGCGATCAGATGGGCGATGCGGGTGGTGAGCACCCGGGTCTTGCCGGTGCCGGCGCCGGCCAGAACCAGCACGGGGCCGTCCGTCGCCTCCACCGCCTGGCGCTGCTCGGGGTTCAACCCGGAGAGATAACCCGCGCTCGGCGCCGCCGCGGCGCGGGCGGCAAGGCCACCAGGGCGGGGCAGGGGGGCAGAGGTGGCGTGGTGGTCGGACAAGGTGCGGCCGTTCGGTCGTGATTCGTTCACGGTCAATATAGGGGCGCGGGCCGGCGATTGCTCCTCGCGGGTGCAATTTTCGGCTGGACCCGCCCGCCAGCCTGCGAACCGCAGTTGCCGGCACCGTGAAGATTGGTTGATCGCGCGCTATTATACACGTATAGATTGTATTCCTTAAGGGCAGGGGGTCGCAATGATTTTCCAGGAGCGCCTGATCGATACGCTGAATGCCGAATGGATCTTCTTCGGCAAGGATATGGCGGGTTCGGACAAGACCATGCTCGTCGGTGGAAAGACCAGGCGCAAGGAAGAGGTCGAGCCTTTTGCCAGCCGGATCGGCGATTACTGGTTGAGTTTGCCGACAACGGCCTACAGTTCTCTCGTCAGGAGTTCCGCCGGGAGATACGGAAAGCTCGACGGCACGATCAATATTCCCTGGTCGGCGGCGTTCATTTCCTACGGCATGCAGGCCGCAGGGGCGGGCAGCCAGTTTCCCTATGCCGCCGGCCACGCCACCTGGATCGTCAAATCGATCGCCAATCGCCTTGCGGGCAAGACCAAGGCTGCTCTGGTCGGATACCGCATCGACGAGCACCCGCTCGCCGTCGGCGACCTGATTGGCACCGGCCGCGCCGGGGCCAATGTCAGCTATGACAACGCCGTCGGAAAAGGCTGGTTCACCAGCCATTCGGACGTCATCGTGGAGATCGATCTGGCCAATCGCTTGGCCTATGCGATCGGCGGCAACGTCAGCCAGACAGTCGCGAAGACGCCGATCACGCTCGATTCCAGCGGCAGGCTTGCCGACACGAGGCGCCCTGGATGGTCCACATCCGCAACAACATCCGTACGGCGGAGATCGCCACGGCCTCCGCCGACGCGCAGACGCTTCAGGTCGGATGAAGGGGGGGCTGCCTCAAGCCGCTGCGGGCTCGAAATCCATCACCACACCATTGATGCAGTAGCGCTGGCCGGTCGGGGGCGGGCCGTCCGGGAAGACATGGCCGAGATGGCCGCCGCAATTGGCGCAATGCACCTCGGTGCGCACCATCAGATGGCTGCGATCCTCCGTGATGCCGACGGCACCGTCCAACGGCTGGTCGAAGCTCGGCCAGCCGGTGCCGCTCTCGAACTTCTTGCCGGATTTGAACAAGGGTTGGCTGCAGCCGACGCAGGAAAAGGTGCCGGCGCGCTTCTCGTAGTTCAGCGCGCAGGAGCCTGGCCGCTCGGTGCCGTGGCCGCGCAGTACGCGGTACTGCTCCGGCGTCAGCTTTGCCCGCCATTCCGCGTCGGTCAGCTCATAGGGGAAGTGCTCCTCGGCCGCCTTGGCGCCGCCGAACATGCTGGTCAGACCCATCGTGCTCTCCCTGGTGCTTCCTGAACCTGTCAGGCGCGGCCTGGCCGCGCCTCTCGGAGGCCAATATGGCGACGGAGCCGCCGAATTTCAGCAGCGTGGTTCAAGCAGCGGCTTCACGATCCTGTTGGAAGGCCCGTCTCAGGCGTTGTCGCCGGCGATCGCGGCGATGACCGCGTCGGTGACCTGGCGCGTCGTCGCCTTGCCGCCGAGGTCGGGCGTATGGAAGGCGGGGTCCGCCGTGACCCGTTCGATCGCCCGCATCAGCCGGGCCGATGCCGCCGGCTCGCCGAGATGGTCGAGCATCATCGTCGCCGTCCAGAAGGTGCCGATCGGATTGGCGATGCCCTGGCCTGCGATGTCGAATGCCGAGCCGTGGATCGGCTCGAACATCGAGGGGAAGGCGCGCTCGGGGTTGAGGTTTGCGGTCGGTGCGATGCCGAGCGAGCCGGCGAGGGCGGCCGCGAGGTCGGACAGGATGTCGGCGTGCAGATTGGTCGCGACGATGGTGTCGATGCTCTGCGGCTTGATCACCATGCGCATGGTCATGGCGTCGACCAGCATCTTGTCCCAGGTCACGTCGGGGAATTCGGCCGCGACCTCAGCGGCGATCTCGTCCCACATCACCATGGCGTGGCGCTGGGCGTTCGACTTGGTGACGACGGTCAACAGCTTGCGCGGGCGCGCCTGCGCAAGCCGGAAGGCGTAGCGAATGATGCGGGCGACGCCGGTGCGCGTCATCATCGAGACGTCGGTTGCGACCTCTTCGGGGAAGCCCTTGTGCACGCGGCCGCCTACGCCGGCATATTCGCCCTCGGAGTTCTCGCGCACGATCACCCAGTCGAGTTCTGGGCCCGAGACGTGGCGTAGCGGCGAGGTGATGCCGGGCAGCACGCGGGTCGGGCGGACATTGGCGTATTGGTCGAAGGGCTGGCAGATCGCGAGCCGCAGGCCCCAGAGCGTGACGTGGTCGGGCACGTCCGGCGCGCCGACCGCGCCGAAGAAGATCGCGTCATGGTCCCTGATCTGCTCGCGCCCATCGGCCGGCATCATCAGCCCGGTGCGCTTGTAGTAGTCCGAACCCCAGTCGAAATGGTCGAAGGCGAAGCCGAACGTGCCGTCGCGCCGGGCCAGCGCCTCCAAAACCTCGATACCGGCGGCGATGACCTCGACGCCGATGCCGTCGCCGGGGATGGCTGCGATGCGGTGCGTCTTCATGGTCGTCTTCTCCCGAAACCTGTCTTCTGCCTCGTCTTTGCGAGCGAAGGGACTGCAAGTCAAGAATGCATTGCAGCTTCCATGGAAGTTGGTAGTGTCAGTGTGGGAGAACGATATGGCGGCGCGCGGCAAGGTGATCGAGCAGGCGAATGAGCGGGGCGCGAGCCTTGTCGACAGCGCCTATGCCGCGTTGAAGCATGCGATCCGGGAGAGCGTCTTCGCGCCGGGCTATCAGGCGTCGGCCGCTGAGCTGGCGCTGCGGCTGGGTGTCAGCCGGACGCCCGTGCATGAAGCGGCGCTGCGGCTGCAGGAGGAAGGGCTCGTCCGCATCCTGCCGAAGCGCGGCATCCTGATCTGCGCGCTGGCACCCCAGGACATCGCCGAGATCTACGAGGTGCTGATCGCGATCGAGGCCGGTGCGGCAGAACTCGCGGCGAAGATGCCGGAGGCGGGGCGCATCGTGCTGGCGGACGATCTCGACCGCGCGACGGATGCGATGGCGCAGGCCCTGGCTGCCGGCGACCTGACCGCCTGGGGCAGGGCGGATGAAGCCTTCCACCGCCTGCTCGTGGAACGCTGCGGCAATGGCCGCTTCGCACGCATCATCCAGACGGTGAACGACCAGTCGCACCGGGCCCGGATGCTGACGCTGCGGCTCCGCCCGCGTCTGCCATCCTCGGAGGCCGAGCACCGCGCCACCAGCGACGCCATCCGGCACGGGCTGTCGGGGTTGGCCCGCGAGGCGGCGCGCCGACATCGCATCCGGGCGCGCGACGAGTTGCTGCCGCTGATCGAGAGCGTCGGGCTGCGGCACCTCTAGAGCATTTTCGAGCGAAGTGGATGCCGGTTCGCGTGACGACAACGCGACAGACCAAGAGCAAGACGACAACAACCGCCGAAGACCGCGGCAAACGCAGCCACAACTCATTGGAGGAAACGCATGCGTCGCCTGATCCTGGCCCTCGGGGCCGCCTTTGCCATGGCCGCCGCGCCCGCTTCGGCGCAGAATTACCCGTCACGTTCGATCACCATGATCGTGCCCTTCGCTGCCGGAGGGCCGACGGACGTGATCGCCCGCATCGTCTCCGACCAAATGGGCCGAACGCTCGGCCAGACGATCGTGGTCGAGAATGTCGCCGGTGCCGGCGGCACCACCGGCTCGGTGCGTGTCGCTCGCGCCACACCGGACGGCTACACCGTGATGATGGGCAATCTCGGCACTCATTCGGCCTCGGTCGGGCTCTATCCGAACCTGGCCTACGATCCGCGCACCGATTTCGCGCCGGTGATCAACACGGCGGGCACGCCGATGCTGATCTCGGCGCATAAGGACTTCCCGGCGAACACGCTGCAGGAACTCGTCGCACTGCTGAAGGCCGATCCGGGCAAGTACAACTGGGGCCATGGCGGCATCGGCTCGACCTCGCATCTGACCTGCGTCTTCTTCCATCACCTGATCAAGGCGCCGGTGCAGCAGGTGCCGTTCCGCGGCTCGGGGCCGGCGATGAACGCGCTTCTCGCCAAACAGTTGGATTATGTCTGCGACCAGACGGTCGGCATCGTGCCGCAACTGACCCAGCTCAAGACCTATGTCGTTGCCACGCCGAAACGGCTCGACGTCGCCAAGGACGTGCCGACCAGCGCCGAGGGCGGCCTGCCCGAATTCCAGGCGGTCGGCTGGAACGCGATCTTCGCGCCGAAGGAGACTCCCAAGGAGATCGTCGACAGGCTCAACGCCGCCGGGCGTGCGGCGCTCGCCGATGCCGGCGTCAGGGCTCGGCTGCTCGAACTCGGCTGCGTCATCCCCGACGATGCTGGCCAGAGTTCGGCGGCGCTGGGTGCCCATGTCCGCGCCGAGGTCGATAAATGGACGCCGGTGATCAAGGCGGCCGGCGTCACGGCGAAGTAGCGGGACGGCACCGAGGCGTCACCCAACCGTCACGCGACTCCACTAGTCGGCTCGCCATCGAAGGATGGCGGGCGAGGGGCAAGGTGACGCAGACGGCACGCACGGTTCGGCGCACGACCAGCATGGGACTGACGACAGCGGTCCATCGCAGCAAACCGCTGTCGAAGGCGGGTCTGCTGGAGCGGATGTTCACGCTGGCCTTTTCGGGCCTGGTCTATCCGCAGATCTGGGAGGACCCGGTCGTCGACATGGAGGCCATGCGTCTTCAACCCGACGACCATGTCGTCGCGATCGCGTCCGGCTCCTGCAACGTGCTGTCCTATCTCGCGGCGGACCCGGCGAAGATCAGCGCGATCGACCTCAACGGCGCCCATATCGCGCTCGGGCGGCTGAAGCTCGCCGCGCTGGCGCGCATGACGCGCCATGACGAGTTCCTGCGCTTCTTCGGGCAGGCCCAGTCCCCAGCCAATGTCGCATTTTACGAGCGCGAAATCGCGCCGCATCTCGACGCAACCTCGCGCAGCTACTGGGAAGGTCGGGGCCTCGACGGGCGGCGGCGTATCGGAATGTTCGCCCGCAACGTCTATCGCTTCGGCTTGCTCGGACGCTTCATCGGTGCCGGCCATCTGCTCGGCCGGACGCTGGGCTGCGATCCGCGCCGGATGCTGGAGGCGCGCGACATGGCCGAGCAGCGCGTATTGTTCGAGCGCCATCTCGCGCCGGTCTTCGACAAGCCGTTCGTGCGCTGGCTGATCCGCCAGCCGGCCTCGCTCTACGGGCTCGGCATCCCGCCGGCGCAGTACAAATCACTTGCTGCCGACGGCTCCGACGGCATTCGCGGCGCGCTGCGCGACCGGCTCGAACGCCTCGCCTGCGGCTTCGACCTGAAGACCAACTACTTCGCGCGGCAGGCCTTCGGGCGCGGCTACGAGCCCGGTGCGGATGCGGCGCTGCCGCCTTATCTGCAGCGCGAGAATTTCGAGCGGGTGAAAGCGCGGGCCGGCCGCGTCGCCTATCACCAGAGCGCGGTGACCGCCTTTCTTGAAGGCCAACCGGCCAAGAGCTGCGACGCCTATGTCTTGCTCGATGCGCAGGACTGGATGAACGACACCGATCTCACGGCGCTGTGGACGCAGATCACCCGCACGGCGAAGCCGGGCGCGCGCGTCATCTTCCGCACCGCCGCAGATGAACGCCTGCTGCCAGGGCGGGTGCCGGCCGAAATCCTCGACCAGTGGCGCTACCATGAGGCGGAGAGCCGGGCGCTCTGCGCGCGCGACCGCTCCTCGATCTATGGCGGCTTCCATCTCTATGTGCTGCCGGGAGCGGCGGCATGAACGCCACGCCGCGCGAGACCAGCGCGGCCGGGCTGATGGATGCGATGTATCGCCATCAGCGCCACATCTACGATGCCAGCAGGAAGTTCTACCTGCTCGGGCGCGACCGACTGATCGCCGGGCTGGAACCGCCGCCGGGCGGGAGCATTCTCGAGATCGGCTGCGGAACCGGACGCAACCTGATCCAGATCGCGCGGGCCTATCCGGGGACGGCCTGCTTCGGCCTCGACGTTTCGGCCGAGATGCTGGCGACGGCGTGGCGTTCGGTCGGTCGGGCGGGGCTGTCGGAGCGGATCATCCTCAAGCAGGCGGATGCGACGGCGTTCGATCCGCAGTCGCTGTTCGGCCAGGCCGGATTCGACCGGATCGTGATCTCCTATGCGTTGTCGATGATCCCGCCCTGGCGCGGGGTGATCGAAGAGGCGCTGCGCCGGCTCTCGCCGGGCGGGGAACTGCACATCGTCGATTTCGGCGACCAGCAGGCATTGCCCGCACCCTTCAGGGCGGCGTTGAACCGCTGGCTCACGCTGTTTGACGTCACGCCGCGGCGCGATCTCGCGGCAGTGCTCGACGATGTCGCACGCGAAGCCGGAGCACAGGCCCGGACCGACGCTCTGCTTTGCGGCTATGCCGTATTGGCGCGGTTGCGCAGCGCGGCTTAGAGGCCGGCCTCCGCCGGGGCAGCTCACCGAAGCCAGCGTCCTGCGCTGGACGCTACGCCCGGCTCCATGCTAGCGCCGGCAGGATGAGCCAAGAGGCCGAGACGAACGGACAGGCCGGGTTCGGGCGCCTATGCGACCGCCTGCGCCAACTCTATCACGGGCGTTCGGTCGCCGCGCTGCGCTTCCAGATGGCGGCGGCGATCGTCGATCTGCTGATCATCGCCTTCTTCATCGCGACGCCGCTGATCCGCGACCGACCGGCCTTCCTGTGGATCGACTACTCGATCGCCGCCATCCTCATGATCGAGATCGCGGCGCGAATGCTGGCCTCGTCCAATGTGCTGCGGCTGCTCCGACAGCCGACCATGCTGCTCGACCTGTTCATCCTGACGACGCTGCTGGCGCCGGCCTCGCTGGAGAATTTCGGCTTCCTGCGCATTCTGAGGTTGTGGTCGCTGTCTCAGCGCGGCTGGATCTGGGCACAGCTCCGGCAGACACGCCTGCGCGAATGGGAGGATGCCGCGAAGGCTGTGATCAACCTCGCGACATTCCTCTTCGTCGTCACGGGCTTTATCTACAGCTTCTTCTTCGCCGGCCGGCCCGGCCTGGAAGGCTATGTCGACGCGTTCTATTTTACGGTCACGACGATGACGACCACAGGCTTCGGCGACATCACCCTGCCCGGCGTCGCCGGCAAGCTGACCTCGATCGCGGTCATGATCGTCGGCATCTCGCTGTTCGTCCGGCTGGCGCAGGCCGTGTTCCGGCCGACCAAGGTGACATTCGCCTGTCCGCAATGCGCCCTGCAGCGCCACGAGCCCGACGCCGTGCATTGCAAGGCCTGCGGCCATGTGCTGCGGATTCCCGATCACGACTGAGCGGTGACGCGGCTTCCGGCACCTATCCGCGCGGGTCTGTCAGTGCCGCGTTTCGGTCTCGCGCTCGCCGGTCATGCCCTCGATGGTGATCGCGGTCTTCTGCGGCATGCCGATGATCCGCCCGATCGTCGCCGGCAGCGGCATCATGCTATGCGCCGCCTTCATCAAGGCGAGATTGGCAAGGATGTCGGGCGGGAAGGGGCAGACCTTGCGGTTCGCCAGATCGACATGGAGCGAGAGGTTCTCGCTGGTGGCGGCGAGCCAGCCCTCGGTGGCGTGGCGCATCTCGAGATAATAATGCAGCCGCTTGTCGTCGAAGGCGATTAGCTGGGCGGTGACGCGGACCTGATCGCTCTCGGTCAGCTCGCGCTTGTAGAGAATGTGGCACTCGGCCGTGAAGGTGGAGGCATGACGCGTCTCGACATAGTCCTGTGTCAGGCCGACCAGCGAGAACACCTCGTCGACGGCGCGGTCGAACAGGACATGGTAGAAGGCCATGTTGAGGTGGCCGTTATAGTCGATCCATTGCGGCTCGACCCGCATGGCGGACGAAACGAAGGGCGCAAAGAACAGCGCCGGGGCGCGGATGTCGTCTTTCATGGCCGCCTCCCTCGCTCAGGGCAGATGCCCTCGTTGCGGAATCCACGGTGCAGCATCACCCCTGCGATCAGAGAGCATCAGGACCGATGCGACACCGCATCAATGCGCTGCCCGTTGCCTGCCGGCATGGTCTATCATACTGCGTAGCCGCCTGCCGTCAGCCCGGCTTCGGGACAATCGAACCGTCCGGCGTCAGGCTGCTGTCCGGATCGTAACCGTTTGCGAAACCGAACGGTTCCAAGTCTAAACTCCAGAACTGGATGTTGACAATGAATTTGCCTGCCGCTGCCCTGCATGAGCCCCCCGCATCCGCCGCAACGCTGCCGCCGTCGCCGGCGTCGGTCGAAGCCGTCCTGCAGGGGCTGGCGGCCTCCCTCGGCAACCGGCTGGTGACGAGCCTGGCGGTGCGCCAGCAGCACGGCCACACGCTGACCTGGATCACGAACCAGCCGCCGGATGCGGTCGTCTTCCCGCAGAGCACGCAGGAGGTCTCCGAGATCGTGACGCTCTGCGCGGCGCATGGCGTCCCGGTCATCGCCTTCGGCACCGGCACCTCGCTGGAAGGTCATGTCAACGCGCCCTTCGGCGGCGTCTGCATCGACATGAGCCAGATGAAGGCGATCATCGCGGTCCATGCCGAGGATCTCGACTGCGTGGTCGAGGCCGGCGTCACCCGCAAGGAGCTGAACGAGCATCTGCGCGATCAGGGCCTGATGTTCCCGATCGATCCGGGCGCCGATGCCTCGATCGGCGGCATGGCCGCAACGCGCGCCTCGGGCACCAATGCCGTGCGCTACGGCACGATGAAGGACAATGTCCTGGCGCTGACCGCGGTGATGGCCGATGGCGCCATCGTCAAGACCTCGACGCGGGCGCGCAAGACCTCCGCCGGCTACGACCTGACGCGCCTGCTCGTGGGCTCGGAAGGCACGCTCGGCATCATCACGGAAATCACGCTGAAGCTGCATGGCATTCCCGAGGCGATCTCGGCCGGCGTCTGCCCGTTCCCGTCGGTCAAGGCGGCTTGCGACACGACGATCGTCACGATCCAGACCGGCCTGCCGGTGGCGCGGATCGAACTGCTCGACGAGACGATGATCCGCGGCGTGAACATCCATTCGAAGCTCGGCCTGCCCGAGACCGTCATGCTCTTCGTCGAGTTCCACGGCTCGGATGCGGGCGTGAAGGAGCAGGCCGAACGCTTCGGCGAGATCGCGGCCGAGTTCGGCGGCGGGCCGTTCGACTGGGCTACCAAGGCCGAGGACCGCAGCAAGCTCTGGCAGGCGCGGCACGACGCCTATTGGGCGGCACGCGCGCTGCGGCCCGGCGTCGATTCCGTCGCGACCGATGTCTGCGTGCCGATCTCGCAACTGGCCGACTGCGTCGAGGAGACCAAGCGCGACATCGAGGCGAGCGGACTGATCGCCCCGATCGCCGGCCATGTCGGCGATGGCAATTTTCATACACAGCCGCTGGTCGACCTGACCGACCCCGGCGAGGTCGCGCGCGCCGAAGCCTTCATCGAGCGGCTGGTCAAGCGGGCGCTCGCCATGGGCGGGACCTGCACGGGCGAGCACGGCGTCGGCCAGAAGAAGATGAAATATCTCGAGGCGGAGCATGGCGCGCCGGCGCTCGCAGTGATGCGCCAGCTCAAGCGCGCGCTCGATCCGCAGAACATCCTCAACCCCGGCAAGATCCTCGTGCTTTGACCGGAAGGGGCGGACATTCATCCCATCCTGTCCGCTGCTGTTTGAAAATATCGTGATCTTGCCGCGACTTGGCGGCATGATCACGGCGCCCCCCAACGACGAGGATAATGCCGGACGTTGCGTGAGACCCTGACAGTCCTGGCCGGCCTGCTGGTGCTGGCGTTGCTCGCCGCCCTGATCGGGCCGGGCTTCGTCGACTGGCGCGGCTACCGGCCCCAGTTCGAGGCGCGGCTCGCGCAGGCGCTCGGCGTCGACACCAGCATCGACGGCGGCATCGGTTTGCGGCTTCTGCCGTCGCCCCGGCTGACACTGCAGGATGTCCGCTTCGGCGGCGCGACGCAGGACGCCAGTTCGGCCTCCGTGGATCTCCTCACGGTCGAGCTCGCGCTGTCGGCCCTGGCGAGGGGCGAGTTCCGCATCGCCGAGGCGAAGGCGGAAGGGGCCGCGGTCTCGGTCGTCGTCGACGAGGCGGGTGCGGTCCGGCTGCCGGCGCGCGCCGGTTCCGGACTGCCGACGCAGACGAGCCTCGACCGTCTCGCGGTCAGCCGCTCGCTCGTGATCTGGCGCGAGGTGGGCAAGGAGCCGCTGACGATCGCGCCGATCGCGGCCGAGGTCTCCGCCATCAGCCTGGCCGGTCCGTGGCGGATCGAAGGCGAGGTCGCGGGGTCGTCGCTGCGCGTCACCACCGGCACGCTGGAGCCGGACGGCCGGCTGCGCGCCAAGGCCTTCGTCACGGGCGAGGACATCCAGCTTGGCTTCGACGGCAATTTCCTGCTGCCGGCTGCTGCCGGCGGCGTCGGGCTCGGGCTCGACGGTGCCTTCACCCTCTCGCCGGGCGGCGCGCTCGCCCTGTCCGGCAAGGTCAGCGGCAGCAGCCGGCAGCTCGACCTGTCCGGCATCGCGCTCGACATCGCCGGTGGTGCGGCCCGGCTGGAAGGCGAGGGGCAATTCCTGCCGGCGACGGGGACAGGCTCGCTGGCGCTGCGGGCAAGGCGGCTCGATGCCGACGCGCTGGCCGGCGCGCTGGCCGAACGCGCCGGCTTCGAACACGCCCTGCAGACGCTTCCGGGCCATTTCGACATCTCGCTCGATCTCGACCAGGTGATCTGGCGCGGCGAGGATTTCTCCGCCTTCGGGTTGCGTGGGCGGCTGGACGGAAACGGCCTCGCCGACGCGGTGGCGTCGGTGCGGGTGGCCGGCGCCCTGCTCGGCGCGAGCGGCGCCATCGACAGCCATGGTGTTGCCGGAAAGCTCAACCTCAAAGCCGAGGATTCCCGGCGGATCGGGCTCGTGCTCGCCCGCGCAGGGCTCGACCCGGCGCTGGCCGACCTCGTTGCGGCGCTGGGCCAGATCGATGCCGAGGCTATCGGTGCCTGGGATGGCGGGCGCATCGGGGTGCAGCGCCTGATGATGACCGGCTCGTCCGGTGTCAGGCTGGAACTTTCCGGTGACATCACGGCCGAGCGGCTTGCCGCCAAGGCCTCGCTGAATGGCTTCGACCTCAACACCCTGCCGCCGGGCGAGAGCGTCGCCGGGCTGATCGGCCGGCGCGACCTCGCGCTCGACCTCAGCCTCGGCAATGCCCGCTTCCGCAATGCGCCGCCCGGCTCGGCCAGTCTCGATTTGCGGCGCGAAGGCGCGGTCTGGCGGCTCAGCCGGCTGGCCATCGACGGCTTCGGCGGCGTCAGCATCTCGGGTTCCGGTGCGCTGCTGGCGGAGGGCGGCGAGATTTCCGGCCGTATCCGCGCGGCGCGCTTCGAGACGGTTGCTGCGCTCGCCGGGACGCTCCTGCCCGAGGCGGCGCGGCAGGTGCTCGGGCGCGTCAGCGACGGGCTGTCGCGTCTCGATGCCGGTTTCCGCCTGACGCGGGCCCCGGCCGGCGATACCGGCGTCTCGGCGGATGGCTCGGCACAGGCGGGGCGTCTCGCCTTCACCGGGCGCCTCGACGGCGGCGGAAGCTGGACGGGCGCGTCGCTGCGGTTCGATCTCGGCGATCGTCGCCAGGCCTTTCAGGCGCTCGGATTGCCGGCGCCAAGACAGGCCGGCGCTGGCCAACTGGTCCTGGAACAGGCGCAGGGCAGGGTGGTTGGCTCGCTCGCGGGGCCGGGCCTGTCGGTGGTGCTGGAGAGCGAGGGGTCGGCCCAGCCGCGTCTCAGCCTTCAGGCCGACGGGCCGGGCCAGATCCTGCCCGAGGGCGCCGCACGGCTTCTGCCGGATGGCGTTCTCGATGCGAATGCCCGCATCGGTTTCGCACCCGACACCATCACGCTCGACGATCTCGTGGTCAATCTGGGTGGTGCCAGCGCGCGCGGCAGTGTCGCTTTCACGCGTGACAGCGGGTTGACCGGCCGGCTCGCGGTGCCGGGAGCCGATCTGCGCATGCTGCTCGGCTCGGCGCTCGGGGCCGGGCCTTCGGGGGCCGCGACATGGTCGACGACGCGCTTCGGCGCTTCGGCCGGCCTGCCCGATTTTCAGCTCGCGATCGAGGCCGGCTCGCTGGTCGCAGCCGAAGGCATCACCCTGCGCGATGCCCGCTTCGCGCTGCGCTCGGATCAGGACGGGCTGCGGCTCGACGATCTGACTGCGGCCTATGGCGGTGGGCGCGTCGGCGGCCGGCTGGCGACGCGCCGCGAGGGTGGGCTCGCGCAATTGTCCGGCCGGGTCAGCCTCGATCGTGTCGACCTTGCGCCGCTGACCGGCGGTGCGCTCGGCGGCAAGGTCTCGGGAGAGTTCGAGGCCGGCGGTTCGGGCGAGAGCCCGGCGCGGCTGATCGCCGGGCTGGGCGGGGCCGGCAGCCTGACTTTTTCCGACGCGCGCCTCAGCCGCTTCGACCCTGCGGCTTATGCGCGGGTGATCGCGGCCACAGGGGAGGATGCCTCCGAGAGCGACACGTCCCGGCTGCAGCAGAGGCTCGCCGAAGCGCTCGACCGCGATTCCTGGGCGCTGGGCGGCGTCACCATGCCATTCACCCTGGCCGGCGGCCTGATCCGGCTGCAGCCCCTGACCTTCGAGCGCGGGGAACTTCGGACCGAGGCCAGCGGCGTCGTCGACCTGCGCGCGCTGACCGTCGATCTGAGGCTGGGCGTGAAGCCGCTTGGACCCTTGCCGAAGGGCTGGCCGGCGGATGCACCGCAGATCGGCGTCGCCTGGCGCGGGCCGCTTTCGGCGCCACGACGGGAGGCGGACGTCAATGCGCTCTCCAATATGGTCGCAGCGCGGGCATTGGCGCGCGAGATCGAGCGCGTCGAGTCCTTCGAGGCGGATGCGCGCGAACGGGCGTCGCATTCGCGCCGGCTGCGGGCCGAGCGCGAGACGCGCGAGAACGAGCGCAAGCTGAACGAGTTCCTCAAGGCCGAGGAGGAGCGTCGCATTGCAGAGGAGAAGCGGGCAGAGGAGGCGAGACGCGCCGAGGAAGCCCGCCGGCTGGTCGAGGAACGCCGGGCCGAGGAAGCGCGGCGCGCCGAACAGGCGCGGGTGGCGCAGGAGATGCGCCGCCGCATCGAAGCCGAGGAGCGCGCCGAGCGCGCGCGCGCGGCGGCCGAGCGGGCCGCGGCGGAACGCGCGGTAACACAGCAGCCGGGGCCACTGATCCTGCCCGGCGCACCGCGCGCGAATTTCCCCGATGCCGTCTTGCAGCCTGCTCCGCTGCAGCCGGCTCCGTTGCAGCTAAGTCCGCTGCAGCCGGCCCCCTTGCAGGCGGTGCCGCCGCTGGCGCCACCGATCGACATCCAGCCCGTGCCGCGGCCGTTGTCACGGGGCGCGCAACCCAACTGAACGGTGCCTTCGCAGACTGATTCAGGTCGTTGCGGGGTCGATTCAGATGACTGGTGCAAGAGCCTGATATCAAGGCTCTTTCAGGCGATCATGATACGGGCTTGCGGCCTGGGTCGCCCGGTCTTCGGGGCCCGACTCGTGGGGCGGCGTGGTCCCGGCGTATCGTGACCTACGCGGTCGCCGCCAGACGTCTGTAATGCGCCAGCACATGAAGCCGCAGCGCCGAGGACAGGTTCACGGCCTCGCGCCCTGAATCGATCGTCGCGATCAGGGCCGCCACGGTCAGTCCTTCGGCCGCGGCGATCTGTTTCAGCGCGTCCCAGAAGGGCTCTTCCAGCGAGACGCTGGTGCGGTGGCCGGCGATCGTCAGCGAACGCTTGCGCTCGGCGTTCACGGCTTTCGTCCGTCGTCCTTGTGCCCGTCATCCTCGGGCCGGCCATCTTCGCCAGGCAGGCGATGGCCCTCGAGTGCGCGTGCCGCCTTGCCGCGCTCGGCCTCGCTCAGGCTGCGCTCGGCCTTGCTGCGGCCGAAGCTGATCCGGTTCTGCTCGGCCTGCTTCTCGGCATCCTGTCGTGACCGCTGCTTGCGGGCGCGACGGAGATTGACGATCTCGGCCATGGCGCCTCGCCCGGCTCAGACCGGACCGAGCATGCGCTCGGGCCGGACGGTCGCGTCGAAGAGCTCGCCATCGACGCCGGCGCGCAGCGCCTCGTCACGCAGCGTCGAGCCGTTGTGGTGCGCCGCCTTGGCGATGCCGGCCGCCGTGTCGTAGCCGATGGCAGGAGCCAGCGCCGTGACCAGCATCAGCGAGCGCGACAGCAGCTCTGCCAGGCGGTCCTCATTGGCCTCGATGCCCTCGACGCAATTGGTGCGGAAGCTCTCGGCCGCATCCGCCAGCAGCCGGACCGATTGCAGGAAGGCGGCGGCGATCACGGGCTTGAAGACGTTGAGTTCGAAATGGCCCTGGCTCGCGGCGAAGCCGATGGTCGTCTGGTTACCGAGAACCTGCGTCGCGACCATGGTCAGCGCCTCGGCCTGGGTCGGGTTGACCTTGCCGGGCATGATCGAGGAGCCGGGCTCGTTCTCGGGCAGGCTGATCTCGCCAAGGCCCGAACGCGGCCCCGAGCCCATCAGGCGGACATCGTTGGCGATCTTGAACAGGTCGGAGGCGAGCGCGGCGAGCGCGCCATGGGCAGCTGCAAGCGCGCCATGGCTCGCCAGCGCCTCGAACTTGTTTTCGGCGGTGCGGAAGGGCAGGCCCGCCAGCGCCGCGACCTCCTTGGCGAAGAGGACGGCAAAATCGGGATGGGTGTTGAGCCCGGTACCGACGGCGGTGCCGCCCTGCGCCAAAGCGTGAAGCCCACCGAGCGAGGCTTCGATCCGGCCGATGCCGAGACGGAGCTGCATCGCGTAGCCCGAGAACTCCTGGCCGAGTGTAACGGGGGTGGCGTCCTGGAGATGGGTGCGGCCGATCTTGACCAGATTCCGGAAGGCGTGCGCTTTGGCGGCGAGCGCCTTTTCGAGCTGGCGCAGCGCCGGCAGCAGCTGCCGCGAGATTTCGAGCGCGGCGGCGATGTGCATCGCGGTCGGGAAGCAGTCGTTCGAGGACTGGCCGCGATTGACGTGGTCGTTGGGATGAACCGGGATTTTGGCGCCAAGGCCTGCGCCGAGAAGCTCGTTGGCGCGGTTGGCCAGCACCTCGTTGACGTTCATGTTCGACTGGGTGCCGGAGCCGGTCTGCCAGATCACCAGCGGGAAATGCCCGTCGAACTTGCCTGCGAGCGCCTCGTCGGCGGCATGGCAGATGGCGCCCGCGACGCGCTGATCGACCAGGCCGAGCCTCGCATTGACGTGGGCCGCAGCCTTCTTGACCAGAACCAGCGCATGGATGAGTGGCAGCGGCATGCGCTCGCGCTCGCCGCCGATGCGGAAATTCTCGAGCGAGCGCTGCGTCTGGGCGCCCCAATAGCGATCGGCAGGCACGGCGATCGGGCCGAAGGAGTCGGTTTCGGTACGGATATCGGACATGAAGCGGGCCTGCTGGTTTGGGGAGTTCTCCGCCGGCGTCGATGCGTGTCCGAAACGCCGGTCAGGTCTTCTTGCGGAAGGAATCGAGGCTGACGACCTGTGCACCGCCGCTGTCGTCGCCTGCATCCGCATCCGCCTCGTCCGGGGCCGCGTCGTCGGGGCGGGACTTGGCGGCCTTGGTGCTGCTCTTGCCCGCAGGCGCGCCATCGGAGGCCTTGCCCTTGATCGCGGGAACGCCGGCCGGTGTGGCCTTGACGGGCAGGGTGACGGGGGTCGGGGGCGCCTCGCTCGGCTCCGAGCCTGCGCCGCGAATCTTCGGGGCAGGAGCCTGATCGTTGGCGGAGGTGCTGTCCGCCGCGTCCTGAGTCTCGAATTTCAGGCCGAACTGGACCGATGGGTCGAAGAAGGTGGTGATCGCATCGAACGGGACCAGCAGCCGCTCCGGCACGCCCGAGAAGGACAGGCCGACTTCGAAGGCATGCTCGCTGACGCTGAGATCCCAGAACTGGTGCTGCAGCACGATCGTCATCTCTTCGGGATGCTTCTCGCGCAGCCGTTGCGAGACGCGCACGCCCGGTGCCGTGGTGCGGAAGGTGACGTAGAAATGATGGTCGCCCGGCAGGCCGTCGCGCCCCGCTTCCGTGAGAATCTTGCGCACGACCCCCTTCAGTGCGTCCTGCACCATCAGATCGTAGCGAAGAACGTCCTTTGACATCGGGTCGGGGCTTCCGCTTTCAGCTTCCTGCGGCACCAGCCGGTCAGGCCATCGAAAAAAGTGGAGGCTTCTGTTGCCAGGCGCCTCCGGGCCCCGCCTTACGTCGCTAAACGGAAGGACTTAGGTTTGGGAACCAGCACCGCTTACGCGGCGACAGCGACCCGAGCATTGTTGTCGTTGGCAACTATGCGTTAGCCCTATAACGGCGGAACCATACCGGGCAAAAGAACGGCCTTTACACTCTCGTCGATCCTATTTCGCCCCCGCCGCAACCCTGCCACCAAAGTGGCCTGGCCAGCCCGCGGTCCAAGATCCCGCAGGCCGCCCTTTAGCTCGCGCTGCAGGGCTGTGGTGGAGGCGCCGGGTACCGCCCCCGGGTCCGAAAAGCTTATTCCGACGCTCGTTTATCGCCATAGCCGATCTTGCGAACGGCAAGACCAATATAGGGGCTGCGTCGCTGCGGGGAAAGAGAGGAAGGACGCATCGCCGGCTTATTTCCGGGAAGGCTGTTTTCAGTTCAGGACGCGGCCGTCCTCGACATGGATATCGAGGACTTTCTCGTTGCCCGCCCGGTCGCGTCCGGCGACCTCCCAGAGGTCGCCCGAGAGGGTGATCTCCTCGATGTGATCGAGGCCGGAACGCCAGGCGATGCTGCGCGCGGACGATTCCGAGACGCGCGGCGCGATGGTGGGCTTTGGCAATGGCTTGTGAACATGAGCGGTGCGCTTCGGGCTGTGCGACGTCCTCGTCGACGCCGTGCAGGGCACCGTGAACCCTGCCGCCAACCAGATCAGGCCTGCTGCAAAGCCAATCCGTTTCATCCTGTCCTCCTGCCGTCATCGCCGGCTCAGGAGCTCCGGAATTGTGGCAGGTCGAGCGGTGCAGCCTGCATCAATCGGTCAAATCCTCTCCCGATCGCGTGATCTGCGGCGATCGATCAAGGCTGGGCCTTGGCCGCCGCAGGGCGATCGCGCTCCATCTTGATGACCGTTCCATCCGTGGCGCGCAGATCGATCTCGATTCCGGCGCCGGTGCTGTCGCGGCCCTCGATCTCCTATTTGCCGTCGTCGAGCTTGATCTCCTCGATGCGGACGAGGCCATGTTCGTTGGCGATGCGGCGGGCATCGTCCATCGAGATCGCGGGTTCGCCGGGCTGGATCGGAGCGGGTGACTGCGTCTGGGCGTTGATTCCGGCTGTGGGCATGGCGAGCAGGGCCGACAGCAGCATCGCGCAGGTGGCGGTGCGAAGGGGCATGAGATTCTCCTCGTCTGTCAGGGCGCGGATGGGCCCGACCGATCAACCGCCCGGGACGGCATCAGTTCCGGCTGCTGCCATCGGCTGGTCGTGACGAGCGCTAGGAAGCTTGCGAGAAAACGGGGGAAGCCCGTTCCGGCGGCCGCGCCAATCCGGCGAGCTGTCGTTATGGTGGCGCCGTTTCGACGGGATTCGCCCATGCGCCAATATCACGACCTGCTCCGACGCGTGCTCGACGAGGGCGTCCGCAAGGACGACCGGACCGGCACCGGCACGCTCGCCGTGTTCGGCCACCAGATGCGCTTCGATCTCAATGACGGCTTCCCGCTCGTCACGACGAAGAAGCTGCATCTGAAGTCGATCATCCACGAGCTGATCTGGTTCCTGCGCGGCGACACCAATGTGCGCTACCTGCAGAATAACGGCGTCACGATCTGGGATGAATGGGCCGACGCCAATGGCGATCTCGGCCCGGTCTATGGCCGGCAATGGCGCTCCTGGCCGGCACCCGACGGCACCACGATCGACCAGATCGCCTGGCTGGTGAACGAGATCCGGCGCAACCCGGATTCGCGGCGGCTGATCGTCTCGGCCTGGAACCCGGCCGACATCCCGAAGATGGCGCTGGCGCCCTGCCACTGCCTGTTCCAGTTCTTCGTCGCGGATGGAAAGCTGTCCTGCCAACTCTACCAGCGCTCGGCCGACGTCTTCCTCGGCGTGCCGTTCAACATCGCGAGCTATGCGCTGCTGACCCATATGGTGGCGCAGGTGACGGGTCTGGGCGTCGGCGACTTCGTCCACTCCTTCGGCGACACGCATCTCTATGTGAACCATCTCGACCAGGCGAGGCTTCAGCTCGACCGCGAGTTCAGGCCGCTGCCGAAGCTGGCGCTGAACCCGGCCGTCACGAAGCTCGAGGATTTCAATTTCGCCGACCTGGTCATCGAGGGCTATGATCCGCATCCGGCGATCAAGGCGCCGATCGCGATATGAGCCTCGTGATCCGCTCCGCCCGGCCAGAAGAGGCCGGGCTTGTCCTCGATTTCGTCAAGGCGCTGGCTGAATACGAGCGGCTGGCCGACCATGTCCTGGCGACCGAGGCCGAGATCGCGGAGGCGATCTTTGGCGAGAACCCGCGGGTCTTCTGCGACATCGCCGAATGGGAGGGCGAGCCGGCCGGCTTCTCGGTCTGGTTCTATACCTACTCGACCTTCAGCGGCCGGCACGGCATCTGGTTGGAGGACCTGTTCGTGCATCCGCATCTGCGTGGAAAGGGCATCGGCAAGGCGTTGATCGCGGCGCTGGCGAAGCGCTGCGTCGCGGAAGGGCTGCCGCGGCTGGCCTGGTGGGTGCTGAACTGGAACGAGCCCTCGCGCGTGTTCTACCGCTCGATCGGTGCCAGGGCGCAGGACGAGTGGACGGTGAAGCGGCTCGACGGCGAGGCGCTGGCGCGGCTGGCGGGCGAGGGCTGAGCGATGGCGCAACTTCCCATCGTGCTGATCGCTGCCATCGCCGACAATGGCATCATCGGCGATGACAACCGGCTGATCTGGCGGCTCAAGACCGATCTGCGCCATTTCAGGAGCCTGACGCTCGGGCGGCCGGTGCTGATGGGGCGCAAGACCTTCCTCTCGATCGGCAAGCCGCTACCCGGGCGGGAGACGATCGTTCTGACGCACGATCCGGCGTTCCGGCCCGACGGCGTCCATGCTGCGCATTCGCTGGAGGAGGCTCTATCGATCGGACAGCGGCTCGGTCACGGCATGGGCGCCGATTCCGTGACGGTGGCGGGTGGCGCGGACGTCTACCGGCAGGCCCTGCCGCTGGCCGAGCGCCTGGAGCTGACGCTCGTCCATGCGACGCCGGAAGGAGACGCGGTTTTCCCGGAATGGGACCGTTCCGCCTTCCTTGCCGAGGGCCGGGAAAGCCATCCGCGCGGTGCCGATGACGAGCATCCGTTCACCTTCGCGACGTTTCGCCGCCGGGCCTGAGCGACTTTCCGTTGATGATGAATGCCTTGCGTCGTTGACGAATCCATGGCCCATGCCCAAGTCAGCCCAGAACGCCCCGGCAAGGGGCGCTGACAAACGACCGCCATTCGCCTATGGCACGGCAGGTCGGCAGAGAAAGGGAACGGCGCAAGAATGCCTTGGAGCAACCAGAGCGGCGGTGGCAATGGCGGGGGTGGACCCTGGGGCCAGCGTGGGGGAAGCGGTGGCGGTGGCGGCGGCGGTCCGTGGGGTGGTGGCTCCGGTGGCGGCAATAGCGGCCCGCCCGATCTGGAAGACATCCTGCGTCGCAGCCAGGACCGGCTGAAGAACCTGATGCCCGGCGGCAATCTCGGCGGCCGCGGACTGATTTTCGGCCTTCTCGCGCTGGTCGTGATCTGGCTCCTCACGGGCTGGTATATCGTCCGCCCGAACGAGGTCGGTCTCAACCTGCGTTTCGGCCAGTTCATCGGCAAGACCGGCGAAGGCCTGAACTATAACTGGCCTTATCCGATCGGCAGCGTGATCAAGCCGCAGGTGACGAACGTCATCACGACCGAGGTCGGCTTCCGGACCGTCGAATCCGTGCGCACCTCGCGCCAGTCCGACGTGATCGAGGAAAGCCTGATGCTCACCGGCGACGAGAACATCGTCGACATCGACGTGATCGTGCAGTGGCAGATCGATCCGGCCGCGCCCGAGAATTACGTCTTCAATATCCAGGATCCGCCGGGCACCGTGAAGGCCGTGGCCGAGAGCGCGATGCGCGAGATCATCGGCCGCCGCAACATCCAGCCCGTGTTGACGACCGACCGCGCCGCGATCGAGACCGAGGTGCGCCAGCTCATGCAGGAGACGCTGAACGGCTACAATGCCGGCGTGCAGATTCGCCTCGTGCAGCTCCAGAAGGTCGATCCGCCGCAGCAGGTCATCGATGCGTTCCGCGACGTCCAGGCGGCGCGTGCCGACCAGGAGCGTCTGCGCAACGAGGCCCAGACCTATGCCAACCGGGTCGTGCCTGAATCGCGCGGTCGCGCGGCGCAGCTCATCCAGTCCGCCGAAGCCTTCAAGGAGCAGACCGTCGCCGAGGCCCTCGGCCAGGCGAGCCGCTTCAACGCGGTCTTCGAGCAGTACAAGAAGGCGCCTGCCGTGACCCGCGAGCGCCTCTTCCTCGAGACCATGGAGCGCGTCCTGGGCGGGACCGACAAGATCATCCTCGACGGTGCGGGCACCGGACAGGGCGTCGTGCCCTATCTGCCGCTCGACCAGCTCCAGCAGCGGCGCCCAGGTCCGGGCGCGCCCCAGACGGGAGCTGTCCGATGAACGGCGCCATCATCCGCATCGGTCTGCTCGTCGTCCTCGGACTGGCGGCCGTCGTCTTCTACGCCATGACCTTCGTGGTCCAGCAGACGCAATCGGCGCTCGTGCTGCGCTTCGGCGCCGTGCGCAGCGTGGTCACCGAGCCGGGTCTGTACTTCAAGCTGCCGGCCCCGTTCGAGCAGGTCACCCTGCTTGACAACCGCATCCTCGACCTCGACCTGCCGGCGCAGGAAATCATCGCCTCGGACCAGAAGCGTCTCGTCGTCGATGCCTTCACGCGCTACCGCATCTCCGATCCGCTGCGGTTCTACCAGGCGGTCAACAACATCCCGCGCGCGAACTCGCAGCTCGCCTCGATCGTGAACGGTAACGTCCGCTCGGTTCTGGCGGAGGCGAGCTTCACCTCGATGGTCCGCAACGACCGGGCGCGGCTGATGAACCGCATCCGCGACGAGGTGAACCGCGAGGCGGCCCGCTTCGGCATGACGGTCGTCGATGTCCGGCTGCGGCGCGTCGACCTGCCGGCGGCCAACTCGGCGGCGGTGTTCCAGCGCATGCAGACGGAACGCCAGCGCGAGGCGGCGGAAGCCCGCGCGCTCGGTGCCCAGCAGGCGCAAGAGGTTCGGGCGCGTGCGGACAGGGAGGCGACCGTGATCGTCGCCGAGGCGCAGCGCCGCTCCGACGAGGTCCGCGGCGAGGGTGAAGGCGAGCGCAACCGCGTCTTCGCCGAAGCGTTCGGGCAGGACGAGGAGTTCTTCACCTTCTATCGCTCGATGCAGGCCTATGAAGCCAGCATCAAGCCCGGCGATACGAGAATGGTACTGTCTCCCGATTCGCCGTTCTTCCGCTTTTTCAACGGCCCCAATGCGCCCCGGCGCGACGCGGCTCAAGCCACGCCGGCGACGCCGGCGCCGGCGCGGCCCTGATTTCACGCATAGGCGTCGCGCATGTTCGATTTCATCGCGGCGCTGGGCCTCGTTTTCGCGATCGAGGGCATCCTGTTCGCAGCGGTGCCCAATCTTGCCAAGGACGCCTTGCGAAGTGCCGCCGAGACGCCGCCCGAGCGCATGAGGCTGATCGGCCTCGGCTCGGCGGTGCTCGGCGTCCTGCTGGTCTGGCTGGTGCGCGGCTGATCACAGCGTGGGTGCACAGATGAGGGTGCACAGGATCGTGTTCGATGGCATGATCGTGTGTCGACCTTCCGCCGCAATTTGCGGTTCAATTGAGTCAGCGTTTGAGGCAGCGTTTTCTTTGCGCCGCGTTTTCTGCGCCGGGCGGCTCGGCGCGAACTTCCTGTCACGAGGACACTGATGGCAACGAAACCCGTCTCTGCTTCCGGAAACCTGGCCTCGGCTTCCCTGGCTTCCCGCTCGCGCCGGATGGCGCTCGCGGCGATTGTCGGCTGCCTGTCGGTTCTGGGCGCCACCGTCATGGTCCCGGCCCAGACGGCGTCGGCGCCGATTCTCCAGGGCCAGGTCTCGCTGGCCGATCTCGCCGAGCGCGTGATGCCGGCCGTCGTCAACATCGCGGCGGTGACGACGAGCGATACGCGCGGGCGCACCCTGCCGCAGATTCCGCAGCTCGGCCCCGACACGCCCTTCGGCGATCTGTTCGAGGAGTTTTTCAACCGTCGCGGCCAGGGGCAGCAGGGCCGCCCGGGCCAGCCCGGCCAGGGCCAGCAAGGCGAGAACCAGGCTCCGCAGCAGCGGCGTTCGCAATCGGCCGGTTCCGGCTTCGTGATCGATGCCTCCGGCATCGTCGTGACCAACAACCACGTCATCGGCGACGCCAACGAGATCACGGTGATCTTCAACAGCGGCCTGCGCCTCAAGGCCGAGGTGATCGGCAAGGATGCCAAGGTCGATCTGGCGGTGCTGCGGGTGAAGCACGACAAGCCGCTGCCGGCGGTGAAGTTCGGCGATTCCGACAAGATGCGGATCGGCGATCCCGTGATGGCGATCGGCAATCCGTTCGGCCTCGGCGGCTCGGTCTCGTCCGGCATCGTGTCGGCACGCAACCGGGACATCCAGCAGGGCCCCTACGACACCTATATCCAGACCGACGCGGCCATCAACAAGGGCAATTCGGGCGGCCCGCTGTTCAACATGAACGGCGAGGTGATCGGCATCAACACCGCGATCCTGTCGCCGACGGGCGGCTCTGTCGGCATCGGCTTCGCAGTGCCGTCGGCGCTGGCCAGCAACATCGTCGAACAGCTCCGCGAGTTCGGCGAGACCCGTCGCGGCTGGCTAGGCGTGCGGATCCAGAGCGTCGACGACGCCACGGCGGAGGCGCTTGGTCTCGGCACGGCGCGCGGCGCACTCGTCGCCGGCGTCGACGACAAGGGCCCGGCCAAGCCGGCCGGCCTCGAGATCGGCGACGTCGTCACCAAGTTCGACGGCAAGGAGGTCAAGGATTCCCGCGACCTGCCGCGCATCGTCGCCGCGACGCCTGTCGGCAAGGACGTGCCGATCACGATCATGCGCAAGGGCAAGGAAGAGGTGAAGACGGTCAAGCTCGGCCGTCTCGAGGATGGCGAGAAGGTGCAACCGGCTTCGGCCAAGACCCCGGCCGAACCCGCCAAGCCCGCCGTCACGACCGCGCTCGGCCTCGAATTCTCGCCGCAGACCGATGATCTCAGGAAGCGCTATTCGATCAAGGATGGCCTCAAGGGCGTCGTCATCACCAAGGTCGATCCCAATTCCAACGCCTCCGACAAGCGCGTCCTCGTCGGCGAACTGGTCGTCGAGATCGGCCAGGAGGCTGTCAACACGCCGGAGGAGGTGACCAAGCGGCTCGATACGCTGAAGAAGGAGGGCAAGAAATCGGCCCTGCTTCTGGTCTCGAACGCCCAGGGCGAGGTCCGTTTCGTTGCCGTGTCGATGAACTGAGAGCCGATCTCGAAACGCCGCGCGCCGGCGTTTTCAAGTCTTTCAGGGCGGCCCCTCGGGGCCGCCCTTTTCGTATCCTGATTGATCGGATTGCCGATATGCACTGGTTCTCGATCCGCCGCAGTGGCAGGGTCGCGGCGGCATCGACCGGAGAACCGAGATGAAACTGAGCGAAATTCCCTTCGTCACCACGGACTGGTCGACGATCCCGGCCGAGCGCCATGCCGGCGATGTCGGCGAGGCGATCTGGCGCACGCAGCATTTCGGGCCGGCCGAGAACCGCATCCGGGTCCGCATGGTCGAATATTCGCCGGGCTACGTCGCCGATCACTGGTGCTCCAAAGGCCACATCATCCTGTGCCTCGACGGCGAGATGGAGACGAGGCTGGAGGACGGGCGGGTGATGCCGCTGAAGGCCGGCATGACCTATCAGGTCGCCGATGGCGCCGAGGCGCATCGCTCCAGCACCGTGACGGGCGCGAAGCTCTTCATCGTCGATTAGTCCCGGACGATCTCATCGCCCGTATAGCCTTGCGCATAAAGCAGGGCGGTGAGATCGGCATGGTCGAGCCGGGCATCGGCGGCGGCGGCCACCGCCGGCTTGGCGCGGAACGCGACGCCGAGCCCGGCCTCGCCCAGCATGGCGAGATCGTTGGCGCCGTCGCCGATCGCCAGCGTCCGCTCCGGCGCGAGGCTGCGGCGGGCGCGCAGTTCGAGAAGGGCGTCGAGCTTGGCCTGCTTGCCGAGAATTGGATCGGCAACCTCGCCGCTCAGGATGCCGCCCTCGGCAAGCAGGATGTTGGAGCGGTGCTCGTCGAAGCCGATTGTCGTGCTGATCGGGCCGGTGAAGACGGTGAAGCCCCCGGAGACCAGCGCCGTATAGGCGCCGTTGGCGCGCATGGTGCGGACGAGTTCGCGCCCGCCCGGCGTCAGGGTGATGCGCTCGGCGATGATCTCGCCGACCACCGCGAGCGGAACCCCCTTGAGCAGAGCGACGCGCTCGCGCAGCGCCGGCTCGAAGGCGATCTCGCCGCGCATGGCGCGCTCGGTGATTCCGGAGACCTTCTCCTTCAACCCGACATAGGCTGCGAGCTCGTCGATGCACTCCTGGCCGATCATGGTCGAGTCCATGTCGGCGAGGAACAACGACTTGCGCCGCATCGCCTCCGGCTGGACGACGATGTCGACCGCTGCCTCGTCGAGCAGCCGGCGCAGATCCGCTTCGAGCTTGCGCGCGTCGCCCGCTTCCGCGAAGAGGTCGGCGGCGATCTCGCCGTCGAGGCGCTGCACGCGCAGGATGCCGGGCAGGGTGCTCTCGATCCGCTTCAGCAGGCGTTCGTCGAGCAGGGCCTGTCCATGGGCGGAAACCAGTGTCGCGACGAGCATGTGAAGGGCCGGTTCAGGTGACGAAGGAAGCGGAGGGGATCAGGGCGGTGCTCATCGCAGGTCCGACCGCGAGCGGCAAGTCCGCGCTGGCGGTCGAGATCGCGCGGCGCTGCGGCGGCACTGTCGTCAACGCGGATTCGATGCAGGTCTATGCCGATCTGCGGACCATCACCGCGCGCCCGACTTCGGCGGAGGAGGCGATCGTTCCCCACCGCCTCTACGGGCATGTCGACGGGGCGATCAATCATTCGGCGATGCGCTACGCCGCCGATGTGGCGGCGGTGCTGGCGGAGCTGCGCCAGGCCGGTTCGCTGCCGGTTCTGGTCGGGGGCACGGGGCTCTATTTCAAGGCGCTGACAGAGGGGTTCTCCGCCATCCCGCCGGTGCCGGAGGCGGTACGGAGCGCGTTCCGGGCCCGCGTTGCAGAGCAGGAAACCGGGTTGCTCCATACCGAACTCGGCGCTGTCGACCCCGAGATGGCCGAGCGGCTGAAGCCCGGCGACCGGATGCGCATCATGCGCGCACTCGAAGTCCATCTCGCGACAGGGCGGTCGATCGCGAGCTTCCAGGGCGAGCGCCATCCCGGCCCGCTGGACGGGCTGCCGCTATTGAGGCTGTTCGTCAGCCCCGAGCGCGAGGAGGTCCGCGCTCGCATCGACCGTCGCTTCGAGACGATGATGGCACAAGGCGCGCTGGACGAGGTCGCGGCTCTGCGCGAGCGCCAACTTGACCCGCTGCTGCCCGTGATGCGCGCCCATGGCGTGCCGGGGCTGATCGCCCATCTCGACGGCTCGCTCGGGCTGGACGAGGCGATCGCGCGCGGCCAGGCGGATACGCGCGCCTATGCCAAGCGGCAGGTCACCTGGTTCCGGCATCAGATGGCGGGCTGGCAGGCCGTGGCGCCGGATGCGGCGCTCGATGTCGCGCTGCGTGCCGTCTGCGCCTGAGATCGCGTCGGTCTTTGCCGAAGGCGGCAAGTCCCTGGTCGGGCCGGTGCCGGGGCACATGAGCGCTCAGGCTGCGACCGAGATGTCCGGATCGGCGAGGCGGATGCAGCCGCGGCCTTCGTTCTTGGCGCGATAGAGCGCGCGGTCGGCCCGCTCGACCAGCGCGGGGAGCGTCTCCGAACCGAGGCGGGCGGCGACGCCGAGGCTGGCCGAGACCTGGAGCGCCAGCGCCTCGGAGACCGGCAGGCGGCGGGCGGCGAGTTCGTCCTGGATGAGCAACGCCGTCCGCAACGCCATCTCGAGATCGGCGCCGGGGAGGAGGATGGCGAACTCCTCGCCGCCGAAACGGCCGACGAGATCGAGATCTGTCCGCGCGAGGCCGAGCAGCAGATCGGCAAAGGCGCGGATCACCGCGTCGCCGGCGGGGTGGCCATGGCTGTCATTGACCGATTTGAAGTGGTCCAGATCGACGACGATCAGGGCGATCGCGGTGCCGCTGGCCTCGCAGGCTGAGATCGCGGCGTTGGCCTTCTCGGTGAAGGAGCGGCGATTGAGGAGCGCGGTCAGAGGGTCGGTCTCGGCGAGCCGGCGCAGTTGCTGCTCGCGCTCCTCGCGCTGGCCGATCTCCTGTGAGAGCGCGCGGCGGGTGGCGCGTTCGCGGCCGATCTCCAGCGCGAGCGTTGCGGCGCGGCTTTTCAGCGTCTGATTGGCAACCGTCAGGTCGGAGACGTCGGTGATCGTCAAGACCAGCCCGTCGCCCAGGGGCGCGACCGCGATCCGCAGCCAGACGGTCTGCCCGCCGGACGAAAAGGAGGTCTCGATCATATCGGGGCGGCGCAGTTCCAAGGCGGAGAGGCAGCGTCGCCAGACCGTCGGCTCGGCCAGGAAGGGCAGGCCGGTCCTGGCGTCCTCATCGACCGGGTCATGGTCCGGACGGCCCGCGATCACGGCGGCGCGGCGGTTGGCGGTCAGGATCACCGTGCGTTCGACATTGCCGGCTTCGCTGCGGATGGCGCGCAGCGCGACGATGCCCGAAGGCGAGGTCTCGAGCACAGCTTTCAGGAGTTCCTCGTGAAACTGGAGCGGGCGGCTGAACGCGATCAGGAAGCGACGGCCATCGGCGGCCGTGGCCGGCATGATCAGCCTTTCCCACAGGCTCACCCGGACGGTCGACAGGGAGCGATGCACCGTGTAGATCGCCCCACCCTCGGAGAGAGCCCTGTCGCAGCAGGCGATGGTGAAGCGCGCGACCTGCGGTGCCATCGCCGAAACGCGCTCCTTCAGGCGGCTGGCGCCGACATAGCGGACGATCTCCTGCCCGTAATGGATGAAGGCGTAATCGCCGTCGTCGGTCGGCGCGAGCACCATCAGGTCGGCGCCGAAGCCGGGCATGATCTCCTGGCAGAACGCCTCGTAGGGAACGCCGGCCGCGCCGTTCGCGCCAAGCCGGAAACGCTGGAACAGCTCCGCCACCTCCGGTGCGTGGGCGCGGGCTGCGATGTTGTCGGTATGAACTTCCTGATACATGGCCGTCCCGAAGCGAGCGCCGCGAGGTTAGCAACCCCTCGTTGAAAAAGTGTTCCGTTGCGGCCTCGGATTTGCTGCAGGCTGCGGGATCGATCGAGACGGGGTCGCGATGGTCGTCTCGGATAGCGCTTGACCGACGGGCAGGGGTCGATTAGCGTCCCGCAACATCTGCAAAGGGTCGAAGCGCGATGCGCAAGCTTATTATCGTACGGGTGCGCTGGTAGGGGCCGGTTCTTGATTGAGCCGCGTCTTCCCGACGCCAGCGCACGTCCAGGCCCCTCGAGGGCCTTTTTTATTGCCCGCTTTTCGACCACGCCCCCAACCGAACTGCTGCAGGAGACCGTTATGAGCGAGATGATGACCGGTGCCGATATGGTCGTCCGCGCGCTTCAGGACCAGGGTGTCGAACATCTGTTCGGCTATCCGGGCGGCGCCGTGCTGCCGATCTATGACGCGCTGTTCCAGCAGGACAAGGTCAAGCATGTCCTGGTCCGGCACGAGCAGGGCGCCGTGCATGCGGCGGAGGGCTATGCCCGTTCCAGCGCCGGCAAGGTCGGCTGCGTGCTGGTCACCTCGGGGCCGGGCGCGACGAATGCGGTCACCGGGCTGACCGATGCGCTGCTCGACTCGATCCCGCTCGTCGTCATCACGGGCCAGGTCCCGACGCATCTGATCGGCTCGGACGCCTTCCAGGAATGCGACACGGTCGGCATCACGCGCTCCTGCACCAAGCATAATTATCTGGTGAAGAGCATCGCGGACCTGCCGCGCATCCTGCACGAGGCCTTCTTCGTCGCCGCCAACGGCCGGCCTGGCCCGGTCGTCGTCGACATCCCGAAAGACATCCAGTTCGCGATGGGGGCGTATAGCCGTCCGCGCGACAATCAGCACAAGACCTATCGGCCGACGGTCAAGGGCGATCTCAACAAGATCAAGGCCGCGATCGAGCTGATCGCATCGGCGAGGAAGCCGGTGTTCTATACCGGCGGTGGCGTCATCAATTCCGGCCCGCATGCCTCGGCGCTGCTGCGCGAACTGGTGCGCCTGACCGGCTTCCCCGTGACCTCGACGCTGATGGGGCTCGGTGCCTTCCCGGCCGCCGACAGGCAGTGGCTCGGCATGCTCGGCATGCACGGCACCTACGAGGCCAACCTCGCGATGCATGACTGCGACGTCATGATCAATATCGGCGCGCGCTTCGACGACCGCATCACCGGCCGGCTCGACGGCTTTTCGCCGCGCTCGAAGAAGATCCATATCGATATCGACCCGTCCTCGATCAACAAGACGGTCAAGGTCGATATCGGCATTGTCGGCGACTGCGCCCATGTGCTCGAGGACATGGTCCGGATCTGGCGCGAGACCTCGCCCCAGATCGACAAGACGGCGCTGACGGCGTGGTGGACGCAGATCGACGGCTGGCGGGCACGGAAAAGCCTCGGCTACAAGCAGTCGGATTCGATCATCAAGCCGCAATATGCGCTCGAGCGGCTGCAGGCCCTGACAAAGGACCGGGACACCTACATCACGACCGAGGTCGGCCAGCACCAGATGTGGGCGGCGCAGTACCTCCAGTTCCAGGAGCCGAACCGCTGGATGACCTCGGGCGGGCTCGGCACCATGGGATACGGCCTGCCGGCGGCGATCGGCGTGCAGATGAAGCATCCCAAGGCGCTCGTCATCGATGTTGCGGGCGAAGCCTCGATCCTGATGAACATGCAGGAGATGTCGACGGCCGTGCAATACCGGCTGCCGGTCAAGATCTTCATCCTGAACAACGAATATATGGGCATGGTGCGCCAATGGCAGGAACTGCTGCATGGCGGGCGCTATTCGGAGAGCTATTCGCAGTCCCTTCCGGACTTCGTGAAGCTGGCCGAAGCTTATGGCGGCCACGGCATCCGCTGCTCGGACCCGGCCTCGCTCGACGACGCGATCATGGAGATGATCGAGACGCCCAAGCCCGTGATCTTCGACTGCCTCGTCGCCAAGCATGAGAACTGCTTCCCGATGATCCCGTCGGGCAAGGCCCATAACGAGATGATCCTGCCCGATTTCGAGGGCGATACCGGCGAGATCATCGACGCCAAGGGCAAGCAGCTGGTTTGAACGGCAGCGTCATGCTCGGGCTCGACCCGGGCATCTCTTGCAGGATGAAGCGCTTCATCCTGCAAGAGATTCTCGAGGCAAGCCCGAGAATGACGATCGCCCGAGCGCGATACAGGGGAATTTCATGACCACCATCGGCCTTATTGGCGGAATGAGCTGGGAATCGACCGCGGTCTATTACCGGCTTCTCAATGAGGGGGTGCGGGCGCGCCAGGGCGGGCTGCACTCGGCCGATGTCCTGCTGCACTCGCTCGACTTCTCGCCGGTCGCGGAAATGCAGGCGAGGGGCGACTGGGATGCCGCGGGCGACGTGCTCGCCGACAGCGCGCTGCGCCTCGAGCGGGCGGGTGCAAACTGCCTCGTGCTCTGCACCAACACCATGCACAAGCTGGCCGACCGGATCACGGGTGCGACACGCGTGCCCTTCCTGCATCTGGCGGATGTGACTGCCAAGGCGGTCCGGCAGACCGCGTCGCGGCGTCCGCTGCTGCTGGCGACGCGCTTCACCATGGAGCAGCGCTTCTATCTCGGCAGGCTCGCCGCCTTCGGTGTCGAGGCCGTCGTCCCCGAGGAGGGGGAGCGCGAGGAGGTTCACCGCATCATCTATGAGGAACTCTGCCGCGGCCGGATCAAGCCGGCGTCCAAGGCGCGCTATCTTGCGATCATCGCGAAGGCTGCCGCCCAAGGGGCCGACGGCGTCATTCTCGGCTGCACCGAGATCGGTTTGTTGATCTCGCAGGCGGATAGCGCGCTGCCGGTGTTCGACACGACCGCGCTGCATGTCGAGGCGGCGCTCGACTTCGCCCTGGCGGCGGAGAGCCAGGCCGCATGAAACCCGTGATGAAGCTCGTCATCGCCAACAAGAATCATTCCTCCTGGTCGCTGCGGCCCTGGCTGCTGCTGACGGAGTTCGGGATTCCGTTCGAGGAGGTGCTGGTCCCGTTTGGGCAGACCTTCGACGATCCGGAATGGAAACGCGCGATCTCCGCCTTCACGACGGCCGGCAAGGTGCCGGCGCTGATCGATGGCGAGATCAAGGTTTGGGAGTCGCTGGCGATCCTGGACCATGTCGCCGATACACGGCCCGATCTCGCGATCTGGCCGCGCGATCCGGCCGCGAGGGCGATGGCGCGCTCGATTTCGGCCGAGATGCATGCCGGCTTCCCGGTGCTGCGCAATGCCTGCCCGATGAACCTCGCCTGGGTGCACGCTGCGCGCGACCGCGGGCCGAAGGTCGACGCCGATGTCGCGCGGATCTGCGCGATCTGGCGTGAGGCGCGCGAGCGCTTCGGTGGGGCGGGGCCGTTCCTTTTCGGCGCCTTCACGGCCGCGGACGCGATGTTTGCGCCGGTGACGGCGCGCTTCACCGGCTACGGCATCGCTCCGGACCCTGTCAGCGTCGCCTATTGCGAGGCGGTGCAGGCGACGCCGGGATTCCAGTCCTGGCGCATCGGTGCCCTCGCCGAGCCCTGGATCATCGCCGAGGACGAGGCCGCCGAGCCTGTCCTGACCGATTTTCGTCCCTCTCTCAGCCGCAGCCGAGTTTCGCCATGAATACCTCGACGCACTACCCGAACGCCCCCGTCGCGCAGCCTGTCGCGCGCCACACACTGGCCGTGATCGTCGACAACGAGCCGGGCGTGCTGGCGCGCATCGCCGGGCTGTTCTCCGGCCGCGGCTACAATATCGAGAGCCTGACCGTCTCCGAGACGGAGCATGAGAAGCACATCTCGCGCATCACCGTGGTGACCTCGGGCACCGCCAATGTCATCGACCAGATCAAGGCGCATCTCGACCGGCTGGTGCCGGTGCATCGCGTCGTCGATCTCACGCTGCAGGGCGAGGCGCTGGAGCGCGAACTGGCCCTCGTCAAGGTGGTGGGGAAGGGCGAGCACCGGGTCGAGGCGATGCGCCTTGCGGCCGCTTTCGGCGCACGCACGCTCGATGCCTCGCTGACCTCTTTCGTCTTCGAGCTGACCGGCTCGACCGAGGAAATCGAGCGCTTCATCAAGCTTATGACAGTTGTCGGGCTGACGGAAGTTTCGCGCACCGGCATCGCGGCGATGAGCCGCGGACCGGACGCGATGTGATTTCCGGATATCCGGGCCGGATGCTATGGATATCCGACCAGGAGCGGAGCGATGAAGGTTCAGGTCGCCAAATGGGGCAACAGCACGGCCGTGCGGCTGCCCAAGGCCGTGGTCGAGCAGCTCTAGCTGGAGCCCGGAATGACGGTCGATGTATCGGTCGAGCAGGGAACAATCTGTTTGAAGGTCGCTCCCGCAGATGACGAGGCCGTGCCGTCGCAGGCACGACCTGAGCCCTACCCGGTCACGCTGGAATGGATGATAGAGGAAGCAAAGCGTCTTGGAGGCATCAAGAACGCGCCGCGCGACGATGTCGATTGGGGACCTGATGTCGGCTCCGAGGTGATCTATGACGACTACAACCCGCGCAAGCGGGCATCCTGAGTCGGGCGAAGTCTACTGGGTCGATCTCGACCCGGTTCTCGGTTCAGAGCAGGCAGGTCGGCAACCTGTTGTCCTCATGTCCGACGACGCGCTGCACCAGTTCTCGTCGCGCATCCTGATCTGCCCGATCACTTGGAATCCCGAGCCCTGGCCGACGAAAGCCGCGGTTCCGTCGGGCTGCGTGGTTAGCGGCTTCGTGCTGACCGATCAGGCTCGCATAATCGATCGTGATTTTCGCAAACTGCGCCTGATCGGACGACTTCCCGAAGCGGTGACTTTGCGCGTCAAGCACCGCGTCGCGGCCTATATGAGCATCATTCCCATCACCGACTCGTCCCCATTATGAACCTCGAACACATCGCCCTCGGGCTCGGTATCGTCGGCTTCGGCTGTTTCGCCTGGCCGATCCTGCAGCGTCTCAGCGGCAAGGCGCCGGCCGAGGCGCCCGGCAGCGGCAAAAGCCTGCGCTCGCCACTGTGGTGGGCGGGGTTCGTCCTGACGATTGCAGCGATCTTCCTGCAGCGGATTGCGAGCCAGCAGATGGCAGGCTTGTAGAACGAGCGCGGGTGTCGCCCAGCCGGTCTTCGCAAGGCCGCATTCGATGGACCGCAAAGCGCCTTGCGGAGGTTTCCAGACTACGCTAGATAGCCGAACCGTAACGTACGGTACGGCATTTTCTCCAGATTTAGACGATCCAGGTTTGGATGGCCATGGCGGCGACGCGCAACACAGCAGACACGGACGAGCCGACGGCGCGCCAGCAGGCCGTGCTCGATGCCGTGCTGTCGCTGATGGTGGAGGAGGGCGATCAGCTCACCATGACCGCCGTGGCGCGTCGGGCGAGTTGCTCCAAGGAGACGCTGTACAAATGGTTCGGTGATCGCGACGGCCTTTTGACGGCGACGGTGCGCTGGCAGGCAGCGCGGGTGCGGGCCGGACGCTATGATCGCCCGACGTTCGACATCGCCGCGCTGCGCGACAGCCTGAAGGGTTTCGCCGCGACCTGGCTGACCGTGATCTCCAGCCCGACCTCGATCGCGCTGAACCGGCTCGCCATCGGCCATGCGGCCTCGCGCAAGAGCAATCTCGGCGGGATCGTTCTGGAAAACGGCCGCTTTGCCATCGGCGAGCGGCTTCGGCCCGTGCTCGAGGCCGGGCGCGAGGCGGGCCTGCTCGCTTTCGATGAATCCGAGACGGCGTTCCGGACCTTTTTCGGCCTCGTCGGCCGCGACGTGCAGATCCGGCTGCTGCTAGGCGATCCCCTGACGCTGGGCCGTGACGAGATCGAGCGCGACGCCGCCCGGGCCACCGACCAGTTCCTCGCACTTTACGGGCGGACATCCGCACCGGAAGCCTGAAGAAACCACCCAGACCCCAAGGAAGGATACACTCACATGCGCGTCTATTATGATCGTGATGCCGACATCAACCTGATCAAGGGCAAGAAGGTCTGCATCGTCGGCTACGGCTCGCAGGGCCATGCCCATGCGCTCAACCTGCGCGATTCCGGCGTCAAGGACGTCGTCATCGCGCTGAAGGCCGGCTCGGCAACCCGCAAGAAGGCCGAAGAGGCCGGCTTCAAGGTGATGACCCCGACGGAGGCCGCCAAGGTCTCCGACATCATGATGATGCTCACCCCCGACGAACTGCAGGGCGACATCTATCGTGACGAGCTCCACGGCAACATGAAGCAGGGCGCCGCGCTTCTGTTCGCGCACGGCCTCAACGTGCATTTCAACCTGATCGAGCCGCGCAAGGACCTCGACGTGCTGATGGTCGCCCCGAAGGGCCCCGGCCATACGGTGCGTTCGGAATACCAGCGTGGCGGCGGCGTGCCGACCCTGATCGCGATCCACCAGGACGCGACGGGCAACGCCCATGACCTCGGCCTGTCCTATGCCTCGGCCAATGGCGGCGGTCGCGCCGGCATCATCGAGACCACGTTCAAGGAAGAGTGCGAGACCGATCTGTTCGGCGAACAGGTCGTGCTTTGCGGCGGCCTGGTCGAGTTGATCAAGGCCGGCTACGAGACGCTGACCGAGGCTGGCTATGCGCCCGAGATGGCCTATTTCGAGTGCCTGCACGAGGTGAAGCTGATCGTCGACCTGATCTATGAGGGCGGCATCGCGAACATGAACTACTCGATCTCGAACACGGCCGAATATGGCGAGTACGTCACCGGCCCGCGTATCATCACGCCGGAGACCAAGGCCGAGATGAAGCGCGTGCTGACCGACATCCAGTCGGGCAAGTTCACCCGCGACTGGATGCTGGAGAACAAGGTCAACCAGACCTCGTTCAAGGCGACCCGCGCCCGCTACGCCGCCCATCCGATCGAGGAAGTCGGCGCCAAGCTGCGCGACATGATGCCCTGGATCAAGGCTAAGGCCCTCGTCGACAAGACCAAGAACTGATCCAGGGCTTCTTGCTTCTGCAACGGCCGGGCTGACGCCCGGCCTTTGTGATCAAGGCCAAGGCGCTGGTCGATGAAAGACCTGAAGACCTCTGGGCGGAGCTGCGGCTCGCGCACTGATTCAACCGCTTGCGGTCTTGATTCAGGCGCGCGTCGCAAGTCCTTGTTCTGAAAAAGGGAAGACGAGAGCGAGGCGGGCGCAGCGGTGCGGCCGCCTCTTTGCGTTTCGGCAGGCTTGCCCCGTTCCCACCGGAACCGATGCCGCAGCGGCGCGTTTTCACTGCACACGGGACAATCGGGAGCGGGCAGATGACATGGTATGAGGACAGGGCCGAGCAGGGGCGCCGCCGCCAGATCGGGCGAGCCACCCGCGAACGCGTGAGCGTCGCACGGCCGGAGACGGAGGAAGAGTGGCCGCTGCCGAGCGCGCTTTTGGCCGGGCTGGCGCTGGCTCTGCTCTTCAACACCTTCATCGGCGTGATCCCGGGTTGAGGGGCAAGGCGGGAAGCGGAGGAATGCGATGACCATCGAAGTCGAAGAACGCGCCAGGGCGCAGACCGAGAACCCGGCAGGCGGACACACGATTCCGCCGATGCGGGCCGATGGCCATACCGATGCCAGTCCGGCCGAGGAGACGCCGGTTGAGGCCAGGCAGGGCTTTCTCGGAGCTCCAGTCCTGATGGTTCTGGTGGGCGGCCTTGTCCTGGCAGTCGTGGCCTGGATCGCGGTCGAGCTGCTGGCCTATTGAGGCGCTGCTGCGCCGCGAAATTTTCGGTCGACTTGGCCGTCCGCGATCATGACGACCTGAAGGGCGACAATTCGGATAAAGACGACTTGAACGACATGGAAGCGGGTTGCCGATCAGAGATGGGAGGTAGCGATGCAGGTGTTGAAGTTGATCGAGGGGCCGGTTGCGGCCGGCCTGGGATTGGCGATGTCGGTGGCTCTGCTCGTGGCGGTGATCCTCGGGCTGGCGTGAGCTAGCGCGGCAGCATTCCGCCCTGTGTCGCCATTTCGGCGAGCCGGCCGGCGCCATAGAGCAGCGCGAAGCCCCAGGCGATCGAGGCGGTCCAGTTGGCGATCTGGAACGGCCAGAACGGCATTTTGACGATGCCGGCGACGATCGCGATGACGGCGCGCAACGGACCGAAAAAATGGCCGATCAGGATGCTCGCAACGCCCCATTTCTCGAAAAACGCATGGCCGCGCGCCAGGAGTTGCGGATTCGTGGTGAAGGGCCAGTGATCGTCGACGCGCGGTCCGAGAATGAGCCCGGCCCAGTAGGAAACCCAGAAGCCGAAGCCGGACCCCGCCGCCGCGGCGATTGCCAGCGGCACCAGATCGAGCCCTGAGGCGCCCGCCGCCGCGCCGAAGGCGGTGAAGAACACGGTCGCCGGCACGAGCCAGGACAGGATCGCGACGCATTCTCCGAACGCGATCAGGAAGACGATCGGGATCGCCCATTCCTGGTTTGCGCGCATGAACTCGACGAGCGCCTGCATCCAGAGTTCGAGTTGGGCCATGTCTGTCCTGGTCGCTCGAGCGTAGGCTGAGGCTTATCGCTGCCTCACCTTGCCAATGCAACCAAAGCGTGGTCGCGGCAGGGCCTCGGCCGAAGGACGGCTTTGCCTTATCCGGCCGATAGCTTAGTCTCGCCTGCAACGACGAACGCTAGGTTCGGCCGGCGCCGCCAAGAGCGCCCGATGCCGACGGGGAAACGGGTTTCATGGAGTTGCAACAGCGCCCGCATGGCGATGCGGGAGCGGCGGATGTGCCGTCGCGGGATCCTTCGCCCTCGCAGAATGCCGCCGTCGCGCTCGGCGGGCTCGACATCACCTTCCATCTCGATGGCGGCCAGCGCTACAAGGCGGTGACCGGGATCGATCTCGCCGTGTCCGCTGGCGAGTTCGTCTCGGTGGTCGGGCCGACCGGCTGCGGGAAATCGACGCTGCTCAATGCGGCGGCGGGGCTTCTGGTGCCCTCGGCCGGTACAGTCTCGATCTTCGGCAAGCCGCTCTCGGGGCTCAACCGCCGCGCGGGATACCTCTTCCAGGCCGATGCGCTGATGCCGTGGAAGACGGCGCTCGACAACGTCAAGGTCGCGCTCGAGCCGATGGGCGTTTCCGATGCCGAGGCCGACAAGCGCGCGCGCGAATGGCTCGCCCGCGTGGGCCTGCGCGCCTTCGTCGATCGCTATCCGCACATGCTCTCGGGCGGACAGCGCAAGCGCGTGGCATTGGCGCAGATGCTGATTCGCGACCCCGAGATTCTGCTGATGGACGAGCCGTTCGGGCCGCTCGATGCGCAGACGCGCCAGATCATGGGCAACCTGCTGCTCGATCTCTGGTCGAAAGACCGCAAGGCGCTGATCTTCGTGACGCATGATCTGGAGGAGGCGATCGCGTTGTCCGACCGCGTCGTCGTGATGTCGGCAGGGCCTGCCGCCGGCATCGTCGCCGATTACCGTGTGCCGCTCCCGCGCCCGCGCGATATCGCCGAGATCAGGCTGGAGAAGGCCTTTCACGAGATCCACCGCGACATCTGGGCCTCGCTCCGGGTTGAGGTGCAGAAGGCCTATGCGATGGGCGAGGGCAGGGAACTCGTCGATAGCAAGGAACTGGCCGGGGGAGCGGCGTCATGAACCGCGTCAAGCTGCTCGCGCTGCAGGCGCTGGTGATGGTCGTCTTCCTTGGGATTTGGCACGTTGTCACCACAACCAGCCTGTTCGGCGAGGTCAAGACCACGCAGTTCTTCTTCTCGACGCCGATCGCGGTGCTGTCGCGGACCTGGAACCAGCTGACCGGCACCGACATCTACTGGCATCTCGGCATCACCCTGACCGAGACGGTGCTGGCCTTCGTCATCGGCTCGGCCGCCGGCATCCTGTTCGGCTTCGTCTTCGCGCGCAACGAGCTGCTGGCGGCGGTGTTCGACCCTTACATCAAGGCCTCGAACGCCCTGCCGCGCGTCGTGCTGGCGCCGATCTTCGCGCTCTGGTTCGGGCTCGGCATCTGGTCGAAGGTCGCGCTCGGCTTCACGCTGGTCTTCTTCATCGTGTTCTTCAACGTCTATCAGGGCGTGCGTGAGGTCTCGCCGACGGTGCTGGCGAATGCGCGCATGCTCGGCATGAACGAGCGCCAGCTCTTCCGCCATGTCTACTGGCCCTCCGCGCTAACCTGGATGTTCTCCTCGCTGCACACCTCGGTGGGCTTCGCGCTGGTGGGCGCGGTGGTCGGCGAATATCTCGGTTCCTCGGCGGGGCTCGGCTACAAGATCCACGAGGCCGAGAGCGTCTTCGACGTGACAGGCGTGTTCTCGGGCATGCTGATCCTCGCCATGTTCGTGATCGCGATCGATTCCGTGGTGACCATGGTCGAGAAGAAGCTGCTGGTCTGGCGGCCGGGCCAGAGTTCGACGACGACGTGAGGCGCAGCTGTCATGCTCGTCTTCATGACGAGTATCCACGTCTTCGTCGCAGGGCTCGGCGGGTGAAGACGGGGATGGCTGGGGACAGGCCCGACCGTGACGGCAAGGTTGCCCGTCTGCCCCGACCTCGCCTATTCTCAACCTCAATGCGCCCCCAGAGGCGTAATTCATTCAACCCGGAGGAATACCCATGATCTTCTCACGCCGCGCGGCGCTGGCCGCGCTCGCGCTTTCGACCTCGCTGGGCTTCACGCCCTATGGCGCGCTCGCGCAGAACGCCGAGAAGCCGAAGCTGACGCTCGGCGTCGGCGGCAAGCAGTTGCTCTACTATCTGCCGCTGACGGTCGCGGAGAAGAAGGGCTTCTTCAAGGAGCAGGGTCTCGACGTCGAGATCAACGATTTCGGCGGCGGCGCGAAGTCGCTGCAGGCGCTGGTCGGCGGTTCGGTCGACGTCGTCACCGGCGCCTATGAGCATACCATCCGCATGCAGGCCAAGGGGCAGGACATCCGCGCCGTGGTCGAGCTCGGGCGCTTCCCCGGCATCACCATCGCGGTGCGCAAGGACCTGGCCGACAAGGTCAAGTCCGCCGCCGATTTCAAGGGGCTGAAGATCGGCGTGACGGCGCCTGGCTCCTCGACCGCGCTGACGGCGCAATACGCGATGGTCAAGGCCGGGCTGAAGGCGACGGATGCGCCGATCATCGGCATCGGCGCAGGCGCAAGCGCGGTCGCCGCGATCAAGCAGAAGCAGGTCGACATCATCTCGCATCTCGACCCGGTGACCTCTAAGCTCGAGCAGGATGGCGACATCGTCTCCGTCGTCGACACCCGCACCGAGGCCGGCACCAAGGCGCTGTTTGGCGGCTCGAATCCGGCTGCCGTGCTCTATCTCAAGAACGACTTCGCCGAGAAGAACCCGGTCACGACGCAGAAGCTCGTCAACGCCTTCGTCAAGGCGCTGAAATGGCTCGAGACGGCCAAGCCCGAGGACGTCGCCGACCTCGTGCCGGCGGAATATCATCTCGGCGACAAGCCGCTCTATCTCCGCGCGGTCAAGAACTCGCAGGAGAGCTATTCGCGCACCGGCATTTCCACGCCCGATGCGATGAAGAGCATGTATGACGCGCTCAAGCTGCTCGATCCGGAGCTGGCGACCTCGAATGTCGATCTGAAGACCACCTTCATCGACAGCTTCGCCAAGAAGGCGGCTGCCGGCTCGTAGTATCTCGACTTCCCGCGGCGCCTCGGTCAAACTCGCATCTTACCCAAGGTAATTTTCCCAAGGAGAGCCGAGATGATCGAGCGCGCTGCGATCGAGACCTTGCTCAACGACGCCTATGCGGCACGGGTGCAAGGCGACCTCGACAAGGTGATGTCTTATTCCATCCGGAATGCCGCTTCCACCTGATGGGCGCGCCCGATCTCGGGCCCGTATGTCATCCCCAGGCGGGTTGTGCGGCGGTCCGGGAACAAATGGCTGGATTGATCAGCGCCTTCACCTTCTCGAAGTTCGAGACGCACGGCCTTATCGTCGAAGGGGATCGTGCTGCCTATCATTGGCGCGCCGATGTGACCTTCAATCCGACCAAGCGCACCGAGAATTTCGAGGCCCTCGATATGGTCACTTTTGAGGATGGGAAGGTGCGAAGCATCACGCAATTCACGGATACCGCCAGCGTGCTGCGCCTGGGGACCGCCTGATCCGCCCGTTTGTATGATCGCTTTCGATTTGCGTGCGGCGCGGCAACCGTTAGGTTCGCCGCGTCGTTTCGTTGAAGGCCGCTGCTGTCCCCATGAACATCCTCTCGATCCAGTCGCATGTCGTCTATGGCCATGTCGGCAATGCATCCGCCGTGTTTCCGATGCAGCGCCTCGGCGTCGAGGTCTGGCCGATCCATACGGTCCAGTTCTCGAATCATACGGGTTATGGCGCCTGGAAGGGCCGCGTCTTCGATGGCGGCATGATCGACGAGGTGATGGAGGGCATCAGCGAGCGCGGCGTCCTGCCGTCCTGCACCGGCGTGCTTTCCGGCTATATGGGCTCCGCCGATATCGGCCATGCCATCCTCTCGGCGGTGGAGCGGGTGCGTGCCGCCAATCCGAAGGCGGTCTATTGCTGCGATCCGGTGATCGGCGATGTCGGGCGCGGCGTCTTCGTGCGGCCGGGCATCCCGGAATTCATGCGCGAGCAGGCGATTCCGGCCGCCGATATCGTGACACCCAACCAGTTTGAGCTCGAACTTCTGACGGATATCGAGATCAGGACGATCGCCGACGCGCATCGCGCCGTCGAGGCGCTGCGCGATGCCGGCCCGAAGGTCGTGCTGGTGACCTCGCTGGTGACGGACGAAACGCCCGATGACGCGCTCGACATGATGGCGGCCGATGCGCGCGGGGCCTTTCGTGTCCGGACGCCGAAGCTCGACACCAGCGTGAACGGTGCGGGCGATGCCATCGCGGCGCTGTTCTTCGTGCATTATCTGCGCGAGGATTCGGCCGCCGCCGCGCTGGCCAAGGCCGCGGCCTCGATCTACGGCCTGCTGAAGCGCACGAAGGAGGCAGGCTCCCGCGAGATCCTCACTGTTGCGGCGCAGGATGAATTCGTGACGCCGACGCACCAATTCCAGCCCGAGAAACTCTGAACGCGATGAGGCTGCGCGTCGGCACTTTCAACGTCGAGAACCTGCTGACGCGACACCGCTTTTCGTCGGGCGGGCGCACCGACACCGCTGCCGCCATGTCGCTGTTCCACTTCCCGCGCAGTGACGAGCGCGATGCGGTCGAGCGCTCGCTGGCCGTGGCGCTGGAAGACGACAAGCGCCAGATGACGGCGCTCGCCCTGGCCGAGGCGCAGGCCGATCTGTGGATGATGCAGGAGGTCGATTCGCTCGCCAGCCTGCAGGCCTTCTTCGCGAACTACGTCCACCGCATCGCCGACCATCGCTACGGCCATTTCACACTGATGGATGGCAACGACCGCCGCAACATCGAGATCGCCTTCGCGGCCCGCCGGGATCTGCTGGCGCCGCAGCAGGTCTCGGTGCGCTCGCACCGGGACCTGAGCTTCGCCGAGGCCGGTGTGCACGATCGCGACCTCGCTGCGCTTGGCATCGACCGCGGCGGCAAGGTCTTTGCCCGCGACTGCCTGAGCATCTCGCTGGATGTCGGGGGCCGGAATCTGACCCTGTTCGGCTGTCATTTCAAATCGATGGACAATGGCCGCGAGGATGGCCGGCAGGCCACCATGCCCGTGCGAAGGGCAGAGGCCGGCGCGGTGAAGCACCTGATCAAGCAGCGCTTCGGCGAAGGCTGGCGCGAGGCCAACTGGATCGTGCTGGGCGACCTCAACGGCTATCGTTTCGGCCTGGGGCCGCGGGCCGAACGGATCGACGAAGGCGAAAGCGGGCTGGAGCCGCTGCTCGACGACTTTGCGGTCGATCCGATGGCGGCGTTGCCGGAGCATGAGCGCTGGACGCATTTCCGGCGCTACTGGTCGGAGAGCCGGCAGCATCTGGTCGAGACGCATATGCCGCTCGACCATATCCTGCTCTCGCCGGCGCTGGCGGCCGCGAACCCCCGGCCCGCCATGCAGACGATCCGCCGGGGGTTGCCCTATCGCGTGCCGCTCGACCCGCGCGAGCCGGACCGCTCGATGGCGCGGCTGGCGACCAGCGCCGACCGCTACCCCCGCGTCGGCTGGGACAGGCCGAAAGCCTCCGACCACTGCCCGCTGACCATAGACCTCACGATACCGCAGGAAGGACGATGATGCCCCGCCGCTTCGTCACGCTCGACGTCTTCACCACGACCCGCCATGCCGGCAATCCGCTGGCGGTCGTGCTGGACAGCGAGGGGCTCGATGCGGCCGCGATGCAGGCAATCGCGCGCGAGTTCAATCTGTCCGAAACGGTCTTCGTCTCGGCGCCGGCCGCGCCGGCCCATCGCGCTGCGCTGCGCATCTTCACGCCCAGCCGCGAGCTGCCCTTCGCCGGCCATCCGACTGTCGGGACCGCCGTGCTGCTGGCCCTGCGGGACGCCGCCGAGGGGAGGGCAGAAGACGTCATCCTGCTGGAGGAGCCTGTCGGCCTCGTGCCCTGCGCCGTCTCCGTGGCGGGGCCGCAGGTCGGCCATGCGATCTTCACCCTGCCGCGCTTGCCGCAGGAACTCGAACCGCCGGCGGCACTGCCCCTGATCGCCGGGGTGCTCGGTCTCGACCGGCGCGAGATCGGCTTCGATCGCCACGTTCCCAGTGTGGTCTCCGCCGGCGTGGCCTTCACCTTCGTGCCGGTCTCCAGCCTCGAGGCGCTGGAGCGCGTGCATCTGGAGACCACACTGTGGTCGCAGGCGATCAGGCCTGCCGATCAGCCCAACGCCTATGCCTATTGCCGCCAGACCCGCGATGCCGGTCATGATTTCCATGCCCGCATGTTCGCCCCCGCCATGGGCGTCAGGGAGGATCCGGCGACCGGCTCCGCGGTCGCTGCGTTCGCGGATGTCATCATGCGTTTCGAGAAGCCCGGCGATGGCGAGCATCGCTTCACGATCGAACAGGGCTACGAGATGGGGCGGCCCTCGCAGATCACGCTGGAGCTGACTGTTTCGGCCGGGGCGCTCGTCTCGGCACGGATCGGGGGCTCGGCTGTCATGATCAGCGAAGGCGTGTTGCTGTGAACCCCGGTACGAAGGCGCAAGACACTGCGATGGATATTTTTCCGGATGGCGGCATCGTGCGGCTGCAGCGGGTCGAGGCGCAGATCGAGGCCTATGACTGGGTTTTCGCGCGCGAGAACGACGCGGCCATCGCCGGGCATTGGGCGAAGATCAGCGACGGCAAGGCCGGCATGTTCAACGGGCGCATCCTGTTGCAGCACCGCGCGGTCATCGCGGACGGCATCTTCCGCGCCGGCTATTTCGAGACCGATTACGCCGCCTTCATCGCATGGCGCGATTTCGGCTTGCCCGGGCCGTCGATCCGCAACGGTTTCGCCATGGGCGCGCTGCGCGCCGCCGACGGCGCCTTCCTGTGCGGCCGCATGGGCGGGCATACCGCCAATGCCGGGATGGTCTATTTCGCGGCCGGCACGCCCGATCGCAGCGATCTGCGCGAGGACGGCACGGTCGACCTCGCCGGCAGCGTGGTGCGCGAGCTCTGGGAGGAGACCGGGCTGACGGAGGCCGAGATCAGCGTGGGCGAGGGCTGGGACGCGGTCTTCACGCCCGGCCGCGTCGCCTTCATGCGGCCGGTCACGGTTCCCCTGCCGGCCGAGGAGGCGCGGGCGCTGATGCTGTCGCGGATCGCCACGCAGGAGGATCAGGAACTCGACGACATCGTGATCCTGCGCAGCGCGGCCGATTGCGACCGCTACAGGATGGGGGTCTTCATGAAGCCCTATCTCGCCCATATCTTCGGGCAGGACTGATATTCGGGCAGGGCTGGTCGCACGTCCGATCGTCCTGCCGCCCGCCAGCCGAAAGCGATCCCATGACCACGCCCGAGCCCCTGCCGCCCGAAGCCCTGCCGCTCGCATCCGCGAACCCCTTCGCCGCTGCCTGGGCGACGCCGTTCGGGCTGCCGCCCTTCGCAGCGATCCGGCCGGAGCATATCAGCCCGGCCTTCGAGGCGGCGCTCGCCAAGCACAAGGCCGAGATCGCCGCGATCGCCGCCGATCCGGCTGCGCCCGACTTTGCCAATACGATCGAGGCGCTGGAGCGGGCCGGCCGTGGGCTCTCCCGTGTCGGGGGCGTGTTCTACAACCTTTCCGGCGCCGACACGAATGAGGCGCTGCAGGCGATCGAGCGCGAGCTTTCGCCGGTCACCTCGCGGCACTGGTCGGCGATCATGATGGACCCGGCCTTGTTCGCCCGGGTCGATGCGGTGTTCGCGGGGCGTGACGCGCTCGGGCTCGATGCGGAGCAGCTAAGGCTGCTGGAGAGGACGCATCGCGGCTTCATCCGCTCGGGTGCGCAGCTTGGCCCTGACGACAAGGCGAGGCTGGCTGCGATCAATGAGCGGCTGGCGGCACTCGGCACGCAGTTCAGCCAGAACGTGCTGAAGGACGAATCGTCCTACGCCCTGATCATCGCGGACGAAGCCGGCCTTGCCGGGCTGCCGGCCTTCCTGCTCGCGGCGATGGCGCGCGCCGCGGCCGATCGCGGCGAGACGGGCAAGCATGCGGTGACGCTGTCGCGCTCGATCATCGAGCCGTTCCTGACCTTCTCGACCCGGCGCGACCTGCGCGAAGAGGCGTTCGCCGCCTGGAGCCGGCGCGGCGAGAACGGCAACGAGAGCGACAACCGCGCCATCGTCGCCGAGATGGTGAAGCTCCGCGCCGAGAAGGCGAAGCTGCTCGGTTTTGCGACCTTCGCGCATTTCAAGCTCGACGACACGATGGCGAAGACGCCGCAGAATGTGCGCGACCTGCTGGAACTGGTCTGGAAGCCGGCCAAGGCGCGGGCGGCGAAGGAGGCGGGCGACCTCGCGGCGCTGGCCCAGGCCGAGGGCGAGAACGGCCCGATCCGGCCGTCGGACTGGCGTCACTATGCCGAGAAGGTGCGGCAGCAGACCTATGCTCTGGATGAGACCGTGCTCAAGCCCTATCTCCAACTCGACCGCATCATCCAGGCGGCCTTCGACGTCGCCGGCAAGCTGTTCGGGCTGGCCTTCGAGGCCAAACCCGAGCTCGAGGGTTACCACCCCGATGTCCGCATCTGGGAGGTGAAGGAGGCCGCCAGCGGGCGCCATATCGGCCTCTTCATCGGCGACTACTTCGCCCGCGCCTCGAAGCGTTCGGGCGCCTGGATGAGCGCCTTCCGTGGCCAGAGCAATTTCGGCGGCGAGATCCGCCCGATCATCGTGAACGTCTGCAATTTCGCCAAGCCCGCCGAAGGCAAGCCGGCGCTGCTCTCGATCGACGATGCGCGCACGCTGTTCCACGAATTCGGCCACGCGCTGCATGGGCTGCTCTCCGACGTGACCTATGGCTCGCTCGCCGGCACCTCGGTTTCGCGCGATTTCGTGGAGTTGCCCTCGCAACTCTACGAGCACTGGTTCCTGACGAAGGAGGTGATGCAGGCCTATTGCCTGCATGCCGAGACCGGCGAGCCCATTCCCGACATGCTGATCGACAAGATCAAGCGGGCGCAGACCTTCAACCAGGGCTTCGCCACAGTGGAATACACCTCCTCGGCGCTGGTGGACCTCGCCTTCCACTCGCTGGAGGCGCCCGGCGAGATCGATCCGCTGGCCTTCGAGAAGGCCGAGCTTTCGCGGCTCGGCATGCCCTCGGAGATCACCATGCGCCACCGCACCCCGCATTTCAGCCATGTCTTCTCGGGCGATGGCTATTCGGCCGGCTATTACAGCTATCTCTGGTCGGAGGTGATGGATGCCGACGCCTTCAACGCCTTCCTCGAGGCCGGCGACATCTTCGCGCCCGAACTGGCGGACAGGCTGAAGCGCTTCATCTATGCGGCCGGCGATACGCGCGACGCCGCCGAGGCCTACACGCTGTTCCGCGGCCGCCTGCCGACGCCCGATGCGCTGCTGGAGAAGCGGGGGCTGGCGGCGTGAAGATTTCCGGAAAGCCGGGTCGCAAGCCCTTGCGCCGACTCACGAAATCGCCACGATGACGTAAGGGTAGAGGCTGTCTGCCCCCGCCTCGGGCGCCACCGGATTGTGCCGGTCCGGCGCTCGACAGGCGAGACGTCCCTCAGCGTTCCGAACCCTGGCCGACGAAACTCAAGACAGGTTCGGGATGGGGGAAGACCATGCTTCGGAAATACTTGGCTGCCGTGCTGGCGGTTGCCGTTCTCGCGCCTTCGGCGGCGTCTGCCGATGTTATGACGTGGAAGCTGCGCAGCTTCTCAAAGAATGCGATCGAGGTCGCGTTCTATTCGCAGAACCGGCGCACAGAGTGGCCGGGCGGCGGCAAGGTCTATGTCAATCGCACCTATGACACGGTCAGCTATCCGCTGACCTGCATCAAGGGCGAGAAAATCTGCTACGGCGCCTGGCTGAAGGGCAACTCAAGCCGCTACTGGGGCATGGGGCAGGGCGGCAAGCAGAAATGCACGAATTGTTGCTACACCTGCGGCGGCAATACGAGCACCCAGATTCACAACCTCAACGAACATTGACGAGGCCGGCGGCCGGTCCCGAGACCGCCCGCCGAGGTTTTCAGCCCGGATAGCCGAACTTCGCCTTGGTGGAGCGGATCTGTGCGATGGCGCCGCCCTCGTTTCCAGCGGCGCAGGTCGAGCGCGCGGTCGAGATGTCCGACGAGACGCGGGTGTGGACGCCCTTGGTGGTGTGGCCGGTGGCGAGATCGTTGTCGATCACCGCCTGGAAACGCTCGACCTCGCCGGAGCAGCCCGAGCCCGTCGGCATGCGGAAGGTGTTGGGGGTGACACCCGTCGCCGCCTGCTCGGGCGAGGGCGCCGGCGGCGTGCCGCCCGATGGGGTCTGGCAGCCGGCCAGGGCGGCGAAGGCAAGGGCGACAACGGGCAGGGCGATGGCGCGCATGGCAGGCTCCGGCGTGCTTTACACAATGGTCCAGAAGCGGATTCACCGGGCAGGTCGATTCATCCTGCGCCGATCCGGCTCCCGTGCAGCGAAGATGCCCGATTCCCCTTCCGGGTCAATCGCGGGCGGTTCAGTCGTCGAGGGGCAGGAAGGGCAGGGCGACCGCGAAGATGGCGGCCGCGAGCGCAGCCAGCCAGACGGCGCCGAGGCCGACGAGGTAATGGGCGATGGCGCCGTTGATGCAGCCCGTCAGAAGACCGATCCAGAGCACGAAATGGCGCACCCAGGCCAAAGGCGGGCCACCCAGCAGGGCGCCGGCGATGCGCTGGCCCATCTTCACCAGCGTCCCGGTCATATAGGTCAGTGCGATCGTGACCTCGCCGTCGCGCTGGAAGACTCCGTTCTCCGCCCCCATGGCGAAGGCGAGCAGCACGGCGCCGGCGAAGCTGAAGCCGATCGTGGCGAGCGTCGCTGCCGCCGCCAGGGCGAGCGCCACCAGCGCAAGCACGGCGGATTTGCGCCTGCGACCGCCGAAATGGCCGGCGAGCGAACCGCAGATGACGCCAATGACGAAGAGCCCGAGCACCGTTGCGGCAATCGCGATGCCGCCGGCATGGAGACCGGCCAGCTCGATGCTGAGCCGCGTCGTGTTGCCGCTCATGAAGGAGACGAAAAAGCCGCCAAGGCTGATGAAGCCGATCGTGTCGATATAGCCAGCGAGGCCCGACAGGCAAAAGGCCAGGCCGATCGCCCAGCGGTTGTAGAGCATCATCGCGTTCGTCCCCAGCCGCGATCCGGCGATTCCCTGCCTGCGCGCCGGGAGCGATCATAGGGGGCAGGTCGTCCGCGTCATCCATTCATGGTCGTCTGCGACATATGCTTGCGCAGACGTGCCTGTTTCGGCTACATCGTTTCAGGTACACGAGGATCGCCTTTGTCTCCGACGCACGCCCATATCCGGTTTGATGATCGCGCCGCCGCGCGGTTCGCCGGGTCGCGCGTGCGTCTCGCATCCTCGCTTGGTCTGCTTCTTCTCCTTAGCTGCCCCTGAGGGCCGGCCGGGCATGCATGCCTGGGCGCTCAGGGGAGTGACGAGAACGACCTTCCAGACATAAGGCGCCTGCATCCGACGAGAGCGGCGCCAGCTCTTTCAGGAACTCACCATGACCGAATCGACCCGGAGCCACGCCGGCAACGCCTCCGCCAAAGCTGCTTCCGCAAAAGACCGCGTGCTGATCTTCGACACCACGCTGCGCGACGGCGAGCAGTGCCCCGGCGCGACGATGACCTTCGAAGAGAAGCTCGAGATCGCCGAACTGCTGGATACGATGGGTGTCGACATCATCGAAGCCGGCTTCCCGATCGCCTCCGATGGCGATTTCGAGGCGGTGTCCGAGATCGCCCGGCGCAGCAAGCGCTCGACGATCGCCGGTCTGGCGCGGGCCATCACCGCCGACATCGCCCGTGCCGGCGAGGCGGTGCGCCATGCCGGCAAGCCGCGGATCCACACCTTCGTCTCGACCTCGCCGATCCATCTGGAGCACCAGATGCGCAAGAGCGGGGACGAGGTGCTGGAGATCATCACCCGCACCGTGGCGCAGGCGCGCAATCTGGTCGAGGATGTCGAGTGGTCGGCGATGGACGCCACCCGTACGCCGATCGAGTATCTGTGCCGGGCCGTCGAGGCGGCGATCAAGGCCGGCGCGACCACGATCAACCTGCCCGATACCGTCGGCTATGCGACGCCCGACGAATACCGGACGATGTTCGCCTCAGTCCGCGAGCGCGTGCCCAATGCCGACAAGGCGATCTTCTCAGTGCATTGCCACAACGATCTGGGGCTGGCGGTGGCGAATTCGCTGGCTGGCATCGAGGGCGGGGCGCGGCAGGTCGAGTGCACGCTGAACGGCATTGGCGAGCGCGCCGGCAATGCCGCGCTGGAGGAAGTGGTGATGGCGCTGCGGGTGCGTGGCGACGTGCTGCCCTATGACACCGGCATAGACGCGACCATGCTGATGCGCGCCTCGAAAACGGTCTCGAACGCCTGCTCCTTCCCGGTGCAGTACAACAAGGCGATCGTCGGCCGGAACGCCTTCGCGCATGAGAGCGGCATCCATCAGGACGGCATGCTGAAGAACCAGTCGACCTACGAGATCATGACACCGGCCTCCGTCGGCGTGACCAAGACCTCGCTGGTGATGGGCAAGCATTCGGGCCGCGCCGCCTTCCGCTCGAAGCTGAAGGACATGGGCTACGAGCTCGGCGACAACCAGCTGGAAGACGCCTTCACCCGCTTCAAGGCGCTCGCCGACCGCAAGAAGCATGTCTATGACGAGGATATCGAGGCGCTGGTCGACGACAACATCGCGACCGCCCATGACCGGGTGAAACTGGTTTCGCTGACGGTGATCGCCGGGACGCGCGGCCCGCAACGGGCGACGATGAAGCTGGATGTCGAGGGCCGCATCGTCACCGAGGAGGTCGAGGGCAACGGGCCGATCGACGCGATCTTCAATGCGATCAAGACGATCGTCCCGCATGAGGCGACGCTGGAACTCTACGATGTCCATGCCGTCACAGAGGGCACCGACGCGCAGGCCGAAGTCACCGTCCGGCTGACACATGAGGGCTTCTCCGTGACCGGCCGTGGCGCCGACCCCGACACGCTGGTCTCCTCGGCCAAGGCCTATCTGGTGGCGCTCAACAAGCTGATGGCCAAGGGCGTGCGCCTGCACGCGCAGGCCGCGGCGGAGTAGGGGCGGGCAGGAGCCGTCATTCTCGGGCGGCGCATCGCGCCGACGCGAGAATCTCCAACCGGAGAAAGCCGGGAGCCTTCTCCGGCCTGAGATGCTCGGGGCAAGCCCGAGCATGACGCTCTTCACCGGATTCCGGTGGATGACCTCGCGGCGATCTGGCGTCGGCGCGGGACTTGCCTTCATCCTCCTCGCCGAGTGGCGGCCGCACGGCTGCCGCAGGCATGGCGGGGAGCGATGGCGATGGCAGGCTATTTTCCGAACTGGACCCTGAAAACCTCCGGCACGGTCATGCCGGACGAACGGCTGCCCGTCGCGCAGACCTTCATCGCCGGCTTGCAGCATGTCGTCGCGATGTTCGGCGCAACCGCGCTGGCGCCGATCCTGATGGGGTTCGACCCCAATGTGGCGATCTTCTTCTCGGGCGTCGCGACGCTGCTGTTCTTCATCGTCACGCGCGGGCAGTTGCCGAGCTATCTCGGCTCCTCCTTCGCCTTCATCGGCGTGGTGATCGCGGCGACCGGCTATGCCGGCTCGGGCCCGAACGCGAATATCGGCGTGGCGCTCGGCGGTATCATCGCCTGCGGCGCGCTCTATGCCGCGATCGGCCTGCTCGTGCAGGGTGTCGGCACGGCCTGGATCGAGAAGCTGCTGCCGCCGGTGGTGACGGGCGCCGTCGTGGCCGCGATCGGTCTCAACCTCACCGCCGTCGCGATGAACATGATCTCGGCCAGCGCCTATACCAAATGGATCGCGCTGTTCACCGTGATCGCCGTCGCGGTGGTCGCCGTCTACGGCAGGGGCCTGGCCCAGCGTCTGCCTGTTCTGATCGGCGGGCTCGTCGCCTATGTCGTCTATGCCGCGACGGCGCCGAGCTTCGGCGCGCCTCCGGTCGATTTCGGCCGCATCGGCGCAGCCGCCTGGTTCGGGCTGCCGCATTTCGTCGCGCCGGTGTTCGAGGCCAGGGCGATGGCACTGATTGCGCCCGTCGCGATCATCCTGGTCGCGGAGAATCTCGGGCATATCAAAGGCATCGCCGTGATGACCGGGCGCAATCTCGACCCTCTGATCGGGCGCGGCTTCCTCGCCGACGGCGTGGCCACCATGATCGCGGGCTCGGGCGGCGGCACCGGCGTCACCACCTATGCCGAGAACATGGGTGTGATGGCGGTGACGCGGGTCTATTCGACGCTCGTCTTCGTCGCCGCCGGCATCATCGCGCTGGTCCTCGGCTTCTCGCCGAAATTCGGCGCCGTGATCGGCACGATTCCGGTGGCCGTGCTCGGCGGCCTCGCCATCGTGGTGTTCGGGCTGATCGCCGCGACGGCCGGGCGAATCTGGGTCGAGAGCAAGGTCGATTTCTCGGAGCCGAAGAACCTGCTCACGGTCGCGACCGCGCTGATCCTCGGCGCAGGCGACCTCAAGCTGCCGATCTTCGGCTTCGAACTGGGCGGCATCGGCACGGCAACCTTCGGTGCGATCGCGCTCTATCACCTCCTGAACCGCAAACCGGCGTGACGGACGCCGCCCGGCGAAACCGATTTCGCCGGGCCTCACATATTTCTGTCGCAGACGGGTGGACAGTGTCGGGGCGCTTTGCTACATCGCCGGCCTGCCTGACGCGGCCACGTGCTGCGGGACGGCGGCGCTTCGTGGCGTATGGGTGATTAGCTCAGTTGGTAGAGCAGCTGACTCTTAATCAGCGGGTCGTAGGTTCGAGCCCTACATCACCCACCACGGACCTTCTTTCCGGACATCGTTGAACAGCCTGCGTGGCGCGGCGCGCCAGGGTCGGTCGGGCGCCGCATTCCGGCGGTGTGAGCCGCCATAATGCCGCACCGTTGCGATGCTGGCGCGGGCGCGATTTCGCGAAGTGCCATCTGGCGGAATTCGGTGGCGTTGAAGGCCTTTCAGGTGCCGAAGATCACGGCAAATGGCCGAATGGATTAGATGCCTGCCCGCTTGTGCCGGTCATGGCCTTCCTATAACCGAAGTCCAGATTGGGCCTGACTTAAAACAAGGCCCGGCGCGGGATTTGGGAGCACCGACGTGAAGGGACTACTTCGGGTCAGCAGTGTCATCGACACGATCAACACCCAGATCGGCAAGAAGGTCGCCTGGCTTATCCTGCTGGCGGTGATCGTCGCGACCGTGAACGCCATCATCCGCAAGGTCTTCAACGTCTCTTCAAACGCCTGGCTCGAACTGCAGTGGATGCTGTTTGGCGCCGTGTTCCTGATGTGCGCCGCCTGGACGCTGAAGGTGAAGGAGCACATCCGCATCGACATCGTGAACAGCATGCTGCCCAAGAGCGTGCAGCGCTGGATCGACCTGGTCGGCCACACCCTGTTCCTGATGCCGTTCTGCCTGCTGATGATCTATCATTCCTGGCCGTTCTTCACCCGCTCCTACGCCATCAACGAGCAGTCGCTCTCCGCCGGCGGACTGCCGCAATGGCCGGCCAAGGGCCTCGTCATCGTCGGCTTCGTGATGCTGGCGTTCCAAGGCGTGTCCGAGATCATCAAGCAGATCGCGATCATGCGCGGCCATCTCGAGGACGACGAGACGCTGCGTGGCCATGCGGCGGCAGCCGAGGCCGAGGCCCAGCGCCTGCTCGATGTCGCCAAGCAGCAGGGATTGGCCTCGTGAGCACCTCCAAGGACGTCCGGACCTCCGCCATGACCGCCACCCGCCTGCCTCGCGTCGCCGGGCTGCTGCTCGCGCTCACGCTCGTCGCCTTCTTCGGCCTCCATACCGGCGATGCCCATGCCGCCGGCCTCGGCGATTTCCTGCGCGTCAACATGGCGCCGGTGATGTTCGCCGCGCTCGTCGTCTTCCTGCTGCTGGGCTATCCGGTCGCCTTCGCGCTGGCCGCCAACGGCCTGCTCTTCGCCATCGTCGGCATCGAGCTCGGGCTGTTCCAGGAGAATTTCCTGCAGGCGCTGCCCGAACGCATCTACGGCACGATGAACAACGACGTGCTGCTGGCGATCCCGTTCTTCACCTTCATGGGCCTCATCCTCGAGCGCTCGGGCATGGCGGAAGACCTGCTGGATACGATCGGACAGCTCTTCGGGCCGGTGCGCGGCGGTCTCGCCTATGCGGTCATCTTCGTCGGCGCATTGCTTGCCGCCACGACGGGCGTCGTCGCGGCCTCCGTGATCTCGATGGGCCTGATCTCGCTGCCGATCATGCTGCGCTACGGTTACGACCGGCGTTTGGCGTCGGGCGTCATCGCCGCATCGGGAACGCTGGCGCAGATCATCCCGCCATCACTGGTCCTGATCGTGCTGGCCGACCAGCTCGGACGCTCCGTCGGCGACATGTATGAAGGCGCCTTCATTCCCGGCCTCGTTCTCTCGGCGATGTATGCCGGCTACGTCTTCCTCGTCACGATGATCTATCCGAAGCGCGCGCCGGGCTTGCCGCCGGAGGCGCAGACCCTGCGCGATGCCGACGGCCAGACGCGGCGGCGCTCGCTGCTGGTCATCACGATCATCGCCTTCGCGGTCGCCTATGCCTGCATGAAGCTGTTCACGAATGTGAAGGCGGGGGCGGATTTCGTCATCCTGACGATGTCGATCGCGGTCGGCGTCTCCTTCGTGATCGCCATCCTCAACAAGGTGCTTGGCCTCAAGCTGCTGTCGCGCATGGCCGAGCAGGTCGTCTTCGTCATGGTGCCGCCGCTGGCGCTGATTTTCCTGGTGCTCGGCACGATCTTCATCGGCGTCGCGACGCCGACGGAGGGCGGCGCGATGGGGGCTGCAGGCGCGATCCTGCTGGCCTATGGCAAGAAGCGCATGACCTTCGACCTGCTCAAGCAGGCGACGGAATCGACCGCCAAGCTCTCGGCCTTCGTGCTGTTCATCCTGGTCGGTGCGCGCGTGTTCTCGCTGACCTTCTACGGCGTCAACGGCCATGTCTGGGTTGAGCATCTGCTGGTCGGGCTGCCGGGCGGCGCGACGGGCTTCCTGATCGTCGTCAACATCATGGTGTTCCTGCTCGCCTTCTTCCTCGACTTCTTCGAGCTGGCCTTCATCATCGTGCCGCTGCTCGGGCCGGCCGCCGACAAGCTCGGCATCGACCTGATCTGGTTCGGCGTCATCCTCGGCGTGAACATGCAGACCAGCTTCATGCATCCGCCTTTCGGCTTCGCGCTGTTCTTCTTGCGCTCGGTCGCGCCGAAGGACCGCTATCGCGACAAGGTGACAGGGACGATGATGGAGCCAGTCACCACCGCGCAGATCTACTGGGGGGCGGTGCCCTTCGTGGTGATCCAGTGCATCATGGTGGCGCTGGTGGTGACCTTCCCGCAGATGGTGATGCACTACAAGGCATCGGCCGTTCAGCTCGACCAGAAGTCGATCGACAAGCAGTTCGACTCGATCCAGATCCCGGGCATGGGGGGCGCGGGCGGATTGCCCGGGCTCGATCTCAACGCTCCGCCAACCTTCAAATAAGCCTCGCGACCTTCAAGCAAGGTTCTCGACCTTCAAGCAGGGCTCGAACGCATGCGACGCCGGCCTCAGGCCGGCGTCGTTGTTTTTGAGGTGTCCGGCTTTTGGGAGGACACGCGCGGCGAACCTTTGAGCGCCCTGATGCGTTGGTTCTCGAAAGAGGACTTGCCTGATGACAGCGACCATCGACGCCGCCGACCCCGGCGGCACACCAGCCATGCCAACACCGCCGCCGGAAGCGCCACCCTTGATGCCGACCGAAGTGCCGCCGGCGCCGCCGGTCGAATCACCGCCCGACGAGGAGCCGCAGGGCATTCCGACCGAGCCGCCGCCGGAACTGCCGCCCGATGCCCCGCCGGAAGGTCCGCTTGCGACGCCTTTCGACCTGCCGCCGGACCGGGGTCCGCGTCAGCCGATGGAGTAGCTGCCCTCAGACCGGCGGGGCGTTGCCCGAGCCGATGTCCCAGTACAGCCCTGCCATCAGCCCCAGCGCCTCACGGGCGATGGCCACCGGCAGATGTTCGTCCGGTGCATGCTGGGAGCAGCCCGGATAGGAATGCGGCACCCAGATCGTGCGCAGCCCGAGAATCTCGGCGAAGATGTCGTTCGGCAGCGAGCCGCCGAGATTGGGCAGCAAGGCGGGCTTCTTGTTGGTGCTGCTCGCGATCGAATTGATCGTGAAGGTGACCCAGGGATCTTCGGGGTCCAGCCGCGTGGCGCCGAAGCGCTCCGCACCGGGCATGATGATCTCGACCATCGGGAAGCCGTTGCGGTCGAGATGACGGCGGAGGGCCGGGACGACGTCCCTGGGATCGATGCCGACGACGAAACGCAGCGCCACGCGCGCCCAGGCACTTGGCGGCACGGCGTTGACCGGGGTCTCGGGGACGCCCGACTTCATTGCCAGCACGTCGAAGGAGCACCAGCCGAAGACCTGCTCGGCTGGCGATAGCCCCGGCTCGCCCCAGCCCGGATCGATCTGCGGACCATCGGGGCCGCCATCGATGATGCAGTCGGCGACGGCCTCGCGCACGGCGCGGGGCAATTCCTTCGGCACCCATTCATGGATGCGGATCTGGCCGGTGGGGGAGGTAATCGAGGCGATGGCATGGGCAAGCTGGATCGCGGGGTCGGAGAGGATGCCACCCCAGTTGCCGGAGTGGTGGCCGCCCTCGCGCGCAACGATCGAGAGATCGAAGGTGATGACGCCGCGCGCGCCGAGGAAGACGGTCGGTCTCTCGGCATTGAGGCGCGGTCCGTCGGAGGCGATCAGCACGTCCGAACGGAATAGCTCGGCTTCGTCGACGCAAAGTTCGCGCAGGCCCGGCGAGCCTGATTCCTCGCCCATCTCGATGAGGTATTTGGCGTTGAAGCCGAGCTTTCCGCGTGATTCAAGAACGGCGCGCAAGGCATTGATGTTGATAACGTGCTGGCCCTTGTTGTCGACCACGCCGCGGCCATACCAGCGGTCGCCCCGCTCCGTCAGTGTCCAGGGCGAGAGGCCCTCGCTCCATTGCGTGTCGAGGCCGCGAATGACGTCGCCATGGCCGTAGCCGAAGATCGTCGGCAGGCTTTCGTCCTCGATGCGCTGGGCGAAGAGGAACGGCCCTTTCGCCTTCGGGTGTTTCAGGATGCGGCATTCGAAGCCCAGCCTCTCGAAGAGCGGTCGCATCTCGGTCTCGAGATAGTCGGCCAGCACCGGGGCACGGTCGGGATTCTGGCTTTCGGTCGGCATCGCGATGAGCCGCGCGAGGTCGCGCTTGAAGGCGCCCGTATCGAAATAATCTTGCGCATGCGCGATGGCCTGGGCGCGGGTCATGAAAGCTCGCTATCTGTCTGCCGATCGGAACGGCCGCGATCGTTGCCGATCCCGCCCTGCCTTGATACTGGCATGCGGATGCAGGGATCGGCCACGGGATATCGCGCGCAGGGGATGCGCGCTCGATGACGAGCGAGGCCGGAAATATGGTGCCGCATGCGCATCAGCGCGCCGCGCGAGATGCCATTCTGGCGGCGCGTGCGGCCGGCGTTCCCGGCTTCCTGCTCGGTGACCTGACCGGTCTCGGCAAGACGCTCTCGTCCTGGCTCGCGCTGTCGGCGATGCCGGAGCAGGACATCCTGGTGATCTGCCCCAAGGGCGCGATTCCGCAATGGCGACGCACGATGGCGCTGTCGGGCCTGGCCGCAAAGCGCGTCACGCTGATGAACTTCGAGAAGACCAAGTCGCTGCTGGCGCCCCCAGTCGATTCGAAGAAGCGCTCGGTCCGGGCCAAGAACAACGAGCTGGCCAAGCATGGCGTGCCGAAGCGCGTCTGGCCGCTGGTGGTGATCGACGAGGCGCACCGCATCCGCAATCCGAACTCGCAGCAGGGCCTGGTCTGCCGGCAGATGGCGGCGGCTGCGAATTTCACGATCTATCTGAGCGCGACGGCCGGCCAGTCGCCCCATGAACTGTCCTATCTCGGGCCGCTGCTGGCGCGGGCCGCCGGCATGCCGAGCGCCGATCTCGACGGGTTTCGCCTGCTGATGAAGCGGCTGAAGATCGGTCGGGCCAAGGGGCGCTGGAAGAATTGGAGCTGGGAGCCGAACGAGGCGGACCGCAAGGCGATGGCCGATCTGCTCTATCGCGGCGCAAACGCGATCGGCCTGCGCCGGCGGCCGGAGGAAATCGCGGGCTGGCCCGAAGTCCAGCGCGAGCTGGCGCCCGTCGCCCTCGATGCGGCTGCCCGCAAGCTCTACGACGCGACCTGGCGGGAGTTCCGCAAGGAACTCGGCCTTGCCGGCGGCTCGACGCGCAAGCCGCAAGGCTGGGCGGCGGATCTGCGCTTCCGCCAGAAGGCGAGCTTGCTGCGGATTCCCGGCACGGTCGATTTCTGCGACGACCTGCTGGGCAATGACGAGCAGGTCGCGGTGTCCGTCGCCTTCCTCGAGACCAGCGCCATGCTGGCTGACGCGCTGCGCGGGCGCGGCTGGCGGGTCGGGGAAATCAATGGCGAGCGCTCGGGCGCGGTCAATGAGGAAACGCGGCTGTCCTTCCAGACCGGCCAGCTCGACGCCGTGATCTTCACGGTGACCGAATCGATCTCGCTGCATCGCGGCGAGATGCCGGGCGGCGAGCGCGAGCGCTCGCTCGTGATCCACGACATGCGCCACAGCGCGATCCAGCTTCAGCAGATCGAGGGGCGCTGCCACCGCGACGGCCAGCATGCGACGATCTTCTACGCCTATGCCGAAGACACGGTCGAGGAGGCGGTCGCGGGCACGGTGATCCAGCGCATGGCGGCGATGGAAGGCCTCGCCGGCGACGACACCCGCATGCTGGAGGCGATCGCCGGGATCGTCGAGGCGCGGGCGGCCTGAGACCGGGACCGAGCGCGGCGATCCCCGGTTCAGCCTTTCCGGCCCCCAGGGCGTTTCCGTTTTCGGCCGGGCGCGATCTCGCGGGCTGTCGCGGTGAACTCGGCATCAGCCACGTCTATGCCTCATCCTCCCGCGGCGTCCCGAGGTGAGCGAGCCTTCGCTGCACCACCGGATCATCCAGCAATGCCGCCGCGTCGCCGGCGAGCCGGTGGCGCCAGTTCGGCTTTTCCGTCGTGGTTCCCGGCACATTGGGCTGGGTCTCGATGCCGAGCGCATCCTCGATCGGCAGCAGCTTCAAGGTGCAGGGGGTTTTGGCGATATAGCGGATGGCGGCATCGACCACGGGGGCGGTATCCTGCGGAACCGGACGCTCGCCCTGAACGAGGTCTGCCTGCTGGAAGGCGCCCCAGAGGATCCCACGATCCCAGGCGCGGATGCCCTGATGATCGATGCCGTCATCGACGGGATCGAGGTCGGCCGGGTCGAGGTCGGCGCCGGCCCACCAGCCGGCGGTGGGGACGAGGTCATGCGTCGTCGTCAGCGCCGCGGCGCCGGCATCCCAATGCTCGGGCGGAACGTAGCCGTGCTCGCTCTTCTCGAAGCGCAGCACGCGCAGGCCGGCCACGCCCTGCTCGCGCAGATAGTCGCGGAACCCGTCCGGCAGGGTGCCGAGATCCTCGCCGATGACGATCGCCTTGTGGCGCCAGGATTCGAGCGCGACAAGCCTGAACAGGGTTTCGGATGGAAAGGTGACATAGGCGCCGTCGAGCGCGCTCGCGCCTTCCGGTACCAGCCAGAGTCGACTCATGCCCATGACATGGTCGATGCGGATGCCGCCGACATATCGCAGGCTGGCGCGCAGGGTCTCGATGAAGGGCGCAAATCCCGAGGCGGCGAGCCCGCGCGGGGAGAAGGTGGTGAGGCCCCAGCTCTGGCCCTCCGCCGCATAATAATCTGGCGGGGCGCCGATGCTGAGCCCGCCGAGAACCTCATGCTGGCGGCTCCAGGCGTGGCTGCCCGAACCGTCCATGCCGATGGCGAGATCGGCGATGAGGCCGACCTTCATGCCGGCCTCGCGGCAGGCGCGCTGGGCCTCGCCATAGGAGCGGCCGGTGAGCCATTGCAGGAAGATCTGGTGGGCGACCTCGTCGTCATGCTCGGCCGCGAAGGCTGCGACCTCCGGGCTGTCGGGCGCGCGATAGGTGGCATCCCAATCGCGCCAGTGCCAGGCGCCCGGGTTCCGCCGCAACTGCGCCGCGTGCAGCACCTCGAAGATGGCGTGGGATTTCAGCAGCGGGGAGGCCTCCGCCAGCGCGCGCTCGAAATCGGCGCGGACCGGCTCGGCCGCAAAGCCTGGCTCGCGCAGGGCGTCGAACAGGCCGCGCAGCAGGGATTGGCGCAGGGGCGTTGCCGCGAGCCAGTCGACCTGGCGAAGCGAGGAGAGCCGCGCCATCTCGTCGCCGAGGCCCGCCCGCGCGATCACATCCTGCAGCAGGTCGTTGGGCAGGACAGCCGTCGGGTCGGCATGGAGCGGATTGTAGAACAGCCGTGTCGAGGGCGAATACGGGCTGAAATGATCCGGAGCGGCGCCGTAAAGTGCGTGAACCGGGCTGATCGCGAGCGCATCGGCGCCGCGCGCGGCGGCCTTGCGGCCGAGTTCGGCGACGCCGGCGAAATTGCCGATGCCGCCATCGTCTCCGGTGCGCAGCGAATAGATCTGGGCGGCGAGGCCATAGCCGGTCGCGCCGCCATTGAGATCGGCAAAGGTGATGCAGCGCACGGGCGCCGTCGCGACCGTGAAGTCGCCGTCGGAGGTGCGGACCGTGTGATAGCCCGGCTCGTCGAAGGCCGGCAAAGTGAGGGCGCCGTCATAGCCCTCCTCGGAGGTGACGATGCGGTGTGCGCCGCCTTCGAGCGTGACTTCCACTGCCGTTCCGCCCGGCGCCGCCAGCGGCAGGCCGACCTTCTGGCCGACGCGCGCCGTTGTGAAGCGCGAGGTCGCGGCGGCGTTGACGCCGCTTTCCATCAGCGACAGCGAGTTGCGCAGCCCGGCGTCGCTGTCGGCGGGCAGCCCGAGCGCGAGCAGGATGGCGCGCAGACTGTCGGGCGAGACCGCACGCTCCGCGCCGGTCTGGTCGGTCCAGTGCGACGCGACGCCCGCCTTGACCGCGAGCTGGCGCAGGATGTCGTCGCTCATGAGGGGCTCCGCAGTGTCATCGTCATGGCGTCGAATCGCTGCCGTCATTCCGGGTCTGCGCTGCGCTTAGCCCGGAATGACGGCGGGTGACGAGATGTGCGGCAGGAAGACTCAACCGGCAGGATCATGCTCAAGCACCAGCAGGCCGAGCGGCGGAAGCGTCAGCGACAGGCTCTGCGCTTGACCATGTGCGGCGATCGTTTGCGTCCTGGCCTGCCCGCCATTGCCCAGCCCGGCGCCGCCATAGATGCCGGCGTCGCTGTTCAGGCGCTCGCGCCAGAGACCGGGACGGGCGACGCCGATGCAGTAGTCATGGCGCGGCACGGGGGTCATGTTGGCGACGACCATGATCTCGGCTGTGCCCGGCGCGCTCGAGCGGCTGAAGGCGAAGACCGAGTTGGCATTGTCGTCGGCCACGACCCAGCCGAAGCCCTCGGGCGCATGGTCGAGCCGGTGCAACGCCGGCGTCGTGCGATAAAGCGCGTTCAGGTCGCGCACCAGGCGGGAGACGCCCTGGCGGCGCTCGTCGTAAGGGTGCGGCCAAGGGAAGGGCGCGTCGACGCTCCATTCCTCCTCGGCGCCGAATTCGCAGCCCATGAAGAGCAGCTTCTTGCCGGGATGAGCCCACATCAGAGCGAGATAGAGCCGCAGATTAGCGAAGCGCTGCCAGTCGTCGCCCGGCATGCGCGAGAGCAGAGAGCCTTTTCCATGGACGACCTCGTCATGCGAGATCGGCAGCACGAAGTTCTCCGAGAAGGCGTAGATCAGGCCGAAGGTGACATCGTCGCCGTGATAGCCGCGATGGATCGGGTCATAGGTGAAGTAGCGCAGGGTGTCGTGCATCCACCCCATGTTCCATTTGAAATGGAAGCCGAGGCCGCCATGGTGGACCGGCGTGGTCACGCCCGGCCATGCGGTCGATTCCTCGGCGATGGTGACGGTGCCGCGGCCACGCTCGCCGATCAGCGTGTTGAGCTCCTGGAAGAAGCTGACGGCCTCGAAATTCTCGCGCCCGCCGAGATGGTTGGGAACCCATTCGCCGGGCTTGCGGCTGTAGTCGCGATACAGCATCGAGGCGACCGCATCGACGCGCAGACCGTCGAGATGGAAGGTCTCGATCCAGAACAGGGCGGAGGCGATCAGGAAGCCGCGCACCTCGCGGCGCCCGACATTGTAGATCAGCGTGTTCCAGTCGACGTGGAAGCCCTGGCGCGGGTCCTCATGCTCGTATAGCGCGGTTCCGTCGAAGCGGGCGAGGCCGTGCGCGTCGGAAGGAAAATGCGCCGGGACCCAGTCGAGGATCACGCCGATGCCGGCTGCGTGGCAGCGGTCGACAAAACGGGCGAAGGCCTCGGGGGGGCCGAGCCGCGCGGTCGGCGCGAACATCGCCAGTGGCTGGTAGCCCCAGGAGCCACCGAAGGGGTGCTCGGTGATCGGCATCAGCTCGACATGGCTGAAGCCCATATGCTGGAGATAGGGGATGAGCCGATCCGTGGCCTCGTCCCAGGAGCCCATCTGGCCCCATTCGGTGCGCAGCCAGGAACCGACATGGACCTCATAGGTGGTGATCGGCTCCGCGATCGGGCTCGCCCGTTCGCGCTTCTCCAGCCATGCGGCATCCGTCCAGGCGAAATCCGGCGGCCCGGCGACGACCGAGCCGGTGCGGGGCGGTTCCTCGGTGCGGCGCGCCAGCGGATCGGCCTTCCAGGGCAGGCGCTCGCCCGAGGCTGCGACCAGCGCGTATTTGTAGACCGCTCCTTCCCGGATGCCCGGAATGAACAGCTCCCAGATCCCGGCGCCGAGGCGCCGGCGCATCGGGTGGCGACGGTTGTCCCAGCCGTTGAAATCGCCGACGACGGCAACATGCGAGGCGTTGGGCGCCCAGACCGCGAAGAGCACACCGTCGATGCCGTCGATGCTGCGGAGGTTCGCGCCCAACCGCGTGGAGAGGTCGAAGTGACGACCCTCGGCCACGAGATAGACGTCGTCATCGGACAGTAGCAGGCCGAAGCTGTAGGGGTCGGCCGCCTCGGTGATTCCTCCCGGCCAGGCTGTCCGGATACGATAGGGCGTTGCGGCCGGGCAGGGCGCCTCGAATAGCCCGTCGCCCCTGCCGATCATCGGTGTGGCGCGCCGGTCCTCGCCCTGGCCCGTGATCAGCTCGACATAGTTGGCGCCGGGCAGAAAGGCGCGAACGAGATGGATGTCCTCGACGACATGAGCGCCCAGCACCGCGAAGGGATCAGGGTGGCGGCCCTCCGCGAGCAGGGCAATGTCGTTCGCCGGAAGGGTGGGCAATCTGAGCGGCATCTGGCGCGTCATCGGCTTGGGCTCCATCGCGAAACCGACTCCACGAAAGGCAGGGAATCGTCGATGACGCAACGCAGCGGAGACGGCCTGCGTTCCGCCGTGACGATATCGCATTCTTCGGTGATTCCGGCCGGGAACCAAGTATCGTCGCCATCGTTGTCGCACTGCAGCGCAGGCGCTTGACGTGGAGGATGGCGATGAGCCGGGAGCAGACCGTTCGCGACGTGGCCTATGCCATCTGGGAAGCAGAAGGCAAGCCCAAAGGCCGTGACGCCGAGCATTGGCGCCTGGCCGAGGAGCGGGTCGCCGCGAGCCTGGCAGGCGGGCCTGCCAAAGCCGGGACGAAGGCGGCCGAAGCCAAGCCTCCGGCAAAGGGCAAGGTCGCTTCGGGAACCAAGGCTGTGGCGGCCGCCAAGCCGGCCGCCAAGCCGCTCGGCAAGCCGGCTGCGACGAAGACCGCTCCCCGCAAGCAGAGCTGAACGGGAGCGGCTGTCCGGCCGCCTTATCGCTGCGCCGTCGCGGCCGGTTTCCGGTGCGGCGGGGCTGCAAACCGTCATGGCCATGCGCGGTCGCAGATCATGTGTGATCGCACATCACGTGCGCCTGAAACGGATGCGGTGCTGAGGCTCGGTTGAGGCCGCATCGGGTTCTCGCCGGTGGCGGTTCGCCTCAAGCAGCCAGTGCCTTGGCGTAGACATCGGCATAGCGATGCGTCGGGCGGCCCCAGTCGAAGCGCTTCGCCATCGCATGCTCGCGCATCTGCCGAAAGGCTGCCTTCGAGCGGAAGGCGTCGAGGGCGCGCGTCACGGCCGAAGCCAGCCCCGCCCCCGTCAGCGACGAGAACAGGAAGCCCGACCGCCCGTCCTCGATCGTGTCGACGAGGCCGCCGGTGCGGTAGGCGATCGGAAGGGCGCCGAAACGCTGGGCGTACATCTGGCTCAGGCCACAGGGCTCGAAGCGCGAGGGCATCAGCAGGAAATCGCTCGCCGCAAAGATGCGCCGGGCCTCGGCATCGTCGAAGCCGATGCGGGCTGCGACAGCCTTCGGATGCTGGCGGGCGAGGCGCTCGATCGCGTCCTCTAGCCGGGGCTCGCCGCGGCCGGTGACGACGAGCTGGCCGCCGCTCTCGATGATGGTCTCCGCCGCCTCGATCGAGAGGTCGATGCCCTTCTGGTGGACGAGCCGCGAAATGATCGAGAACAGTGGCCCGCGCGAGGGCGGCAGCTCGAAGGTCTTGCGGATATCGGCGGCGCTCTGGCGCTTCCACAGGCGGATGCGCTGCGCGCCGGCGTCCTCGGCTCCGGCCGGGGAGGTCCAGCTATCGTCGATGCCGTTGACGATGCCGGTCAGGCGGCCCTCGTCCATTCGGGTCTTGAGGAGGCCGTCGAGGCCGCAGCCGTGCTCGGCCGTCGTGATCTCGCGCGCATAGGTCTCGCTCACCGTGGTGACATGGGAGCTGTAATAGATGCCGCTCTTCAGGAACGAGATCTTGCCGTGGAACTCGGCACCGTTGACCGAGAAGGCGAGATCGGGAATGCCCAGCGCCGCCATGCGCGACGGCTGGTAGAGCCCCTGATAGGCGAGGTTGTGGATCGTCAGGATCGACGGTGTGGCCAGGCCCTTCCAGCGCAGATAGCCGGGCGCGAGCGCGGACGGCCAGTCGTTGACGTGGATGATGTCGGGCTTCCAGTTGGGATCGGCCTCGCCTGCGGCGAGCTCGGCCGCAGCGAGCGACAGCCTGGCGAAGCGGATGTCGTTGTCGGCGAAGTCGCCCCCGGCGAAGGGGCCATAGGGCGAGCCTTCGCGATCGTAGAGTTCGTCGCAGAGCACCGCATAGATGGTCAGGCCGTCGGGGGTCGCGAAGCGTCCGAGCGACCAGGGCGGCAGGCTCGCCGTGCGCGGCATTTCGCGGACGATGTCCATGGCCGGTCTGGCGGCCCGGACCTGGCGGAAACCGGGAAGCAGGACACGCACGTCGCAGAGCGCCCGCAACTGGCGGGGTAGCGCCGTCGAGACTTCGCCCAGGCCGCCGGCCTTGATGAAATCCCCCATCTCGGAGGTGACGAAGAGCAGCCTGGTGTTGCCAGGAAGCAGCGAGGCGACCTCGGGTGCGCCTGCCTTGACGGCGGCGGCGTAGGTCAATGCGTGGCCGGAGGTCGAAGGGGTGGTTTCGGTGCCTAAGTCCTTCAACGCCTCGGCCATCGGCGAGCTCCCAGAACGGCTGCGCTACCAGAACATCATCGACTGGTTAATGTTCCATATTGCACTGCAAAATAATCATGCAATTTGGAGGCCGCAGGCAGGAACCACGGCATCGGCATCACGTTGCACGATCTGCGGCAGGCTTGCGGCATCATTTGACAGGGTGGTTCGCTGTGCGATGCAGCATCATTCCGTCAGGCCTGAACCGTGCGAGGGTGATCATGGCTGACGGTAACGGAATGGGTCTGGATGTCGAGGCCGGCGAAGGCACGGAGCTTGGGGCTGTCCATGACGGGGAGGGCACGAATTTCGCAATCTTCTCGGCGCATGCGGAGCGGGTGGAACTCTGCCTGTTCGACGACAGCGGCGAGATCGAGACGGCCCGCATCACGCTACCGGAATACACCGACGAGATCTGGCACGGCTATCTGCCCGGTGTGAGGCCGGGCCAGCGCTACGGCTACCGCGTCCATGGTCGTTTCGCGCCGGAGGAGGGGCATCGCTTCAACCCCAACAAGCTGCTGCTCGACCCCTATGCCCGGGACTATTCAGGAATCGTCGACTGGAACGACGCCCATTATGGCTATGAGGTGGCTGCGGGGGGCGAGAAGGACCTGAGTTTCAGCGAACTGGACAGCGCCCCCTTCATGCCGAAATGCGTCGTCTGCGACTGGCAGGCCGATGTGAAGGCGCCGGCCCGCCCGAACGTGGCCTGGGACCGGACGATCTTCTACGAGACCCATGTGCGCGGTTTCACCAAGCTGCACCCGGCCGTGCCCGAGCAGAAGCGCGGCACCTTCGATGGCCTCGGCGAGCCGGCGGTCATCGACTACATCCGGAGCCTCGGCGTCACCTCGGTCGAGCTGCTCCCGGTCCATGCCTATCTCGACGACCACCATCTCGCGGCCAAGGGGCTGACGAACTACTGGGGCTACAACACGATCGGCTTCTTTGCGCCGATGCAGCGCTATATGGGCAAGGCTGGGCTGCAGTCCTTCCGCGACATGGTGCGCAGGTTCCACGATGCCGGGCTCGAGGTCATCCTCGACGTGGTCTACAACCACACCGCCGAAGGCAACGAGATGGGGCCGACGCTCTCCTTCAAGGGCATCGACAACTTCGCCTACTACCGCACCATGCCGGACGATCCGCGCTTCTACATCAACGACACCGGCACGGGGAATACGGTCAACACCTCGCATCCGCGCGTATTGCAGATGGTGCTGGATTCGCTGCGCTACTGGGTCGAGGTGATGGAGGTCGACGGTTTCCGCTTCGATCTCGGCACTATCCTCGGACGCGAGCCGCATGGCTTCGACCAGCGCGGCGGCTTCTTCGACGCGATGGGGCAGGACCCAGTTCTGCGCAAGGTCAAGCTCGTCGGCGAACCCTGGGACATCGGCCCGGGCGGCTATCAGGTCGGCGGCTTTCCGCCCGGCTGGGCGGAGTGGAACGACAAGTATCGCGACACGGTACGCGCCTATTGGAAGGGCGAGGAGGGCATCGTGCGCGATCTCGCCGCGCGCGTCACAGGCTCGGGCGACGTCTACGATCTGCGCGGGCGCCGGCCCTGGGCGGGCGTCAATTTCCTGACCGCCCATGACGGTTTCACGCTCAACGATCTCGTTTCCTACAACGAGAAGCACAACGCGGCGAATGGCGAGGACAACAAGGATGGGCACGGCCACAACCTGTCCTTCAACTTCGGCGTCGAGGGCCCGACCGACGACGAGGGCATCATCGCCGCCCGCGAGCGCCAGAAGCGCAACCTGCTCGCGACGCTGCTCCTGTCGCATGGCACGCCGATGATCCTGGCCGGCGACGAATGCGGACACTCGAATAGCGGCAACAACAATGTCTATGCCCAGGACAATGAACTGGCCTGGCTGAAATGGGATGAGCTGACCGAGCGCGATAAGGCGCTGACGGGTTTCGTCCGGCGCGTGACGCAGTTGCGGGCCGAGCATCCGATCTTCCGGCGCGTCTCTTTCCGCGACGGCTGCGTGTTGCGCTGGGTCAATCCGGCTGGCGGCGACCAGCAGGAGGAGCATTGGGACGACGAGGGCCTGCGCGCCATCGGGCTGCTGATGCACATGCCCGACGTCGAGCAGGGCGGCGACGAGGCGCTGATTCTTTTCAATGCCTTCGATGGAGATGTTCCCTTCAAGATTCCGCCGCGCGTGAAGGCCGGTTCGTGGTCCGTGGTGCTCGACACCGAGACAGGCCCCGGCTCCGATGAAGGGCGCAAGGGGCTGAAGGCGGATGCGGAGCTGACGCTGTCGCCGAGGTCGCTGATCGTGCTGATGTAGGGGATGGGGCGTGTCGTCGTGCTCGCCCTTGTGGCGAGCATCCACGACTTGAGCCCCGCCCTCGTCCTTGGAAGACGTGGATGGTCGGGACAAGCCCGACATGACGGGAGCGATCAGTTGCGCTGCCAGAGAAAAACGCTTCGTGCCGGCAGGTTGGAAGCGTCACCCCCCTCAGACGAGCTCAGCAGAATTGTCCATGCAGCTCCGGCGGGCAAAACGAGGGGCATTGCCTCCGCACCACGGTTGATTGCGATCAACAGCGTCTCGTCCTCGCCCGACAGCATCAGGCAGATGGCGTCGAGCACTGCCCATTCATGATCTGCGATCGGCGTGCCGTCAGTCTTGAGCCAACGCGCATCGGGCGGATTGCCCGTGCCTGTCAGGAAGCGGGCGGCCGACAGAAGCGGCCACTTTGAGCGCAGGCGGGCGAGGCTCTCGACGAAGGCGATCAGGCTCTCGTCCGCCCTGTGCCAATCGAGCCAGAACGCCTCGTTATCCTGGCAATAGGCGTTGTTGTTGCCAGCTTGCGTGCGGCCGAACTCGTCGCCTGCCTGCAGCATCGGCGTGCCGCGCGATAGAAACAGCGTTCCCAGCAGGGCGCGGATGTCGCGGCTGCGTGCCGAGACGATGGCCGGTTCTGCGCTCTGCCCCTCCGCGCCGTTGTTCCAGCTATGGCTGTCGTTGTCGCCGTCGCGGTTGCCTTCGCCATTGGCCTCATTGTGCTTGCCTGCATAGGCGACGAGATCAGCCAATGTGAAGCCGTCATGGGCGGCGATGAAGTTGATGCTCTCTTGGGGGCCGCGATGACGCGCTGCGAAGAGGTCGGCGGAGCCCGCCAGCCGCGTCGCCAGCGCGCCCGCGGCGCCCGCATCGCCGCGCCAGAAGCGGCGGACATCGTCGCGGTAGCGGCCGTTCCATTCGGCGAAGGGGGCGGGGAACTCGCCCAGCCGGTAGCCGCCAGGCCCGATGTCCCAGGGTTCGGCGATGAGGATTGCCTGCGAGAGGTCCGGGTCCGGCAGGAGCGCGGCGAAAAGCGGGGCGTCCTGCGAGAAGCCTGTATCGGAGCGGCCCATCACTGTCGCGAGATCGAAGCGGAAGCCGGCGACGCCGCAGCCGCGCCAGTGTCGCAGCGCATCCATCGCCATGCGGATGACGGGCGCCCGGTCGAGTGCCAGCGTATGGCCGCAGCCGGTGTCGTTGACCAACCGGCCGGGATCGTCGGTCGCGTGGCGGTAATAGACCGCGTTGTCGAGCCCGCGCAGGCTGATCGTCGCGCCGAATTCGTCGCTCTCGGCAGTGTGGTTGAGGACGATGTCGAGGATGATGCCGATGCCGGCTCCGGCATAGGCGGCGCAGAGCCGGCGCAGATCGGCCTCGCCGCCCGGCGCAAGGCGTGGGTCGAGCGCGAAGAAATTGACCGGGTTGTAGCCCCAGGCATTAGCGAGGCCGAGCGGCGGCAGGTGGCGCTCATCCATCCAGGCAGCGACCGGCATCAGCTCGACATGGCTGACACCGAGGCTGACAAGATGGTCGAGGATCGCCGGCTCGCAGAGGGCTGCGAGCGTGCCGCGCAGCGGTTGCGGCACGGCTGGATGGCGCATCGTGAAGGATTTGACGGCGAGCTCGTAGATGAAGGCGGGCTGCTGGTTATCCCGGCCGGCCGCGAGCGGCGGAAGGGCCTCGCTCACCATGCAGCGCGGCACCAGCCCGGCTGTCTCCGCGCCGCGCCGCGCCATCTGCGCATCCCAGCGGAACGGGCGGTCGACCAGCGTCGCATAGGGGTCGATCAGGAGCTTCGTCGGGTCGAAGCGATGGCCGTGTTCGGGCTGCCAGGGGCCTTCGACGCGCAGTCCATAGCGCAGGCCCGGCGCCGCGCCGGGCAGCAGGCCGTGATGGATGTCGCCTGTCCGGCAGGGCAGGGGCAGGCGCGCGGTCTCATGCTCGCCGGCCTCGTCGAAGAGGCAGAGCTGAACCGTCGTGCCATGGCGCGAGAACACCGCGAAGCTGATGCCGTCGCCGGCCGACACCGCGCCCATGCGGGCCGGGAGCGGGCACGGGACGAGCTGCTGCCCGTCGGTCAACGGGCTCAGCCCTTCGCTTGCGCAGATGGGCTTGGGCCGGTCGGAATCCGCCAGATGCGCTCGGCATATTCACGGATGGCGCGGTCGGCGCTGAACCAGCCGCAATGGGCGGTGTTGGTCACCGACATCTTCCACCATGTCCGCTGGTCCGCCCAGAGCGCGTCGATCCGGCGCTGGGCCTGGCGGTAGCTCTCGAAATCGTTCAGCACCATGAACCAGTCATTGGCGCGCAGGCCATCGACCAGGCCGAGATAGCGGTCGCGTTCGCGCGGCGAATAGGCACCGCCGGCAACCGCATCGAGCACGCCTTCGAGATGAGGCGTTCCGGCGATGACATCGGCGGTCGGGCGCGGGTTCCGCTTGGCCGCCTCGACCTCCTCGGCCGTCATGCCGAAGATGACGATGTTGTCTTCGCCGACGCGCTCGCCGATCTCGATATTGGCGCCGTCGAGCGTGCCGATGGTGACGGCGCCGTTGAGCGCGAACTTCATGTTTCCGGTGCCCGACGCCTCCATGCCGGCGGTCGAGATCTGCTCGGACACGTCGGCGGCCGGGATGATGATTTCGGCTGCGCTGACATTGTAGTTCGGCAGGAACACGACCTTGAGCCGGTCGCGCGTGGTGATGTCGTTGTTCACGACCACGGCGACGTCGTTGATCAGGTTGATGATCGCCTTGGCGGTGCCGTAGTTCGAGGCGGCCTTTCCGGCGAAGATCTTCACGCGCGGCGCCCAGTCGCGATAGGGCTCGGAGCGGATCGCGTCATAAAGCGCGATCGTCTCGAGGATGTTGAGCAGCTGGCGCTTGTATTCGTGAATGCGCTTGATCTGGACGTCGAACAGGGCGTCGGGATCGACCGTGATGCCGGTGTCCTGCCGGATGATCTTCGCCAGCTTCAGCTTGTTCTCGCGGCGGATTGCGGCGAGGCGATCATGCAGGGCGCCGTCGCCGGTATGGGCGGCAAGCCGGCGGATCTGGCCGATCTCGTCGGTGAGGTCGTCGCCGCAGACCTCCTGCAGCAGCTTGGTCAGGCCCGGATTGGCGCCGAAGAGCCAGCGTCGCGGCGTGATGCCGTTGGTGACGTTGGTGATCCGGCCCGGAAAGACGCCGTTGAGCGGCGCGAAGACAGTCTGCTCCATCAGCTTGGAATGCAGGGCCGAGACGCCGTTGACGGTATGCGAGCCGACGAAGGCGAGATGGGCCATGCGGACGCGCCGGCCATGGTGTTCGTCGATCAGCGAAATGGTCGAGAGATCGACGCTCTCGCCGCCGCTGGAGCGCCTGACCTCTTCGAGGAAGCGGGCGTTGATGCCGAAGATGATCTGCATGTGGCGCGGCAGCAGCCGCTCCATCAGCGCCACCGGCCAGGTTTCGAGCGCCTCCGGCAGGAGTGTGTGATTGGTATAGGAGATCGTGGCGTTGGTGAGGGTCCAGGCCTCTTCCCAGGCCAGGCCATGCTCGTCGATCAGAAGCCGCATCAACTCGGCGACGGCCAGCGCCGGATGGGTGTCGTTGAGCTGGAGCGCGACCTTGTCAGGAAGATTGTCGAGCTTGCCGAACTGGCGATAGTGCCGACGCACGAGATCCTGGAGCGAAGCCGAGGTGAAGAAGAACTCCTGCCGCAGCCGCAGTTCCTGACCTGTCGGGGTCGAATCGTTTGGGTAGAGCACCTTGGAGATCGCCTCGGCGCGATTGCGCTCGGCAACGGCGCCGACGAGATCACCCTGGTTGAAGGCGTCGAGCGAGAGCGGGTGCATGGCGCGCGCGCGCCAGAGCCGCAGCGTCGTCGCGTCGCGGCCGCGCCAGCCGATGATGGGGGTGTCGTAGGCGACTGCGAAGATCGTCTCTTCCGGCTCCCAGAAGACCTCGCCCGGCTTCTGCGTCGCGGTCACGGCCCCGCCGAAGCCAATCTTGTAGGAGGCCTCGCGGCGCTCGAACTCCCAGGGATTGCGGAAGGAGAGCCAGTCCTCGGGGACCTCGACCTGCTTGCCGCCGTCGATGCGCTGCTTGAACAGGCCATGATCGTAGCGGATGCCGTAGCCGAGCGCCGGCACGCCGGTCGAGGCCATAGCCTCGAGATAGCAGGCGGCGAGACGACCCAGGCCGCCATTGCCGAGCGCGGCATCGGGCTCGATCGTCTCGATCTCGGCGAGATCGACGCCGAGTTCGCGCATTGCCTGCGCCATCGGGCCGGTGAGCCCGAGATTGCTCAGGGCGTCGGCCAGCGAGCGGCCGATCAGGAATTCGAGCGAGAGATAATAGACCCGCTTTCGCCCGGTCTGGTAGCTGTCGCGAGTCGAGCGCTGCCAGACATCGACGATATGGTCGCGTGCCGCCAGGATGCCGGCGGTGAGCCAGTCATGCGGTTGCGCGACCGAAGCATTCTTGCCGAGCGAATAGGTCAGCTTCCTGAGAATCTCGGCCTTGAGGGCCTCGACCCGCGCGTCGGATTCGGCAGGGCGGGCGGCGTCGGAGGCTGTCTCGGTCAAGCGCAGAAATCCCGGCTGTTTCGCTGGCACGAGTGTCGAGGCAACGTCCCGGCAAGTCCAGACGAAATTGCCGCAATGCGGTAGGTTTTGGCGCGGGCGTCGCCATCCTGCCGCAACGCGATGCGCAGGACGGCTATTGCCTGACGGTGCCGGTTTCCTCGCGCGCGTTCTGTCCGAGCTGCTTTGCGCCAGTGACGGCCGAGTCGGTCAGGCCGACGACGCTCGCCCAGGCGTTGCGTGTGTAGAAGCCCTGATGGGCCACGGCGTCGTAGCCGATCGCGATCACGGCGATGATCAGCAGGATGCGAAACATCTATCCCTCCCTGTCTTGCTGATCAGGCAACGCCGGCCCCGGGCGGCATGTTCCGCTCAGGACCGGATCGCACGCCCGCGACGAAAGGTCTCTGGCGCGGAACTGAGCGCTCAGATAAAAGAACAAATAAAGAACAAAGAGGTTTGGCGTGCCCCAACTCACCGTGATGCAGAAGCTGGAAATCCTCAGCGATGCGGCGAAATACGACGCATCCTGCGCATCGAGCAGCACAACGAAGCGCAATTCGCTCGGAGGCGGTATCGGGTCGACGACGGGGTCCGGCATCTGCCATTCCTATGCGCCGGACGGCCGCTGCATCTCGCTGCTCAAGATCCTGCTGACCAACTATTGCAGCTATGACTGCGTCTTCTGCATCAACCGCTCTTCGAGCAATGTCAGGCGGGCGCGCTTCTCGGTCGAGGAGGTCGTCGATCTGACGCTGAATTTCTACAAGCGCAATTATATCGAGGGGCTGTTCCTTTCCTCCGGCATCATCCGCTCGCCCGACTACACCATGGCGGAGATGGTGCGGGTCGCGGAGATGCTGCGGACGGTCCACGGCTTCCGCGGTTATATCCATCTCAAGCTCATTCCCAGCGCGAACCCCGATCTCGTGGCGCAGGCCGGGCTGTTTGCCGATCGCGTCTCGATCAATGTCGAGCTGCCGACCGAGATCTCGCTCGAGCGCTTCGCGCCCGAGAAGCGGCCGCGCGACATCCGCGCCGCCATGGGCGGGCTGAAGCTCAGGATCGAGGAGAGCAAGGCGGAGCGGGCGAAAACCAAACGCGCGCCCGCCTTCTCCCCAGCGGGGCAGAGCACGCAGATGATTGTCGGCGCCGACGGGTCGAGTGATGCCGCGATCCTGCAGCGCAGCGCCCAGCTCTACGGCTCCTTCGGTTTGCGGCGGGTCTATTATTCGGCCTTCAGTCCGATCCCGGATGCCTCGGCGCAATTGCCGCTGGCCGAGGCACCTCTCATGCGCGAGCACCGCCTCTATCAGGCCGATTGGCTGACGCGGTTCTATGGCTTCAACGTCGAGGAAATCCTCGATGACGGGGTGGGCGGGATGCTCGACCTCGCCATCGATCCGAAGCTCGCCTGGGCGTTGCGCCATCGCGGCCGCTTTCCCGTCGATGTGAATTGCGCCGATCGCGAGACGCTGCTGCGAGTGCCGGGGCTCGGCACCAGAAGCGTCGGCCGAATTCTGGAGATGCGGCGCTTCCGGTGGCTGCGGCTCGACGATGTCGGCAAGCTGGCGCGATCAATGTCCACCTTGCGCCATTTCATCGTGGCCGATGGCTGGCGGCCAGGTACGGCGCTCGACAGCGACGGGCTGCGGCAGCATCTGGCGCCGAAGCCCCTGCAACTGGCGCTGCTGTGACGGTCGCTGTTTCGACAGTCCTGGCCCGGCTGGCGCATCCGGCGGATTTCGAAGGCTGGCGGCAGCACGCGCGGCGGCTCGCCCGCGCCAGCATCGCACCCGCGGACATCCTCTGGCAGGTCGGTGACGAACCGGCAGGCTTGTTCGAGGGCGTCGCAGCCGAGACGATCGAGCGGGTCTCGGGCCGGGACCTCACCGTGCCACGTGATTTTCCGGAGCTGGCACAGGCCGTGATCTGCCATCGCGATGCCGGCCGTTTCGACCTGCTGTTCAGGCTGCTGCTCCGGCTTCAGCGGGAGCCGGCGCTGCTGCGGATCGTGACGGATGGCGACGTCCACCGTGCCTATGCGATGGCGAAGTCGGTGCGTCGCGACACGCACAAAATGACCGCTTTCGTCCGCTTTCGCGAGATCGTCGGGGCCGATGGCGGCGAGGCCTTCGTCGCCTGGTTCGAGCCGGAGCATCACATCGTCGAACGTGTCTCGCGCTTTTTCGTCGAACGCTTCGCGGCGATGCGCTGGTCCATCCTGACGCCACTGCGCTCGCTGCATTGGGACGGTGCGACGCTGCATGTGGGCGACGGTGAATCACGCGCGGAGGCGCCCGACGACGATGCGGTCGAGGCTTACTGGCGAACCTATTACGCCAACATCTTCAATCCGGCCCGGCTCAAGATCAAGGCGATGAAGGCCGAGATGCCGGAGAAGTACTGGCGGAACCTGCCGGAGGCCGAACTGATCGCTCCCCTGATCGCCGGTGCTGGCCGACGGGCGGAGGAGATGGTGACGAAGGCCCCGACCGCGCCGCCCGAGCGGCATCGCAGGCAGATGCAGCGCATGCTCAGGGAAGGGCTCGACGAGCCGCTGCCTCCCGCGAGCTGGGAGCAGGCGCGGACCGCGGCAAAGGATTGCGCGCGTTGCGGTCTGTGCCAGCACGCGACGCAGACCGTTTTCGGCGAAGGGCCGCTTTCGGCGCCGGTCATGTTCGTCGGTGAGCAGCCGGGCGATCAGGAAGATCTTGCGGGCAGGCCCTTTGTCGGCCCAGCCGGGCGGATGTTCGACAGCATCATGGGCGAGGCTGGGCTCGATCGGCACCGTGCCTATGTCACCAATGCGGTGAAGCATTTCAAATTCGCGATCAGGGGCAAGCGGCGCATCCACCAGAAGCCGAATGCCGGCGAGGTCTCGGCCTGCCGCTTCTGGCTCGGGCTGGAGCGCGATTTCGTCAAGCCGGGCCTCGTCGTGGCGTTGGGCGCGACGGCGCTGCATGCGCTGACCGGCCATTCCGGTTCGCTGGCGGCGATGCGCGATCGCGACCTGACGTTGGACGATGGCACCAGGCTGGTCGCGACGGTCCATCCCTCCTATCTGCTGCGGCTGCCGGACGAGGTCGCAAGGCAAAGCGAGACGGCCCGGTTCCGCGCCGATCTCGAACGGGTCGGTCGATTGGCGCCTGGGATCGTTGCCGCCTGAGCCGCCGGATTTGACCTCTCGCCTGCGGCAGTGTCCCTTCCGGCGGGAGGAAACGGGGGCGCCATGTTCGAGGATCTGAAGGGCAAGCGCGTGCTGGTCACCGGCGCGTCATCGGGACTGGGGGCGCATTTCGTGCGGCTGCTGGCGGGGCAGGGTGCCCATGTTGTGGCCACCGCGCGGCGGCGCGAACGCCTGGTCGCGCTTGCCGGGGCATGTGCCGCTCTTCCCGGCAAGGTCGTGCCGGTGGTGCTGGACGTCGCCTCCATTGAGGCGATCGCGGCCGGGCTCGACGAGGCCACGGCCGCGCTCGGTGGGCTCGACGTCCTCGTCAACAACGCCGGTGTCGCCGAGCCGGCCCGTGCGCTCGATCTCGACGAAGCGCAGTGGGACGCTCATCTCGACGTCAACCTGAAGGGCTGCTTCTTCGCGGCGCAGGCGGCAGCGCGGATCATGTCGCGGCAGGAGGAGGGCGGGGCAATCGTGAACATCGCCTCGATCCTGGGCGAGCGCGTCGCGGCTTCCGTCGCGCCCTATGCGGCGGCCAAGGCCGGGCTGATCCAGCTCACCAAGGCGCTGGCGTTGGAATGGGCGCGCCACAAGGTCCGGGTCAATGCACTGGCGCCGGGCTATGTCATCACCGACCTCAACCGCGACTTCTTCGCGACCGAGGCCGGGCAGGCCCTGATCCGGCGCGTCCCGATGCGCCGCGCTGCGGAACTGTCCGATCTCGACGGGCCGTTCCTGCTGCTCTGCGCCGAGGCTTCGCGCTTCATGACCGGCTCGGTCGTGGCGGTCGATGGCGGGCATCTGGTGAGCGGGCTTTAGCGCGGGCGTCAAGGGCGCATGCAAGTCGAGGTCCGGAACCGCGTGAAGCCCTCTCCCGTGTGGGAGAGGGGGCCCTGCGCCCTCAGCCGCCCTGCATCAACCGCGCATGATTTCCTTCAGCCGCAGCAGGGAGATCTTCTCGACCTGCCCGAGCGCCGTCTCGAACTCCGCGTCCGGAGTGCTCTTCAGGCGCGTCTCGAAGGCCGTCAGGATCGCCTCCTTGCTCGCGCCGGCCACCGCCATGATGAAGGGGATGCCGAAGCGGGCCTTGTAGGCGTCGTTCAACGCGGTGAAGCGCGTGCGTTCGTCGCTCGTCAGGCGGTCGAGCCCGGCGGAAGCTTGTTCGCCGATCGATTCCTCCGTCATCTCGCCGGCTGCCGCGAGCTTGCCGGCGAGGTCGGGATGGCCGAGCAGGAGGTGTTTCAGCCGCTCCTGCGAGTTGGCGCGCAGGACCTTGACCATGGCGGCATGCAGCGTGGCGGCGTCGTCATGGGCGGTGGTGATCCCGCCTTCCCAGGTCGTCTCGGAAACCCAGGGCGCGTTCTCCCAGATGCGGCCGAAGACCTCGACGAAGAGGGCCTTCGGCACGGCGGAGGGGCGATAACCGCCGGCCGGAGGATGGTGCCGGATCCAGTGCCTTGCGATGTCGAGCCGGGTCGCGACCCAGACGTGCTCGTGGCTTCGAACATGGTCGAGGAAGCGAGCCAGCGCCGCGGCGCGTCCGGGCCGGCCGACGAGCCGGCAATGCAGCCCGACCGACATCATTTTCGGGGCGGTCTCGCCCTCCGCATACAGCGTGTCGAAGGTATCCTTCAGATAGGCGAAGAACTGGTCGCCGCTGTTGAAGCCCTGGGGCGTGGCAAAGCGCATGTCATTGGCGTCGAGCGTATAGGGCACGCTGAGCTGTGGCCCCTTCGGACCGGACAGCCAGTAGGGCAGGTCGTCGGCATAGCTGTCGGCGCTGTAGAGGAAGCTGCCTTCCGCCATCATCAGCGGCGTCGTGCGCTCGGAGCTGCGGCCCTGGTAGAAGCCGAGCGGGCGTTCGCCGGTGAGTTCGCGCTGGATGCGGATGGCCTCGGCGATGTCGGCGGCCTCCCGTTCGGCGGGCACATCGCGATAGTCGATCCATTTCAGGCCGTGGCTGGCGATTTCCCAACCGGCCGCCTGCATCGAGGCGGCGATCTCGGGATAACGCTGCAGGGCGCTCGCGACGGCGAAGACGGTGACCGGCATGGCGCGCTCGGTGAACATGCGCCAAAGCCGCCAGTAGCCGGCACGCGAGCCATATTCGTAGATCGACTCCATGTTCATATGGCGCTGGCCGGGCCAGGGCGCGGCGCCGACGATCTCCGACAGGAAGGCCTCGGAGGCGGCGTCGCCATGCAGGATGTTGTTCTCGCCGCCTTCTTCGTAGTTGACCACGAACTGCACGGCGATCCGCGCCTTGCCCGGCCATTGCGGATGAGGCGGATTGCGGCCATAGCCGGCGAGATCGCGGGGATAGGTGGTGTCGGTCATGATGCTCAGCTGCCGCGATAGGTGGTGTAGCCATAGGGCGAGGCGAGGAGCGGCACATGGTAGTGGCGCGCCACGTCGGAAATCCCGAAACGGACGGTGACGAGATCGAGGAAGGCGGGGTCGGGGAGGTCGACGCCCTTGCCCCGGAAATAGGGGCCGATGGCGAAGTCGATCTCGTAGATGCCGGGCGTGGTATCCTCGGCCGCCATCAGCGAAGCGCGGCCATCCGCGTCGGTTCGCGTCTCGACCAGCGTTTCGCGCGAGCCGTCGGGCTGGAGGCGCTTCAAGGTCACGGCGACGCCGTTGCCCGGCTTACCGCCATGGGTGTCGAGGATATGCGTCGAGAGTCCCGCCATGTCAGTCCCTTGTTCCGGCCGCCGTTCTTTCTGCTGCGGAACGGCGCTTGCCTGTTCCGCGAGGCCAACCGTAATTTGGCCGGCGGCGAAGTCCACCGGCAGGACCAGCCTGCAAGCTTTCGACCAAGTCCCGTTTTCCGTCCTATTCCCGCCGTCCCTGTTCTGAGCGGAACCAGCGATGCTCGCAGCCTATCTGATGGAATGGGGAGGCATGCTGCTGCGCTGGCTGCATGTGATCACGGCGATCGCCTGGATCGGCTCGTCGTTCTTCTTCATCCATCTCGATGCCAGCCTGCGGCCCGCCGCCGACATCCCGAAGGGCGAAGGGGGCAGGGCGTGGCAGGTCCATGGTGGCGGCTTCTACGAGATGCGCAAATACATGGTCGCACCGGCCGTCATGCCGAACGAGCTGACCTGGCACAAATGGCAGAGCTACTGGACCTGGATCTCGGGCTTCTTCCTGCTGGTTTGGGTCTATTACGCTCAATCGGAACTCTATCTGATCGATCCCGCCGTGATGGCACTGTCGCCGCTGGCGGCAGGCGCGATCGGCATTATGGCGCTGGTTCTGGGTTGGCTGTTCTATGACTGGCTCTGCCGTTCGGCGCTGGGCCGCAACGACGTCGTGCTGGGGCTGCTCGGCTTCGGCTATGTGATCGCCGCGAGCTGGGCTTTCGCCTCGGTGTTTTCGGGACGCGGCGCATTGATCCATACCGGCGCGCTGATGGCCACGATCATGACCGCCAATGTCTTCTTCAACATCATGCCTGGGCAGCGCAAGGTCATCGCCGCGCTGACGGCCGGGCAGACACCGGACCCGAAATACGGCAAGGCGGCCAAGCAGCGCTCGACGCACAACAACTACATCACCCTGCCGGTGCTGTTCCTGATGCTGTCGAACCATTATCCGGTGACCTATGCCAATTCGGCGGTGATCCCGGCTCTGGTCGCCCTCATCATCGTGGCCGGCGCCCTGATCCGGCACTTCTTCAACATCCGCCATGCGGACCATGCGAAATCGCCGTGGTGGACCTGGGCGGTCGCGCTGGTTGCGCTGTGGCTCGCCTTCTGGGTGGCGATGGCGTCCTCACCCGGCGGACGCGAACGGCTGGGGCTTTCGCCCTTGCCCGAGCCCCAGCCGATTCTACTCGCGAGCGCGCGCCTTCCGCCGGCCGAGGTCGCCGACATCGTCACCGGGCGCTGCGCCATGTGCCACGCGCCCGAGCCGTCCTGGCCCGGCATCCAGATTCCGCCCAAGGGTGTCTTGCTGCACGAGCCCGGGCACATCGCGGCGCAGGCGCGTGCGATCCGGACGCAGGCCGTGATGACGCATGCGATGCCGCCGAACAATCTGTCCGGGATGACGCCGGATGAGCGCCGGGTCCTCGCGGCCTGGCTGGTTCCGGGTCGGTGAGACGCGCGGGCATCGTTACCGCTTCTTGACCCTGTTCGCGCGCGGCTGAACGGCTCCGCGATTTCATTCAGTTTCGGTTCACCTGCCTGCCGCCATGGTCCGTCCACTGACAGGCTGGAGGCTGGCTCCCCTATCCGGAGCCGTCCAACCCTGAAAGGGGACCGGGGGGTCCGTTGAACGCGCTTTTGAGAAAGGGCGCCGGCTATCCGCTGGCGGCCGTTGGATTTCTTTGTGTCTGGGTGGTCCTGTGCTGGCCCTGGCTGTCGGGTGCGGTCACCATTCCGTTCGACGCCAAGGCCCATTTTCAGGCACAGATCCAGTTCCTGGCGCAGGCGCTGCACTCGGGGCAGTCGCCGTTCTGGACGCATAACGTCTTCGGCGGCTCGCCGCAGGTGGCAGACCCTCAGTCCCTGATCTTCTCGCCCGCAATCCTCCTGGCGCTACTTTCGCCCTCGCCGAGCTTCCGTGCGGTCGATGCCTATGTGCTGGCGCATCTGCTGGCGGGCGGGCTCGCCCTGATGATGTTCTTCCGCGACCGCAACTGGCATCCCGCCGGTGGGCTGATGGCGGCGCTCGTCTTTGCCTTCGGCGCCTCGGCGGCGTGGCGCGTCCAGCATGTGGGGCAGATCGCGAGCCTCGCCTTCTTCGCCATCTCGTTCTGGCTGACGGCGCGCATGCTGCAGCGCTCCTCACTGCTCGCGGGCGCCTTCGCCGGCCTGTCAGCCGGGCTGATGGTGCTCGAGCCCGACCAGGTCGCGCTGCTCGGCAGCTATATCCTGATCGGCATGGTCGGGGCGCACTGGATGTCCGGCGGCTGGGCGTCGGTCCGGCGCAGCCTGCCCGCGATCGGCGTGGCGAGCCTGGCGGGCGCCGTGACCATCGCCCTGCCGCTGCTCTGGACCTGGCTCTTCGCCGAGGCGACGACGCGTCCCGCGATCGATCTGGCGGAGGCCGGCCGGGGCTCGCTGCATCCGGCCTCGCTGCTGACCGCCTTCTTCGGCGATCTCTTCGGCGCGCAGAATCCGAATGTGGACTTCTGGGGCCCGTACAACAATCCGAACTGGGCGAAGGAACTCTACCTGTCGCAGAACATGGGGCAGGTCTATTTCGGCGCCCTGCCGCTGCTGCTGCTGATCGCGCCCGGCCTGACGCGCGGCTGGCTGTGGGACCGGGCGGTGCGGCCGCTGAGCCTGCTCTTCGTCTTCATGGTGCTGTTCGCGCTTGGCCGCTACACGCCTGTTTTCGACCTCGCCTATGATTATCTGCCGGGGGTCAAGGTGTTCCGCCGCCCGGCCGATGCGACCTTCCTGATCGGGGCGCTCGGCGCGCTGCTGTCCGGCTATGTCCTGCACCGAATCCTGACGGCCGAGCCCGGCACCTCGTTCCGGCGCGATCTGCTGGCAGGGGGCGCCGCGGTGTTGGCCGTCGCGGGCCTGGCGCTTGTGCTGTCGCGGGGCGAGGGCCATCTGGGCGACGCCTGGCGGCCGGTCATGCTGGCGCTCGGCTGGTTTGCCGCCGCCGCTGGCGTCGTCCTCCTGCTCCAGCGCTGGCGCGGTGCGATCGGCCCGGTCGCTGCCGCCGTTCTCGTTACCGGCGTCGTAGCCGCCGATCTCGGCGCCAATAACGGCCCCAACGAATCGACGGCGCTGCCGCCGCAGCTTTACGACGTGCTGCGTCCGGAGACGCGCAACGAGACCGTCGCGGTCCTGAAGCGGTTGACCACCCAGCCGGCGGGCTCGCCGCGACGGGACCGCATCGAACTGCTCGGCATGGGCTTCGAATGGCCCAATGCTGCGCTGGTGCATGGCCTAGACCATACGCTCGGCTATAATCCGCTGCGTCTGGCCGATTTCTCCGAAGCCGTCGGCACGCGCGACGGCATCGCCTCGCCCTCCGAGCGCAAATTCACGCCGCTGTTTCCGTCCTATCGCTGCCGCCTCGCCAATCTGCTGGGGCTTCGCTACATCGCCTCGCCCGTGCCGATCGAGCAGGTCGACCACGCCCTGCGGGATGGCGATCTCAAGCTGGTTGCGCGGACGAAGGATGGCTATGTCTACGAGAATCCGCAGGCGCTGCCGCGCGTGCAGTTCGTCGGCGGCTGGGAACTCGCCGATTTCGACGGCATGAAGCAGGGCGGGCGCTGGCCGGAGGTCGATCCGCAGCAGGCCGTGCTGCTCGAGGTCGAGCCGCCGTTGGCGATGCCCGAGGGGCCGGCGCAGGTGAAGGCGGAGATCAAGCTGAGCCGCTACGAGAACACCGAAGTCGAGATCGAGGTCACGACGGCCGCCGCCGGCTTCGTCGTGCTGAACGACACCTGGCATCCCTGGTGGCGGGCGCAGGTCGATGGCGTCGAGACCGAGATTCTGAAGGCTAATGTGCTGTTCCGCGCCGTGCAGGTGCCGGCTGGCACGCACAGGGTGCGGTTCAGCTTCAATCCGATCGAAGGTGCATTGGCCGAATTCCGCGAACGCGTCAGCCCGCCTGCACGGGAGGAGGAGGACCTGCTGCCGCTGCCGCCGCTGCCCGAGGAGCCGCTGGTCGCGGAAGGGGGCGGGCTGCTGCCGTCCTTGCTGGCGGGACCGTCGCAGCAAGCGCGCGATTCGCTGCGTCTCGGCCCGGCGCCGATGGCGGCCGGACGTGAGGTGGTGTCCTCGGCCCAGGCTCACTGAGCGGGCAAGGCTCACAGGCCGAAGGTCGGTCGCGGTCCCTCCTGCTCGCGCCGGTCAGCGGGGCCGGCGTTTCAGGGGCCTGTTCAGGCGCCGGTGTCGGCCGCAAGGCCGGCGGCAGCGATCCCGCTGACGGCGGCGGCCTCGTCATTATCGGAGGTGTCGCCCGAGATGCCGATGGCGCCCAGCAGCGTGCCGGCGCCATCGCGGATCAGGACACCGCCCGGCACTGGAACGAGCGATCCGCCTGCCGCATGGGTCGCTGCGTCGATGAAATAGGGCCGCTCCAGCGCCATCTTGTGCAGCGCCCGTCCACCGATCCCCAGCGCCACGACGCCATGCGCCTTGCCGAGCGCGATCTCGCCGCGCTTCAGGCTGGTGCCGTCCTGGGCGATGAAGAGCTTCTGCGCGCCGCGCGAATCGAGAATGGCGATGGTCAGGGGCTTGAAGCCTGCCGCTCCGGCATGGGCGAGCGTGGCCGACATGATCGTCTGAGCCTGGGCGAGCGTCAGCATCGGGGAAACTCCTGTTATGGTCCAGCGCGCTTGTGACAGCGCTTTGCCCGCCGGGGAAGCGGTTTTCGCAGCCGGAACGGCAGGGCGATGCCGGCTGCGACCGCCGGAAAGCGCCTCGGCCGCAAAGGCGCCTTGAACATGTCATCGCAGTTGGGCTTGATGGGGTCCCAACGGATGGAGGAAACGCCATGGGTCTGTTCAGTTTCATCAAGGAAGCCGGGGCCAAGATCTTCGGCTCGAGCGCGGCCAAGGCCGCGACTGCCGACGAGTTGCAGAAGGAACTCGCCGGTCACGGTCTTCCGTCCGATGTCGCGATCTCGATCGACGGCGACAAGGTCAAGGTCTCCGGCAAGGCCGTGTCCACGGAAGAGGCCGAAAAGATCATCCTCGCGCTCGGCAACACCATTGGCGTCGCCTCGGTCGAGTCGGATCTCGCGGTGACCAAGGAGGTCCCGGCCGCCGTGTTCTACACGGTGAAGAAGGGCGATACGCTCTGGAAGATCGCCGAAGAGCATTACGGCAAGGGCCAGGGCGCGAAATATACCGAGATCGTCAAGGCCAACACGCCGCCGGTGAAGAACCCGGACCTGATCCAGCCTGGCTGGGTGCTGCGGATTCCGCCGAAGGCCTGAGCCGCCGACCCTGAACCCCGAGAACGGGAAGCCGCGCCCTTCGGGGCGCGGTTTTTTCACGCTCCGGCGTGTCTGCCGGCCACATAGGATCGCTACGCGCGGTGACGGGGTCTTGACGGAATTAGTTGCGTCGGCAACGATCTCGGCCGCCGGCCGTGAAGCGAGCCTGCGGTCCGCGTCGGAACTTCGCTGCCGGCCATGCTATCGTGCCGATGTCGTGGAGTGGCCTTTTCTCCGGCGGGGTGGGCGTTCAAAACAATCGCGCAAGCGAGATCCTCGGGAGAGAAGCCATGACATTCGACCGCCGCCGCTTTCTGGGCCGAACTCTGACCTGGGCCGGATCGGCCGTCGCCGCTCCGGCGGTGCTGCGGGTCACGCGTGCCCATGCGCAGGAGGTGACGCTGAAGATGCATCACTTCCTGCCGCCGGTGACAGTCGGCCACGCCAAGTTCCTGAAACCCTGGGCGGACAAGGTCGCGGCGGAGTCGAACGGGCGCATCAAGATCGACATCTTTCCGTCGATGCAGCTTGGCGGCACGCCGCCACAGCTTTTCGACCAGGCGAGGGATGGGGTTGCCGATCTGGTCTGGACGTTGCCGGGCTATACGCCCGGTCGTTTCACCGGGCTGGAAGCCTTCGAGCTACCCTTCGTCGCCAACAAGCGGGCGCTGGTGAATTCGCTGGCCGTCACGGAATACGCGCAGCAAAACCTCAAAGACGAACTCAAGGACGTACACCCGATCTGCGTGTGGACGCATGATCACGGCCTGATCCACGCGAACCGGCAGGTAAAGACGATGGAGGACCTCAAGGGTCTGAAACTGCGCTTCCCGACGCGGCTCGCCGGCGAGGCACTGCGGGCGCTCGGCGCCAACGCGATCGGCATGCCGGTGCCGCAGGTGCCGGAATCGCTCGCCCAGCGCGTCATCGACGGCTGCGTCGTGCCCTGGGAGGTGGTGCCGTCGATCAAGGTGCACGAACTCGTCAAATATCACACCGAGATTCCGGGCTCGCCGACCTTCTATGTCGCGACCTTCGTTCTGGCGATGAACAAGGCGAAATACGAGGCGCTGGCGCCCGACCTCAGGGCCGTAATCGACAAGAACTCTGGAGCGGTTGCCGCCGGCATGGCGGGCAGGGTCTGGGACGAGCAGGCGATCGTCGTCTCCGACATGGTCCGTAAGCGCGGCAACACCATCACCGTGATCGACGAGTCGGAAGCGGCGCGCTGGCGCAAGACCACCGAGCCGGTGATCGAGAACTGGCTCAAGACGACCAAGGAAAAGGGCCTCGACGGCGAGAAGCTCCTCGCCGATGCCAGGGCGGCCATCGCCAGACATGAGAAGGCAGCCTGACGGACAGGATGGACACAGGCGGGGAGGAGGCGGCGCCGTCCGGTTTCGAGCGGGTGATCCGGGGGATCGCGTTGCTCGGCGGCGGCTTGCTGATCGCATTGTCGGTCGTTGTCGTGGTCAGCGTGACGCTGCGCAGCGATCTCGTCGGCGGTGCCGGCGTGCCAGGCGATTTCGAGCTGGTGCAGATGGCGACCGCCATCGCCGCCTTCTGCTTCCTGCCCTGGTGCCAGCTCAGGCGCGGCAACATCTTCGTCGACACCTTCACGCTGAAACTGCCGCGACGCTGGCAGCGCCGCATCGATGCGGGCTGGGACATCGTCTATGCGCTGGTGATGGCGCTGATCGCCTGGCGGCTCGCTGTGGGTGCGCGCGCGGCCTTCGCGACGGGCGAGAACAGCATGGTTCTTCAGCTTCCGAGCTATCTGCCGATCGCGCTCTGCTCGGCGCTCGCCGCCCTCGTCGCGGCGGCGGCCGTGGTCAGCGCGCTGCGCCTGGCGAGGGCCTCCGCGTGAGCGGGTTTTCGATGGCGGTCACGGGTTTCGTGGCGATGCTCGCGCTGATGGCGCTGCGCCTGCCGATCGGGCTCGCCATGATGCTGGTGGGCGGGGCCGGCTATATCCAGCTCAACGGGCTCGACCCGTTCCTGAACTACATCCGGACGACGCCCTATCAGATCTTCGCCAACTACACGCTCTCGGTGATCCCACTCTTTGTGCTGATGGGCGCCTTCGCGGAACGTTCCGGCCTGGCGGGCGACCTGTTCAAGGCGGCATCAGCGGTCGTCGGGCATCGGCGCGGCGGGCTCGGCATGGCGGTGATCGGAGCCTGCACGGGTTTCGGCGCGATCTGCGGCTCCGCTGTCGCCACGACCGCGACCTTCTCTCGCGCGGTGCTGCCGGAGCTGCGGCGCTACCGCTACGATCCGGGCTTCTCCTGCGGCGTCGTCGCGGTCGGCGGGACGCTCGGCATTCTGATCCCGCCCTCGGTCATCCTGGTCGTCTATGCGATCTCGACCGAGCAGAACATCGCCAAGCTGTTCAAGGCGGCGCTGATCCCGGGGCTGATGGCAGCCGCCTTCTACTGCATCACGATCGCGATCATGATCGCGCGCAACCCCGCGCTCGGGCCGGCGCAGCCCCGCATCGCCTGGCCGGACCGGGTGCGCCCGCTGCTCGGCGTCATCCCGGCGCTGGTGGTTGCGGTCATCGTCGTCGGCGGCATCTATGGTGGCGTGTTCACGCCCACGGAGGGCGCTTCGGTCGGTGCTTTCGTGATGCTGCTGATCGGCGTGCTGCGCGGCACGCTGAGCCTTGCCGGCATCGGCCAGGCGATCCTGCAGACGGCCGAGACCTCGGCGATGATCTTCGCCATCCTGCTCGGCGCGGAGGTGTTCAACGCCTTCCTTGCGCTGACGCAGGTGCCGACAGCCGCGGCCGAGATGATCGCGGCCTCCGGCTGGGCGCCCTATACGGTGCTGGTCGGGCTCTTGCTGTTCTACATCGTGCTCGGCGGCGTGATGGACGAGCTCGCCATGATCCTTTTGACGCTGCCCGTGTTCTTCCCGATCGTGACCGCGCTCGATTTCGGCATGCCGGTCGACGATGTCGCGATCTGGTTCGGCATCCTCGTCCTCATCGTCGTCGGCATCGGCATGACCTGCCCGCCGATCGGCCTGAATGTCTTCGTCGTGGCCTCGCTGGCGCGCGATGTCCCGATCACGCGGATCTATCGCGGCGTGCTGCCCTTCGTCGCTTCGGACATCGTTCGGCTGGGCATCGTGGTGGCATTTCCGGCGCTCACACTCTATCTGGTGAAGCTGCTGGAGTGAGAGCGCCGGAGATGCCGCATTGACCGTGAACGATCTCGACATCGACGACATCAAGGTCGGCCTTTCGGAAGGCTCCATCCTCCTCGTCGATGTGCGCGAGCCCCATGAATTCGCCGCCGGGCATATTCCGGGTTCGATCTCGCGACCGCTCTCGCGCTTCGACCCCGCCGATCTCCCCAATGAACCCGGCAAGCGTGTCGTGATCTCCTGCGCCGCCGGCGTCCGCTCGCTGCGCGCGCTCGAATTCGCGCAATCGGCCGGCCTCGACATCGACAGCCACTATCTCGGCGGCTTCCGCGACTGGGTGATGCAGGGCGAACCTGTCGAGCACTGACGGTTCTCTGTCGGTTGCTCGTCTTGCGCCCGGCGCATCGCGGCACGCCACTTGCCGGGGCTGACGCGACATCGATCCTGCTCCAGTCTTTCATTCGACTTATCTGAAGGATGCCCGACCATGCGCCCCATGAAATTCGGATTCGGACAGCCGGTACGCCGGGTCGAAGACCATCGCCTGACCACCGGCGCGGGCCGCTATACGGATGACACGGCGGTCGAGGGCGCGCTGCACGGCTTCGTGCTGCGCTCGCAATATGCCCATGCCAGCTTCACGATCCGCGACAAGGCGACCGCCCGTGGCATGAAGGGCGTCAAGCTGATCCTGACCGGCGAGGATGTCGCCCATCTCGGCGACCTGCCGTGCAAGGGACTGATCAAGGAGATCTCCGGCGAGCAGGTGAAGCCGCTTCCGGTTCCGGTGCTGCCGACCGACACGGTCCGCCATGTCGGCGAGGCGGTCGCCTTCATCGTCGCCGAGACGCTGGACCAGGCGCGCGATGCGGCCGAGGCGATCGACATCGCATGGACGACGCTGCCCTCCGTCACCGGAATCGAGGAGGCGCTCGATCCGAAGGCCCATCAGGTCTGGCCGGACCGGCCGGGCAACGTCGCCTTCGAGGCGCAGCAGGGTGACAAGGCCAGGACCGACGCCGCCTTTGCCAAGGCCGACCGCACGGTGGCCGTGACGATCGTCAACAACCGGCTCGCCTCCAACTACATGGAGACGCGCGCCTGCATCGCCGAATACGACAAGGCCGACAAGCGCTGGACGCTGACGCTTGGCAGCCAGGGCAGCCATGGCACGCGTGACATCCTCGCGAGCTACATCCTCAAGGTCGATCCCAAGCGTATCCGGGTGGTGACGCCCGATGTCGGTGGCGGCTTCGGCACCAAGATCTTCATGTACCGCGAATACCCGCTGACCATGGTTGCGGCCGAGATGCTGAAGCGCCCGGTGCGCTGGGTGGCCGACCGGACCGAGCATTTCCTCGCCGACACCCATGGCCGTGCCAACCTCGTGACAGCGACGATGGCGCTCGACAAGCGCGGCAAGTTCATCGGCCTCAAGGTCGATCTCGCCGCCGAGATGGGCGCCTATCTCTCGCAGTATGGGCCCTTCATTCCCTGGGTCGGCACGACGATGACGCCGGGCTGCTACAGCATCCCGGCCGTGCATGTGCGTTTCCGCGGCATCCTGACCAACACCATGGCGGTCGATGCCTATCGCGGCGCCGGTCGGCCCGAGGCCGCCTATCTGATCGAGCGGCTGGTCGACGCCATCGCGCGGGAGACGGGCAAGACGCCCGATGCGGTGCGGGCGCTGAACTTCGTCAAGCCGGGCGAGATGCCGCACAAGACGCAGACCGGGCCGGTCTACGATTCCGGCGAGTTCGAGGGGCATATGCGCCGCGCCATGGAGGTGGCGGACTGGAAGGGTTTCAAGACGCGTCTCAAGGCCGCCGGCAAGGCCGGCAAGATCCGTGGCATCGGCATGGCGAGCTATATCGAGGCCTGCGGCGGCGGCGGGCCCGAGAGCTCGACCGTGATCCTTGAGAAGGACGGCATGGTCACCGTGCTGATCGGAACGCAATCGAACGGGCAGGGCCACGAGACCGCCTATTCGCAGCTCGTCTCGCAGCATCTCGACATCCCGATGGACCGCATCCGGGTCGTCCAGGGCGATACCGACAAGGTCGAGACCGGCTCCGGCACCGGCGGCTCGCGCTCGATTCCGGTCGGCGGCGCGGCGCTCGACAAGGCGACCGCGATCCTCTCCGACAATCTGAAGCAGCTCGCCTCCGAGAAGCTGGAGGCCGGCATCGGCGACCTCGAGATCGTGGACGGGGCGGTGCGCATCGTCGGCACGGACAAGGCTCTGGACCTCGCTGCCATTGCAGCGCTGCCAGGCGCCACGCCGGCCATGCTGAAGGTGCACCAGAGCTGGCAGCCGCCGGAGGCGACCTATCCGAACGGCACCCATGTCTGCGAACTCGAGATCGATCCGCAGACCGGCGGCACCGAGATCGTCAATTATGTCGTGGTCGATGATTTCGGCATGACGCTGAACCCGATCATGCTGCAGGGCCAGGTCCATGGCGGCGCGGCGCAGGGCATCGGCCAGGCGCTGATGGAGGAGATCAAGTTCGACTCCTCCGGCCAGATGCTGACGGCGACCTTCATGGACTATGCGCTGCCGCGTGCCATCGACGTGCCGAACTTCCATTTCGAGACCCGCAACGTTCGCTGCGTCACCAATGCGCTGGGCGTGAAGGGGGCGGGCGAGGCCGGGGCAATCGGCGCCTGCCCGGCGGTGATGAACGCGATGGTCGACGCGCTCGACCGTGCCGCGGGCATCAAGGCGATCGACATGCCGGCGACGCCGCTGAAGGTGTTCAATGCGCTGAAGGAAGCTGGATATCGGCCTTGACGCAAGGATGGTCTTGCGATGATGCAAGACCGCTCACGCGAATGCGACTTGGCGGCTGTTGCGTGATCGGCTGAGCTGGAACGGTTCCAAACGGCGCCGTCCTGGCGACCGAGGCCTTCAAGGATACGCCATGCTCCGCACCGCTCTCGTCGCCGCCGTTCTCGGACTGGGGCTGACGGCCGTCGTCGCCCAATCCGATCCGATCGCCGAACGGCGCAACACCATGAAGGGTGTCGGCGCTGCCACGCGCGACGGCGCCGCGATGGCCAAGGGTGAGGCGGCGTTCGACGCCGCCAAGGCACAGGCCATTCTCAAGGTCTATGTCGATGCGGCCAAGAAGATGCCCGGCCTCTATCCGGACAGCGCCAAGAGCGGTGGCGAGACCACAGCGGGGCCTAAGATTTGGGAAGATCAGGCCGGCTTCAAGGCGTCGTTCGCGAAGTTCGAGACGGACGCCGGAGCGTCGGTGACCGATCTCGACGGGTTCCGCGCGGCCTTTGGCAACGTCACGAAGAACTGCGGCACCTGCCACGAAACCTATCGCATCAAGAAGTGATGCCGGCGGCGCCCGCGCTGCCTTCACACTGATCGTGAGCGGATGGGCCTCGGCCCATCCGCTCACTTCGTTACGGCGGGGAGCTTTCCGGCCGGCTTCGCGTTATCAAGAGACGTATGATCTCCTGGCGCTTCCGCGCTGGGTGGGCGATCCTGGGAGAGAACTGAATGCTGCGCCTACGCCGTCTGCTGGTCACCCTAGTCCTGCTGGCGGCCGTCGGGTTCGGCGGCTTCTATGTCCTGACCGATCCGCGCATCGTGTCGCCCTCGCCGGATATCGGATCGCTGCCCGCGCCCGATCTCGAAAACGGCAGGCTGCTCTTCGCCGCCGGCGGCTGTGCTTCCTGCCACGCCACGCCAAACCAGGACGACAAGCTCAGGCTTGGCGGTGGGCTTGCGCTCGGCTCGCCCTTCGGAACCTTCCACGCTCCCAACATCTCGCCGCATACGCGCGACGGCATCGGCAATTGGGGTGTGCAGGATTTCGTCGACGCGATGGCAGCGGGCGTCTCGCCGAAAGGGCAGCACTATTATCCGGCTTTCCCCTACACCTCCTACCGGCTGATGCCGCCGAAGGCGCTGGCCGATCTCTTCGCCTATATCCGCACGCTCAGCCCCGTCGAGGGCCGCGCGCCGGGGCATGACCTGCCGTTCCCCTTCAACATCCGCCGTGTCGTTGGCGGCTGGAAGCTGCTGTTCTTCGAGGGAGCCTCGTTCAAGCCCGACCCAGCGAAGAGCGAGGAATGGAATCGCGGCGCCTATCTGGTGAACGGGCCGGGCCATTGCGCCGAATGCCATTCCAGCCGCAACGCGCTCGGCGCCATCGTCCAGGCGACACGCTTAGCCGGCGGGCCCGATCCGGAGGGCCGCGGCTTCGTGCCGAACATCACCCAGCACCCCGACGCGCTGGGCAAATGGTCGAAGGAAGAAATCGCCGAGCTGCTCAAGACCGGATTCACCCCCGGCTTCGACAGCGTCGGCGGCACGATGGCCGCCGTCGTGCGCAACATGGCGCAACTGCCCGATGCCGACCGGCTGGCGATGGCGGAGTATCTGAAATCGCTTCCCGCGGTCGTGGGGCCGGCTCGTCCGGCAAAGACGGGCGGCTGAGGCATTCGCTGGCCGGAGCCGGGTTCGTGGCTGCCGGCACCGTACGACGGCTGATGTGACGGGGCGCCGGTTGGGTTCCGGTTTGCCCGTGTCAGCTTGCCCGTGCCAACGCCACTGCATCCGCGCCGGCAGGGAACCGGAGTTGGCCGGAGACATCGTTTGCAGCCTGCCAGACGGCTTCCGCCACGTCGGTTTCCCGAGTGACCAGGGCCGGGCTGGCGAAAGCAGCGAAGATCGGCCCGGCGTAGGCCGCATAGGCCTCGGGTATCAGATCCTGGATGCGAACCTCCGTGTTCTCGGCAAAGCGCGTGGTCGGGGCGTAGCCGGGTTCGACAAGCTTGGCGCGCACTCCGAAAGCCTCGAGCTCGTGAGCCAGCGATCCGGTGAAGCCTTCGATGGCCATCTTGCTGGCGGTGTAGGCTGCCGCCAGCGGCATGGGGGCGAGCGTCACGCTGGAGGTGACGTTGACGACCACGCCCGATCTGCGGACCCGGAACTGCGGGATCACGGCCTGGGTCATCGCCATGACGCCGAAGGTGTTGGTCTCGAAGACCTTCCGTACATGGACCATCGGCGTTGCCTCGAAGGCGCCGACCACGCCGATGCCGGCATTGTTGACGAGCACGTCGATCGGCCCGCTTTTCTCCAGCGCCGCCGCGATGCTCTCCTGGCTGGTGACGTCGAGCGGCAGCACGCGGATGCGCTCGGAGCTGGGCAGGGCGCCCTCGCGCGGCGTGCGCATGGTGGCGATGACGTTCCAGCCTTGGGTGTAGAAGTGGCGCGCTGTCTCGAGGCCATAGCCGGACGAGCAGCCCGTGATCAGGACGGTTTTCATGGAAAATTCTCTTTCTTGAGGTTGACGCCGAAGGCATAACGTCCAAGATCGGGACTGACGCCGATGAGAAGTCCGAATTTCATTTGCGAAAGTCCGGAATGTCCGATCCGCTGTCCCAGGTCATTGAACTGCTGCGGCCCCGCGCCGTGTTCTCGAAAGGGATCAGCGGCGCCGGGCGCTGGGCGGTTCGCTATTCCGCATTCGGACAGCCGAGTTTCTGCGTGGTGCTGGAGGGGCGGTGCCGGCTTGCCGTCGATGGCGAGGACGCCATCGCTCTGGAGGAGGGGGACTTCGTGCTCCTGCCGGCGACGCCGGCCTTCAGCATGTCGGGCTTCGAGCCGGCGACGCCGAGACAGATCGATCCGAAGGCCGCGCCCGCGCCGACGGAAGACATTCGACACGGCCAAGCCGATGGGCCTCCCGATGTGCGCCTGCTCGGGGGCTACTTCGTCTTCGATTCTCCGGACGCGTCGCTGCTGCTATCGCTCTTGCCCGGGATGGTCCACATCCGGGGCGTCCAACGCCTTGCCACGCTGGTTCGGCTCGTTGGGGAGGAGGCGAGCGGGCAGTGCGCCGGCCGTGACCTCGTGCTGGCGCGTCTCATCGAGGTGTTGTTGATCGAGGCGCTGCGGGCAACGCGAGGGCAGTACGCGCCGCCGGGACTGCTGCAGGGACTGGCCGATTCCCGTGTCGCCGAGGCGCTGCGGCTGATGCATGGCGATCCGGAGCGATCCTGGACGGTGGCAGAACTCGCCAGAGACGCCGGCATGTCGCGCTCGGCTTTCTTCGATCGCTTCATGCGCACGGTCGGGCTGCGGCCGATGGAATATTTGCTCGCCTGGCGCATGGCTGTCGCCAAGAGCCTGCTATCGGCCGGTGACGTGGCGCTCGACGAGGTTGCGAGACGCGTCGGCTATGGCTCGGCGAGCACGTTCAGCACGGCATTCAGCCGTCATGTCGGTCAGCCGCCCGGCCGCTATGCGCGGCGGGCGCCGGCTACTCCATCACCGCCGCTTTGAGGATGCAGACCATCAGCGCGCTGCCGGGCTGTTCGCCGACGCAGCGGACGACGTGGCGGCGGTCGCAGCGATAGCGCAAGGTCTCGCCTGCCTTGGCGCGCTGGACGATGTCGCCGACCTCGACCTCGAATTCACCCGAGGTCACCGAGAGGGACTCGATCGAGCCGCGCTGGTGACCTTCGGAATCGAGCTCGCCGCCCGGCTCCGACTGAACTTCATACCATTGCAGCCATTCGACCGTCTTGATCCAGCCGACGATGGCGAGGCGGAGCTTGCCATCTTCCGAAACCAGGATCGGCGTATCGGCCCGGGCGGTCTTCTCGATGAAGGGCTCTTCCTCGCCGCTGGAGAGGACGCGCTCGATCGAGATGTCGAGGGCCTGCGACAGCCGCCAGATCGTCGCCAGCGTCGGATTGGTCTCGTTGCGCTCGATCTGGCTGATGATCGACTTGGCCACGCCGGACTGTTCGGCGAGTTCGGAGAGCGAGAAGTTGTAGGCCTTGCGCAGGCGCTGGATCGTCTTTCCGAGCTGGCCCGAGATGACCTGAGCCCCGGATTCGAACTCGCGTCCGCCACGCTCTTTCGTCTCGATGCCCATCCTGTCTTAGCCTGCCTCACATGCGGGATCGTTTGCACAAGCGAACGATCGTTTGTCTGAGCGGACAATGCCCGGTTGAAGCGCCCGGAGCAAGCCGAGACTGTGGCCGCGGGTACTCAGGTGGCGCGAGTCGAGCCGATCTCGCGCTGCTCGCGCTTCAGCAGGCCGAGCCTCTGCTCGCGCAGGATGACGTAGATCCCCGATGCGATGACGATCACGGCGCCGATCAGGATCGTGCTGACCGGCCATTCGCCGAACAGGAACCAGCCGATGATGACCGCCCAGATCATCGTCGAGTATTCGAAGGGCGCGATCAGCGAGGCGTCGCCGAAGCGATAGGCCTGGACGAGCAGGATCTGGCCGAGGCCGCCCAGGATGCCGATCGCGACCATCAAAGCCGCATCGGGCAAGTCCGGCATGCGCCAGCCCAGGGCCATGGTGGCAAGCCCGAGCGCGCTCGTCAGCAGCATGAAATAGAAGACGATCGCGCCGGTCGGCTCCGTCTTCGTCAGCAGCCGCACCTCGATCGAGGCGAAGGCCGAGCAGAACGCGCCGGCCAGGCCGAGCGCTGCACCCAAAGCCGGTCCCGCCTGCAGTCCCTGCGAGAGCGTGCCACTCGTGAGATGCGGCGAGAGCATGATCAGGACGCCGATGAAGCCGATCGTCACGGCGCTCCAGCGGTAGATCCGCACGCGCTCCTTGAGCACCAGCGCCGCCAGCACGACGACGCCGAGCGGTGCGGCATAGCCGAGCGCCACCGCATCCGAAAGCGGCAGGAACTGGAGCGCCGCAAAGCCGCAGAACATGCCGGTCGAGCCGATGACGCCACGCTTCATGTGGCCGCGGAGATTGTTCGTCTTGAGCGCGCCGGGCAGTTCGGAGCGCCAGGCCAGCCAAATCAGCAGCGGAATCAGCGCGAAGAAGGAGCGGAAGAAGACGAGTTCGCCGGTCGGATAGCGCGCCGCGGTCGCCTTGATGCCGGCCGACATCAGCGTGAAGGCCAGCGCCGAGATCAGTTTCAGGCTGATGCCAAGGAGAGGGGACAACGGACCGGCGCGGTGGGAGGACAAGGCGACGGCGGACGCCGCTGAAGGGCCGCCGTTAGAACACGTCCAGTCCGGGTCGCAAAGCGTGAAGGCTGCAACCCCGATAGGCGGCCTGCGGGAAGCCGGCCGCCTGTCGGGTTGTCGTCAGAAACTGCCCCGGAAGGCGCCGCCGTCGATCAGGAAATTCTGGCCGGTGATGTAGCCGGCATGGGTGCTGGCGAGGAAGGCGCAGAGCTTGCCGAACTCGTCGGCCTCGCCGAAGCGGCCGGCGGGCACATCGCCCCGGCGCGCCTGCGCCATCTCCTCGATCGAGAGGCCCTTGATTGCGGCCATCTTCGTCAGCCCGGTCTTCAGCCGGTCAGTATCGAACATGCCAGGCAGGATGTTGTTGATGGTGACATTGGCATGGGCGACCTCGCGCGCCACGCCCGAGAGGAAGGCGGTGAGCCCGGCGCGGGCGGCCGAGGAGACGTCGAGGCCGGTCAGTGGCGTCAGAACGCTGGCCGAGGTGATGTTGACGATGCGCCCGAAGCGCCGCTCCATCATGCCGTCGACAACGCGCTGCACCAGTTCGAGCGGTGTCGCCATGTTCTGGACGACACCCTCCAGCAGCGCTTCGCGCGACACATCGCGAAACGGTTTCGGCGGAGGGCCGCCATTGTTGTTCACCAGAATGTCCGGCTTCGGGGCTGCTGCGAGCAAGGCATCCTGACCGGCGCGGGTCGAGACGTCGGCGACGACGGGAATGACCGTTGCACCGGTGCTGGCACGAATCTGGCTCGCTGTCGCCTCGAGTGTCGCGCCGTCGCGGCCATTGATCACGACGGTGCAGCCGGCCTCCGCCAGCGCTTCCGCGCAGCCGCGGCCGAGACCCTTGCTGGAGGCGCATACAATGGCCGTGCGGCCGGAAATTCCCAGATCCATGGCATTTCTCCGAAGGCTTCGTGCCTTGAACCCCGGACAGACCACGGATCGCTGGTTCCGTCATCAAAGCGCAACGCAAATCAGACACATGCCGGACGCATCGCAACGAGATGGACCGGCGGGCATGGGCGACGAGGACGACGCGAAGCAGGTTCGCAGCATCTTCATCTCGGATCTCCACCTCGGCACGCGCGGGGCGCAGGCCGATCTGGTCCTGGAATTCCTGCGGGCCTATGACGCCCCCCAGATCTATCTCGTCGGCGACATCGTCGACGGCTGGCGGTTGAAGAGCGGCTGGTATTTTCCGCAGGCGCATAACGACGTCATCCAGAAGCTGCTGCGGAAAGTCCGCAAGGGCTCGAAGCTGATTTACGTCACGGGCAACCATGACGATTTCCTGCGGGACTTCACCGGGCTGCAGTTCGGCGGCATCACCCTGGTCGACGAGGTCATTCACGAGACGGCCGACGGCAAGCGCCTGCTCGTGATCCATGGCGATCTGTTCGATCTCGTCGTGCGCAACGCCAAATGGCTCGCGCTGTTGGGCGACTGGGCCTACACGGCCGCTCTGGCCTCGAACACCTTGGTCAACAAGGTGCGCCGCTGGTTTGCGCTGCCGCACTGGTCGCTCTCGGCCTGGGCCAAGCACAAGGTCAAGAACGCGGTCAACTATATCGGCGAGTTCGAGACCTGCCTGGCCGCCGAGGCGCGCCGGCACAGCGCCGACGGCGTCATCTGTGGCCATATCCATCACGCCGCCTTTCGCGAGATCGACGGGCTAACCTACATCAACACGGGCGACTGGGTCGAAAGCTGCACGGCCTTCGTCGAGCACCATGACGGGCGCTTCGAGCTGATCCGCTGGCCGCAGGGCCGGCGCAAGGGCGAGGTGCCGGTGCCAGTCGTCGTGCCGGCGCGGCCCAACGCGGTGCCCGAGCTGGTCGAGGCCGCCTGATGCGCGTCATGATCGCAACGGATGCCTGGCGTCCGCAGATCAACGGCGTCGTCCGCTCGCTGGAACGGATGGTGGAGGCGGGGCCCGATTTCGGCGTCACGCCGAAGATGCTGACGCCGGAGGGCTTCCGCCAGATCGGGCTGCCGAGCTATCCCGATATCCGCATCGCACTGGCGACACGGCAGGCGCTGGCCGAGAGGATCGCGGATTTCGGGCCCGACCACATCCATATCGCGACGGAGGGGCCGATCGGCTGGCTGACGCGGGCGGTCTGCCTCGCCCAGAAGCGGCGCTTCACGACGAGCTATCACACCCGCTTCCCGCAATATGTCGCGGCGCGCTGGCCTATCCCCGAAAGCTGGAGCTACGGTTTCCTGCGCCGTTTCCACGGGCCGGCGGCGGCGGTGATGGTGTCGACCGGCTCCGTCGAGGCGGAGCTGCGCCAGCACGGCTTCGAGAAGATCGTGCGCTGGGGCCGCGGCGTCGATCTCTCGTTGTTCCATCCGCGCCCGCAAAGCGTTCTCGATCTACCGCGCCCGATCTTCCTCAGCGTCGGCCGCGTCGCCGTCGAGAAGAACCTCGATGCGTTCCTGTCGCTGCGGTTGCCGGGCAGCAAGGTCGTGGTCGGCGACGGGCCGGCGCGCGCCGATCTGCAGAGCGCCTTTCCCGATGTCACCTTCCTCGGCACGCGTGAAGGCGAGGAACTGGCGGCGATCTATGCCTCCTCCGATGTCTTCGTCTTCCCGAGCCTGACCGACACCTTCGGCATCGTGCTGCTGGAGGCCGCCGCCAGCGGCCTGCCGGTCGCGGCCTTTCCGGTGCAGGGGCCGAGCGATGTCTTCGCCGGCAGCGGGGCTGCGGTGCTGAATGACGATCTGCGGTCGGCGGCGTTGCAGGCGCTACGCATCCCGCGCGAGGCCTGCCTCGAACTCGCGGCCGGCCATAGCTGGCGGCGCAGCGCGGCGCAGTTCTACGGCCATATCCGACAAGTGGCGGACCAGAATGCGGGGCGGCTGCCGCGCAACGAGGCGACCCTGCCCCAGGCGCCCGGCGTCACAGCCTTCGCGAGCGGGCGTGTCGCGGAAGGGCTGGGGCCGAGGCGTCTGCCGGCTTGAGCTCGGCGCGGAAGCCGTCGCGCCTCTCATGCACCGAGGCGATGACCAGGCCCATCGGCACGCCCAGCCCGACCAGCGCCGCCTCCGAAAGCTGAAGGCTCGCCTCGATCGTCTCCGGCACCGCATCGTTGACGCCGATCCGGTAGAGATGGCGGGCATGGGCCGCGTCGCGGGCGCGGGCGACGATGACGAGATCGGGCCGGAGCGCGCGGGCCGCCAGAACGGTCGCGTCGACGGCACGGGCATTGTCGATCGTCACGATCAAGGCGGTCGCCTCGTCGAGGCCACAGAGCCGCAGAAAATCCGGCTTGGTGGCATCGCCGTAGAAGGCGGGGCGATTGGCACGGCGCTGGGCTGCGATCAGCGAGGCGTCGGAATCGATCGCGATATAGGGCTTGCGATGCTCGTCGAGCATGCTGCCGACGAGTTGTCCGACACGGCCGCAACCGACGACGATGGCCCGCGCTGAGTGATCATGCGGGGGCAGGACCTGCGCCTCGTCGGGCAGGATGATCGGAACGGCGAGCTTCAATGTCAGGGCGCGAGCCAGACGTGCCAGCAAAGGCAGCGCGATCATGGTCAGCGAGACGCTGGCGAGGACGAGGCTCGCGGCCTCCTGGCCCAGGAGTTTGGCGCCGACCGCACCGTTCAGCAGGACGAAGGCGAATTCGCCGCCGGGGCCGATCATGATCGCGGTTTCGAGCGCCGTCGCCTTCGACAGGCGGAAGAGGCGGGCCAGCCCGAAGACGAGCAGCGACTTCGCGGTGAAAAGGCCGATCGCGATGGCGAGGATCGCAAAGGGGTGCGCGGCAAGCTCGGCCGGGTTCACGCTCATGCCGACGGTCAGGAAGAAGACACCGATCAGGAGCGACTTGAACGGATCGATCGTCACCTCGATGGCGCGCCGATACTCGGTCTCCGCCAGCAGCAGCCCGGCGATGAAGGCTCCCAGGCCCATCGAGAGGCCGGCGGTGGCCGCGATCATGCCCGTCCCGAGGGCGATCAGCAGCGTCGCTGCCATGAAGCTCTCCGGCGAATCTGTCGAGGCGACAAGGCGGAAGAGCGGCCTCAGCGCCCGCCGGCCCACCAGCACGATGATCGCGATGGCGGCGAAGGCCTGGAGCAGCGCCTGGGCGAGACCTGCCAGCAGCGAGCCACCGCCATTCTGCGCGCCCAGCACGCTGACGAGGAAGAGCAGGGGCACGACCGCGATGTCCTGGCAGATCAGCACGGCGAAGCTGGCGCGGCCGGCAGACGAGGTCATGCGCTTCTTGGCGGACAAGAGCTCGACCACCATCGCGGTCGAGGACAGGGCGAGGCCGAAGCCGATGATCAGCGCGGCTGCGGCCGGCTGCCCCAGCGCATAGGCGACCGTCCCGATGGCGCCGGCGGAGAGCGCGACCTGGCCAAGCCCCAGCCCGAAGACCAACCGGCGCATCGTCACCAGACGCTCGAAGGAGAGTTCGAGCCCGATCACGAAGAGCAGGAAGGCGACGCCGAGTTCGGCCGGCCCGGCCAGGGCCTCCGCGCTCGACACCGTGATGGTGCTGAGCAGCGGGATCGAAGAGACCAGCCCACCCAGCCCGAAGGGACCGAGCAGGGCACCGCAGGCCATGAAGGCGACGATCGAATTGATCTTGAAACTCTTGGCGAAGGGCACGATCACGCCCGCCGTCGCGAGCACGACGGCGGCGTCCTTGTAGACGGAAGGGTCGACGGTTCCGGCCAAAGGGGGCGCCTTACGATTCGGGTAGCAGGAAGGAAGCCTGCGGACTGTGCGGGCTGGGTCGCGGCAACACAACCTCGCGATGTTGCAGTTTGCCGAAATTCGCCTTTCCGTCTGCGGTCTTAGCCGAACCGGCTTGCGTGGAGCCTGACAGGGGAGGTTTCCTGTTCGGGCCGTCCTGCGCTAGCGTTGGCCCTCATTCGTCAGAAGGCCTCCGCATGCGTTTCGCCGGTACCGAGAACTATGTCGCCACCGAAGACCTCACCGTCGCCGTCAATGCCGCGATCCGGCTGGAGCGGCCCTTGCTGGTCAAGGGCGAGCCGGGCACCGGCAAGACCGTGCTGGCCGAGGAGATCGCGGCGGCGCTGAAGGCACCGCTGATCACCTGGCATATCAAGTCGACCACCAAGGCGCAGCAAGGCCTCTACGAATACGATGCGGTCAGCCGCCTGCGCGACAGCCAGCTCGGCGACCCGCGCGTCTCCGACATCGGCAACTACATCAAGCGCGGCAAGCTCTGGGAGGCCTTCGTCGCGCCCGAGCGCCCCGTGCTGCTGATCGACGAGATCGACAAGGCCGATATCGAATTCCCCAACGACCTCCTGCTCGAGCTCGACCGCATGGAGTTCCATGTCTACGAAACCGGCGAGACGATCAGGGCGGCGCGGCGGCCGGTGATGATCATCACCTCCAACAACGAAAAGGAGCTGCCGGATGCCTTCCTGCGCCGCTGCTTCTTCCACTACATCCGGTTCCCGGATGCGCAGACCATGCAGGCCATCGTCGAGGTGCATTTCCCGGGCATCAAGAAGCGGCTGATGGAGGAGGCGCTTAAGCTGTTCTTCGAGGTCCGCGACGTGCCGGGAATCAAGAAGAAGCCCTCGACCTCGGAGCTGCTCGACTGGCTGAAGCTGCTCGTCGCCGACGAGATGACCCCCGAGATGCTGCGCGAGCGCGATCCGCGCAAGCTGATCCCGCCGCTGCATGGCGCGCTGCTGAAGAACGAGCAGGACGTCTCGCTGTTCGAGAAGCTGGCGTTCATGGTCAGGCGGGACGGGCGGTAACGAGGCCCAGCATACTGCTCAGGATGAGGGCTAGGGGCATCCCAACGCGATCTCGTCGCGGCCGCCGCGGTCCAGCCTTGCCCCTTCCGTTTGGAATTAACTTTCTGGTAAGAGTTTCCGCGTTCCTTCCGGTGACGACGGCCCGCCGCTTGCGGCAGCCCCGATCCCGCATTCAGGAGGCTGTTGCATGAAGCGCGCCGTGATCGTTGCCGATGCTGTCCGTTTTTCGGGCACGGCCCGCTACAGCCGCAAAGCGATCCCGCTGCTGATTTCACTGGCTGCGCCGGCCCTGGGTGCCTGCAGCATGTCGCCGGTCGAGACCGCTTCGACAACCGCCGCGCCGGTGGCAAAGTCGTCCCAGGAGGCTCGCAAGCGCGCCGTCGCCCTGGCCAAGGCCGATCCGCGCGAGAAGGAATGCCTCGTCCGCGCGATGTATTTCGAATCGAACCGATCGAATGACGGCGGCCTGCTCGGCGTCGGCACGGTCGTGATGAACCGGGTGGAGTCGCCGCGCTATCCCGAGACGATCTGCGGCGTCGTCGGCGCCCCGCGCCAGTTCGCCGCTGGCGTAATGACGCGTCCGATGTCGCCTCGCGATCTGCCAAGGGTCGAGGCTGTCGCCGAGGATATCCTCAACGGCCGGCGCAACGAGGCCGTTGGAGCTGCAAAGCATTTTCATATGGCCGGCATGCGCTTTTCCTATGCCAACATGCACTACCTGACAGTGGCCGGCGGTAACGCCTTCTACCTGAAGGGCGAACGGCCCGAGCGGCGGCGCATCGAGGAGCCGAGCTATCAGCTCGCTGCGGTGTCCGAGCCTGCGCCTTTGACCACCACCGCATCGTCTTCGGCGCTGACCTCCTTCGCCGCCGCGCCGCCGGCCTTCGCACCGGCTGCCACGCCTGCAAGTCCGGCGTTGACCGTGCTCGTCACTGCACCGCTGCCGCCCGGGAGGCCGCTCGATCTCGACCTGCCCAAGAAGACCGCGCGCGCCTTCGTCTCCCCGCCGAAGACCGTCGCCCGTCTGGCTGCGCTGATGCCCGATACAAGCCGGCCTCGCGGCCTGCGGCTCGACTGACCCGCGGCGGGTCGACGCAGCTCGCGGCCCGAAGCGTTACCCATAAACTCGAGCCTGTGCCGGCCATGGAACCGCTCGACGCCGCCGGGGTTGGATGACGACAATGTCGGCTGCCTCACCCTCGATGGCCGCGCGAAACCGGAGCGGTGATTCGATGAAATGGCAGGCAGCGGTCGCAATGGGTTTGGTCTGTGCCGGCTGCGCCACGCAGCCTCAGACCTACGCCGAAGGGCTTGGAACGAGCGATTCGAAATGGCAGAGCGCCGCCTGCAAGACGATGCGGCAGCGAGCGGGCGCCTATGAGCAGGAAGAGAGCGAACGTTTCAAATCGGAGTTCCTGATGCACGCGATCAGCCCTTCAGGCACATTGGCGACCGTCAATGTGACGAACCAGCGGAACGTCAAGCGCCGGCAGTTCAGCCGGGATCTGCACCTGGCCTGCTCCAGCCGGCCGCTTCCCGCTGACCTGACGAACATCCCCGAGATTCAGCCGCCGCCGATGCTCGACACCGGCAGAGGCAACTGACCTCGGTCGGACTGGAACAGGCGCGGCGACACTCGCAAAATGCTGCCGACGCCATTAGGTTTCAGCGATGCGACGCCTCATGCTGCTCCGTCACGCGAAATCGAACTGGCCCGCCGGTATGGTCGACCGCGAGCGGCCGCTCGCGGCGCGAGGTCACGAGGCCGCTCCCGTGATGGGGCGCTATCTGGCCGATGAATTGCTGCTGCCGGACCTCGTGCTGGTCTCGCCGGCGCGCCGCACGCAGGAGACCTGGGACCTGGTCTCGCCGATGCTTGCGGAAAAGCCCGGCATCCAGCACGAGCCCCGGATCTACGAGGCGAAGGCGCAGCGGCTGCTTGAGGTCGTGCAGGAGACCGCGCCCTCCGTGCGGACGCTGCTGATGATCGGCCATAATCCTGGCTTCGAGGACCTCGCGGCGCTGCTGAGCGGCCATGGCGACCGCTATGCCGCTGCGCGCATGGCGCAGAAATATCCGACCTGCGGGCTCGCCGTGCTGGATTTCGCGGTCGAGGACTGGCGCGACGTCGCGGCCCGTGGCGGCCGCCTCGATCGCTTCGTGACGCCGGCCTCGCTGGGCGAAGGGCCGGACGAGTGAGGAAGGCCCTCCGTCGCAAGGCCGCCGCATCGTGAGCCAGGGTTCCTATCTCGACGAGGCGCGCAATGCCGCGCTTGCCTTCGGCGACAGCCTGCTGGGGATGGCACGGCCACGGCTGCGGCTCGGCGTCACCGGCCTGTCGCGCTCGGGCAAGACCGTCTTCACCACGGCGCTGATCCAGAATCTGATCGAGGGCGCGAAGCTGCCGGTGCTGAAGGCCGCGACCGAGGGGCGGATTTCGCGCGTGCGCCTGGTGCCGCAGCCCGATCCGGAGATACCGCGGTTTCCCTATGAGGCGCATCGGGCCTCGCTCAACGGCGAGGCGCGGCGCTGGCCGGACTCGACGCGGCGGATTTCGGAGCTGCGCGTCGAGATCGACTACGAGCGCGCCGCCGGCTGGTTCAAGGGGCCGGCGACACTGACCCTCGACATCGTCGACTATCCCGGCGAATGGCTGCTCGATCTCGCGCTGCTCGGACAGGACTACAAGGCCTGGTCGCGCCAGGCGGTCGGCGATGCGCGCAAGAGCCACCGACAGCAGGCCGCAGCGGCGTGGCTTGCCGACCTTCCGTCGCGCGATCCGGCCGGGCCGCCGGACGAACTCGCTGCCGAGGCGGCGAGCGACCTTTTCAAGACCTATCTCGCGCGGCTGAGGGCCGATCCGGAAGCGGTGGCCGTGACGCCGCCGGGGCGTTTCCTGATGCCCGGCGATCTCGAAGGCTCGCCGGCCCTGACCTTCGCACCGCTTGATCTCGGCCATGATGCCGCGCCGCGGCCCGGCACGCTCGGCGGGCTGATGGCGGAGCGTTTCGAGGCCTATAAGCGCGTCGTGGTGGCACCTTTCTTCCGCGACCACTTCGCCCGGCTCGACCGGCAGATCGTGCTGGTCGACGTGCTGGCTGCGCTCGATGCCGGGGCGCCGGCGCTGGCCGATCTCGAGACCGCTCTCGGGCAGGCACTGGCGGCTTTTCAGGTCGGACGCAATTCCTGGCTGTCGAGCCTGTTTTCGCCACGCATCGAGCGCGTGCTCTTCGCCGCGACCAAGGCCGACCATGTCCACCATACCAGCCATGACCGGCTGGCGGCGGTGATGTCGCATCTCGTTGGCCGCGCCACCGCCCGTGCCCAGGGCGCCGGAGCCCGGGTCGAGGCCATGGCGCTCGCCGCGGTACGGGCGACGCGGGAGGTCAGGATCAGGCAGGGCCGCGAGGACCTGCCTGCGATTGCCGGTGTGCCGGAAGCCGGCGAGACGATCGATGGCGAGGTTTTCGACGGGGTCGGCGAGGCTGCGATCTTTCCAGGCGAACTGCCCGAGCGTCCCGAGGCGGTCTTCGAGCCGCAGGCACGCTGGCAGATCCGGGCGCCGCGCTTCCGGCCGCCGCTGGTTGCGCCCGATGCCGGCGGGCGCAACTGGCCGCCGCCGCAGATCCGCCTCGACCGTGCGCTCGAATTCCTGATCGGGGACAGGCTGGCATGAGCAAGGCGCCCCGCGCGGTCAGGCTGGACCCGACGAACCCCGATGCCGCCATCGATGAAATCGCTCGCGAGGGCGGCATCGCGATCCTGCCGGAGAGCGAGCCGATCGACGTCGCCGAACCCGCGGCCGTTCCAGTCGCGAAGCGAGGCTGGTCCTGGGGCAGCCTGTTCGTGGCTGGGCTCTCCGGCTTCCTGACGCTTTCGATCGGCGTCTGGGCCGAGCGCACCATCGTCTCGCTGATGAACCAGAGCCCGGTGCTGGGCTATGCGGCGCTGACCTGCGCGGCCATCGCGGCCCTGGCGCTGTTCGTCATGCTCCTGCGCGTGCTGCGCGACATCCTGCGCGAGCGCAAGGTCGAGACGCTGCGCCTGCGCGCCACGACCGCACTCGCCGGGAGCAGCCTGACGGAAGCCCGCGCGGTCGCCGAGGAACTGGCCCGCCTCTACGCCTCGCGGGCGGAGACGGCCAAGGGACGTGCGTTCCTCGCTGATAGCCTGCGGCAGCTCTTTGCGGCGCGCGACGTGCTGACCGTCGCCGAGCGCAGCCTGATGGCGCCGCTCGATGCGGCAGCCCAGGCGCAGATCGCGCAGGCGGCGCGGCGCGTCTCGCTCGTCACGGCTGTGAGCCCGCGGGCGCTGATCGACGTCGTCTTCGTGCTCGTCGCCTGCGCCAGGCTGCTGCGGGCGATCGCGGGCATCTATGCCGGGAGGCCGGGCACGCTCGGTCTGATCCGACTGGCGCGGCAGGTGCTCGGCCATCTCGTGGTGACCGGCGGGATCGCCGCGGGCGATGCGGTGATCCAGCAGGTGGTGGGGCAGGGGCTGGCGGCGCGGCTTTCGGCCAAGCTTGGCGAGGGCGTTCTGAACGGGCTGCTGACCGCGCGGATCGGGCTGGCGGCGCTCGCCGTCTGCCGGCCGCTGCCCTTCGTCGAGGCGACGCCGCCGACATTGGCGGACGTCGCGGGAGACCTGACCTCCTGGCGCAGTGCGCCGGAGCAGGGCGCGCCCTGAACGGTGCCGTGAGCCCGGCCGCTTAGGCAGATTCTGCCGGGGATGGCGGATTCTGCCCGGCGGAAGCCGCCGCGAAACGCCTTCTAAACCATCCAAGTCATTGAGATATCAGGCGCCCGATCATGGCATGCGCCGTGCAATCCTAGCCTCGAAGTTGAAGGTCGCCCTGGAGGGCGCCGGTCGAGGTGAGGGTTTCATGGGTGTCTTCAGCGCGTTGACGACAGCGGTTTCGGGAATGCAGGCGCAGTCCTATGCGTTGGAAAACATTTCCGGCAACATCGCGAATTCCCGCACGGCCGGTTTCAAGCGGGTCGATACGACCTTCAGCGATCTGGTGCCGGATTCGGCGCTGAACCGGCAGATCGCAGGCTCGGTCGCGGCCTTCAGCCAGGCGACCAATTCGATTCAGGGCGACCTGTCGGCGACGCGGATCGACACCAACGCGGCGATCAACGGCGACGGCTTCTTCGTCGTCGACCAGCGCCTGAACGGCGTCGGCACCAACATGCAGTTCTCCAACAGCAATCTCTACACGCGGCGTGGCGATTTCGATTTCGACGCCAACGGCTATCTCGTCAACGGCGCGGGCTACTATCTGAAGGGCTTGAAGATCGACACGGTGACGGGCTCGCTGATCGGCACCCAGCCCGAAGTGCTGCGCATCACCAAGGAGCAGTTCCCGGCCAAGGCGACGACCTCGATCGAGTATCGCGCCAATATCCCGGCCTTTCCCGGCACCAACAACGCCGACGCGACCGTTCCCGGCTCGGAACTGCTGAGCCCGACGGGCTTCACGAGCAACCCGCTCTCGACCACGCAGGGCGGCACCGGCCTCGTCATCGGCAGCGAAATCACCAACTTCCTCAGCCAGTCGATCCCCGGTGGCTCTGTCACCGTCTATGACTCACTCGGCAAGGCAACCAGCGTCGAGCTGCGTTGGGCGAAAACCACCAACGCCTCCGCCGGCCCGCCGGCGACGACCGACACCTGGAACCTGTTCGTGGCCGAGAACACCGGCGCGACGGGCGCCGCCGTCGCCTATCGCAACGCCAATGTCGACATCACCTTCGACTCGACAGGCCAGATGACCGCGCCCGCGACCGGCAACATCGCGTTGCCGACGATGACCATCGCCGGCACCACGATTACCGGCATCCAGGTCACGACCGGCGGCAACGGCCTGACCCAGAACGGCGATGTCAGCGGCCAGATCGACGCCCGCTCGATCCGGCAGGACGGCTACACCGCCGGCACGCTCGACCGCACCTCGGTCTCGGCCGACGGCCAGGTGATCGGCACCTTCAGCAACGGCCAGGTCGTGGCGCTGGCGCAGCTCTCGGTCGCGCGCTTCAACGCCGACAACGCGCTGAAGCGGCTCGACGGTGGCGCCTTCGAGGAGACGATCGAATCCGGGCCGCCGATCATCGGGCTCGGCACTTCGCAGCTCATCGGCGGCAATGTCGAGCAGTCGAATACCGACATCGCCGACGAATTCTCGAAGATGATCGTCACCCAGCAGGCCTATTCGGCCAACACCAAGGTGATCACGACGGCGCAGGAGATGCTGCGCGACGTGTTCAGCATCATCCGCTGAGGTCTTCGAAGCAGGGTTTGGCGCGGTCCAGAAGGGCCGCAGGTAGCGACAGGAGCTGACGATGGGTCTCAGCACGTCCCTCAACACCGCGATCTCGGGGCTCAACGCCACGCAGGTCGGCATCGGCGTCGTCTCGCAGAACGTCGCCAATGCCGGGACGACCGGCTATGTCCGCCGCACGGTCTCGACTTCGGACAGCCTGAGCGGGCTGACCGTCGGGACGCAGAGCACGCAGGTCCAGCGCCTGCTCGACAAGATCGTCCAGCACCAGCTCTGGCAGGAATCCGCCGGGGCGGCCTATACCTCGACGCGCGCGGACATGATGTCGAGCGTCGACAAGCTCTATGGCGCGCCGGGCAGCGCGACGGCCCTCGACACGATCTATAACGGCTTCACCAGCGCGCTCCAGGCGCTGCAGAACGATCCGTCGTCCTACAGCCTGCGCTCGGGCGTGCTCGATTCGGCGACCCAGCTCGCCAGCCGGCTGAACACGCTCTCCGACGGCGTGCAGGCGCTGCGCGCGCAGGCGGAAAGCGGCATCGGCAGCGCGGTCACGCAGGTCAACAACCTGCTCGGCGCGCTGACCAACGTGAATGCCCGGATCGTCGGGACGCCCAACGATCCCTCGACCGCCAACCTCAAGGACCAGCGCGACCTGATCCTGTCGGAGCTGTCGCAGTATATCGACATCAAGACCAGCGAGGATGCGCGCGGCTCCGTCAGCGTCGTGACCGGCTCGGGCACGCAGATCTTCGACGGCCGGCCGGCGGTGACCTTCGGCTTCGACGAGCATTCCAATCTCGGGCCGGACGACCAGTGGAGCAGCGATCCCACCAAGCGCGGTGTCGGCACGATCACCATGACCACCAGTTCCGGTGGCGTGATGGATGCGATCGCCAACAAGACGTTCCGCTCCGGCGAGATCGCGGCCTTGGTCGAAATGCGCGACAAGACGCTGGTCCAGTCGCAGGCTCAGCTCGACGAGATCGCGGCGCAGCTCTCCAGCGCGCTGTCGGACCGCGAGATCGCCGGCACTGCCGTCACGGCGGGCGCTGCGACCGGCTTCGACGTCGACCTCGCCGGGCTGCAGTCCGGCAACAAGGTCACGCTCGACTATGCGGTGACGCCGGGTAGCGCGACGCAGCGCTTCACCTTCGTGCGTGTCGAGTCGGCCGGGTCGCTGCCCCTGCCGGCTTCCGCCAGCGGGGATGCCAACAACCGCGTCATCGGCATCGATTTCTCGGGCGGGCCGGCTTCGGTCGCGGCCCAGATGCAGGCCGCGATCGGCGGCGGCTTCACCGTTTCCAACGCCGGCTCGGTGCTGCGCATCGTCGATGACGGCGCGGCGGGGACGCGCGACGTCAAGGCGCTGACGGCCGGGCCGACCGCGACGAGCCTGTCCTCGGCCGGCGGCAGCGCCGAGCTGCCCCTCTTTGTCGATGGCGGCGCCGGCGGCGCGGCCTATACGGGCTCCTTCGAGAGCGGGTCGCAGGCTGTCGGCTTTGCCGGGCGGATCGCGATCAACCAGGCGCTGATCGCCGATCGCTCGAAGCTCGTGACCTTCGACACGACCACGGCACAGGGCGACGCGACGCGGCCGAAGCTGATGCTGGAGCGCCTGACCCAGAGCCCGCGCGCCTTCACCAATCGCACCGGTCTCGATGGCGCGACCGCGACGACGAGCGCGACCGTCTCGAGCTTCGTGCAGCGCGTCGTCTCCTCGCAGGGGCAGGCGGTGGAAACCGCGCAGCGGCTCGACGAGGGCCAGCAGGTCGCGCTGGCCGCGGTCCAGAGCCGTTTCCAGGAGACCTCGCAGGTCAATGTCGACCAGGAGATGGCGACGCTGATCGAGCTCCAGACCGCCTATGCCGCCAACGCCCGCATCATCTCGACCGTCAAGGAGATGATGGACGTTCTGATGAGAGTGTGAGCGCGCCATGACCATCACCTCCTACGGCACAGGGGCCTATCGCGCCGCCAAACCCAGCAGCTTCGTCTCCAACCGCGCCGAGCTCACCGACCTCGAACGTCAGCTCGCGACGCAGCAACGGGCCGAAAGCTATGGCGATCTCGGCATGGACCGGCGCACCAGCCTCGATCTCAACGCCAAGGTCTCGAGCCTGGATTCCTGGCTCGGCGGGATCGCGCTGGCCAATGTCAATCTCAAGCTGTCGTCGCAGATGGTGGAGAATTTCGCCAAGCTGACCAACGAGACCGTCAACGACACGCGCTCCAACAGCTATGTCGCGAGTTCGACCGGCCGCTCCGCGCCGCAGGTGCTGGCGGAGGAGAAGTTCAAGCAGACCCTCGACATGCTGAACACCTCCGTGAACGGCCGCTACCTGTTCTCGGGAAAGACCTCCGACACCCAGCCGACGGTCAGCTACAGCGAGATCATGGAGGGCGACGGAACCGGGCGCGCCGGCCTGAGGCAGTTGATCTCGGAGCGTCGGGAGGCCGACCTCGGCGTCTCGGGGCTTGGCCGCCTGACGACGGGCGGGGCCGGGCCGACCGCGACCATCGCCGATGAGGCGCCGGTCCACAGCTACGGCTTCAAGCTCGCCGGTGCTTCGAGCAGCTCGGCCGCGATAACGCCGACCTTCACCGCCGGCCCGCCCGCCGACATCTCCGTCGCCGTGGCCAGCCTGCCGGCCGCGGGCGACACGCTGCGCATCAAGCTCGACCTGCCGGACGGCACGCAGCAGGAGATCGTGCTGACGGCGCGGGCGCCCGGAACCGACGGCTCCGACGCCAACAGCTTCGAGATCGGGGTCGACGTCAACACGACCGCGGCCAATCTGCGCGGCTCGATCAACGCCGCGCTGACCAAGGAGGCGGCGACGTCGCTCTCGGCCGCGTCGTCACAGGTCGCGGCCGAGAACTTCTTCGCCGGGAGCCTCAGCAGCCCGCCGCTGCGCGTGCCGGGTCCGCCCTACAATACCGCCACGGCCGCGCCTGCGGCAGGAACCGCCGCCAATACCGTGATCTGGTACCAAGGCGATGACGGCAGCGACCCGGCCCGCAGCACGGCGACCGTCCAGATCGACAAGGGCCAGACCGTCGGCACCGGCGCGCGCGCCAACGAGGAGACCTTCCGGGTCGGCCTGGCGCAGTTCGCGGTGATGGCGATCGAGACCTTCCCGGCCAGCGACGCCAACTCGCAGGCGCGCTACGAGGCGATGACGGCGCGCGTCAGCGAACATCTCGGCTTCGGCGGCAGCGTCCAGAAGCCGGCGGAGATCATCACGGAGCTCGGTTCCGCCCAGACTGCGCTGGCGCGTGCCAAGGAACGCCACGAGAGCACCAAGAACTACCTGACGACGACGCTGGCCGGCGTGGAGAACGTCACGACCGAGGAGGTCGCGGTGCAGATCCTGGCGCTCCAGACCCGGCTCCAGGCGAGCTACCAGACGACGTCGCTGCTGTCGAAGCTCTCGTTGACGAACTATCTCTGAAACGTCGTCAGGTCGGAATCAAAAAAGGGGCGTCACCGCAAGCACGGTGACGCCCCTTTTCGATCTCGAAGCAAGCCGCAGGTCTCAGCGGTTGCGCAGGCCGGCGGCGATGTCGCGATTGATGCCGACCAGAACGCGCAGGCCCTCGGGAGCGGGGCTCGCGGAAATCCTGAAGGTCTGGTTGAAGATGAAATTGGCCAGGCTGAGAATATTGGTCTTGATGCCGATCGGCAGCGGGTTGTCCTCGGCCACGACGGCGGAGACAAGCAGTGTCCAAAGCTTGCGATTGTAGTTCAGCGCGTCGTCGAGATCGCGATCGGCCAGCGACCAGTCGTCTGAAATCGCCTGCAGCCGGACAGCGGCCTTGATCAGAAGAGAAGCTTCGAGTTCGCGGGGAGAGACGACCGACTGGTTGGCTCTGGCGGCAGAGGCGTACGCATTAAACCCGTGTTGCATTCTCGATAAGTTCCGCTTCGTAAGCGATCAGCTTTTTTGCTGCCTTGAGAGCTTTGTAGAGATCGCTGCTTAAGATGCGGTTATTAATCTCGTGAATATGCGGGAGGGCGCTCGGCGCCGCCTGGACGAAGTCACGCACAAGCTCGAAATAGACCTCGTGCTGATGCATCGGGTCCTGCGCCAGATACATGAGCTGGATGGCGAGATAGATTTTCTTGGCCGGGCTGTCGGCGGTGGCGGCGGTGAGGATGTCCTTCTCGCGCAAGATCGGGGCGTCGCCCTCGATGAAGAAGCGCGTCCGCTGCTCGTCGTTGCGGATCACCACCTGGCCGATGATGATGCGCTCGCGGGGCTTGAGCTCGACCTTGAGAGCCATGTTCGTCTGAGCCTTCCGGCTGGGGGAGGGGCGTTGCGGCGTCGTCTTCGGCTGGGTCAGCCGAAGAGCCTGAGCACGCCCTGGTCGGCCTGGTTGGCGAGCGACAGGGCGGTCTGGGAGAGCTGCTGGCGGGTGTTGAGCGCGAGCAGGCTGGCGCCTTCGGCGTTCGGATCGGCCAGGACCAGGTTGTCGGCGCCCGAGGTCAGGACGTTGGCCAGTTCCTTGGTGAAGTCCTGACGGGTCTGCGCGACCGAGAGGTTCGAGCCGAGGGTGGAGGACAGCGACTTGAGCGAGGTCAGCGAGCCGGTCAAGGCCTCTGTCGCCTTGTCCAGGTCGAGATCGTTCTGGAAGTTGAAGAACCCGGCAAGCTGGGTGTTCGTCGCCTGGACGATGCCGAGATTGTCGGAGCTGAGGGTCGAGCCCTGGATGTCGAGCTTGGTCTGGTTGGTGCCGGTCTTCTCGTTGAAGACGATCGAGAGACGGTCGCCCTGCAGCAGGTTGATGCCGTTGAAGCTGGAATCCTTGGCGAGCTTGTCGATCTGGTCGCGAAGATCGTTGAACTGCTGAATGAGGTTCGAGCGGACGGCGGAGGTAATGTTGCTGCCGGTGATCGTCGTCGTGGCGAAGGCATTGTCGGTGAGCGCGAAGCCGAAATCGGTGTTGTCGCTGGCGACGCCCGTCGCCGTAGTGTCGGCGGTGACGCCGGCTGCCGCGATTTCGGCCGCGGTCGGCGCACCGGCAACAGCCGGCGTGAAGGTGGCCGTGCCGATACCGAACTCGACCTTTTCCGAGCCGACGCCCTTGATGTTGAGCTGCCCCTTCTCGTCGACGAAGGCGGTGGCGATGCCGGATTTGTTGATTTCGTTGACGACGTCGCGAACGGTCCCGTTGGTGCTCAGGAACGAGGCCTTGTAGGTGGTGGTCCCCGTCTTCAGATAGATCGAGGTCGTCGACTGGTCGCCGGCCGCCAGGACAGGGCCGCCGACGTTACCAGCATAGGTCGCCGTGGCGCTGTTTGCGGTCGGAGCCGTGTTGTCATCGACGATCCGCTTGTCGAGGGCGATGTCCTTTAGGCTCTTGCTGGTCAGCGCGGCTTCCGTTGCCGTGCTGAGCGCCGTGCCAGCCTTGGTCGGGCGGTTCTGGGCCGCGTCGGCCTGGGCCTGCTTCACCGTCGACTGGAGCGACTGCACCAGCTTGGTGATGCCGTCGATGCCCTTGGACGCGGCCTGGATGGTCTGGATGCCGTTGGAGATGCCGTCGAGCAAGCCGGTGAGCTGGCTCGAGCGATCATTCAGCGACTGTGAGGTGAAGTAGTTGACCGGGTTGTCGATGGCCGAGTTGACGCGCTTGCCTGTCGCCAGCCGGTTCTGGATGACGCTCTGCTGAGCCGATGTCTGCTGCAGGGTGAGCAGGTTGTTGCGGACGCCGCTCGAGAGAATTGTGTTGGCCATCGTCGGTCCCCTGGAAACGCGATTCGCGCGCCTGTCCGGTTTGATCTGGGCCGATAATCCCTCGTTAAGGATAATAACTGGTTAATGCCGCTCGTGGTTCGGGCCGCCGACGCGCCGTTGCCGCAGCGCGGCGCTGTGCGGGGAGGGGCTTTATGCAGAAAGGCGGCGGAGCTTGCGCTCCGCCGCCTTCTTGTCTTCGGCCCACATTCTGTGGGCTTGCCCGCTTCTGCGGACGAAGGATCAGAACAGACGCAGGACGGCCTGATCGGACTGCGAGGAGAGCGACAGCGCCGTCTGCGACAGCTGCTGGCGGGTCTGCAGCGAGAGCAGGTTGGCGGCTTCCTCGTTGGCGTCGGCATTCACCAGGTTGCTGGCGCCGGTCGACAGCACGTCAGCCAGATCCTTGGTGAAGTCCTGGCGGGTCTGGGCGACCGACAGGTTGGCGCCGAGCGAGGACGACAGCGACTTCAGCGAGGTCAGAGCGCCGGTCAGCGCCTCGGTCGCCTTTGTCAGGTCCGAGTCGTTCTGGAAGTTCGAGAACCCGGTGAGCTGCGTGTTGGTGGCCTGGGTGATGCCGAGGTTGTCGGAGCTGATCGTCGAGCCCTGAATATCCAGCTTCGACTGGTTCTTGCCGGTCTTTTCGTTGAACTGGATCGAGACCTTGTCGCCGCCGAGCAGGTTCACGCCGTTGAAGCCCGCATCCTTGGCCAGTTCATCGATCTGCGTGCGCAGGTCGTTGTACTGCTGGATGAGGTTGGAGCGAACCGCGGAGGTGACGTTCGACGAGGTGAGTTCCGAGGTCGCGGTGACGGCGTCGGCAGCAAGGAAACCGATCGCGGTATTGGCGCCACCGGCCTGAGCCGAAGTGGTCGCCGCCGCAGCATCGACGCCTGCGCCAAATCCGAACTTGACGGTCTCGGAGCCGGTGCCCTTGACGTTGAGCTGGCCCTTTTCGTCGACGAACGCCGTGGCGATGCCCGACTTGTTGATCTCGTTGACGACGTCGCGAACGGTCGTGTTGGCGGTATCGAACGTGGCTTCGTAAGTCGTGGCACCGGCAGTGATCGACAGAGCCAGCGTGTCGCTGGCCTCGATGACACCCAAGTCACCGGCGCTGGAGGCGGTCGCGGCGTTCTTGATACCGTCGTCGAGGACGTCGACACCGGCCGTATCGCCGATATTCTTGTCGAGAGCGATGTCCTTCAGGCTCTTGGAGGTCACCGCCGCTTCAGCTGCGGTAGCGAGAGCCGCGCCGGCCTTAGTCGGACGGTTCTGGGCCGCGTCGGCCTGGGCCTGCTTGACGGTGGACTGAAGCGAACCGACCAGCTTGGTGATGCCGTCGATGCCCTTGGAAGCCGCCTGGACGGTCTGGATGCCGTTGGAGATGCCGTCGAGCAGACCCTTGAGCGAGTCCGAGCGGCTGTTCAGCGACTGTGCAGTGAAGAAGTTGACCGGATTATCGACAGCCGTGTTCACCTTCTTGCCGGTGGCAAGACGGTTCTGAACGGCGGCGGCCTGGCTGGTGATGGTCTGGAGCGAGGCGAGCGAAGAACGAACGCCGTTCGAGATAGCGGTAGCCATAATCGTAAACCCTTCTGGTTTGGTGCCTTCTGGCAGTCGCGATCATTCTGGCCGCGACACCCGGACACTCGGTCGGCAGCCCGTAACAACTGGTAAATTCGGGAGCTCGAATTGCGCCGGCCGGCGGCCAAACCGCGACGTGGTTACGCCGGCGTAAATGACGTAAGGGCAGCTCTCCGGAGGCGTGCCAAAACGAAAACCGCCCGCGCGATGCGGGCGGTTCGACGGTTTGCGGAGATGGCGCGATCGGAGGAGGGGAGGCGCTCAGGCCGTCCGCTCGACATAATGCTGCCTGGCCTCATCGGCCTCCCTGGCGCGCTCGGTCAGCTCGCGCGAATAGATGCGCAGCTTCAGGAGCGTCTCGTCGGGCAATTGCGAGATCGTCTCGCCTGTTTGGCTGTCCTTCTTCTGCAGCACGATGGCGCGCGTGCGCGGCTCGATCACGAGCCGGCGCTCGACGACCTCGTCCAGGTCCTGGTCGGCCTGGCGCTGCTGCTGCTGGTTTTCCGTGGTGCGGCGTTCGAAGCTGGCGCGGTTCTGGGCGTCGCGAGCGCGCGCATCGCGGTCCTGAGCACGGATATCCACCCTCACTGCGTCGCCGGCCTGCGCCGACTGAACCGTCTTTTCGGGGGCGAGCTCGACGGCGACGCTGCCTTGCGTCGCGACGACGTCGGCTCTCGCGACGGGGGGAGGGCCTCCGACAGGCGTGGTCCTGGGCGCGTTGCCAAAATCCATGGTCCACTCCTTCTGGAGTCGGGCACAGCGACGTGGCGCCACTGCTTGCCGTTCGCGCCGGACAGGGCGGACCTATCCGAACATGACCACGCTGGCAGAGAAGATTGAATGTGACGTAAGGGAATTAGCTCAATATTGACGGATCGCCCCGCGACGCTCAGAGGCGGCGGGAGACCATCAGCGGCCCCGAGTTGGGCCGGCTGAAGGCACCGGCCCCGACGGTCGCGGCCGGGCCGTATCCTGCCGCGCGGGACGGGCGGTTGGCGTCGGCGGCGAGCTCCCGCACGATCGACTCCGAGACCGCGCGGGCGGTCGCCAGCACGATCTGGTTGGTCTCGATCAGCGTCTGGAAGGAGAGATGGGCCGCCTTCAGGCGCTGCACCTGCTCGGGGACGAAACGGGCGAGCGCAACGGCATTGAGCTTCACCTGCTCGACGCCACGCATATAGATGCCGGCGAGCTCCGTCTTGCGCGGCTCCCGGGTCATTGCCTCGGGCAGGCGCCCGGCGCGCACCAGCTCGGTCTCCTCGCCGACGAGATGCGACAGCGCCGACAGCGCTTCCAGCACGCCCTCGATCAGGGCTCTGGCATCGAGCGCACTGGCGATGCGCGGCCGCTCGTCCAGAACGCGCCTAGGAACCGACATTCTGGACTCCGCCGGCCTGTGCCGTGCCGCTTGCCGCGCCCGACTGCTCCTGCACGCGCAGAAGGTCGCGCAGGATCTGGTCCGACAGGCCGATGCCGCCGGCCTTCTGGAGCTGCTTGGCGTATTGCTGGGTGAGCTGCGACTTGTAGATGTCGCCGCCGATGCCGTTTTCGCCGAGCGGGCCCTCGCTGCCCTGCGGCGCAGCCATGATCTGCTGCGTCACCTGCTCGAGAAACATGGTCTCGAAATCATCGGCCTGCTTCTTGGCCTTGGCCTTGGCCGGGTCGAGCGCATTGGCCAGTCCATTGACGATGCTGCCGGCGGCGCCGAGCGCCAGCTTCGCAGCGGGGAGAGCAAGGGCTGCAGTCATCACATCACCTCGATTTCAGCCTGGAGGGCGCCGGACGCCTTGATGGCCTGGAGAATGGAGATCAGGTCGCGCGGGCCGATGCCGAGCGCGTTCAATCCGTCGACGAGTTCGGCCAGCGTCACGCTTTCCTTGACCATGGCGAGCTTGTTGCCGCCTTCGGTGTCGACCTTCACATTGGTGCGGGGCGTCACCACGGTCTGGCCGCGGGAGAACTCGTTCGGCTGGCTGACCTGCGGCTGCTCGGTGATGGTGACGGTGAGGTTGCCCTGCGCGACAGCGACCGTGGACACCCGCACATCCTTGCCCATGACGATGATGCCGGAGCGCTCGTCGATGACGATGCGGGCGAGCTGGTCGGGCTCGATCCGGAGCTGCTCGATGTCGGTGAGCATGCGGATCATGTTGCCCTGGAAGCGCGGCGGGATCTGCAGCACGACCGTCGAGGGGTCGGTCGGCTCGGCTGCGTCGCCGCCGAGGAAATCGTTGATCGCGGCCGCCATGCGGCGTGCGGTCGTGAAATCGGGATTGCGCAGGGCGAGCCGTAGCGTCTTCAGCTTGTTCAGGGCGAACTCGATCTCGCGCTCGACGAGGCCGCCATTGGCGATGCGCCCGACGGTCGGGACGCCGCGGGTGATCTTGCTGGCATCGCCCTCGGCCGAGAAGCCGGCGATGGCGACCGGGCCCTGCGAGACGGCGTAGACCTCGCCATCGGCGCCGAGCAGCGGCGTCACCAGAAGCGTGCCGCCCTGCAGCGATTTGGCGTCTCCCAATGCGGAGACCGTGACGTCGAGCCGCGTGCCCTGGGTCGCGAAGGGCGGCAGGTTGGCCGTCACCATGACGGCGGCGACATTGGCGGTGCGCATGTTGGCGCCGCGGGTGTTGACGCCGAGCCGCTCCAGCATCGCGGTCAAAGACTGCTTGGTGAAGGGGGCGTTGTTGAGCGTGTCGCCGGTGCCGTTGAGGCCGACGACGATGCCGTAGCCGAGGATCTGGTTCGAGCGCACGCCCTCGACGGATGCGAGATCCTTGATGCGGGAGAGGGCATGCGCCGGGCCGGCCGCCATGGCGAAGCCCAGCGCGAGCAGCGCAGCCAGCGGCTTCATCAGGGATTTCAGGGCGGCTTTGCGGAGCATGGTCTCACCGGCTGGAGAAAGCGATCGGACATCCTCCTGCGATCCCCGTGCCAGACCGGGAGAAATTGAAAACACTGATTTATCAAATGTTTGGAAATAGGGCGCAGGTTGTGCTCGACAAAAGCCCGGCTGCGGATAATGCCGGGACGGCAGTTTCTGCCGGGTGGTTTACCGTCTGTTAACCAGGCTGGCGCGAGGGTTCGATGACCGATTTCGCGAGGCGACCATGATCCGGATCGACCAGCGCGCGCCCATCTCCAACGCCGGCCCGGCAGGTTCCGCAAGGCGCGCGGGTGGCGCCGCGTTCACATTGCCGACCAAGGAGGGCGCGGCAGCGACGCGCAGTGCCAGCGTCAGCGCGTCCGGCCCGCTCGACACGCTTCTGGCCGTGCAGGCTTATGAAGAACCGCATGAGCGCAAGAAGCGCCAGGCCAAGCGCGGGCACGACCTGCTCGACGGGCTCGACCGGCTGAAGGCGGCGCTGCTGTCGGGCTCGGTCAGGGTGTCCGAGCTCGAGCGCCTGAAGGACATGCTGGCGCTGCGGCGCGAGAGCACCGACGATCCGCGCCTCGACGACGTCCTGGCCCATATCGAGCTGCGCGCCGCCGTCGAACTGGCCAAGCTCGGGCGCTAGCCTCAGCGTGCGATACGTGCCGTCGGCAGCGCATGCCGGGCGAGCCGGTTGATATCGGCGGGGCGCTTCGTCTTCAGATCAGTCAGGAAGCCGCGGATCTTGTCGTCGCCATAGGCGCGGCGGCTGACAGCGAAGAGCATGACGCCCTCGCGCCCATCACCCGCCTTGCGCGGCACATAGCGATAGGCGTTCCACTCCACGATCTCGACACCCTTAGCGTTGCGCGCGCTGATCAGGAAATCCAGCAGCGCCTCGCCGGTCCGGCTGTTCTGGATGACGTCCAGCTTGACCAGCGGGTCCTTGCCCTTGCGCTGGTTGAGCAGACGAACCTGCGCGGCCAGCGCACTCTGGACGCTCGCGCCGCCGTCGAGAACCTCGACGATCAGCATGCTGTCATAGCTGGCGGAAACCTGTCCCGCAGGGAGATACTCCTGCTTGAAATAGGTCGGCGAGGGGTGGGCGCTCCAGGCCAGCCCGTAGCTTGTGCCATCGAAGGCCAGCGGACCTGGAATGCCGAGACGATCGACGACATCTGCGGCATGGGCCGGGTCCGCGAGCCAGCCCAACGCCACGCCGGCGAGCGCCGCCCGTCGGGTCAAGGCGGTCGCGGCACTTTGGCGAGGCTGCGGGCCCATCGGCGCCCTCAGCGAATGAACTGGTCGGCGTAGTCCGCACCCAGGCCGTTCGTCGCATAATGCGCCCGGCATTTGTCGAGCCGGGTGAAAACGTCGTCATAGCCGAGGCATTTGCCGTCCGGATCGACATAGATCATGGCGCCATTGACCTGGAACATCGTGATCATCTCCTCGGTTTCGGGGTCGACCACCAGCGTGTGGGTCTCTCCCGGCGCCTCGTAGACATAGGCCCCTTCCGTCGCGACCCAGTCATGTTCGAGATAGCGCCACTGGCCCTTGAGCACATAGCCATGGACCGGCTGGGGGTGGCGGTGGCGCGAGAGCACGCCGGAGCGGCGTACCCGCAACAGGTTCATCCAGTAGCCACGCGTCACGCTGAGGCAGAGCGGCCGGAACCAGACATTGTCGTCGACCGGAACCCAGATGCGCTCGTCGGTCGGGATGACGTTGGGGACGATCAGTTCCGGCGGCGAATCCTTCGGTTGCGGATGGCGATACGGCGTCCAGCGTTCGGCGTCGGACGCCGCGACAGGGATGGGGCTGGTCTTGTTCATCGCGTCTCTCCCGTTCGGTGTCATGTGAACCGGCCCTTGCCGAGCTGATTCAGGATCGCCCGGCATCATCCTGCGCCGGTTGCGTTTTTTTGCCGTCGGAGCCGGTGTTCAGACGGCCAGATAGCCGCCGTCCACCGGCAAGATCGCGCCCGTGATGAAGGCTGCCGCATCAGAGAGCAGGAAGGCGATCGCGCCGCCGACATCGCCGGGCTCGCCCCAGCGACCCATGGGCGTGCGCGCCAGGATCGGCGCCGAGCGGGCGGCGTCGTCGACGAGAGGCTTCGTCAGTTCGGTCGCGATCCAGCCCGGCGCCACGGCGTTGACGCGGATGCCCTCGGCAGCCCAGGCGGCAGCTAGCGATTTGGTGAGCTGGCCGATCGCCCCCTTGGAGGCGGCATAGCCGGGAGCAAAGGCCGAGCCGTGGAAGGTCAGCATCGAGGCGATGTTGACGATCGCGCCGCCTGCTTTGCCGTCCACCCTGGCTGCAAGTTTGTCCCTGGCCGCGAGGCACATGCGCATCGTGCCGCTGAGATTGACCTCGATCGTCAGGCGGAAGGCGTCGATCTCGAATTCCTTGCCGCCGCGCTGGATCATCCCGGCGCAGTTGACCAGTGCGTCGAGGCGTGGGCAGGCCGCCACGATGGCCGCAACCTGATCGTCCCTGGTGACATCGAGCTGCGCGTGGCGGATCGTGGGATGGGGCGGCGCGGCTGCGACCTCCTCCACCGTCAGGCCGGTGGCGAGGACGTCGTAACCGGCAGTGGCCAAGGCGAGGGCGGCGCCCTGGCCGATGCCGCGAGTACCGCCGGTGACGAGGGCGAAGCGAGGGGATTCATCTTGCATGGCGCGACACTACCGGCGCGCCGCCCCGACGGGAAGAGAGGTCGCCGCGCACGGGGAGTGACAGCTCCGCGCCGTCAGGGGGTCGGCAGTTCCAGCCGCAGCAGGGCCGAGGCGCTGGTCTGGAAGGCGTTGCCGGACAGCGGCATCTCGCGGCCGAGATTGAGGTCGAGCGTGGTGCGCCAGGGCATCGAAAGCGGCTGGGTCAGATCGGCGATCACCTTTACGCGCGGGGTCATGGTGGTGACGAGCCCGTTCTCGGTCGCGAAGGTGTAGCTGCCTGCGAGCGCGATCTCCGTCGTCAAGGTGACGATGTCGAGCGGCTGAAGCCGGTAGCCCAGTACGGCCCGGGCATTCTGCTCGGCGCTGCCCGAGGCCTGCAGATTGCCGCCCGCGGCGGCGCTCCAGAGCAGGTTGCCATCCGACACCCAGCCCCGGGCCACGTTCCAGTCGAAGCGCGTGTCGTTACGTTGCCAGTTCCCCTGACCGCTGATGATCGCGGTCGAGACGGAAAGGCGTTCGGCGCCGAGCTTCATGCCGACGGCGCGTTCTGTCGCGGAGGGCAGCGGCGAAGCAGCCGGGCCGAGCCCCCGGCGGATCGGCGTGGCGTCGATCTCCGGACGGGCGAGACCGTTCCGCTTGGCCCGTTCGCGCGCTGCGTCCTGCTTGTTCAGGGTCGGGGCCAGGAAACTCGGCGTTGCCAGCACGGGATCGGGAGGAGGTGGTGGCGCCTCCCATCGCGGGATCGGTGCGAAAAGCCGGGTCTCGCTGTCGTCGGAAACCGTCTGGCCCGGCCTGTCGAGCGGGACCGGCATGGCCTGCTCCGCACGCGCGCCGGCCAACGGCCCGGCGGCGAGCATCAGAATGAGGCAGGCCTGCCGTAGCGGGCCGGCGGGCGTGGGCGAATGACAATGCGACAAGGCGATCGTCCCCGTTGCGACGGTGGCGAGCGATGCAGACTGAATCGCGAAGCCGACGTTTTTGCGGCAATGCAACATGAGCTGCTGCATAAGGTGTAGCCGTTGCCCAAAAGCCGCCCTTCCTTCATGGCCCGGAACCCGCTAGGAAGCGCCCAACCGCCTGCGGCCGCTCGCTGCAGGCCGGAGCCGTTCCAATCTGGCCAGAAGCAGGGGTCGTTTTCACATGAGCAAGATCAAGGTCGCCAACCCGGTCGTCGACATGGACGGCGACGAGATGACCCGCATCATCTGGCAGAAGATCAAGGACACGCTGATCTTCCCGTATCTCGACCTCGAGCTCGACTATTACGACCTCTCGGTCGAGAACCGTGACGCGACCGACGATCAGGTCACGATCGACGCCGCCAACGCGACCAAGAAGCATGGCGTCGCGGTGAAGTGCGCGACGATCACGCCGGACGAAGGCCGCGTGAAGGAATTCAACCTCAAATCGATGTGGAAGTCGCCCAATGGCACGATCCGCAACATCCTCGGCGGCGTGATCTTCCGCGAGCCGATCATCTGCAAGAACGTGCCGCGCCTCGTGCCGGGATGGACCCAGCCGATCGTGATCGGCCGCCATGCCTATGGCGACCAGTATCGCGCGACCGACTTCAAGTTCCCCGGCAAGGGCACGCTCTCGATCAAGTTCGTCGGCGAGGATGGGGCGGTGATCGAGAAGGAGGTCTTCAAGGCCCCCGAGGCCGGCGTCGCCATGGCGATGTACAATCTCGACGAGTCGATCCGCGATTTCGCCCGCGCCTCGCTGAACTATGGCCTGATCCGCAAGTACCCAGTCTATCTCTCGACCAAGAACACCATCCTGAAGACCTATGACGGGCGCTTCAAGGACATCTTCGAGGAGATCTACCAGGCGGAGTTCAAGGCCGAATTCGACAAGCTCGGCATCACCTATGAGCACCGCCTGATCGACGACATGGTCGCCTCGGCGATGAAATGGTCGGGCGGCTATGTCTGGGCCTGCAAGAACTACGATGGCGACGTGCAGTCCGACACCGTGGCGCAGGGTTTCGGCTCGCTCGGCCTGATGACCTCCGTGCTGATGACGCCGGACGGCAAGACCGTCGAGGCGGAGGCCGCTCATGGCACCGTGACCCGCCACTATCGCGAGCATCAGAAGGGCAAGGAGACCTCGACCAACTCGATCGCCTCGATCTTCGCCTGGACGCGCGGCCTGTCGCATCGCGCCAAGCTCGACGGCAATGCCGAGCTCGCCAAGTTCGCGGCTCTGCTCGAGAAGGTCACGGTCGACACGGTCGAGGCCGGTGACATGACCAAGGATCTCGCGCTTCTGGTTGGAGCCGAGCAGAAGTGGCTCTCGACCACCGGCTTCCTCGAGAAGGTCAGCGACAACATGCGCAAGGCGATGGCCGCCTGAGGCACCTGTCCCGCAGGCTCGTCCAGCATACGTAGCCCGGCCAGTCTGGCCGGGCTTTTTTCGTCGGAGTGGTCATGACGCGGGATTGCCCCATCACCGGAGGCTGCCAATTCGGGGCGGTGCGCTACTGCCTGACGCGGCCGCCCTCCAAGATCTCAGTCTGCTTTTGCCGGATGTGCCAAAAGGCGACCGGGGGCTATTTTGGCGCCTTTGCCAGTTCGACGATCGCGGATGTCGTCTGGACGAAGGGCGAGCCCAGCGTGTTCGCATCGTCGGAAGCCGCCGAGCGCGGTTTCTGCCCGGCCTGTGGCACGCCGCTGACCTTTTCCTATCGTGGCAAGCCCGGTCTGTCGGTCGCAGCGGGCAGCCTCGACGAGCCGGCGGCCTTTCCGCCCGGCATTGCCTATGGCGTCGAAGGCCGAATGCCCTGGTTCGACGAACTCTGCCAGCTTTCGGGCACGCGGACGGAGGATGACATCCCGGCCGATGAAATGCCGCGCTACCGCTCGCGCCAACACCCTGATCGGGAAGATTGAGGCGGCGGCTTCCGCTTTTATTCCACCGTGACCGGCCGACGGGCGAGGATGCGCAGGCCCGAGACGGGCGCGTTCATGAGGTAGCGCAGTTCGTAGCGACCGGGCTTGTCGGGCGCTTCCAGCCTCGCCTCGACGTTCTCGGCCGGGAAGAAGGATGGCTCGAGCGCCTCCGCCGGCGCGTCGGGCTCGACCAGAACGACGCGGTCATGGATGCCATTGGGGCCGATGCCGCGGGCGGGGAAGTCCCGGCCGCGCGCGACGCGATCGGGCGCAGCCAGCGTCGCTTCGGCAGGGGTTGTAGCGACCGGCTGACGCAGCAGGATGGCGGGCGCGCCGTCCCGGTCCCCGGTCAGGCGCAGTTCGTAGCCGCCAGCCTCGCCGGGGACGGGCAGGCTGGCCGAGGGCCTGCCGCCGAGTTCGACCACGACGATCGCCGAGGCCGACGGATCGGCCGGGCGCGCGATGGCGAGCCTCGCACCGGCTGGCGCCCGGCTGACGAGGACGCTCAGCATCGAGCCGGCCATGACGCTTCGCGAGGCCGATATGGCTGGGCCAGAGGACAGGGGCGGCCCCTGCGGCCTCGGTTGGGCCTGCGCCGGGGGCGTGGCGAGGAAAGGGGCGAGCAGCAGCGCCAATCCGATGAGTGAACCCTGCCTCATGCGCGCGCCAGCGCCCTGATATGGGCAGCGAGCCTGGGGCTGCGTGCCGTGAGCGCCCGGAAGTCGATCTGGTCGAGAACGAGAAGCTTGGTCGGAGCGGTTGCAATGGCCGCGCTCACGCCGGGCGAGTGGCTCGCGATCGCGACATCGTCCAGTGTCACGGCGCCGAAGAAATGCCCCTCGTCCAGTTTGGTCCGCCCCTCCGGCAGCGAGATCTCGACCTCGCCGCTGGCGACGAAATAGAGCGCCTGCAAGGGCTCTCCCTCATGCGTCACCACGACACCGTTCCTCACCGTCCGGGCGCGCAGGAACTGCATCACCTCGGCAATCTCGACAGCATCAAGTTGGCCGAACAGGGGCACGCGCGCGATCATGCTCCAGGTCACGACGAATTCACGGCGATGGATTTCCTGCGCGAAGGCGGTCGCGACGATGCCGACCGGCAGCGCCAGCATGACCAGCCCGAGCACGGCCGTGACCGCCGCAACCGCCTTGCCGGGCGCAGTGATCGGGAAGACATCGCCGTAGCCGACCGTGGTCAGGGTGATGATCGCCCACCACATCGCGTCGGGGATCGTGCCGAACTTCTCGGGCTGGGCCTCGTGTTCGACGAGATGCATCACGCTGGCGGCCATCAGCATGACGCCCATCAGCACGACGAAGCAGGCGAAGAGGGCCTTGCGTTCGGCCGTCAGCGCGGCGGCGAGCGATGCCATGCCCGGCGAGTAGCGGCCGAGCTTGAAGAAGCGCACCAACCGCAGCAGCAGCAGCACCTTGAGCTCGCCGAGCCCGAAAAAGGCGAAGGCCAGGGGCAGCGTCGCCAGCAGATCGACGATGGCCGGCAGCGACATGGCATAGGCCATCCTGGCCCGGGCCGGCGCCAGCGAGCGATAGCGCGCATGTTCGGGCGCGACCCAGAGACGGACGGCATATTCCAGCGTGAAGATGGCGAGCGATGTGGCCTCCAATACCTGGAAGGCCAGGCCGAAACGCTGCCCCAGATGGGGAATCGATTCCAGCACGATGGCGACGACATTGGCGCAGATCAGCAGGACGAGGCCGCGATGAATCCAGCTCGCGACCGCATCGTCACCGGCGCCATGGTCGATCCAGAGGTGAAGCTGGCGCCGCCATCCTGCGAGAGAGGAGGCGGCTGCCATGTCGGGTCAGCCCATCGCTGCGGCGACGGCATCGAGCGCTTCCTGCGCCTTCGTGCCATCGGGCCCGCCGGCCTGCGCCATGTCGCGCCGCCCTCCGCCGCCCTTGCCGCCGAGTTGCTCGGAGGCGGCGCGCACCAGCGCGACCGCGTCGAAGCGCGCGGTCATGTCCTCGGTGACGCCGACAACGACGCCGGCCTTGCCGTCCTCCGACACGCCGACGATGACGACGACGCCGGAGCCGACACGGGTCTTGGCTTCGTCTGCCAGGCTCTTGAGGTCCTTCATCTCGACGCCGCTGATGGCGCGCGCCAGCAGCTTGGCACCGGCGATTTCCCGGATCGGGTCCTCGGCGGCACCGCCGCCGCCCATGGCGAGCTTCTTGCGCGCCTCGGTCAGCTCGCGGTCCAGCTTGCGGCGCTCCTCGATCAGCGCCGCAAGGCGATTGCCGGCTTCCGCATGCGGGACCTTGAGCAGGCCGGAGAGCCCCTCGAGCAGGCGCGATTCGGCGTTGAGGCGCAGGCGGGCGCCGTTGCCGGTCATCGCCTCGAGACGGCGCACGCCGGCTGCGACCGCGCTCTCGCCGACGACGCTGACGAGGCCGATATCGCCCGTGCGCGTCGCATGGGTGCCGCCGCAAAGCTCGACCGAGAAGGTGCGGCCGGCCGGGTTCGTGCCCATCGAGACGACGCGGACCTCGTCGCCGTATTTCTCGCCGAAGAGGGCGCGGGCGCCCGAAGCGATCGCCTCGTCGACGCTCATCAGCCGGGTCGCGACCGGCTCGTTCTTCAGCACGATCGCGTTGGCGATCTCCTCGACCTCGCGTAGCTCCTCATCGGAGATCGGCTTGGGATGCGAGAAATCGAAGCGCAGGCGGTCGGGCGAGACCAGCGAGCCCTTCTGCGCGACATGGTCGCCGAGAACGAGGCGCAGCGCCTCATGCAACAGATGCGTCGCCGAATGGTTGGCGCGGATCGCGCTGCGGCGGCCATGATCGACCAGTAGCTCGACTGGCTGGCCGCGCTTCAGCTCGCCGTCCTTGACGGTGACGGAATGGGCGAAGACGTCGCCCAGCTTCTTCTGCACGTCGCCGATCTCGGCCAGCATGCCGGGACCGCGGATCGTGCCGGCATCCCCGACCTGGCCGCCGGACTCGCCATAGAACGGCGTCTGGTTGACGATCATGAGACCGCTCTCGCCAGCCTTCAGGCTCTCGACCTCGGCATTGTCGCGGATCAGCGCCGTGACGACGCCCTCGGCGGTCTCGGTGTCGTAGCCGAGAAACTCGGTGGCGCCGAGGCGGTCGCGCAGCGGGAACCAGAGCTTCTCGGTCGCGGCCTCGCCGGTGCCGGCCCAGGCAGCGCGGGCCTTGGCCTTCTGCTGCTGCATAGCCGCGTCGAAGCCCTCGGTATTGACCGAGACGCCGCGCGCGCGCAGCGCGTCCTGGGTCAGGTCGAGCGGGAAGCCATAGGTGTCGTAGAGGGTGAAGGCGACGTCGCCCTTCAGGCTCTGGCCGGAGACGAGGTCCTTCGCCGCGTCGTCGAGCAGTGTCAGGCCGCGTGCCAGCGTGGTGCGGAAGCGAGTTTCCTCAAGCTGCAGCGTCTCGGTGATCAGGGTCTCGGCGCGGAGCAGTTCCGGATAGGCGCGGCCCATCTCGCGGGTCAGCACCGGCACCAGCCGGTGCAGCAGCGGGTCTTTGGCGCCGAGCAACTGGGCATGGCGCATGCCTCGGCGCATGATCCGGCGCAGCACGTAGCCGCGTCCTTCGTTGGACGGCAGCACGCCGTCCGCGATAAGGAAGGCCGAGCAGCGCAGATGGTCGGCGATGACGCGGTGGCTCGCCTTCATCGGCCCGTCGGAGGCGACCGAGGTCATCTCGGCGATGGCGCCGATCAGCGCCGCGAACAGGTCGATCGCATAATTGTCATGAGTGCCCTGGAGCACCGCGGCGACGCGCTCGAGGCCCATGCCAGTGTCGATCGAGGGGCGCGGCAGGTTCGTCCTGATGCCGCCGGCCGCTTCCTCATACTGCATGAAGACGAGATTCCAGATCTCGATGAAGCGGTCACCATCCTCGTCGGGGGAGCCCGGAGGGCCGCCGGGGATATGGTCGCCATGATCGTAGAAGATCTCGGAGCAGGGGCCGCAGGGGCCGGTGTCGCCCATGCGCCAGAAGTTATCCGAGGTCGGGATGCGGATGATCTTGCTGTCGGAGAGGCCGGCGATCTTCTTCCAAAGGGCGTGCGCCTCGTCGTCCTCGGAATAGACCGTAACCGTCAGCTTGTCCTTGGGCAGGCCGAATTCGCGCGTGACCAGGGTCCAGGCGTGGGTGATCGCCTGTTCCTTGAAATAATCGCCGAAGGAGAAGTTCCCCAGCATCTCGAAGAAGGTGTGGTGGCGGGCGGTGTAGCCGACATTGTCGAGGTCGTTGTGCTTGCCGCCTGCGCGGACGCATTTCTGCGCCGTGGTGGCGCGCACGTAAGGGCGCTTCTCCTGCCCGGTGAAGACGTTCTTGAACTGCACCATGCCCGAATTGGCGAACATCAGCGTCGGGTCGTTGCGCGGCACGAGCGGGCTCGACGGCACCACCTCATGGCCCTGGCCCTTGAAGTAATCGAGGAAGGTGGACCGGATTTCGTTGACGCCGCTCATCGCTGTTTGCGCTCTGGTCTTGGACAGGAGGAATCTTGGGCAGGAGGCCGGCTAAACCGGCAGGAAAGACCGCTTCTAGTCAGGCCGCCAGCGCCTGTCCAGAAAGCCCGCACCAATGGCCTGCTCCAACATCAAAAAGGGCGGCCCGGAAGCCGCCCTTGCATGGTCTCGTCCCGCCGATCGCGGTGGGGCAGGGGCGGGGCCGCTCAGGCCTCGCCCTCATCGAGATCGTCGGCACTCGGTGTCGCTTCGTCGAGGATACGCTCGGCGACCAGGCCGGAGTTCTGCCGGATCGTCGCCTCGATCCTGGCGGCCATCTCGGGGTTGGCCTTGAGGAAGGCTTTGGCGTTCTCGCGGCCCTGGCCGAGGCGCTGGCTGTCGAAGGAGAACCAGGCGCCGGATTTCTCGACCATGCCGGCCTTGACGCCGAGATCGACCAGTTCGCCGACCTTGGAGATGCCCTCGCCGAACATGATGTCGAACTCGACCTGCTTGAAGGGCGGCGCGACCTTGTTCTTGACGACCTTGACGCGGACCTGGTTGCCGGTGGCCTCCTCGCGATCCTTCAGCGTCGCAACGCGGCGGATGTCGAGGCGCACCGAGGCGTAGAATTTCAGCGCGTTGCCGCCGGTCGTCGTCTCCGGTGAACCATACATCACGCCGATCTTCATGCGGATCTGGTTGATGAAGATGACCATGCAGTTCGAACGCGAGATCGAGGCGGTCAGCTTGCGCAGGGCCTGGCTCATCAGGCGGGCCTGGAGACCGGGCTGCACATCGCCCATCTCGCCCTCGATCTCGGCACGCGGCGTCAGGGCTGCGACCGAATCGATGACCAGCACGTCGATCGCGCCGGAGCGGACGAGGGTGTCGGTGATTTCGAGCGCCTGCTCGCCGGTGTCGGGCTGCGAGATCAGCAGGTCGTCGAGATTGACGCCGAGCTTGCGGGCATAGACCGGATCGAGCGCATGCTCGGCATCGACGAAGGCGCAGACGCCGCCCTTCTTCTGGGCCTCGGCGATGGTGTGGAGCGCGAGCGTCGTCTTGCCGGAGGATTCAGGGCCGTAAATCTCGATGACGCGGCCGCGGGGCAGGCCGCCGACGCCGAGCGCGATGTCGAGGCCGAGCGAGCCGGTCGAAATCGTCTCGATCTCGATCGCCTGCTGGTTCTTGCCCAGCCGCATGATCGAGCCCTTGCCAAAGGCGCGCTCGATCTGCGAGAGCGCTGCATCCAGCGCCTTGGCCTTGTCCATCGAGGAACCTTCCACGAGCTTGAGATTCGCCTGACTCACGAGTTGCGCTCCTTATGGCAGGGGCGCGATGACATCTCAATCGCGCCGATGGCCAAGATTGGTCATGGTTTGTTCCTGTCTGCAAGTTCTTTTTCTGTTCTCGTTTCGCGTCTGCTGACAGGAGTTGTCAGGAGCGCGCCCCGACATGCGCGCAATGCGGCTTTCTCGACGCGTTGTCGTATCATCATGTCTCGTGTGCATGTCGATGGGGCCTCATGTCGTTGGTGCGCCATTCCACATTCTGTTAATTGCGCGCATCCCCGTTCTGATTTGCGAAAGTTTTCGTCGTGTCCTCCCCATCCCTGTCCGCCGTGCCGGCCAATTCGCCGCGCCGGGTGCTGTTCGCCAGCCTGATCGGCACCACGATCGAGTTCTTCGACTTCTACATCTACGCCACCGCCGCCGTGATTGTGTTCCCGAAGCTGTTCTTCGCGGCCAGCGATCCGAACTCGGCGATGCTGCAATCCTTCGCGACCTTCGCGATCGCGTTCTTCGCGCGTCCGATTGGTGCCGCCTTGTTCGGCCATTTCGGCGACCGGGTCGGGCGCAAGGCGACGCTGGTCGCGGCGCTAATGACGATGGGGCTGTCGACGGTGGCGATCGGGCTGCTGCCGACCTATGCCGCCGTGGGCGTCGTCGCGCCGCTGCTGCTGGCGCTGTGCCGGCTCGGGCAAGGCCTCGGCCTCGGCGGGGAGTGGGGCGGGGCGGTCCTGCTCGCCACCGAGAACGCGCCTCCCGGCAAGGAGGCCTGGTACGGCATGTTCCCGCAACTCGGCGCGCCGATCGGCTTCATCCTGGCGACGGGCAGCTTCCTGCTGCTTGGCGACATTCTGAGCGACGCGCAGTTCTTCGCCTTCGGTTGGCGCATCCCGTTCATCGCCAGCGCGCTGCTCGTCTTCATGGGGCTCTATGTGCGCCTCAGGATCAGCGAGACGCCGGCCTTCCGCAAAGCGCTCGACAAGCAGGAGCGCGTGCGCGTGCCGCTCGTCAGCGTGCTCGCCGGACACAAGCTTGCGCTGCTGCTGGGCACCGTCGCGGCGCTTGCGACCTTCGTGCTGTTCTACATCATGACGGTGTTCTCGCTGAGCTGGGGCACGACGGCGCTGGGCTATGCGCGGGGCGAGTTCCTGCCGCTGCAGATGATCGGCGTCGTCTTTTTCGGCCTCGCGATCCCCCTCTCGGCGCTGCTGGCGGATCGTTTCGGCCGACGCTGGACGCTGATCGCCACGACGCTAGCGATCGCGCTGTTCGGCTTCACGCTGGCGCCGCTGTTCGGTTCGGGCAGCACGGTGGGCGTGCTCGCCTTCTTCGTCCTCGGCTTCGGGCTGATGGGCTTCACCTACGGCCCGCTCGGCACGGCGTTGGCCGAGATGTTCCCGACGGCGGTGCGCTATACCGGCGCCTCGCTGACCTTCAATCTCGGCGGCATTGTCGGGGCCTCGCTCGCGCCCTATATCGCGACCTGGCTGGCGACGCATTTCGGGCTCGGACATGTCGGATATTATCTGACGGCGGCGGCGGTCCTGACGCTGGTCGCGCTTCTGGCGATGGGAGGGGGCGGGCACTTGCGTCGGACGAGCGTGTCGGATCAGGCGGTCGTCTAGATCTGGAGCGCTCGTCTGGACCTGGAAGCGGCCTTCTAGACCTGCAGAACCTCGCAACGGGCGTGCTGGACGGTCGGCTGGAGGAACTTGGTCCTGATCTCTCGGCGCCGGGACCAGCCTTCATAGGAGGTAAAGCCCGGCTTCAGGCGCCACTCCAGCGATACGGTGCAGGAGCGGGCGCCATCGGTCTTCAGCCAGATGGCGAAGGTGTGAGAGGGTCTGGCCACAAGCCGGACCAGCGTGCGCTCGTTGACGACCTTCCATTGCGAAACGAAACGGCCATCGATGTCTTCGCCCAGTTCGCCCTCCTTGAGCCGGGCCGAACGACCCCGCCCCCTTCGGCGCTGGTTATCCGTGAAGAGTTCGGTGACCTTTCCGCCCTTGCCGAGTGTCAGGAGGAAGGTTCCGCCCGCGAGGCGGGACCGCGGCTCGGGCTCGATCACCTCAACGGTCCAGGCCACGGACAGGCGGAACTGCACGTCCTGAGCCATCGCAGCGGGCGCATGAGCGAGGGCCACGAGAGGGCAGGCTGCCAGGATGATCGCGATCAGGGATTTCGACATCGTCCCTCGACTGTTGTGATACGAAAGGTCGGTGCAGCGCGTCGCGAGTGCCGCTCACTCGCAGAACGACTGGCCGTTGAACGAGAAGCAGCGGCCGCTTCGCGCGGGAGGCGTCGCCTTCGGGGTCTGCGCGCGAACCTTCTGCGGCTGCTCCGCTCGCTTCACCTGCGCTTTTTGAACGACGCAGGCGCCGTCGCGCTCGATCTGGCCCCGTGGGCATGAGAGCGGGCAAATCCGCCCGGGCTGGCGCTTGAGCGCATCGAGGAACGCGTCGTTGGGGGCATCCGGAATGCTGGTCCGGGTCAGGCGCGCGAACTGTTGCACCGCCTGCTTCGTCTGCCGGCTCGACCATTCCGCGTCGGGCTTGCCGTTGTAGCAGCCGACGCGCCTGAGTTCGAGATGGATCGTGCTCGTCAGGCCGGCGATGCCTGGCCCCGCTGCGGGAGCGGGCGTTTCGGCATCCCTCGCCAGCGAGGCGATCTGCGGCGCGGCGTCCTGCGATGGCGGCTGCTTCTCGCGCGCAAGGGCAGCGCCGGCCTCCCTTTGCACGCGCTGGAGCTCCTCAGCGGCGCGGCGGCGTTCCGCCTCGATATCGGCGATCAGCCTGGTGCGCTCGCGCTCGGAGGTGTCGCGGATGTCCTGCTCCGCCTTGAAGCGGGCGGCCAGTTCCGCGGAGGCGCGACGATTCTCCTCTTCGAGCTTGGCCAGTCGCTCGGCGATCCGGCGCTCCTCCTCCAGCTTCTGGCGGCTGGCGTCGTCCTCGGCGGTCCGGATGCGGTCGGCCTGACCTGCGGCCAGGCGGTCGCGTTCTACGCTCTGGCGCTCGCGCTCCTTGTCGTCGCGGGCGCGACGCGCCTCCTGCTCAGCGCGCGCCGCAAGCTCGCTCTGGAATCGGCGCTTCTCGGCCTCCAACTCGGCGAAGCGCTCGTCGAGCCGCCGCTTCTGCTCGGCCTGTTGTCGAACCGCATCGTCCTCCGCCTTGCGCCGGATGTCGGCCTGTGCCGTGACAAGCCTGTCGCGCTCGGCCTTCTCGCCTGCAAGCCGGGCTTCCTCCGTCTTTGCCGCAGCCTCCGCCGCAGCCATGGCCTTGCGCCGCTCCTCCTCATACCGGGCGATCTGCTGGTTCAGAGCGCTTTCCCGCTGTGCGCGGTCAATGGCATCGACGCGCGCTTTGGCAGCATCGGCCAGGTAGCTGCCGGGGAAGCGGCTCACGAAACCGCGCAAGGCGGCGGCGTCGTCACTCTCGCGTAGCTTGGCCCAGGCCTGAATATCCGTTTCGCTGCGGTTGAAGTAGAAATCGCCGAGGAGGGACAAAGACAGCTCCGGCGTCTGCTTGCCGGTGGTGCGCTGGTTGACGTTGACCGCGACCTTGCGGAAAAGCTGGCCGATCTCGAGGCCGGGTTCGCCGAGTTGCTCGATGAAGGCCGCGCTGAACGGGCTGTTGCGCCCCATGCCATCCGCCGCGACGTCGTTGGCCTGGGTGGCATAGGCGACCACCATGCCCTTGTTCTGCGGGATGGGCGCGAGGCCGCGGCCGACCGAACTGCTGCGCGTGCGGTTGGAACTGGAGATCCGGTTCGCCATGGGGTTGTTCCGGCAGGCGTCGAGGATCAGGACACGGACACCCGCGGCATTCTGGAGTGCCTCGACGACGTCGGCGACGCGGGTCGTCTCGTAGGGGATCGCGAGTTCGTCGGCAGGGGAGGCATCGACCGGAAGCAGGAAATTCTCGCCGCGAAACTGCAATCCGTGGCCGGCATAGAAGAACAGCGCCGCATCCGCTCCGTCGGCCGCCCGGGCGAAGCGGCCCAGCGCCTCGCCCATGCCGCGCCTGTCGAGGTCGTGCCCCTCGATCACCTCGAACCCGACCGCCCTGAGAGCTGCGGACACATCCTGCGCGTCGTTGCGCGGATTGAGCAGTCTGGGCACGGCCCGATAGGCCGAATTGCCGATGACGAGCGCGACGCGGCGTTCCGTCGGCTCGTTGGCAAACGTCGCTTCCGCCGCGCAAAAATATGCGAGGAGGACAAGCAGGAGTCCAAGCACAGAGCCGGTGGATGACCGCGCGACCAAATGAGTGATCCGTATGACGCCTGGTCGAAGACTATAGCGCGTCCTGACATCGCCGCCAGCGGCCTTCGAGTCGAGATCTCGGACAAGATCCAGTGTGTAGGGGCAGCGCGCCGCGGCGTGATCCCGCGGACAAACGCTGGGTCAGCGCTCCGGCAAAGCCTCGCTAATCTGGGTTTTCAGCCCATCGCCGCCTTCACGGTCTCGACGAGCTGCTTCATCGTGAAAGGCTTTGGCAGGAACTGGAAATCCTCGCCCTCGGGCAGGTTCTTGCGGAAGGCCTCCTCGGCATAACCCGAGACGAAGACGACCTTGGTCGCCGGGTTGCGCTGGCGCAGTTCGCCGAGCAGGGTCGGCCCATCCATCTCCGGCATCACCACATCGGAGACGACGAGGTCGATCTTGCCATCATGCTGGAGGAAGATGTCGAGCGCCTCGACGCCCGAGGCCGCCTCGTGGACGGTGTAGCCGCGCGAGACCAGCATGCGGGCGTTGAGTGCGCGCACCGCATCCTCGTCCTCGACCAGCAGGATGACGCCGGCGCCGGTGTGGTCGGCGGCGACCTTCTTCGGCGCCTCCTTGATTGCGGCCTCGGCGGCAATCTCCTCTTCGCTCGGCACATGGCGCGGCAGGAAGATCTGGAAGATCGTGCCGCGTCCGACGACGGAATCGCAGAAGACGAAGCCGCCGGTCTGCTTGACGATGCCATAGACCATGGAGAGGCCGAGGCCGGTGCCCTTGCCGACCTCCTTGGTGGTGAAGAACGGCTCGAAGATCTTGTCGAGATGCTCGGGCGCGATGCCGGTGCCGCTGTCCTCGACCTCGAGCAGGACATAGTCGTCAGCGGGCAGGGCGGCATAGCCGAAGGCGGCGCAGGCGGCGGCGTCGACATTGCGGGTGCGGACGGCGAGCTTGCCGCCATCGGCCATCGCGTCGCGGGCATTGACGGCGAGGTTGACGATAACCTGCTCGAGCTGGCCGAGATCGGCCTTTACAGGCCAGAGATCGCGGCCCTGGCGGACATCGAGCGTGACCTTGTCGGCGACGACGCGCTTGAGCATCAGCGACAGGTCGGAGAGCACGTCGCCAAGCTCCAGCACCTGCGGGCGCAGCGTCTGGCGGCGCGAGAAGGCAAGCAGTTGCCGCACCAGTGCCGCGGCGCGGTAGGCGTTCTGCTTGATCTGCATGATGTCCGGGAACGACGGGTCGGTCGGCCGGTGGCTGGCGAGCAGGAACTCCGAGGCGTTGATGATGACCTGCAGCACGTTGTTGAAATCATGTGCGATGCCGCCGGCGAGCTGGCCGACGGCCTGCATCTTCTGGGCCTGGTCGATATTGTCCTTGAGCTTGCGCTCGGCGGTCGTCTCCAGCGCGTAGATGATCGCGCGCTCGCCGTCGCCATCCTCGGTTGCGGCGACCGGCGAGAGATAGAGCCTGGCCGAGCGGGTCTCGTCGGCGGCCAGCGTCAGGTCGAGCGGGGCGGTTTCGGAGCGCCCTTCCATCGCCGCAGCCAGCGCACGGTCGAGGCCGCCCCCGGCTGCGACGAGGTCGTGGATGGCTGCCGGCTGGGGACCGGCCTGGGTCAGGCGGGCGAAGGCGGCGTTGGAGCGCAGGATGGTGCCGGTGCGGTCTACCGTCGCGATCGCCATCGGGGTCGAGTGGAAGAAGCGGGCGAACCGGATTTCGGCGTCGCTGCCGACATCGGTCCCCACTTCGCCCGGCGCGCGGTTGAGCACCAGCGTGCGCGAGGGGCCGGCCCGGCCATCGCTGCCGAAGGCGACCTGATGATGCAGGCGAACCGGAAGCGGGGCGCCGTTGCGGCGCTTCAGATCGACGTCGAGCACCTCGATCCGAACATCGCCGGGTTGGCCGCGGATGGCCTGGACAAGCGCGGCTGCGGCCGGAGTCGCGATGTCGTCGAGATGCAGGCCGCCGGAGCCGAAGCGGGCGAGGTCGAAATCGAGCCAGCCCGAGAGCGTGGCGTTGAGATAGGAGACCTCGCCATCGGCGTCGATCGAGACGAAGCCGGCCGGCGCATGGTCGAGATAGTCGATCGCGTGCTGGAGTTCCTGGAAGGCGTTCTCCTGGCGCTCGCGCTCCGGCGTCACGTCCGAGACCGCCCAGAGTGTCGCGGGCTTGCCGTCGCGGCGCAGGGGCGCGACCTTGATCCGGTACCAGCCGACGGCGCCGCGGCCGTTCAGCGCCGGCTCTAATCGGATTTCCTCGGCCAGCCGGCGGCTTTCGCGCGCGGCAGTGGCGAGGCGGTAGATCGCCTCCGAAACCTCGGCGCGGCCGGTGAACAGGCTGCCGACCGGGCGCAGGTCGCTGGCGCCGCGGGCGCCCGCCAGCGCGAGATAGGCCTCGTTGGCATAGACGATCCCGTTCTCGCCTTCGGTGACGACGACGCCCTCGTCGGCGCGGTCGACGATCGTCTTGGTCAGATCGTTGCGGGCGGCTCGGCCGGAGAACTGGATCAGGCCGATGGCGAAGGCGAACAGGCCGAAGACGCCGACGACGGAGAGGAGGGCCAGCAGCCCCAGGATCAGCGGCTGGGCCCATTCATTGGCGATGAAGCCGAGCGCGATCGCGGCGCCGACGAGCAGCCCCGCGACGAGCAGGATGACGCCGATATGGCCGGGCTTGTCGGAGCGATCGATCGCAGTCGTGGTTCCGCCCATTGCGGTGTGGTCCGTCCCGTTGCTGTCGAGCCGCCGCGACGGCGACGCTTGCGCGCGTAGTCCGATGCATGATGTGGTCCGAAAACCGGTTCCCACTTTCCGGCATCATGCTTGAGCGAGTTAGGCGCGCCGGCCCTTCAGGCGCAAGACGTATCCGATCACTTCGGCCACAGCCTGATAGTGTTCGACAGGAATTTCTTCGTCGATGTCGACGCTGGCGTAGAGCGCGCGCGCCAGGGGCACGTTCTCGACGATCGGAACGCTATGCTCGCCGGCGACCTCGCGGATCTTCAGCGCGACCGCGTCGACGCCCTTGGCGAGGCAGAGCGGCGCGGCCATGCCGGGCTCGTATTGCAGCGCGACGGCATAGTGGGTCGGGTTGGTGATGATCACGGTCGCCTTCGGCACTGCCGCCATCATGCGCTTGCGCACGCGCTGCGCCCGGATCTGGCGGAGCTTCGCCTTGACCTCGGGATTGCCTTCCGAGTTCTTGTATTCGTCCTTCAGCTCCTGCTTGGTCATCTTCTGGCGCTGGTACCAGGTCCAGCGTTGCCAGCCGAAATCGCCCAGCGCGATCACGGCGAAGAGCGCAAGCGCGCTCGCCATCAGCTTGATCGCGAGCACGAGGGCGGCCGGCAGCAACGCCGAGACGCTCATCTGCGCGAAGCCCTCGAGCCGGTCGTGCTCGTTCCACAGCGTGGTCCAGACGACGGCGCCGACAAGGCCGGTCTTGGCGAGACCCTTGGCGAAATTGACCCAGGCCTCCTTGCCGAACATCCGCTTGGCGCCGGCCATGGGCGAGATGCGGCTGAACTTCGGCATCAGCGGGTCGAGGGTCCAGAGCGGCTTGTGCTGGATCAGCGCGCCGGCCAGCGCCGCGCAGAGGATGAAGGCGAAGGGCAGGCCCAGCGCCGAGAAGCCGGCCATGACACCCTGCTTGGCCACATGGGTAAAGGCCTGGCCGTCGGACGGCACCTGATGGGCGTTCATCAGGAAGGCGCGCAGCGAGAGCGCGGCATCCCGGGCCGACCAGCCGGCGCCGACGAGCAGCGCCATGGTGAAGCCGCAGAGCACGAAAAAGGTGCCGATCTCCTGCGATCTGGGAATGTCGCCTTTCTCGGTCGCCTGATCCAGCTTTCGCTGTGTCGGCTCCTCTGTCCTGTCCTCGTTGTCGGCATCCTCTGACATGGCGCGTCAGTTCCCGGCGAACTGGCGCAGGAAGGCGCCGAGATCGTTGAGGAAGACGCTCATCATCACGCCGACGACGGCCAGCAGCACCAGCATGCCGCCGAGGATCGAGGCCGGCACCGCCAGGAAGAAGACCTGGAGCTGCGGCATCATCCGCGCCAGCACGCCGAGGCCGAGGTTGAAGAGCAGGCCGAAGACGATGAAGGGCGCCGAGATCTGGACGGCAAGCGCGAAGCCCTGCGACGCCGCACGGATCGCCAGCGTCATCACGTCGCCGATTTCCGGGATGCCGCCGGGCGGCAGCACGCGGTAGCTTTCATGGATCGCGACGATGGCGACATGGTGCAAATCGCTCGTCAGGACGAGCGTGATGCCGAGCATGGTCAAAAGATTGCCGATCGAGGGATTCTGGGTTCCGCCAGTCGGATCGACCGTCATGGCGAAGCCGAGACCCATGGTCTGGGCGACCAGCGTGCCGGCGGTCTGGAGGGCGGCCATGACGAAGCGGGCGCAGACGCCGATGACGAGACCGATCAGGATCTCCCCGACCAGCAGTCCGACGACGCCCGGCATGTCCGGCGGCAGGCGCAACAGCGGGCGCGCCATCGGGACCACCACCAGCGCGATGAAGAAGGCGAGCGAGAGCCGGCCGCGCGAAAAGACGAAGCGCTCGCCGATGCCCGGCATCAGCATGACGAGCGTACCGACGCGCGCGAAGACGAGCACGAAGATGGCGCTGATCTCGGGCAGGATCGCGATCTGCATCGTGCCGTGAGAGCCTCGTCGCCAGTCGGGGCGCCGTGGTGCCGGGCCACCGATGATGGCGAGCGTCAGCAGCGGCAGGATCATTCGCCCGTGGCGATTCGGACGGCGACCCGTCCCATATAGCCTGCGAGCGCGTCTCCCATGAACGGGAGAAACAGCATCAGCGCGGCGAAGACCGCCAGGATCTTGGGCACATAGACCAGTGTCTGCTCCTGGATCTGGGTCAGGGCCTGGACCAGCGAGACGGCGAGGCCGACGATGAGCGCGACCATCATCAGCGGTCCGCCGGCCTTGAGAAACACCATGATGCCGTCGCGGGCGACGTCGAGAATAGCTCCGGAAGTCATGTTCTTTTCGTCCTGAAAGGCCGCATCAAACCGGCATCCGCATGATTTCCTCATAGGCTGCGATGACGCGATCGCGCACGGCGACCAGCGTCTCGATCGCGGCCTCGCTCTCGGCCACGGCGGTGACGACGTCGACGACGTCGGCGCGGCCCATGGCGACGGAAGCGGACTGGGTATCGGCCTTGCGCCCGGCATCGGCGGTGGCTTCGAGAGCCTTGCCGATCAGGGCGGAGAAATCGGTGCTGCCCGATTCTGCGCCCGAGGAGGCGATGGGCTTGCGGAGCAGATTGCCGGCGCCCATACCCTGGATCGAGGCATAGGCTCCTGCGGCGAAGCTTGGCGTTGCCATGACGAGCAGATCCTTCAGGCGCGCAGGATGTCGATGGTGCGCTGGATCATCCGGCGCGTCGACGAGATCAGGTTGAGGTTGGCCTCGTAGCTGCGCTGGGCCTCGCGCATGTCCATCGTCTCGATCAGCGAATTGACGTTGGGCATGCGGACATTGCCGCTGGCGTCGGCCGTCGGGTTGCCGGGCTCGAATTTCGTGCGGAAGGCGCTGTTGTCACGCTGGACGCGGCCCATATCGACGACCTGGGCCTCGAGTTCGCGGTCGAAACGGCGCTGGAAGGTCGGGATCTTGCGGCGATAGGGATCGGCACCCGCGCGCTCGGGGCCCGAATCGGCGTTGGCCATGTTCTCGGCGATGACGCGCATGCGGCCGGACTGGCTGCGCAGGCCCGAGGTTGCCACCGCGATGCTCTTGAGAAGATCCATCCTGCCTGTTCCTTCCAGCGCTGGCCGTCAGGCGACGTCAGCGGCCCGATTTTCTAGCGGCCCTTGCCGATCGCGATCTTCATCAGGCCGAGGCCCTTGCTGTAGAGCGAGGCTGCGAGCTGATAGTCCGACTGGTTCTGGGCGACCTTGGTCATCTCGTCCTCGAGATTGACCGCGTTACCGTTGGGCGTGACTTCGAAGCGCTGGGCGCGCGCGCTGTCGAAGCCGCCGCGGCGGCCGCTCAGATCCATATGCCCGGCGCTGGTCTGGGCGAGCCCGACACTCGCCTGTCCAGGCCCGATCGCCGGCGCCTTGACGTCCATCGGGCGGAAGCCCGGGCTGTCGGCGTTGGCGACGTTTTCGGCCAGCACCTTCTGGCGCGTCTGATGCCAGTGCATGCGCGTCTTGAGCGCCTGCATCAGGTTTCCGCCTGTGCCCAGGGCTGTGTTCGCCATGGCCGTTGACCCTTGCCGTGCCGGCGCGATGCCCCGGCTCACTCGGTAAATATTGCCGGGTCCATGGTTAACGAGCGGTTAATGCCGCGTGGTTTCGCAGGTCCGGTTAACCACGCATTCACCATGTTTCCTGAAAGCGCGGGCGCTATGCTATAGCCAGCGTGTTCAACGTCAGATGGACTTACCGGCCGCCGGGGCCCGGCCCGCCGTCGCATATGAGGCAGACCTTGCAGAGCTTGTTTGGTTTCGATCTTCCGACCGCGCAAAAGTGGGTCATCGCTTTTGGCGTCATCCTGGTTCTGCTCGTGCTGCTCGGGCTGTTCGCGCGGCAGATCAAGGACGGCCGGCTGCGGATCAAGGGGCAGGGCGGTGGCCGCACGCGGCAGCCCCGCCTCGGCGTGGTGGACATCCACGACCTCGACCGCCAGCGCCAGCTCGTGCTGATCCGGCGCGACAATGTCGAGCATCTCGTGATGATCGGCGGGGCGTCCGACGTCGTGATCGAGACCAATATCGTCCGCAGCGGCGCGCGGGCGGCGGTGCCGGCGCAGCCCGATGCAGGGATGCCGGACCGGCCGCTGCCATTCGATACGCTCGTGCCGCAAGAGCCTTTGCGCCAGGAACCTTTGCGCCAGGAGCCTTTGCGCTACGAGCCCGCCGACGATGCGCGCCGGGCGCCTCCGCCGGCTCCGGTGGCGCTCGCTCCCTCCGGCGTTGAGCCGGTGCAGCCTCCGCCCCGGACGCCGCCGGCGACGCCGCGCCCGGTCCAGACCCTGACGCAGGCCGAGGCCGCCGTCGCTGCCGCGACGGCCGTGGGCGGCATCGCAGCGCTGGGCGCCGTCGTTGCGTCGAAAGCGCAGGCAACGCCGGTCGCGCCAGTGCCGCCGGTGCCGCCGCCGCACTTCACGCGCGATCCCGCGCCCGCCGTCAGCGCGGGAGAGCTCGATGACATGGCGCGACAGCTCGACGAGGCTCTGAAGCGCCCGTTCTCTGCGGTGCGTCCCGCCAATGCGCCGGACCTTCTTCCGGCGGAGCCGATCGTTGCGGCTCCAGTCCCCGAGCCCGTTTTGCCGCCGGCCGAGCCGCCGGTCGAGGCTGCTCCCGCCGCGATCCTGGCGCCGACGGTGCTGCCGGCCTTCCTGGGGACGGGCGCGCGCGTCGTGCCTGCCGACGTCGAGGCCGAGCTCGAGATGGCGCTCGGTCTCAAGCCGGAGCGGACCAGCCCCAGGCCGCCACTCTTTGCTCCGCCCCCCTCCTTTGTCGCGCCGAAGCCCTTCGAGCCGATGCCCCCGGCCGAGCCGGTGAAGAGCGTGGAGCCGGAGGTCATCGTGCCGGAGCCGGACGATGAGCCCGAGCCCGTGTTCGAGCCCGCGCCTCCAGCTGAGACCATGCCCGAGCCGGAGGCCGAGCCCGAGGCGGAGCCGCAGATGGGCGAGGACGAGTCGAAGGCGATCTTCGACGAGACGCAGGCGGACGAGCCGGAGCCGGCTGACATGCCCGAGGAGCCCGCTCCCGAGTCGCCGGCCGAGGAGGCTGTGTCGCAACCGCAGCCCGAGCCCGAGCCGAAGCCGATCGACCCGTTCTCGGTCGATGCCATCGAGGCGGAATTCGCCCGCCTGCTCGGCCGGGATCCGAAACCCCGGTCCTGACCGGCATGATCAACAGGTTTTGTGGCTGCGCGGCATCCTGACGCCGCCAGGCCGGTTGCCGGTGGGCGAGGCGCAGCCTTAGCCTTGCGCGGCCCGATCCCCTGAGTCGGGCGCAATGACGGCCGTGCGCGTGACCATGACCAGCACTCCTGCGAGATGGCGGCGCCGCGCGCGGAGCGTCGGTGTCGCCACGACCTGGCTCACGTTCTGGGCGGCGCTCGCGAGCGTGCCCGCCGGGCCGGCACTGGCGCAGACGCTGTCGCTCGATCTGGGGCAGGGCGGTGGCGTGGCCGAGCGCGCGCTGCAACTGATCGCCGTCATCACGGTGCTGTCGCTGGCGCCGTCGATCCTGATCATGGTGACGTCGTTCACCCGCATTGCCGTGGTGCTGTCGCTGTTGCGCTCAGCGCTGGGCACGCAGACGGCCCCGCCCAATGCCGTGATCATCGGGCTCTCGCTGTTCCTGACCGGGTTCGTGATGGCCCCGACTTTGCGCGAGGCCTATGCCAACGCGATCGCGCCGCTGGTCGCCGGGCAGATCCAGCCGGCGGAAGCGTATAATCGCGGCGTCGTGCCGTTCAAGACGTTCATGCTGCGGCACGTCCGGGAGAAGGACCTCGCGCTCTTCATGGAGATGTCGCGCGAGCCGCCGCCGGCGACGCCGCAAGAGGTGCAGATCCATGTGCTGGTGCCGGCCTTCATGATCTCGGAGCTGCGGCGGGCCTTCGAGATCGGCTTCCTGCTGTTCGTGCCGTTCCTGATCATCGACCTCGTCGTGGCGTCGATCCTGATGTCGGTGGGCATGATGATGCTGCCGCCGGTGACGGTGGCGCTGCCGTTCAAGCTGATCTTCTTCGTCCTGGTCGACGGCTGGGGGCTCGTGGCCGGGTCGCTGGTGAAGAGTTACGGGGTCTGAGCGCGCCGCAGGTCAGCGCCCGGCGTCAGCTTCGCCCGGGCGCTGCTGGCGCCGGCGCCTGGGGTGGCGTGCCTGTCGCTGCCGGCACGGCGGTCGGCGCCTGGGGCGGGGCCTCGGCAGCCGGCGGCAGGGCCTGGGCATCCGGCTTCTTCTGGCGCATGGCGGAGGAGTAGGCCGGGTAGCGCTCGCGGTAGGCCTGCATGAAGTCGGTCAGCGTATCGGCGCCGGCCGCGGCGGCCGCGCGCGCCATCTCGCGGATGTCGGCGGCCTTCGAACGGCTGGCGCCGGTGACGAAGGCGAAGGTACGGGCATCGCTGCTCTGCGCCATCTTCGTCGCGAATTTGCTGCGCAGCCGGTCCAGCGCCAGCCCTTCATTGGCCATTACATAGGAGATCGCGGCGCGCATCACATCGGAGCGCTGACCGTCGCCGAGCGGCGCCTGTCCACGCCAGGCTTCGTCGAGGATGCGTTCATGCGCTTCGCCTGCTTCCCGCCAGCGCCGTCCGGTCCAGAAGATGTCGGCGCGCAGGCGATGGACTTCGGCGCCGCGCTCGGCCTCGAGCAGGTCGAGCGCCTGGTCGGTGCGCGACAGGTCGGACAGCGCCTTGGCCTCGAGCAGCAGGCGGGCACGCTTGACGTCGGCGGGCAGTTCGACCAGCCGGGTCGTGTTCAGCGCGCGCAGGGCTTCGACCGGCTTGCCGTTGATCAGGTTGACCATGGCAAGGCGTGCGGCGACCGTCGAACGCGCCGCGCCGGTCAGACGCCTCTCCATCTGGTAGCGCAGGATGTCGCTGGCCTGGTCGAGCAGGTCGAGCCCGACCAGCCGGTCGGCCAGGAGACGTGTGATCTCGTCGCCGCGCCGGCCGATCGGCAGGAACTCCTTGAAGTCGTAGAACAGCGCCAGCGCATCGAGGCGGGGCAGTTCGTCGAGCCCGCGCACGCCGAAGAGTTCGGCGAAACGCTGTGCCGTTTCGTCCTGCAGACGCCGCGTCAGGGCATGCTCCGGGAAGGTCTCGCTGGCCCGGCGCGCGACCATGAAGGCGTCGCGCCAGCGCTGCTGGTCGGCGTAGAGTCGGCCCATTTCGGCCAGGGCCTCGATCTCGATGTCGCCGCCCCGCCAGATGATCGAGACGGTCTCGAGCCGCGCCAGAGCCTCGTCGGGGCCGATATCGGAACGCTTCTCGGCCTGTATGAGCCTGACGGCGCGGAGCTGCGCCTCGGCCGCGACGGGCCGGCTGCGCGCCTCGAAGAGCGGCTTGTAGCCGGCCAGCGCGTTGTCCGGGCGGCCGCTGACATCGTCCAGCATGGCGCGGAGCAAGGCTATGTTCTCGGAATCGACCGTGCTGCCCGGCAGTCCCGCCAGCGTCTCGATCTCGCGCTCGGCGATTGTCATGTCGCGCATCGCCAAGGCCGCGCGAGCCTTGGCGGCGCGGAGATCGCCCTGGAGCTCGGGCGGGTAGCGGTCGAGAATCGCCTCGGCGCGGCGGAAGCCGACCAGCGCCTGGGCGTTGCGGCCGAGCCTCTGGTCGACGAGGGCGCGCCAGAGCCCGGTTTCCGGATCGTCCTTGATCGGGGCCGCGTCGAAGGCGGCGATTGCCTCCCGGTGCCGATGCATCTGGGCCGCGATCAGGCCCTTCAGGAACAGGGCCTCGCGATGGCCGCGCATGGCGGTGTCGTCGGCCATCAGCGCCGTCAACGGGCCCTTGGCCTCGGACATCAGCCGGTTGGCCGCGTAGAAGCGGGCCAGAGCGAGGCGGGTCTCCGATTTGCGCGCGCGGGAAGCGCCGGCGATCTCGCGCTGGAGCGAACGCTCATGGTCGCGTACCGCGGCGACGGCGAGTTTGCTCCACTGCTCAGGGTCGAGCAGCGGTGTCTGAGCCTGGGCCTCGGCGGCCTCGGCGCTCTTCTCCGGCTCTGGAACGTCCAGCGTCACGGTCAGCCCGCCGGTCCTGCCGACGCGCACCTGTTCGGTGCCTGCGCGCACGACGACGTCGTCCGAGCGCGGGGCGACGGCCAGGCCGTGCGCGGTCGGCAGCAGGCTGAATTCGACGAACTGATAGGGCTTGGCCGTGACCCGGACCGGGCCGATGGCCGTCGCGACCGCGACCGGGACGCCGGATGGACCGGCCTCCAGCCAGTGCACGCCGGTCATGCCGCGCAGGGGCACGGCGACGATGGTCTGGCCCTGTTCGTCCATGGAGCGGGAGGGCGCCAGGGGCTCGGCGGTCTTGCCGCCCTGCTCGCCGAAGCTGAGCGACCAGCTAGTGCCGTCGTCGAACAGGCGCGTCAGGGGCTGGCCGGCCAGGCGTAGCCGGACCAGCGCGATCTTGCCCTCGCGCGTGACCGTCGCGTCCTCGATGTACTGGGGCAGCATGCCCTTGAGGTCGGCTGGGTCGATCGTGTCGCGGGTGTCGAAGACGAGGGTCGCGATGCCGGCCTCGACGAAGCCGGCGGCGCCGGTGATGCGCGGGAAGCGGAAGTCGAGCCGCGTGCCGACGGCTGCGATCTTCACCGCCTGCGGCGTTGGGTCGACGGCCGGCGGGGAGACGGCGGCGGGTGCCGGCGCCGGGGATGGCTGCAGGGCCGGCGGCGCATTCTCGGCCGGGCCGGGCGCGGGGAGGGCGGCGGGTTGCACGGTGGCGGCGCTGGGCATGGCGGCTGCACTGGCCGGGGCCGTGCCGGCCGGTTCCGCCAGCGTCGCCGAGGCGGGCTTGCCCGGCTTCAGCAGATCGAGGACGAGGCCGTCCTCGTCGCGGAAGCTGCGGATCTGCCAGTCCTTGGGCAGGGAGAGGCCGAGCGTCGTCGCGGTCTTGCCGGTCTCCTGAGAAACCAGCGCGACGCCACTTGGCAGCGCGGTCCGGACCGCGGCGGGATCGACCGTCATCGGCTGGTTGAAATTCAGGGTCAGCGCGTCGTCGGCGAGATCCGGCGTCAGGACCGTCTCGGGCGGGACGTCGAAGATCAGCCGTTCCAGCGTCGGCAGGCTGGCTCTGCGCACGCGCAGCGTCTTGCGTGTCTCCTGCGCCGCGCGCGCGGCCTCGCGGGCACGCGCCTCGGCGATGCGCAGGCGCTCGGACATCTCGGCGATGACCTCGGGCGGCGGGCCGGGCAGGAGGCCGGACCAGTTCTCCGGCAGCAGATCGATGAAGGCGCGTTCGCCGGCCTCGATCAGGTTGGCGCGATAGCTTCTGGCGAGGGCGAAGCGCAGCCCGCGCCCGTCCGGGTCGACGCGGGCGATCGAGACATAGGCAGGCAGTTCGCGGGCGATCTTCGCGACGTCGATCTTCACGCTGTCGCCGAAGGCGACGACCAGCACGCCGTTCGAGACGCGGATGCGCGTCTGGGTCGGTTCATCGAAGACCAGGGAGAGGCGGCCGAACCCGGGCGGCATGACGTCGCCACGCAAGGTCGCGCTGGCGGCGAGCGCCGGCGCGCCGAGGCCGGCGGCGACGGCAAGGGCCGACAGGCCGATGCCGAAAGCAAGGGAACGCGGGAGACGCAAAGCCGTAAACTCACGCAACGCGACACTGCCGGAGCCGGACGAGCCAACCCCGATCGTGGCGACGCTAGCGCGTCAAGGATAATGCAGGGTTAAGGGGCCGGGCTCAGCGCCGGGGCGCAGGCGCGATTGCGGGAAGCTCGGTGCCGGGCAGCGAGGCGGGATCGATCGTGACGCGCTCGGCGCCGGGGCCGCGCGGCATCGTGGCAAGCGCGACCGTCAGCTTCTCGGCCCGCTCGGGTGCCATCGCTGCCAGGACCTCCGACATCTTGCGCGGGTTCATCTGCTGGACGACCGGCACCAGGATGTCGAGGCCGAGGCGGTCGAACACCCGAGCCGCGTCTTTGGGCTTCATCGCCTCGTACATGATGACGAGGTTCTTGATCGCCTTGGTCTCGTCGGCGGCCGGCTTGCCTCCCGGACCGCCGGCTTTGGTCTCGAGATCCTTCAGGTCGCCGACGCGGCTGTCGAGCTTCTTTTCGGCGGTATCGAGCAGGCGCTCGCGCATCTCGAGCTCACGCATGCGTGCGTCGATCTCCTCTCGCCGCTCGCCCAGGCGCTCGAGCAAGGCACGCTCGGCCGGTGAGACCGGGGCGGCGACGCCGTTCATGACGCCGGCCTTGTTCAGCGGATTGGCGGCACGGGCTGCCTCCGCCTTCGCTTCCGCATCGGCCTTCTCCTGTTCCTTTTTCGGGTCGGGCGCGGGCACGGAGCCGGTCGTTTCCGGATCACGGAATGGCCGGTCCGGCGAATGTGCGTGCGCGATGACCTTTGCCAGCCCCCAGACTTCCTTCTCCGGCTTCGCGCCGGACGCGAAGATCTGGTCGCTGGCCGGGATCTTTCCGGGATAGGGCTCCGCCGTCCAGGCAAGCAGCTTCAGCGCCAGGAGACCCATGGCGCCGAGGATGACGGCCGGAAGCAGGCGGGGCCGTTCGATCACGCAGCCTGATCCTCGAGGCGGCGGGCGGCGCGGGCCCGGATCGCGGCGGCGGAGCGGGCGGCACTGGCCATGCGCGAGACCGGGGCCGGCTCGGGTGTCTGCTCGGCGGCGCTGTCGGTGGCCGCTTTCGGCGCAACCAGCGTGGCGGCGCTGACGATCTGGCCGATGCGCTCCATCACGACCTGGCCGGCCTCGATCTGCGCGGCGAGGTCGGCGGCGTAGCGCTCGGCCGTCTGAAGGCGCTCGGCGAGGGTGCGGTCGCAATCGCCGAGCGTCAGCTTCAGGCCGGCGATCGCGCGTTCGGCGGTGTCGGTTGCGGCGATGAGCGCGCCGACGGTCTGGCGCATGCCGGCCTCATCGGTCTTCAGGCGCTCGATCCGCTTGGTCAGGATGAAGCAGGTGATGATCGTGGCGACGAGCAGGCTCGCGACCAGAACATCGGCGATGAGAGTGATCGTCATGCCGGGCGCCTTGTCGTCAGGAGGAGTGGCTGAGATGGTTGCTGTCGAAGGCGGCGATCGTCGTCTTGGAGCGCCGCAGCGGGCTGACGATCTGGACGGCGATCTTGTCGTCGACCCGGCCGATGCGGCCGTCGCTGACGATGAAGTCGCCGCAGCGCAGCGACACGGTCGCGTCGGGGCGCGCATCGAACATCAGCGTGTCGCCGATCTCGAGGTTCATCATCCGCTTCAGCGGCATCTGCGTCTCATGCAGCACGCAGGTGACCGGAACCTCGGTCTGCCAGACCTCGGTCGCGAGATGGTTCTCCCAGATCGGATCGCGGCCGAGCTTCTCACCCATGAAGCTTTCGAGCAGCAGATCACGGATCGGCTCGATCGTCGCATAGGGCAGGAGGATGTGCAGCGAGCCGCCGCGTCCTTCCATGTCGAACTTCAGCTCGACCCGGATGGCGGCGTTGGCGGGCCGGGAGATCGAGACGAAACGCGGATTGGATTCGATGCGGTCGATCGTGAAGGTCACGGGGGAGAGGGGATTGAACGCCGCCTCGGCGTCTCCCAGGATCAGCGTGATCACGCGGCGGATCAGCCGGATCTCGATCGAGGTGAAGGGGCGGCCGTCGACGCGTGGCGCGGGCTGGCCGCGCTTGCCGCCGAACATGATGTCGAGCACCGAATAGGTCAGGGCGGATTCGATCGTGATCAGGCCGAAATTGTCCCACTCCTCGGCCTTGAAGACCGAGAGCATCGCCGGCTGAGAGATCGAATTCATGTAGTCGCCGAAACGCACGGAGCGGATGCTCTCGAGCGTGACCTCGACGTTGTCGGTGAAGAAGTTGCGCAGGCTAGTGGAGAGCAGGCGGACCAGTCGCTCGAAAATGATTTCGAGCATCGGCAGGCGTTCATAGGAGACCGAACCCGAATCGACGATCGCCTGGATGCCGTTGCGGCCGTCCTTGTCGTCGCCAAGGGAGAAACCGAGCATCGTGTCGATTTCGTCCTGGCTCATCAGGCGGTCCGTGCCGCCTTCCGGTTCGCCTTCGTCCTCCGTGATGTCGGGCATGGTGGCCCATTCGGCCGCCATGCTCTCGGGGCTCAGCGGTTCGTTCTTCGGAACCGCATCGGCATTGTCGCGATCGCTGCTGCTCATCTGCCTGTCGTCGCTTCCATCGGGCTTTGATCTCGCATCGACGTGATCCGAAGGCCGGCTTTGCCGTTTCGGGCCGATACCGGCCGGTTCACTGAACCAGCAGTTCCTTGAACAGCACGGCGTCGATCTTGGCCGGGAAGACCGTGACGTTGACGCGGCGCAGGAGTTCTTCCTTCAGGCGGTACATCCCAGCCGAGCCTTCGAGGTCGGAGGGCCGCAATTCGCGCATGAAGACCTGGAAGGCGTCCTCCACGCGCGGGAGCAGGGGCTTGATCTCGTCGGAGACCTTCGCGTCGGCGGTTTCCAGCACGACCTTGATCTTGATGATCGGCTGGCGCTCCGACTGGGCGCCGCCGGAGATGCCGATCATCATGTCCTTCATCTCGACGAAGCTGACCGGCTTCTTGGCATTCTTGGCCTGTTCGGCCGCCGCGATCTGCTCGGGGGAGGGCTTCTTCAGGAAGAAGAACCAGCCGCCGCCGCCGAGCGCCGCGAGCATCACGACGCCGCCGACGATCATGATCAGCTTCTTCTTGCCGCCCTGCGGCGGCGCCTCGCCGGGGGCGCCTTCCTCATCGGTCTTGGGCTTCTTCGCCATCGCCTGCACGCCTCGGAGTCGAGACAGCCCGAGCGCCTGCGCGGGCCGTCTCGAACACCCTGAGCATTCACGGTTAACGCGTCGTTAAGGAGGGCAATTTCTGCCGGGTCGATCTTGCCTCCCGGCCCTGTCCTGCAGGGCGCGTAGCGGGAGATGAAATCAAACTTACCTTTTAATTTCAGTTATTTAATTGGATTAACCATGCTGGCACGGCGCTTGCGAAACCATTTCCGTGGCTGCTGCGCTGGGGAGCGTCGAAGTGGCCGCGGAACAGAATCGGGAGACTACGCCGTGGAGAACGCGCTTCTCGTCGGCCTGTCGCGTCAGATGGCTCTGGCGCGTGAGCTGGATGTCATCGCCAACAACATGGCGAATGTCGGGACCAACGGCTTCAAGACGCGCTCGGCGCGCTTCAACGAATTCATTATGCCGAATGCCAGCGCCGAGAGCTTCAAGCCGAGCGATCGGCCGCTCTCCTATGTCATCGACAAGGGCACGCCGATCGACCTGTCGCAGGGGGCGATCGAGCGCACCGGCAACCCGCTGGACGTCGCGCTGCGCGGCGACAACTACCTCGTGGTGCAGACCCCGAACGGGGACCGCTACACCCGCGCTGGCTCGCTCGACATCAATGCCCGCGGGCAGCTCGTGACCCAGTCGGGCCAGCCCGTCATGGGCGATGGCGGGCCGATTACCTTCGGTTCGGCCGAAAGCAACGCCAGGATCGCCGCCGACGGCACGGTCTCCACCGACCAGGGCCAGCGCGGCAAGCTCAGGATGGTGCGCTTCGCCAACCCGCGGGCGCTGACCAGCGAAGGCACCAACCTGTTCGCCTCGGCGGCGGCGGCGCTGCCGGCCGGTCTGGAAGCCCGTCTCGAGCCGGGCGCGATCGAGGGCTCGAACGTCAAGGCGGTGATCGAGATGACGCGGTTGATGGAAGTCCAGCGCTCCTATCAGAGCACGGCCAACATGATGTCGAAGACGGACGAACTGCGCAGCAAGGCGATCGCCCGCCTCGCCGACCAGCAAGCCTGAACGGCCAAGAGGAGCCAAGTCCATGCGCGCCCTTCAGACCGCCGCCACCGGCATGATGGCCCAGGAACTCAACGTCCAGGTCATCTCGAACAACATCGCCAACGTGCGCACCACCGGCTACAAGCGCCAGCGCGTGCATTTCCAGGATCTGCTCTACGAGAACTTCCGGCGTGCGGGCTCCGCCACCTCGGACCAGAACACCCAGGTTCCCGCCGGCACCTTCGTCGGCTCGGGCGTCAAGACGGTCTCGACCGGCCGGGTCATGACGCAGGGCAACCTGACGCCGACCGAGAAGCAGTACGACCTCGCGATCCGCGGCGAGGGCTTCTTCCGCGTCCGCATGCCGGACGGCCGCACCACCTATTCGCGCGACGGCTCGTTCGACCTCGACGCGCAGGGCCAACTCGTCACCCGCGACGGCTATCAGGTCGAGCCCGGCATCACGATCCCCAACAATGCGACCAGCGTGAACATCAACGCGCAGGGGTCCGTCGAGGTGATGCTTCCCGGCCAGACCGCTCCGCAGGTTCTGGGCCAGATCCAGCTCGTGCGCTTCGTCAACAAGGTCGGGCTGGAATCGATCGGCGACAACCTGTTCATCGAGACGGCGGCCTCGGGCCAGCCGATCGACGGCTTCGGCGGCGGGGAGGGCTTCGGCAACCTGCAGCAGAACTATCTCGAGGAAGGCAACGTCCAGGCGGTCACGGAACTCTCCTCCCTGATCGCGGCGCAGCGCGCCTACGAAATGAACTCCAAGGTCATCACCGCCGCCGACCAGATGATGTCGGCGACGACCCAGATGTTCCGCGGCTAGGCCGAAGGTAGCGCATCATGATCCGTTCGTCGCTCTCCCTCGCCGTCCTGCTCCTGTTGGCGCCGTCCGCCCTGAGCGCCCAGCCTCATGCTGCGGCGCAGCCCGCGGTTACCGTCGCGGCGCTGTCCACCGGTCCGGTCGCGGCGCCGCAGCTTCCCCGCAGGCTGCATCTGCGCTCCGAGCTCACCTTGACGCGCGACCTCGTCAGCTTCGGCGACCTGATCGCCGGTCTGCCGGCCGAAGCCGCTGCGACCCCGGCCTTCCGTGCGCCCGCACTGGGCGAAACCGGCACGATCCAGGTCGCGCGGATCGTCGAGGCGGCCCGGGCCGCCGGCTTCATCCGCGCCGCCGGCGAAATCGAGAGCGACGGGGCGGCGCAGGTGGTCGTCAGCCGCGCCGCGCGGCGCGTCATGGCCGCCGATATCGAGGAGGCGGTGAAGACCGGGTTGCAGGAGCGCTACGGCGTCGATGCCCGCGCCTTCGCGCTCTCCATCGACGGCGGCGCCCCGGTCGTCGCGGTCGAGCCCGAGCTGACCGGCGACGTTGCGGTCACCGATCTGAGCTATGATGCCCGGACCCGCCGGCTGCAGGCCCGCGTCACCGTCCCGGGCAGCACGGCGATGCGGCTGAAGCCGGTTCGGATCGGCGGCCAGCTCGTCGAGACGATCGAGGTGGTGGTTCCGAAGCGGGCGATCGCCCGGGGCGAGACGCTCGGCAAGGCCGACGTCGTCGTCGAGCGCCGCCCTCGCGACGGCCAGGTCACGGATCTGATCGGCGATCCGCGCGCGGCCATCGACAAGGTCGCCCGCCGGGTCCTGATGGTCGGGATGCCGTTGCGCGCCGGCGACGTCCAACGCGAGGAAATCGTCGCCAAGGGCGATCTCGTGACCATTGTCTACGAATCGAAGGGGCTGATGATCACCCTGCGCGGCCGGGCCGGAGAGGCTGGCGCGATGGGTGACGTCGTCAGCGTCACCAACCCCCAGTCCAAGCGCGTGCTGCAGGGCACGGTTAGCGGGCCCGGCCGGATCTCGGTCCAGGCCTCGTCGGCCGGCCGCGTCGCCAGCGCGCAGTAAGTTCGTCTCGGAAAGCACGCCATGACCCAGATGACCCTTCTCAAGCTCTCGGGCATTCTCCTCCTCGGGGCCTCGCTCGGTGCCTGCGGCGCTGCCGACCGGCTCGCCAATGTCGGCGCCGCGCCGGCCCTCTCGCCGATCGAGGACCCGACCGCGACCAAGGGCTACAAGCCCGTGCAGATGCCGATGCCGGCGATGGAGCATGCCTCCTTCGCGCCGAATTCGCTCTGGCGCACCGGCTCGCGCGCCTTCTTCAAGGACCAGCGCGCCCGGCTCGTCGGCGATCTCGTCACCGTCAAGGTCAAGGTCACCGACAAGGCGCAGCTCAACAACACGACCAAGCGCAGCCGCAAGAACGGCGAGGATGTCGGCGCCGACAATGCCTTCGGCTTCGAGAACAAGCTCGACAAGTTCCTGCCCGACGGCGCCAGCGCCGGCTCGCTGCTGAAGCTCGACTCCGCCGCCTCCAGCGAGGGCGCCGGCTCGGTCAACCGCTCCGAGACGCTGGCGACCAACGTCGCGGCTGTCGTCACGCAGACCCTGCCCAACGGCAACCTGGTGATCGAGGGCAAGCAGGAGATCAGGGTCAATTTCGAGGTACGCGAGCTGATCGTGGCCGGCGTGATCCGGCCCGAGGACATCGAATCCGACAACACGATCGAATCGACCAAGATCGCCCAGGCCCGCATCGCCTATGGCGGCCGCGGCCAGATCACCGATGTCCAGCAGCCGCGCTACGGCCAGCAGGTGATGGACATTCTTCTCCCCTTCTGAAGCAGCCCGCTGCTTTTCGAATCCCGGCCGGCGCGGAACGCTCCCCGCTCATCTCCGCGCCTGCCGGCAGGCGGTCTCTCCCGAGCCGCCGCATCTCCCGGCCGCCCGCCACGCTCCCCAAGCTGAAACAGGCTGGCAGCCCGAAGCCCCGCGTCCTCCCGACGCGGGGCTTTTGCTTTGAGGCAAATGGATCGGGAACCTGGCGTGGTGGATTGGCTTTGGGTCGCTGACGGAGTTGGGGGCGTTCCCTCTTCGCCTATCCCGTCATCAGATCATCCCCGAGGGGCAGCCATCCGGAAGGCACGCCGTTGGTCGGGATGGGGGCGGCGCCTGCGGCCGGGTTTGCATCCCGGACTCTGAAGGCGGCGAGAACCGCCCTGGGGATCATGCGGTCCCCGCGCTCGGTCCTCACCCGAACGCACATGCACAAAAGCCCCGCTCCTTGCGGGGCGGGGCCTTTCCAAGAGAGAGCGTGACGGCCTGCGGGAAGGCTCAATCGTCGCGGAAGACGCGCTCGTTGCGCTCGTGGCGCTCCTGGGCTTCCAGTGAGAGCGTCGCGATCGGGCGCGCTTCGAGGCGCTTCAGCGAGATCGGCTCGCCGGTCTCCTCGCAATAGCCGTAGGTGTTGTCGTCGATCCGGGCGATGGCCGATTCGATCTTGGCGATCAGCTTGCGCTGGCGGTCGCGGGCACGCAGTTCGATCGCCCGGTCGGTCTCCGAGGAGGCGCGGTCGGCGATGTCGGGGTGATTCTCGCTTTCGCTCTGCAGCGTGACGAGTGTTTCCCGGGCTTCCTTGAGGATCTCGTCCTTCCAGGCCAGCAGCTTGCTGCGAAAATACTCGCGCTGCCGATCGTTCATGAACGGCTCGTCGTCGTTTGGTTTGTAGTCCGCGTCGAGAATGATCTGCTTCGACATAGGCGCACTCTCTGATTGATCGTTCCGCAGCGCCCACCGACTCTGCCGTGGGAGGGCCGCCGATTTGGCGCCCTTATAGCGAGGGACATGGCCGGGAACAATCGGGTTGGATAGCGCTTCCCGCGCTGTCCCCGGCCGTGCCGTTTTGCCGCCTGGCACGGGGCCGGCGGCGGGGCTTCAGCGCAGCGCGGCCAGCGCCGCCGCGATGTCGGCCTCGACCAGCCGGGCGATCGACTGCCGGTAATGAGTCTGGTCGAAGAAGCGATTCGGATCGCGCAGCTCGGGGCGGTCGGTGCGCCAGTCGATCAGGGCGGTGCGCGGCCTGCGCGCGGCCAGCGCTGCGAAAGCGTCGCGACAGCCGGCATCGGCCGCGGCATCGGCGCTGCCGGGGATGGGCAGGACCTTGTGGTAGACCGGAGGGCGCAAGAGGATCAGCGCCGTGCCGGGCGCTGTATTCATCAGGGCTTCCAGTGCCTGCGCGGCGGGATAGGGGCCCTTGGCGTTGCCGCCGCCCGATTCGCCAATGACTTCGAGCGCGGCGCGTTTGGCGGGTGCGGTGTCGTAGCCCATGCCGATATAGTTGGGCTCGTAGTCCCAGTAGCCGTCGCGGCGGGCCCGCTCGCCCTTGCCGGTCAGCAGATAGACGATCCGGCGCTGGAACTCCTCCAGCACGTCGAAGCGCAGCAGGCCGACGAGATAGTCGGTGGGGCTGCGGCTGTAGAGCCAGAAGGGAAACGGCTTGTCGTTGGGCATTGCCGGATTGGCGGTGCACCAGAGCGCGTCGATGCCGACGATGACGGCCCGGGCCGGCTCGCGCCGGTGGCGCAGGAACCAGTCGATCAACACCAGCCCCTCCTTCGGGCCCGATGCCGGGGCGATCAGCGAGACGAAAGGGATGCCCGTGTCGGCCCGCAAAGCGTCGGGCGAGAGCAGCTGGACGTGGGAATTGCCGAAGATCGCGGCGCTGAAGGCAAGGTCGCGTCCCCGGCTGGCGGCGGCGGTCCGCGGCCCCTGCGGGCGCACGCCCTCGCGCAGCGAAAGCGGGGTGTGGCCAGTGTCGTAGGGGTCGATCAGGAAGGCCAAGGCGAGCGTGCCGACCAGGACCGCCGCGGCCGTGATCACGAAGCCCCGCACGAAGCTGCCCCAGCGCGCGGCGGATGCCGGGGCCGGGGGGATCGACGCCGCGTCGTGCTCAGAACTGGAAATAGATGAACTCATAATTGGCGTCTTCGCCGATCTTGAACAGGATAAGGACGAACAGGAGCGCCGCGGCGACGGCGAGCCAGCGTGCCGGCGGCAGGCGGTTGACCAGCGCCCAGGCCGTCGGGCCGATGATCGCGAAGGCCGCCGCCGGCAGCAGGGCGCGCCATTTGAAGCCCGTGCCGATAGGGGCGAGGCCGAACAACCCCTTGTAGATCGCCAGCGCCGCCTCGAAATTCGTCGCGCGGAACAGCACCCAGCAAAGCGTCACGAACAGGAAGGTCAGGAGCCAGCCGAGAAGCGCCGGCATCGGCAGGCCGGCCCGGCGCCAGAGCAGGGCCGCGATCAGCGCCAGTCCGTGGGCCGCGCCCCAGGCGACGAAGGTCAGGCCGGCGCCGTGCCAGAGCCCGCCCAGCGCCATCGTCGCAAACAGCGCCCAGATCTGGCGCGACAGGCCGTGCCGCGAGCCGCCCAGCGCGATGTAGAGATAATCGCGCAGGAAGCGCGACAGCGTCATGTGCCAGCGCCGCCAGAAATCCTGGATGCTCGCCGAGCGATAGGGCACGTCGAAGTTCTGCGGCAGCACGATGCCGAAGAGCAGCGCCAGGCCGAGCGCCATGTCGGTGTAGCCGGAGAAGTCGAAATAGATCTGGAAGGTGAAGGCGAGGGTGCCCTGCCAGGCTTCCGCTACCGACACGACCTGGCCGGCCGCGGCCGCCGCAAAGACGGGGTTGGCATACTCGGCGAGCGGATCTCCCAGCAGGACCTTCTTGGCGAGGCCCGCGGTGAGCAGCAGCAGCCCGCGCGCGAAGCGTTCGGCGGCGTCGGCGCGCAGATAGGGCCGCTCCTCGAACTGGTGCATGATCTCGCGCCAGCGCACGAGCGGCCCGGCCAGCACCTGCGGGAAGAAGGCGATGTAGAGCCCGTAGCGAACGAGATCATAGTGCGGGGCCTGTCCGCGCCGCAAATCGGTCAGATACATGACGTGGTGGAAGGTGAAGAACGAGATGCCGAGCGGCAGCGCCAGTTCGAGCCGCGGCGCCGGCAATCCGGGAATCATCGCAGCGAGATCGGCGAAGAAGTTGAAGTATTTGAACAACGCCAGGATGGCGAGGTTCGCGACGATGGCGAGCGTCACCAGCACGCTCGAGCGCGTCTTCTGGAAGGCTTCCGCGATCAGCCAGTTGAGCAGGATCGAACCCGCCAGCAGAGGCAGAAAGCGCCAGTCCCAATAGGCGTAGAACGCCAGCGACAGCACCAGCAGCAGCGAAAGCCGCCAGCGCGGCGCGAAGCGCTCGACCAGCCAGTGCAGCCCGAGCGCGAGCGGCAGGAAAGCGAGCAGGAAGGCGAAGGAGTTGAAGAGCATCTGGCCAGGGACGTTGCGGGACGAGCCGACTTAGCCGGTTATCGCCGCGATGTCATGACGGCAGCCGGAGCGATCTGTTCTCCTGCTTCCTGCCGGGCGAGCGGGGGAAGGAGTGAAGCGGATCGCGATGCAGGGCGATTCTGGCGGTAGCCGTTCGATTCCGCCAAGGCCGCGCCGGTTGCGGCCGATCGCGCGCGTGGGGCTGGTGCGGGCCGCTTCCGGGCGGCCTGGCGTCACCTTGGAGCCCGCGCGCTCAGTGGAAGCAAGAGCTGTCGAAGCAAGAGCTGCGAAGATCAGACGAAAAGGCGTGCGACATTTCAGCCGGCTTCCGAATCAGTAAAATGGCCTGAACGGGCTTGAAGGAAGTTCGAATCGCCCCGAGACTTGCTCCAGAATGAGACTTTTTTGTTCGCGACTGATATTTCTTGACACTGCCGCTGGGTGATGCGCTGAAAAAATGCACTATTTGGACATTTATTTTGCAGAAAATTGCCGGCTTTGCATCGGAAATGGCTTTAAATAAAAATTTAACACATCTTTAACGTTGGCACGGAAGCTGCTACCTCGTCCCCGCGGCTGCAGGATTTGGGTCAAAGGGAAATTAGGAGGTGGGTCTCCGCGCAATCAAACTACTGACGGGTGTAGCCATTGTGGGCGTCGGGGTTGTTGCGGCTTCGAACGGCACGCTGTTTTCCCAAGAGAACGATGCCGTGATCAACGGTAAGCTGATCAATCTCCGGGCGAGTTCCGAAGGTCCCGTCAGCATCGGGGCATTGCCCTTCGGCGCGCCGGTTTCACAAGGCGAGGTCGTCGCCGCGGTCGCTCCCTCGCCGTACAGGTCCGCCCGCGAGAACGAGCGCGCGACGGCTGGCGAAATTGCCGGGCTCGAGGCACAGATCGCCTCGCTCGAAGCGCTGGCCAGCGAAAAGGTCCGCCAGGCAGAGCTCTACAGGACGGGGCGGATCAGCCATCTCGAAGCGAAGATCGGCGAGACGAAGGATTCCGTGCTGATCGCGCGTGAAAAGGAAAAGCAGGCGGCCGCCTTCCTCGCGCGGCAGGAAGACTTGTATCGGCGCAAATACGTCGCGGATACCGTGCTGGTGAGCGCGCAGTCGGCAGCCACATCGTCGCGGCTGGAGCGCCAGATTCTCGAGAAGCGCATCGTCACGCAAACCGTGGAACTCAATGCGGCGCGCCAGGGTACGAATATCGGCGATGGCTACAACGACACGTCCTATTCGATGCAGCGGGCCGACGAACTCACGATGCGGCTCGGCGATCTGAGGGCCGACCTGCTCCGGAAGCGGATCGGGAACCAGCAGGCCAGCCTCGATGGCGTCATGACACGCAGCACGTTCGCATCTGCCGCCGAGCCGCCGCGCCCGGTGACGTCCCCCGTCGACGGCAAGGTCTGGCGGGTTCTGATCAATCACGGCGACGTCGTGCGCTCGGGCGAAAATGTCCTGCAGGTGATCGACTGCGCGTCGTTGTTCGTGACCGTCGACGTGACGAACCGGACACTCGACAAGGTCACTGTCGGCCAGCATGCGGTCTTTTCCGATGACTCGAACGGTTCGATCGGCGGAAAGGTGATTTTTGCCGGCAAGGCCGATGACGGTTTCGACATGGTCGTCAACGGCGCACTTTCGCCGCGCCGGGCCGAGAACGCGCGTGCCAGGATTGTCGTCGCCCTGAAGCCCAGCGCGGCGGACCAGGCGCTCTGCCCGGTCGGCCTGAAGGGCCGTCTTTCGTTTTCGGATCAGCCGCAGGCCGTCTCGTCGCTCAATTCGCAGCGCCGGATGAGCCTGGACCTCACGACGCGGGCCAACGCGAGCTGACATCGGATAGCGGCAAGAAGCCAGAGCGGGTTGCGGCAGGATAGCGGTTTCCGCTTGTCCCATCCCGCTGGTCTGCGAGTTTTAGATTTTCGGTCGATGACGAGATCAGCCCTCTTTGACGCAGACTTTCGGGGGCTGGTCGCATCGCCATGGAGCTGACGTCTCTTGCGCCCGGTCTGCTGACGATCGGCATTCTGACGATTGCGCTGCCGTTTCTGGACGGAAACACAAGCCGCGGCCGGATTCTGCCGTGCGGGTTGTGCATCTTCCTGGTCCTGCGCTACGTCATCTGGCGCGTCACCGAAACGATGCCGCCGTTTGAGCCGACATTCGGCTCGCTCTGGGCATACCTTTTTCTCGGCGCCGAGCTTCTGAGCGCGGCCAGTTGTCTGCTCTTTCTCGTATTCCTGCTCCGTACGCGCGATCGTCGCGACGAATCGCTCGTCAACCAGCGATGGGTGACGACGCATCGACCGGCCGTCGACATCTTCATCGCGACTTATAATGAAGAAGAGGCGATCCTCGACCGGACGATCCTCGCGGCCAGCCATCAGGATTACGGCCCGGTCAGGGTCTTCGTGCTGGACGATGGACGCAGAGCCTGGCTCGGCGAACTCTGCGCCAGGCGCGGCGTGCACTATGTGACGCGGCCGGACAATGCGCATGCCAAGGCCGGCAACATGAACCATGCGCTGGGCTTCGTCGCCACACTTGGCGAGCCGGCCGAGCATATCGCCATCCTCGATGCCGACTTCGTGGTTCAGCCCGACTTCGTCCGCAAAGCGCTGGCCCTGTTTCACGATCCGAGCGTCGGCTGCGTGCAGACGCCGCAGCATTTCTTCAATGCGGACCCTTTGCAGCATGGTTTCCGCTCCGGCACGCGCTGGCCGGACGAGCAGCGCTTCTTCTTCGACATGCTGCTCGCCTCGAAGGACGCCTGGGGCGTCGCCTTCAGCTGCGGCACATCGTCGATCTGCCGCCGGAAGGCCGTCGAGGAGATCGGCGGATTCCCGACGGAGAGCGTGACCGAGGACATGCTGCTGTCGATCAAGCTGCGGCTCAAGGGATGGAAAACCGTCTATCTCAATGAGCGCCTGAGCATGGGGCTCGCCCCCGAGGGCCTGCAGGAATACATCACCCAGCGTGGTCGCTGGTGTCTCGGCTTCATGCAGATTTTCAGAAGCCCGTGGGGGCCGTTCGCCGACAACAAGCTGTCGATCATCGACAGAATCTCGATGTTCGACGCGTTCCTGTATTGGAGCTTCACCTTTCCGTTCCGGATCATCTGCCTGATGACGCCGGTCGTCTATGCGCTGACCGGAGCGGTCATCATTTCGACGACGACCGATGGCATCTTCATCTATGCCCTGCCGACATTGCTGGCCCAACTGATCGTGCTGCCCTGGGTTTCCCGCGGGCGGTGCCTGCCGATCCTCTCGGACGCCAGCCAGCTCCTGATCGCGACGACCGCGATCAAAGCCACCTGCATCGGGCTGTTCGGGTCGCGCGACCAGAAGTTCAAGGTGACGGCCAAGGGCGGGGACCGCAGCCGGACCGTGGTCCAGTGGGGGCTGATGCAGCCGTTCCTGATCATGATCGCGCTGACGGTCGCGGCGCTGACGTACTATGCCTTCTGGTCCGGCGAATATGCCATGACGGAGGGATGGAACGTGGCGTGGGTCTTCTGGACGTATTACAGTCTGCTCGTCCTGATCGTTGCCTGCATCACCTGCGTCGAGCTGCCGCGATCGCCGGAAGAGCGCTTCGCAACCACGGAGACCGCGGAGATGCGGCGCGGCGACACAACGAGCGTGGCCCGGCTTCTGGAGCTTTGGCCCACGGGCGCGCAGCTTCGAGATGAACAGGGGCTGGTCGCCGGCGAGCGGGTGTCGCTCGATATCGAGGGCATCGGCCCGGTCGCCGGCAGCGTCGCGAAGGTAGGGCAGGGCAGTGCGGAAATCCTGTTCGACCCGATGCCCGGCATGCGTGACCAGATGCTGCTGAAGCTGTTCTCCGGCCGTTACCAGTCGGCTCCCGACGAGACCTCCTATATCGACCTGTTCCGGGGCCTCGGTGCGCGACTCCTGACATGAGCGCAGGATTACGGGCGACACGCAGATCTGCCCCCGCGATCTGTCTGGGACTGTATCTCGCGGCCGCCGTGATGCCCGGGGTGGCGAGAGCCGAGGCGTCTCGCGCGCCGACGACGGCGTTCGCCGTCGCAGCTTCCGATTTCCTCGCCCGTTTCGTCACTGCGGAGGGCCGTGTCGTCGACGATTACAACGGCGCCGTCAGCCATAGCGAGGGGCAGGGCTATGGGATGCTGGTTGCAGCGCTGACGGGTGATCGCGCGGTGTTCGACCGGATCTGGTCCTGGACGCGGCGCATCTTGCTGATCCGGGCGGACGGCCTGGCAGCCTGGCGCTGGGTGCCGAATACCTCGCCGCCTATCGCCGATCAGAACAATGCGACCGATGGCGACCTCCTGATCGCCTGGGCCCTTATCGAGGCACAGGAGCGCTGGCCGGGTTCCTACGGCCAGGAGGGGCTGAAGCTCGCGCAGTCCGTGGCCAAGGGGATGGTGTTCGAGCGTTCGGGCAGAACCCTGCTGCGCCCCGCAGCAGCCGGCTTCAATGCGGCAGAGCGCCAGGACGCTCCGGTCGTCAATCTGTCCTACTGGGTGTTTCCTGCCCTTTTGCGCCTGTCGCAGGTCGATCCCGCAGGGCCATGGGCCGGATTGATCAAGAGCGGGCTCGAACTGATCGACAGCAGTCGCTTCGGCCCGTCCGGACTTCCGAGCGACTGGATCTCGATTAAGGCCGAGCCGGCGCCCTCCGCGCATGAGCCGGCGCGCTTCGGCTACGATGCCGTCCGCATCCCGCTCTATCTGATCTGGGCGTTTCCGGAGGAGCGCCTCCGGGCCGGCAGGCTTGCCGGTTTCATCAGGGATGGCGAGCCTCAGGTCATCGACCTTCCGAGCGGTCGCCCGACCGGCTCCTTTGGCGGCAGCGGCTTCAAGATGCTCGCATCGCTCCTGCGATGCGAGCCTGCGCGCGCCATGCCTCATGAAAAGACGTTGTCCTCCGATTTCTATTATCCGGCGATCATCGGTGTGCTCTCGCTTTATGCGGAGAGTTTGCAGCCTGCCTGCCAAGGCTAGGCGACGGGCGCGAGCGGCAGGCAGGACGACGGGCGTGGGGCTTCCAGGTCCGTTACGACGTCAGGCCGAACTCGCGCGCCAGCCTCTCGTAGTTGCGCAGGCGCAGGACCGGATCGTCGAGGAAGTCCTGGATCATGAACTCCTGAACGCCGGTGATCTCGGCCATGCGCTGGAGTCTCGTCTTCACCTCTGCGGGCGTACCGACGAGATAGACCGGCCAGTCTTCCTCTCCGGCGGGAACCATGCCGCCCATGATCGCGACGGCTTCGTCGAAGCTCGGCAGATTCTCGACCATGATCCGATCGGGGCTGCGGCGCAGCCTGAACACCGCCCGGACCGGCATGGCGAGACGCTCGGCCTCTTCCTGCGTTTCGCCGATGATGACGCGGACGGCGATGAAGGCCTGCGGCGCGGCGATGCCTGCAGCATGAACGGAGGGTCGAAAGGCCGCGCGATAAGCCGCCATGGAGTGCGGTGCCTGCTCCGGCTTATGGAAGGCGCTGCAGGCAAGGCCGAGGCCGAGCGTGGCGGCGCGCCGCGCGCTCTCCTCGCTGACGGCGAGGATCCAGGGCAGCGGCCCGGGCGGCTCGTCGCGCATGATGCCGATGCCGTGGAAGGGCGACGATTCCGGCAGGTCGTTGCCGAGCCAGCCGATCAGCTCCTCGACGCGCTCGGCCTGGTCGTCCGGAAGCTCGGCTTCACGCAGCCGTTTCAGGGCGGTGTCGGCGAGAGGGCCCGCCGTCGCGCGCCCGATCCCGACATCGATGCGGCCCGGAAAGAGCGCGTTCAGCGTCCGCATCGCCTCTGCCACCTTGTAGGGGCTGTAATGGTTGAGCAGGACGCCGCCGACGCCGATGCGGATGCGCGAAGTGGCGCCGGCGAGCGCTGCCGCGAAGACCTCCGGAGCCGGGTTGGCCTCGAAGGCGACGTCGTGATGCTCGACGACCCAGTAGCGGGTGAAGCCGAGGCGTTCGACCTGCTGCGCCATCGTGATCGCGGTGCGCAGCGCGCCGCCCGAGGTCGAGCCTCTGGGCACGACGAGCGGATCGAGAATCGAGAGTTTCATGAAACCGGCCGGGTTGGCGAAAGGGGGCGCCGGCCACGGGGCCGGCGCCGGCGAGTCATTTCAGTGTGAAGGCGAGGGGCGCGATCAGGCTCGTCTTGAGATCGAGCGCCTTCGCCTTGGGCAGCATGCCGGCCTCGATCATGAACGACTGGTCCTCGGTCAGATTGGCGACATCGGCATCGGTCATGGCAGGGGTGAAATCGTAGAGCGGCAACTGGGTGCGCGCGTCCTCGACCGAGATCTTCTGCTCCTTGGCCGCGATCGCGAGCGCCTCGTCCGGGTTCTTCGCCATGAAGTCGAGCGCCTTGCGGTGGGCGGCGAAATAGGCGGCGACGAGATCGGGGTGCTGTTCCAGGAAGGCCGTGCGGGCGCCGATCACGGTCGTCGGCTTGATCAGGCCGTCGCCGCTGGTCAGGGGACGACCGCCGGCTTTCTCGACCAGGGTGACGTTGGCGCCGGCCAACGTCGCGACGTCGACCTGACCGGCAAGGAGGGCGGCGCGAGCCGCCGGCAAATCCATGTTGATGTATTCGACATCGGCGAGCGTCAGCTTCTGCGACGCCAGGGCGGCGACGAGAAGCTGGTTCAGCACTGTGCCCTTGGGGCCGGCGATCTTCTTGCCCTTGAGATCGGCGAGCTTTGCCGGGCCATCGGCGCGGGTCATCAGGAAATAGGCCTTAGGCGAGCGGGCATAGGCGGCGACGACCTTGAGGGGCACGCCATTGGCGGCGGCCAGGATCGCCGAGGTGCCACCGAGCACGCTGGCGATGTCGATCTCGCTGGCCGCGATCGCCTGGGTCTGCTGCGCGCCGGAGGTGATCTCGGGGCTCTCGACCTTGATGCCGAACGGCGCGAAGGCTTCGTCGAGGAAGCCCTTCTCGCGCATTACGATGGACGGCACGTTGAAGGGGGCGGTGACATAGGTGATGCGCACGGTCTTGGGCTTGTCGGCGGCGGCGGCCGGACCGAGCAGCAACGCGGCGGCGAGGCCGATGGAGGCGAAGAGTTTCATGGCGGGCTCCTGCGGGATGTCAGGCCGGTTCGGCCGGGGCGGGTGAGGGGGTGTCCATCAGCCTGGCGAGGATGCGCCGGCGATGCAGATTGGCTTCGGGGGCTGTCGGGTCGCGGGGATGAGGCAGGTTGAGGGTTTCGCGGCCGACGACGCGTCCGGCCTGCATTTCCAGCACCCGCTCGCCGAGCAGTACGGCCTCCTCGACGTCATGCGTCACGAAGACGATCGTCGGGCTGCGGCGCTGCCAGATCGCGACGAGCTCGTTCTGCATGGCGCGCCGCGTGAAGGCGTCGAGGGCGGCGAAGGGTTCGTCGAGCAGCAGCAGTTGCGGCTCGAGTACGAGGGCGCGGGCAATGGCGACGCGCTGCGCCATGCCGCCCGAGAGCTGGTTGGGCATCGCGCCGGCGAAGGCCGCGAGGCCGACGAGCGCGAGAGCCTCGGCGCAACGCGCGTCGATCACGGCCGGAGGCAACCGGCCGGGCAGGCCGAAACCGACATTGCCGCGGACATCGAGCCAGGGCATCAGCCTGGCCTCCTGGAAGACGACGCCGATGCGCGGCGGGCCGTCGCCGCCACGGCGGATCGTGCCCTCGCTCGGGGCCTCCAGCCCGGCGAGCAGGCGCAGCAGCGTGGTCTTGCCGCAGCCGCTGCGCCCGACCACCGTGGTGAAGGAGCCCGCGGGAAAATCGAGGCTGATATCGGCGAGCGCCGTCACCTCTGCGCCGTCGACGCGGTAGCGGCGGCCGATGCCGGCGAGCTCAAGCACGGGCCATCTCCAGATCGCTCGCAAGCCAGGGCGCCAGCCGCCGGATCGCGAGGCGCAGCAGATGATCGGCGAGGAGGCCGAGGACGCCGATGACGAGGATACCCGCCAGCACGATGTCGGTGCGGGCCAGGTTCTCGGCGTCGACGATCATGTAGCCGAGCCCGGCGGAGGAGGCGATCAGCTCGGCGCCGACGAGCGCGCGCCAGCTGTAGCCGAGCCCGATGCGCAGGCCGACGACGATCGCCGGCAGAGCCGAGGGCAGCACGATGCGGAGCATGGTCTCGGCCCGCGAGAAGCCGCAGACGGTGCCGACATCGATCAGCTTGCGGTCGACCGCGGCGAAGCCGCCGCGCACGCCGAGGAAGATCGGGAAGAAGCAGGACAGCACGATGATCCCGATCTTCTGCGCCTCGCCGATGCCGAGCCAGAGCATCAGCAGCGGCATCAGCGCCAGCGGCGGGATCTGGCGCAGGAATTCGAGCAGGGGCTCGAAGCCGGCGCGCAGCGGCCGGCTCAGCACGAAGAGCAGCGCGAGCGGCACGGCCAGCGCGATCGCCAGCCCGTAGCCGAGCGCCACGCGCCTGAGACTCACGAGGCTGTGCCGGACGAGCTCGCCGGAGGCGACGAGATCGCCCATCGTCTCGGCGACGGTGCCGGGCGCCGGCAGCAGGAAGGCGCTGACCCAGCCGGAGCGGCTGGCCAGCCACCACAGGCCGACAGCGGCGGCGAAGACCGCGATGGTGATGGGGCGGGGCAATGGATGATGCCAAATTAAAAGGAACGGCTCTTCAATAGAACCATCGAGCCGAATGGCAAGTCCGGCACCTTGACCGCATTGTCGCAGTCTATATTTGAAGTATTCTAAGTAAAAACCATCTGCCTGACGTTTTGGGCGGGCCCGCCTTCGTCAGGGGCGTGCTCGCGACGGCCATCCACGTCTTTGCCCGTCGCGCGCTGTGACGAAGAGGGGGCGGGGAACCCCTCTTCTGCAAGGAAAGGGGCAGGAGCGAGGTGTCTCGCCCGCTGGACCAGCGAGGCCGGATTCTCACCGCAGTAACGGTCAGGTCGCGCGCCAAGCGTCAAACGGGCGACCCCTCACCCTGCCCTCTCCCTACGGGAGAGGGTGCCCCGCGCATGGCAAGGCGCGCTCACAGCGGAATATTGTCGTGCTTGCGCCAGGGCCGCTCGACGCTCTTGGTGCGCAGCATGGCGAGCGCGCGGGCGATGCGGCGGCGCGTCGAATGCGGCATGATGACCTCGTCGACATAGCCGCGCTCGGCCGCCACGAAGGGCGACATGAAGCGGTCCTCGTACTCCTTGGTCTGGCGCGCGATGGTCTCGGCGTCGCCGCCGCGGAAGATGATCTCGACCGCACCCTTGGCGCCCATCACGGCGATCTGCGCCGTCGGCCAGGCGTAGTTCACGTCGGCGCCGATATGTTTCGACGCCATCACGTCATAGGCGCCGCCAAAGGCCTTGCGCGTGATCACGGTGACCAGCGGCACGGTGCATTCGCTGTAGGCGTAGAGCAGCTTTGCGCCGTGCTTGATCAGCCCGCCATATTCCTGCGCGGTGCCCGGCAGGAAGCCCGGCACGTCGACGAAGGTGACGATCGGAATCTCGAAGGCGTCGCAATAGCGCACGAAGCGGGCGGCCTTGCGGCTGGCGTCTGAATCGAGCACGCCGGCCAGCACCATCGGCTGGTTGGCGACGACACCGACGGTGCGGCCCTCGATGCGGCCGAAGCCGGTGACGATGTTGCCGGCATAGGCTGCCTGAATCTCGAAGAAATCGCCCTCGTCGAGCGTCTTCAGGATCAGCTCCTTGATGTCGTAGGGCTTGTTCGGATTGTCCGGAACCAGCGTGTCGAGGCTCATGTCGACGCGGTCGGGCACGTCGAAGCTCGGCCATTCCGGTACGCCGACCGTGTTGTTGGCGGGCAGGAAGTCGAGCAGGCGGCGGACCTGCAGCAGCGCCTCGACATCGTTTTCGAAAGACCCGTCGGCGACAGAGGATTTCGAGGTGTGGACCTTGGCGCCGCCGAGTTCCTCCGAGGTCACCGTCTCATTGGTGACCGTCTTCACGACGTCGGGGCCGGTGACGAACATGTAGCTCGTATCGCGGACCATGAAGATGAAGTCGGTCATCGCGGGCGAATAGACGTCGCCACCGGCGCAGGGGCCCATGATCACCGAGATTTGCGGAATCACGCCCGAAGCCGCGACATTGCGCTTGAAGACCTCGCCATAGCCGCCGAGCGCGGCCACGCCTTCCTGGATGCGGGCGCCGCCGGCGTCGAACAGGCCGACGATGGGCGCGCGCATCTTCAGCGCCATGTCCTGGATCTTGGTGATCTTCTGGGCGTGGGTCTCGGAGAGCGAGCCGCCGAAGACGGTGAAGTCCTTGGAGAAGACGAAGACGGTGCGGCCATTGACGGTGCCCCAGCCGGTGACGACGCCGTCGCCGGGGATCTTCTCGGCCTTCTCCATGCCGAAATCGACGCAGCGGTGCTGCACGAACATGTCGAACTCCTCGAAGGAGTCCTTGTCGAGCAGGAGCTCGACGCGCTCGCGGGCCGAGAGCTTGCCGCGCTTGTGCTGCGCCTCGATGCGACGGTCGCCGCCGCCTTTGCGCGCGCCTTCGCGGCGGGCTTCGAGCTGGTCGAGAATGTCCTTCATGGAAAGCCTGCCCTCACCTGGAAACAATGCCTGCGGAAACACTGCTTGTCTGGCTTAAGCAGCGGCCGGCCGGCTGTCCATGAGGCGTTTGGCGCAGAGCGGATGTGGCGACCCTGGCGGTGTCACTTGTTGGTGGGCACGCCCATGGCGATTTTCTCCACCTTGCCGAGCGCGCCCCAGGCGAGCATCGCCAGGGAGATCGCCAGCAGCGGCCCGCTCGTCGCGGGCACGAGCGCCGCGGGCAGGACCGAGCCGAGCGCATTGATCACCGGCTGCGGTGTGATCTGCGTCAGCAGGGCGCCGAGGATGCCGATCGCCGATTTCTTGCCGTCGAGCATATTGCCGAGGGTGGTGCCGAGGGCAGCGTTCACCGGCGTCAGCGGCGCGGGCTTGTCGGCGATGACGACGTCGCTTTTGATGTAGCCGCCGCTCTTGAGGATCGCGACCACGGCCGCGAGCACCTTGTCGAGATCGGGGTTCGCGGCCGGTGTCGCGGCCGGCACCGGCGGCAACGAGGGCTTGGCGGCCTGGAGCAGGTCCACGACCTTGCGGACCAGCGAAACGAGATCGGGCGTCGGAGCGGTCATGGCGTCGGTTCCGGGCTGTGGCGGCATGGGGAATTGCGACATCGGGAATTGCGAGATGACCGGCTCGGCCAGCCAGCGCGAGGTCTCCTGCCGCAACAGCGCGACGCGATTGGCGAAGCCGGTCCTGAACTCGGCGATGTTGGGATGGCCCTTGAGCCGGGCGTCATAGAGTTCGATGGCGCTCTCGATCACGTCGCGGAGATCGGCGCGGGAGGCTGCGGCGATCGTCAGGTCGCCGACATCGCCGTCGACCTCCAGCGTCGCGCCCCCGGCGTTGAGCGCCCGCTGGAGATAGGTTCCGCCGGTCTTCGTGCCGCAATGGACGCCGATATTGTAGATGGCGAGTGCGAGCGGGCCGGGCAGGCTTCCGCAGCTCATCTTCGACCAGTATCGCGCGAAATAGATGGTCTTCGCTTCTTCATAGGTCAGCCCGACGACATCGGCGACGGTGACCGGGCGCCCGCGCGCCGAGGCGAGAGTGGCCTGGGTGATGCCGAAATTGGTGGCGCGCCCCGGATCCTTGGGATTGTTGACGAAGCCGCCTTCGAATTGCCGGATGATGGCCTGGGCCCGTTCGAAATTGGCGCGCCCGGCGGCCTCGTCGATGGTCGTCACCGTCGTGGACAGGCTGCCGCCGCTCTCGGGATCGCCATCGCCGTCTGGATCGAGAAGATGGCTGGAGACCGCTTCGCCGCCCACCAAGGCAGGGCGCTGGACGATGCCGCGCGGAACCGGGGGGCGCTTCCCCGGCCAGCCGGCAATTGCGGCCTCCAGCGTGTCGGCCCAGCTGTCGTCGCCTCCCTCAGGATAGCCGCCGGCGAAGAGATCGTCCCAATCGCCGCGCGCCCATTGCAGATGCGGCTTCTCGAAGCTGAGCGGCTTCAGGCCATGAGCCCGGCCGACCTCGTGCAGACGATCCCAGGCCTTGGCGAATTTGCCGCTGTCGTTCCAGGACCATTGGCCGTCGATCTTGAGAACGATGTCGACGGCCAGGCCATATTGGTGGAAGGACTGCCAGGCCCGGGCGTTGGTGACGATTTTCCCGTCCCGCGTCCGGCCCTGCGCGAAAAGATGCTGCTGGCGTTCCGGCGTTCTGAAGGCTTCGAACAGTTGAAACGAGAATCCGTCGTTGTTCAGTTTTCCGATGATCTTGGATAATGCATCTCGAATGACAGGGTGAAGCTCCGCAACGTCAGTTCGTCTCTTTTCAAGAGATGACATGCTCGCGACCCTCAACGCATGCGGATGCAACGATGTACTCGGGGCCCCTGAACGCTGTTGTCACTTCAAAGGGCTGCGACATGGCCGGCACGAAGATTTGAACGCTCAAATACAAGCATGTTCGACGACTATCTGCAAGCGCATAACGTTGCGCAATTATCGCTCAAGTTGTAGCGATGCGGTCGAACGTCAGCCGTGCTTCAGCAGCAGCGCCGCTGCGTCGAACTCCGCCCGGCGAATGGCGCGGCGCTCTGCCGCCTCCTCGTCCTGGCCCCAGATCGCAATCTGGTAGTCTTCGTCGAGATGAGCCGCGGCCCAGACGGCGTCCGCGTCCTGCAGGCCGGAGGCGAGTGCGAGCATCAGGATGGTCGAGCCGCTCAATGTCATGACGTTGTGGGCGCCGGCGAGCGCCAGCGGCGCCGGGATCTGCGCGACATGGCGAGCGACGGCGTCCAGCGTGCCGGCGGGCTGCCGTGCGAAGACGATGCCCTCGGCGAGAAGGAAGCGGGCTCCGATTCTGGCCTCGACGCCGCGCAGGACCGGCTCCCAGATCTCGTTCTGCAGCGTCACCAGCGCCTCGGGCTCGGCCGCGCGGTAACACAGCGCGTCGCTGCCGGCATAGCGCACGATTTCGGCGCGCACGGCCTCATGCTGGTCGGCGACGCCGTCGAGGGCGGAATTGACCAGCCGCGTCAGCGGCATGCGGGCGGGGTCGATCCTGTCGGTCTGCGCGTGCCATTCGGCCGCCAGCGCCTCGGCGATGGGGCGGGAGGTGACGGCGAGCGGATTGCGCGCCGGCGTGCGGGCGGTGCGCCCGTCGAGCGCGATATGGAACAGCCCGTCGCGTTCGGCGACGCTGGCGGTGTCATAGAAGCGCTTGGGCAGGGCATTACGCATGCCCGACTGAGCGGCGGCGACGGGGTCGGGCTGGCGCTGGCCGGCGGCGCTGAAGCGGGCGAGGAAATCATCGGTCGACATGGCGCGGCTCTAGCACGCCATCGGCACGCGGTCAGCCGCCGAAACGGTCGCGCCAGCTCGGCTTCGCTCCCGGAAAGGGCAGGGCCGTCGCCGCATGGACGCCACGCGCCACGGCGCGCGCCAGCACGTCGGCAGCGGTGGCGCAGAGCTCGCTCAGGGCAAAGGCGTCGGAGGGGGCGCCGCTATGGCCTGTCGCCGCCGCGAAAACGACGTCGCCGTCGAGCGCGGCATGGGCCGGGCGAAGCGCGCGGGCGAGGCCATCATGCGCCGCCAGCGCGAGCCGCTTGCACTGCGCCTTGGTCAGAACGGCATCGGTCGCGACCAGCGCGATCGTCGTGTTCTGGCCGGTGCCGCCCTTGAAGCGCAGGGCGAGATCGTCCGGGGAGATTGAGGCCGGCCAGCCGCGACCGCCAAACTCGCTGCCCTTCTCATAGGGGGCCGCCCAGAAATGCTGGCCTTCGCCGATGGTGGCGGTGCCGACGGCATTGACCGCGACCAGCGCCCCGACGGTCTGGCCGGTGGCGGCGCGGCCACTGGCAGAGCCGATGCCGCCCTTGAGGGTCGCGAGCGTGGCGCCGAAGCCGGCACCGGCGCTGCCCAGTGAAAAAGCGACGCCGGCCGCTGCCGCAGCCTCTGCGCCGAGCCGGCGATAGGGCGCTTCGGCCCCGCCCTTCGCCCAAGGCTTGTCGGCGCCGTTGAGAAGGTCGAACAGGATCGCCTGCGGCACGATCGGGACGCGCAGCGCGCCGATGGGGAAACCGCGGCCCTGGCTGGCGAGCCAGGCCATGACGCCATCAGCCGCGGCAAGCCCCCAGGCCGAGCCGCCCGACAGCACGATCGCATCGACATGCTCGACCGTCATCTCGGGCTCGAGCAGGGCGGTGTCGCGCGTGCCGGGCGCGCCGCCCAGAGCCGCGATGGAGGCGACCGTCGGGCGCTCGAACAGCACGACGCTGACACCCGTCGCCGCATCGGCGTCATGGGCCTGACCGACGCGGACGCCCCGGACATCGGTGATGAGGTTCCGCATCGATACAAGGGATCAGGAGGAATCGGAACGCCACGGGCCGGCGTGTGTTACATTACGATCTTTTCATGCTTGCGCCATCGCAAGGTCACTGCGGCATGGCCAAGCTACCGCTATCGCGAACCGGCTTCGAGACCCGCTCAGCGACCGATATTTCCGATGGCTTCAATGGGAGATCCCGCATGAAACATATCGCACTTATCGCAGCGTCTTCCGTCGCTGCGCTCGCGGCGACCCTTGCGATCGCCCAGCCGCAGCCGCTCCCGCCCGCGGGCGGCGACCGCGACAGTTCGCGTCATGAGCGCTCGGAAAGCCGCGAGCAGCGCCGCGGCGAATGGCGCGAGCAGCGTGGCCAGCGCATGCAGGAGCGTCTCAACGAGCGTCTTGCCAAACTGCGCACCGACATGAAGCTGAAGCCGGAGCAGGCGCCCCTTTTCGACACCGTCGAGGCGCTCATCAAGAAGCGGGCCGAGGAGCGGCGCGCCGGCTGGTCGGCGATGCGCGAGCAGCGCGAGACCTTCCGCCACGCTGACATCATGGAGAAGCTCGACATGATGTCCGGGCGCCAGTCTGCGCGCGCGACCCGCTCCAAGGAACTCGCCGATGCCGTGCGCCCGCTCTGGGTGACGCTCAGCGACGAACAGAAGACCGTGGCGCGCCGTGCCGTGCGCGAGGCCATGGCCGAGGGCCGCGGCATGATGCAGCGGATGCGCGAGCGCATGGACGAGCGCCGCGGCGGCCACGATCATGACGACGAGGATCGCGGCCAGCAGCGCCGCTGGCGCGAGGATCGTGGCGATCGCGGCGACCGTCGCGGCTGAGCCCGCACAGGCTTCACCAACGAAGAAGGGCGGCTCTCGCGAGCCGCTCTTTTGTTTGGAAGGTCAGATGCTGCGGGATCAGGTGCCGCAGGATCAGGTACCGACAGCGTCGGTGACGCATTTCTTGGTGAAGCTGGTCTTGGCGGCGCCGAAGAGTTTCTTGTCGACGGCCTGCTTGTCGCAGGTGGTACCGGCGTCCTTCTGGCATTTGGTCAGGAAGCTGGTCTTGGCCGCGCCGGCGAGCTTCTTGTCGCCCGCCTGCACGCTGCAGCTCTGGGCCTGAGCGAAAGTCGAGAAACAGGTCAGGGCCAGGGCCGCTATCAGGGTCTTCGTCATCGCTGGTGATTCCCGTGGTTGGGAGCACAAGGGTTAGCCGCCACCGCGCCGAGGGCAAGCGGCATTTCCACGGCGTCACGCCATGATTTCGCCTTACCCCCTAATGCCTTGGGAAACAAAGCGGAAACGGGGATTTACCCTGACTGTTCAACTTCGATTCATGTGTTTCCGTTTACGGTTCGGCAGTGATTGGGAAACAAAGGTGGGCCATGAAGGCGACATGGTTGATCTGGGGTATGCGCGGCTTCATCGGCCTCGTTTTCCTCCTGAGTCTCTTCGGCCCCTATGCGCTGTCGATCCTGATCGGCTGCCTGGGGCTCGGCTGCCATTACTTCCGCAACGAGGTCGGCTCGCATTTGTGAGCGGGCGGGCGGCTGCCGTCCTGATCAGGCACCTGCGGCGGAGCCCCGAGCGTCACATCGGGGTTCTACCCTGATGCTCCGGCAGGCTTCGGGACTTGGTGTGAAAACACCGGGCAATCTGCACGGCGAAGACGTAGTCGTCCGCCCCGTCAAGGCTTAACATCACCGACCCGGTTGGAATGGTGGGAGGCGCATGGTGCGGGCGGTGCAGCTCTTGTTTCGTTGGATCATCGCTTGCGCAGCGATCGGCATGGTGCTGTGCGCCCTGGTCCTGCTCGTCGAAGCCGGGATCAACATCACCTCGGCCGTTCGATCCCTCATCGCGCATGATGGCAGCAAGTGGATTTCATCGATCATGAAATCTGTCGACGAGTGTCTGTTCGGCGTTATTCTCGTGCTCCTTGCGGCGAAGATTCTGGCGTCTTTCGTTGTTCCGGACGAGGTTGCGCAGTCCTTTCCAAAATGGATGAAGCCAAGCGATGTGGCTGAGCTAAAGAGTACCTTCTGCCAGGCCGTCATTGTCTATCTGATCGTGGATTTCGCTACGGACATGGCGATTTTGGATAGCAAAACGGACTTCGGGCTCCTGGTCTTGCCGGCAGGTATCGTGCTCATTGCGGGCGCATTGAAGCTCATGCCGCATTCGGCCCATTCATAGGCTCGGGACGCCGAGGCCTTGCCGTCAATGCCACGCCCCTTCTGCCCCCTTCATCTTCACCTCAAACTCCACGAGCTGGTCAAACAGCGAGGCCTTCCGGAACTCCTCATCGAGCCCCCAGCCGGAGCGCCGCATCTGTTTCCGGCTCGCCAGAACCCCCAACCATGTGAGGGGTCGCAGGACGCGCGACATCATCGCGAATGCGGGGAGGTCATTGTCAGGCACCTCGTCCAGCGTCTCCATGATCGTACAGGCCGACATCAGGTCGTCAGCTTTGGACCAAGGATGCGCCGCCACCGACAGGCTCCAAAGGATCACGCCCATGTGGTGCTGCGGCCAGAAGTCGATGGGGTTCCTGTCGAAGTCCTGAAGGTTGACCTTCCAGAAGGTCGCCTCAAACAGTTCAGCCAGCAGGGCAGGGGCCGCTTCAGGGGCCAAGAGCGCCTTGCCTGCCTTGCTCGCCTTCAGGACACCCAGGCGTTTCCGCAAAAGCCCCGCAGCCTGCAGCGCGATCCTCGTGAAGAGGACCCCGTAGGCGTCGTGCTCGTTGATGACCTTGATGACCGCGAGCGTGTCGGCCCTGTCGTAGCCCGGCCATTCGGTCCGGTCGAAGACATGCCGGACATCGACACGCTTCAGCGCGCCGGCTGAGGTCAGCACGAGCCCGCCTTTCTCAACGGCAAGCTCCAGCAGGAGCCTGGCGGCGATCACCATGGGGACCTGAAGGGCGGCCTCTACGGGAACATTGTATGGTGTGAGCCGGAGAGCCTGCGGGACCCTGCCGGGCGGCTCCAGGAGCGCCTTGAGCGATGCGGGCTGCAGATGCGCCCAAGCGGGAGGGATAGCTGTCACGCCAGGGAGCGTAGGCGGGCCGGAGCAAAGGCTCAACAGCCGTGGCCGGAAATGCGTCCGCAAAGCCGTGCGGCGAAAAGCGAAGGGGGATGGCGATTTCTCGCCATCCCCCGGAAATGGTGCGGGCGAACGGGGCTTGCGGCCCCGGTTCGTCCGATCAGCGCGAGTAGAACTCGATGACCAGGTTCGGTTCCATCTGCACCGCATAGGGCACGTCCGTCAGGGTCGGCGTGCGGGTGAAGGTGGCGGTCGACTTGTTGTGGTCGGTGTCGAGATAGTCCGGCACGTCGCGCTCGGCGAGCTGGGCCGACTCGATCACGATGGCGAGCTGGCGCGAGCTCTCCTTGATCGCGACGACGTCGCCCGGCTTGACCTGGTAGGACGCGATGTTGACGCGCTTGCCGTTGACCGTGACATGGCCGTGGTTGACGAACTGACGGGCGGCGAAGACCGTCGGCACGAACTTGGCGCGGTAGATCACGGCGTCGAGGCGGCGCTCGAGCAGGCCGATCAGGTTCTCGCCCGAGTCGCCCTTGAGGCGGATCGCCTCGGCGTAGTAGCGGCGGAACTGCTTCTCGGAGATCGAGCCGTAATAGCCCTTCAGCTTCTGCTTGGCGCGGAGCTGCGTGCCGAAGTCGGACGGCTTGCCCTTGCGGCGCTGGCCGTGCTGGCCGGGGCCGTATTCGCGGCGGTTGACCGGGGACTTCGGGCGGCCCCAGATGTTCTGACCGAGACGGCGGTCAATCTTGTATTTCGCCTCATGGCGCTTCGACATATCGCGTGTCCTCTTGAGTTCGCGAGTTGAGGACCGCGCCCTCCTGTCCCTGGCAGCCTGCCGCACATCCTGCGGATGCGTCAGTGGCGAGCTGCCATTTTCTCTGCATCGGCTCTGACCGAGACGTGGAATCCACTTTTCGGACCGATGCACCGGGGCGACAGATCCGGCTCTGACGAGTGGATCACGGGTGCGGAAAAAGCCACGCGGGCCTTTTGGGCCCGCGCGACGAACGCCTAGAACCATGCGGGGCGGGATTTGTCAAACCCGATCGTGTCCGGAGAGCGGCACCGGATCGGCTCCGCGGCATCGGCGCTGCGGGGCGAGGTCAGGGCATTCGCGATTCCAGGGTGATCGTCTCGCCGTCGACGACGAACCGGCCGTAGCCGCGGTGATGGATGGTTCTGGGCTCCTCCCGGGCCGGATCGGTCCAAGCCTTCACCACCTCGAGCACGAACAGATTATAGCGGTTTACGAGGCGCGTATCGACCACCCTGCATTCGAGATTGGCGAAGCACTCGGCGATCAGGGGCGCCGCCACTTCGCCGGCCGGAACCGGCGTCAGCGCGAATTCCGCGAACTTGTCGACGTCGCGCCCCGAGCAATTGCCGATCGCGACGACCTTGGGAGCCAGGTCCAGCGCGGGAATCGCGATGACGCATTCCCTGGTCGCGCGCAGGGCCGCAAAACTGTGATCGGCACTGCTGACGACGCAGGCGACGAGCGGCGGCGTGAACTCGACCATCATGTGCCACGATAGGGTCATGACGTTGACGCACCCCTTGAGGGCCGTGGTCAGCAGGACAACCGGCCCCGGTTCGAGCAGTTGATAGACCTGGGCGAGCGGATATTCCTGCATGGGAGGCGCGGCTCCGGGGCGTTGCGACAACGGCCACTCCACAGCGGCAAAGGCCGCTGTCTCCGCTCATCCTAGCCGATGGCGGGCGCCTGCCCTTGACCCAGAACAATGCGTTCCCGGAACCTCAACTGGCCAGCGGCATCGGCTCGATGACGACCTGCGCGAGGCCGTAGCCGGCGAGCGCGATGCGCAGCGGGCCGGTGAGGCCCACGCCGCCGGTGAAGACCGCGAGCGCTTCGCTGCTGCCCGAGCCGGTCTGGGGAGCGGGTGCTCCCAGAAGCTGCGTCACCCGCCGCGCAATGGCCGGGGCAGGGTCGATCCAGTCGACCGGCCAGGGCGCGAGGCGCTTCAACCGCTCGAGCAGCAGCGGGTAATGCGTGCAGGAAAGAGTGACGACATCGGTGCGGGTGCCGGCCCGCGCGACGAAGCAGGGGCCGATCTCGGCCAGGATGGCGTCATCGTCCACGGGATCGCCCTTGAGCGCCGCTTCGGCCAGGCCGGCGAGGCGCGTCGAGCCGACCAGCGTGACCTCGCAGCCCCCGGCATAGCTCTCGATCAGCCCGCGCGTGTAGTCGCGCGCGACCGTGCCCGGTGTCGCCAGCACCGAGATCAGGCCGGATCTCGTCGCGGCTGCGGCCGGCTTGATGGCGGGCACCGTGCCGACGAAGGGGATGGCGAAGCGGGCCCGCAAGGCCGGCAGAACCAGCGTCGAGGCGGTGTTGCAGGCGATGACCACGAGATCGGGGTGGAAGCGCGCGACCAGGCGCTCCATCACCGAAAGGACGCGCGCGACGAGGTCGTTCTCGCGCAGCCTGCCATAGGGAAAGCCGGCATCGTCGGCGGCGTAGACGACATGGGCGCCGGCATGGGCCTGCATCGTGCGCGAGAGCACAGTGAGGCCACCGAGGCCTGAATCGAAGACCAGGATGGTGGGCGTCCGCAGCGCCAGCCCGGCACTGCGATAGGCCGTTCCGGCCAGAAGATCGACCTGCATGCGCTGTGAGCCTGCCCGCGTGACGAAGGCACCGATTGCGCCAGAGGCCGGTTAAGGGACCGTCAAGATGGCGTAAAGCAGGCGCTTTCTATTTAGTTGACTCCGTCCATTATCTTGTCGAAGGATTGCCGCAGGAGATTTCCCATGCCGACGATCGAACATGCCGTGGCGTCGCTGCGCCGCTTCAACCGCTTCCACACTCGCTTCGTCGGCGCGTTGGGCAGTAGCCTGCACGGCTCCGGCTTCACGCTGACGGAGGCGCGGGTGCTCTACGAACTGGCGCAGCGCGACGGCTGGCTCGCCGGCGAGCTCGCGCGCGAATTGGGGCTCGACGCCGCCTATCTGTCGCGCATCCTGAAGCGGTTCGCGGCGTCCGGCTGGCTGGAGGCCGAGCGCTCCCGGGAGGATGGCCGCGCCCGGTCCCTGCGCCTGACGCGGGCGGGGCAGGAGGCCTTCAGGCCGCTGGACGAGGCTTCGCACGCGGAGGCCGCCGCGGTGCTGCAGAAGCTCGATGCCGCAGGCCGCATCAGGTTGACCACCGCGCTGGGCGAGGCCGAGGCGCTTCTTCAGGGCGGGGGGGCTGCCGACGCGCCCCGGCCGACGATCCGGCCGCATCGTCCTGGCGACATCGGCTGGGTGATTTCGGCCCATGGCCGGCTCTATGCCGAGGATTATGGCTGGGATATCGCTTTCGAGGGCTTCGTCGCCGAGATCGCGGCGCAATTCCTGCGCGACTTCCAGCCGGGACGGGAGTTCAGCCTGATCGCCGATCTCGGGGGCCAGCCGGTCGGCTCGGCCTTCGTCGTGCAGGAGAGCGAGGAGACGGCGAAGCTGCGGATGGTCATCGTCGATCGGCCGGGCCGGGGACTCGGGCTCGGCAAGGCGCTGGTGCGCGAGGCGATCGCTTTCGCGCGATCCGCCGGCTATCGCCGCATGGTGCTCTGGACCAACGACATCCTGCACGCGGCCCGCGCGATCTATGTCGCGGAGGGATTCAGGCTCGTCGCCGAGGAGAGGCACCACTCGTTCGGGCAGGATCTCGTCGGGCAGAACTGGGAGCTCGTGCTCTGAGGCGCGCCGAGCTCAGGCCTTGATCCGCGCCACCTTCGCCGCCGCTGCACGGCCTGCGAGCGTCGCGCCGCCGACCGTCATCGCGCCGCCGCCGGCCGTGGCCTCGCCGGCGATGAAGATGCGCCCGCCAATCGGCTCGGCCAGGCGCTCGCGCGCCGCCTCGCGGCCGGGCAGGCAGACGGAATAGGAGCCGCGCGAGAACGGGTCGGTCCACCAGGCCGGGAAGGAGATGCCCGTCACCGCCTTGCGGATATTGGGACCGATCATCTGCGCCAGCAGCTCGGTGACATGGGCCCGCGCGGCCTCGGTACCGGCGGCTGAGAGTTCGCGGGCATGATCGCCGCCGCAGTAGGCGATGACGAGATCCTTGTCGTCCGGGAACAGGTCGAAATTCATCAGGCGGCTGGGCGACCCGGCTTCGAGGAAGCTCGTGCCCGGTATAATACCGAAGCGGTCGCCCTCGACCCGGAGTGCGATCTTGGTCAGCGCGCCCATGCCGAGACCGTCGAGCGCATTGCGGTTGCGGGCCGGCAGTGCGGGGGTGAAACGGATCGCGCCCGCCTTGAGCACCCCGACGGGAACGGTGACGATGCAGGCATTGGCGTGCAGCGTGCCGGACGGCGTCGTCACCGCGACGTCCAGGCCGTCCCAGCGGATCTCGCTGACCGGCTGGTTCAGGCGGATGTCGAGGCCAGCCCCGTGGCGGGAGACGAGATTGCCGTAGCCTGAGGGCACGACAAGATCGTCGCCGGCCCAGAGGCGCTGATAATCGCGTGTGGAGATGCGGTCCGATTCCTCGCCGATGGAGAGCAGCAGGCCGGACGATGCAATCTGCGACATGTCCGGGCCGAGGTCGCCGAGCAGTTCCTTGACCGAGAGATCGCGCCGGGTCAGATCGACCGTTTCCAGCCGCCGGTCGATCTGGCCGAAAGCGCCGCGCCGCTTCTGCCGGTCGGCGTCCGTCATCGGCCGGCCGTCGGCGAAGACGCGGAATCCGCCGCCCCAGGATTCGCCCGGCGTCTCGATGCCGAGGTCGCGGGCGATCTGGACCCATGGGTTGCGTTCGGCCCAATGGATGAACATCGCGCCGGCATCGTAGGCCGGGCCGAGCGAGGCGTCGGTGAAGGCGCGCCCGCCGATGCGGCTGCGCGCCTCAAGCACGATGGCCTTGCGGCCGGCGGCCTTCAGGTCATGCGCGGCGGCGAGCCCGGCCGCGCCAGCGCCGATGACGATGACATCCGTTTCCGTTGCCTGGGCGTGGTGCATCGGCAGTGCCAGCGATGCCGCCATCGCCCCTGATCCTGTCAACATCGTCCGGCGGTCAAGCATGCCAAGGGTCCCGTGATGCCCTTCATGTTGGACCCGTGCCTTCGCGTTGCAACAGGAACGTGACGGGTCGCGGATGGCCGGCGATCACGAGATCGGGAGCCTGCTGGCAAGCTGCCGCCGAAGGGCAACGGTGCTTGTCTTAGAATAAACCGATCAAGAGAGCTTCATTAGAATATATCTATTGTAATATTCTTGTTTCCGAATCGATTGACAGTCGTCAAGTCGATCAATAACGGATGATTGCCTTGTTCGAGAGTATAAGGCCTTGTTTATATTCATTTTAAACTTCTGAAACGCGGCGGCGCGAGCCGGCTGCGCCGGTAAGGGTGGCTAAGGCGATGGGGATGCATTCTGGCAGGCTGCGCGAGGGCGTCGCGCTCGGGGCTTTGACGATGGTTCTGCTGGCGTCGCCGGCATTGGCGCAGCAACAGAGCCGCACCCGCCCCGCCCCGGCGGTGCAGGCCGCGGAGGCTCCGGTGGTGCTCGACCAGATCACGGTCGAGGGTGAGGGCGAAGCCGGCAGGCCGCTGGTCGCCGGCCCGACCACGACCCGCACGACCCGTGAGCAGCTCGATCGTCAGCAGGTCCAGAGTGTCACCGATCTCGCCAACCGCGTCGAGGCCGGAATCAGCTTCAACCGGCAGAACAACTCCATCAACATTCGCGGCCTCGACGGCGCCCGCGTGCTGACCACGATCGACGGTATTCGCCAGCCCTTCCTGACCGATACGCGTGTCGACCGCAGCTCGACCAACGCCTTCGACTTCGATGCGCTCTCGACGCTCGACCTGCTGCGCGGCGGCAGCGGCTCTGCCACCGTCGGCAGCGGTGCGCTCGGCGGCGTGCTCGCAGTGCGGACGCTGGATCCCAAGGACCTGATCAGGGGCGACCGCAATTTCGGCGCGCTCGCCAAGACAGGCTTCGACAGCACGGACGAGGCCTGGTTCGGCAGCGCCGCCGTCGCAGCCCGGCTTCAGCAGACCTATTTCCTGTTGCAGGGCAGCTTCCGTAACGGCGGAGAAATCGACAACAGGGGCAAGGTCAACAGCATCGGCGCCACCCGGACAGAGCCGAATCCGGTCGATTTCAACCAGTACGGCTTCCTCGGCAAGATCCACCATTATGTCGACGAGGTGCATCGCTTCGGCCTGACGGCCGAACTCTTCAAGCGTGAGGACAAGATCCAGACGCTGACCTCGACCGTGTCACCGACCGGCAATTTCCGGCCCGGTTCCTACGAGCAGGGCGAGGATGTCGAGCGCAAGCGCGTTTCGCTGTCCTATGACTTCAAGCTGCCCGGCGCCTTCATCGACGAGGCGCATGCGACGCTCTACTGGCAGAACGTCAAGCGCAACGCGCTGGTCAACGCCTGGCGCTATACCAGCATCGTCGGGCCCTATGTCCGCGACAACCAGAACGAGCAGGACGCTTATGGCTTCAACGGCCATATCGTGAAGAACTTCAACACCGGCATGTTCTCGCATGGCATCACGCTGGGCACGGAACTGCGCATGACGGAGCTGGAGCAGTATTCGAAAGGCATCGACAACTGCCCGCCCCGGCCGGCCGGCGGCGCCCCCTTCACCGGCGCGTTTACGACCTGCAACAACCTGCACACCAACCAGGCCGACCAGCCGAAGATCGACGGCAGGGCCGTCGGCTTCTACCTGCATGACGAGATCGGTATGCTGGACAACCGCCTGCGCGTGACGCCGGGCGTTCGCTTCGACTGGTATGAGGAGACGCCGCAGAATACCCCGGCCTACACCAATGGCGGTTCGGCCCCGGTCGGCCTGCCGCCGTCCTCCAGCGATTCCGCCTGGTCGCCGCGCGTCCGGCTCGAATACGACATCCTCAAGAACGCACCTTACGTGAAGGACGTCACCGCCTTCGCGCAGTGGTCGAAGGGCTTCCGGGCTCCGACGGCCAGCGAGCTCTACGGCCGCTTTGGCGGCGTGGGGACGTATCTGCGCATCGGTGATCCGACCCTGAGGCCTGAGACCAGCAACGGCATCGACGTCGGCCTGCGCTTCGGCGACAAGGCGTTCGGCGGCTCGGTGACCTATTTCCACACGGACTATCGCAACTTCATCGACACCATACAGATTCAGGCACCGGGCGGTCTCTACCCGCAGGGCGGTATCCAGGGTCCGCAGAACGTCGCGCGTGCCGAGATCCAGGGCTTCGAGGCGAACCTGCAATACGCCTTTGCACCGAACTGGCTGGCGCGTGGCTCGTTTGCCTATACCCGCGGCAAGAACAAGGACAACGATACCTTCCTGAACTCGATCCCGCCGATGCAGGGCATCATCGCGATCGCCTATGGCACGGAGCGCTGGGGCGCGGAGGTTTCGACCAAGCTGGCTGCTGCTCGTGACGACGTCGCCGCGACCACTGGCACGGCGCAGGGCTTCAAGGCGCCGGGCTATGCGATCTTCAATGCCTCGGCCTGGTGGAAGCCGATGCCGCAGATCGCTGATCTCGAATTCCAGATCGGCGTCTACAACATCTTCGACCGCAAGTATTTCGACGCGGTCAACGTGCCGACCGGCGTCCTCGCCCAGGCGCGCGACTATTACAGCGAGCCCGGCCGCACCGTGAAGGCGACCATGAAGTACCAGTTCTGACAGGCCGCGTTTCGAGACCCGACCTGCTGGCCGGCCCTTCGGGGCCGGCCTTTTCGTTGGAGGCGAGGGGAGCGGCCAATTGCCCCCAGAAACGCAGTTCGGCCGGGTGGAAAGAGAGCGGTCCGCCGCGCGCAGGTGTCAGGCATCTTGCGCCGATCAGCCTGAATCCACCTGCCTTGAGGCCGTCGCAGTCGAATGCCTCACGGCAATCCAGAAGGCGACCAGCATCAGCCCGCCGGCCAGCAGGAAGGTCAGCCGCATCCCGCCGGCAATGGCCATGCGGGAAGCCTGCCCGAAGTCGCCGGTTCCGACTGCGAAAGCGAAGACGGCGCTCATCGCGGATGCGCCCAGGATCAGGCCAATATTGCGCGACAGGCTCAGCATGCCGGAGACCGTGCCACGCTGGCCTTGGGAAACATCCGCCAGGACGACGGTGTTGTTTGCGGCCTGAAAGAGCTGGTAGCCCGGTGTCAGGACGATAATTGCCAGAACATAGCCGGCGACACCGAGCGTATTGGGCAGGATCGACAGAAGAAACGAGCCGGTGGCGAGCATGGCCAGGCCGATCGCGAGAACCCGCCGCGCGCCCCACGCATCGACGATCCGGCCGGATGGCACGCCGCTGGCAATCGAGATGGCCGGGCCGATCGACATCACCAGGCCGACCAGCGCTTCCTTCAAACCGAGACCGAAGCCCAGATAGAAGGGGCCAACCACCAGCGTCGTCATCATCACGGCCGCGACGAGAAGATTGAGCAAGAGATTGAGCTGAAGATCATGGCTCGGCATCGTCAGGACACTCGCCGTCCGAACGCGCGCCTTGCCCGCGTCGCGCGGCAGCGACGCGAAGGCGAGGAGCAGCGCGAACACCGCCATCGGAACCTGGATCAGAAAGATTCCCCGCCAGCCGGCTGCCGTGACCAGCACGCCGCCGAGCGAGGGACCAAGCGCTGTTCCGAGCGCCGACACCGTGCCGAGCATGCCCATCGCCCGCCCGATCCGCGCCTCGCTCGCGGTCTCCCGCATCAGGGCCATGGACAAGGTCATCAGAAACGCAGCGCCGACGCCCTGAAGTGCCCTTGCGCCGACCAGAAGCCAGAGGTTCGGCGCGAGACCGCAGAGCAAGGATGAAACGGCAAACAATGCGAGACCCGCAAGGTGCATGCGCCTCAGCCCATGGATGTCACCAAGCCGCCCGACAAAGACGACGGAGACGGTCAAGGCCGCCAGATAGGCGATGACGACCCACTGAACATGGTGGAACGGCGCCAGGAATGCCTCGGCGAGAGTCGGCAGGGCGATATTGGCGATACTGGTGCCGAGCGACGCCAGCAGCATCGACAGCGCCAATGTCGTCGACGTGCCTCGCTTCATCCGCCTCGATGCGGGTGATTCCGCTTGTTCCATGTCATTGCCCTCTTGCTTGAAAAGTTGTGTGAGGGCAGCGTACGAATTCAAGTCAACTTGAGGTCAAGCATGATTTTTCTCGATATCGGAGAGGTCTCTGCCAGGGCCGGAATTCGCCCTTCGGCCTTGCGCTACTATGAGGAGATCGGCTTGATCTCCTCGGTCTTCCGCCACGGCCTGCGTCGCCAGTTTCCGGTCGAGGTGCTGTTGCAGCTCAAGCTGATCGCGATGGGGCAGACAGCCGGCTTCTCGCTCGGCGAGATTGCGGGGATGTTCGGCAAGAACGGCGCGCCGGACCTGCCGCGCATGTTGTTGCATGAGAAGGCCGACCTGCTCGACCGGCAGATCGGCGAGTTGACGGCGCTCCGCGACACCTTGCGCCATGTCGCGGATTGCCCGGCGCCGACGCATATGGAATGCCCGACCTTCAGGCGCCTTCTGGAGGCCGCCGGTCAGCACAGCGTGGCGCGGGCTAAGAAGAACGGGCTGAAAAGACCCGCCCGAACCTGAAGCAACGTGATGACCGCAAGCGCGAAAGGAGAGCCGCGCGACACCCGGCCGAAACGAGCCACCCGCGACAGGTGGCCGCTTTCGTCACTCCCCCTCGACCGGCTTCGGCACGCGCAGCCGCCGCGGGCCCTCTGTCAGCGACTTGAATACGCCGCGCAGCGTGCGGGCTTCCTGCTCGGTCATCTCCAGCCGGTGCAGGATATCGCGCAGATTGGCGGTCATGACGTGCTTCTTGCCGGGCGGGAAGAAACCGCAGATGTCGAGTTCGGTCTCGACATAGTCGAACATCGACAGCACGGTCGCGCGTGTCGCGGGGGGCGAGACGTTGTTCTCGCGAAAGGGCGGTTCGCCGCCGGTCGCCTTGAACCATTCATAGCCCGCCAGCAGCACGGCCTGGGCGAGATTGAGCGAGGCGAAGGCCGGATTGACTGGAAAGGTCAGGATCGCATCGGCGAACGAGATTTCCTCATTGGTCAGGCCGATGCGCTCGCGCCCGAACAGGATGCCAACGCGTTCGCCCGCACCGATGCGCTGCGCGATGGGCGGCATCGCCTCGGCCGGGGTCACGACGCGCTTCATCTGGCCACGTTCCCGGGCGGTGGTGGCCAGCACGTGGTTGAGATCGGCGATGGCCTCGGCTGCGCTCGCGTAAAGCCGCGCATTCTCCAGGATGTGGGTCGCGCCCGAGGCCGCCGAGGTCGCGCCCTTCTTCAGGCCGCCGCCGGTCGGCCAGCCGTCGCGCGGGGCGACGAGGCGCATTTCGGAGAGGCCGAAATTGGCCATGGCGCGGGCGCACATGCCGATGTTCTCGGCCATCTGCGGTTCGACCAGGATGACGACCGGGGCGGGGGCCTCGACAGGGGGGCGGGTGCGGTCGGTGCCGGAACCGGGCATGGAATTGGGTTTCACTTGTTTGCGAGGCGAACCTTGCGCGCAATCGCTGGAAACGCCGGTTCGGTCAAGCAATCCTCTTCGTCATGCTCGGCCTTGTGCCGAGCATCCACGTCTCGAACGCCGCACGCGACAAGCGAAGACGTGGATGGTCGGGACAAGCCCGACCATGACAGGCTGACGTTTTGTCAGCCCGCCGCCTTTTCCACCGCCCGCATGACGCGCAGCGTGTTGCTGCCGGCGAGCTTTTCCAGATCGGCTTCAGACCAGCCGCGCCGGATCAGTTCGGCGACCAGGGCCGGGAAGACCGAGGTGTCCTCGAGGCCATCGGGATTGATCCAGCCGAAGAAGTCCGAGCCGATGCCGACATGGTCGTGGCCGATGCGCTGGGCGAGGTAGTCGAGATGGTCGCAATATTGCGGCAGCGTTGCCTTCGGCCGCGGTCCGGCCTTGCGGGCGATCTCGGCCTCGGCCTTCTCATGATCGAGCCCGTCCGGCGTCTTGCCGTACCTGTCCTTGGCCGGTCGATGCCAGTCGCGCGAGGACTGGCTGATAAAGTCCGGCACGAAGGTCGCCATCACGACGCCGCCATTGCCGGCGACCCGGTCGAGCACGTCGTCGGGGACGTTGCGCGGGTGGTCGCACAGCGAAAACGCGTTGGAATGCGACCAGACCACGGGCGCGCTGGTCACGTCGAGCGTGTCGTGCATCACCTTCGGCGAGACATGGGCGAGGTCGACCACCATGCCGAGCCTGTTCATGCGGCGGATCACCTCCTTGCCGAAGGCGGTGAGCCCGTCATGCCGCGGTGCGTCGGTGGCGGAATCGCACCAGTCATGGCTGTCGTTGTGGCAGAGCGTCATCAGCCGGATGCCGAGATCGTAATAGGCGTCGAGCGCGTCGATCTCGTTGTCGAGGGCGGTGCCGTTCTCGATCGTCATGAACAGCGCGATGCGCCCTTCGGCCTTGGCGGTCATGACGTCGTCGGCGCTGAGGCCGGGACGGAAGGCGTCGGCATGGCGCCTGAGAATGTCCCGCATCAGCGCGATCTGGGCGAGCGCGAAGCCGGCGGGCTTCGGATGCTTGGGCGGGACATAGGCCGCGAAGAATTGGCCGGCGAGCTTGCCGGCCTGCATGCGCGGGATGTCGGTGTCGCCCTCGGCGTGGATTTTCGTCAGGTCGTAGGCGCCGACATCGCCTTTCGCCTCGCGGCTCAGCCGGATGACATAGGGCAGGTCGTTATGCCCGTCGATCAGCGGGGCACGGTCGAGGAGGGCCAGCGCCGCGGCATAGGCGTTGTCCTGAACGGGCGGTTTGGCGAGGGCCATGGCGGGTGTCTCGGCGGGAATCGGGAGCGGATCGTCGCAGGTTGCACCAGGAGAGGCGAGGGGGCGTGGCGCAGGGCGCCTCTGCCGTCATGGTCGGGCTTGTCCCGACCATCCACGTCTTCGGTTGGCGAGTGCGGTGTTCGAGACGTGGGTGCTCACCACAAGGGCGAGCATGACGGCGTGCGCCCGGCCGTGCGTCGTCTCGTCAACCGAACCGCGCCGGAGCGAACGGGGTCGGATCGACGAAGACCTTCTGGCCCGTCACCATCTCCGCGATCATCCGGCCGGTGACGGCCGCCAGCGTCAGGCCGTGATGGGCGTGGCCGAAGGAGAACCACAGGCCCTTGTGCTTCGGCGCGGGGCCGATGATCGGCATCATGTCCGGCGTGCAGGGGCGACGGCCGAGCCAGGGCTCGGGATCGACCCGCTCGCCGAGCGGGAAGAGCGTGCGGGCGATCGGCTCGGCGCGCTGGAGCTGGACGGGGGTCGGGGGGGCGTCGCGGTCGGCGAATTCGGCGCCGGTCGTCAGGCGGATGCCCTGCTGCATCGGTGCCAGGAAATAGCCGCGCTCGGTGTCGAGCACCGGATGGTTCAGGACGGCGTTGCCCTGCGCCTTGTAGTGCATGTGGTAGCCGCGCTTGACCGCCAGCGGCAGGCGGTAACCGAGCTTGCCCGTCAGCACGTCGGCCCAGGGGCCGAGTGCGACGATGGCATCCTTCGCCTGCGCCCTGGTGCCGTCCGCGAGTGTGACGCTCCAGTCGCCGCCTTCCTGGACCAGCGTGCCGGCATCGCCCAGCGCGAGCTTGCCGCCGAGCTGCTCGAACAGCGCGACATAAGCCTTCGAGAGGCCGAGCGGGTCGATCACAGTCACCGGATCGGTCCAGTGCAGGCCGCCGACCAGGCTGCCATGGTCGAGATGCGGCTCCTCGGCGCGCAGCGTCGCCATATCGAGCGCCTTGTAGTTCAGGCCGAAATCCCGGTTCCAGCGCGCGGCCTCCGCCAGACGCAAATCCTGCTGGGCCGCGGTGCGGAAGACCTTCATCCAGCCCTTGCGGCGCAGCAGCGCGGTCGCACCGGCCTCTTCCGCGAGGGCATCGTGCTCGCTGACGCAATGCTCGATCAGGGTGGCGTATTTCCGGGCGATCGCCTCGTGCTGGGAGGCGCGCGAATGCATCCAGTAGGAGAACAGGAAGGGCGCGAGCTTTGGGATCGCGCTCCAGTGGTAATGCGCGTCGATGGTGTTGTTCATCGCGTAGCGGATGAGCGCCCCGAAATCATGCGGGAAGCCGTAGGGGTAGACACCCTCGCGCTGGATCAGCCCGGCATTGCCGTAGCTCGTCTCCTCGCCGGGACCGCGCTTGTCGACGAGCAGGACCGAGCGGCCCGCTTTCTGCAGGTGAAGCGCCACGGAAATACCGACGATGCCCGCGCCGAGAACGATCGTATCCGTCCGCATTGACCCACTCCTGACAGCCCCAACCCTGCGAAAATAGCCGTTTGCGCCGGTTTGTCAGCGTCGCGGCGTATCTTTGCGTCGTCCGAGCAAAAGTTTCGCAAGATTTGCGCCATGACGAGCATCAGCCTGCCGCGGAGCCGGCAAAGCGCCGTACAGGCGCAATTTCCTGCGGCGCAGGGCGGGGCTGTGGCGAAGGTGGGTGACGCAACAGTCCCGATCGGCCAGTGTCGGCCTCCTGTCGGGACGAGTCGGACCTCCATGCTCACGCGTATCGCCGCTTCACTGGCCGCGGGCCTTGCCTGGCTCGGGCGTCACGGCACGCAGGGGTTCGCGCTCTCGATCTTCCTCGGCCTGGCGCTGCCGCAATTCTCGGCGGCGGCGCGGCCGCTGCTGCCGGTGACGATCTTCTGCTTCACTACCATCGTCTTCATGCGGGCCGATCTCGGCATTATCGCCGGCCTGCTGCGCCGTCCGGGCAAGCTGATCTTGACCTGCCTGTGGATGGTGGGAGCGCCCGTGATCGTGATCGGCGGCGCGTTCCTGGTCCTGGGGCGGGACGCGCTCGACCCCGGCCTGCTGCTCGGCCTCGCCATCCTGGCGGCGGCGCCGCCAATCATGTCCTCGCCGGCGGTCGCGATCCTCTATGGCTTCGAGCCCTCGCTGATCATCGCCGGGGTGATCGTCACCACCATCGCGAGCCCCGTCGTCGCGCCGATGCTGGTCGAGCTTCTGGCCGGTGCGGCCGTGCCGCTCGACCGCTGGGTCCTGACCCTGCGGCTTCTGCTGTTCGTGGGCGGTGGCATGGCGGCCGCAGCCATCCTGCGTCTGTGGCTCGGCACGGGACGCATCAAGGGGATGAAAGCCAATCTCGATGGCTTCGGAGTGCTGATGTATTTCACCTTCGCGATTGCGGCGATGGACGGGGTCACGCGGGCGGCGCTCGACGATCCGCGGCGGGTCGCGGGCTTCCTCGCTTGCGTCTTCGGCGTCTCGGTCATCGGGCTGGTGGCGAGCTATCTCGCGCTGCGCTTCCTGCGCCGCTCCGAGCGCTTCATGGTCGGCTACGGCGCGGGGCAGCGCAATATGGGCATGATCGTCGCGGCGCTCGGCGCCGGCGTGCCGCCCTCGACCTTCCTGTTCTTCGCGCTGGCGCAGTTTCCGATCTACCTGATGCCATGGCTGCTGAGCGGGATGGCTGGCCGGATCCGCCGCGACGAGGCGGCTGCTGACGGGGCCTGACGGCGCGACTTGCGAGCTTCAGCGGGCAACGCCGCAGGAGGCCCGTCATGATCACGCTGTATTCCGGCCCGCTGAGCCTCTTTGCCCGTAAAGTCGAGATCGGGTTGCGGGAGAAAGCCCTGCCGTTCGAGCGGGTGATGGTGCCGTTCAGCCAGACGACCGGCTACGACCCGAGGCATCCCGAGGTCTTGGCGCTCAATCCGAAGGGCCAGGTGCCGGTCATGACCGATGACGGGCTCGTGCTCTACGATTCGACCGTAATCGTCGAATATCTCGACGAGGCCTATCCGCGGATACCGCTCTATCCGGTGACGCCGGCCGAGCGGGCGCGCTGCCGGCTCGACGAGCTCTTCGCCGACGAGATCCTGCTGCAGGCGCTGAGGCCGCTGATGCACCGGACCGGTCCGCGTGCGGCCGATCCGGCCCGGCGGGCGGCGGAAGATGCCGATGCGCTGATCGCCGAGGAGGTGCTGGCGGGCCATCACGCCGGTCTGGACGAGAGGCTGGCCGGGCGGGAATTCTTCGGGCCGATGCTGTCGGCGGCCGATATCGCGCTGTTCATGGGGCTGCTGTTTGGCCGGCGGCTGGGCGGGCCTTCGTTTCAGCCCTATCGCGATCTCTCGGGCTGGTTTGCGCGGCTGCTGGAGCGGCCCGCCTTCGCTCTCGCGGCAGCCGAGGTCGCCGAGGCCGACCGACGTCTCTCGGTCCCCGTCGCCATGCGCTGAGACGGCCCCGGATTTGCGTGGCCGCCGGCCGAAATCCGCATTTCCCTTTGCCTGCCGATGGATTAAACCGCCGGCATGAGCGCTCCCATCCGCATCGCCCCGTCCATCCTCTCGGCCGACTTCTCGACGCTCGGCGAGGAGGTCCGCGCCATCGACGAAGCCGGTGCCGACTGGATCCATTGCGACGTGATGGACGGGCATTTCGTGCCGAACATCACCTTCGGGCCCGATGTGCTGAAGGCGATCCGTCCGCACACGAAAAAGTTCTTCGACGTGCATCTGATGATCGCGCCGGTCGACCCTTACGTCGAGGCGTTCGCCAAGGCCGGCGCCGACCTGATCTCCTTTCATGTCGAGGCGGGCCCGCATCCGCACCGGACGCTGCAGGCGATCCGGGGGCAGGGCAAGAAGGCGGGAATCGTCCTCAATCCCGGCACGCCGGCTGGCCTCGTCGAGCCGCTGCTCGACGATCTCGACCTGATCCTGCTGATGACCGTCAATCCCGGTTTCGGCGGGCAGAGCTTCATTCATTCCGTGTTGCCGAAGATCGCCCAGGTCAGGGCGCTGATCGGCGAGCGGCCGATTTCGCTGGAGATCGACGGCGGAGCGACGGTGGACACCGCGCCCTTGGCGGCGAAAGCCGGTGCCGATGTCTTCGTCGCGGGTTCAGCGGTATTCAAGGGCGGGCCTGCCGCCTATGCAGGCAATATTGCCGCGATCCGCAAGGCGGCCGAAGCCGCGCGCGGCGCGTGGGTTTGACTTGAAAAGGCTCCGTCATTCCGGGCGGAGCGAAGCGTAGACCCGGAATCCATCACAGGGCCGCGCCCTTCGATGGATCCCGGATCGGCGCCGCTTCGCGGCTGGTCCGGGATGACGGCGCGCATTCTCTGAAAGGCATCCGATGATCCCTCGCTATTCCCGCCCCGAGATGGTCGCCATCTGGGAGCCGCAGACCCGCTTCCGGATCTGGTTCGAGATCGAGGCGCATGCCACCGACAAGCTCGCCGAACTCGGCGTGGTGCCGAAGGAGGCCGCCGCGACGATCTGGGCCAAGGCCAAGGACGCGACCTTCGATGTCGCGCGCATCGACGAGATCGAGCGCGTCACCAAGCATGACGTCATTGCCTTCCTGACGCATCTGGCCGAAATCGTCGGCCCCGAGGCGCGCTTCGTCCATCAGGGCATGACCTCCTCGGACATCCTCGACACGACGCTGTCGGTGCAGCTCGCGCGTGCGACCGATATCCTTATCGCCGATGTCGATGCGCTTCTGGCGGCGATCCGGCGCCGCGCTTTCGAGCACAAGCTGACGCCGACGATCGGCCGTTCGCATGGCATCCATGCCGAACCGGTGACCTTCGGGCTCAAGCTCGCCCAGGCCTATGCCGAGTTCGATCGCTGCAGGCTGCGGCTTGTGGCGGCCCGCGCCGAGATCGCGACCTGCGCGATTTCGGGCGCCGTCGGCACCTTCGCCAATATCGACCCGAGCGTCGAAGCCTATGTCGCCGAGAAGATGGGGCTGAGCGTTGAGCCGGTCTCGACGCAGGTCATCCCGCGCGACCGGCATGCGATGTATTTCGCCACGCTGGGCGTCGTCGCCTCCAGCGTCGAGCGGTTGGCGACCGAAATCCGGCATCTGCAGCGTACCGAGGTCTATGAGGCGGAGGAGTTCTTCTCGCCGGGCCAGAAGGGCTCGTCGGCGATGCCGCACAAGCGCAACCCGGTGCTGACCGAGAACCTGACCGGGCTCGCCCGCCTCGTGCGCGGCATGGTCGTGCCGGCGCTGGAGAACGTCGCGCTCTGGCACGAGCGTGATATCTCGCATTCTTCGGTCGAGCGCATGATCGGGCCGGACGCCACGGTGACGCTCGATTTCGCGCTGGCACGGCTGACCGGCGTCGTCGACAAGCTGCTGATCTATCCGCAGAACATGCGCCGGAACCTCGACAAGCTCGGTGGCCTGCACAATTCCCAGCGCGTCCTGCTGGCCCTGACGCAGGCCGGAGCCAGCCGCGAGGAAAGCTATTCCATGGTCCAGCGCAACGCGATGCGGACCTGGGAGCATGGCGAGGACTTCTTGACCAACCTCAAGAAAGACAAGGACGTCACAGCGAAGCTGTCGGACGCCGAGCTCGAGGCGATGTTCGACGAGGGCTACCACTTCAAGCATGTCGACACGATCTTCGCGCGGGTGTTTGGCGAGGCTTGATGCTGGATGCGCATCGCGGTCATCGCCGATATCCACGGCAATTTCGATGCGCTCCAGGCCGTGGTCGAGGATCTCGAACGCACGCGGCCTGATCTGGTCGTCAATCTTGGCGACCTGCTCTCGGGTCCGCTGAAGGCGCGCGAGACAGCTGATCTGCTGATGTCCAGGGACTGGCTGACGGTGCGCGGCAATCATGACCGCTATCTGATCGAGCGGTCGCTCGATCAACTCGGCGCGTCGGACAGGGCGGCGGCCGAGGAGATGGAGCCGCGGCATTTCGCCTGGCTGCGCTCGCTGCCGTTCTCGGCAAGGGCGGCGGAGGATGTCGCCCTGTTCCATGCGACACCGGGAGACGACAACACCTATCTGACGGAGCAGGTCCGGGGAGGGCGCTCCGAGGCCCGGCCCGTGACGGCGGTGGCGGCCGATCTCGCGGGTATCGAGGCGAGCCTGATCCTGTGCGGGCATTCGCATGTCGCGCGCGCGATGGAGCTTCTCGACGGGCGCTGCGTCTTCAACCCGGGCAGCGTCGGACAGCCCGCCTATGACGATGTCGCGCCCGAGCCGCATGTCATGCAGGCTGAGGGCCCGCATGCACGTTACGGCATTGCGGAACGCTGCCGCGCGGGCTGGCGATTTTTCTTCGTCGCACTACGTTACGACTGGCACGCTGCCGCTGACCTTGCCCTCGCGCGGGGGCGCCGGGACTGGGCCCATGCTCTTTCGACCGGCCTTGCCCTGAAGCCCGACTGACTGATTGCCGATGAAAACCTCCGACACCGACATCCTCATCATCCCCGGCTGGTCCGGTTCGGGTCCCGATCATTGGCAGAGCCGCTGGGTGACCAAGCTGTCGACGGCGCGGTTGGTCGAGCAGGAGGATTGGTACAAGCCCTCGCGCCCGGTCTGGGCGGAGCGCATCATTCATGCGGTTCGCGCATCGACGCGGCCGGTCGTTCTGGTTGCGCATTCGGCTGGAGTTAGCGCGGTCGCGCATGCGGCGGAACATCTCAAGCCGGGCGAGGTCGCGGGTGCGTTTCTGGTCGCGCCGGCCTCCGAGCGGGCCAAGGCTGCGGTTCCCGGCATGGCAACGGATTTCATTCCTCACCGGCGCGAGCTCCTGCCGTTCCGCAGCGTGCTGATCGCCAGCACCGACGATCCCTATTGCACGCTGCAAGAGGCGCAGGAACTGGCCGAGGTCTGGGGCGCGGAGTTCGTCGATGCGGGCGAGAGCGGCCACATCAACGCTGAGTCCGGACACGGCCCCTGGCCTGACGGCCTGCTGCGTTTCGCGGGCTTTCTCAGGAGCTTGACGGCGGTTCCGCAGAGATAGATTCAAGGACGGGCGAAGGCCGCGTCATGCTCGGGCGCGACCCAAGCATCTCTCGTCGAAGCAGGCTTGGGTGCCTTCTCGTCACCAGCTTCTCGGGTCTGCGCTTCGCTGCCCCCGAGAATGGCGACGGTCACCAAAACGAAAACCGCCCCGGCTTGCACCGGGGCGGTCTCGTTTCACGCGCTGAGGCGATCAGATATCGAGATCAATTCTCGACGTAAGTGATCTTGCCGTCGGTGCCCTTCTTCCAAGTGTACATCGTGTAGTCCGGGCGGGTGATGTCCCCCTTCTTGTCGAAGGCGATGTCGCCGATGACGGTCTTGACGGCCGCGCCGCCCTTGAGCGCTTCGGAGATCTTCTTGGGGTCGACCGAGTTGGCGCGCTTGGCGCCTTCGGCCATGATCTGCACGGCAGCGTAGCTGTACAGGGTGTAGGCCTCGGGCTTGAAGTTCTTGGCTTCGAACTTCTTGACGATGGCGGCCGCCTCGGGGCGCTTCTGCGGGTCCGGCGGGAAGGTCATCAGCGTGCCTTCGACGCCGGGGCCGCCGATCGTGGCGAACTCGTCGGTGGTGATGCCGTCGCCGGAGATCAGCACGGCCTTGACGCCCTGGTCGCGCATCTGGCGCACGATCAGACCGCCTTCGGTGTGCAGGCCGCCCCAGTAGACGAAGTCCGCGCCGACCGACTTGATCTTCGAGATCAGGGCCGAGAAGTCCTTTTCGCCGGCGTTCACGCCTTCATAGAGCACGTCCTTGACGCCTGCCTTGACCATGCCCTTGCGGGTTTCGTCGGCCAGGCCCTGGCCATAGGTTGTCTTGTCGTGGATGACCGCGATCTTCTTGTCCTTGAAGTTCTTGGCGATGTAGGCCGCCGCGACCTCACCCTGCTGGTCGTCACGACCGCAGGTACGGAAGGTGTTCCAGAGGCCGCGCTCGGTGATCTTCGGGTTGGTGGCCGAAGGCGAGATCATCAGCATGCCGTTCTCGGCATAGACTTCGGAGGCCGGCATGGTGACGCCGGAGTTGAAGTGACCGACCACCCATTTGACGCCGTCGCCGACGAACTTGTTGGCGACGGAGACGCCCTGCTTCGGATCGGAGACATCGTCGCCGACCGAGAGCTGGAGCTTCTGGCCGAGGACGCCGCCAGCGGCGTTGATGTCCTCGATCGCCTGCTCGGTGCCGTTCTTCAACTGGGCGCCGAAGGCGGCGTTGGGGCCGGTGATCGGGCCGGCGACGCCGACCTTGACCTGGGCATTGGCCACGCCGGAAAAGGCGAGGACCGCGCCGAGCGCGATGCCGCTCAACAGCAGTTTCTTCATGAGATGAGACTCCCCTGCATTGTAACGATGAACGGGCTGGATGGTCCGCCCGTCTCGGCGCGTGGTGCCACCGTGAAGCGCAGTCTGGCGCGTTTTCCGGCGTGTGTCACGTGACAAGCTCTTAATGAATTTGGTCCTTTAGGCGGGCTTTCCGGTGCTTTCCCGCGCCTTCCACGAGAAGGGGCCGGTGCGCTCGTAGAGCCAGCGATACTGCGTCGTCATCTGTCGGGCGAGGTTGTAGCGCCAGCCGGCGAAACCGAATGCCATCAGGACGATCACGTCGACGATGTAGTAGTGCAGCGTCAGCAGGGTCGCCTCGAACAGGGCGAAATGGATGAACCGGACGAACAGCCCCAGCACCAGCATGTAGACGACAAGCTGCCAGGCCGGGCGCCAGGTCTTCGCGATGGCGCGGCCCGCCATCCAGGCGAGCCAGCCGCCCATGACGACCGACACCAGCAGGAACAGCCAGACCGTCGGTTCTTCGTAGAGGATGCCCTGCATGTCAGTGCCTCCCGCCTTCGAGATAGGCGGCGCGCACTTGCGGGTTGGCCAGGAGTTCCTGGCCGGTGCCGCTCATGGTGACGACGCCATTGACCATGACATAGCCGCGATGGGCGAGCTTGAGCGCATGGAAGGCGTTCTGCTCGACCAGGAAGACGGTCAACCCCTGCGTCCGGTTCAGTTCGCGGATCGCTTCGAAGATCTGCTTGACGATCAGCGGTGCGAGACCGAGCGAGGGCTCGTCGAGCAGGAGCAGCTTGGGGCGCGCCATCAGTGCGCGCGCGATCGCCACCATCTGCTGCTCGCCGCCCGAGAGCGTGCCGCCGCGCTGCTGCAGGCGTTCCTTGATGCGCGGGAACAGCGTGCAGATCTTCTCCAGATCCTCGTCGAAATGCGCGAGGTCGCGCACGGCCGCCCCCATCTGCAGGTTCTCGAACACGGTCATGCGCGGGAAGATGCGTCTTCCCTCAGGAGACTGAGCTATTCCCAGGCGTGCGATCAGATGGCTCGGCATCTTCGTGATGTCACGCCCCTCATAGGTGATTGTGCCCTCGCGCGCCTGCGGGTTGCCGAAGATCGTCATCATCAGGGTGGATTTGCCGGCACCGTTGGCGCCGATCATGGTGACGATCTCGCCTTCGCGGACATCGATGTCGACGCCCTTCAGCGCGATGATCTTGCCGTAATAGGTCTTGACGCCGCGGACGGCGAGAAGAGGCGCGGCGGTGGTTGGAGGATTGGCCTCGGTCACGCGATTCCGACCTCCGCTTCGACAGCCGCGACCTCGTCGTCGTCGACCCCGAGATAGGCTGCGATGACCTTCGGATCGGCCTGGACTTCGGCCGGCGTGCCGTCGGCGATCTTGGTGCCGTAGTCGAGCACCACGACATGATCCGAGATTTCCATCACCACCGACATGTCGTGCTCGATCAAGAGCAGCGCCGTGCCGATGTCCTTGCGGATCGAGAGCAGCAGCGTGTTGAGGTCATGGCTCTCGCGCGGGTTGAGGCCGGCGGCCGGCTCGTCGAGGCAGAGCAGCACGGGATCGGTGCACATGGCGCGCGCGATCTCGAGCCGGCGCTGGTCGCCATAAGGCAGGTCCGCGGCGGGATCGTCGGCGCGGTCGATCAGGTTGATCTTCTCCAGCCAGAAGGTGGCTTTCTCGATCGCCTCCTTCTCGCGCGCCTTGTAGCCGCCGATACCGAGCACGCCGAGGAAGGTGTAGCCCGAGGCGATCATCAGCGGGTTGTGCTGCGCGACCAGCAGGTTCTCCAGCACGGTCATGCCGCCGAACAGGCGGATGTTCTGGAAGGTGCGGGCGACCTTGGCCTTCCAGCTGATCTGGAAATCCGGCATGCGCTCGAGCAGGTAGCTGTCGCCTGAGTCCTGCGTGAGCGTGATCATGCCTTCGGTCGGCTTGTAGAAGCCGGTGATGCAGTTGAACACCGTGGTCTTGCCGGCGCCGTTGGGGCCGATCAGCGCCGTGATGTCGCCCTTGCGGGCTTCGAAGGAGAGGTCGTTGACGGCGGTCAGCCCGCCGAAGCGCATGGTGACGTGCTCGACCTGGAGCAGCGGCTTTCCGTGAGGGGCAGAGGCCCCTGAGATCGGCGTCGTCATCAGCCGTGTCCCTCCTGGACCAGATCGGCCGAGATCGTCTTCTTCTCCTTCAGGAAGGCGGTCGGTTCGCGGGTCGAGATCAGGCCGCGCGGCTTCCAGATCATGATCACGACCATGGCGAGGCCGAAGATCAGCATGCGGTACTTCGTCGGGTCAAAGTCGTTGCCGAAAATCACCTTGAGCCAATCCAGCTCGCGCAGCAGTTCGGTGCCGCCGATCATTGCGATCGCAGCGATGGCGCAGCCCCAGAGCGAGCCCATGCCGCCGAGTACGACGATGGCCAGGATGATCGCCGATTCCATGAAGACGAAGGATTCAGGCGAAATGAAACCCTGCCGCGCCGAGAAGAAGGCGCCCGCGAAGCCGCCGAACATCGCGCCGATCGAGAAGGCGGTGAGCTTCGTGCTGGTGGTGTTGATGCCGAGCGAGCGGCAGGCGATCTCGTCCTCGCGCAGCGCTTCCCACGCCCGGCCGACGGGCAGCCGGCGCAAGCGCAGCGTCACGAAGGCGGTCAGCAGCGCCAGGCACAGGATCAGGTAATAGAGGAAGATCGTGCGGTAGAGCGGCGAGAATTCGAGCCCGAAACGTGCGGCGAAGCCCTCGTCGCTGGCGTTGAAGGGAATGCCGAAAAAGCTCGGGCGCGGGATGCCGGAGATGCCGGCATAGCCGCCGGAAAAATCGACCCAGTTGATCAGGACGAGGCGGATGATCTCGCCGAAGGCGAGCGTCACGATGGCGAGATAGTCGCCCCGCAGACGCAGCACGGGGAAGCCGAGCAGCATGCCCCAGAAGGCAGCCAGGATCCCCGACATCGGCAGCAGGATCCAGAAGGAAAGGCCGAAATTCTTGGCGAGCAGCGCGTAGGAATAGGCGCCGACCGCGTAGAAGGCGACATAGCCGAGGTCGAGCAGGCCGGCGAGGCCGACGACGATGTTCAGGCCCCAGCCGAGCATGACGTAGATCAGGATCTGGACGCCGAAATTGTCGATCCATTTCAGCGCGCCGCCCCAGCCCGCCAGATTGATCGCGATGATCGGGAAGGTGACGAGAAAGCCGAGGCCGAACAGCGAGAAAATCCGCGAATGGCGCTGGAAGAAGGCGAAGGTGCCGGGCGGCAGGAAGCGCACGAGCGATTTGCGTTCCGATTTCGTCTGCTGGCGCAGCACGATGATCAGGCGTCCGACGAAGACGATCGCAACGGCCCAGGCGACCGCATCCCAGCGCGGATCGAGCACCAGGACATTGTCCATGTTCTGGCGCGTGCCCCAGGCGATGATCGGGATGCACAGGCCGAAGGTGACGAGGGCGGCGAAGCCCGCTTCCTTCACCGCGGCCTTGAGATCACGCTGGGAGGCCGCGGGCGCAGAGGCCGCAGGCGTGGTTGCGGGTGTGGCCATGCGTTCAGACCTTCTCGACTTCGGGGCGGCCGAGAATGCCCGAGGGCATGAAGACAAGGACGATCGCCAGGATGCAGAAGGCGGCGACATCCTTGTAGTCGATGGTGAAATAGGCCGACCACATCACCTCGATCAGCCCGATCAGCAGGCCGCCGATGACCGCGCCGGGCAGCGAGCCGATGCCGCCGAGCACGGCTGCGGTGAAAGCCTTTACGCCCGGGATGAAGCCGTCATTGAAGCTGACCACGCCGTAAAGGACGAGGTACATGACGCCAGCGACGGCGGCGAGAGCCGCGCCCATGACGAAGGTGATCGAGATCGTGCGGTCGACGTCGATGCCGAGAAGCGCGGCCATCTTGCGGTCCTGCTCGCAGGCGCGCTGGGCGCGCCCGAGCGGTGTCTTCTGGACGATGTACCAGAAGGCCGCGAGCAGCACGGCGGTCGTCACGATGATGACGATCTGCTTGTAGGAGATCTGGACGGAATAGGTCGCGCTGTCGATCAGCGTGATCGACTTGTTCAGCATCGGCGGCGTCGACTTGTTGCGCGGGCCCTGCACGACCTGGACGAAGTTCATCAGGAAGATCGACATGCCGATCGCCGAGATCAGCGGGGCGAGCCGGAAGGAGCCGCGCAGCGGCCGGTAGGCGACGCGCTCGATCGCCCAGTTCCAGAGCGAGGTGAAGAACATCGCCAGCGCCAGCACGATGACCAATGCGATCATCACCATGGCTGCGCCCGTGCCGAGCACCGCCGTGAGCAGCATGAAGAAGATCAGCGCGATGAAGGCCGACAGCATGAAGATATCGCCATGGGCGAAGTTGACCATGCCGATGATGCCGAAAACCATCGTGTAGCCGATGGCGATGAGGCCGTAGATCGACCCCAGGGTCAGCCCGTTGATGAGCTGCTGCAGGAAAACTTCCATCGACGACGCCGACCCCTCGAACACGCTCCCGTTCTGTCCGCCGGCATGACGCCGACGCATGCGGGATGCGATCACCATGCAGAGCTACCAACGCCTTGCGGTTTCGACAATCGCGCCGGGCCACAAAACTGTCAAAAGCAATCTGCGGTGAATTGCCTCGCAAATGTGCAGCAATGTCTGCGGCAGGGCGCCGATTTCGCGCAAGATGATTGTGGTTCAGGCAGGCGCCAGCGTCTCCATGCGACGAAAGTTGCGTCCCCCGACATTGCTGCATCCCGTCACTTTTGTGACCTCCGGTCAGGCCGGCTCCCAATAGGGTGGGTCTCCGAAGGCCGCGCGCAGGCAATCGGCAAAGGCTTTGAGCTTGGCGGAAGGGCGCCGGCCCTCGGGATGCGCGATGTAGAGGAATTCGTTTTCCGGCTCGAAGCCGAGGTCGAGCGCGATGAGGGCGCCGGTGCGCAGCGCTTCGCCGACGATGAACGTCGGAAGCATCGCCAGGCCGACTCCGGCCAGCGCCGCGTCCCGCATCACGTCGCCATTGTTGACCAGCAGGCCGACCCTGCCGCGCAGGACGACGACGCCATCGCGGTCGCGGAAGCGCCAATCGCCGACACCGCGATTGGCGTAGAAGATGCAGCGGTGCCCGGCGAGGTCCGCGGCTGAGGCCGGAGTACCGCAACGTTCGAGATAGGCCGGCGAGGCGACCAGATGGCGGCGGCTGGCCGCCAGCTTCCAGGCGACGAGCCGCGAATCCTCGATCGCGCCGTGCCGGACCACGGCGTCATAGCCGTCGGCGGCGGCATCGACGCGGCGATCGTCGAGATCGAGCGTGAGGGCGATGTCCGGATAGCGCTGCAGGAACGGATAGAGCGCTGGCCCGAGATGCATGCGCCCGAAGGTGACCGGCGCCGAGATGCGCAGCGGTCCGGTCAGTTCACCCCGACCTTCGGCAACATCGGCTGTGGCGTCCTCAACCTCGCGCAAGATGCGTCGTGCCCGTGCCAGGAAGGCCGAGCCGTGCTCGGTGAAGGCGAGTTTGCGTGTGGTCCGGCGCAGCAGCGTCGCGCCAAGCGCGCGTTCGAGTTCGGCGAGCCGTTCGCTGACGACCGATTTCGACAGCCGCTGGCGGCGTGCGGCCTCGCTGATCGAACCGCCCTCCGCCACGGCGACGAAGGAGGCGATGCCGTCGAGCTTCAACATTGTTCGGCTTTTCCGAAATCCAGTTACGTCAGCAGAAGGCTAATCGGAACATCCCGAATGCGCCATATCCGGAGCGATCCAAGGGGTACGCAACGACGGCCAGGCGGCCGCCGCCCGGTCTGGAGGAGAACGATCATGCGCAAATTCGTGATGGCAGCGCTGGCCACGATGTCGCTGTCGCTGCCGGCGGTTGCCCAGGTTCATCCCTTTCCACCGGGTTTCCGGACGCAGGAGATCCAGGCCGGTGACACGACGCTGCATGTGCGCGTCGGCGGGCAGGGGCCGGCGGTGGTGCTGATCCACGGCTTCGGCGACACCGGCGACATGTGGGCGCCGCTCGCCGCCGACCTGGCACGCGACCATCGTGTCATCGTGCCCGATCTGCGCGGCATGGGCCTGTCGTCCCACCCGGCCGGCGGTTACGACAAGCATAATCAGGCCGGTGACATCCGCGCCGTGCTGACGGCGCTCGGCATCGACCGCGCCGCGATCGTCGGCCACGACATTGGGACAATGGTCGCTTATGCCTACGCCGCGCGCTACCCGGACAAGACCGAGACACTGACGGTGATGGATGCGCCGGTGCCCGGCGTGCCGCCCTGGGATCAGATCGTGCGCGATCCGCGGTTGTGGCACTTCGATCTCACGGGCCCGGACATGGAGCGCCTGATCGCCGGACGCGAGCGGATCTATCTCGACCGCTTCTGGAACGATTTCGCTGCCAACCCGGCCCGGATCGACGAGGGGACGCGCCAGCATTATGCCGCGCTTTATGCCCGGCCGGGCGCGATGCGCTCTGCCTTCGCGCAGTTCACCGCGATCCGGCAGGACGCGCTGGACAATGCCAAGACGCTCTCGCCCAAGCTCGCCATGCCGGTTCTGGCCATCGGCGGCGAGAAGTCCTTCGGGGCGACGCAGGCGCTGGTGATGCGCAATGCGGCCAGCGATGTGACGGAAGTGGTGATCGCCGATTCCGGCCATTGGCTGATGGAAGAGCAGCCGGTCGCGACCATCGCCGCCGTGCGCACCTTCCTCGACAAGAAGCGCTGATCTCGCCGCGTAATATTGCGACATGACGACGAAAGGGCCCTTTCGCGTTCTTCCGACGCTGTCTGCGCTCAGGCTTTGTCCGTCACCAGGAAGCCGTGGGCCAGCGGGTCGCGGTCGTCGATGAAGATGGTGTTGTAGCCGGTCATGCGGGCCCAGCCCTCGATGGAGGGGATGATCGCCTCGAACGGACCGACCTGGGCTGCGGCCTCGACCCGGCCGCGGAACATCGTGCCGATGATGCTTTCATGGACGAAGTCGTCGCCGACCTGGAGCCGCCCTTGAGCGGCCCATTGCGCCATCCGCGACGAGGTGCCGGTGCCGCAGGGCGAGCGGTCGATCGCCTTGTCGCCATAGAACACGGCGTTGCGGGCATGTGCCTCCTGCTTGGTCGGCGCGCCGGTCCAGAGGATGTGGCTCAGCCCGTTGATCGCCGGGTTCTCCGGGTGGATGAATTCGTATTTGGCGTTCAGCGCCGTGCGCAGTTTCGGGCTCCAGCGCTGGATATCCGAGGGGTTGATGTCGGCGATGTCGCTGAAAGTGGCTTGCGGATCGACGATCGCATAGAAATTGCCGCCATAGGCGACATCGACCGTCACCTCGCCCAGCTCCTCGATCTCGGCGGTGAGGCCCGTCGCGTGGAGATAGGAGGCGATGTTGGTGATGCGGACATTGTCGACATAGTCGCCGTTGCGGGTGTAGCGCGCCGTCACCAGCCCGGCTGGCGTATCGATCCTGAGCACGCCTTCCTCGCGCGGCGTGACGAGGCCGCGTTCCAGCGCCATCGTCACCGTTCCGATGGTGCCGTGGCCGCACATCGGCAGGCAGCCCGAGGTCTCGATGAAGAGGAAGGCGATGTCGGCGTCGTCGCGCGTCGGCGGATAGAGGATCGAGCCCGACATGACGTCGTGGCCGCGCGGCTCGAACATCAGTCCGGTGCGGATCCAGTCATATTCGGCCAGGAAATGCGCGCGCTTTTCCACCATATTCGCGCCCTTGAGTGGCGGGGCACCGCCCGCGACCATGCGCACCGGGTTGCCGCAGGTGTGTCCGTCGACGCAGAAAAAGGTGTGAGTGCTCATGGGTTTGGCTCGGTCGGTTGTCGAGGTGATTCAGAAGCGGCGAGGGCTGAACGGCGCGAGGTCGATTGCGGGCGCGCGACCGGCGATGAGGGCAGCCACGAGATCGGCCGTCACGGTCGATTGCGTCATGCCGTAATGGCCGTGGCCGAAGGCGTAGACCACTTGCGGGTTGCGGCTGGCCGCGCCGATCACGGGCAGCGAGTCGGGCAGGGACGGGCGGAACCCCATCCAGAGAGTGCCGCTGTCGAAGGCCGGCAGGCCGTCCACGAGTTGGCTTGCCTTGTCGTAGAGGATCCTGGTGCGGCCGTGGTTCGGAGGCGCCTCCAGCCCGCCGAACTCGACGGCGCCACCAATGCGCAGGCCGCTCTCCAGCGGCGTCATGACGAAGCCGTGGCCCTCGAAGCCGATGGGCCGCGTGGTCAGCCCGGTCACGCCGGGGAAGCTGACATTGTAGCCGCGCTCGGTGTCGAGCGGGACCTTGTCGCCGAGCGCAGACGCCAGCGGCTTCGACCAGGCGCCGGCCGCGATCACGGCGCGGTCGACGACGCGCTGGAAGCCGTCATGGCCGATCAGGGCAGGGCGCTCGCCTGACGAGATATTGGTGATCTCCGCCTTTTCGAAGGTCGCGCCGCGTGCCAGTGCCGCCTCGAACAGGGCCAGCGTGAGGTCGAGCGGATCGCTGATATGGGCGGTGTCGGGGTGGAAGGCGGCGCCGACGAACTTGTCTTTCAGGGCCGGCTCGAACTGGCGCAGCTCCTGCGCCCCGATCATCTCGACCGTGATGCCGAACTCGGCCTGGCGCCTGGCGATGTCGCGCGCCTCCGCGAAGGCACCGGCCTCGGTGAAGGCGTAGAGTCCGCCCTTGCGGTGGATATGGCTCTCGAGGCCGGCACTCTTCGCCCTCGCCAGCCAGGCTGGCAGGGCGCGCTGCTGGAGCGCGCCGATGCCCTGGATCGAGCGCTCATAGGCCTCCGGCCGCGCCGCCAGCACGAAACGCAGCAGCCAGGGCAGGAGCCTGGGGAAATAGGCCGGGCGGATCGCCAGCGGGCCGAGCGGATCGAGCAGGAATTTCGGGACCTGCCGCAGGATCTTGGGGCTCGCGATCGGCAGGATGTCGGTATGCGCGATCCAGCCGGCATTGCCGCGCGAGGGGCCGAAACCGGGTCCCTCCTTGTCGAGGATCAGGACCTCATGGCCTTCGTCGAGCAGCGCATGGGCGATGGCGGAGCCGACAATGCCCGCCCCGACGATGGCGATCTTCATCACAGGGCTCTCTTCATGGCCGGGCCTTCATGACAACGAGAGTTGCTTGAGTGCGTCCGGCCGCTTGACCTCGATCTCGACGAAGGCGATCGGGTGCGGCGAGCCGTTCATGACGTCGTGCTCGATGCCGGCCGGGCGCATATAGGCCTGCCCCTGTGCGAGCGGTACGTCGGTCGTCTTCGTGCCGTCGTGGATGCGCAGCGTGCCTTCGACCAGCATGACGACGAAATAGGGCCAGCCATGGCTGTGCCAGCCGGTGACCGCGCCGGGCTCAAAATCCCAGCGTGTGATGCGGACGGCGTCATCGTCCTGCTGGACGGTTGGAATGGCGGGAATCGTGCAGGTGAAGGCCATTCCGGTCTCCGGTCAGCAAGTCGGCGCCGGGTGCCGCAGGAGCGGCTCGCGCAGCATGGTGTTCTGCATCAGCCGTGCCGGGAGGTCGAGGTCTTCGCAGGGGGACCCGCTGCCCGGCCCGGTCATGGCATAATGCTCCTTGCGCGTCGGCCCGTTTCGCTTGCAGATTGCAGGAGCAGCGTCCGGTAGCGATCCATGAGGTTGATATATCAATGATTGTCAATGCGTCAATCCTGGTTCCTGGGCGGGGAGAGGGCGCATGAACTTGCGGTCGGTTTCGGACGCCGGCCCGCCGGAGGAGACTGCGCTGGCGCCGCCGCAGCATGCGCCCAGCCTGACGGAGGTCGCCTATCGCAGGCTCGAGGAGGCGATCGTGACGCTGTCGCTGCGGCCAGGCGCGGTGCTGACCGAGGCGCAGATGATCGACATGGTCGGCGTCGGACGGACCCCCGTGCGCGAGGCGCTGATCCGCCTGGCGCAGCAGGGGCTGGTCGAGGTCCTGCCGCGCAAGGGCGTCGTCATTGCCGGCATCAATGCGATCGACATCATGGCCGCCCTCGACGCGCGCGAGGTGCTGGAACGCCTGATCGCCTCCGATGCGGCAAAACGGGCCAGTCCGCGCGAGCGGATCGCGATCGTCGAGAAGGCGCGGGCGATGCGCGCTGCCGCGCAGGACGGCGACGCGAACGCCTATATGCGGCTCGACAAGGAACTCGATGCCACCGTGGCTGCGGCTGCGCGCAGTCCTTATGCCACGCGCGCGGTCGAGCCGCTTCAGGCCCTGATCCGGCGTGCGTGGTATCATTTCGAGCGGCAGGACGACCTGCTTCCGGCAGCGGCGCATCATGCCGCCTTCGCTCAGGCGCTGGCGACGGCCGATCCGGCGGCTGCGATGCTGGCGAGCGATGCCCTGATGCTGCATCTGCGCAGCGGGCTGCTGGCGACGCTCGGTCGCGATTGACAGCGGCCGGGCGCATCGGATGTCGGTGATATATGTGACGATCATCCGGGTTGCAGGCGCCGCTTCGCCGACGATCACGGGCGAATCTGGCTTTTCCGGGCCGCAACCTCTACATGACCGGCGAACCCGCCCGTGTCGGCTATCCGGAATCCGATGACAGAACCCGTTCAACCCGTGCTGCGGGCTACGCCCGAGGCCGCGCTCTTTCGCGACGCCATGGCGCGGGTTGCGAGTGCGGTGCATATCGTTACGACGATCGGGCCTCATGGCCGGATCGGGCTGACCGCGACCGCCGTGGCCTCCGTCTCGGATGCACCACCAACCGTGCTGGTCTGCATCGCGCGCCCAAGCCGGACCCTGGCCGTGATTGAGGCGAGCGGAGTGTTCTGCATCAATACGCTGCCGGGCGATGGCGACGAACTGGCCGAAATCTTTGCCAGCCGGCGGGGCATCGAAGGCGAGGCGCGGTTCGGATCGCGGCGTTGGGGCAGCCTCGCGACCGGAGCGCCAGTGCTGCAGGATGCCGTCGCCGCCTTCGATTGCCGGCTCGTCGCGGCGCATGATGTTGCGACCCACCGCATCCTGATCGGCGAGGTCCTCGGGCTCGGAGGCGCAGCCAAGAGCCCGGCCGGAGCGACGAGCCTGATCTACCGGAAGCGGCAGTTCGAGTCAGTGTAGCCGGTCGAGATGCGCAGGCCCCGGAAACTCAGGCCCCGGCGGCGGCTTCCGCTTCCATCTCGGCGAAGACGCCGGCGGCCTCCTTGAAGGCATGGTTCGAGGCCGGCACGCCGGCATAGATCGCCGTCTGCAGCAGCACCTCCTTGATCTCCTCGCGGCTGAGCCCGTTGTTGATGGCGCCGCGGACATGGATGCGGAATTCGCCCCAGGCGCCGAGCGAGGCCGCGATCGCCAGCACGATGATCGAGCGCTCGCGGCGGATCAGGCCCGGCCGGTTCCAGATGTCGTTCCAGGCCGTGCGGGTGATGAACTCCTGCCACTCGCCGTTGAAATCGGTGACGCCGGCGCTGGCCTTGTCGACATAAGCAGCGCCGAGGACGGCGCGGCGGGTCTTCATGCCCTCGTCGTAGCGGGTCTTCTCGTCCATGGTGGGCTCCTCAGACCTTCAAGAAGTCGAGTACGGCGCCCGTGAAGGCTTCCGGCTGCTCGAGATTGGAGAGATGGGCGGCGTCGAGCTCAACCGTGCGTGAGCCCGGAATGGCCTCGGCAATCAGATGGCCGGCGGCCGGCGGCGTCGCCGGATCGACCGTGCCGATGATGACGAGCACCGGATTGGCGATGCTGTGGATCGCCTCGCGCTGGTCCATGTCGCGGATCGCGGCGCAGCAGGTGGCATAGCCGATGGCCGGGGTCGTGGTCAGCATCTCGCTGACCTTCGCCACGGTCGTGGCGTCGGATTCGCGAAAGCGTGGGCTGAACCAGCGCTCCAATGTGCCCTGGACGATCGCGGCCATGCCCTGGCTGCGCACGGTCTTGATCCGGCCGTTCCAGAGGTCGGCAGGGCCCATATAGGCCGCTGTATTTGCGAGCACGAGGCGGTCCATCCGGTGTCGGGCATGGGTCGCGAGCCACTGGCCGACCATGCCGCCCTTGGAGACGCCGCACCAATGCGCCCTGTCGATGCCGAAATGGTCGAGGATGGCGAGCGCGTCATGTCCGAGCGTCGCGATCGAAAAAGCCTGGTCTGTCGCGGTCGAAAGGCCGTGCCCGCGCGAATCGTAGCGCAGGATGCGGAAGCTCTTCGCCCACTCCGCGATCTGTGGGTCCCACATCGAGAGATTGGTGCCGAGCGAGTTCGACAGCATCAGCACCGGCGCGTCGGCCGGCCCGTCGAAGCGGATGTTGAACGGCTCGCCCCGGATGGTTTCGATCGGCATCGGCGTCTGCTCCTTGGCCCTGCATGTCGCGCCTAACTTTCGTCGCGCCTAATTTGCGGTGATATCGCCGTCGGCCGACAACTGAAGCCAGCGTCCGGCAAGGGATGCCTGTTGCGCTGCGGGCAGGCGGAACGCCGGCGGCGTCGGCCAGCCCATTTCGCGCGCCACCACCAGCCCAAGCAGCAGGATGGCATCGGGCGCGTCCATCAGCAGCGCGGCCGGCGCCTTGCCGGCATGAACGAGCTCAAGCAGCACCGCCGAAGCCGAGGAGGAGCCGATTGTCCCGGGCAGCGCCAGCACGGTTCCGGCGATGCTCTCGCCGCGCTGCGGATGGCGCGCGTCGATGATGGTGCCGGAGCGCGGATCGACGCCGCCCCAGAAACTGATCGGTGCCGTCAGCGCAAGGCAGCGCCCTGAGGCCGCCGGGCCGGGAATCAGTATCTGTGCATCAGGAACTTGGGTGTTCACGACCATGCCTGCCGCTCCCTGACGAGCCGGCCGGTGACGGCGCTCTCGACGCATTCGGCAAGCGAGCCATAGGTCACGGCGTAGCCGGTGTTGCCCGGAGCGTAATGCGCGAACTTGCCGGAATTGGTCATCAGCACCGCGCCCGCGATCTCGGGCAGGATCGGGGTCACGACGACGCAGGTGTCGACGACGAAGATCACGCCGGCCTGCTCCAGCGCGGCGCGACGGCCCTGTGCCTCCAGCGGACGCAGCACATGGCGGCCGGTATTGGCGTAGAGCGGTGTTTTCAGACGGCGCCCTCCGAGGCGACGCTCGACCTCGTCGATCTCGGCCGCCGAGAGATGCGGCGAGCCGATCGCCACCGCATCGATGCGCTCGGTGCCTTCGCTGGTGGAGAGCCGGGCCAGGGCCTGCTGCACAAGCTCGGGCGTCAGCATCAGGGTTTCGCGGGGCGGCAGGCCGCCGAGCGCCGTTGCGGCATCGGGCGCTTCGGGCGTCACGCCCGCGACATGGAACAGGCCGACGCCCCCGGCCGAGGCGGAGGCTGCGCCCAGCGCCTTCAGCCGATCCTCCGTCGTGCAGCCTTGCAGGCCTTCGATGACGGCGACTGCCGTGCCCGCCATGCGGCCGAGGATGGTGCCGAGGACGGGGTAGAACACGTCCGAGGCGCGCAGGCCGCGGCTCAGTCCACTCGCGTCGATCAGCAGCGTCGCGATGCGGTTCTCCGGCCGGTGCAGCCCGTAATCGGGCGCGACACCGGCGATGGCGCAGGCGATGTCGAGGAAATCGCCATAGCGGTTGGTGCGGGCGCCGAGCACCGAATTGCAGAAGACGACGGCGTTGGATTCGCCCCAGGCGACGTCGCTGCCCTGTGCCGGCCGGTGCCCGGCCTGATAGGGCGCGCAGGTCCAGGAGGGCTCGCAGCCCATCGCCTCATAGGCGCGCATCATGCGGGCCGCCATGTCGCGCTGATGCGGCGGCAGCCGGATCGCGGCGCAACCTGCGGGGGTGAGGGCCCCGACGTTCAGCGTCGCGCGGATGCCGACGCGGGCGCCGCCCTCGACCAGCCTTTCGGCGAAAAGCGTGCCCGAATCGCCGTGATAGAGCGCCCCGTCGATATGGGCCGAGGCGACGGGAATCAGCCGCGGCGCACCCATCAGCCGTGCGCTGTCAGCGACGATCCGCATCGCCATTGCGGCGCCGGCGCCATTGGCTCCGGTCGCTACGTGCTGCTGCTGCTGCGTCAGTTCAACCATGGGGGCTCATATGTTCCCGTTCCTCTTCGTAGAGCGCGAGGATGCGGTCGATGATCGAGTCGCTGGCGCCGCGATAGGTCGCGGGGTCGAACAGCGCATCGAGCTCGGCCGGGGTGAGCTTGTTCGAAATCGCCGGATCCTCGCCGATCACCTCGCGCAGATGCCGACCCGAGGCGACGCAGCGACGGCTGGCGTCTTCCAGCGCATGATGGGCGGCGCTCCTGCCCAATGTCTCGGCCAGTGCCAGCGAGACGCGCTCGGCCATGACGAGGCCATTGGTCAGATCGAGGTTGCGGCGCATGGACTCGGGGAAGACCTGCAGGCCCTCGATCAGGGTGACCGCCTGGTTCAGGGCAGCGCCACTGAGGCGGAAGAGCTCCGCCATGGTGCGCCATTCGGCGTGCCAGCCCCCCATCGCGCGCTCATGCTCCTGCGGCATGCAGGCGAGCATGGTCGAGACCAGCCCGGGCGCGCGCTTGGCCGCCGACAGGATCAGGGTACAGAGCACGGGATTGCGCTTGTGCGGCATCGCCGAGGAGCCGCCCTTGCCCGGCGCTTCGGGCTCAGCGAGTTCGGCGATCTCGGTCTGCGCCATCAACGCCACGTCCTGGGCGATCTTGCCGAGATGGCCGACGAGTGCGCCGAGCTGGGCTGCGCTCATGACGAGCCGATAGCGAGCGGTGTGAGAGGGATACAATACCGCGCCGATCGAGGGCATCGTCCTGGCGAAGATCTCGAGAACGGCTTCGGCCCGATCCCCCAACGAGGCCAGCGTCCCGGCCGCGCCACCGAGCTGGTGAGGCACGGTGCCGTAGATCATGAACTGGTCGTGATAGGTCAAGATCGGATTCAGCCACTGCGCCGCCTTGATGCCGAAACTGATCGGAACCGCCTGCTGCAGGAAGGTGCGCCCGATCATCGGCGTGTGGCGATGCGCCCGTGCCAGCCGGGCGAGAGCATGGGCGAGCCGGGCCGAGCGCTTCAGCAGCAGTTCCTGTGCGGACTTGTACTGCTGGGCGGCGCCAGAATCGATCACGTCCTGGCTGGTCGCGCCGAAATGGACCCATTTGGCGGCCTCCGGGTCCTGCGCCGCGACGCGGGCGATCAGGGCCTTGACCAGCGGGATGGCCGGGTTGCCGGCGAGCGTCGCCGCTTGGCCGATCTCTGCCGGATTGTAAAACGCGGCATCGCATTGCGTCGCGATCACGGTTGCCGCCTGCAACGAAATGACGCCGACCTCAGCTTCGGCGCGGGCGAGAGCGGCTTCGAAATCGAGCATGCCCTGAAGGGTCGCGCGGTCGTCGAAGACGGCGGCCATCTCGGAATCGACGAAGAGTTCGCCGAACAGGCCAGGCGCGGCGGAGATCATCAGGAGGCGGGCGTCATGCAGCGGCGGGGGGCGGTCGTCACGCTTCGTCCTCTTGTGCCGGTCGGCGCTTTCCGCTCATGGATAGGCGCGACAGCCTTGGATCAATCCAGGGCAGCGTAGACTTGGGGCATGCCCGGCTGCAACAGCCGGGAAGGCCGCGGTACGGATCTGAGGGAGGAACGCCATGGCGATGACGATGAATGGCGAGGTGACATTGCCCGCCGCCAAGGACGTGGTCTGGGCGAAGCTTAACGACGCCGAGGTCCTGAAGGCCTGTATTCCGGGCTGCGAGCAGCTCAACAAGGACGACGACACGCATTTCTCGGCGGTGGTGAAGGTGAAGCTCGGGCCGGTGAAGGCGAGCTTCAAGGGCAAGGTCGAACTCGTCGATCTCGATCCGCCGAACGGCTATCGCATCCAGGGCGAGGGAGAGGGTGGGATCGCGGGCTTCGCCAAGGGCGGCGCAAAGGTGGCGCTGAGCGATGCAGGCGATGGCCAGACCCTGCTCAGCTACAATGTCGAGGCGCAGGTCGGCGGCAAGCTGATGCAGCTCGGCTCGCGATTGATCGATTCGGTCTCGAAAAAGCTCGCCGACGAGTTCTTCGCCAATTTCGCCAAAGCGGTCAGCGAAGGCTGAGCCGCGTCCTTCGAGCAATCGCGGTCAGCGAAGGCTGAGCCGCGTCCTTCGGGCAATCGCGGTCAGCGAAGGCTGAGCCGCGTCCTCCGGGCGCTCCCGGCCGGCAAGGGCTGAGCCGCATTCAGGATGCCCGGCGAAGCGCCTCCAGGGCGGCGCTGACCGTCGTTTCGGCGGCGCCGACCTGCATCGCGATATCGGCTGCCGCCGCATTGGCGCGGTCGAGCGCGCGGGCGGTCATCTCGATGCTGTCATTGACGGCATTGGCGCGGGCGATCGCCTCGTCGGATGTCTGCGCCACGTCCGAGGCGTCGCGAGCGATGGCGGCGGTGACGGCGCTCTGCTGCGAGACGGCTTCCGAGATCGCTTCCGAATCCAGCCGGATCTCGCCGATGGTGCCGGCGATGGAGGCGGCATGCGCGCTGCACGCCTCGGCGCTCGCCGCCAGCTCGGCGATCTGGCCGGCGATGTCCTGAGTTGCGCTCGCGGTCTGGGTCGCGAGCGACTTGACCTCGGAGGCGACGACCGCGAAGCCGCGGCCGGCCTCGCCGGCACGCGCGGCCTCGATGGTGGCGTTGAGGGCGAGCAGGTTGGTCTGGGCGGCGATGTCGGCGATCATGCCGACGACGGTGCCGATGCTGTCGGTCACGTCGCGCAGGCGCGCAATGGCCTGGTTCATCTGGCCAGCGTCGGCCACGGCACGGTTTGCGATCCTCAGGCTCGCCTGGGCGCGCTGGCCGATCTCGGCAATGTTGGCGGACATCTCTTCGGTGGCGGCTGCCGTCTGGAGCGATTTTTCTCGCACCAGAATCGAGGCGCTGGTGACATGGCCGAGCGTACCCTTGATGAAGCTCGTGGCCTTGCTGGTCTCGCTGGCGGTAGCGACAAATTCGTCGACGGCGCCGCTGATCGTGTCGTCGATGCCCCCGATACGGGATTTAAGCGTGGCGGTCGCCTCGTCAAGGGCCGATGCGCGGCGCTTCGCCTCGGCTGCGCGGATGTCGTAGCCGATGGTAACGGCGGTGTTGGCGTCGAAGGTCAGCAGGCGCTCGATCACGAACAGGTCGTTGGCCCGCTTACGCGGGCGGAGAAAATGGGCGAGCCGCCACTTCCGGCTGAGATGGTTCATCAGCGCAAGCGAGATTGAGACGCGCGGGCGGGCGCCGACTCCTCCCTTCAGTTCGAGGAGGCACAGCGCCTCGGCCGAAGCGGCGTAGGCTTCGCCGAAATCGCCCTCGAACAGATGCCGGAAATGCGCTTTCTCAGCCGCGTAGAGCTCGGGCGCGACAGGTTCGAGCGCCTCCCGCAGGCCGGGATTGATCACGAGCGCCCGCTCGAAATCCTCCTCGACGATCGCGTCGATCACCCGCCCCACCTCGGTGTGGTAGAAGCCGAGGCGCGCGCGCTGGCGCTCGTCGTAGCCGATCGCGCGCAGACGGCGCCCCATCTGGTCGAGAGTCGCGAGTGAAGGCCGATCGTGCATCGACGCCGGAGTCCTTGGCGGGGAAAACCATGGTGTGGGCCGGCCGGTTAAAAATAGAAGAATGCGCGCCGGTGTCGCTCCGGAGGTCGCGGCGTGGCGCCTGAACGGAACGTTTGACCCGAAACGCGCGAAATCGGCGCAAAAAGCGGTCCGATGGAAGCGTGCCGCCGGCTTGACCGCGCAAAAACGCGGGTCCACATTCGGTTTAAAGCTGTTCCAAGGAGAAGTTCGCGCCTGCCGCGAGCCTCCGCTCCAGCGCGCCGAATGGTTATGTCACGAGCCGGGCGTCAGACCCGGGTCACAGGAGGAAGACGATGGCCACCGTTTCAATGACGGTGAACGGGAAACCGGTCACCGGGACGATCGATCCGCGCACGCTGCTGGTGCAGTTCCTGCGCGAGAATCTGCGCCTCACCGGCACACATGTCGGCTGCGACACCAGCCAGTGCGGCGCCTGCGTCGTCCATATCGACGGCAAGGCCGCGAAGGCCTGCACGGTGCTGGCCGTCTCGCTGGACGGCGCCGCGGTGACGACGATCGAAGGGTTGGCGGCGAACGGGACTCTGCACCCGATGCAGGAGGCGTTCCGCGAGCATCACGGGCTGCAATGCGGCTTCTGTACCCCCGGCATGATCATGTCCGCCGTCGATATCGTGAACCGCCGCGGCCATGAACTCGACGAGAAGACGATCCGTGAGGACCTCGACGGCAACATCTGCCGCTGCACGGGTTACCACAACATCGTCAAGGCGGTCGCCGCCGGAGCCGAGGCGATGGCCGGCCAGTCGATGGACAAGAAGGAGCCGCCTCGCCAGGCCGCTGAGTGAAAGGTTGCGAATGAGACGCCGCGGCCCGTGCCATCCCGTGCGGGATTTGTCTTGAGGTCATGACGTGCCCGCCAGAGGCGCGCTGAGGAGGAAACATTCATGTCGGCAACCGGAATCGGCGCATCAGTCCGTCGCAAGGAAGACCACCGCTTCATCACCGGCCAGGGCCGCTACACCGACGACATCAACCGGCCCGGCCAGGCCCATGCCTATTTCCTGCGTTCGCCGCATGCTCATGCCACGCTCAAGTCGATCGACGCCAAGGCGGCGGCCGGCATGCCGGGCGTGCTCGGCATCTATACCGGCGACGACCTCGTGGCGGACAAAGTCGGCGGGCTGATCTGCGGCTGGATGATCCACAACAAGGATGGCTCGCCGATGCGGGCCGGTGCGCATCCGGCTCTGGCGCAGGGCAAGGTCCGCTATGTCGGCGACCATGTCGCCGTCATTATCGCCGAGACGCTGGCGCAGGCGCGCGACGCCTCCGAGGCGATCATGGTCGATTACGGCCTGCTGCCGGCGGTGGTCGATACGGCCAGCGCCGCAGGTGCCAAGACGGTCGTCCATGCGGAAGCACCGGACAACACAGTCTTCAACTGGCATCTCGGCAACAAGGACGAGACCGAGGCCGCCTTCAGGACGGCCAAGCACGTCACGAAGCTCGACATCGTCAACAACCGCCTCGTGCCGAACCCGATGGAGCCGCGCGCGGCGGTCGGCGACTATGACGCCGGCGAGGGCATCTTCACGCTCTACACGACGAGCCAGAACCCGCATGTGGCGCGGCTCGTGCTGTCGGCCTTCATCGGCATTGCGCCGGAAAACAAGCTGCGCGTGGTCGCGCCCGATGTCGGCGGCGGCTTTGGCTCGAAGATCTTCATCTATGCCGAGGAGACGGTCTGCGTCTGGGCGGCGAAGAAGGTCGGCCGGCCGGTGAAGTGGAATTCCGACCGCACCGAGGCGTTCCTGTCGGACGCGCATGGCCGCGACCACGTCACCCATGCCGAACTCGCGACCGATGCGGAGGGCAGGATCACGGGTTTGAGGGTCAAGACGACGGCCAATCTCGGCGCCTATCTCTCGACCTTCTCCTCCTCGGTGCCGACCTATCTCTATGCGCCGCTTTTGTCGGGCTCCTACGACATCCCGGCGATCTATGCCGAGGTCGATGCAGTCTACACCAATACCGCGCCTGTCGATGCCTATCGCGGAGCAGGGCGGCCGGAGGCGACCTTCGTGGTCGAGCGGCTGATCGAGGTCGCGGCACGCGAGCTCGGCAAGGACCCGGCAAAATTCCGGATGCAGAACTACGTCAAGAAGTTCCCGCACCAGACGCCGGTCATCATGATGTACGACGCTGGCAATTACGCCGCTTCGATGAGGAAGGCGCTGGAGATCATCGACTACAAGGGCATCGGGAAGCGCAAGCGCGACTCGGCCCGCGACGGCAAGCTGCGCGGCATCGGCTTCTCCTCCTATATCGAGGCTTGCGGCATCGCGCCGTCGGCGGCGGTCGGTTCGCTCGGCGCCGGCGTCGGCCTGTGGGAATCGGCGGAGGTCCGGGTCAATCCGATCGGCACGGTCGAGGTTCTGACCGGCTCGCATAGCCATGGCCAAGGCCATGAGACGACTTTTGCCCAGCTCGTCTCCGACAAACTCGGTATCCCCATCGAGAACGTCTCGATCATCCATGGCGACACCGACAAGGTGCAGATGGGCATGGGCACCTATGGCTCGCGCTCGGGCGCGGTCGGCATGTCGGCGATCTTCAAGGCGGTCGACAAGGTGATCGCCAAGGGCAAGAAGGTCGCTGCCTATGTGCTGGAGGCCGACGAGGCCGATATCGACTTCGCGGACGGGCATTTCTCGGTGAAGGGCACCGACCGCAAGCTCGATTTCGGATCCTGTGCGCTGCAAGCCTATGTCGCGCACAAGTTCAACGGGCAGGATCTGGAGCCGGGGCTGAAGGAGGGGGCGTTCTACGACCCGACCAACTTCACCTTCCCGGCCGGCGTCCATATCTGCGAGCTCGAGATCGACCCGCAGACCGGGGTGACCAGGATCGAGCGCTGGGCGGCGGTCGACGATTTCGGCAACGTCATCAATCCGATGATCGTCGAAGGCCAGGTCCATGGCGGCATCGCCCAGGGTGTCGGCCAGGCGCTGCTCGAAGGTGCGCGCTACAATGCGGACGGCCAGCTCTTGACCGCGAGTTTCATGGACTACGCCATGCCCCGCGCCGACGATTTGCCGTCCTTCGATGTCGGCATGACGGTCACGGCCTGCCCGTCCAATCCACTCGGCATCAAGGGCTGTGGCGAGGCCGGTGCGATCGCCTCGCCTCCGGCCGTGATCAACGCCATCACCGATGCGCTCGGCCATGAGGACATCGCCATGCCGGCGACGCCGCAGGCCGTCTGGCGCGCGGCGCAGAAGAGCATCCGGAGAATGGCTGCCGAATGAATACGCGCCATGGTCGGGCTTGCCCCGACCATCTCCTCGAGGTGAGGCGCCCTCAGCGCTTGCCAGGACGAGATGCTCGGGGCAAGCCCGAGCATGACGGTTCCCGAACGAAGCGGAGACACATCATGTACGCCTTCACCTATCACCGTCCGGGCTCCGCGCGTCAGGCCGCCGGGCTTCTCGCCAGGAAGGAGGACGCCAAGATCCTCGCCGGCGGGCACACCCTGCTGCCGACGATGAAGCAGCGCTTGGCCTCGCCGAGCGCGCTCGTCGATCTCGGCGCCTGCGGCGATCTCAAGGGCATCGCGCGCAAGGGGCGCACCGTCGTCATCGGCGCGATGACGACCCATGCCGAGGTTGCCGAATCGGCGATCGTGCAGGAGGCGATTCCGGGCCTCGCCTGGCTCGCCTCGCATATCGGCGATCCGCATGTGCGCCATCGCGGCACTATCGGCGGCTCCGTCGCCAACAACGATCCTGCGGCGGATTATCCGGCGGCCTGCCTCGCTCTCGGCGCGACGGTCGTCACCAACAAGCGCAAGATCGAGTCAGACGACTTCTTCACCGGGCTCTACGAGACGGCGCTGGAGGAGGGCGAGATCATCACCAAGGTGGTGTTCCCGGTGGTGTCAAAGGCGGGTTACGCCAAGTTCCGCAACCCGGCGTCACGCTATGCGCTGGTCGGCGTCTTCGTCGCCAAGCGCGGTGCCGAGATCCGCGTCGCGGTGACGGGGGCAGGCGAGGGCGGCGTCTTCCGCTGGCCGGAAGCCGAGGCCGCCCTCAAGGCTCGCTTCGCACCGAAGTCGCTCGAGGGTCTCAAGGCGACCGCCAAGGGCATCAATGCCGACATGCATGCGGATGCGGATTACCGCGCGCATCTGATCGGGGTGATGACGAAGCAGGCGGTGGCGCAGGCGACGGGGAGGTAGCGCACGAGCGCAAGCCAGCACAGGCGCGCAAGGGTGATGCGCCATGTCATGGCCGGGCTTGACCCAGCCATCTCGTCTGGCGCCTTCTTGCCATCGTTTACGAGATGCTCGGGGCAAGCCCGAGCATGACGCGAGTTGTCATGCCCACATCCCTCCCGACCTCCATCGACGCGACGCTGGCCCTGCTTCAGTCCCAGGGCTATGTCGCGGATCGCGCGCTCGCGACCGTTCTGTTCCTGGCACTTCGAATGAAGCGGCCGCTGCTGCTCGAGGGCGAGGCCGGCACCGGCAAGACCGAGATCGCCAAGGTGCTTGCCGGCGCGCTCGGACGGAAGCTGATCCGGCTGCAATGCTATGAGGGGCTCGACCTCGCATCCGCCGTCTACGAGTGGAACTATGCCGGGCAGATGATGGCGATCCGTCTTGCCGAGGCCGGCGGTGCGACCGGGGATCGCGAGCGGCTGGAAGGCGACATCTTCTCGGAGAAATACCTGATCAAGCGGCCGTTGTTGCAGGCGCTGGAGCCGCAGGAGGGCGGCGCGCCGATCCTGCTGATCGACGAACTCGACCGCACCGACGAGGCCTTCGAGGCGTTCCTGCTCGAGGTTCTAGCGGATTCGCAGGTGACGATCCCGGAACTCGGGACGATCAAGGCGGCTGAGCCGCCGATCGTGATCCTGACCTCCAACCGCACCCGCGAAATCCATGACGCGCTGAAGCGGCGCTGTCTCTATCACTGGGTCGGCTATCCCGATGCTGGCCGCGAACTCGCGATTCTGAAGGCACGCGCGCCGCACGCCCCGGCGAAGCTGGCGAAACAGGTCGTCAGCTTCGTCCAGGCGATCCGCAAGGAAGAGCTGTTCAAGGCGCCGGGTGTCGCCGAGACGCTCGACTGGGCGACTGCGCTGGTGGAACTCGATGCGGTCGCGCTTGATCCCGCGCTGGTCTCCGACACGCTGGGCGCCTTGCTCAAATACCAGGACGACATCCAGGCCATGCAGGGCTCGAAGGTGAAGGAGCTGCTGGATCAGGCGAAGTCCGACGCGCGGGCGTGACCCTCCGGCCGACGAACCTGCGCCATATCAAGGACGATGCCTGGCGGGGCGATCATCACAGAGTCCAGGACGTAGCGGGGCAGCGGAGAAGCGATCATGAACAACGATCTCAGGGCGATCGAGGCGGTGGCCCGGACTTATCTCGACGGGCTCTACGAGGGCGATGTCGCCAAGCTTGAGCACGCCTTCCATCCGACCAGCGCGCTGACGACGGCTCTGGAGGACGGCACGATCAAGATCGTGCCGCGCGACGAGTGGCTGAAGGCCGTCAGCGAGCGGCCGTCGCCGAAGGCTGCCGGCATGACGCGGGGCGACCACATCCTGACGATCGACATCGTCGGGCCGACGCTGGCGCTGGTGAAGGTGAAATGCCAGATGCCGCCGCGCTATTTCACCGATCTGCTCTCCTTCCTGAAGGTCGAGAGCAAATGGCAGATCGTGCAGAAGGTGTTCATGACCGAGATGGGGCCATGAGGCTTGCTCTCATCGTCACGGTCGGGCTTGCCTCGACCATCCACGTCTTCGCTGGGCGGGACCTATGATTGAGACGTGGATGCTCGCCACAAGGGCGAGCATGACGGGTAAAACAGGGGCATGACCGGCAAGCTGCCCGAGAACATCGCCTATTTCGCGCGGGCCTTGCGTATAGCGGGCCTGCGCGTCGGCCCCGGTGCCGTGGTCGAGGCGGTGGAGGCTCTTGCCGAAGGAGCGCTCGGCGAGCGCGACGATGTCTATTGGGCGCTGCATGCGATTTTCGTGAAGCGCCATGAGGACAGTGCCGTCTACGACCAGGCGTTCCGGCTGTTCTGGCGCCGACGCAACCTGATCGAGAAGATCATGGCGCAGATGTCGCCGGTCTCGCCCGGCGCCGACAGCGCCCCGCAGAAGGAGGAGGCCGGCGCGCTGCGCGTGGCCGAGGCCTTTGCCCCGCCCCGGCGCGAGGAGGATGCGCCGGTCGAGCTGACGGAGTTGACGGCGCAACTGACCGTCTCCGACCGGGAGACGCTGAAATCGCGCGACTTCGCCCAGATGAGCGCGGCCGAGATCGCCCGGGCCAAGCAGCTCGTCTCGGAACTGAGCCTGCCGGACGATCTCGTCGCGACGCGGCGTTTCCAGCCGGCGCATCTCGCGGCGCGGATCGATCCGCGCCGGACGTTTCGCCGTTCGCTGCGGGGGGGCGGGGCAATGATCGACCTGGCCTTCCGCGAGCGGGCGCAGGTGCACCCGCCGATCGTGGCGCTGGTCGATATCTCCGGCTCGATGGCCGAATATTCGCGGATCTTCCTGCACTTCCTGCATGCCGTGACGGAGAAGCGCCGGCGGGTGCAGTCCTTTGTCTTCGGCACGCGGCTGACCAACGTCACCCGCTCGCTGCGTGCGCGCGATCCTGACGAGGCGCTGGCGCTGGCGGGCAAGGCTGCGCCGGACTGGGAGGGCGGCACGCGCATCTCGACGGCACTGCATATGTTCAACCGGGTCTGGTCGCGGCGCGTGCTCGGCGGCGGGGCGATCGTGCTGCTCTTCACCGACGGGCTGGAGCGGCATCTGGACGGCGAACTCGCCTTCGAGATGGACCGTTTGCACCGCTCCTGCCGGCAATTGATCTGGTTGAATCCGCTGCTGCGCTTCGACCAGTTCGAGGCGCGCGCCAGCGGCATCCGGACCATGCTGCCTCATGTCGATTCGTTCCGGCCGATCCACAATCTCGCGGCGATGGCCGATCTCTGCGCGGCATTGTCGCCCCAGGCGACTCGGGCGAGCGATCCGCGCCAGTGGCTGAAGAAAGCGGGCTAGATCACCGCGCGTCCCACCGGATGCGAGGTGTCGACGAAGCGCCTTGTTCTGGTATCGGATGTGTCTGAAAACGGGATTCTGCCTTCGGTCCGAGACTCTAGATCGCTGCTCCGGTGCGCTCGAAATGCCCGTGCTTCAGGAAATGACGCGTCTGCGCGATCGCCTCACGGTTGCGCATGATCAGCGGGTGGGTGCTGTGGATGGTGATGTGGTCCGCCATGCCGGCGACGCGGCTGCGTTCGACGGATACCCGCCCATCATTCGGCCCCGGCAGGAGCAGCCAGGCGAGCGGGTCGAGAGAGCGGTCGCCTGCAATGACGCCGAGCGGATAATCCACCTCTCCCAGGACCTGGCAGAGCGTATCGGGCCTCGCCGTCACGAGCTCGGCGCCGGCCGGTCCGAAGAAGCCGCGATAGAGCGCGTTGTTGCGCAAGAGATCGGCGATTTCGCTGCCCTCGTTGGGCGGTGCCAGCATCACGATATGGCCGAGCCGCTCCGGGCGATGGCGGGCGATATAAGCGCGGGCGACGAGCCCGCCCATGGAGTGGGTGACGAAATGAAGCCTGCCACCGCATTCGCCGCCAAAGCGCGAGATCGTCTCATGCAGTTCCGCTACGATGTCCGCGATGCATCGGCTGCGGGCGGGATAATCCAGATTGAGCGTCCGATAGCCGTCCGCGCGCAGCGCATGTTCCAGTGTGGCAAGCGAGCTGGCGCTCCGCGCGATTCCATGCAGAAGCACGACGCCGTCACCGTCTCGACTTGCCATGTCTCGACCTGCCATGTCCGCGCTCATGTTCGCCGCCAAATCCCTTGCCATGTCTTGTCCTGCCAAGGGCGATAGCGGGATCGTCATCGGCGGTCGAGGCGGCGGTCGCGGTTTTCCTCGCCGCATGCTCGAAAGCTGCGGTGGCCATGCTTAAGTAGACGCGCTTCGGGAGCTGTCTCCGGATAAGATATCGGTGGGCGGCATCCGGCGCCTCGCTACCGGGGTTCGAGCAGGGATCGATGACATGATCAGCACCGACACCGACATCCTTTCCACGGCCGAGGCCTGGACGAAGGCCGGCCGCTCGGTTGCGCTCGCCACCGTCATCGAGACCTGGGGCTCGGCGCCGCGTCCGGTCGGCTCGCATCTCGTGATCGACGGGGAGGGCAATTTTCTCGGCTCGGTCTCGGGCGGCTGTGTCGAGGGAGCGGTCGTGGAGGAGGCGGTCGACGTGATCGCCGACGGCACGGCGCGGACGCTCGAATTCGGTGTCGCCGACGAGACCGCCTGGAAGGTCGGCCTGTCCTGCGGTGGCCGGATTCGCGTCTATGTCGAGCGGATTTCGGCCGGGACGGTGAACTGATGGCCTCCTGGGAGACGCTGCTTGCCTTCGCGACGCTGACCCTCGTCGTCGCCTATTTTCCAGGGCCGGCGCTGCTCTACACGGCGGCCCAGACCATCGCGCATGGCCGGCGTGCCGGCTTCATGGCGATGCTCGGCATCCATCTTGGCTGCTATCTGCATGTCTTTGCCGCGGCCTTCGGCCTGTCGGCCGTGTTCAAGCATGTGCCGGAGCTCTATCTCGCGGTGAAAATGGCCGGCGCGATCTATCTGGTCTGGCTCGGCATCGGCATGATCCGGTCGCGTCTCGCCACGGGCGACGGCCCCGTCACTCCGGCCAAGACCGTCAAGCGCGCGCTGGTCGATTCCTTCATCGTCGAGGTGCTCAATCCCAAGGTCGCGCTGTTCTTCGTCGCGCTCTTGCCGCAGTTCGTCGATCCGGCAGCGTCGCTGCCGGTCTGGGCGCAGTTCCTGATCCTCGGCACGATCGTTAATTTCGCCTTCTCCTCGGCGGATCTGATGACCGTGCTCGGGGCTTCGGCCGTGATCAGGGTGATGAAGAAGGCGCAGGCCGGCTTCGCCTTCGGGCGCTGGCTCGGCGGTTCTCTGATGATCGGGCTTGGCCTCAAGCTCGCCACCGACAAAGGCTGAGGCGATGGATCTGGCAACTTTGGCTGCGCTCAATGCCGAGCGCGCCGCGCGCCGCGCCACCATCCTGGTGACGGATGTCGCGACTGGCGCGCAGAGGCTGGTGAACGCCGTCGACATCCCGGCCGATCCGCTGGCGGAGGCTTTGGACAAGCAGCTCCGCATGGCGAAGAGCGGGATGGTCGAGGCGGAGGGCAAGCCGCTCTTCCTGACTGTGCAGGCGCCGCATCCGCGCGTGATCGTCACCGGCGCCGTGCATATCTCGCAGGCGATGGCGCCGATGGCGAAGCTGCTCGACCTCGATCTCGTGATCATCGATCCGCGCAGCGCCTTCGCCACGCCGGAGCGCTTTCCGGATGTGACGCTGCTGGCGGAATGGCCGGACGAGGCGCTGGCCGGGCTCGGGCTCGACGCCTACACGGCCTTCGTGGCGCTGACGCATGATCCGAAGATCGACGATCCCGGGCTGGAGGCAGCCCTGCGTTCGGACTGCTTTTATATAGGCGCGCTGGGCAGCCGGAAGACGCATGGGCGCCGCATCGAACGCTTGGCCGCCGCCGGTTTCGACGCGGCCGCCACCGCCCGCATCCACGCCCCGATCGGGCTCGATATCGGCGCGGTCTCGCCGGCCGAGATCGCGCTGGCGATCCTCGGTGAGATCGTCGCGACGCTGCGCGGCCCGCGCCGGAAGCCGGTATGAAATTCGGTCCCGTTGCCGTCGCCGAGGCGGCCGGCTGCATCGCCGCCCATAGCGTGCGCGCCGGCGCGGTGATCGTGCGGAAGGGTGCCGCGATCACGCCCGAGGACGTCACCCGGCTTGCGGAGGCCGGGCTCTCGGAACTGATCGCCGTCAGGTTGGAGTCCGGGGATATCGGCGAGAACGAAGCCGCGACGCGGCTCGCTGCTGCGCTGGCCGGACGCGGCGTGGTGACGGAAACGGCCTTCACCGGGCGGGTCAATCTGTTTGCGGCGGCGGCCGGCGTGCTGACGATCGATGCCGGTGCGATCGGCGGGCTGAACCGGGTCGACGAGGCGATCACGGTCGCGACGCTGCCGCAGATGAAGCCGGTGGTCGCCGGCGAAATGGTCGGCACGGTCAAGATCATTCCCTATGGCCTGCCGGCCGTGCTGGTCGAGCAGGCGCTGGCCGGGTTCGAGGGAGCCAAGCCCGTCGCCGTCGCGCCTTACAGGCCGCTGCGTGTCGCGGTCGTCTCGACACTGCTGCCCGGCCTCAAGGATTCCGTCGTCGACAAGACCCTGCGGGTGATGGCGGAGCGCCTCGCGCCGGCCAAGGCGACGATCACGGCGGATCTGCGTGTGCCGCATCAGGAAGCCCCGTTGGCGGAGGCGATCGCGGCGCAGGCGGCGGCCGATCTTGTCGTCGTCTTCGGCGCGTCCGCCATCACCGACCGGCGCGATGTGATCCCGCAGGCGCTGCTCGGGGCGGGCGGGCGCATCGAGCATCTCGGCATGCCGGTCGATCCCGGAAACCTGCTGCTGATCGGCGAGCTCGCCGGCCGGCCGGTGATCGGTGCGCCCGGCTGCGCGCGCTCGCCCAAGGAGAACGGGTTCGACTGGGTGCTGCAGCGCTGCCTTGCCGGCATCCCGGTCACGCGTGCCGATATCCAGGCGATGGGGGTGGGCGGGCTCTTGATGGAGATCGTCTCGCGGCCGCAGCCGCGGGCTCCGACGCATCTGGAGGCAGCGCCGGTCGCCGGAATCGTGCTCGCCGCCGGCCGTTCCACGCGCATGGGCCAGGCCAACAAGCTGCTCCAGACCGTGCGCGGCAAGCCGATGGTTCGCCATGCCGTCGAGGCTCAGCTCGCCTCGCGGGCGCGGCCGGTGATCGTGGTCACCGGGCACCAGCATGAGGAGATCGCGGCAGCGCTCGCCGGGCTCGATGTCGGCCTCGTCCACAACCCGGCCTTTGCGAGCGGTCTCGCCAGCTCCGTCAAGGCGGGACTTGCGGCTTTGCCGGAGAGCGCGCCGGGCGTCGTCGTTTCCCTCGGCGACATGCCCAATGTCACGGGCGGCGTGATTGACCGGCTGGCCCAGGTTTTCGCCGAAAGCGCGGATGCGCTCGCGGTCGTGCCGACGCTGCTCGGCCGGCGTGGCAACCCCGTCCTGCTGGCGCGCGCGCTGTTTGCGGATGTTGAGGCCCTGGCAGGAGACGAGGGCGCGCGACGCCTGCTCGATGCGGCCGGCGAGGCGATCGTCGAGGTGCCGCTCGACGATCCGGCCATCGCGCTGGATGTCGATACCCCGGAGGCGTTGGCTGCGTTGGAAGGCTAGATCGTTCTAGCGCCTGGGTGAATCCGACGGCATCGCGACGTGCGCGGTCCATCTTGGCTCTGACGATGCCTCTTGGATGACGGGGCAGACCACTGGCGTCGATAGCGGCCGCTCGACCTGCCGAGCGGAGGGGCGGCAGCCCTGCCGCCTCAGCCCTGCCACCTCAGCGCTGCCAGTGCAGGCCCAGCGTCGCATAGGCTTCCGAGGCCCGGTCGCTGGTGCGCTGCCAGCCGCCGGAGATGCGCCAGGCGACCCCGAGAAAGCGCAGGCCGGTCAGATGCAGGCCGAGGCGCAGCTTGGTGTAGTCGCGTTCGCGATAGGCCTCGAGCTCCGGGCCGAGATGAACGCCTTCGAGAGAAAAGCCGCTGGGCATCTGCCAGCCCGGCGCGACGCGGCCCCAGAGCCGGCCGTCGAGCGTCGAGGCATAGGCGCTGGCCTGCAGCATCGTGGCGGGTGTCGGGGTCATCCAGAGATCGGCCTGGAGGCGGGCGCCGTAGCGGCTGGTGACGACCGTGCCAAGGCGCTCCTCGCGCTGCTCGCCCTCATAATCGGAGCCGGCATAAAGCGCGACGAAGGTGTCGCCGAAGCGCCACTCATAGCCAATCAGCGCCTGGGCCTCGCTCTTGTAGGCGATGCCATGGGGGCGCTGGCGCACGGCTTCTTCCTGCGAGCCGCCGACCTTCAGCATGGCCCGAAAGCCGCTGGTCGCGAGGCCGCCGGTCAGTGCCTTCTTCAGGCCGACGGCAGCGAAGGTCTTGGTCGGTCCGGCTTCGAGCGAGCCGAACAGCACGGTGGAGAGCGGCGAGCGGTGTTCTGGTTCGTCGTCAGCGGCGATGGCGGGACAGGCCAGCGACACCGCCAAGACGGCAGCCAGCCTCGCGGCTCCAGCGATCACCGACGCATACGCCACCCACGCAGCCCCCCAGGCTCCAGGTCCCGGCAGACCGGCACCACAGCGATTGCAGCAGGCTGGCCGGATGCTTGCAAGCTTTTGTTAACCAAGCAGGCGCAGCTTTGGTCCTGGAACTGGCTCAGCTTTCATCGTGCGCCGACGAGGAGAGAAGGCAATGGCGACCAGCGACTTCATGCGGCAACTGGCGGGATATGGTCTGACCACGGCGACCATCCTGTATCGGATGCCGGATCACCGGAACGTCCTGCAGAGCTATATCTGGCAGCAATACGATCTCGCGCCGCGCTTCCCGGTGTTGCGCGATTTCCTCGCCTTCTGGAAGCGCGAACTCGACGGCCCGCTGCATTCGGTCACCGTCGCGCATTCGCGGCTGATCCGGCCGGCGGAGATCGTCAACGTCAATGGCGTGCTGACGCTGCATTGAGCCTGCCGGTGTCCGGGAGGGCAGGTGCCCTGTCAGGGCCAGCTCCCTCTTTCGCGCGCGACGCGCCTGCGCCAGCCCTGCTTGTTGCACGGCTGCGGCGCGTGCTAGGCCGCTGCTCCCGTCCCGGCCCGGCCTGTTCCCTTGTCATCACCCCTGCGCACGTCCGGACTCCTCATGGCGCTGGCCGCCTTGCCGGGGGAGCGCATCGCGGTGGGCTCGATCGTCGCTGCGCTCAAGGACAGGGCCTATGCGCTTCTCGTCGTCCTGCTCGGCCTGCCGAATTGCCTGCCGATGCCGCCGCCGATTCCGCTGGTCTGCGGCCTCGTGCTCGCCTTCGTTGCCGTGCAGATGCTGGCCGGGCGGGTCATCCCGTGGCTGCCGCCTTCGCTTCTGGCCCGCAGCATCGGCAAGCCCGAGCTGACGCGGGCGGTCGAACGGGCAGTCCCGGTTCTGATCCGGCTGGAGCGCTTCTCCCGGCCGCGGCTGACGGTGCTCGGCGGCGCCTATGCCATTCCGGTGCTGGGGCTGCTGATCCTGGTGCTGGCGCTCGGTCTCGTGGTCGCGGCCCCCTTCATCGGGCAGATCCCGCTGGGGCTGGCCGTCTGCCTCGTCGGCCTTGGGCTGGTGGAGCGCGACGGGCTGCTGATCATTCTGGGCGCGGTCTTCGGCGCGCTCGGCCTCGCGCTGAGCGCCGGCTTCGCCTATGCGATCTTCAGCGGAATCCACGGCCTGTTCTTCTGAGCGCAGGCGGCGCCGGGAGGTTTGCTTCCGGCGCTCAGGCGGCGGCGAGAACCTTGGCGAAGGGCTTGTTCAGCGCCAGCAAGCGGTCGATCTCGTGTGCGGGCACGCCCTTGGAGAACAGGAAGCCCTGCAGTTCGTGGCAGCCGATCGCCTGAAGGAAACGATGCTGCTCGGCCGTCTCGACGCCCTCGGCACAGACGCGCAGGCCGAGCGCCCGCCCGAGATGAGCGATGGAATGGACCAGGATGGCGGATTCGCCGGTGGTCTCCATGTACTCCAGGAAGGAGCGGTCGATCTTGATCTTGTCGAAGGCGAAGCGCCGCAGATAGATCAGGCTCGAATAGCCGGTGCCGAAATCGTCGAGCGCCAGGCCGACGCCATGGGCGCGCAGATCCATCATCGCGGCTTCGGCGGCGTCGGCGTCGTCGACGACCACGCCCTCGGTCAGCTCGAGTTCGAGCCGCGTCGGGTCGAAGCCGGTCTCGGCGAGGATGCGGATGACGTTGGCGACGAAATCCTTGTGGCGGAACTGGATCGGCGAGACATTCACCGCGAGGCGGATGCCTTCCCAGCGTTTGGCTTCCGTGCAGGCCTGCCGCAGCACCCATTCGCTCAGGGGCACGATCAGGCCGCGCTCCTCGGCGATGCCGATGAACTCGGACGGCGGCACCATGCCGTGGACCGGATGGTTCCAGCGCACCAGCGCCTCGACGCCGACGATGGTCGCGCCGTCGACCGAGACCTGGGGCTGGTAATGCAGCACGAGCTGGTCGTCGGCGATGGCGCGGCGCAGATCGTCCTCGACCATGCGCTTGAGGGCCAGCGAGCGATTCATCTGCGCCTCGAAGAAGGAGTAGCGATTGCGGCCGCCATTCTTCGATTGATAGAGCGCAGTGTCGGCCAGCCTCAGCAGGTCCTCGCGGTCGGTTGCGTCCTGCGGTGCGAGCGCGATGCCAATCGAGCAGCCGATCGTCGTCGCGACGCCCATGATGATGAAGGGCTCGGTCAGGCTCTCGAGGATGCGCTCGCCGAGCGCGGCGCAGCCGGCGGGGAGATGCCCATGCGTCTGGATGATGCCGAATTCGTCGCCGCCGATGCGCGCCACGGTGTCGCCGCTGCGCACGACCTTCGACAGCCTCTGCGCGACCTGGCGGATCAGCTCGTCGCCGGCCGTATGGCCATAGGTGTCGTTGACGGCCTTGAAGCGGTCGAGATCGATCAGCAGGACGGCGAGGCCGGAGCCGGAACGGTCGAGCTGCGCCAGCGCCTGATCGAGCCTGATGTCGAAGGTGCGCCGGTTCGGCAGGAGCGAGAGTTCATCCTGCCCGGCGAGCCGCTGGATCTGTCCCTCGCGAATGGCGATCTGGTGCGCCGCGCCGCGCAGGCGGTGGACGACGAAGGCGAAGATCGCGGCAAACAACAGGCCGACGCCGAGCAGCGCCCAGACGAATTGACGCAGCATGGCATCGCCGGGCCTGTCGGGCGACCATGTCATCCAGGCCTTGATCGTTCCGTCCGCGGCCGGGAGAGCCCGCCGGGAGAGCGGATCGGCCGGCATGTCGCGCACGATGCGGACATTCGCCACGCGATAGCGCTCGGACAGATCGGCGAGCATCGCGTCCGAGACCCGGCGATAGCCGACGATCTTGATCGGCCCGAGCAATTGCGCGACGAGGGACCCGGAGTGCGGCTTCACGTCCATCACCATGATGCTGACAGTCTCGAAGCCGTCATGGGTCAGGGTCCATGAGGAGGAGCCGGGCCCGCCATGCGCGTCGGACAGTTTCTGCAGCGGCGGCTTGGCAGCGTTGACCGCACCTGGCAGCGACGGGCTGAAGTGCTTCAGCCCGTCATATCCGGCCTGTCCGGCCGGAGCGTCGCCCTCGATGCCGGCGAAAACCATGCCGGAGGCCGAAACGACATAGGCTCCGTCGAATTCGAGAAAGCGGCTGCCGAGCCGAACGAAGGCTGCTTGCAGTGTTATCAGCGGGCTCGGGCCGGAGAAGGAGTTCTGCAGTTCGCCAGCTGCTGCCAGGCTCTGGAAACGCAGTTCGCGCAAGCGCACCTGGCTTTCGATCGCCGCCTCGACGCGGTCGCGCTGGCGCTCGGCCTCGAGCCGGTTGGCATCGCTCGTGATCGCGAGCACGACGGCCACCGCCGCCGCCATGACCATCAGGAAGGCGCAGCCAAGGGTCGCGACAGTGCTCTTCAGCATCCGCGCGGAAGCATCCGCGTTGGTCAATTTCGCGACGAAAGGCGAGGGCATCAACTGTCCCAAGGCGGCCACATTTCAGAGGAACTTCGCACGGGAATGTTGATATCCCGTTGACGCAGCTACGCGTGGCTGCCTTTTTTAGCCTGATTTCGGCTCGTAGGGCGGCCTTGGAATGGCCGTGTGGGCGGCCCGCAAGGCTGCCGACCAGCGTTCGCGCAGGTCGTGAAAATAAGGCTCGCCGGCCTCGATGCGGCGGGTGAGCTCCGGCTCGTCGGCATCGCGGCGCATGACGATCAGATCGATCGGCAACCCGACGCCGAGATTGGAGCGCATGGTCGAATCCATCGAGATCAGGCCGACCTTCAGCGCATCGTAGAGATGGGTCTTGTAGGTGATGGCCCGGTCGAGGATCGGCTTGCCGTATTTGTGCTCGCCGATCTGGAGGAAGGGCGCATCCATGCCGCACTCGATGAAATTTCCGGCACCGTAGACCATGAACAGCCGCATCGGCTGCCCCTTGATCTGGCCGCCGAAGAGCATCGAGACGTCGAATTTGACGCCTGCGTCCTTCAGGGCGGGGCCGTCCTCCGAGCGGACATGGCGGATTGCGCGGCCGACCAGTTGCGCGGCGCGGAACATCGAGGGGGCGCCCCGCAGGGTGTCGCTCTCGCCGGTCTCGGGATTGGGCAGCCCCTCATGCAGAAGGCTGACGACGGACTGGGTCACGGAGAGATTGCCTGCGGTCATCAGGCCGAAGGTCCGGTCGCCCGGCCAGGAGAAGACGTGCAGCTTGCGGAAGGTCGAGATGTCGTCGAGCCCGGCATTGGTGCGGGTATCGGCGATCATGACGAGTCCGTCCTGCACGAGGATTCCGGCGCAATAGGTCAAGGGACTGATCCTGGCTTTGGCTTAGACCGGCGTGTCGTCGCATATCGGCCGCGCCGCCGCCAGCCATTCGACGTCGCGCGGCCGGGCCGGGGTGCGGTCACTGGTTGGCGATGCGGCCGCCCGCCTCGCGGGCGCTGACAAGAACGGCCAGAGCCTCGCCATCGCCGCCCTTGCGCGCACCGCGCACTGGCGCCGCATCGGCGAAATCCAGTCCTGCCGCGACGCGGACATGGGTGTCGATCGGGCACAGCCCGTTGGCGGCGTCGAAGCCGACCCAGCCGTAATCGTCGAGATGGACCTCAGCCCAGGCATGGGCGCCGCTAGCATGAGGCAAGGCGATCTGGGGCTGGGCGTCGGACTGCGCGACATAGCCGGAGACGTAGCGGGCAGGGATGCCGAGATGGCGCGCGCAGGTCATGAAGATATGGGCGATGTCCTGGGGGATGCCCTCGCGTGCCGCGAAGGCTGCAGCGGCGCCGAGGCCGGTGCGCTGACCCGCTTCCACGCAGGTGGTCTCGGCATGCAGCGCATCCAGCAGCGCGTGCATCTTCGAGAGAGGCGTGTCCGCGGCCCTCGTCGTGTCATCGGCGAATCCGCGCAGAGCCTCGTCCGGCGTCGTCAGCAGGGTGTCGCGCCGGAAGACCTCGACGGGAACGCGCTCCGTCGTGCCCCTGACGATGCCGGCGAGATCGGTGGTCTCGATCAGCCCGTCGATCTGGATCGCCATTTCGGCGATCGGGCCATCGGCCGAGAAGGTGTGGACGATGTTGCCGAAGGCGTCCTGCGCCGCACGCAGGCGGCCGTCGATCGTCGGCTCGATGCGCCAGGACATGACGTGCTGGCCGTCATGGTCGCGCGGGGTTAGCCGCAGGATCTGCGTGATGTGCCGTGCCGGCTCGGCATAGGCATAGCTGATCGTGTGGGAAATCCGGATCCGCATGGCGATCGCAAACTGGGGCGGGGCTTGGCTCGTTTCGATGTGTCTCTTAGACGCCGCAGCCGCGTGAAGCGAGCCCGCGGCGGCAGCTCATTGCAGATACTGTTCGATGATCGTGCCGCCGAGACGGTTGTTCTCGGTGATGAAGTCCGAAATGAACTCGTGCAGCCCGTGCTGGAAGATGTCGTCGATGCTGGTGCTGGAGAGATTGGCCAGCGTCTTGCGCGCCTGGCGTTGGGCCGGGCCCTGCCGGCCATAGGAATCACCGAGCAGATCGAGGAAACGCGAGATGTTCTCGTAGCAGGCGGCCAGCGAACGCGGCATGCGCCGGTTCAAGATCAGCAGATCGGCGATCAGCAGGGGCTTCACCGCCTCACGATAGACCCAGTGATAGGCGGTCAGCGCCGAGACCTCGCGCAGCACCGTCGTCCACTGGAAGTAGTCGAGGGAGCCGCCGACCTGCTCGTTGGCGGGCAGCAGCACATGGTATTTCACGTCGAGAATGCGGGCCGTGTTGTCGGCGCGCTCGACATAGACCCCGAGCCTGGAGAACCAGTAGCCATCGTCGCGCAGCATGGTGCGGTAGGCCGAGCCGTCGAAGACCAGCGAGACGTTCTTCACCCAGTCGAGGAAGCGGGCGAATTCCTCGCGGTCCATGCGCTTCTTCTCGAAGCGCTGCAGTTCGAGCCAGGCGCCGTTGAGCGCATCCCACATCTCGGAGGTCAGTGCGGTGCGGACGCCACGCGCATTCGAGCGGGCAAGCGCCAGGCAATTGCGGATCGAGGACGGGTTGTCGGGGTTGAAGCTGAGAAAATCGCAGACATTGCGCTCATTGGCCTCGCCATAGGCCTTGGCGAAGGCGTCGTCGCAGCCGGCGGTGGCGACCGCGCTCTGCCATTCGGTGCCGGCGCCGCCATAGGAGGAGGGGAGGTTGCTCAGCCGCATCGTGGCATCGAGAATCCGGGCGAGGTATTCTGCCCGCTCGACATAGCGGGAGACCCAGTAGAGGCTGTCGGCGGTGCGCGAGAGCATAGTGAGATCGGGCCTTCTTGCGACGAGGCGGGACGAATCCGGTGAACGTTGCAACTGGGTGCCTGCGCCGAGATCAGGCATCGAGCACCCAGGTATCCTTGGTTCCGCCGCCCTGGCTGGAGTTGACAACGAGGGAGCCTTCCTTGAGGGCGACGCGGGTCAGGCCGCCGGGCACGCAGGAGATGCCGTTGGCGCCCGAGAGCACATAGGGCCGCAGGTCGACATGACGTGGCGCGACGCCGGAGGCGACGAAGGTCGGGCAGGTCGAGAGCGCCAGCGTCGGCTGGGCGATGAAGCCCTCGGGCTGGGCCTTGAGCTTGCGGCGGAAGGTCTCGATCTGCGCCTTGTTGGCATGGGGCCCGACCAGCATGCCGTAGCCGCCGGAGCCGTTGACCTCCTTGACGACGAGCTTGTCGAGATTGTCGAGCACATAGGCGTTGGCTTCGGGCTCGCGGCATCGGTAGGTCGGCACGTTCTTCAGGATCGGCTCCTCGCCGGTGAAGAACTTCACGATCTCCGGCATGTAGCTGTAGACCGCCTTGTCGTCGGCGACGCCGGTGCCGACCGCATTGGCCAGCGTGACGTTGCCGGCCTTGTAGGCCCCGATCAGCCCGGGCACGCCGAGGATCGAATCGCTGCGGAAGACGAGAGGGTCGATGAAATCGTCGTCGATGCGGCGATAGATCACGTCGACCCGTTTCGGCCCCTGCGTGGTCCGCATGTAGACGACATCGTCCTTGACCAGAAGGTCGGAGCCCTCGACCAGTTCGACGCCGAGCTTGTCGGCCAGGAACGAGTGCTCGTAGAAGGCCGAATTGAACTGGCCGGGCGTCAGCAGGCAGATATTGGGGTCGCTCGGAGCGCTGCGCGGCGCGACCGAGCGCAGCGTCGCCAGCAACTGGTCGGGATAGTTGTCGACCGGGGCGACGCGATGCGTGGCGAAGAGTTCCGGGAAGAGCCGGAGCATCACCTCGCGGTTCTCCATCATGTAGGAGACGCCGGAGGGCGTGCGGGCATTGTCCTCCAGCACGTAGAAAGTGTCGGCATCGACGCGCACGATGTCGATGCCGGCGATGTGGCAATAGATGCCGTGTGGCACCTGGAAATCGACCATCTCGAGCTGGTAGCAGGCGTTGCGATAGACCAGGTCCGCAGGGATGATGCCGGCCTTGATGCATTCCTTGGGCCCGTAGACATCGGCCAGGAACATGTTGATCGCGGTGACGCGCTGGCGCAGGCCCGCTTCGAGCTTCGTCCATTCCGGCTTGGTCAGGACGCGCGGGATGATGTCGAAGGGGATCAGGCGCTCGGTCGATTCCTCATCGCCATAGACCGCGAAGGTGATGCCGATGCGACGGAAGAAGAGTTCGGCCTGGCTGCGCCGGAGAGCCAGCATCTCGGGCGGAGCTTCCTTCAGCCAGCGGTCGAGCGCTTGATAGGCGGGCCTCAGTTCGGCTCCCGAGCCGGTCATCTCATCGAACGCGACCATGCAGGCTTCTTTCCCCATTTTCAGTAGCCTATGCGCATTCGCAGGCGTTCGGGAAGAGGGCCGATGGTCAGGGGAACGCCGGGCTCTGCCTAATGCTTGAGCAATGTTGCCGGGCTGGCCTGGCGAAACGCCGCTTGGCCAGGATGCGAGGAGCGGCGCCTGCCGCGTCAGTCCTGCGATGCAAGCCAGAGCGCCAGTGCCTCGGCGTTGTTGTGCTGCTCGTCTCGTGCCGCATAGAGCAGCGTGACCGGGCCTGACTGCCGCTTCTCGTTCAACATGCCCAGCGCGGCCCTGGCCTTAGCGCCGCCGAGTTCGGCGGCATAGGCGGCGCGGAACGTATCCCAATGCTCCAGTTGGCCGTGGAACTGCCGGCGCAGATCGTCGCTCGGCGCGAGATCCTTCAGCCAGAGGTCGATCCGGTCCTTCGAGACGCCGCGCGGCCACAGCCTGTCGACCAGGATGCGCGTGCCGTCCGTCTCCGCCGGCGGGTCGTAGACGCGCTTGAGTGAAAGCCGCGTCATATCCGGTTCCGGATCATATCAGGCCCAGCCCGCGGAAGCTGGCATGGCCGTCGCGTCCAACGATGACGTGGTCATGGATAGCAATGCCGAGTGGCTTTGCAATATCAACGAGTTCGCGCGTCATCCTCATGTCGGCGCCCGACGGTGTCGGGTCTCCGGAGGGGTGATTATGGACCAGAATGACGGCCGAGGCGGAGAGTTCGAGCGCGCGACGCACGACCTCGCGCGGATAGACCGGGGTGTGATCGACGGTGCCCGTCTGCTGCACCTCGTCGGCGATCACCGCGTTCTTCTTGTCGAGAAAGAGGATGCGGAACTGCTCGCGTTCGGCGAAGGCCATCGTGGTGCGGCAATAGTCGAGCACCGACGACCAGGACGACAGCACGGTGCGCTTGGCGACCGCGCCCCGCGCCATGCGGTGCAGCGCGGCCTCGACGATCTTAAGGTCGAGCGCCACGCCCTCGCCGATGCCCTTGACCTCGGTGAGGCGGGCGGCGGGCGCGCCCAGCACCTCGGCGAAGGAGCCGAAGCGCCGGATCAATTCCTTGGCGAGCGGCTTGACGTCGCGCTGCGGGATCGAGCGGAACAGGAGCAGCTCGAGCAGTTCGTAATCGGGCAGGGCGTCGGAGCCGGCGTCCTGGAAGCGGCTGCGCAGGCGCTCGCGATGGCCGTGATAATGCGGGGTTTCGGCAGGCGCGGCAGGGCGCAGGGCGGGCGCGGCAGTGCGGCCTGCGCCGTTGCCCGCGCCTGTCGTCATCGCGGCGCGAGCGGGTTGTCGCGGCCGGCGGGCGAAAGCGTGAAGATCTCGCAGCCGGTCTCGGTCACGCCGATCTGATGCTCGAACTGGGCCGAAAGCGAGCGGTCGCGCGTGACTGCCGTCCAGCCATCCGACAGCACCTTCACGCCGGCCTTGCCGAGATTGATCATCGGCTCGATCGTGAAGACCATGCCGGGCTTCAGCTCTACGCCTTCGCCGGGGCTGCCATAGTGCAGGATGTTGGGCGCGTCATGGAAGTTCTGGCCGATGCCGTGGCCGCAGAAATCGCGGACCACAGAGCAGCGCTCGCCCTCGGCATAGCGCTGGATGGCGAAGCCGATATCGCCCGTCGTGTTGCCGGCCCGCACGGCCCGGATGCCACGCAGCAGGCATTCATAGGTGATCTCGATCAGGCGCTCGGCCTTGCGCGGGATTTCGCCGACCCCGTACATCCGGCTCGAATCGCCGTGCCAGCCATTCACGATCAGCGTATAATCGATGTTCATGATGTCGCCCTCGCGCAGGGGCTTGTCATCGGGAATCCCGTGGCAGACGACATGGTTGATCGAGGTGCAGATCGACTTGGTGTAGCCGCGGTAAAACAGCGTCGCCGGATAGGCGCCGTTGTCTAGGGCGAACTGGAAGGCGAGCTGATCGAGGCGCTGGGTGGTGACGCCGGGCGCGACATAGCTGCCGAGCATGTCGAGGCCCTCGGCCGTCAGGCGGCCGGCCTTGTGCATCGCCTCGAAAGCCTCGGGGCCGTGAATCTTGATGGCGGGCTCACGCATGCGCGACCGCCCCATTGTTTCGTCAAAGGTCATCTGGTTTCGTCAAAGGTCATTTTCGCCGGGCAACTCCCGCCGACACTATCTCTTGGCCGACCATATCTATTGGGTTTGGCCGCAGGCGCAAGGCGCCGCGCAGCCGCAGGCGGTCCGGAAACGCGAAAACCTCGCCCGAAACGAGCGGCGCGACCGGCTGGCGCCGGGGCGCGGGCGGGTGTATCAGGCTGGCGCAATGGCTATCATCGAACAGTCTCAGGCGGAGGACAAGCCTTACGGCACCTTCGCACCGCGGCGCGGTCTCTCGCGCATCATCGCCTGGACACGCTGCGCATCCGACAGCTTCCTGGGGCGCAAGGTCGCCTATGCGCTGCGCCGGCTCGGATTGCGCTCGCTCGACGGCCGGCCGGTCGACATCGAGGCGCTGGGCGCGAAGATGCGGCTCTATCCGGACGGCAATGTCTGCGAGAAGCGCGTTCTCTTCACCCCGCAATATTTCGATCCTCTGGAGCGCGGACTGTTGGCCGAGCGCCTGCGCGACGGCTTCCGTTTTATCGACATCGGCGCCAATATCGGGGCTTATTCGCTGTTCGTCGCGGCCAAGGCAGGGCCGAGCGCGCGGATCCTCGCAGTCGAGCCGCAGCCCGACGTGTTCGCGCGGCTTTCCTTCAACATCGCCCAGAACCCGTTCGGGACGGTCAAGGCGGTGGCCTGCGCGCTCGCCGACAAGCCGGGCGAGCTGACGCTCTTCATCGATCCGACGAATCGCGGCGAATCGAGCGTCCGCATCCTGCGCTCCAGCACCGGCACGACCGTGCGGGTGCCGGCGATGACGCTGCTCTCACTCGTCCAGAACGAGGGCTATGAGCGGCTCGATGCGATCAAGCTCGATGTCGAGGGCGCAGAGGACCTGATCCTGGAGCCGTTCCTGCGCGATGCGCCGGAGAGCCTGTGGCCGGGCTTCATCATCATCGAGGATTCGCGCCAGCGCTGGCAGAGCGACCTTGCCGCTTTGCTCACCCAGAGCGGTTACACGCTGCTGGCGCAGACGCGCCTCAACCTGGTCTATGAGCGCAAGGCCCCGCGAGGCTGAGGGGCCGCCGCCGACGGTCAGCGCATGGCGGCAGCGCCCCGCGCGCCGGGATTTCCCGAAAACCGCATTCCACTTTTCGGGCCGACGCTTTAGCTCTAGGACACGGAGCGGCGTGGCGAGGGAATCGTGCGCCGCCGGAGCCAGGAGCCGGCCATGACCGCAAGCGACACCACATCTTCCGCGGCGATCGTCACGGCCGCCATCCTCGTCATCGGAGACGAGATCCTGTCGGGGCGGACCAAGGACAAGAATATCGGCTATATCGCCGAATATCTCACCAATATCGGTATCGAGCTGCGCGAGGTCCGCGTCGTCGCGGATGTGGAGGAGGAGATCGTCGCGGCCCTGAACGCGCTGCGCTCCCGCTACTCCTACGTCTTCACCACGGGCGGCATCGGGCCGACCCATGACGACATCACCGCGGATTCGGTCGCTGCCGCCTTCGGTGTCTCGATCGACCATGACCCGCGCGCCATCGCCATGCTGTCCGAGCGCTTTCCGCCCGACCAGCTCAACGAGGCGCGGCTGCGGATGGCACGCATCCCGGCCGGCGCGGAGCTGATCGCCAACTCGGTCTCGAAGGCGCCCGGCTTCAATATCGGCAACGTCTATGTGATGGCCGGTGTGCCCTCGATCATGCAGGCGATGCTCGATGTCGTCGCCCCGACCCTGAAGACAGGGGTGAAGATCCTGTCCGACACGGTCCGGGCCGGCCTGCGCGAGGGCGACATCGGCACGGCGCTGGCCGAAGTGGCCAAAGCCCATCCGGATGTCTCGATCGGCTCCTATCCGTTCTTTTCGGAGACAGGGCCGGACACGAACGTGGTCGTGCGGTCGCGAGATGCCGACAAACTGGCCGAGGCGATGGTTGCGGTGAAGGCGATGATACAATCTGAGAGAGCAAAGATCGTGTTTTGAAGAAGCATAGACCGCAACCGATTGGGGAAATATACAACCTTACCCTTCGTTGCCTTCGACTTTAAGCTATTGCATCCGAGTTTTGAACTCGATTGACACGCAGTTTTGTTATTCTATTTGAGTATATTTGCCATTATTTTCGATTCTGAATAGCGTAAAGTTTTCGTCAACTATCTTGCCCCAATTTTGACTGGCCGCTGGTTCGGCGCTGGACGTTGCCGCCGGAGCGGCCGTTCCTGCCGAACGAGGCGGCGGGCCTTGAGATCGCTCGCGACGATGCGGCCTCATGTGGGAGAAACAGATGGGGCTCTTCTCGAATCCATTCGCCGACCGCCGCTCGGCGGGGCAGATCGCCGCCATCAACCGTTCCCAGGCCGTCATCGAGTTCGATCTCGACGGTCATATCCTCGACGCGAACGAGAACTTCCTGTCGGTGACGGGGTATTCCCTGGCCGAGGTAAAGGGCCGGCACCACAGCATGTTCATGCCGCCCGGCGAGGCCGACGCTCCGGCCTACAAGCAGTTCTGGGCCGATCTGGGCCGGGGCGAATTCGCGCGCGGCCAGTTCCTGCGGCTCGGCAAGGGCGGCCGGGAAATCTGGATCCAGGCGAGCTACAACCCGATCCTGGGCGCGGGCGGCAAGCCCGTCAGCGTGATCAAATACGCCTTCGACGTCACGGAGCAGAAGAACCGCCTCGCCGATCTGGAAAGCCAGCACAAGGCCATCGAGAAGGCCCAGGCGGTGATCGAGTTCGATCTGACGGGCAAGGTGCTGCACGCCAACGAGAATTTCCTGGCGGTGGTGGGCTATACGTTGCCGGAGATCGTGGGCCAGCATCACCGCATGTTCGTCGATCCGGTCGAGCGCGAGTCGGCGGCCTACAGGACCTTCTGGGAGCGGCTCGGCCGTGGCGAATACGACGCCGCGCAATATCGGCGTATCGGAAAGGGTGGGCGCGAGGTCTGGATCCAGGCGAGCTACAACCCGATCATGGATGCGCGCGGCCGGCCCTACAAAGTGGTGAAATTCGCGACCGACATCACGGCGAGTTTCAAGGGCCAGCAGCTGGAAGCGGCGGTGCGCGAGTCCGGCGAGGTCATCGCCCGCGCCAAGAACAAGGATCTGACCGGCCGCGTCGGACTCGCGGGCAAGGCTGGCGACGTCGCGTCGCTGTGCAGCGGCGTCAACGACCTGCTCGACACGCTGGCGGGCGTGGTCTCGTCCGTGCGCGACATTTCGGGCCGCATCGACGCGGCCTCGGCCCGGATCTCCTCCGACAGCGCGCAACTGGCCGAGCGCACCGAAGCGAATGCGTCGAGCCTGCAGGAGACTGCCGCTACGACCGAAGAACTCGCGGCCTCGGTCAAGCACAGCGCCGGTAATTCCCGCATGGCGGTGGCGCTCGGGCAGGAGGCGAGCCAGGTCGCGGCCCGTGGCGGCGCGATCGTGACGGAGGCTGTCGGCGCGATGGGGCGCATCGAGAAGGCATCCTCGGGCATCTCCGAGATCATCTCGATGATCGACGAGATCGCCTTCCAGACCAACCTGCTGGCGCTGAATGCCGCGGTCGAGGCGGCGAGGGCGGGCGATGCCGGCCGTGGCTTCGCCGTCGTTGCCTCGGAAGTGCGGGCGCTGGCGGCGCGCTGCAGCGAATCCGCCAGCGGGGTCAAGGCGCTGATCGCCAACTCGACCCAGCAGATCCAGGCCGGTGTCGGCCTGGTCAAGGATGCGGGTGCGACCCTGGGCGAGATCGTCGAGGCAGCCTCGAAGGTGGCGGCGACGGTCAGCGAGATCTCGATGGCGACGACCGAGCAGTCCAACGGTATCGACGAAATGGCGCGAACCGTTGCGCATATGGACGAACTCACCCAGCAGAATGCGCTGTTTGCCGAGCAGGGCGCGAAGGTCGCGCGGGAGCTGAGGCAGGATACGGCGGCGCTGAGCGGGATGGTCGCCGCGTTCACGCTCGAGGCGGGGGTAGGGCCAGATCGCGACGCGCGCGGTGCAGGCGCGGCCAGGCGGCAGGCACCGTCTCCGGAGCGGGTCGTCTCGATCGTCCCTCACTCGTCCCCGCGGTCCCCCGCGGCTTCGGATCGGACGCCCGCTCAGACAAGACGCCTCGCGGCGGGTGGGGCAGCCTCGGGCTGGTCCGAGTTCTGAAAGGCTGCCGCCGGTTCCCGCTTTCGGGGGATGGCGGCCGCATCTCCTCTTGCCAGAGGCGCGCCGATAGGGTTTCGGACAGGGCAGGCGCGCTCGCGCCAGCATCAGCCCGGAGCCCAGCGCCATGGCCGAACCGACCTCCAACAAGGCCTTCCCGGTGTCCTGGGACCAGTTCCACCGCGACGCCCGCGCGCTCGCCTGGCGGCTGGCCGAGAAGGGCCCGTTCGAGGCGATCGTCTGCATCACGCGGGGCGGGCTGGTTCCGGCCGCTATCATCTGCCGTGAACTCGGCCTGCGGCTGATCGAGACCGTCTGCGTCGCGAGCTATCACGACTACAAGAACCAGTCCGAGCTCAAGGTGCTGAAGGACGTGGCGCCCTCGATCAAGGCGATCGGCGACGGCCGGGGCAAGGGCGTGCTCGTGGTCGACGACCTGACCGACACCGGCAAGACCGCCCGCGTCGTGCGCGAGATGCTGCCCAACGCCCATTTCGCCACGGTCTACGCCAAGCCGGCCGGCGTGCCGACCATCGACACTTTCGTGACCGAGGTCAGCCAGGACACCTGGATCTACTTCCCCTGGGACATGGGGCTCGCCTATGTCGAGCCGATCGCCAAGGATCACAAGGGCTGAAAGGCCATAAGGCTGAAGGTGGGGCTGTTCAGCGCGTTCGGAGCGCTACACTCATTCCAGCGATCACCAGCAGCATGCCGGCGATCTCCAGCGCTGACGGATACTCGCCCAGCAGCAGCACACCTGCGAGCACGGTGACGACGGGGTTCAGCGGCAGGAACAGGGTGGCGCGGGCCGCCCCCAGCAATTGCACCGTTTTGGTGTAGAGAAACAGCGCGCCGACACCGACGATCGCGCCCTGATAGACCGCCTGCAATGCGATCGCTGGCCAGGCGATCTCGCCGAGTCGCATCGGCATGGTCAGCGCGACGATCGGCAGTACGAGCAGGGAGAGCAGGCAGGTTGCGATCGTGACATCAACCGCATCCGTGCCCCAGCGCCGGGCCAACAGGCCGAAGACCGACCACATCGCCGCATTGGCGACGAAGAAGAGGTCGCCGATCCAGGTATTCTCCTGTGGCCCTAGCGACCCGAAGGCCTGCCAGCCGAAGGCGCCGATGCCTGCAAGGACGAGCGCAAGCCCCAGCACGCGCCACGCCCCCGGACGCTCGCCCAGCACGGCGAAGGCCAATGCGACGGTCATGACCGGGATCAGGCCGGGCACGATGACCGAGGCATGCAAGGCAGGCGCGAAGGCCGCGCCGCCGACCAGAACGAGCGCATAGGGGGCGCCGGCGAGTGCGGTCAGGATCAGCGAACGCCGCCAACCAAGCTTGCCGATGGGGAATGGCCGCATCCGCCGCAGCGCGAGCGGCAGCAGCAGCAGAGAGGCGACCACAAAGCGCAGGACGGTTACGTCGGCCGCGGTCATGCCGTCTGCGACCGACTGGCGCGAGACGACCGCCTGCACGCCCCAGATTAGGCTGGTCAGCAATCCGCAGCCGATGCCGAGCCAAAGCCGGCGGCGCGCGATAGCCGCTGCCGCGACGGCAGGGGTGGCGGGTTGTGGCACGGAGAGCTTTCGCAGGGCAGGGGGGCGGAGCGGGCCAGAACCTGGCTCGGGGCCCGCTCCTATGGCGTATCGCACCGCCAGCGGGCAAGTCGCCGCGCCGTTGGGAAGGCGGTGGCCACCCCCGGCCGAAGCGCTTTGCTAGCTCGCGAGGAAGCGTTCGGCGGCTCGATGCAGGACCTGCATACCCAAAGCCAGATCCTCGTCCCGCGTGTTTTCGGTCCAGTGATGAGAGATGCCGCCGATCGAGGGGACGAAAAGCATTGAGGCGGGTATGCGTCGCGCGATGACCTGCGCGTCATGCCCGGCTCCCGACGGCATGGTCTGCCAGGCCGAGGGGGCGAGTTCCTCCGCCGCCTCCGACAAGGCCTGCATCATCGCCGGGTCGCACAGCGCCGGCACCATCTTGGAGAGCGGCGTGAGCGTGATCACACAGCGCTCCCGGCGGTTGGCCTCCTGCACCAGCGCCCGCAGACCCGCCTCCAACCGCTCAAGGACGGTCACGGAGACGTCGCGGAACTGGAAGAGGATTTCCGCACGTCCGGGAATGATGTTGGGGGCATCGGGGTCGAGCCGGAAGCGCCCCGTCGTCCAGGTGGTGCGTTGCCCGCAGATGCGCGGGAACTCGGCATCGATCGCGGCGAGCAGACGCACGGCGCTCAGGCCGGCGTCCTTGCGCTCCGCCATGGTCGTGCCGCCGGCGTGATCCTGCTGGCCCTCGACCACGATCCGCCATTGCCAGATCGCGACAATGCCGGTGACGACGCCGAGCCGCAGCCCGGTATTGTCGAGCTGTGTGCCCTGCTCGATATGCATCTCGTAGTAGCCCTTATGGCGACCGGGTTCGAGTTGCCGGCGCGGCAGGCCTTCGAGACCGGCGGCGCGCAGGGCGTCGCGCATCGGGGTACCGTCGGTGCGGTTTCGGGCGCGGTCGATATCGTCTTCCGTCAGATCGCCGATCAGCGAGCGGCTGCCCGGCAGGCCGATGCTGTAATGGCCTTCCTCATCGGCGAAGGCGCAGACATCGACGGGCAGTCCGGCGCGCGCCAGCGCCAGGCCTGCGACCACGCCGAGTGCGCCGTCGAGCCATCCGGCCTCGTTTTGCGATTCGATATGGCTGCCGACGAGCAGATGGGGACCGTCGCCGCGATGGCGCCCGTAGACATTGCCGATGCCGTCGATCGCCGTGTCGAGCCGGCACTCCGTCAGCTTCGCAACGAGCCAGTGGCGGGACTCCATGTCCTGCGGCGAATAGGTCGGACGATGGACGCCGGTCTTGAAGGTTCCGATTCTGCGCAGCTCGTAAAGATCCTGCAGAAAGGCGTCGGTATCGACCGGAAGCATGGCTGGATCGCTTTCAAGGCAAACGTACGGAGGACAAGGCGCGCGCGTCGCGACGAGACCGGCTGCGTCGCCTTTCGGTTATATCGGCCGAGCAAGACATATGCCGCCAGCCTTGGGGGGCGTGGCATATCGGCCCAGAACTTGCCTCACGAAGAAGCAGGGAGGCGAATGCCATGAACGATAGGGCGAAAGCTCCGATGGCGGCAGATGCGACCATGGAGCTAGCGGCGAAGCTCCAGACCGAGATCGTGCAGGCGCGCGCCGATTCGCCCGACGACCCCTTCGGCAATCCGGTTCTGCGCGTCACGCTCTGGCTGACGCGGCGGATGGACCGGGGCGAGCTCTCGGTCGAGGCCGCGCAGGAACTGGTGCGGTTGCTGGGCCGGGAGGCGCTGCGGCAGCGGGCGCGCCGCGTCGCGCGCTATGTCGGCTTGGCGGGCGAAGGTGAGCAGGCTTTCGCGGCGCTGGCCGAGCAACTGGCCGAGGCGGCGGCGACGCAGCCCGATCCGTTCGAGAGCTTCCGGGCGCGCGTGGAGCGCGTGCGCTTCGCCGCCGTCTTCACCGCGCACCCGACCTTCGGCATGAGCCGGAAGCTCGCCCATGCGCTGGCCGACCTTGCCTCGGGTGGCGATGCCGGCGACAGCGTCATCGACGATGCGGCGCTCTCCTTCCGGCCGGACGGGCGGATCACCCTGCAGGACGAGTTCGAGCAGGCCCGCTACGCGGTGCGCCATGCGCGCGATGCGATCGACCGGCTGAATGCGGCCGTGCTGCGGGTGGCGCGGCAGCGCTGGCCGGAGCGCTGGATGCAGCTCGCGCCGCGCCCGGTCATCCTCGCATCCTGGGTCGGTTGCGATACCGACGGGCGCACCGATATCGGCTGGTGGGACACGCTGCGCTATCGGCTCGAATCGAAGCAGGGGCAGTTCGCCCGCATCCTCGAGAAGCTCCCCGCCGTGCCCGCGACCGCCGCCGTGCGGGATCTGGTGGGGCAGGCGCAGGCGGCCGTCGAAAGACAGCTCGCTCTGGCGCCGCCGATCTCGACCCAGCCCGGCCTGCCGGCCATGCAGGCCTTCGCTCTGGCGCTGGTCAACGACCGCGAAGCGGCACTGCCCGACGCGGAGCCGCTGATCGCGGCACTGGACGAGGCGCTCGCCCGTTCCGACGACGACCCGACGACATTGGCGCTCTGCCTGGTGAAGGCCGGCTGCGTCGCGCATGGCGTTTCGATCGCGCTGCCGCATTTCCGGCTCAACGCCTCGCAGCTCCACAATGCGATGCGCGCCGTCATCCCGCTCGACGAGGAGCCGACCCAGCCGGCACAGCGGCGGGCCTTCCTGTCGGCGGTCAACGCTCTGCTCGGCAAGGTCTTGCCGATCGCGGTCGATTTCGGCGCGCTCGCGGCCGAGCGGGCCTCGGCGACGCGCATGCTGATGACGATCGCGCAGATCGTGAAGCATGTCGACGGAACGAGGCCGGTGCGTTTCCTCGTGGCGGAGACCGAGACCGGCTATACGCTGCTGTGTGCGCTCTGGCTCGCCAGCCGCTTCGGCATCGCCGACCGTGTCGAGATCTCGCCGCTGTTCGAAACCTCTGATGCGCTGGAGCAAGGCCCGCGCATCATCGACGAGGCGCTGCGCAGCCCGCATTTCCGCACCTATCTCAAGCGCCACGGGCGCTTTTGCGTCCAGTTCGGCTATTCCGATTCCGGTCGCTATATCGGACAGGTCGCTGCGACCTTCTTCGTCGAGCGGCTGCGCATCCGAATCTGCGAGCTTCTGGTGCGCTACGATCTCGCCGATGTCGAGCTGGTGATCTTCGACACGCATGGCGAATCGGCCGGACGCGGCGCCCATCCCGCCAGCCTCGCCGACCGGCTGGCCTATCTCGAACCCGCCTGGGCGCGGCAGGCTTTCGCCAAAGCCGGCGTCAAGACCGTGCGCGAGACCAGCTTTCAGGGCAGCGACGGCTACATGCTGTTCGGCACGCCGAAGCTGGCTGCGGCGACGGTCGGGCGCATCGCGGAAGCCGTGCTCGCGCCGGTCGATCAGCTGGCGCCCGACCCGGTCTATGACGAGCCGGATTTCGCGACCGAGTTCTTCCAGACCGTTCGCGAGGAGATGGTCAGCCTCGTCGACGATCCGGGCTATGCGGCGCTGATCGGCACCTTCGGCCCGTCGCTTCTCGACAAGACCGGCTCGCGCCCGGCCGCGCGGCAAAGCGATGCCGGTGGGCCGACGCGCATCCGCCACCCGCGCGAGTTGCGCGCCATTCCCAACAACGCGATCCTGCAGCAGCTCGGCTGGCTGGCGAACAGCGTCCATGGCATCGGGCAGGCGGCGTCGCGCGGGCCCGACCTGTTCAATGCGATGCGCGAGCGCTCCGACCGCTTCGACCGGGCCTATCGGTTGGCCGAACACGCGATGGCGGCGAGCGATCTCGACGTGCTGCGCGCCTATCTCGACACGCTCGACCCCGGAAGCTGGTTCGACCGGGCGCGGCGCACGGCGCGGCAAGGCCGCCGTGACGAGTTGCTCGCCGTGGCCGACGCGCTGGCGCGGCTCGAACTCGCGCCGGCGCTGAGGCGGCTGTTCTGGCGGCTGTCCTCGGATGCGCTGAAGCTGAAGGCCGCCGCCGGCGAAACGCCGGAGATGCCCGTCAGGCTCGTCGCGCTGCATGCGCTGCGGCTGGCGGCGATGCATGGCATCTGGCTGCGCGTGAGCCATATCCCGGATTTCCGCCCGCATGCGGGCCTGACCCGCGAGGCGCTGGTCGAGCGTCTGCTCCGGCTCGACGTTCCGGCCTGTCTCGCCTTGCTGGCGGAGATCTTCCCGCTGAAGCCCGACCCGACGATCGGGCTCGATTTCGGCGAGCCGCCGGGGCCGCGCGAGGCCGGCACCTATGAGGCGCTGCATCGCGACGTGATCGCGCCGATGCAGGCCCAGTTCGAGCTGCTACGCGAGATATCGGGCGCGATCCAGCATGAGATCGGGGCCTTCGGCTGAGCTTGAGGGCTCCATCCAAGCAGGCTTTCATTGCAACCCGGCTGGAGTGGCTTAGTTAGGAGCCAAGAGGAACGCCAGCCGGGAGCCGAGCCAAGCATGGCCGACGCCGATCGAGACCTGCCCGCCTTTGACGCCGCGGGCGCCCGTGTCAGCCTGTTTCGGGCCCTGCTGCAGGCGGTCTCGCGCCATGGCAAGGCGCGGATCGCGCTGGAGGATCCGGAGCGCAAACCGCTCAGCTACGGCAACCTCGTGCTCGGGGCCCTGGTGCTGGGCCGCAAGCTGGCTGGCCTGACGCAGCCGAAGGAGCATGTCGGCGTGCTGCTGCCGAATGTGCAGGCCATGGCGGTGACGCTGTTCGGGCTCACCGCCTTCGGGCGCGTGCCGGCGCTTCTGAACTTCACGGCCGGCGTCAAGAACCTGCGGGCGGCGGGAGAACTCGCCGAGCTGAAGACGATCGTCACCTCGCGCCGCTTCGTCGACCAGGCCAAGCTCGACGACGAGCTAGAGGCGCTCGGAGAGGGCAGGCGGATCGTCTTTCTCGAGGATCTGCGCAAGCAGATCACCAGCCTCGACAAGGCGCTGGGCGCACTGGCGAGCCTCGTGCCGGGGCTGGCGCATCGCGCCCATGAGGCGGGGCCGGACGATCCCGCCGTCATCCTCTTCACCTCCGGGACGGAGGGCAAGCCGAAAGGCGTGGTGCTGAGCCACGCCAATCTCGTCTCGAATGCGCGCCAGGTCTTCGCCCATGCGGCCGGCGCCATCTCGGAGCGCGACGTCTTCATGAACCCGTTGCCGGCCTTCCATTCCTTCGGGCTGACGGCGGGGCTGCTGGTGCCGCTGCTGCACGGCATGAAATGCGTGCTCTATCCGAGCCCGCTGCACTACAAGCAGGTGCCGAAGCTGATCGCAGAGACCGGCGCCACCTTCCTGCTCGCGACCGACACGTTTCTCCAGGGTTATGCCCGCGCCGCCGATCCGAACGACCTCAAGAGCGTGCGCTATGTCGTGGCCGGGGCCGAGCGGGTCAAGCCGGAGACGCGCCGGATGTGGGCGCCCTACGGCACCACGATCCTGGAAGGCTATGGCTGCACCGAGTGCTCGCCGGTGCTGGCCTGCAATACGCCTCTGGCGATCCGCGAGGGCAGCGTCGGGCGCCTGCTGCCCGGCATCGAGGCGAAGCTCCACGCCATGGAGGGCATCACCGAGGGCGGCAGGCTCTGCGTGCGCGGGCCCAATGTCATGGCCGGCTATCTCAGCGTTGAGCGGCCGGGCGTCGTGGTGGCCCCGGAGGATGGCTGGCACGATACCGGCGATATCGTCACGATCGAGGACGGCTTCGTCGTCATCCGCGGCCGCGCCAAGCGCTTCGCCAAGCTCGGCGGCGAGATGGTTTCGCTCGCAGCGGTCGAATCGATGATCTCGGGGCTGTGGCCCGACCAGAACCATGTCGTCGTGGCGCTGCCGGATTCGCGCAAGGGCGAGCAGCTCGTGCTCGTCACCGAGAAGCCCGATGCCGAACGCGGGGTGCTGCAGGAGACGGCGAAAGCCCAGGGCTTCCCGGAGCTGTGGGTGCCGCGCGCGATCCTGGTGACGAACTCGATCCCGGTGCTCGGCAGCGGCAAGATCGACTATGGCGCGACGCGGGAGCTTGCGGCCTCGCGGCGCGCGCTGCTGTGAGGCCACAATCATGGTTATGTTGCACCGCATGATCATGACCCCAGCTCTTTCGCTGGTCGCCGGCCTGCGGGCCGCAGCACTGGCTCCCGCCCTGTTCCTGGCCGCCCCGGCCGATCTCTCGGCCCAGACTTCGGGGCCGGTCTATGAGCGCCGCGATGAGTGCATCCAGGCCGGCCTGCTCACGACGGAGCAGTGCGAATTCGCTTATCGCAATGCCCGCGCCGAATTCGAACAGAAGGCGCCGCGCTATGCCTCGCGGGCGCTGTGCGAGCGCAACCACAAGCGCTGCGGCGCCCAGATGATCTCGGCCGGCGGTTGGGAGAGTTTCGGCAAGGGCGGTGCGACCTATGTCCCGCGCTTCACCGGGGTCCGGGTGACGGGCGAGGGAACTGCGCGGCGGGCCTGGCCGGTGGTCGAGGGCAATGGCCGCGCCGCCTTCGCGGGCCGGCCGGTGACGGAGCTGCAGGACAAGGTCGCCGGCCGGCAGGGCACGGTCGGCCTCGCCGCCACGCGCGGCGGACATGGCCATGCCGCGCAGCAGGGTGCCCCTTACGTGAAGCGTGGCGACCGCGACGACACGGTGCGCGTGCCGATGCAGCAGAAGGCGATCGGCTCCGACGTGGCGCCCGGCCTCTATGTCGATCCCGATGGCGTCGAATGGTACAAGCCGGCCCGGCGGAACTGAGCGTTCGCGCCGGACAGAAGCCGCTGGGCGTTGCTACCTCTGGCGCCGCTATCCTTTGGCCGCGCTTGCGCGCCGGCCCTGCGGCCGCTACCGCTCTCGTCCAGGCGGACGTGGCGAAACTGGTAGACGCAAGAGACTTAAAATCTCTCAGCCGCAAGGCTATGCGGGTTCGATCCCCGCCGTCCGCACCATCGGATCGGCTCTCGCCACTTCGCATCAGCGAGCGGCCTGCTTCCTGAACACCACGCTCAGATTATTCGCCGGCATCTCGACGATTTTAGGTTCGCCGAAGCCGGCTTCCGCCGCCAGCGCCGCGACCTCGTTCAGATCGCGCAGGCCCCATTCCGGGTTGCGCTCGCGCAGGCTGGCATCGAAGGCGGCGTTGCCCGGCTCCAGCGGGCGGTCTCCTCGCCTGAACGGGCCGTAGAGGATCAGCGACCCGCCCGGCGGCAACAGGTGGCCGGCATGGCGGAGCAGGCCCTGCGCTGCCGCCCAGGGCGCGATATGGATCATGTTGATGCAGAAGATCGCGGCCGGTGCGTGCTCCGACCGGAGGCTCGCGGGCCAATCCTCTGCGGCGGCGTCGATCCGCAGCGGCGGCAGGATGTTGCCGGCGCCGTCTTGTGCCGCCCAGGCACTGATGCTGGCGAGGGCATCGGGGTTCGGGTCGCTCGGCTGGAAGGCGAGGGCGGGCAGGGCGCCGGCGAAGTGGACGGCGTGTTCCCCGGAGCCACTGGCGATCTCCAGCACGATGCCGGTTGCCGGTAGCTCTGCGCGCAGGACGTCGAGGATGGCGTCGCGGTTGCGGGCGGCGGCGGGCGCGCGCAGGCGCCTGTCGTCCTGCGGATTGGCGTTGGCCGAAGGCTCCCATGGAGCAGGCTTGCGATCGGTCATGCGCGATCCTCCCGAATCTTTTTCGCCGCCCCATCGCCATGGGGCAATCATCGGCTATAAGGAAATCCGAAGCGGGCCGCCGACAAGCGCGGTTTCGCATGGCACGGACTGGTTTTGTTAACCGAGATACTGATCGTCGTGGCCCTGACCGTGATCAACGGTCTCCTTGCCATGTCTGAACTTGCCGTCGTCTCGTCCCGCCCGGCCCGACTCAAGGTTCTCAGCGACCAAGGCAACAAGGGCGCGACCACCGCGATCCGCCTTGCCGACAATCCGGGCCGCTTCCTGTCCACCGTCCAGATCGGCATCACGCTGGTCGGCGTGCTGTCGGGCGCCTTCTCCGGCGCGACGCTCGGAGCGCGGTTGTCGGAATGGCTGATGGCGCAGGGCTTCACGCCCGCGGTTTCGGACGGCCTGGGCGTCGGCCTCGTTGTCGTCGCGATCACCTATCTGTCGCTGATCGTCGGCGAACTCGTGCCCAAGCAGATCGCGCTGCGCGATCCCGAGCGGGTGGCGGCCCGCGTCGCGCCGGCGATGTCGTTGCTCTCCAGGATCGGCGCGCCGCTGGTCTTCCTGCTCGATATCTCCGGCAAGGCGGTGCTGGCCCTGCTCGGCCAGAAGGGCGAGTCCGAAGAGAAGGTCACGGAAGAAGAGGTCCGCACCATCATCGCCGAGGCGGAGACCGCCGGCGTGCTGGAGCGCGACGAGCGCGAGATGATCTCGGGCGTGATGCGCCTGGCCGACCGTTCGGCGCGGGCGCTGATGACGCCGCGCCGCGAGGTCGAGGTCATCGACCTCGCCGACAGCGCCGACGAAATCCGGGCGCAACTGCGCGCCACGCGCCGCTCGCGCCTGCCGGTGCAGGATGGCGAAGCCGATTCGATCATCGGTGTCGTCGTCGTCAAGGAACTGATCGATTTCCTCTCCGACGGGGGCACGCATGATCTGCGCGGGCTGGTCAGCGACGCGCCCGTGGTGATGGATACGGCTGGTGCGCTGCAGGTGCTGCGCGAGATCAGGGCGTCGCGCGTCCACATGGCGCTGGTCTTCGACGAGTACGGGCATTTCGAAGGCATCATCACGCCGGGCGACGTGCTTGAGGCGATCATCGGCGCCTTCCAGGAGGAAGAGGAGAGCGAACCGCCGATCGTGGCGCGGGCGGACGGCTCCTGGCTCGTCGCCGGTTGGATGCAGGTTGACGAATTCTCTCACGAACTCGGTATCCACATCCCGCGTGATGCCGATTTCCAGACGGTTGCCGGCTTCATCCTGGCCGAACTCAACCACCTGCCCAATGTTGGCGAGGTCTTCGAGAAGGGGCATTGGCGCTTCGAGGTCGTGGATCTCGACGGCCGCCGGATCGACAAGATCCTGGTCAGCCGGATCGATTGAACGCGGTACGGGCCGCGTTGACGGAAGCCGGCAAGGCATGATCTAAAGTCGGGCAAGGGGTTCACCGCGACGACCCCGTGAGGCTCCGGCCCAAGGCTCGCGTCCATATTCCTCATCTTCAGGATGGACGCCCATGTCTTCCAACATCGCGATCAGCGCTGCCCAATTGTCGAGGCTCATCGGCCTGCCCGACGCTCCGGTCATCATCGATGTCCGGATTCCGGAGGATGTCGCGGCCGATCCGCGCCTGCTGCCCGCTTCGGAGCAGCGTTCGCATACCGATGTTCCGGCATGGGCCGGGGCTTATGCGGGCCGGCGCGTCGTCGTATCATGCCAGCGCGGCCTGAAACTCAGCGAAGGCGCGGCCGCCTGGCTGCGCCATCAGGGCATCGCCGCGGAGAATCTGGCAGGTGGCTTCGAGGCCTGGCGCGATGCAGGTGGCCTGCTGGTGCGCAGTGAAAAGCTGCCGCCGCGCGATTCCCGTGGCCGCACCGTCTGGGTCACGCGGACGCGACCGAAGGTCGACCGGATCGCCTGTCCCTGGCTGATCCGACGCTTCGTCGATCGCGACGCCGTGTTCCTGTTCGTTTCGCCGTCGGAGGTGGCGGCGGTGGCGGAGCGTTTCGGGGCGACGCCGTTCGACATCGACGGGGTATTCTGGAGCCATCGTGAGGAACGCTGCACGTTCGACGTGATGATCGAAGAGTTCGGTCTTGCAAGCCCGGCGCTCGACCGGCTGGCTGCGATCGTGCGCGCCGCCGATACCGCCGCGCTGGAGCGCGCGCCTCAGGCGGCGGGGTTGCTGGCGGCTTCGCTGGGGCTGTCGCGCATGTTCAGAGATGATCTCGAGCAGTTGAACGCCGGCATGCTGCTTTATGACGCGTTCTATCGCTGGTGCCGGGATGCGAGCGAGGAAAGCCATAACTGGCCCGCCGGGCCGGCGATCTCGTAGGGCTGCGGGAATGAAGATCGTGACGACTGATAGAGGCATCGAGGCCCCTGCGGCATTGCCGACTTTGTCCGAGGCGACGCGCGTCTGGGCGCGGATCGGGCTGCTTTCCTTTGGGGGGCCGGCCGGGCAGATCGCGCTGATGCACAAGGAGCTGGTCGAGGAGCGGCGCTGGATCGGCGAGGAGCGTTTCCTGCATGCGCTCAACTACTGCATGCTGCTGCCGGGGCCCGAGGCACAGCAGCTCGCCGTCTATATCGGCTGGCTGATGCACCGGACCATCGGCGGGCTGGTCGCGGGGCTGCTCTTCATCCTGCCCGGCGCGGCCGTTATGCTAGGCTTGAGCATCCTCTATGTGCTCTACCGGCATGTGCCGCTCGTCGACGGGTTGTTCTTCGGGGTCAAGGCCGCGGTCCTGGCTGTGGTCATCGAGGCAGGCCTGCGGATCAGCCGACGCGCGCTCAAGAACAGGGCGATGGTGGCGATCGCGGTCGCTGCCTTCGTGGCGATCTTCCTGTTCAAGGCGCCGTTTCCGGCGATCATCCTGGCGGCCGGCATCGTCGGCTGGATCGGCCATTGGTTTGCGCCCAGATTGTTCGGGGCGCAGGCCGGCCATGGCAAGTCGGGCCCCGATGTGACGGGGCTCGTCGATGCGCTGTTCGCACGCGGCGAGCTCGACCATGTCCGGCCCTCGGCCGGCAAGGCGCTGCGGACGCTGGCGCTCTGGTTGCCGCTCTGGCTCGGGCCGGTGCTGCTGCTGCGGCTCTGGACCGGCAGTGGCAGTGTCTGGACGCAGCTCGGCAGCTTCTTCAGCACGATGGCGGTCGTCACCTTCGGCGGCGCCTATGCCGTGCTGGCCTATGTCGCCCAGGCGGCCGTTGAGACCCATGGCTGGCTGCTCGCCGGCGAGATGATCGACGGACTCGGCCTGGCGGAGACGACGCCGGGGCCCCTCATCCTGGTGCTGCAGTTCGTCGGCTTCCTCGCCGGGTTTCGCGCACCTGGCGATCTGCCGCCACTGCTGGCCGGCAGCCTCGGCGCCTTCCTGACGCTCTGGGTCACCTTTGCACCCTGCTTCTTCTGGATCTTCCTGGGCGGTCCCTATGTCGAGGCGCTGCGCGGCAACAAGGCGCTTTCGGCGGCGCTGGGCGCGATTACGGCGGCGGTCGTCGGCGTGATCATGAACCTCGCGCTCTGGTTCGGCCTGCATGTGCTGTTCAGGCAGGTGCGGCCGGTCGCAGTCCTCGGATTGTCGCCCGACTGGCCGGTGCTGGCGTCGCTCGACTGGCGGGCAGCGCTGCTCTCGGCCGCAGCCATGGTCGCGATGCTGCGCTTCAAGGCCGGGATGATCCCGGTTCTCGCGGCCTGTGCCGCAGCCGGGGTGGTGCTGACGCGGCTGGCGCCCTGAGCTCCGCGCTCACCGACGGGGCGGTTCGCCCTGCTCGATGATGCGGTATTCGGCGTCGACGATCTCTACATGCCCCGGCTGCCCGCGCTGCTGCGGGAACGACCCGGGCTGGCCGAAGCCCGCCGCCTTCATCCGGCTGCGCAGGCGCCAGACCGCGATCGAGCCGGCCACGGCGACGATCGGAATCAGGATCAGGGCCAGGCTGGCGGCGACCAGAAACAGCACCACGCCGATCACGAGGCTGCCCGCCATCGCAAGCCAGGCGGCCCAGCGCGGCATGCGGGCAGTGCGGCCGCCAAGCTGCTCGTAGAGATTGACGCGGATCATGTCGCCTTCGTCCGGTTGAGAGAGAGCTGAAACTAGGTACGAAATGCGGCGAAGACGAGATCACCAAACGTCAGGCCGCGTTGCTTTGTCAGGCCGCGCCGTTTTACGCATCGTGCCAATCATAGAGCCATTCGTAGCGGTCGCGCAGTCCGTCCGCTCCCAGGCGCCGGAGGACGATGTCCCGGCCGAGGCTCCAGGGCCGGCCGAGATGATAGGTCCGGCCATTGCCGCGGCTGACCTCCTGGACGCGGGCCACGCGGGCCGACCGGGCCGCCGCATAGGCCGCCATAGCGCCCGGCACGCCGCGCGCGCCCTCCGTCTGCAGCGCCTCCGCCAGCAGCCGGGCGAGTACGGCGGCGTCCTCGATCGCAAGCGATGCGCCCTGCGCGAGGAAGGGCAAGACGGGATGGGCGGCGTCGCCCAGCAGCGCGATCCGCCCCTTCGCCATTGCAGCCGGCTTGCGGTCGAACAGCGACCAGACCTGCCAGCCCGCGGCCGAGGCAACCAGTTCGCGCAGGCCCTGCGAGCCCCCGGCGACGTGGTCGGTCAAGACGCGTGCGTCGCCGTCGCGCGACCAGCCCTCACGGGCCTCCTTCGTCTGCCTGACCACGACGAGATTGGTCTCCCGGCCGGCCGCGACGGGATAGTGCACGGCGTGACGGCCGGAGCCGAGATGGAGGCTTACGCGGGGCCGGTCGGTCTTTGCGGTCGCCCTGTCGCCGGGCGCGAGCGCGCGCCAGGCCTCGTAGCCGGTGAAGATCGGCGCCGAGGTGTCGCCCGTCAGGTCGCGAATCCTTGACCACAGGCCGTCGGCGCCGATCAGGCCGAGGCCGTGGAAGCTCTCCCAATGGCCGTTCTGCCCAGTGAGGGTGGTCGAGACGCCGTCCTCGTCCTGGGTGACCTCCTGAATGCCGCGCCCGACCACGAGGCGGATATTGGGCATCGCCCGCGCGGCATCGAGCAGCACCGTGTGAAGGTCGTTGCGCTTCAGCAGCCGGAAGGGCGTCGGCAGCCGTTCCGGATGCGCGGGCATCTCCAGCAGGTCCCGGCCATCGCTCCAGCGCCGGATCAGCAGACCGTGCGAACTGACGCTGACGCGCTTCAGCGGCAAGGCGAGGTCGAGCGCATCGAGCACGCGCCCGGAATTGGGGGTGATCTGAAGCCCCGCGCCGAGCTCGCCGAAGCCGGTCCGCTTCTCAATCACGGTGACGGCGATGCCGCGGCGGGCCAGGGACAGTGCCATGGCCAGACCGCCGATGCCGGCGCCGGCAATCACGAAATGAGGAGCAGACAAAGCCAAACGCCTTCAACAGTCGGTTCGGGAGAGGCGCGGGGGCCCCTCAGAACCCGCGCCGCTATGGCCGTTTCAGGCCGCCTTGTTCAGGCCGCTCTGGCCGTCTCGTGATGGGCACATTCCGGCGGCGAGCAGGCATCGGCCTTCAGCGAGGCATCGTATTTGAACAGCGTCGAGCAATAGGGGCAGACGATCTCGTGGTCTGCGCCCATGTCGAGATAGACATGCGGGTGGTCGAAGGGCGGCTTGGCACCGATGCACATGAATTCATGCGCGCCAACATGGATGACGGCGACGCCGGCGTCGTTCTGGAAATGCGGAATGCCGTGATCGGCCATGATCGTCGCTCTTGCTTCGAGAGGTCTTGCCTCGTGATGTCGGCGCAAACTATCGCGCCGCGCCGGCTCGCGCCAGTGCGCGATTGTCTCAGCGCCGTTCCGCCGGGCGCAGGCAGGCCTGTGCGAGCGCCGCGATGCGGGCCTGCTCGGCTTCGGTGACCGCGTTGGCGCGGACATTGGGCCAGAGGCCCTCCCGCCTCAGCGAATCGACCGTGCAGGCGCAAAGGCGCTCGCAGGCATCGGCGCCAAGGCTGCCCTGCGCGCAGCTGCGCTGGCAGGAAAGCATGAAGGGCCGCTCCTCGGACGCCTGCCGCGCCGGCATGATCTGGAGCGCGAGCATCAGCAGGCCGATGAAGACGGGTTGGTGGACGAGATAGACGAGAAGGCTGTGGCGGCCGCCCCAGGCCACGAGCCGTGCCGGCCGGGAGGTGGCGCGCCAGCTGGCTGCGGTCGAGCCCTCGATCCGTGGCAGCGCCAGCCGCGCCAGCACGATTCCGCTCAGCACGCAGCCGAACCAGGGGAACACCGGCACGAAATCGGCCGTGACGATCGGCGCACGCGAGAAGCCGAGCCAGGCGAGGAGCGGCTCGTCGAGCAGTGGGTGGACGATGAGGAAGGGCAGGGCGAAAGCGATGACGGCGGCGCCTGCGACGGCGATCACCGGCAGGCGCAGGAAGGGCAGCGCCAGTAGGCTCGCCAGCGCGACATGGTGCAGGATGCCGAAGAAGATGAAACTCGGCCGCATCGCGACGAAGGTGCCAAGCGTCACCAGCGCGGCTGCCCCCGCGACCATGGCGAGGCGCACGAGCCAGGCGCGCCGGTTCAGGCCGTGGCGCGTCGCCAGCACGAGGCTGATTCCGACGAGCGTCAGAAACGAGCCCGCGATCAACCGCGCGAACCAGCGCCAGCCCGGCTCGGCCGGTACGTCGACATCGATCAGCCCGAAATAGGACAGGTCATAAGCGAAGTGGAAGACGAACATCGCAAGCAGCGCGATGCCGCGCGCCAGATCGACGAGTTCGAGGCGCGAGCGGGACGGGATATGTGTCGTGGCGAGTGTGGCGTCGCTCATGGCCGCCTTCATAGGCAGCTTGCGCCGGTGCCGCTACCCAAAGCGCGCCCGTCGTGGCAGGTGAGGGGCACCGCCCTCTGCCGATCGCAACGGTCCACCATGAAGAATTTCTCGTCCGACGGGGTCAACCTCGCCTTCATAGATCTCGCCCCCACAGGCGACGTCAACCGGCATGAGACGATCATGCTGGTCCACGGCTTCGGCTCCAGCCACATGGTCAATTGGGTCAACACGCAGTGGACGAAGACGCTGACCCATGCCGGGTACCGGGTCGTGGCGCTGGACAATCGCGGCCATGGCCAGAGCGAGAAGCTCTACGATCCCGCCGCCTATTCCTCGCAGATCATGGCCGAGGATGTGCGGCGGCTGATGGACCATCTCGACATCCCCCGCGCCTTCGTCATGGGCTATTCGATGGGGGCTCGGATCTCGGCGCATCTGGCGCTGGCGCATCCACAGCGGCTCAAGGCGCTGCTGCTCGGTGGACTCGGTATCCATCTGGTCGAGGGTGTCGGCTTGCCGCTCGGCATTGCGGACGCGATGGAGGCGCCGTCGCTCGACGTTCTCACCGATCCGATGCAGCGCATGTTCCGCGCCTTCGCCGAGGCGACGAAGAGCGATCTCAAGGCGCTGGCGGCCTGCATCAGGGGCTCGCGCCAGACATTGAGCGTGGCGGAGGTCGGACTCATCACAGCGCCGACGCTGGTCAGCGTCGGCACGAAGGACGATGTCGCTGGCTCCGGAGCCGAGCTGGCTGCGCTGATCCCGGATGCGGAATCCTTCGACATCGAGGGGCGCGACCATAATCTCGCGGTCGGCGACAAAAGCCACAAGCAGGCGGTGCTCGATTTCCTGTCGCGTTTGTGAGAATGAGCATATTGGTTAGAGCCGTGGCGCAAAATCCTGCAACGTCAATGTGTTGTCGACGGCCGTTCAAAGACTGAATCCGCCGCGCCCCACGCTGTTTCAGATCGGCCGTGCAATCACCTTTGGCGCGGATGACGCATCCGGTGCTAGTGTTTGCACCGCCAAACGAGCTTTCCCGGAGAACAACCATGTCGTCAGGGCGTTCCGTCGCAGAAGTCCGCGATCACGCGACCGGGCTCGACCGACTCGATCCTGTCTGGTCGCGGCTGCGCCGCGAGGCCGAGGCCGCAGTCGCCGCCGAGCCCTCGCTCGGCAGCCTGATCGTCGCGTCCGTGCTGAACCAGCCGAGCTTCGAGGCCGCGGTCGGTCATCGCGTCGCGGCGAGGCTTGGCCATCCGGCTGTTGCTGCCGACCTGATCGAGCAGGCTTTCGCCGAGGCGCTGGCGGCCGACGAGGCGGTGGGCCAAGGCATGCGCGCCGACGTGCTCGCGGTGCTCGACCGTGATCCGGCGTGCTACCGGGTGCTCGAGCCGGTGCTGTTCTTCAAGGGCTTTCACGCCCTGCAATGCCACCGGCTGGCGCATTGGCTGTGGCGGCAGGAACGGCGCGATTTCGCGCTCTATCTCCAGAGTCGCTCCTCGGAGGTCTTCCAGACCGACATCAATCCGGCCGCGCAGATCGGCAAGGGGATCTTCCTCGACCATGCCACCGGCCTCGTCGTCGGCGAGACGACGGTGATCGAGGACGATGTCTCGATGCTGCAGGATGTGACGCTGGGCGGCACCGGCAAGCAGGGCGGCGACCGGCATCCCAAGATCCGCAAGGGTGTGCTGATCGGCGCCGGAGCCAAGATCCTCGGCAATATCGAGATCGGACAATGCGCCCGCGTTGCGGCAGGCTCGGTCGTGCTGGCGGCGGTGCCGCGCAACAAGACGGTGGCAGGCGTTCCGGCGAAGGTCGTGGGCGAGGCCGGCTGTGCCGAGCCGTCGCGTTCGATGGACCAGATTCTGGCGGGTGACACCGGCGCCAACATCTGAGCTGCCTGGGAGCCTAGGACGCCGATGCGGCCAGCCATGCGGCGATCTCCGCCTGTCGCGGATGGACCTGTCCTGCCGGTGCCGGAATGAGCGTCAGCCGGTCGCGAAGCGGCAGGGCCATGGGGAAGGGCGCGACGAGTCTGCCATCGGCGAGATGGCGTCCGATCAGGCTGGTGCGGCCCATCAGCACGCCTGAACTCGACAGGGCCGCGTCCAGCGCCAGGCTGTAGAGCGAAAAGCTCGGCCCGCGCGTCGCATCGACATCGGCGCCGCCGCCGGCGAAGGCGAGCCAGCGCGCCCAGTCGCCGCGCCAGACCGCGTCGTGCAACAGCGCATGGCCGGCCAGGTCCGGGAGATTCGCGATCGTCTTGGCTAGGGCGGGGGTGCAGACCGGCAGAATCGCGTCGGCTTCTGGAACCGCGATACCGTCGGTGGCGGCACCGGGCTCATGGTAGAAGATCGCGAGGTCGTGCGGTTCGCGGCGTGGATCGGGCGGCTGTTCCATCGCCGAAATCGAGATCTGCAGGTCCGGCCAGACGTGCTGCAACTCCGCCAGCCGCGGCGACAGCCAGAGCTGCGCGATGCAGGGCAAGGCCGCGATCGTCAGCGCGCGGCTGCCATTGCTTTCGCGCAGGCCCTGGACCGCATGCGCCAGCGTATCGAAGCCGCGCGTCACCCTCGGCAGCACGTCCCGGGCCGCATCGGTCGGGATGACACCCTGGGCGAGCCTTCGAAACAGTTTCAGGCCGAGCCAGGCCTCGAGCTGCCGGATCTGCTGGGTCACGGCGCCCGGCGTGACGCTGAGTTCGTCGGCTGCCTTGACGAAGCTTTCGAGACGCGCCGCGGCCTCGAAGGCCCGCAGCGCGTTGAGCGAGGGCAGGCGCGGGCGGGGCGGCTTGACGGGCATGGCGATGCGTCCAGGCGGAAGGCTGAGATTTCCTCCGCCTTGAGGCGACGATAACTCGTTTGCGCGACGCGGGGCAAATCGCTCTTATGGCTGCGGTTTCCTTCGGACCGGCAGGCGGGAGAGATGGCGATGACGGCACTGGGCAGGCGCGACTGGGTTCCCGCGGCAAGCGAGGATTATGTGCTGGAGGTCGCGTCGACCGTCGCCGGCCAGTCGCTCGATGCGGTCGAGGCGCGGATCGCGGCGCTGACAGAGGAGAACCGGATCATTCACGAGCGCGACTGCTTCAACCTCAACCCCGCGACCAATGTGATGAATCCGCGGGCCGAGGCGGCGCTGGCGTCGGGGCTCGGCGCAAGGCCGTCGCTGGGCTATCCCGGCGACAAATACGAGATGGGGCTGGAGGCGATCGAGCAGATCGAGATCATCGCCGCCGAACTCGCGGCGCAGGTGTTCGGCGCTAAATATGCCGAAATCCGCGTGCCCTCGGGCGCCATCGCCAATCTCTACGCCTTCATGGTCGCGGCGAAGCCGGGCGACTGCATCATCGCTCCGCCGCCCTCGATCGGCGGCCATGTCACGCATCATGGCGCGGGCGCAGCCGGGCTCTACGGCATCGTCACCCATCCGGCGCCGGTCGATCCGGTCAACTACACGGTCGATGTCGCCAGGCTGCGCGAGGATGCACTGCGACTGAAGCCCAAGATGATCACCATCGGGGCGAGTCTGAACCTCTTCGCCCATCCGATCCGCGAGATCCGGGCCATCGCCGACGAGATCGGCGCGCTCGTGCTGTTCGACGCCGCCCATATGTCGGGGATGATCGCCGGGCATGGCTGGCAGCAGCCACTCGAGGAAGGCGCCCATCTGATGACGATGAGCACCTATAAAAGCCTAGGCGGGCCGCCCTCCGGGCTGATCGTCACCAACGATGCGCAGATCGCCAGGCGCCTCGACGAGATCGCCTATCCGGGGCTGACGGCGAATTTCGACGCGGCGAAGTCAGCCTCGCTGGCGATCACGCTGCTCGACTGGAAGGAGCATGGCCAAGCCTATGCGCAGATGATGGCGGCGACCGCCAAGGCGCTCGGCGAGGCGCTGGCCGAGCGGCAGGTGCCGGTCTTCGCGCGCGACCGCGGCATCACGACCTCGCATCAGTTCGCGATCGAGGCCAGCGCTTACGGCGGCGGCCAGGCGGCGGCCAAGAAGCTGCGCGCGATCAACATCCTGAGCTGCGGCATCGGCCTGCCGCTGCCGGAGGTGGCGGGCGACATCAACGGGCTGCGGCTTGGAACGCCCGAGATCGTGCGCTTCGGCATGACGCCGGCCGACATGCCGGAACTCGCCGGATACATCGCCGAGGGGCTGAGCGGTTCGCGGCCGGCCGAGGCGATCGCCCGTGACGTCACCGCCTTCCGGCACAAGTTCACGACGCTGCATTTCATGCGCTGACGGGCAGCCGCGCGCCGGAATAGGCCGGTGCGTGCCGGCTGGCGTGGCCTGTCGCTCAGGGCTGGCCAAGCCGCTGGAGGGCCATCCTCAACGGTGCATCCGAGACTTGGATGAATCCGAGATAGGGATGGTCCATGTCGATGATCAAAACGAGCGCTCCCGTGATCGACAGGGCGCAGACGAGGAAGATCATGATGACGGTGCCGTTGCGGGGCGCCAGGATTCCGAAGGAGCCGAAGAGCAGAGACAGCCAGAGGATGAGGAATGCGAGGAACGCGCCGGGAAATCCTCCGGCTTCTGTTTCCGCCCGCAGCCAGCGTGCTTCTGCGATCTGCCCGCTGAGCTGGAGCGCCCGCGACTGAAGCCAGCGCTGGGCGTCGGTTTGCGGCAACAACTTTCTCAGCGTGTCCTGAATCGGTTCGACGTCGAGCCCGTCGTCCATCACGCTTTCGCCAGCGGCGGCGGCCTGGCTCAACCGGGTCTCTATGAGCCGGCGAAGCGTGTCCCGGCTCTCTGCGGCTTCCTGCCCATAATGGGCGAGCACGCGGTCGAGCAGAAGGATGCGCGCGGCCGTGGTCCTGAGTTCGACTCCGGCTTCGTCGAAGGACCGCTTGGCCGAGGCGATCAGCAGGCCGAGGGCCAGCGCCGACAGCGTTCCGATGACGGCCGTGGCGAGCTTGATCGCGTCCCTGGAATCCGGGCTCAGGTGATGGTCCGGCAGGCGCGAGCGCAGCAGCATGCCGATCGAGGCGGCACCAAAGACGCACAGGAATGCGATGCCGCCGATTGCGAAGGGGCTCATGGCCGGCACCTGCTGCTCGATACCCGGCGGGGATGTTTCGCCGGGTTCCGGCAAGAACGATAGCGCAGCAGGCTCGCTCCTGCCGAGCGATATTTCAATGCGGGGAAGGGCCTGCGCCGGGGAAGAGGCTTTTCCCGGGGGCGATTTCCAGGTGGTGCTGCCACCACCGGGGACATGCCCGGGACCGCTTTCGCTTGCCCTCACCGGCGCGTCATGGCATCCGTCCGGCCAATTCGAAAGGACCCGTCCCGTGGACAAGACAGAACTCGCCAAGCTCGAAGGTTATCTGCGACGCACCTTCGCCAACCATTCCATCAGCGTTCGCGCGCGGATGAAGAAGAACGATTCGGCCGAGGTCTATCTGGCCGAGGAGTTCATCGGCATCATCCATGTCGACGACGAGGACGGCGACCGCTCGTTCAATTTCACCATGGCGATCCTCGACGTCGACCTGGAAGACTGAGAGATTTCGCGAGGGCGGCCGTCTGACGCGACCGCCTGCGCCTCCGGTGCTCACGGACATCAGTCCGCTGCGCGCCGGTTCTCGCCGGCCACCCCAGCCGACTCGCCCTGGCGAAATCCCGGCGCGTAACCGTCTCAGCGCATCATGCCGTCGATGGTGTGGCGAACGCCGCCGAGCATCAGCTCCCAATCGGCGATGATGGCGCGCGGGAAGCGGATGTTCACATCCATGCCGCGATGCCGGAACGTGACCCGGCAGGGCTCGTCGAGATCGGGCCTTGCATTGTCGAGAGGGCAGCGTGCGGCAAAGCCGCGCCCGTCCGGCACCGAGACATAAAGCTCGTCGCCTTCATAGGGCGAGCCCTTGCGGAAGCCGCGCACGACGAGCCCACCGGGATTCGACCAGACCGTCGGGGTCAGGAAGCGGGCATAGACGGACAACTGGGTCTGCGGCTCGTTGACCTTGTCCTGCGGGCTCAGCGTGACGAGCAGCCGCTGGCGGTTCTGGGGCTGCGCCGGGCCGAGGCTCGGCCAGTCCAGCCGGAGCCTGACCATGCCGACCAGCCGGCTGGAGTCGTCGGCTTCCGCCCCGGTCAGATTTTGAGGCACCATCAGCGCGATCGTGCCGATCCGGGCCGGCTGGGCGACGGGCTCGTTCTCGTCGTGGCGGGTGGTCAGATAGAGCGCCATGCCCATGGCGAGCGCGCCGGCCAGCATGATCGCACAGGCGGCTTTGAGCAGCGCCGCATCAGCGCGGGGCAGCGGCGGGGGCGGGCGTTTCAGCCGCGAGCGGACCATGCTCGCAAGTCCCGCGGCGTGATGGGCGTGCACCCCCTGATGCGAGGGCAGGCCTTCATCGGCAGCCAAGTCCTGGGGATGGTATGCGGTCACGTCGGCGCCTTCGGTCATGCTCCTGCTGCAATGAACCACCGCAGCGTTAACGGCCCGTAAACCATGCGGGTGCGTGGCGGCCCGGCGACGTTAACCATTGCTTCAGGCTTTCCTTCACACTTCGTAAACCATGCGGCAGGGTCCGGCGGTGTAGCCCCGCTGGAGCCTGACGTCGTTGACAATCGAACCAGCTGCGCTCGAGGCGCTTCAATCGCTGATCATCGGCTTCGCCTTTGCGGGTCTGCTCGCCAGCGCCTTCGAACTGTTCACGACGCAGCGGGCCGATTTCCGGCTGCTTCAGGCGGGTGGGCTGTTTGCGGTGGCGAGTGTTCCGGTCGTGGTCTTCAGCGCGCCCTTCCTGATCGTGCGCAACACGGTGCGGGGCCGCCGGATCGAGGGCCGGCCCTTCATGTTCGTGATGCTGGCCAGCATGATCGCCTCGGTCTGGAGCATCGCCTGCGGCCGGATCGTGCTCGATCTGCTGCACATGCTCGGCTCTTGACGCCGGCTGCGCGAGGCGGTCACTCCTGTCCGGCCCGTGCGCGCGCCCCGGAAGGATGCCGACCATGCCACTCTACTCGCTCGATGGACTGAAGCCCGAGACGCCGCCGGTCGGGCAATGGTGGCTGGCCCCCGATGCCCATCTGATCGGCAAGGTCCGGATCGGCACTGACGTCGGGATCTGGTTCGGCGCGGTGCTGCGCGGCGACAATGAGTGGATCGAGATCCGCGCCGGCAGCAACATCCAGGAAGGCTGCGTGCTGCACACCGACATGGGCTCGCCGCTGGTGGTCGGGGAGGGCTGCACGATCGGCCATCGCGCCATCCTGCATGGCTGCATCATCGGCGAGAACAGCCTGGTCGGCATGGGCGCGACGGTGCTGAACGGTGCGAAGATCGGCCGCAACAGCCTTGTCGGCGCCAATGCGCTGGTGACCGAGGGCAAGGAATTTCCCGACAATTCGCTGATCGTCGGTTCGCCGGCGCGCGCGATCCGCACGCTCGACGAGAAGGCCGCTGCCGGTATCACGGCCTCGGCGCGGGGCTATGCCGCGCGCTGGAAGCAGTTTGCTGCCGGCATGGTCCGTCTCGACTGAAAGGCCACCCTGAAACCAGCGGGCCGGCCCCCCGGGGAGAGGAGCCGGCCCTGTGGCGAAACCCGGCCTGGGGACGGGTGGGTGGGGACGTGACCAAGTCTCGCCGTCCATCCGGAGAGGGCAAGGCCCGCTCCCGATCTCGTTCGGCGGCCGCCTCGACGGGCGACCGCGATGTCGTCCTTCGCTTTAGCGGACCGAGGCGACCGTCGATGTCTGGGCGCCGCCCAGCGAGGTCCAGCCGGTGCGCATCTGCGACTCGCGCTTGACGTAGACGTAACCGGTCTGGTTCCAGGGCAGGACGGCGTTACGCTTGTTGTCGAGGATGAAGTCGCCGCGATCGGTGCGGACCATCAGCACGGCGTGGCCGGCATTCTCCTCGTCGATCACGACCGTCATCAGCATGGCGCGGCGCGACACGCCGGTTTCGGCGAGGCGCTTGCGCTTCAGCAGCGCGAAGTCCTCGCAATCGCCCTTGCCATCCTCCGGCAGATCCCAGCGGTCGACGACACCCCAGTGGTCCTCGTCGGTGACGGCCTCGATTTCGCGGTTGATGCGGGAGTTGAGCGCCACGATGGTCTTCCAGAGCTTCGGCGTCATCTCGACGCGCTCGGGTTCGCCGATATTGACGCGGCATTCGGCCGGGCTGCGCTTGCACAGGTCGGTCCAGGCATAGGGTGCCCGCGCATCGCCCGAGGCATCGGCCGGGGCGCTGGCGACGGGAATGCCGGCGCTGCCCTGCTGCGCCTGGGCGGCGGAGGCACCGCCGGCAGCCAGCAGAATCGCCAGTACCGGGCCCATGAAGCTGCGGTGGTTTGAAAGCATGTCGTCCCCTTTCTGTCCCTGGGGTGGACGATGCCGTCAGCGCATGGATTTGGTTTGAAATGGAAACGAACAATTGTATTGAATTCGCCAGACAATGCCGCGAACAAATCTTAGTATAAACCGCCGGAAAACGCGGTGGTAACAAATGGTAGCGCTGCTTTCAGGTTTCGTTAACTGTGGCTGCGCGGGCGGCCGAGCCGTTTCACTCACGCCTTGCGTGAAAGGTGCGGGCGCCGACAGCCCGGCAGCCGCCGGGCTCGGAGCGGATCGGGCTGTGGAGAGACGATTGGTGGCGGAAGCCCGGCCGGGATCAAGCCTCAGGACGGGCGGCTTGTCGCTGCTGTCGGGGCATGAGCGGGGGCGGGGCTATAGCCCTCGCCGGGTCGGCTCAGAGTTCCAGGTTCTCGTCGAGGAGATCGGCCGAGAGCGGGAAGCGGAACTCGGCCGCATAGCCACCGTCGAAACGGCGCACGATTTTGGCCGGCGTCGAGCCGATGCGCAGCGGCGTGTTCATCGGCAGGTCGAGATCGGTGGTGAAGGCCGTGCCGGACAGCGAAATGTCGACGATGCGCACGACATGCTCTGTTCCGTCGTCCATCGTCACGACCGCGCGCGGATTGCGCGGGACGATCCGCTCGTGGCGACGGTCTTCGGGAAGGCCGAGTTCCTCGCGGTTGGCGAGCCAGGTCAACTGGGCGGTGAATTTCTCGCGCTTGCGGCTGGTCGCGGTGATCGTCATCGCGAAGCCTTCCATCGTCGTGCGCACGCAGGTGCCTTCGATGCGGCCGAGATGTTCGAGATAGACGATGACGCGATCGCCCGGATTGGCGCGGGCCGGCGCGGCGAGATGGAGGCCGCCGGGTGAGATATCGATGGTCTGGCAGGGATATTCCATGCGGTTGGGCAGCATGTAGCGGCCCAACAGGACGACCTTCATACGATGATGACGCCTGCGCTCGACAGGGCGTGTGGCCGTCCGGGGCGGTTGTAGGGCGCTCAACATCGAGGGTCAGCCTGATTTCGGCCGATCCTATAGGCGTGTGGGTTAATGCATGGTTAGTCGCTCAGGCCCGGCCTCCTGGCAGGACCATGAATTTCGGCGGCTGCGAACGCTTCGGGGGCTGGGGTTGCTGGCGCAGGCCGACGCCGGGCCAGAGCATGCGCAGCGAGATCATCCGCATCGAATGCAGCGTGTCGAGGCCGAGCCATTCCGGCGTGGTCGCCGCCGACATGGCTCCGAGCATGCGCGCATGAGTGCGGCCGCGATAGCGCAGCGGCAGCAGAAGCAACTCAAGATAGACCGGTGCGCCGGTGAGCGTCTCGGCGGCCAGACCGGCGACCGCACCTGCGGTCTCGTCCATCACCGTGCGGGTCAGGCGGCGCATCTCCGCCTGCGCTTCGACCTCGGGCCAGAGCGCCGCAAAGGGGCGGCCCCGCAATTCCTGGCCGAACAGCGCGCAAAGCCGCGTTCCCGCAAGCCTGAAGACAGGTCCGACGGGTTCATTCTCCAGCACGAAGGTGTCCGCCAATGCGTGGCGTAGCGCGCCTGGCTCGATCTCGCCGCGCTCGGGGGCTGCCCGCTCGCCGCGCAGAGCGTCCCAGTACTCGAAAACCAGGCGCGTGCTCGTGTTCTTCATTCCGGTACCCAATCTGCCGGCCGCCGCCTTCCGCCGAATCCTGTGTCCCGCGTTGGCGCAGAAACGTCAGGAGGAGAGACGAATCGGTCCTTCTCGGAAGGAAGGACGCAGGCGGCATGCCGTCTTGCCATGCTCACCCCTGCCTGGCCGGGTGAACGGCGCGTTAGGGTTAACGAAGGGTTGAGATTGTGGATAACCGGTTAAAATGCTTATCAAATTGTCTGTGATTTGCGGGTCTCGCGCCCGCATCCGGAGGGGCCGGCGGGGATGTGACCGCGGCGTTCCAGGTTGCGTATCGGAACGCCCGCACAGCCGGGAAGAGGGGGGCGCCACGAGGCCGCCCCCCTTTTTCGCGACTCCCGGCCGTTGCGGTCGCTTGCCACCGGCGCCGGGTTCGGCAAGGGTTGCCGGACATGTCCTATACCCCTCCCGGCCACAGCCCGCCGCCCCGGCGCGAACCCATCCTCAACCTGCCGACCGTGATCGTCTGGCTGACAGTTCTGCTCGGACTGATCCAGGCCGGCCGATCGCTGCTGTCGGCCTATGACGACTATGCCTTGATGGCGTGGCTGGCCTTCGTGCCGGCGCGACTCAGCCTCTGGCTCGCGCCGGACCGCGTCGACGAAATGTTGAACGCCATGGCGACGGCGATCCCGGGCCAGGATCTGGCGGACCGGCTGCAACTCGTCCGGATGCTGCTGGCCGATGGTGGCCCCCGGCTCTGGACGCTGCTGAGCTATGGGCTGCTGCATGGCTCCTGGCTGCATCTGGTCACAAATCTCGTCTGGCTCGCCGCCTTCGGCAGCCCGGTGGCGCGCCGGCTCGGCACCGGGCCGTTCCTCACGCTGATGGGGCTCTCAACCATCGGCGGGGCGCTGCTGCACTGGTTCTCGCGGGAACTCGACGTGCTGCCGCTGGTCGGGGCGTCGGCCGCGGTCTCGGGCGCGACCGCGGCTGCGATCCGATTCGTCTTCGCGCCGGGGCTGCGGTTCGGCTCGCTGGCCGACGACGCCGTCGTGCGGGCGATTCCGGCGGAGCCGATGGGCCAGCTCTGGCGCAATTCGCGCGCGCTGCTGTTCATCGGGATCTGGTTCGTGACGAACATCCTGTTCGGGGCTGGGCTGGTGCCGATTCTCGGCGAGGAGACCAGCATCGCCTGGGAGGCGCATATCGGCGGGTTCCTCGTCGGGCTGATGCTGTTCCCGCTGCTCGACAAGGGCGCGCTGCGCCGCTGAAGACAAGCCGCGACGGGCGCAAGCCTTGTCTTGCCTGCGCCATGCTCTTCGCTCACACTCGCAACATTCGCAGCGTTCCCGAGGCCTTCCCGGCAGGTGATCATCGTCGGCGGCAGCAGGGACCGGACCGATCCCGCGCGTCGGACAACGGCGCCACCGCAAGGAGGACGATGCCATGAATGTCGAGCAGCTACTGGGCGGCAAGGGCCATGAGGTGATCTCGGTGCAGCCGCATCGCACCCTCGGCGAGGCGGTGCGCACGCTCAGCGAACGGCGCATCGGTGCCGTGGTCGTGATGGGGGCGGATGGCGCGCTGGTCGGGATCCTGTCCGAGCGCGATATCATCCGGGCTCTGGGCGAGAGCGGCGCTGCTGCCCTCGAGAGCCCGGTTTCGCGGGCGATGACGGCGAAGGTCGTGACCTGCCGCTCTCAGACCAGCGTCGACGAGTTGATGGAGATCATGACCTCCGGGCGTTTCCGCCATGTGCCGGTGCTCGAGAACGGCCGGGTCACCGGCATCGTTTCGATCGGCGATGTGGTGAAGTACCGCGTCGCTGCTATCGAGGCCGAGAGCCGGGCGATGCGCGACTATATCGCGATGGCCTGAGCGGCGCCGGCGCGTCAGACGGAGAGGCGGCTGCCGGCGATGGCGGCGTCGATGTCGTCGAGCATCCGGCGTGTCGCCTGGCGGCCGAATTCGATCGTCTCCTCGGCGCGGTGGAAGTCGAACAGCCCCATGCGGCCGAGCTTCGGGCCGATCATGACGTCCGGCGGATCGCCGGCGAGGCGCGAGCGTGAAATCCGGTCCTGGGTGATGTTGAAGGCGTCGATCATCACGCCGGCCAGGCCCGGCCGGTCCTCGCTCGGCCGGCCGACAAGGCCGCGAACGCGCCGCGCCGCGCCGGTGATGCCGCCGAGCCAGCGCGAGGTCGGGCGCAGGTCGAGCTCGGGCACAATTTCGGGGTCGGGCTCGGCGTTGTGGTTCTGGATCGTGGTGCCGCGTCCGGTCAGGTCGCTGTTCAGGTTGACGCAGATCACGACGTCGGCGCCGAGCGCCCGCGCCGCCGTGACGGGAACCGGATTGACCAGAGCACCGTCCATCAGCCAGCGCCCGCCGAGCTTGACGGGGTCGAACACGCCCGGCAGCGCATAGGACGCGCCCAGCGCCTCGACCAGCGGGCCCTGGGTCAGCCAGATTTCGTGGCCCGTGCCAAGTTCGGTCGCGATCGCGACGAAGCGTATCGGCAGCGTCTCGATGCGCTCGCCGGTAAGGTCGCGCTCCAGCAGGCGCTTGAGCCGGCCGCCGCCGATCAGGCCGGCGCCGCCGATATGGAAATCCATCAGGCCGACGACACGGCGCTTGGTCAGACTCATGGCGAATTCGGTGAGTTCGCCGAGCTTGCCGGCAGCAAAGCAGCCGCCGACCACGGCGCCGATCGAGGTTCCGGCGATGACGTCCGGCTTGAAGCCGGCCTCGTGCAGGACCTCCAGCACGCCGATATGGGCCCAGCCGCGGGCCGCGCCGCCGCCCAGGGCAAGCCCGATCTTCGGCCGGCCGTTCGGGGCGTCCGCGTCGACGCTCAGCTCGTTCATCGGCGTTCCGCCTCCGCCCAATCCGCCTCGGCCAAGTCCGTCTCCGCCAAGTTCACCTCCGCCAAGTCCACCTCCGCCAAGTCCAAAGGCTCGCCGCGCGACATCATCCCAGAACATGGATCTGTCCCTCCGGGGGAGGTCGAAGCATCGCAGGCATCGATGAGCAAATCGTCACCACGTGCCCAGGCCTGCGGATATCCGCAGCTTCCGACGGGACCATGAAAGCTGGGTGACATCGATCGCCAGGAGCGGCGGCTTCGCTCAGGCGAAGGCGAGGGGCCCGGCGGCATCCCCGCGCAGCGGCTTGAGCCGGTAGAAGCAGGAGCGGCGGCCGGTGTGGCAGCAGCCGCCATCGCCCGCGACATTCACCTTCAGCCAGAGCGCGTCCTGATCGCAATCGACGCGCATCTCGACGATGGTCTGGACCTGCCCCGAGGTCGCGCCCTTGTGCCAGAGTTCGGCCCGCGAGCGCGACCAGTACCAGGCCTCGCCGGTCTCGATCGAGCGCGCGAGCGCCTCGGCGTTCATATGCGCCACCATCAGCAATTCGCCGGTTGCGGCATCGGTCGTGACGCAGGTGACGAGGCCGTTGGCATCGAAGCGCGGGCTGAGGACGCTGCCCTCCTCGAGGGCCTGTTTGTCCGGCGCGGTGGGGAAGGACGACATGAAAGGCTCCGGAACGATCAAGGCAATACGGGATGGCTTTCGCGCCGGGCAGCTCAGGTCATCCACAGACCCGCTCAACGCCGCCGGCCTGCTCAAAGCCCGGGGGATTTCACCATGGTGAAGAAGCGGACCTGCTCGGCAGGGTCGCTGAACAGGCCGGTGTACTGCGTGGTCATGGTCGAGGAGCCCTGCTTCTGCACGCCGCGCATCGACATGCACATATGCTCGGCCTCGATCAGCACCGCGACGCCGCGCGGCTTCAGCGCCCGCTCGATGACCTTGGCGATCTGCGCGGTCATCGTCTCCTGCGTCTGCAGGCGGCGGGCGTAGACATCGACGATGCGGGCGAGTTTGGAGAGCCCGACGACGCCCTTCGACGGGTAATAGCCGATATGGGCCTTGCCGACGAAGGGCACCATGTGGTGCTCGCAATGCGAATAGAACGGGATGTCGCGGACCAGGACCATGTCGCGATAGTCCTCGACCTCCTCGAAGACGCGGTCGAGGATGTCGTCCGGGTCCTCGCCATAGCCTCTGTAGAATTCCTTGTAGGCCTTGGCGACGCGGCGCGGCGTTTCCAGCAGGCCCTCGCGCGACGGGTCGTCGCCGGCCCAGAGGATCAGCGTGCGGATGGCCTCCTCGGCCTGCTCCTGCGTCGGCTGCTTGATCAGAAACTTGTCTGCGGAGGGGCTGAGCGCCCGCTCGACGGACAAGGACTTAACCACAGGGTTCATGTGGTGCCTCCCGTTATGGTGATGCGTCATACGCTGCCCTGGCGGACCTGGATCAGGCGGCACGGACGCTGCGACAAGTTTCCCTTCCGAGAGCCAGCGATGGCGAATGCCCTCCCGCCGGCCCGCCTTCCATCCTATATTGCCTTGCACCCTATATTGGTGACGAGCGCCGGTCACTCCAAGGCCGGTGGAGAGCACGACATGCTGAGCGACGTTTACAACAAGCGCATCCTCGAACTCGCGGCCAACATACCGCTGCTGGAACGGCTGCCCGCTCCCGATGCGACCGCCAAGGCCCATTCGCGACTATGCGGCTCGACCGTGACAGTCGATGTCACCATGGATGGCGATGTCGTCACCGGCTTCGGACATGATGTGAAGGCCTGCGCCCTCGGTCAGGCCTCGTCCTCGATCATGGCGCGCCATGTCGTGGGCTCGACCGCGGAGGAGTTGCGCCGCGTCCGCGACCAGGCGCGTGCCATCCTGAAGGAGAACGCCGAGCCACCGCAGGGCAAATGGGCCGATCTCTCCGTGCTGGTGCCGGTGCGCGACTACAAGGCGCGCCATGCCTCGACGATGCTGACCTTCGATGCCGTGGTCGATGCGATCGGGCAGATCGAGCAGAAGCGCGGCGGGCAAGCCGTCGCGTGAAGCTCGTCGGCGGGGTTTATTTGAGGCCGAGGGCCAGCCTGATCTCGGCCTTCGTCTCGTCGAAGCGGGAGCGGAAGGCACGTTCGGCGAGGAGCGCCTTGGCGACGGCCCGGCCGGCCTTGTCACCGGCCGCGAGATCGCTGCGGTAATGGAAGCCGCAGACGAGGCGGCTCTCATTGTAGTCGGTCACCCGCTCCTCGAATTTCGCGGCGAGTTCCGGCGCGGCCACCGTCAGGAGTTCGGCATAGAGGGCAGCCGTCGCCGCATGGCCGGCCGGGAAGGAGGTGCCGTCCGGGCGCCCGCCCGGGCAGGGCTTGACCCGGACCCTGTTCCAGACAGTGAAGGGCCGCTGCCGGCTGGTCAGGCGGCGCACGCCGAGGAGCACGATCCCAAGCTCGACCTGGGCCTCGCGGAACAGCAGGCGGACCTCGCGATGCTCGTTGCCGGCGAAGGGAATGTTGGCGCCTTCGAGGAAACGGGCGAGCGTCTGATACTGATCCGCGATCGCGGCCTTCTCGCGCTCGGGCGTCCGGCTCAGGGTAATCTGGAGAACCTCGTCGAATTCGCGCTTCTGCTCGGGCGAGTTCATCGCCGGCGGCAGGCCGATTATCCGCGCGATGTCGACCTTGCCCGGCTCGAGCCAAAGCAGATTGGCGCGCTGCTGGGCGCTCGCGGGAACGGGCGACCACAGAACGGCCGCCGCGAGGCACAGCGCGGCGGCCGTGCGATGGCGGAACGGGATCGGTCGCGAAACGGGGCGATGCATGGCGAATCTCGGCTCTGGTGACGAGCGCGATGAAATGGCATCGCAGCGCAGCTTGTCACGTCTTTTTGCGCAGGCGGCGCGTTTAAAGCGGGCGCCGCGGCGCGGCGCCCATTGGGCGATCCGCGGTTATCAGCTCAGCCTGTCGATGCTTGTCGGGCGGCATTGCCGGCATTGGCCGAGCTGTTCGTCCTATACCGACGAGGCGATCCAGCGCTTCGGCCTGTGGCGCGGCGGCTGGGTCGGCGTCGCCCGGATCTGCCGCTGCACGCCCCTGGGCACGAGCGGCATCGACCTCGTCTGCGAGGAACTGCCGCCCGGAGCGAACTGGTACAGGCCCTGGTCCTATGGTCGCTGGCGTGGGGTGAACGCGCCGGAGGAGACGGGCCCGTGTGGACCAAGCTGATCCAGATGCCGGTCGTTGCGAGTGGCACGACGTCGAGGACGCTGGAGGCGAGCTTGTCGTGTCACCGCACCACAAAGGATGGCGTGACTTCGGCACTGTCAGCGCACGTCAAAACGCTCAGCATACGTTGATAACGTCTCGATTTCATGTTGTTTTCCATGCTACCGCTGCGGACGGGGGAACGCATGGTCAACGTCGTCATGATGCTTTTGGGCGTGCTGCTGCCATTGCTGCATCTGGCCTTCACCAAAGGGCCCTGGACCAAACGCAATGTCCTGCGCCTGCTCCTCGTCTACGCATTCGTTTTCGACGTCGGTGCCGTCGGCTTCGTCTTCGGATTCATCCCGCACGTCTTCTTCGCCGACGCGGCAGCAAAGCTGATTGGCTGGCCACCGGGCAATCCTTTTCAATTCGAGGTCGGGCTGCACGACGGCGCCTGGGGCATCCTCGGCTTTCTATGCGTCTTCATCGGCGGCGGCTTCTGGCTGGCGACCGCGCTCGGCTGGTCGTTCTTCTTGCTTGGCGCAGCCTACGGGCATGTGCGCCAGTTGATCGTCGCGGGTGATTTCGCTCCATACAACCTCATGCCGGCATTTACCGACACGTTGATCCCATTGTGGCTGCTCGGATTGCTCTACGCGTATTACCGCAGTGGCGGCCTCGAGGGCCTGTTGCGCCGAGAGCGTTGAGATGCGGCGGCGCCGTGCGGTTGGTGGCTGTCGTCACCACCGCCACAGCTTGATGCGGTTGCGATCCGGATGCCGGTATTGAACACCTAATCCGCGGCGCTCGCGTTGGCCTTCAACACCATGCGGCAGCCTTCGGAGAGCTTCGAAGCGTTTTCCTTGAAACAGGCTGCGATCCGGCCGCCGCCGGGCTGTACGCCGGGGCAGAGGGTGGCGATGTCCTTGGCGCAGGCGTCGCGCAGCGTGGCGCGATCCTGTGCCAGGAGCGGCTGCGCAGCGAAGGCGAGGGCGAATGACAGGGCGAGGGACTTGGCGAGAGGCTTGGTGAAGGCTCCGATCACGGCGTGGTTCTCCTGAGGCTGCAGCGTGGCGGCAACCTGCATCAATGCCAGCGATAGCTTGCGGGGCGGTGAGGAAAACATGACGAAACCGACAGGTTCTGTTGTGACTTGTCGTGAGGCGATTGCCTGCGGACGCCGCCTCGTATAGGCGGGGCGTCTCGGCGGTGTCCTCACCCGGATACGGACATCCCCGCGCAAGCTCAGCCGAGTATTTGCCCAATCCTGTATCCGGCCTTGACTTACGGGGTTCGTATCCCCGAGTGAGCAGGAGTGCGATCGATGACGATCTCCCTGACATTTCCCGACGGCGCCAAGCGCGAATTCCCCTCCGGCATCACCGGCAAGGAGATCGCTGGCGGCATCTCGCCCTCCCTCCTGAAGCGCACCGTCGCGATGGCGCTCGACGGTGTCGTCGTCGATCTCGGCGACCCGATCGGCAAGGACTCCAGGATCGAGTTCCTGACGCGCGACGACGCGCGCGCGCTCGAACTTATCCGGCACGACTGTGCCCACGTCCTCGCCGAGGCCGTGCAGGCGCTCTATCCGGGCACGCAGGTGACCATCGGTCCCGTGATCGAGGGCGGCTTCTTCTATGATTTCGCGCGCAACGAGCCCTTCACTCCGGAGGATTTTGCGCCGATCGAGAAGAAGATGCGTGAGATCATCGGCAGGGACGCGCCCTTCACCAAGGAAGAGTGGAGCCGCGACAAGGCCAAGGATTTCTTCGCCAGCAAGGGCGAGGCCTACAAGGTCGAGCTGGTCGATGCGATCCCCGCCGACCAGACGCTGAAGATGTATGCGCAGGGCGATTGGATCGATCTCTGCCGCGGCCCGCACATGACTTCGGTCGGCAAGGTTGGGAACGCCTTCAAACTGATGAAGGTGGCCGGTGCCTATTGGCGCGGCGACAGCAAGAACGCCATGCTGACGCGCATCTACGGCACCGCCTTCGCCAAGCATGAGGAACTCGACGCCCATCTCAAGCAGATCGAGGAGGCGGAGAAGCGCGACCACCGCAAGCTCGGCCGCGAGATGAACCTGTTCCACTTCCAGGAGGAGGGGCCGGGCGTGGTGTTTTGGCACTCCAAGGGCTGGCGCCTGTTCCAGGAAATTTTGACCTATATGCGCCGGCGCCTTGCCGCAGATTACGAGGAAGTCAATGCGCCGCAGATCCTGGACAAGTCGCTCTGGGAAACCTCGGGCCACTGGGGCTGGTACCAGGACAACATGTTCGCGGTGAAGTCGGCCTCGGCCTTCGAGAACCCCAACGATCCCAACCGGGACCAGAAGGTCTTCGCGCTGAAACCGATGAACTGCCCGGGCCATGTCCAGATCTTCAAGCATGGCCTGAAGAGCTATCGCGACCTGCCGATCCGGCTGGCCGAGTTTGGCAACGTGCATCGCTACGAGCCCTCGGGCGCGCTGCACGGGCTGATGCGCGTGCGCGGCTTCACCCAGGACGACGCGCACATCTTCTGCACCGAGGAACAGCTCGCTGCCGAGTGCCTGATGATCAACGAGCTGATCCTGTCGGTCTACGAGGATTTCGGCTTCACCGAGGAGCTGGTCATCAAGCTCTCGACCCGGCCCGAGAAGCGCGTCGGTTCCGACGCGGTCTGGGACCACGCCGAGGAGGTGATGACCAAGGTACTCGAGACGATCGCGGTGCAGTCTGGCAACCGGATCAAGACCGAGATCAATCCGGGCGAGGGCGCCTTCTACGGGCCGAAGTTCGAATATGTCCTGCGCGACGCCATCGGCCGCGACTGGCAATGCGGCACGACGCAGGTCGATTTCAACCTGCCGGAGCGGTTCGGGGCCTTCTATATCGGCTCGGATGGCGAGAAGAAGCAGCCGGTGATGGTGCACCGCGCGATCTGCGGCTCGCTGGAGCGCTTCACCGGCATCCTGATCGAGAACTTCGCCGGGCATTTTCCACTCTGGCTCGCGCCGGAGCAGATCCTGGTCTGCCCGATCACGTCGGAGGCCGATGCCTATGCCGAGGACGTCACCATGGCCTGCCTTTCGGCGGGACTTCGGGCGCGCGCCGATCTTCGCAACGAGAAGATCAGCTACAAGGTGCGCGAGCATTCGCGGGCCAAGGTCCCGGTGATCCTGGCGGTCGGCAAGCGCGAGGCGGAGGAGCGGACCGTGACGATCCGCCGGCTCGGCAGCCAGGCACAGACGGTGATGTCGCTCGACGCGATGCTGGACGCCATGCTGGACGAGGCGATGCCGCCGGATTTGAAGCGGGTGAAGGCCGTGCGGGCCGCGCGTTGAAGGCAAAATGACGTCATGCGCGGGTTTGACCCGAGCATCTCCGGCAGGAGATTCCCGGGTCTGCGCTTCGCTCCGCCCGAGAATGACGCGCGCTTGCTGACGCTCGCCAAAGGCCCCGTCCTCATGCCAGATTGCCGCCCATGCTGACGGGGTCCTATCGCAAGCGGCTCGATGCCGATCTGACGCGCTGGGTCGGGGAGGGCTTGCTCAACGCCGACTCCGCCAGTGCCATCCGCCGTTCGGTCGCCAGTGAGGGCGGTTTCCGGCTGCCGGCGCTGCTTGGACTGTTCGGAGGACTCCTGATCGCCTCCAGCGTCGCCGCCTTCGTCGCGGCGAACTGGGAGGCGATCCCGCGCCTCGTCAAACTGGCCCTGATCCTGCTCAGCGTCGTCACGGCGCTGGGCGTCGCCGGGCGGCTGGAGAGCAAGGGCTCGCCCTCCGGTGCCGATGCGGCGGCGACCTGCGGCGTCCTGATCGTCGCGGCCGGCATCGCGCTGATCGGCCAGATGTATCATCTGCCGGCGGATTGGCCGGCCGGCGCGCTTCTGGTCGCGCTCGGCGCGCTCAGCGTCGCCTTGCTGCTGCGCTCGAACGGGGCTCTCGTCGTCACCTTCGTGGCACTCTGCGCCTGGAGTGGCGGGCGCTGGCAGGAAAGCCAGGGCGCACTGCATGTCGCATTCTTCCTTCTCTATCTGCCGGCGCTGTGGCTCGCTTTATCGCGCAGCAACCGGCTGGTTCATCATCTGGCCGTGCTGGCGCTGGGGCTCTGGCTCGCTCTGGTGCCCGGCGACTGGATCAGCGGGCGCTTCGATTACGGGTTGCTTGCCTACGCGCTGGCCGTTTCCGCGACCTATGTCGCGCTCGGTGGCTGGGCGCTCGACCGCGGCGGGCCGGCCCTGCTGACCTGCTGCCTGCCCTGGGGGCTGGTCGGCCTCCTCCTCGTCCTCGACGTCGAGCTGATCCGCATTCTCGACGCGCGCGAGTCACGGGCGGGCACGGCGATCTGGCTGAACTATGCCGCCTATACCATTGCCCTGCTGGTGATCGCGGGCTTTGCTGCGCTGTCGCGCGAGAAGCGCTTCGCCTGGCCGCTGGCCGTGGCCCTGATCTTCGGGCTGCTGGTGCCGCCGGTCTTCTGGAGCGGTGCCGTCGTTGGTCTGTCCGGCAAGGTCATCGTCGCCAGTCTTGTCCTGTCGGCTGCGATCGCGCTGGTCGTCGCGGGCGTCACCGGCGGGGTCCGGCGTCTGACGCTGGCGGGCTCCGGGATGTTCGGCCTCGCGATCCTGATCCTGCTCTGGCAGACGATCGGCACGCTGCTCGACCAGTCGCTGTTCTTCCTGGTGGCAGGCGTCGTCCTGCTCGGGCTCGCGGGCGGGGCGCGGCGGCTGTTCGCGCGGCTCTCGCGGCCGGCGGCGGAGGTGGCGTGATGCGCGTTCCGTCTGCCGACGCATTCATGACGCGCGTGCCGCTGCTCTGGCGCGTGCTCGCGGCGATGCTGCTTCTGACGGGCGGCCTCCTCGCTATGGTCGAAAGCCGGGCCGGCATCCTGCGCAGCGGCGCCGAGGTGCGGCTCAAGACGGTTCCGGTCGATCCACGCGATCTGTTTCGCGGCGACTATGTCGTGCTGGCGTATCCGATCAGCACGGTGGAGGGGCCTGCGGGCGGAGACGGCGGCTTGCGGCGCGGTGACGCCGTTTTCGTCACCCTGACGCCTGACTCCGAGGGTTTCGCGCGTGCAAGTGCCGTGGCGCGGACGCGCCCGGCCGTCACGGGCAGCGATGTGGTGATCGCCGGACGCGTCCAGTCGACCGGAGCCTGCGCGCTGAACGAAACGGGGGAGGCCGATTGCGGCTCTGGCCGTCGACGCCTGCGGATCGCCTACGGGCTGGAGAGTTATTTCGTGCCGCAAGGCGAGGGCCGTGCGATCGAGACCACGCAGCGTTCGCGGATCGAGGTCGTGGCCGCCGTCTCAGCCGGAGGCGAGGCTGCGATCAAGCGATTGCTGATCGACGGCAAGCTTGTCTATGCCGAGCCGCCCTACTAGGGCAGGCCGCTTATCTCCTGAAGCCTCGTCATCGCACGGCTTGTCCGGGATGCCCCCTGTGGTTCCGAGGCGGGTCGGCCTGCGCCGGCGACAGCGCTACACAGGCTTGTGAAGCGAAGTTTGATGACGGCGGGCGGTCTTCGTTTTATGAACGGCAGATGAACGAATGCGTTGGCAAACGTTCATGATCGGGAACCCGCCGCCGGTGCGGCACGTTCTTTGTCCACGCTCATGTTCCCTGGTTCTCGTACCCCTTGCCGGATGCCGCTGGTGACGCAGGCCCATTCGCTTTCCCGCTTCCTCTTCCTGGGCCGTGGTCCGGACGGCGCCCCGCCACGGCTGGAGCGGGATGCGCGCATCGATGTGATCCGGGGCCTGGCACTGCTGATCATCTTCATCAATCACATGCCGGGGAACGTGATTTCGGCCTATATGCCGCATAATTTCGGCTTTTCCGACGCAGCCGATGCCTTCGTGCTGCTCGCGGGCGTCTCGGCGACTCTGGCCTATGGCGGCCTGATCGAGCGGCGCGGGCTCGGGGTCGGCGCGCTCAAGATCGGCGCGCGCGTCTGGACGCTCTACATCGCGCATATCGCAGTGTTCATCATCGTCTGCGGGGTGGTGGCGGCGGCGGTGACGCGGACGCAGAACCCGCTCTATGTCGAAGCGATCAATATCCAGCCCTTCTTCCGTGACACGTTCGATGCGCTGGTCGATGCGCTGACATTGCGCTACCAGCCCTCCTATCTCGACATCCTGCCGCTCTACATCGTTTTGCTCGCGCTGTTTCCGCTGATCTTTCTCGCGGTTCGGATCAGTCCCGCCGGCGCGTTGGTGGTGTCGCTGGCGGTCTGGCAGGCTGCTCTCGCGCTTGGCCTGAACTTCACGAACGTTCACGCGGCCGGCTGGTTCTTCAATCCCTTCGCCTGGCAGGTCGTCTTCACACTCGGCATCATCCTCGGTTGCGCGGCGCGCCGTGGCATCGCCGCGCCGCGCCTGCTCTGGCTGGACGCGGCGGCAATCCTGTTCCTCGTCCTGGCTTATGTGGCCAAGACGTCCTTCGGAAACCCGCTCGGGATCGCGATGCTGAACGAGTGGTTCGACTCGGTGCAGCTCGGTTCGGACAAGACAAACCTGGCCTGGAGCCGCCTGCTCCATGTCCTGGCGCTGGCCTGGCTTGCGATACGCTGGCTGCCGGCAGGCGAGGGGCTGTTGCGCAGGGCCATCGGCCGCGGGCTTGCCGTGGTCGGGCGCCATTCGCTCGATGTCTTCTGCGCTGGCACGGTGCTGGCGATCATTGGCCAGATCGTCATGGCCGAAACCGGGTTCGCGCTGGGGCCTCAGTTGCTCGTTTGCCTGGTGGGGATTACATTGCTGATTGGGCTAGGGATGTTTCTGACGTGGTATCAGTCGATCACGCTCTCCGGCGCGACAGACGCCCGCGCACCCTCGCGGCGGGCCTCGGCGTCGCTGCACTGAGCCTTTTCGCTTGGGCAGGGGCGGCATCGTCGGCCGGTCCGATGGCGCTCGCTGGCAGTGCCGACCTGCGCTGCCGCTCCGGCGCGGCACACTATCCGTTTCAGCCCGTCCTGCCGGCCGCGAAGGCCGCGTTGCGCGAGACCGGCAAGCTCACCATCGTCGCACTTGGTTCCTCGACCACGGCCGGCTCCGGAGCCAGCGCCGAGGATCGCAGCTATCCCGCAGTCTTGCAGGAGGAACTGCGCCGGCGCCTGCCGAACGCGGATGTCCGCGTCGTCAACAAGGGCGTCGGTGGCCAGTCGGCCTATGACATGCTGTTGCGGATGGATGGCGACGTCATCGAGCAGAAGCCCTCGGTGGTGATCTGGCAGACAGTGGTCAACGAGGCGATCAGTCAGATGGGCGAGGACAAGCTCGCCAAGATCCTGCGCAAGGGCATCCGGAAGGTCCAGGCCGCCAGCATCGACATGGTGATGATGGACCTGCAATGGCTGCCACGCGAGGGGCGCTATCCGCGCTATGACGACTATCGCGCCGTGCTGAAGAAGGCAGCCGACGAATATGGCGTCTCGGTCTTCCCGCGCTACGGCATGATGAAGGACTGGGCGCGCTCGAAGCGCTTCACCTCCGAGGAACTCGTCGGGATGGACGGGACGCATATGGTCGATGCAGGCTATCGCTGCCTCGCCATCCGCATCGCCGACGGTATCGTCGGCGCGCTGACCGGAGCCAAGCCGGAACTGGCGGACGGGTCGAAGGCGACGAATTGAAGCCGGCGGGCCGTTATGCACTCCGCTTTGACCGACCTCAGCGCGCCAGCACCTCGATGTCGCGATCCAGGCCGGATTCGACCTTGAAGTCGCGCGAATGCACCTGCCCCTCCTGCCGGGCGATCAGGACATAGTCGCCCTCCGCCAGGATGACCTGCGGGAAGGCGCCGATCGCCTCGCGGATGACGTCGCCGCCCGGTGTCAGCACGCTGAAAGCGGTGCCGGCGAAGGCCTCTCCGCCGGCGGCCGCGACCAGCTTCAGGGTCACGCGAGCGGCGCGGTGGTGCAGCGTCGCATCCGTGACCTTGCCGGTCTCGACCTTGACGTCGGCGCGCTGGATCGCGTTGGAATCGCCATAGGTCGAGACGACGTGATAGGTGCCCTCCGGCAGACGGATGAGCTCGCCGCCCTTGGCGTTGCCGACGACGAGGCGGCCCTCGGAGTTGCCCTGCAACGGCACGAAGACCGAGAAGCTGAGCTGGGCCGGCGCGATCGGCGCATCGCCGATGGTGCCCCCGAGTGACAGGCCGCCGGCGCTGATGCTGATCTGGTCGCGCAGCCCCTGCGGGCCGAGCGTGATGCGCTTGGTGCCGCTCGCAAAGCCATAGGCCGCGTGCAGCAGATAGGTCCCGGGTTCGAGCGCGAAGACCGGCTCGGCCTCGGAGGAGCGCGCCACGATGCGCGGCGGCGAGCCGTCGGCGGTCTCGCTCAGGATGCGCCAGACGAGGCCGGAGCGGATCGGCTTGCGGTCGCCGGCGAACTGCGCCGCCAGCGTGAGCGGCGCCGTCTGCCCGGCCGGCGCCTGCGCCGTGTCGACCGGCAGGCCGGCTGCACCTGTCGTTCCGCGGGTCGGCGAGGGCGCCTGCATCTGGGCTTGGGCCTGGGTCTGGACCGGCGCGAGCGCAAGCGCGACGGCGATCATGGCCGCGCCGAGCCGTCCCCTTCTCTCGAACCGATCCAGTTCAAACATGCTCACAGCCCTTGGTACCCTTGCGCCCATGTCTCAGCAGGCTGGCTTGTCCTGATCATGGCGAGACACCAGATCACGTTTTCGCATTCGGACAGAATCGTCCAAATGCGAAAACGTGATCGTCGACCTAGGGTGCGAGCAGGGCTTTGGCGAAAAACCGGGTCCCACATTTTGGCGCCATGCTCTAGGTCTGGACGGGTTCCTCGCATCCGGATGCTTCATGACCGATACGCTCTCCCTGCTCAAGCTGCGCCGCTCGGTGCCGCCGCAATTCCTGACCGCGCCGGGCCCCGATGCCGGCCAGCTCGATGCGCTGCTGTCGATCGCGGCCCGCGTGCCGGACCATGGCAAGCTCATGCCCTGGCGCTTCATCGTGTTTTCGGGCGAGGGCCGTGCCAAGGCGGCCGAGGTGGTGGCGCAGGCCTTCAAGGCGCGCAATCCCGATGCCCGGCCCGAGCAGGTCGCGTTCGAACGCAACCGCCTGCTGCAGGCGCCGGTGATCGTAGCCGTGGTCTCGCGTGCGGCGCCGCATGTGAAGATCCCGGAATGGGAGCAGCAGCTTTCGGCCGGCGCGGTCTGCATGAATCTCCTCATCGCGGCGCAGGCGATGGGCTTCGGGGGCTCGTGGCTGACGAACTGGTTCTCCTTCGACCGCAGCGTGCTCGATGCCATCGGGCTGTCGGCGAGCGAGCGCATGGCCGGCTTCATCCATCTCGGCACGCCGACCTCCGTGCCTCCCGATCGCGAGCGGCCGGTCCTCGCCGATATCGTCAGCCATTTCGGAGCCTGAGATGATCTATTCGCCGGCCCTCCAGGATCACGGCCTGCCGCATGATCCGTTCAAGGCGATCGTGACGCCGCGGCCGATCGGCTGGATCACGGCGATGAGCGCGAAGGGCGAGGTCAATCTCTCGCCCTACAGCTTCTTCAACGCCGTCTCGACGCGGCCGCATATCGTGATGTTCTCCTCGGAGGGCAAGAAGGACGCCATCGCCTTCATCGAGGAGACCGGCGAATTCACCTGCTCGCTGGTGACGAAGCCGCTTCTGCAACAGATGAACCAGACCTCGGCGCCGCTGGCGCGCGGCACCAGCGAATACGGCCATGCCGGGCTCGAGATGGCGGCGTCGCAGTTCGTCAGGCCGCCGCGCGTTGCCGCCAGCCCGGCCGCACTCGAATGCAAGCTGCTTTCGGTGCAGCAACTCGTCGATCTTGACGGTCAGGCCGTCGACCGCTGGATGGTGCTGGGGCAGGTCGTCGGCATCTTCATGGACGACGCCTTCATCCGCGACGGCCGCTTCGACACGGTTGCCGCTCATCCAGTCGCGCGCTGCGGCTATGCCGATTACGCCGAGGTCGACCACCTGTTCTCGATTCAGCGACCGCCGGGCGGGTGAGGCTGTCTCGTCGGCTCAGCCCGCCGCAGTCTTCACGCGATAATCGCCGAGCGGAGCGAGTGCCGCGTTGATGGCGGCGGCGTCGAGCGCCGCGTCTTCGGGCAGGGTCAGGCGCGGCGGATCGAGCGTCACCGTCGTGCCGGGCGCGAGCCTGGTGGCGGCTTGCTGGACCCGTGACAGGCAGCCGCCGCAATGCATCCCTGAAACCTCGAAAACCCGCGTCATTCGAATCGCCTCCAGCGGTTCATTCAGCCAGTTTGTCAGCGCGCGCCTTGACGCGTTGCGCTCTGATCAGATGGGGACGATCGAGCATTTCGCCATCCAGCCCGATCACGCCGACGCCGGGATTCGCGGCGAACAGTGCAATGATCGCTTCCGCCCGGGCGAGAGCCTCAGGTGAGGGCGCGAAGATCTCGTTGATGGGCGCGACTTGGTCCGGGTGGATCGCCATCTTGCCGGTGAAGCCGTCCCGCCGCGAGGCGAGGCACTCCCTGCGGAAGCCCTCAGCGTCGCGAAAGGCGGTGAAGACGGTGTCGATCGCATCGACCTGCGCGGAGGCGGCTGCAAACAGCGTCAGCGAGCGGGCGAGGCGGTAGGGATCGGTATAGGAGCCGCTCTCCAGCCGGTTGGTCTCGGCGCCGAGGTCGGCGGAGAGGTCCTCCGCGCCCCAGGTCAGGGCTGCGAGCCGGTGCGTCGCTCCCGCATAGCTGCCGAGGCCGAAGATGCCCTTGCCGGTCTCGGTCGCGATCGGGATGATCCGGGTTGCGCCGTCCGGCAGGTCGCTTTCGGCCTCGCGCACGGCGATCTTGGCGGCGAGGTGGCTGACATCGATGCCGCCTTCCGATTTCGGCAGCATGATCGCATCGGGTGCGCCGGGCATGACCGCGTCGAGATCGGCCTCCGTCAGTCCGGTCGAGAGCGCGTTGACGCGGATGATCAGGCGCGGCCGGCGAGGCAGGGTTCGGGCCGCCTCCAGGAAGGCGCGCGTGATCTCGCGGGCCTGCGGCTTGCCGTCGAGTGCGACGGAATCCTCAAGGTCGAGGATCAGCGCGTCCGCGCCGCTATCCAGGCCCTTCTGCTGCTTGCGGGGGCTGTCGCCGGGGACGAAGAGGAGCGAGCGCATGCCGGTCAGACCGCGACGGTGGCAGGCGCGGGGTGCCGGCGCATGAAGGCCTGGCGCCGGCACTGCGCGACCAGCGTGCCGTCCTGCTTGTAGGCCCGGTGATGGAACTCGACGATGCCGGCATCGGGCCGCGAGCGCGATTCGCGCTTGGCGACGATCTCGGTGGTGACGTTGATCGTATCGCCCTCGAAGAGCGGGGCCGGGAAGGTGACATCGGTCATGCCGAGATTGCCGATCGTCGTGCCCAGCGTGGTGTCGTTGACGGAGATGCCGATCATCAGCCCGAGCGTGAACAGCGAGTTCATCAGCGGCTGGCCCCATTCGGTCTCGGTCGCACAGAAATGCGCATCGATATGAAGGGGTTGCGGGTTGAGGGTCATGTTGGAGAACAACATATTGTCCATCTGCGTCACGGTGCGGGTCAGGCCGTGTTCGATGATGGCGCCGATCTCGAAATCCTCGAAGTAGATTCCGCCGCGCTTGTGGCGCTTCAGCTCTGGCATGGCTGTCCTCCGTGACGCTGTCGCGGTGCTCCGCCGCTCCGGCGATTCATCCCGATTAACCGTTCGCTTACCATAACCGGGCCACTCTCCACACAGCGCCGCAACGTCATGCGGCCGGCCCCTGCGGCAGGTTCGTGCCCGAGAGTGTCGATGTTCCTGTTCACCACCCCGCAGACGCGCGAAACCCAGCCCGCCAACCCGGTCGTCAGCGCCATCCGCGACGGCGCGGCGAAGACCGGCGCCGGCTTCGACTATCTTCTCAAGACGGCCCAGAGGGAATCGTCGCTGGAGCCAGACGCCAAGGCGAAAACATCAAGCGCGACCGGCCTGTTCCAGTTCATCGAGCAGACCTGGCTGTCCATGGTGAAGCAGGAGGGGCCGAAGCAGGGGCTCTCCAGCTACGCCGACGCGATCAGCGAGACGGGCGGTGGGCGCCTGACCGTGGCGGACCCGGCCGCTCGCGAAAAGATCCTGGAGCTGCGCAAGGACCCGCAGGTCGCCGCCGTGATGGCGGGTGCGCTGACCCAGAAGAACCGCGAGCAGCTTACGGGCGCGCTTGGGCGCCAGCCCCATGCCGGCGAGCTCTATATGGCGCATGTGCTCGGCGCGCGCGGCGCCTCCGACCTGATCCACGCCGCGGCGAGCGATCCGAGCCGCAGCGCGGCCAAGGATTTTCCCGATGCGGCCGCAGCCAATCGCGGCATCTTCTTCGACAAGACCGGCCGGGCGCGCAGCGCGCAGGAGGTCTATGGCGTTCTCGCCGCCAGTCACGCCAACACGCAGCTCGCGGCGACGACCGCCTCCGGTCAGGCCGTGACGGCTCAGGGAACGAGCGCGGGGCAAGGGAGCGACAAGCCGGCCGAGATCGCGGCGGCCCTGTCGCCCGGACGGGCCAAGGGGCTGATCGGCCTGTTTTCAACCGAAGGCTCGCGTGCGCCGGTCTCGCAGGCCGTCGCCAATCTCTGGACGACGCCGCGCGCCGGTGGGACGCGCACGGCCGCGCTCGATGCCGCCGAGCGCTATTTCCCGCGCCAGACGAAATCCGACGCCACCGCCACGGCGCCGACGGCATCGGATGCCGCCGCGGCCAACGCGTCGGCGTCGAGCGCATCGGCAGCGAAGGCGGTCGGCGCACCGCTGCCGCCCGCGCGCCCGGTCGAGCTGACCCAGCCCATGGCCGCTGCTCAGGAGCGTCCTGCGGGGCGGGCGCGGCGGGCGCCGCTCGATCTCTCCTCCTTCATGATCCAGCGGAGCGGCACATGATCGTTCGCCGCTTCCTGCTCTGGGCCCGCACCGCCAATGCCGAGGCCCGCGCCAATGGCGCAGCCGCGCTGGCCGGTGCCTATCTGCGTTCCGGCATGGCCGATGACGACCGCGCCGAGGCCGAGACCGCGCTGATTTCGCTGATCGACGACCCGTCGCCACGCGTGCGCCGCGCCATCGCCGAGGAGATGGCCTCGGCCCCGCGCGCGCCGCGCAATCTCGTGCTTGGGCTGATCGCCGACCAGAGCGACGTCGCAGCGCTCGTGCTCGCCCATTCCCCGGTCCTGACCGAGGCCGATCTGGTCGATGCAGCTGCGATCGGCGATATCCTCGCCCAGCGTGCCATTGCGATGCGGCGGCATCTCCCGGCCGGTGTCTGCGCCGCGCTGGCCGAAGTCGGCGGCGATGAGGCGCTGGTGACGCTGGCCGGCAACCGCACGGCCGACATCCCCGATTTTTCGCTGGAGCGCATGGTCGAGCGGGCCGGCGATTGCGGCGCGCTGCGCGAGGCGCTGCTCGAGCGCGCTGATCTGCCCGCGGGTTTGCGGCAGTCGATCGCGTCCAGGGTCTCAGATGCTTTGGTGAGCTTCGTCACGGGCTGCGGCTGGCTGACGCCGGAGCGCAGCGCCAGGCTGGCACGCGAAGCGACCGAGCGCGTTGCGGTGGTTCTCGCCGCCGGTGGCGAGGAGAGCGACGCGCCGGCGATCGTCGATGTGCTGCGGGTCAACGGGCGGCTGACGCCTGGTCTGATGCTGCGCTCGCTGCTCAGCGGCGAGCCGGCACTGGCCGAGGCCGCCTTCGTGGCCTTGTCAGATCTCCCGGAAGCGCGCGTCGCAGCGCTGCTGCGCGACCGTCGTGGCGCCGGCCTCAAAGCGCTCTACCGCAAGGCCGGACTGCCCGCCACGCTCCAGCCCGCCTTCACGGCCGCCATCGTGGCGCTGAACGCACGCGGCTTCGATGCGGGCGGAACAGGGCGTGGCATCGACCGCGCGCTGCTGCGCGAGGTGCTGATCGCCTGCGAGACGCTGGACGGGTCCGAGGCCGACGCGCTGATGGGGCTGCTGCGCCGCATGGATGCAGAGGCCGCGCGCGAGGAAGCCAAGGCAATGGCGGATTCGCTCGCCGACGACGCCGCCTTCGCCTATCTCGTCGAGACCGACCCGACGCTGCTGGTCGAACTCGAGATCGGGGATCTGCGGCAGGCCGCGTGAGCGGCCGTCGCCTTGGCTGCTGACGCCCGATCTCTGCTGCCCGATCAGCCGGCCCGCTCCGCTTCGAGCTGGACGCAATGTCTCATGACATCGGCTCCCGTCTCGTTCCATGTGGTGATGCCGCCCGCCATGATGACCTGGACGAGGCCTTCGGCCAGTTCAGGCAGCGTCAGGCCGAGCTTGACCGCAGCGGCGGCGTGATTGCGGGCTCCGGTCTTCTGGCCGATCAGGGTGTCGAGAAGGGCGAAGATCAATTCCTTCGTCTTGAGGTCGAGCGCGCCGCCCGCGTCGTGATCGCGCATGATCGCGGCCCGGATCAGGCCATAGCCGGCGAAGGCGCCGGGCGCGTGTTCGGAGAGCAGGCTGAAATTGTCGGGAATCCGGCCGAATGTCGCCATGAAGCTGGCTTTCCCGGTCAGCGTGGCAGCTTCGGTGATCTCGTCATTGGTCATTGCGGCATATCCTCGTCGCGGCGGGTCAGACAGCATCGTTTCCGCTCACCCCATGCGCGCATGGGCGCCTCTGGCATGATCGTGAAGCTTGCTTCGGGGCGAGCCTAGACCGGCACCGTGGCCCTGTCTGCTTGCGCCCTTGCTGAATGGTGCGAGTTGCCCCGTGTCAGGCGCCGGCCTCCCTGCGATCGCGCCTGTGCTGCTCTGCGCCCTTCAGGTGTGCCAGCCAGGGCTCCCGGCGGATGGTCCAGAGTTCATAGGCTGGCAGCAGCGCGCCGGGCGGGTCGTCCAACGTGCCGAGCTTGATTTCGATCTCGTCCGAATCGTCGGCCCAGCAAAACAGCGACGAGCCGCATGCCGGGCAGAAGCGATCCCCTCCCGCCCGGCTCTGCCAGCATGCAAGGTTGCCCGACAGGGTCGCGCTGGCCCTCGGCCAGATTCCGAAGAAGGAGAAGGCCGAGCCGGAGTGCTTCCGGCAGGTCTCGCAATGGCAGATGCCGACGCGGACGGGTTCGCCATCGAGTTCGTAGCGGACCTGTCCGCAGTTGCAGCCACCGGACAATTTCATCGTGACCTCGTGCGTTCCGCGTTTTCGTCGCCATCGGCGGCAGAGCAACGGCGCCCGGCCCGGGACGGTTCCGGAGAATGGGGGCCCGCCGGTTGCCTTCGCCAAGGCCGAGGTTCGCTCGTCACACGGGCTGGCCTCAGTACCCGAACTGCTCCCGCAGGATCCGCTCATCCAGGCTGTGCCCGGGATCATGGAGCATGACGAGATCGACATTGCGGTCGATCTCGATCTCGACGCGGACGACATTGTCGATCTGGATATGGTCGGCCACGGCGCTGACGGGGCGCTTATCGGCCTCCAGCACCTCGATCGTTACCTTGGCATGGTCGGGCAGCAGCGCGCCGCGCCAGCGCCGCGGCCGGAAGGCGGAGATCGGCGTCAGGGCCAGCAAGGGAGCGTCGAGCGGCAGGATCGGGCCGTTGGCGGAGAGATTATAGGCGGTCGAGCCGGCTGGTGTCGCCAGCAGCACGCCATCGGCGACGAGTTCGCCGAGACGGACCTGACCGTCGATCGAGATCCTGAGCTTGGCGGCCTGGTAGGAGCGGCGCAGCAGCGAGACCTCATTGATCGCCTCGGCGTGGACCTCCGTGCCGTCCTGGTCGAGTGCGAGCATCGACAGCGGGTGGACGACGCTGCGTTGCGCTTCGGTCAGCCGCTTGCGCAGGCCGCGCTCGCGGAACTCGTTCATCAGGAAGCCGACCGAGCCGCGATTCATCCCGTAGATCGGCGTGCCCGTGCCGATGAAGCGGTGCAGCGTCTGCAGCATCAGCCCGTCGCCGCCCAGCGCCACGATGACGTCGGCCACCCCGGTGTCGGCATTGCCATAGCGCTCGGTCAGCCTGGCCAGCGCGGCCTGCGCCTCCGGGGTCTCGCTGGCGACGAAGGAGATGGCCTGGAAGCGCTCGGTCATCGTTGGTCCTGAAGCGGCGCGCCATAACGGCGCAGGCCGTGCCTTAGCACGGGCGGCAGGAGGATCGCGAGCGGCCGGCCGGAAAAAGGGATGGCCGGAAAAGGGGCAGGAGAGGGCCACATGAAAAAGGCCGGGGTCGCCCCCCGGCCTTCGTTTCTTCGTCGATCCGGCGCGGCGCGCTCAGATCGCCGTGCTCCACTGCACCGGCACCATTTCGAAGCCGTTGCCGGACTTGGCGATGTAGCCGGTCGCCGGGAACGGGGCATGGTAGAAGGCAACCTGCATCTTGTCGGCCGCGACCATGTCGAGCAGCTTGCGCCGCGTGGCGGCGGCCTGCGCGCCGTCCATGTCGAAGACCGCCGACCAGTCGGGGTTGCGCACGAACAGGGCCGGGTGATTGGTCGTGTCCGACATGATCATCATCTTGCCGGCGCCCGACGTTACCGCGAAGACGGTGTGGCCGGGCGTGTGGCCGGGGGCGGCGACCGCGGTGATGCCGGGCAGGATCTCCTTGCCGGCCTCGAACTGCTTCACATCCTTGGCGATGGGCGAAAAGATGCGCCGGACGCCGGCGAAGGCACCCTTCATGGCCTCGGGCGCAGCGCTCGCCTTGGCGTCGTCCATCCAGAAGGCCCACTCTGCCGAAGGCACCATGACCTCGGCATTGGGGAACATGGCGGTGCCGTCCTTGAGGCGGAAGCCGTTGATGTGGTCGCCGTGGAAGTGGCTGAACACCACGGTCGAGACGTCCTTCGCGTCGAAGCCGGCCGCCTTGAAGTTGCCGGCCCATGCACCCGAGGTCGGCGCACCGGAATCGCCGTTGCCGGTGTCGATCAGGGTCAGCTTGCCGCCCTGTTGGATCGCCAGCGTGGTGAAGCTGATGTTCAGCGCGTCGGCCGGCAGGAAGGCCTGCTCCATCGCCTTCTTGACGTCGCCGAGTTCGGCATTGCGGACGAAGCCCTCGAGCGGGCGCCTGGCAAAGCCGTCATTGATGGCGGTGATCGTGATGTCGCCGATCTTGTAGCGGTAGAAGCCGGGGGCCTGGTTCACGGGAGTTCCTTGCGCGTGGGCCGGGCTCAGCCCGGGCAGGTCCAAAGTGGCAGCAGCGGCGAGCGCGCCGGCGCCGGCAATCATGCCGCGGCGCGACAGGTCGACTTGGGTCATCTCTCTCTCCCTGGGCTCGGGTGGAGCCTGCGCGAGACCCTAGCGGCCGGTGCGGCCGGTTCAACCGCTCGTCGCTGTCGCTGGGTCAGGGTTCGGGTCAAGTTTTCGTGAGCGGCGCCCTTTGGCGGCTTCGCGTCACTTCGGCTTCAGGAGGGCGCCGGCGCGGCTGCCGAGATCGCTGCTGGCGAAGGCCCGCAGCATCGCGGCGCAGAGCGCCAGCGCACCGCAGGTGCCGTTGGCCGAGCATTCGGCGACCAGGGCCTGGAAGGCAGCGCTGTTCTCGCCGGCCAGGCATTGCAGGCTCCAGTTCCAGTCGGGCGCTTTCTGCCGCAACAGGCCGACGGCCACATCGATATCGGCGCTGACGGTGCCGAGCGCCTTCCAGAGCGAGCCCTGCTGGTAGATGCCCCCGGCCGGAGCACGGCGGCTGACAAGATGCTTCGGCTTGCGCCGCACGGTGAAGCCCAGTGCCTCATAGATGTCGGCATCGAGCATCCGGTCGGGCTTGCCGGTGGTTTCGCAGCGGTCGGCGAGGGCAAGGAGATGTTCAGGTCTGTGCATGATGGCTTTGTTTTGCGGGGCGAGGTGCGGGTCTGCCTCAAAACCTCGTCAGGCAAGATGCAGGCCGCCCGCCCGTCTGCGTCGCGCACATCCTTGTCGCGCAGCTTGGTGTCGGGACGATGAATCGCGTCTGGCTTGTAATGCTCACATGATGGCGAAATTGGTGCCGGCGGAGAGGATCGAACTCCCGACCTTCGGTTTACAAAACCGCTGCACTACCGCTGTGCTACGCCGGCCCCTGTGGACACCGAAGCCGGTGCCTATTCGGTACTTGCTCGGGTCACGAGCGTCTCAAGCGCATGATCCGATTCGCCTTCTTGTCTCAAGGCCCTCCACTCGCGAAGCCGCTGCTCGCTCGCTGAGCCAATCCGGTGCCGATATGCCGCTCCGGGCGGAGGGGCGGACTGGTATCCGGCCTCCCTGCGCGTAGCGGTTACCAGCCGCGAACGGTCAGAGCAAGATCGGCGATCTCTCCTGTCGGTGCCAAAGAAAGAGCCCCGCCTTCGAAAAGGCGGGGCCCGGTGGTCGATCAGGACTGAGCGGTGGGCTCAGTTCTCATGGGTCATGATGTCGCGATCCTTGGTCTCGGGCACGAACAGCAGGCCGATGACGAATGTCGCGAGGGCGAAGATGATCGGGTACCAGAGACCGTAGAAAATGTCGCCGGTGCCAGCGACCATCGCGAACGCGGTCGCCGGGAGGAGGCCGCCGAACCAGCCGTTGCCGATATGGTAGGGCAGCGACATGCCGGTGTAGCGAATCCGCGTCGGGAACAGTTCGACGAGCGCCGCAGCGACCGGCCCGTAGACCATTGTGACGTAGATGATCAGCACGGTCAGGATCGCGATGACCGTCAGCGACTGTCCGCCGAAGAGCGCACCGAAGAAGCCGGTCTTGACGATGCGGGCATCGCCGGGAGCCGGGTATCCGGCCGCGACCGCTTCCCTGGCGACCGTCGCGGCGAAGGTCGCGTCGATGGCGAGTTCCTTGCCGTTGACCGTCACCTTGGCGGGGGTCGCGGCGGGGGCCGGCGCCTGGGTGTAGACGATGGCCTGCGTCGCCAGCGTGCGGCGGGCGATGTCGCACGGGGCGGTGAAGGTGCGGATGCCGACCGGATCGAAGACCGAGCCGCAGGTGGCGGGATCGGCGACGACCTGGACCTTGACGTTCTCATGCGCGGCCGCGAGGCCGGGATTGGCGGCGCGGGTGAGGGCTCCGAAGAGCGGGAAATAGGTCAGCGCCGCGATCAGGCAGCCGGCCAGGATGACGGGCTTGCGGCCGATCTTGTCCGAGAGCGAGCCGAAGAAGATGAAGCCACCCGTTCCGATGATCAGCGCCCAGGCGATCAGCACGTTGGCCGAGTAGAGATCGACCTTTAGGATGCTCTGGATGAAGAACAGCGCGTAGAACTGGCCAGTGTACCAGACGACGGCCTGGCCCATGGTGAGGCCGAACAGCGCGATCAGCGCGATCCTGGCGTTCTTCCACTGGCCGAAAGCCTCGGTCAGCGGCGCCTTGGAGCCGGTGCCCTCTTCCTTCATCTTCTGGAAGGCGGGGGATTCCTGCATCTGGAGACGAATCCAGACCGAGACGCCGAGCAGGAAGATCGAGAGCAGGAACGGGATGCGCCAGCCCCAGGCGGCGAAGTCTGCCTCGCCCATGTTGACGCGGATGACCAGGATGACGATCAGCGAAAGCAGCAGGCCAAGCGTCGCCGTGGTCTGGATCCAGGAGGTGTAGAAGCCGCGACGGCCGGGAGGCGCGTGCTCGGCCACATAGACCGCCGCGCCGCCATATTCGCCGCCGAGCGCGAGGCCCTGAAGCATGCGCAACGCGATCAGGATGACCGGGGCGGCCCAGCCGATCGAGTTGTAACCGGGCAGCAGGCCGACCAGGAAGGTCGAGGCGCCCATGATCACGATCGTGACCAGGAAGGTGTATTTGCGGCCGATCAGGTCACCCAGGCGACCGAAGAACAGCGCGCCGAAGGGACGGACCAGGAAGCCGGCGGCGAAGGCGAGCAGTGCGAAGATGGCGCGGGTGTTGGCGTCGAAGGCCGAGAAGAAGTGGGCGCCGATCATCACGGCCAGCGAGCCGTAAAGATAGAAATCGTACCACTCGAACACAGTGCCGAGCGAGGATGCGAGAATGACGCGCTTTTCTTCTCTGGTCATGGGGCGCGGCGCGGTCTTCGCCCCCGTTGCGTTTGCTGCCATGCTCATGGCGTCGTCTCCCCTGCGATTGTCCCCGGCAGCGGGACGATCCTCGCTGCCTGTTGCCTGTCCCGTCTTCTGTCGATGGGATGCCAGCCGAGCCGGACGCGAAGCCGGGGCCCCGCAATGCCGTCTGGCGTAAAGCAATGCGCGGGGGAAGTTCGCTGCGCAATCAGGCACTTGGTCTTGCACACTTCGTTCTACGACTATCGGCGGATGCGGGCGCGGCGTCCTCGCGCGAGGCTTTGCGGACGACCGGGCTGACGCCAGGGGCGGCAGCGCTGTCCGCCGGCGTCGCCCTGCCGAGCACTTGCGAGGTGGCCTGGCAGGGCGGGCCGCCCACGCTTCCCAAGCCGCGCAATCCGCCTATAGTCTGCCCCCGGAGGCCTGTGGATGCGGATGAGGAGGAGCGCCGAATGTCGTGCGCCAGAACGTTTCGCCTTGGCCTGCTGCTGACGGCGCTGCTCGCGCCCATGGCTGTGGCCGAAGCTGCCGGTCCGGGAGCCGCGCGCGTCGCCGTAGTGCCGAAATCGCTGGGCCCTGCCGCGTCGAATCTTCACCACCGGAGCGTCCGGACGGCTGCCGTCCGTCATGCCTGGGTTCGCGCTCCCGGGGAGCGCCACTGGCGCCGCTCCGGACGCGGTCTTTTCACCTCGGCCGGCTATCTCGGACCCTGGATCGATCCTGCCGCCGGCCGTTCATGGCATGAGCGCGGCAGTGACGGCGATGACCGGCAGCAGGCGATCGACCACAACTCGTTCGAGTCCATGCCGGTGCGGATGGGCATTCTGCGCGCCCCGACGCCGCAGCCGACGATCTATCGGCTCGAGGGGCGCCGCGACCGACCGGCGACGCGCGTCATCCGGATCAGCGATCCGGAGCCTTCGCAGGGGCGGCGCAGCCGCTTCGCCCATGCCGAGACCGGGGCGCTGCTGCTGACCGTGCCGGGCCGCTGAGACGCGGTCAGCGCCGACGGCTTGCGGCGTAGAGCGCGATCGCGGTCGCATTCGAGACGTTGAGGCTGGTGATGGTGCCCGGCACCTCCAGCCGCGCGACCTGGTCGCAGAGTTCACGCGAGCGCTGGCGCAGCCCCTTGCCCTCGGCGCCCATCACCATGACCAGCGGCCGGGTGAGGGTGACGTCGTCGAAGGCGACGTCACCGTCCGAATCGAAGCCGATGCGCTGGAAGCCGCGCTTGCCGAGCTGGTCGAGCGCGTCGCCGAGATTGCGCACGGCGATCAGCGGCACATGCTCGAGCGCGCCCGAGGCGGATTTCGCCAGCACGCCGGTCGCGGCGGGCGAGTGCCGGATGGTGACGATCACCGCGGCCGCGGCGAAGGCAGCGGCCGAGCGCAGGATGGCACCGACATTGTGGGGGTCGGTGATCTGGTCGAGCGCCAGCACCACCGCATCGTCGGGCAGGCTGTCGAGATCGGGCGAGGGCAGGGGGTCGCAGACGAGATAGAGGCCCTGATGAACCGAATCGGGCGTCAGCAGCCGGTCAATCTCGGACGGGCGCACGATCTCGGGCTGCAGCGGCAGTTCGCCGATCTCCTCCTGAAGCCGCTTCAGCGCGTTTTCGGTGGCGAGCAGGCGGCGATGGCGCCGCTTGGGGTTGCGCAGCGCCTCGATCACGGGATGGACGCCGTAGAGAACGGCTTCGTCGATGTCGCCGGGGCGATGGTGCAATGTGCCGTCGGCGCGTCGCGGGCTGGTTTGGCGCGGGCTGTCCCCATGCGGGCCCTTGTGGCGCGGCCGATCGCTTCGGTCCGGCTTGGGTCGAAACGGCGCAGGCATGGGGTTTCTCCTCGGTCGCTGACGCATGCCCTGACATGACAACCCCGGCTTGACCAGCATGGAATTGCCGGGACGAGGCGCAATGCCCATGGGGCAGGAGGCTTTTTGCCGTTGACAGGGCGCGGCCCCGTCACCATAAGTCCGGCCGCGCCTGTCGCCGTCACGCAAGTGACACGGGAGATCGCCTGCGGCCTGGCCGCAAGCGGCGCGGGCGGGGGAATGTCCCGAGCGGCAAAGGGGGCGGACTGTAAATCCGCTGGCTATGCCTTCGCAGGTTCGAGTCCTGCTTCCCCCACCACCCTTTTTCTAAGTACCTGATTTCTCGTCGGAAACGGCGCCGGTTCCCGCACCGGATGCCTCGGTGCGGGAACAGGCGTTCGATTCCGCCACCAGCAGGCTCTTTGCCTGGCGCGTCAGCGTCTCGCGGCTGCCATGCGGGCGTGGAAGACGGCCATCCTGCCCCGGGGTATCTGAAAGGTCGACCGACCCGCAGGCGCCTCAGCCCGCGTAGCCGCAGATGCGGTCGTGCTCGCGTTTGGTGGCGCTGCGCTGGTCGACCGGGCCATATCCGCCGCCGCCGGAGGTTTCGAGTCTGATGATGTCGCCTTGCACGAGCGGCAGGTTGTTGATCTTCGAGCCGAGCGATTCCCGCGTTCCATTGCGGATCAGATAGAGCTTGCCGGCCCGGCCCGGCTCGCCGCCCTCCAGCCCATAGGGCTGGAACTTGAAGCGCTCCAGATTGGCGGTGAAGACGGCAGCAGGGCTATCCACCCGCCATTCGCGGAAAAGTCCGAGTCCGCCGCGATGGCGACCGGCGCCGCCCGACCCGTCGATCAGGCCGTAGCCCGTCACCGTCAGCGGCACATCGGCCTCGATCATCTCGATCGGGATCGAGGCATTGTTGTGCATGCCGTAGGAATAGGCGCTGAGCCCGTCCTGATCGTCATAGGCGCCGGTGCCGCCGATCTCGATCTCGACGAGCACGCCGCGCTCGCCCTTCTCGCCGATGGTCTGGAAGGAGCAGACATAGGAGACGCCGTAATAGGCCGCCGGCACGCGCCCCGGCACGGCCTGGTGCAGGGCGCCGAACATCGTCGTCGCGAGCCGGTGCGCCACCGCGACGCGGTTGGCGACCGGGGCGGGGTGGGACGGGTTGACGATCAGCCCATCGGGCGCGATCACCGTGACCGGACGGTAGCAGCCGGCATTGGCCGGAATGTCCCGGTCGGCGATCGCCATCACCGCGTAGTAGACGGCCGAGCCCGAGGAGGCGAGCGTGGCGTTGATCGGTCCCGTCGCCTGCTTGCCGCAGCCGGAGAGATCGACCGTCATCTCCTCGCCCCGGACCTCGATCGCCGTATGAATGCGGATCGGCTCGGGGACGATGCCGTCATCGTCGAGGAAATCCTCGAAGCTGTAGCGCCCGTCGGGGATGCGCCCGATCATGGCGCGCACCGCCCGCTCCGAGCCGTCGAGCAGGCGCCGGCAGACCTCGACGATGGTCGAGGGCCCGAAGCGCGCGGCGAGCCGCTGCATCGTGCCGTGCCCGACCGCGAGCGAGGCGAGTTGCGCCTGGAGGTCGCCCATCAGCATGTCCGGGCGGCGTACGTTCTGGCGCATCATCGCCAGCACGTCCTCGTTCATCACGCCGCCTCGCACCAGCTTGAGCGGCGGGATGCGCAGCCCTTCCTGGAAGATTTCGGTGGCGGTCGCGGCGTAGCTTCCGGCCGCCATGCCGCCCATGTCGAGATGGTGGCAGAGCGTGCCCACGATCGCGATGCGCTGCCCCTCCGCATAGACCGGCCGATAGGCCAGGATGTCGGGGATGTGCTGGCCGCCGCAATAGGGGTCGTTGGTGATGACGACGTCGCCTTCCGCCCATCGGTCGAGGGGGAGGAAGTCGCGGACGATGGTGAGCAGGCCCGCGCTCATCGAGTTGAGATGGCCGGGGATGCGGGCCGACTGGGCGATGTTGTAGCCGTCACGGTCGAACACGGCGGTGGAGTAGTCGAGCATCTCGCGCACGATAGTCGAACGGCTGGTGCGCCACACCGTCACGTCCATTTCGGCGGCGGTGGCGGTGAAGGCGTTGCGCAGCACCTCGATCGTGACGGGGCCGAGTTCCGGGGGCGTGGCGAGGCTTGGCAGGGGAGAGCGCGGCATGGGAGAGCGCGGCATGGAGGCTGTCATCGTTTGTCTCCCGGTCAGTTCTTGCGGGCGATCAGGGTGCCCATCGGGCCGGGCGCGCAGGCCCATCCGGCGGTGAGCAGGATCGTGGTGTATTCCTCCTCGACCAGCGCGGGCCCGGCGATCTCGCTGGCGAGCGCGCTGCGCCGGAACACGGCGACGTCGCTCCATTCGCCATCGAGCAGGACGGGGCGCGTTTCCATTGCCTGCGAGGATCCCGAGTCGGCGGCCGGTGCGGTGTCGGCCGTTCCGCCCGCGAGCACGCCGACGGCGGCAAGCCGCAACGCCACCATCTCGACCGGCGCGTTCGCGTCGGCATAGGAGAAGCGCTGTGCGTGGCCCTCGTGGAAATCGGCGATGACGCGGGCGAGCGCCTCTGGTGTGGCCTCGGCCTCCGGCCAGGGCACGACGAGTTCCGAGGCCTGCCCCTTGTAGCGAAGGTCCGCCGAGACCGCGTAGCGGCGCGCCTCGGCGGGCATGCCGTCCTCGGTCAGAAGCGCCTCTCCCTGAGCCCGAAGCTCGGCGAGCATGGCGGCGATCTGGGGAAGACTGGCGGCGGTCGCGGGCATGATGCGGCTGCGCGCGAGGTCATGCACGATGTCGGAATACAGGATGCCATAGGCCGAGAAGGTCGAGGCGTCGGCGGGGAACACGACCTCGGACACGCCGAGTTCCTCCGCGACCGGAATGGCATGCAGGCCGCCGGCGCCGCCGAAGGAGACGAGGCTGAAATCGCGCGGATCGAGCCCCTTTTCGAACAGGCTGAGGCGCGCGGCTGCGGCGAGGCTGGTGTTGGTCACGGTCATCATGCCGTCGACCGCCTCGGTCATCGACAGCCCGAGCGGTTCGCCGACCCTGGTCTCGATGGCGCTGCGGGCGCGGTCGAGATCGAGCGCCATCGCGCCACCGAGAAAGTAACGCGGGTCGAGGCGGCCCATGACGAGGTTGGCGTCGGTGACGGTCGGCTCCGTGCCGCCGCGGTTGTAACAGACCGGGCCTGGGCGCGAGCCGGCGCTGCGGGGGCCGACCCGCAGGCGCCCGGCCTCGTCGATCGAGGCGATCGAGCCGCCGCCCGAGCCGATGGTCCGGATCTCGATCATGGGCAGGCGCACGGGCAGTTCATCGATTTCGCCTTGCGTCATCTGGGTCACCGTTCCGTCGCGGACCACGCAGACGTCGAAGCTGGTGCCACCCATGTCGACGCCGAGCAGGTTCGGCCGCTCCAGCGCCTGCGCCATGCGCAAGGTGGCGAGCGCTCCGCCCGAGGGGCCGGAGAGCAGCAGCCTCGCTGGCTGGCGCTTGGCGACCTCGGCGCTGCAGACACCGCCGTTGGACTGGACGAGCAGGAGCCGTCCAACGATGCCGGCCTCCGCGAGACGGGTCTTCAGCCGGTCGAGGTAGTGGCCGACGACCGGCAGCAGCAGGGCGTTGAGCACTGTGGTCGAGGTCCGCTCGAACTCGCGGATTTCCGGGCTGATGTCGGAGGATAACGAGACGGGGATGGCCGGGAAGCGCTGTTCCAGCCAGGTGGCCAGCGCCTTTTCGTGCGCGTCGTTGCGATAGGCATTGAGGAGCGAGACCGCGATGCTGCCGGGCTGCGCCGCGGCGATCTTTCCCGCCAGCGACTCGAGGGTCGCGGGGGCCAGCGGCGTCTCGACCGTGCCGTCCGCCCGCATGCGCTCGGCCACGCCGAAGCGCCGGTCGCGCCGGATCAGCGGCTCCTGCCGCTTCTGGCGGGCACTGTAGATGTCGCGCCGGTTGTGCCGGCCGATCTCGAGCACATCCTCGAAGCCAGCCGTCGTGATCAGCACGCCCGGGGCGAATTTGCGCTCAAGCACCGCGTTGGTGGCGATGGTCGTACCGTGGAGGAGGATGCGGATGTCGGGCAGCGCGAAGCCGAAGCGCTCGCCCGCCTGTTTCAGGCCGGTGAGCAGGCCGATGGAGGGGTCTTCCGGCGTCGTCGGCGTCTTCAGGCTGGCAAGCGCGCCAGTGGTCTCGTTCAGGATCTGGAGATCGGTGAAGGTACCACCGATGTCGATGCCGATGCGGATGAAGGGAGCGTCAGTCACAGTATCTCCGGTCGTCACGACGAACTGGGGAGGAATGGCGAGGAAAGGCGCGTGAGGTCAGCGCATCAGGGCCGGCAGCCAGAGCGCGGTGGCGGGCCAGATCATCAGCACGCCCACCGCCAGCAGATAGGCTGCGAGGAACGGCATGACGCCGGCGAACACGTCGGTGATGGGCCCGCCTTTGGGACGCATGCCCTGCAGCACGTACATGACCGTGCCGTCCGGCGGGCTGATCTGCGCGATCTCGACCAGCATGGTCACGATGACGCCGAACCAGATCGGGTCGTAGCCGAGGCCAACGACGATCGGGAACACGACCGGCACCGTCGTGATGATCATGGAGAAACCCTCCATGAAAGTGCCGAGCGCGAAATACATGCCGACGATCGCGAGCATGATCGCCCAGGGCGGGATCGGCAGGTTGGCGATCATGTCGGCTACGGCCTGTGGCACGTTGATGATCGTCAGCACGTAGTTCAGCAGGTAGGCACCCATGATGATGAGGCCGAGCAGGGCGGTGTTGCGGGCGGTCGTCAGCGCCGATGCGTGCATCATGGCGAAGGAGAGCCGCCGCTCGATCAGGGCGAAGAACGCGGCGCCGACGACGCCGAGCGCGGCCGCCTCCGTGGGGGTCGCGTAGCCCGCATAGATTGAACCCAGCACCAGCACGATCAGCACGAGCGTCGGCACGAGATCGCTAAGCGCCTTGAGCTTGACGATGAGGGGCAGGGGCGGCGGCTTGTCGAGCGGGTTGCGCAGGCCGTGGATCACGATGATCGCGACGAAGAAGGCCGTGACGATGACGCTGGGGATGATTGCCGCGATGTAGAGCGCGCCGACCGAGGTTTCCGTGATCAGCCCGTAGACGATGAAGGTGATTCCGGGCGGGATCAGGTTGCCCATGGCGCCGCCGGCGGCGAGCGAGCCGAGCACCATGCGCGGGCTGTATTTCGTGCCCTCGAAATAGGGCAGGGCGACCGAGCCCATCGTCGCGGCGGTGGCGACCGAGGAGCCGGAAATCGCGGAGAACAGCGCGCAGGCCGCGATGTTGGTATGCAGCAGCCCGCCGGGCAGCCGGTTCAGCCAGACGTTCAGCGCCTTGTAGAGCCGCTCCGAGAGGCCGGCGCGCAGCAGGATCTCGCCCATCAGCAGGAAGAGCGGCACGGCGATCAGCACGAAATTGCTCGATGGCCCCCAGAAGGTCTGGCCGGCGAAGGCCCAGAACGGCCGGTCGGAGAACATCAGCCCGGTCAGGACCGCAAGAATGCCGAGCACCGCGGCGATGTGCACGCCGGCGCCGAAGAACACGACGAAGACCGCGACCAGCGCGAGAATCTCCGCGATCGGCAGCGCCTGGCCGCCGGAGGCCGCGAAGAAGACCAGGCCGAGCAGGCCGAGCAGGAAGGCGATCGCGATCATGCGGTCGTTTCCTTGCGGGCCATGGCGACGGCTTCCAGCGCCTCGTCCGCCTCGTCATCGATGCTGCGCGAGCCGAGCAGCGCGACGACCTCGTCGTACTGGCTGCAGAACAGGCCGAGCGCGGCCTCGAGCATGAGCACGGCGATCATCACGAGAAAGGCGCCGAGCCCGAAGGCCCAGATACCTTGCGGCAGTGCCATGGGGATGTGCAGGGCGCTGTTGTCATGTGCGTCGAACATCAGGGATTCCTGGAGCAGGTCCCACCCCGCCCAGGCGAGGAAGGCCGAGAACAGTCCGAGCAGGACGAGGGCGAGGAGATGGAGCAGGGCGCGGGCGCGCAAGGGGACCCGGTTGACGAGGACGTCGACCCGAATATGCGCGCGCTCCGCCAGCGTATGGGCCAGCGCCCATGAGATGCCGCAGGCCAGCATGTAGCCGCTGATCTCGACGGTTGCGGCGCTGGAGACGCCGAAGGCCGAGCGGCCCACGATGTCCGAGGTGATGAATAGGGCACAGAGGACGTAGTTCCAGCCCGCCAGATAGGCCATGCCGGCTGCCGCGCGATCAACCGCCTTGCGCAAGGCCCGGGCGAACCGCAGGGCAGCCGGGGCGGAAGCCCCGGCTGCTTCGGTCAAGGCTTGAACTCCACCTTCGAGATCGGCGCGACGATCTCATTGTAGACGGTACCGCAGCGGGCGCCGCAACGCTTGACGAAGCCGGGCAGAACCGTGCTCTCCATGATCTGGCGCACGAGCACCTTGTCGGCTTCGGTCGCCTTGACCTCGGTCATCGGCCGGGCGGCGAGCGAGTGGATCTTGCAGGCGTCCTTGTTGCCGATGTTGCAGTCGATGCCGTCGCGCGTCGCCGCGTCGCCGAGCTTCCAAAGCGCGTCGGTCATCTCGGCGAAGGTCTTTTCCAACAGGTCCTTCGTTGCCGGGGCGAGCTTGTTCCACCAGGCGACGTTGACCATGTAGCCGGCCACTGCCCAGGAAAGCGGCAGGTCGGAGATATGGCTCGCCACCTCCGGCCAGCGCGCTGCGGCGCCACTGCCCGTGCCTGTGACGGCGCAGTCGACGACGCCGCGTTCGAGGGCGCTGTAGACCTCGGGAAAGCCGATGCTCACCGGCTGGGCGCCCATGGTCTGCACGAGATCGACCAGCGAGTTGCCGAAGGTGCGGATCTTGCGGCCCTTGAGGTCGGAGAGCGTGGTGAAGGGCTGGCGGCAGAACAGCACCTGCGCCGGGAAGGGGTATGTCACGACCAGGCGCGTGTTGAAGCGCTCCAGCTCCTTGTTGGCGATCGGCAGCATCGCGTCGGCGATCTTCCGCGCCATGCCGATGTCGGGGCTCAGCCCCGACAGGTCGATGCCATCGAGCAACGGCACGTCGCCGGACAGCGTGGTCAGCGTGCCGGCTCCGATATCGACCTGTCCCGAGCGGACGAGGCGCACGATCTCGGCGCCGCCGAGATTGCGCTCGGCATGGGAGCTGAGCTGAACGGTGATCTGGCCGTTCGAGGCCTTGGCGAGGCCGTCGCGCAGCAGCGGCTGGTCAACGAGCGTGTATTGGGCACTGGTCGGCAGCGGCTGTGTCACCGCCGAAATCGTCTGCTTCGGAATCGCGGTCTGGGCGAGTGCCATGCCGGATGCCGCGAGAGTCGCAAGCAGCGCTCCGCTGGCCAGAATGCTCTTCGTCATCGCTGTGAGCCTCGGTTGTTGTGTTCCCCTGATGGCCCGCGCTTCTGGCTGTCTCTTCCCTGGCCCGCCTGTGATCGGCGGTTCCTATCGCGAATTCGGTTCCTCTTCGCCGGATTTCATTCTGGACGGCCGTTCGGGCCGCGTTCAGGGGCTCATTTGAAGGCCATTGGCCCCGGGGTGTCGAATTGTGTTTTTGGATCGGCCCGATCGGAATATCGGATCAGGCGGCGTGCCTTCCTCCAGCGTCTTCCCGATCTGGCTGGCGTGGCGTGCCACCAGCGCGGCCAGGAAGTTGTTGGGCTTGCGCAGATAGGCGATCTGGAAGCCGTTGGGCGGCAGCGTCACGCCCTCGACCGCGATGCTGCGCAGCCGGCCACGTTCGAGCTCCTCGCGCACGAGCGCCAGCGGGAGAATGCAGCTTCCCATGCCGTCGAGCGCCATGCGGATCATGATCGTCAGCGAGGCGCTGCCCCAGAGGCGAACCTGCTCGCGCCCTTCGCCGGCCAGTGCCCGCTTGATTTCCTCCGCCAGGGGGCTGTTGTGCGAAAAGCTGATGATCGGCCATTCCGCCAGCCGCGCCAGCGTCAGCGGGCCGTCTCCGATCGGAAGCTCCGGGCTTGCCACCCAGCCCAGCGGCAGATGGCAGAGGCGCTGGTTGATGGCGCGCGGATCGGCGACAGGGCCGACCTGCATGCTGACGTCGACCTGCCCGCGCAGGAGCTGCTCGGACAGCACATTGGTGGTATCGACCACCATGTCGACGACGAGCTCGGGATAGTTGGCGTTGATGACAGCGATCAGGCGCGGCATCAGGCTGTGGACGAGGGTTTCGGCGACGCCGAGCCGCAGGACGCCGCGCACGGCGTCGGCGCGCGAGACGACGGCACGCGCCTCCGTCATGATCGACAGCATGCGTTCCGCGTATTCGAGCAGCACGGTTCCTTCGCGGGTCAGCGTCGTGCGTCGTTGTGGCGGCCCGAACAGGACGACGCCGAAATGGCTTTCCAACTGGTCGATGCGCGCCGAGATCGAGGGTTGGGTGGTGTTGAGCTGCCCGGCGGCAGCCCGGAAGCCGCCCAGGCGTGCCACCCACACGAAGGTCTCCAGGCATTTGAGATCGTTCATGCTTCAACCTCGCCTCATCGGGGAGTGGCGGCTTGTAGGGTCGCAGGCCGAAAGCAGGATCGAAAACGGCGGAGGAGCGTGGGCGAAGCTGTTCGACGGAACCGGCATGATGATCAGGCCTCGCTGGCGCCGTGCCGGTCCCCGCAGGACGCATCGGTGCGACCGTGACCGGCTAGCATCATCCGTGCCGAACGGGCGGCGAGGCCTCGCGGGCTTCAGGTTCGATCAATGAAGCCGTGCCGGTGGCGCTTCAGCGTCTCACCGCAGCATGCCGCGCCGTCCTGCGCCGCGCCGGCAGCATGATCGAGCCCGAGGCCGCGACGACCAGCACGAGACCGAGCCAGTCGCTCGGCGTCGGGTGCTCGCCAAGCAGCAGCACCGATCCGAGCACGCCGACGGCGGGCACCATCAGCGTGCCGAGGCTCGCGATGCCCGCGGGCAGGCCGGCGATCACCGTGAACCAGATGAAATAGGCCAGGGCCTGCGCGCCGAGGACATGGTAGCCCAGCGCCGCTATCGCCCGTCCCTCGAGCATTTTTGGCATCGGCACGCCCTCGAAGGCGAGCATTCCGATGCAGGCGGCGCTGCCACCGATCAGCAACTGCCAGGCTGCGATGGTCAGGGCCGGCGCGTCGACCGGCCAGCGTTTGGTGACGATCGTACCCAGCGCCCAGCAGACGCTGGCGATCAACGCATAGAGCAGGCCGACCGACAGCGTGCCGCTCGCGAGCAGCGGCACGCCGAGGCAGACGAGCCCCGCCGCGCCGAGTCCGAGGCCGACGAGCCGCCGGCCGTCGATCGGCTCCGCCAGCAGGAGGCGGGCGAGCAGCGTCGCCCAGATCGGCATGGTGAAGGTTAGGATCGCCGCCCGCGACGTCGGCGCTGCGAGCTGGGCGAAAGCGAGCAGCACGTTGAAGGCCGCGATCGAGAGAAGGCCGGCGATCGCCAGCCTGAGCCATTGCCGCCGCGGCACGGCGAGCGATTGGCCGCGGACGAGCGCAATCGCGAGCAGCGTCAGTCCGGCGAAGGTCATTCCCCCGGCTCGCAGCGTCCAGGGTGCGATCTCGGTGAGCGCAATCCGCACTGCGGGCCAGTTGAAACCCCAGAGCAGCCCGAGCAGCGGGACGAGCAGGAGCGGGCGGTCGGAGGCGTGCGGCATGGCGTAACCATCGGGGGCGCGCTGAACCGGCGCGCCGTGCAAAGAAGATCGACTGGAGGGGCAGCGTTCGACCCGGGCCGGCCTCAGGCACGGCGCGAACTTTCATGCCGCGCAGCCAGAGCTCGCTGGCCTGCGCTGCAAGGCTGCCTTGCGAGGCTTGGCCTCGGAGAGAGCACGGGCCGAGGTTTCCGGAAGCCGGAACGCCTCGGCCCGATGGTTGTGACTTCAGGCAGCGGCGTAGCCGACGGTGCCCTTGATCTCGAGGAATTCGTCGAGCCCGAAATCGGCATATTCGCGCCCGTTTCCGGATTGCTTGTAGCCGCCGAAGGGCGCGCCCGCGTCCCAGGCCGGGTAGTTGATGTAGACATTGCCGCTGCGCATCTGGGCCGCGACCTTGCGGGCGCGCTCGAGCGAACCGGACTGGACGTAGGAGGCCAGTCCATAGGGAGTGTCGTTCGCCCGCTCGATGACCTCCGCCTCGCTGCCATAGGGCAGGATCGAGAGCACAGGCCCGAAGATCTCCTCGCGCGCGATCGTCATCTCGTCGGTGACGTTGGCGAAGACCGTCGGGCGGACATAGTAGCCGCGGTTCAGCCCCTCGGGGCGGCCCGAGCCGCCGGTGACGAGATCGGCGCCTTCCTTGATGCCGGCCTCGATCAGCTTCTGGATCTTGTTGTACTGCGTCTCGCTGACGACCGGCCCGAGCCAGGTGTCGTCGGCCGAGGGTGCGCCGACCTTGAGCGGCGCGGCGACGGCCTTGGCGATGGCGACGGCCTCGTCATGCAGCGCGGCCGGCACGAACATCCGGGTCGGCGCGTTGCAGGACTGGCCGCTGTTGCGCATCACGCTCTCGACGCCGAGCTTGACCGACTTCTTCAGGTCGGCATCGTCTAGGATGATGTTGGCCGACTTGCCGCCGAGCTCCTGATGCACGCGCTTGACGGTGTCGGCGGCCGCCTTGGCGACGAGGATGCCGGCCCGCGTCGAGCCGGTGAAGGAGACCATGTCGACGCCGGGGTGGCGGGAGATCGCCTCGCCCACGGTCGGGCCGTCGCCCTGGACGAGGTTGAACACGCCCTTGGGCACGCCGGCCTCATGCATCGCCTCGGCGAAGATGATCGCGTTGAGCGGGGCGATTTCGGAGGGCTTCAGCACCATGGTGCAGCCGGCGGCGAGCGCCGGCGCGACCTTGCACATGATCTGGTTGATCGGCCAGTTCCACGGCGTGATCATACCGACGACGCCGATCGGCTCCTTGGCGATCAGCGTCTGGCCGCGCACCTCCTCGAAGCGGTACGATTCCAGCGTCTCGATCATCTTTGCGAGGTGGGCGGTGCCCATCGCGGCCTGGGCCTTGTGGGCGAGATCCTTGGGCGCTCCCATTTCGCGCGACAGCGTCTCGGCGATCTCGGCATAGCGCGCCTTGTAGGCCTCCATCAGCCGGCGCATCAGCGCCAGCCGGTCCTCGCGCGAGGTTGCCGCAAAAGCCGGAAAGGCCGCGCGCGCCGCCGCGACCGCCTTGTCGACGTCGGCTGCAGTGCCGAGCGCGATGGTGGCGAAGGCCTCCTCCGTCGAGGGATCGATCACGTCGAGCGTTTTGGCGCCGGCCGGGGCAACCCACTGGCCATCGATGTAGAACTGGAGCGCGTGCGACATGGGGATAGTCTCCTCGGGTTCAGAAAAGGGGCACGTCGCCGGATGACGGCCTCATGGCGTGTCACGCCAAGGACGGTCCAAGGCATCGTGCTGCGCCGTATGGTCACGGTCGACGCTATGCATTATTGATTATAACGATAGGTGGATCATATGCCTTTGTCACGGTCGCTGGCATGGACCATCGCGAATGGCGACATGCTCACAGGGCAGATCGCCGGCATGGTCAGGCCGGGACTTTGCCTGGCCGAACCGGACTGGCACGATGGGCTCCCGATATCACGCTCGACCATTCGGCAGACATCATATCGCAGTGGAGGACGACATCGTGAAGATCAGCGCGCGCAACCAGCTCAAGGGAACCATCGTCGAGATCACCAAGGGCGAGACGACGGCGCATGTCCGGCTCGATGTCGGCGGGACGATCGTGACCTCGGCGATCACCAACGCGGCGGTGGACGATCTCAAGCTCGCGGTGGGCCAGCCCGCCTACGCGGTCGTGAAGGCCTCCGACGTCATGATCGCGATCGACTGAGCCGCGATGGTCCGGGAAAACGAGATTCGCCGCGCCGAGGTTGCGGTCGAGCCGCCGCCCGCGACCGATGCCGGGCTCGTCTTCATCGGCCGCATCCGCACGCCCTGGACCTCGCGGCTGACCTGTCCGCGCCAGGGCCGCGAGGACGGGCCGATCTGCCGGATCGAAATCTTCGAGCCGTGGACCGCGGCGATCGACGGCGTCGAGGCCTTCGAGCGGCTCGAGGTGCTCTACTGGTTGCACCAGTCGCGGCGCGATCTCGTTCGTCAGAGCCCCGCCAACAATGGTGAAGTGCATGGCACCTTTGCCTTGCGCTCGCCGGTGCGGCCGAATCCGATCGGCACGTCGATCGTGACCCTGATCGGGCGCGACGGGGCGACGATTCTCGTGCGCGGACTGGATTGTCTCGACGAAACGCCGCTGCTCGATCTGAAGCCGGATCGTAGCCTGTTTACACCGATTGCGCCGGCGCAGACCGGCGATTTCGATGTCGGAGGCTGAACCCGGGCGCTCCTGAGACTTCGCCGAGCGGGAGCCTATAAGGGCATCGCGAACGCTGCCGGATCGGCGATCGCGGCGACGAAGCTGGCAAGGCTGGCGGTTCGCAGCGGAATGAACCGCTTGCCATGGGCTTTGGCGAGCTTCTTGATCTGGCCAGCCGCATGATGGCTGATGCAGTCGATCGGGAAAAACGTAGCGTCCGCCTGACTCACCAAGCCGGGCAGCAGGGCCGAATTGTTCTCGACGCCGCCGTCATGGACCAGAAGTTCTCCGCCACGCGCCGCCATCAGCGATCGGGCGTGCTCGATCGGCCCTGGGCGGCCCCCGACATAAAGCAGCACCAGACCGGCCATGTCGCGCGTCGGCGGGGGCTCGTCCGGGCTTGCCGGAGCGGGTGCGATGGCGGCCTCCAGAGACGCCAGTTCGGTCTGAAGTTCGCCCTGGCGTTTCGCGAGCCTCGCCGTTGTCAGCCGCTCGCCGGCCAGCAGCATTTCGCTCCGCTCGAGGCGTTTCGACAGCGCCAGCAAACGGGTCTGCTCCGCGTCGAGCCGCCGGGCGAGAAGATCGACCGTGTCGGATCTGTTCTCGGATTGGGCCCGAAGCTGGTCGAGCGCGGCGTTCCGGTCGCGATCAACCAGAAGGAACTCGATCTTTCGGAGCAATTCGGAGCGTTCGGCGGCCGCGTCGCGCAGTCGCGCTTCCTGCCGGGCCATCTTTGCGTCGCGCTCGCCCAGTGCGATCTCCAGCTTTCGCAGCCGCGCCAGATCGAGCCGGTTCGACTGCCCGACGAGATGCGAGAGCATGTGCACCTCGCCGAAGGCCTCGCGGATCACCGCACGGCTGCAGGCCGGGTGGCTCAGAGCGGCCCAGTAGCCGCCGGGAATGTTGCCCTCCTCCAAAGCGCTGCGCCAGCGCCGCAGCAGTTCGTCGGCTGTGGTTGTGCCCGCCATGCGCTTGATCGCGGCGTCATGACGCTTGTCGAGAGCCTTGTGCAGCACCTTGCCGGAGAGGTCGTGACGGCCGGCCGCCCGGACGCCGCGCGTGTGCAACTCGTGATCGCTGGCTGTGGGCGCATCCGCCTGGCCCAGCCGGCTGAGAATCTGGCGGAGTTCACCGGTGGTCAGGCAGCTGCCGACGATCGAACGGTGCAGGTTGGGTAAGATCTCCCAGATCCTGAAGCGACGGCGGCCGTTCAGATCTTTGGCATCCAGCAAGGGCCGGTCATCGGCCGGTCTGGGCAAAGCCATGCCGAGCGCGGGCGCGCGCCGGGCGTGAAAGGTCGGTATCGACATGTCTCGCCTCTATTTGTTATATTCAAATGAATATAACGAGCGAGTAGGAGGCGATGCAGAGTGGATCGGGAGTTGGCCTTTCCAGCCGCCGCGGATATCGAGGCGCGGACGCTGCCGGACCCGGACCTCGCATGCGTGGAAGCCGACCGGATGGCGCGGGCAGGCGACGCCAGCGAGCTCTTCAAGATACTGGCGCACCGGACCCGGCTGCTCGTGCTGTGCCAGATCGCCGAGCGCGAACGGTCCGTATCCGAGCTGGAAAGGGTTCTGGGCCTTCGTCAGGCTGCCATATCCCCGCAGCTTGCGCGGTTGCGCATTCAAGGAATCGTGTCCACGCGCCGGGACGGCAGGAATATGTTCTACCGGCTGGAAAACCACGACATCCGCGACCTGCTCCGGGCGATCTCGAGATGACGGTCCTTCCTGGCGCCTGATGGGCCTGGCCGGCTCGGCCTGGCGGCGTTGCCAACTTCCGTCGCCACGGCTGCCGCTGCACGGGCTGTCGCGCCAGATCAGGTCAGCGGCGGACCGCCCGCGGATGGCTGAGAGTTCAGGCGCCGCGTGAATGATGCGCCCGACGGGACCGTCCGGCCCAGCAAACCGGCAATTGCCCTGCGACCCGAACCATGCGCTAAATCTGTGACTGCCAGAAAAATCGCGTCGATCGGGAGGGGTGCGGGTGTCAAGCAACGACGGGAAGAGCCATCGACAGCGGGCGTTCGGGCCGCTCGTCGTTGTCGGCATCGGCATGGCGCTCGCCGGCTGCCTCTCCAGCGGCGACGACGAGCGTGCCTCCCCGTCGCAGGTGGTCTCCGCCTCGATCACGGCCCCGAGTCATATCGGCGTCGAGAAACTGGTCGGCCGCTGGGGCATAGCGTCCTTCCATACCGAGAAGGACCGCAAGCGCACCGAGGCCCAGGCTCGGGCGAGCTGCAGCCAGCCCTATGTCATCACCAAGGGACCCGATGACGGCGTCATGATGCATGTCGCCGACGATGCCAAGCTCTACGAGTTGCGGCTCAAGGCCGGGCCCGGCGGCCGCACCTTCCTCGGCTTCGAGGCGCCGGCCGGCGACCCGCAGGATCGCGAGATTCTCTCGGCGACGGATGCCATGCTGGTGATGCGCTTCGTCGATCCTGATGCCCATCGCCGCTATGGCACCTTCATCTATGTGCGCTGCCGCTGAGCGGGGAGGACGGATATGACATCCTGGACGACAGCCCGGGCTCGGGCCGGACTTGCCGCGGCGGCGCTTGCCGCCTGCCTGTCCATGCCGCAGATGGCTCTCTCCCAGCCGCGGCCGCCTGCCGGCATGCAGGAAACCATGGATATCGGCGACGAGCCCGGCCGCGTATCGACCGAAGAGGTCAGCATCACGGAAGGCCCCTACGCCCGCCAGATGGTGCTGTACCGCTCGAGCGAGGCGCCGGGCACGGTCATCATTCAATCGTCCGAGCGCTTTCTTTATATCGTGCAGGGCAATGGGCGGGCGTTGCGCTACGGCATCGGCGTCGGCCGCGAGGGCTTCCAGTGGTCCGGGCTGGTTCAGGTCAGCCGCAAGGCGGAATGGCCCGATTGGCGCCCGCCGCCGGAGATGCTGCAGCGACAGCCCTATCTGCCACGCTTCATGGCCGGCGGGCCGGGCAATCCGATGGGGGCGAGGGCGCTCTATCTCGGCTCGACGGTCTTCCGCATCCACGGCACCAACCAGCCCGAAACGATCGGCGAGGCGATCTCGTCAGGCTGCTTCCGGCTGGCCAATGGCGACATCGCCGATCTTTACGAGCGGGTGCCGCTCGGGACCAAGGTGATCATCCGCCACAAGGCCACGCTGTAACGCACGCCGTCGCGCCGGCAGGACATCGAACGGGGGAAAAGCCATGTCGAAGGATTCATCGGTTCGCCAGCGCTGTTTCGGGATCGCCGCCGCTGCGCTGGCGCTTGCCTGGACGATGCCGGCGGGAGCCGGGACGCTCGAAACCGTCAAGCAGCGGGGTACGCTCGCCTGTGGCGTCAGCGAAGGGCTGAACGGCTTTTCCGACAAGGATGCGCAGGGCAAGTGGAGCGGGTTCGACGTCGATTTCTGCCGCGCGCTGGCGGCTGCCGTGCTGGGCGACCCGCAGAAGGTCAGTTTCACGCCGCTCTCGGCGAGCGAGCGTTTCAACGCTCTCAAGGCGGCGAAGGTCGACCTGCTTTCGCGCAACTCGACCTGGACGCTGGGGCGCGAGGCTGAACTCGGCCTCGCCTTTGCGGGCATCACCTATCATGACGGGCAGGGCTTCCTGGTGAAGCGTTCGCTCCGTGTCGATGGCGCGCTCGCGCTCGACAAGGCGAAGATTTGCGTCGAGGCGGGCACGACCTCGCAATTCAACCTCGGCGATTTCTTCCGGGCCAATTCGCTGACCTATGAGGAGAAGGTCTATCCGGGTGCGGCGGAGGCCTTCGCCGCCTTCGAGTCTGGCCAGTGCGACGTCCTGACCCGCGACCAGTCGGCGCTCTACGGCGAAAGGCTCAGGCTGGCGAAGCCTGCCGAGGCGATGGTGCTGCCGGATGTGATCTCGAAGGAGCCGCTAGGGCCGGTCGTCCGCAGCGACGATTTCGCCTGGTTCACCGTGGTGAAATGGGTGAATTTCGCCCTGATCAATGCGGAGGAACTCGGCATTTCCGCGAGCAATATCGAGGAGGCGCTGAAGTCGCAGAAGCCCGATGTGCGTCGCTTCACCGGCGTGGAGGGGGGCTTCGGCAAGGCGCTGGGGCTCGATCCCGACTGGGCGGTCAAAGCCGTCCGGGCGACGGGCAGCTATGCCGAGATCTATGAACGCAATCTCGGTACGAGCTCGAAGCTCGCGATTCCGCGCAGCCTGAACCAGCTCTGGAACATGGGGGGCGTGCTCTACGCCCCGCCGCTGCGCTGAGCCCATAACGAAGAACCGGAAGGCGGAGCGAAGAACCGGAACGCAGAGGGCCTCGCGGCGCGACCGCATGCGGCTCAGGCGCGGCCGGGTGCCTCGCCTTCCGTCGTAAAGCGCCGGTATAGCGCATTGGCGCGGTTGAGATGGTCCGACATTGCGCGGGCGGCCTCGTCCGCATCCTCCGCGGCGATGGCGTCGTAGATGCGCTGGTGCTCCTGCAGTGTGAGCCGCTCGGCGCCCGGTGCCCGCACCAGCGTGTGATAATAGGCGCCGAGCCAGGCCAGCATCGCTTCGACGGCGGCCGGGAAGACGGGGTTGCCGCTCATCACCGCGATCTGGCGATGGAAGGCGATGTCGCGCGCGAGGAAGTCGGCGAGACTGGCTTGTCGATGCTCGTCGAGCCGCTGGCGCAGCACGGCGAGCCCGGCGGCGTCGGCCCGTTGCGCCGCGAGCCTCGCGACGCCGGCCTCGAGCAGGACACGTGCTTCCTTGAGGTGATCGAGCGTGCGCGGCTCGACGCTGAGGAGATAGCGCGCGGCGTCGGCCATCTGCCCGACCAGCGTCTCCGCCGTCGGCAGCAGCACGCGAGCGCGCTCGCCATGGCTGATGCTGACGAGGCCCGAGCGCTCCAGTTGCTGCAGCGCCTCGCGGATGGAGGGCCGGCCGACGCCATAGGCGTCCATCAGGTCGCGTTCGGAGGGCAATTGCTGGCCGGGGGCGAATTCACCGGCATGGATGCGGGCCATCAGACGGTCGAGCACCTCCTGATGCAGCTTGCGGCGCGGGATCGGTTCTGGGGTCATGGCACTTGGGTCATCGCTCTGCTGGCTCGCGCGCTTGGACTGTCACGGCGCCTCCAGCCAGTAATGCCGCGACGCGCTGACCCGTGCCACGGCTGCTCCCATTCGCTCGAACTCATGAGGTCGTCATACCAGATTGACAGCATGAAAAACGCATGTGATCAACTCATCATACCAGTTTGCGCTTAGGGAGATACAACATGACGGTGGTCGCCCTGTTCGGTGCCGGCGGGAAGATGGGCATGCGGCTCGGCCGCAACCTCGCCGCCTCACGCTTCACCACGCGCCATGTCGAGGTGAGCCCGGCGGGGCAGGAGCGGGTGCGCGAAGCCTTTGGCGTCGGCTGCATCGAGGCCGACGCCGCGATCCAGGGGGCCGAGGTCGTCGTGCTGGCCGTGCCAGATACGCATGTCGGGGCCGTGGCGACGACGCTGCTGCCGAAGCTCGCCGCAGGCACGATCGTCATCATTCTGGATGCCGCGGCGCCTCATGCCGGCCATCTGCCGGCGCGGGCCGACATCACCTATTTCGTGACGCATCCCTGCCATCCGCCAATCTTCAACGACGAGACCGACCCGGCCGCCAAGGCCGACCATTTCGGCGGCATCGCCGCCAAGCAGCACATCGTCAACGCGCTGATGCAGGGCCCGGAGGCGCATTATGCGCTGGGCGAGGAGGTCGCGCGGGCGATCTGGGCGCCGGTGATGCGGTCTCATCGCGTCACGGTCGAGCAGATGGCGATCCTCGAACCCGGCCTGTCGGAGACGGTCTGCGCGACGCTGCTCGATGCGATGCGCGAGGCGATGGAAGAGGCGATCGCGCGCGGCGTGCCGCGCGAAGCGGCGCGCGACTTTCTGCTCGGCCATATGAACATCCTCGCCGCCGTGACCTTCGAGCAGGTCCAGGGCGTGTTCTCGGACGCCTGCAACAAGGCGATCGTCTTCGGCAAGGAGACGATCCTGAAGCCGGACTGGAAGCGGCTGTTCGAGCCCGACGAGATTGCCGCCAGCGTGCGCCGCATCACCTGAGATCGCCGGCTTCTTTGCCTCTTGACCTTCCCATGATGGGAAGCCCCATCTTGCCTCGCTGCATGAGCGTGGACGCGGGCACGGGGTTTGAAGGCGAGATGACCATCAGCGAAGCAAGGACGGGCGCGCGGGCTGCCCGGATCGTCATTCCTGTCGACGGAATGAGCTGCGCCTCCTGCGTCGGACGCGTCGAACAGGCTGTTCTGGCGGTGCCCGGCGTCGAGGACGTCTCGGTCAATCTCGCGACGAACCGCGCCAGCGTGGCGCTCGGCGCCGGCAGTGCGACCCAGCCCGTGCTCGATGCCATCCGCAAGGCCGGCTACGAGCCGCGAGAGGAGGAGGTCGATCTCTCGGTCACGGGCATGAACTGCGCCTCCTGCGTCGGGCGGGTCGAGCAGGCTCTGAAGGCCGTCCCCGGTGTTCTCGACGGCACGGTCAATCTGGCGACCGGCCGTGCCCATGCCCGCTATGCCGGCGGCGCGGATACCGTTGCCGCGATGACGGCGGCGCTCACAGCAGCGGGCTATCCGGCACAACCCATCCTCGACGCCGCCACCCAGACCGATCGCGACCGGGAGATGCGCGAGGCCGAACTGTCGGGGCTGCGCCGCGACCTGATCATCGCCGCCCTGGCGACGCTGCCGATCGTCGTGGTCGAAATGGGCGCGCATCTGTTCGATGGACTGCATCACGCGCTCGCCGGTTCGGTCGGCGAGACGAATATCCGCTACCTTTCGTTCCTGCTCGCGAGCCTCGTCCAGTTCGGGCCCGGGCTGCCCTTCTACCGCAAGGGCGGCCCTGCGCTGCTGCGCGGCGCTCCGGACATGAACTCGCTCGTCATGCTGGGGACGACGACGGCCTATCTCTATTCGGTCGTCTCGACCTTCATGCCCGCGCTGCTGCCGAACGGGCTCGACTACACCTATTTCGAGGCCGGCGCTGTGATCGTGACGCTGATCCTGTTCGGCCGCTATGCGGAGGCCCGCGCCAAGGGCCGTACCGGCGATGCGATCCGCCAGTTGCTGACGCTCCAGGCCAAGACCGCCCGCATCCTGCGCGACGAGCGCGAGCAGGATGTCGCACTGGCCGAGGTCAGGCCCGGCGACATCGTCGTGATGCGGCCGGGCGAGCGACTGCCGGTCGATGGCGAGGTCGTCCAGGGCTCCTCCTTCGTTGATGAATCGATGATCACCGGCGAGCCGATCCCGGTCCGGAAGGGGCCGGGCGACGAGGTCGTCGGCGGCACGGTCAACAAGGCGGGGTCGTTCCGGTTCCGCGCGACGAATGTCGGCGCGGACACGCTGCTGGCGCAGATCGTGCGGACGATGGAGGCGGCGCAGGGCTCCAAGCTGCCGATCCAGGCGATCGTCGACAAGGTGACGATGTGGTTCGTGCCGGCGGTGATCGCCGCGGCGCTGCTTACCTTCGTCGTCTGGATGGCGTTCGGGCCGAGCCCAGCGCTCTCGCTCGCCATCGTCAACGCGGTCGCGGTGCTGATCATCGCCTGCCCCTGCGCGATGGGTCTGGCGACCCCGACATCGATCATGGTCGGAACGGGCAAGGCGGCCGAGATGGGCGTGCTGTTCCGGCGCGGCGATGCGCTGCAGGCGCTGCGGGATGTCGCGGTCATCGCGCTCGACAAGACCGGGACGATCACCAAGGGGCGGCCGGAGCTGACCGATATCGCAGTGGCGGCGGGCTTTGCCGAGGACGAGGTGCTGCGCCTCGTGGCTGCCGTGGAGACGCGCTCGGAGCATCCGATTGCCGAGGCCATCGTCGCGGATGCGCGGCGCCGCGGCCTGGTCGTCGCGGAGCCCTCCGAATTTGCGGCCGAGCCCGGATTCGGCGTCTCGGCGACGGTCGAGGGGCGTGCGCTGCTCGTCGGGGCCGACAGGTTGCTGACGGCGCGGGGCATCGACGTTTCCCCCTTCGCGGCAGTGGCGGCGCAGCTGGGCGATCAGGGCCGCTCGCCGCTCTATGCGGCGATCGATGGCCGGCTCGCGGCCGTGCTTGCGGTGGCCGACCCGCTCAAGGAGACCAGTCTGGAAGCGCTGGAGGCGCTGCGGGCGCTGGGTATCCGGATCGTGATGATCACCGGCGACAACCGCCGCACGGCCGAGGCGATCGCACGCGGCCTCCCGATCGACGAGGTCGTCGCCGAGGTGTTGCCGGCCGGCAAGGTCGAGGTGATCAAGCGGCTTCAGGCAGGTGGCACACGGGTCGCCTTCGTCGGTGACGGCATCAACGATGCGCCGGCCCTGGCCCAGGCCGATGTCGGGCTCGCCATCGGCACTGGCACGGACATCGCCATCGAGAGCGCCGATGTCGTGCTGATGTCGGGCGATCTGCGCAATGTTCCGAATGCCGTGGCGCTGTCGCGGGCGACGATCCGCAACATCGCCGAGAACCTGTTCTGGGCCTTCGGGTACAATGCCGTGCTGATCCCGGTGGCGGCGGGCGTGCTCTATCCATCTTTCGGCATCCTGATGTCGCCGATGTTCGCCGGTCTCGCCATGGCACTGTCGAGCGTCAGCGTCGTGACCAACGCCTTGCGGCTGAAGGGCTTCCGCCCGCCGCTCGCGGCGCATGCGAACCGGGAGATGCCGGCCACGCCCCGTCCCGGCGATATGAGGCCGATGGCTCCCGCCAGAAATCGCTTGAACCTCTAGTCGCTAGAGGGATTATGGTCCTGCCCGGTTCACGATTCACAGTGCCGGTGCAGCATGACCAAGTCCGACGATCACGGTTCCCATCACCCCCACGCTCAGGGTGCATCCTGCTGCGGCGGCCACGAGCACGCCCACGCCGCACAGCCTGCGGTCGCGGCAGTGATGGCGCATGAGCATGGACCCGCCTGTGACCATGGTTATGGCAAGCACGATACCGCTTTCGCGGCATCGACGGCCGATGCCACGCTCTGGCGCGTTACGGGCATGGATTGCGGCAATTGCGCCAACACGATCCGCACCGCGCTGGAGCGTCTGCCCGGCGTGTCGGATATCCGGATTTCGATCACGAAGGAGACACTGGCTCTCGTCCTCGACGAGCGATTGACGGCAGCCTCGACCATCGAGAGCCAGATTGGAAAGCTCGGCTACAGCCCGAGCCGTCTCGACGTCTCGCAGCCAGCCCTGTCGCCGGCCGTGCGCGAGGCGCCTGTCGCGTGGTGGCGCCAGGCCAAAGGCCGTCTCGCGATTATCTCGGGCGGGCTGGTCGCTTTGGCCTATCTGGCAGGCCTCGTCGCACCTCGCTGGCATGATCCCCTGTTCATCGCCGCCAGCCTGATTGCGGCTGCGCCGGTGGCACGGCGGGCCTTCGCCTCGGCGCGGGCGGGGGCGCCTTTCACGATCGAGATGCTGATGACGATCGCCGTGATCGGCGCGCTGTTCATCGGTGCGGCCGAGGAGGCTGCGATCGTCGTCTTCCTGTTCTGCGTCGGCGAGGTGCTGGAGGGCGTCGCGGCCAGCCGGGCGCGTTCGGGGATCCGGGCGCTCGGCGATCTCGTGCCGCAGATCGCTTTGCTGGAGGTGGATGGCCGGATCGCGGAGGTGTCGGCCGCGACGCTCGCCATCGGCCAGGTCGTCTTGGTGCGGCCCGGAGACCGCATTCCCGCCGACGGCACGGTGATCGAGGGGCTGTCCAGCGTCGACGAGGCCTCGATCACCGGCGAATCCGTGCCGCGCCGGAAGGTACCGGGCTCGGATGTCTTCGCCGGCACGATCAATCACGATGCGGCGCTGAAGCTGCGCGTCGGGCGCGCGGCGCAAGACAACATGATCGCCCGCATCGTCGCGCTGGTCGAGGAGGCGCAGGATGCCAAGGCGCCGACCGAGCGCTTCATCGACCGCTTCTCGCGGCTCTACATGCCGTTCATCGTCGGCCTGTCGGCTCTGGTCGCGGTCCTGCCGCCGCTGTTGGCCGGCGGCGACTGGGGGCAGTGGATCTATCGCGGGCTGGCGCTGCTGCTGATCGGCTGTCCCTGCGCGCTGGTGATCTCGGTGCCGGCCGCCATCGCCTCCAGCCTCGCTGCGGCGGCGCGGCGGGGCCTGCTGATCAAGGGCGGTGCCGTGATGGAAAGCCTCGCGGCGATCCAGGCGGTTGCCTTCGACAAGACCGGAACGCTGACGCTCGGCACGCCGGCGGTCACCGATGTCCTGGCCCTGGTCGGCAATGAGAGCGAGATCCTCGCCATGGCCGCGGCGGTCGAGCGCCGGTCGAGCCATCCGCTGGCGGCGGCCATCGTCGCCCGCGCCGATGCAGATGGTCTCGCGGAGATCGAAGCGCTCGATGTCGCGGCGGTGCCCGGCAAGGGCATGGCCGGCACGGTCGAGGGCTTGGCAGTCTTTGTCGGCGCGCCCCGTCATGCTCTCGACTGGGCGCCGTTGTCGGACGATGCGGCTGGCGCCATCGCGCGGCTGGAGGGCGAGGGCAAGACCGTCGTCGTGGTCGTCAGCGCTGCGCAGGCCATCGGCATCGTCGCCCTGCTCGACGAGCCTCGTCCGGACTCGGCTGCAGCCATCGCTGAATTGAAGGCGCTCGGCATCCGGCCGATCATGCTGACCGGTGACAACAGGCGCGCCGGGGCCGCGATCGGCGAGGCGCTTGGGATCGAGACCAAGGCCGAGATGCTGCCTTCCGACAAGGCGCAGACGATCAGGGCGATGGCCGAGACCGTGCGGATCGCGATGGTCGGCGACGGCATCAACGATGCGCCGGCGCTGGCCAGCGCGCATGTCGGCATCGCCATGGGCTCGGGCACCCGCGTCGCACTGGAGGCGGCCGACGCGGCTCTGCTGCACAACCGCGTCGCAGATGTCGCGGCGCTGATCCGGCTGGCGCGGGCGACAATGGCGAATATCCGCCAGAACATCGCCATCGCGCTCGGGTTGAAGGGGCTGTTCCTCGTCACCACGGTCATCGGTGCGACCGGGCTCTGGGTCGCGATCCTGGCCGATACGGGCGGGACCGTCCTGGTGACGCTGAACGCGCTGCGGCTGCTCGGTTATTTCAGCGGAGAGCGGGCGTCGCGCGGCACCTGATGCACGAAACTCGGACGCCCCTGCGCGGGACGGGTTGACTTCCGTCGGCGGCTGGGGAATTTCGGAGGCAGCGCGGGTGTAGCTCAATGGTAGAGCAGCAGCCTTCCAAGCTGAATACCAGGGTTCGATTCCCTGTACCCGCTCCACCCCCTTTCGATCAGCCGCGCCGAGCGCGGCCTTGCGGCAGGCGTCCGCGCTGTTACGGTGTCCGTGGCAGCAAAGAGCGGATGAGCGGATGCTTCGGGCGATCGCGATCCTGTCCCTGATCGGCTTCGGCAGTGCCGCCGAGGCGCGCGAACTCGCGGGACGCTTCGGCTATCTCGGCGAATGGGATGTCACGGCGACGCTCTCCGAGGCGCCGGTGGCGCGGTTCTTCGCGTCCGAATTCTCCGGCGCGTTGCGCATGAAGCACAACGCCGTCTGCGGGCCGGGCGAGACACCGGAAAAATCCGGCCATATCCGGATGAGCGTGCGCGGCAATCGCTATTCCGCGCAGATGACGCTGGCTGGCGCCTCCTGCTCGTTCTCGGGCACCTTGTCGGAAACGGCGCACAGCTTCGTCCGTTGCGGCGGCGAGGGCCAGATTCCGTTGCGGCTCTGGTTCAAATAGCCGGCCCGGTCTGCGATTACGGCTCGCGCACCACCCTGAAGCCGTTGGTGTAGAAGCGGACATCCGCCTCGTATTTGAAGCGCGCGGCCGAGCGCAGATAGCGCGGATCGTTGTTGAAGGAGCCGCCGCGCAGCACGCGCTCGCGGCAGCCCGGCGCGATGAAGGCGCCGCTGTCGCGCGGCGTTGTCCGGTAGCTGTCGCTCCAGCAATCGGCGACCCATTCGGCGGCATTGCCGGCCATGTCGAAAAGTCCGAAGCCGTTGGCGGGGTATTGCCCGACCTCGACCGCCTGCCGGCGCGTCGGATCGTTGCAGCCGATGCAGTTGGCGCGCTCCTTCACCATGGTCGCGCCCCAGGGATAGGTCGTCGCCGTGCCGGCGCGGGCGGCATATTCCCACTCGGTCTCGCTCGGCAGGCGGTACTTGCGGCCGGTCTTCATCGAGAGCCAGGCGAGATAGGCGTTGGCGTCATTCCAGTGGATATCGGTGACCGCGCGCTTGCCGCGGCCGAGATTGCGGTCGTTGGGGCGATGCGCGCAGCCGCCCTGGTCGACGCAGGCGTCCCATTCCTCGAAGGTGACCTCGCGCAGGCCGATATAGAAGCCGTTGCGGATGGCGACGCCGTGGACGGGCTTCTCGAACTCGTAGAGTTCGTTGGCTCCCATCTCGAAACTACCGGGCGGGATCAGCGTCAGTTCCGGGCAGCCCTCACAGTCGCGGATGGTGCGCGCGGAGGAGGGGGGGCTTGCAGCCGGCGTTGAAGCGGGAGGGCGGGCCGGCTCGCGCACCGAGGCGACCGCGGGCGGGGGCGCTGCCTGAGGAGCCGGTGCCGCGGGAAGGGCGGCAGGTGCGGGCCGTCCAGGCGCGGGCTGTCGTGCGGCGTATTGCTGCTCGCGCGTCCGTGCCAGCCCGGCGAAGCGGCCATTGGGATAGGCATTGAGATAGGCGCGGTATTCGGCCGGGTTCTCGCTGGAGCGGATCGATTCCCAGAAGGAGAGCTCATAGGCATCCTGCCGCGCAGCGGGTGACTCCATCGGTGGCAGCGGGATCACTGCCCTGCTGGTCTCGGCGATCTGGGTCGGGCGCGCCACCGGCGTCACGATCAGGCCGGCCGGTGGCTCCGACGAGGTCCAGACCTGCTGGCCGCGCCGCGTCAGCCGCGCGACGGCGTCACGGGTCCGGCTCAGCGCCGCCGTCATGTCGAGCCCCGGCGTCCGGATCGCCTTGATCCACTCGTCGATGGCCGGATTGCTACGCGCGCCAGCGTCGGCGATCGTGCGGCCGGGCGCGGCGGTGAACATCACGCTGACATGGTCCATGCGCTCGATGGCGAGGAGCCCCTTGGAGGAGCCGGCGAGTTCGGCTTGCCAGGGATTGTCCCGGCTGGCATCGAGCACGACGAGCGCGCTCGCGGGCCGCGCCACGATCAGCGCATCGAGCAGCATGTCGAGATCGACGGCAGCCTGGGCGATCTCCGAGGCGGATCGCAGCCTCGCATCGACGGGAGCCAGGAAATTGCGGTTGCGCAACTGCACCGCATGGCCGGAATAGAACACCACTGCCTGGACGCCGCGCCTGAGCTTGCCGGCGAAGGTCGCGATCGCATCCTGCAAAGCCGGGCCGTTCGCATCCTCGGCGATGACGACGTCGAAGGCGCCGTCGCGCAGCACTGCGGCCACGGCGCGGGCATCACTGGCGGCCGCGGCCACCGGAGCCAGCGGGTAGCCGGCATTGCCGATCACGAGTGCGACGCGGCCGGCACCTGCCTCGCTGACCTGGGCGTGGCCCGGCCCGGCCAGCAGCAACAGCGCAGCGCACAGGGCGAACGGCAGGCAGCGCAACCAGGACATGCTGCAGGACATGCTGTTCTTCATTCGCCTCGGAAGTCCCTTCGACCGAATTGCGCCATGTCAGCGAACATACACCGTGATCTTGCGCGACATCACGGGGGGATTGTGCGGGATGTGGCTATGGTCTCCCAGCAGAAGCTGCAAGGTATGCCGGCCCTTGGGCAGGGTCACGACGACCTCGGTCTGGCCGTTGCCGAGATGAACGTTGTTGTAGTCCGAAGGGATCGGCTCGTTGGGCGGGCCGGGGTCGGTGTCGATCAGAAGATGGTGATGGCCGGTGTTGGCCCAAACCGTCCCGGCCGGCGCGACGCCCATCTCCTTCAGGCCGATGCGGACGGTGAAGCGCTCGGGCACGCGCAACTCGTCGAGCGGATAGTGGAAATAGACCTGCGCGCCCTTGGGAGCCGCCTGGCGCGGCGCTGACTGCGCCAAAGCCTCGCCGGCCAGTGGAAGCAGCATCGCCAGCAGGAACGCGGGCAAGCCGCGACGCCACGGAAGCATCGCGAGACGGCCGGTTGCTCCGGTCGGTGAAGAGAGATGCGGGTTCATCGACGCCTCACCGGTCTTTTGCCGCCCGGTGCGACCAGCACCGTGATGCGCTCCGACATGATCGGCGGATCATGCGGCACATGGTTTTCGTCGGCGAGGATGAGCTGGAGCGTGTGCTCGCCCATCGGCAGCGTGACCTTGCGCTCGGTCTGGCCGCCGCCGAAATGAATGTGATTCAGGTCGGCGGGAATCGCCTGGTCGAGCGGCGGCGTCGGCGCGTCGATGACGAGGTGGTGGTGCCCGGTGTTCGGCTTGGTGACGCCGGCCGGAGCCACGCCCATGTTGCGCAGGCCGAAGCGAATAGTCGTGTTCGGGAAGATCGCCTCGCCGTTGCGCGGATAGACGAAGTAGACAACGGCGTCGTTGGGGGCCGGCGTCCGCGCCGGCTTGCCATCCGCCCGGGTCGCTGCCGGGGCGGCGGGCTGGACAGCGGAGGCGACCTGTCCGCCCTCGACCACGCGTACGCGGATGCGCGGCGACATCAGCGGCGGATCATGCGGGACATGGTCCTGGTCGCCCATCAGCAATTGCAGCGTGTGCTCGCCCGGCGGCAGCGTGAGTTCTGTTTCCGTCTGGGCGCGCCCGAAATGCAGATGGTTGAAGTCGCTCGGGATTTCGCGGTCGAGCGGTGGCAACTCGGTGTCGACGAGCAAATGGTGGTGGCCGCCGTTCTCGCTTTTCGTCCCGGCCGGCGAGAGCGCGATCCCGTCGGCGCCGAAGCGGATGCGCGAACGGGAGGGGATCGTGGCGCCGTCGGCAAGGTCGACGAAGAACACCTTGGCGCCGGGGGCGGCGACGGAGCGCGGCTTCTCCTCCGCCTCGGCCATGACCTCGACGGTGATGCGTTCCGACATCACCGGCGGGTTGTGAGGCACGTGATCGTGATCGGCGAACAGAAGCTGGAGCGTGTGCCGCCCCGGGGTCAGCGCGATCTCGGTCTCGGTCTGGCCGCCGCCGAAATGGATATGGTTGAAGTCGCTCGGAATCGGCTGGTCGAGCGGCGGCAGCTCGGTATCGATCAGGAGATGGTGATGGCCGGCATTGCGCCGGGGCGGGCCGGCGGGAGCGACGTCCATGCCCGTCAGCGCGAAGCGCAGGACGAGCTTGCCGGGCACGCGGGCATTGTTGGGCAGGTCGATGAAGCCGATCCTGACATTGGCCGGAGCCGCGCTGCGCAGCCTCGCCCTTTCCTGGGCGAAGGCGGCGTCCGGCAAAGCGGGGGCGAGAACCGCCAAACCCAGGGCCAGAACGGTCGCTGCGAGGCAGAGCCGAACCTTCTGCATCGGCTTGTCCCTTTCACGCGCTCCAGTATTGGTTAAGTTATCAGCCTCATGCCGCAGGGGCAAGCCGAATACCCGTCATGTCAGCGACTTGTGCGTTACCTGTTCCGCGCGGAACAGCTTGCGCGGGCTGGATTTTCGCAAGGTGCTGCGGTAGGTTGACCCAAGGAAGGGCCTCATGATCTTCGTTGCCGGATTTCGTGCGCTGATCGGATTCGCGATGCTGTTGCTGGCGATGCCGGCGCTGGCAACGGAGCGCCGCGTCGCGCTCGTGATCGGCAATTCGAGCTACAGCAATGCCCCCGTCCTGCCCAACACCGTCAACGATGCCCGCGACATGGCCGTGTCGTTGCGCAAGGTCGGATTCGAGGTGGTCGACGGCGTCAATCTCGACAAGCGCGGCATGGACCAGGCGGTGACGCGGTTCGCGCGGCTGGCGCAGGATGCCGACGCGGTGATGTTCTACTATGCCGGGCACGGCTTCCAGTTCAACGGCGAGAACTATCTCGTGCCGGTCGAGGCGCGGGTCGAGGACGAGATCAGCGTCCAGTACGAGACGACGCGGCTGAACGACGTCATGACGGCGCTGAACTTCTCCAAAGGCGTCAAGATCATGGTGCTCGACGCCTGCCGCAACAATCCGTTCGTGAGCCAGCTCGCCAAGCGCCAGGCGACGCGCGGCTTTGCCGTCGGCAGCGGTCTCGCCCCCGTCGCCCGGGCGCAGGGCATGGTGATCGCCTATGCCACGCAGGCCAACGATGTCGCGGCGGATGGTGCGGGGCGCAACAGCCCCTTCACGGCGGCGCTGGTCCGCGAGATCGACCAGCCCGGCCTCGAGGTCGCGACGATGTTCCGGCGCGTCCAGAAGAGCGTCTATGACGCGACATCCGGGCGCCAGACGCCGGAACTCTCGCTTTCGCTGCTCGGCGATTTCTATCTCAACCGGGAGGAGACCGACAGCGATGTCTGGCGCCGGATCCGGGCGAGCGACGATGCCACCGAGTTCAACGCCTTCATCCAGCGCTATCCGACGAGCTTCTTCACCATCGATGCGCGCACTCGGCTCGACCTGATCGAGCGGCGTGCGAGCGAGGCCAAGGAGCGCGACCTGCTGGCCCGCGAATTCGCCGAGCGCGAGCGCGTGCTGCTCGAACGGGTCGAACGGGCCGAGAAGGTCCGCCAGCAGGCTGCGACCGATCTCGCCCGACGCCAGAGCGAGGCGGCGGTGCCGGCTCCCGCCGGGGCACCGCCCGGTCCGGCGGCGCGGCCGCTGGCGTCGGCCGGCGGGACCGTCAGGCCCGTCGATGTCGCGACGCGGGCCGCGCAGGAAAAGGCCGAGCGCGAGCGCTTGGCCGAGGAGGTCTCGCGGCGCGAACGCGAACTCGCCTCGCTCGAGACCGAGAAGCGGCGCCTGGCCGACGAGCGTGGCCTGCTGGAGCAGGCGATGGCGGCGCGGATGGGTACGCTGACCATGTCGTCCCCGATCCAGCCGAGCCTTTCGCTGGTCGCACCGCCGCCACCGGCCGAGCGGTCCCTGACCGAGCCGGTGGCGAGCGAACCGGCTCCCGTTGCTCATCCGGCGCCCGCTGCGGTCAGGCCGCAGACCGTCCGGGCGCAGAATGCGCGGCCGAGCGCGGCTGCCTGCAGCGAGATCCTGCTGCGCGCCCAGCTCGGCGAGCTGACGCCGCAGGCGAAGGAGCAACTTCAACTGTGCCGCTGATGCGCCGACCGCCATCGCCTTCCGTCACGGACCCGCTGACATGACTGGCAGAGAATCCATGTGGTCGATCCTTCGCCGCCGCCGTGACGCCCGCCGGCCTGTGATGCGGCACGCCCTGCTCGCGCTTGCTGTGGTCGCAGGATGCGCGAGCGTACAGGCGCAGCCGGTGCCGCCGACACCGCTGCCTTATCCCGAGGCACTGCAACGGGCTGCGCGCGACCTCTTCGGCAAGGCCAATCTCGGCGCCGACCGTGTCGAATTGGTCATCGATCCGCTGATCGACGCAGCGTCGGGCGCGCAGTCGACCGCGACGCGCGCGATGCAGCAGACGCTGACCGAAATCGTCCAGAAATCCTATCCGCGCTTTGTCGTGCAGCCCTTCAGCTCGGAAGTTCTGGCGCGCGATCCCGTCGTGCTGGTCGGGACGCTGACGGCGATCAACAACCAGGGGGGCGACGGGCCGCGTGATGCCTTCCGAATCTGCCTGACGCTGGCCGATCTGAAGTCGCGGACCATCGTCTCCAAGGGAGTGGCGCGCTCGACGCTCGACAATGTCGACGTCACGCCGACGCAATACTATCGCGACTCGCCGGTCTGGGCGAAGGACCAGGCGACCGATGCCTATGTGAAGACCTGCCAGGGCACGGCGCTCGGCGGCGGACTCGAGCCGGCCTATGTCGATCGCCTCACCGCCAATGCCCTGATCAATGACGGCATCGCCGAATACGAGGCGCAACACTTCCGCGAGGCGCTGGCGTTCTACCGCACGGCGCGGCGGCTCCCGGGTGGCGACCAGCACCGTGTCCGGATCGGCACCTATCTCGCCAGCGCCAAGCTCGGCCGTCGCGACGATTCGGTCGAGGCTTTCGGCGATCTCGTCGATTACGGGCTGAGCGGCGACCAGCTCATGGTGAAGCTGCTTTTCCGGCCCGGCACGACGCAGTTCATCGACAATCCGCAGACGACCGAGCCCTATCCGATGTGGCTCAGCCAGATCGCGACCCGTGCCCGGCAGAAGGGGGCCTGCCTCGAGATCGTCGGCCACACCTCGCGCACCGGCATGCCCAATCTCAACGAGCGGCTCTCCGTCCTGCGCGCCCAATTCATCATGGACCTGCTGCTGACGGGCATGCCGGACGGGCGCAGCCGGATGATCGCCACCGGGCGGGGCTACAAGGAGAACCTCGTCGGCACGGGCAAGGACGACGCCAGCGACGCACTCGACCGCCGGGTGGAGTTCAAGGTCATCGGCTGCTGAGTTCCGGCTCGCGGCAGACGCTTTTCGGCGCTCCGGAGCATGCGGTCCTTCAAATGAAGGAGGCGGAGCGGCTGGCGTCGGGCTCCGATACGGCCGGTGCAACGCGCAGGCGACAAGGCGGGCGGCAAGGATGAACGACACGGCCATCAACCCCTATGACGCCGTCGCCTATCCGGGGCATTCCTTCTCGCAGACGCATCCGGCCCGGCTCGCGACGATCGCGCATTTCCACGGCATGCAGGCGGCCTCGCCCTCGGCGATGCGGGTGCTCGAACTGGGCTGCGGGCGCGGCGGCAACCTGCTCCCGATGGCGGCGCAATATCCCGGCAGCCAGTTCGTCGGCATCGATCTCAGCGGCAGCGCTATCGAACATGCGAGGATCGCCACGGCGGAGCTCGGCCTCGGCAATCTCGTCTTCCATCACCGCAACATCATGGATGTGGCGGCCGAGCTCGGCGAGTTCGACTACATCCTCGTCCACGGCGTCTTTTCCTGGGTGCCGGACATGGTGCGCGAGAAGATCATCGCCGTCTTCGGCGAACTGCTCTCGCCGCGCGGCATCGCCTATGTCAGCTACAATGCGCTGCCGGGCTGCCGGCTGCGCGACCTGGCGCGCGATGTCATGCTCTATGCGACTCGGGACGTCTCGGACCCGCAAGAGCGGGTGCGCGTGGCGCGCGCCTCGCTCAAGGCGGTCGCCGAGGCGAGCGATGCCGCTACTTTCCATGGCGCGGCGCTCAGGCAGCGGCTGGAGCAGCTCGCGGACATGCCGGACAACGTACTATACCATGACGATCTCAATCCGGGAGCGCGGGCCTTCGCCCTGCACGAGGTGCTGGGCTCCGCCGAGCGCCACGGCCTGCAGTTCCTGGCCGAGGCCTCCTTCCCCAACATGTACGGTGCCGCCAAGGGGCCGGCACAGGCGATGCTCGCGAGGATTCCGATCGAGGATGCGGGCGTGCGCGAACAGACGCTCGACCTGCTGATCGGCCGCGCCTTCCGCGAGACGCTGCTCTGCAGGGCAGGCATCCCGCTGCGGCGCGGCATCAAGTCGGGGTCGCTGAAGCCCTATCACATCGCGGCCCATGCCCGGTTGGTCGAGGAGACCGGCGGCGAGGAACAGAAGCCCGGCGTCGACCGCTTCGAGTTCGGTGAGGGCGTGCGTCTCTCCGTCGACCTGCATCTGTGCAAGGCGGCGCTGCGCCAGCTCAGCAAGGTCTGGCCCGCCAGCATCGCTTTTGAGGATCTCGTCGCGCAGGCCGTCGCGGATGTCGGCGCTGAACTCGGGCCTGATGTCGAGGCGCAGGTCGCCCGGCTGGACGAGGCGCTGCTCGCGATCTTCAAGACCGGCCTGCTCGACATCAAGCTGGAGGCGCCGCCGCTGACGACCGCGATCGCGGAACGGCCGCTGGCGAGCGAGGTCGCGCGCTGGCAGGCGACGACGACGCGCGAGGTCACCGATCTGCGCCATCGCATGGTGCTGCTCGACGGTGTCATCGTGCGTAAATTCGTCTGCCTGCTTGACGGCTCGCGTACGCCGGAGATGCTGTTGAGCGACCTCAATGCCTTCCTCGACGAGGCACATGGCTCGGGCGCCGACGTCGGCGACCTGCCCAGGCGCGCGACCGCCGAGGAGGTGGCGGTTCATCTTAAGGATGTCGCGCGTCTCGGCCTGCTCCATGCCTGATGGATGAGGGGCCGACATTGTCGCAGCCGCGTCACGCGCGTATCTTGACGCTCGGGCAAGTTGTCACGCGCCGGCAAGTCGTCACGATGGCGTATCGTGCTATCCCGATGGTCGGCGCTGCGGGCGGAGCCGGCCGGATTGGTGATGGCCGATGAGCGAGCGCTTCAAGCAGTTCCAGGCCGTGTTTCCGGAGGAGGCCTGCCTCGAGGCGCTGATGCGCGCCCGCCATGGCGGCAGCAGCATGACCTGCCCGGCCTGCGGGCGCCCAAGTACCTTCGAACCCCGCCCGAAGCTGCGCGCCTTCTCCTGCGGGCATTGCAACTACATGATCCAGCCGGGCGCCGGCACGGTGCTGGACAACCGCCGTACGCCCCTCCAGCTCTGGTTCTTCGCCCTCAAGCTCGTTGCCGAGCAGGGCAGCAAGGCTACCATCGGCCTGATCGAACGGGAGGCGAGGGTGCCGGCGATCACCGCGCGCCGGCTGGTCGACGATCTCGTGGCCCTCGAGGCACAGCGGCTGGACTGGTTCGCGAGCCTGCATCGCCGTGTCGCCGGGGAGAAGGCGGCTCCGGAGCGTCCAGGGCCCGCTAGGGTTCCCGACAAGGCGAGGGCGGTCAAAGCCGACACCGGCGGGGCGAAGGAGGGCGCTGCGAAGCCGCCGCCTGCGACGTTCGGCACGGAGCCCGTCGCAGGCCGGGGCCTGTCCGGACGGATGATGATGTTCGGGCTCGCGGCCGGCATCGCCTGCGTCGCGGTGGCGGTGCTTGGCATCGCGATGGCGAAGCTCAGGCAGGAGGAGACGCCGCCTGATCCGGAGATGGTCGCGATCCTCGCCGCCCCGGCTCTCCAGACCGCTGCGCGGCCCTCGTTGATCCTGTCCTCGGTCGAGAGCGATCTTGAGGCGGCGCGGCAGGCGACCGAGTTCGCGCTCAACAACGATCCGACGCTGGCCGAGATCAAGGAGCAGGTGGCAGCCGTGCAGGAGGTTCCGGTCGTGCCGCTGGTGCTGCCGCCGTCCAACATCCTGCTGGTGCCGCCGAAGCTGCCTGCCGGGCAGGCCGCCATCGGTCCGAAGTCACAGATTCCAAAGGCGCCGATCACCAGCGGCGGCGATCCCGAGCAACTCCTGACCTTCGGCCCGATCCGGATCCGCCGCCATCTCGTCGAAACGATCGTGCGGGCCGGCAAGGTCGTGGGCGCCGATCCCACCCTGCTGATGGCGGTCGCCGACAAGGAATCCTCGTTCTCGACGTCGGTCCAGGCCAAGACCTCCTCGGCCACCGGTCTTTACCAATTCATCGAGCAGACCTGGCTCGGCGTCGTCAGCGAATTCGGCGTCAAGCATGGGCTGGCAGCGGAGACGAAGCTGATCGGAAAGAACGGCCGGCAGTTCTTCGTCTCGGACGGGGCAGAGCGTCAGCGGATCCTCGATCTCCGGCGCGAGCCCTATCTCTCGGCGCTGCTCGCCGGCGAGATGCTGAAGCGCGATACGCTGCGGCTGGAAAAGGCGATGGGGCGCCATCTCACCGGCGGCGAGATCTATCTGATCCATTTCCTCGGGCCCGATGCCGCCCAGACCTTCATCGAGACGATGGAGGAAAAGCCTGATGTCAAGGCGGCCGATCTGCTGCCGAAACCGGCGCAGGCCAACCGGCCGATCTTCTATGCCGAGGCCGGGGGCGAGACCAAGACACTCTCCGTCTCCGAGGTTCACCGGAAATTCAACGACATGATCAAGGTCCGGCTCGACCGCTACAGCGCTGTGAGGCCGGGCGCGGCACAGGCCGTCAACCGTCCGACGGCGAAGAAGTGAGCGGACGGCGCGGGAGCTTTTGGAAGCGAAGAGGATGCCTGTGGCCGTCGTCGCAGGTTCGGGATCAACAGGGGAGACAAGGACCATGGCAGCCAACCGTTTCGAGCAGGTCGACGAGGCCCAGCCGGACGCGATCACACTGACGCTGATCCAGCGCGACGGCGAAACACTGGGCCGCATTGCCTGCCCGGCGGAGCTGGCGGGAGGGCATCTCGTCAATGATTTCGTCAGCGACGAGATGGCTCCGGTCGACGCCTTCCGCTCCGCGGTGAGGCTCGCCAACGAAATCCGTGCGCCGATCGTCGTCGAGGACGCCGAGGGGTTGTGGCAGGACGCCTGGGGCGTGCTTTATCGCGAAGAGGACTGAGCCGGCAGGTCGAGGCCTCGGCCGTCACTCGATCCGGAAATAGCGGACGCCAATGCCGATCTTGCCGCCCTGCCGTGCGACGTCCTGCTTCAGGCTGGCGAAGAAGTCGCTCGACGGCGTCGGGTTCGGGCCGGACAGCGCCGGCAGCGGCGTCTGGCTGATGAAGGTCAGGACGGTTTGCGGGCGCGGCGCTCCCCCGGCTGCCGATTCGAGCTTGAGGTTGAAGTTCGAGCGGCGGCCGTCGCGCCTGAGATAGCTCGCCAGATTGTAGACGAGGCCGTCGTCGCCGATCAGCACGACGGCGACGTTGCGGCCGCCGTCATTGTCGACCGTGCCGCTCAGCACGTCGCCGCTCTTCATGTTGAAGGCGTTGATCTGCAGCCGCGGCGTGCGGTCGATGTCGTCGCCGAGCTGGCGCAGGAAATCGGCCATCGGGCATTGCGCCGCCGTGATCGGACGCAGATGGATCTGGGCCTCGAAGCCATGGGTTGCCTTGAACGCGGCATCGAAGGCGACGAAGGGCTCGGTCGTATTGCCGAAGCCCTCCAGCACGGCGCGCCGCTCCGACAGCTCCGTCGGCCAGAGGAAGAAGCAGGGCCCGCCCTCATAGGTCGCGACATAGCGCTGGATGCGTTCGGCCGGCGTGCCGGGCGGCCGTTCCGTCGACGAGGCCGGCGGTGGCTCGTTGCGGCCGGCATTGCCGGAGGGTGTTTCGGGCCGCGTCGGTGGTGACTGCTGCGGCGGAGGCGCCGGTATCGCGGGCGGCAGCGGCGGCTCGATGCTCGTCGGCTGCGGCATCCTCGGGTCGGGCTGGCTCGACACAGGCGGTTTCGGTTCCGGCTGCGGAGGCAAAGCGGGCCGTTCCGGCGGCGTGGTTGTCATGCCGATCTGCGGATTCGGCTGCGGCCTGGGCGGCGTCGCGGGCGGGGCGGCGGACGGCGGCTCCGATGCGGTCGGGGGTGGGGTCAGGGCGGGCGGCGGCGTTGCCGGTTCCGCACCGACCAGGTCCGGCGGCTTGTTCTGCGCCTGTGCGGAAGGCTCCTGCCTTGGCTCGGAAAGGGCCGGCGGGGCTTCGCTCGGCGGGCGCTGATCGCCTCCGAGGATTGTCCAGCCATAAAATCCGCCGGCGGCCAGCAGCGCGACGGCTGCAACGCCCGCCACAGCGCGCAGCGGCAATCCGCCTCCGGCCGCTTTTGCGGGCGCGGTCTTCGGTTGCCAGGCTGCGACCTCCGACATGTCGGCGAGGCGGTCGGCTGGGTCGCCCGCAAGCATGCGCGCCAGCAGCGGGCGGATGCGTGCATCGACGCCCGACAAATCCGGTACGCGGCGGCGCTTGTCGAGAATCTGGACCTGCGTGCCGCCCATGTCGAGCGGCCTGCCGGTCAGCGCCTCGGCGAGCACGAGCCCGAAGCTGTACATGTCGGAGCGGCCGGTGACGTCGCCGCCATAGAGGCCGAGCTGTTCGGGCGAGACATAGTTGTATTTGCCCGCGAAGCCGGAGCCGATGACCGTGCCTTCGCCCAGGATGCTGGAGCGGGCGATGCCGAAATCGATGATCTTGGCCCGCGCCAGGCTGCCGCCCGGCAGGATGATGTTGTCGGGCGAGACGTCGCGATGGACGATGCCGAGCAGATGGGCGGCATGGAGGCCGGGCGCGATGCGCCGGCGGAGCACGTCGACCTCATCCAGGCTCAGCGGTCCTTCCTTGATGCGTTCGGACAGCGGCTGGCCGTCGACGAACTCCATCGCGAGATAGGGCGACTGGGTGACCGGATCGATGGTGAAGACGTAATAGCGAACGATCGCTTCGTTGTAGAGGTTGTGCAGCGCGGCCGCCTCGCGCCGGAACAGCGCCAGCGCAGCCTCGTCGCGCGCCATTTCCGGGCGGATCATCTTGATCGCGACCGCGTCGCCGGTCTGGATGGCGCGGCCCTTGTAGACCTCGCCCATGCCGCCGACAGCGATCAGGCGCTCGACCTCGTAGATGCCGTTCAGCGTGGTCCCGACGGAGACGGCGCCGGCGCGCGGCGCGAAGACAGTGCGCTCGGAGTCGCTCATGGCGTGTCGTCTCCCTGCATGCGCCTGTTCGGCATCCATCGCGTGTTCCGGGCCTCGCCATGATGATAACGGACGATGATTACCGTGACATTGTCGCGCGCGCCGCGCTGCAAGGTCAGCGCCAGCAGGGCGTCACAGGCCTGCTGGGCGCCGGCATCGCCGACCGCCTGCAGGATTTCGTCATCCGCGACATGCTCGGTCAGGCCGTCCGAGCAAAGCACGAAGACGTCCTCGCTCTCGATCTCGCCTGAGTCGAGATCGAGTTCGGGCGTGTCGTGGACGCCAATGGCGCGGGTGATGACATGGCGGCGGGGCGAGCGCTTTGCCTCCTCGGGCGTGAGCACGCCGCGCTCGACCATGTCCTGGACCTCGGTATGGTCGCGCGAGATCTGCGCGATCTGGCCGGCGCGGACGAGATAGACGCGGCTGTCGCCGGACCAGACGCAGGCGAAATGCTGATCGTGGACGAGCAGGACAGCGAGCGTGGAGCCCATCGGCGCGCCGCCATTGTCGGCGATGCGCCGGCGCAGCTCTTCATTGGCCTGCAGCACGCCGCTCTCCAGCCGCGCCAGCAGGTCCGGCGCGGACTGCGTCGCGCCGATGCGTTCGATCGCGCCCGCGACAGTTGCACTCGCGAGGGCGCCGTTCTCATGGCCGCCCATGCCGTCCGCCACGGCCCAGATACCGAACTCCGGCCGGACGACGAGATTGTCCTCATTGGCGCTGCGGACGCGGCCGACATGGCTGATCGCGCCGGTCTCGAAAGGGGCCGTCGCCCGGCTCAGGTCGTTCATGGTCCGGCTCGCCCCTGTGGGAGGAACGCATCGAAGCGGCCGGTCAGCAGGCCGCTGAACAGATAGGGGTCCGGCAGGCCATGGCCGGCCAGAGCGAGCGGCTCGAAATTATCGCCGCCCACGGTCCAGAAGCAGGTCGCATGCGCATAGGCGCGGGCATGGTCCTCGACCCGCAGCGCCGCCAGCCGCTCGGGAAAGCTCGCAGTGCTGAGCGCCGTGACGATGCTGCCGTCGGGCAGGCGCGCCATCTCCGCCGGCGGAGCGGCCAGCAAGGCGTCGTTCGGCACGGGCAACTGGCCGAGGCGCAGCGAGACGGCCTCGAAACTCGCCTCGGCATCGAGCGCCTGCAGCAGGAAATCCTCGATCTGGCTGAACCACGCATCCTGCGGGTCGAGCTCCGGATGCGGGATCGCGCCGCCTGTCTCGGCCACGGCGAAGACCGTCAGCGGGAAATAGCGGCCGACGCCATCGACCGAGGGCATGAAGGCGCCGGCGACGGTCTGGCCGCAGAAGGCCTGGCCGATCCAGAAGCGCCAGATCGGCGCGTTGAGAAAGGCGTTCTGCCAGCCGCCCGCGAGTTCGAGCCGGCTCGCGGTCAGGCCGCCCTGGAGCCAGGCCTCGTAGACCTTGAGGAAGGCGGCCGGCGCATTCACGGCGATGAAGTCGCGCTTGCCCGGCAGCTTCCCGAACAATCCGCACGCCATTTCCTCAGATCCCCGTCGGGCAGCGGATCTCCCGCAAGGCGGGCAGGATCAGGGGGTTCTTGAGCGATCCGACGCCAAAGGAATAGCCGACCTGGCGCCCCCCGGCCGCCAGCGTCAAACCGACATTGTCACCCTGCTTCAGCACCGAGCCTGTATCGAGCAGGCGGAAGAAGGACCAGACGCCGTCCTTCTCGAAGAGCTTGGCCTCGCCGGATGGCGCGCTCGGCCCGCTGGAGAAGAAGCCGCCGCCGAAGGCGCCGCCACCGCTGGCGCCGCCGAGCGTCAGCGTGATGGCGGTGCGGCCGATGCCGGCGCCCGGCCACATCACCGGCGCCGGCGTGTTGACGCCCTGCTGGCTCTGTACCGTGAAGCCGTTGATCTCGAGCTTGGCACTGGCCGCATCGGCAGAGAGCGCCGTCGGCACCACGATCATCTGGAAGGAGGGCAGGTTGCCGCCGGTTGGGAAGAAGGCCTCCCGGATCTCGCTGGCGCGCTGGAACTCGCGCAGCGTCGTGGCTGAGAGCGCGCGGGCGACGCGGCTTTCGACGCGCCAGTTCCATTGCGCCTTGGAGCTGTCGACATAGGGTTCGAGCCGCTCCTTGTAGAACTTGTCCATGATGCCGCCGGGCGCGAACAGCCGGGCGAAATCCGCCAGGGGCACATCGCGCGCGCTCGCCTTCACGAAGGGGAAGCGGTTGGTCAGGATCTCGGTGCAGACGCGGCTGACCTGATCGCCCAGCGCCTGTCGCAGCAGCGCGACGGTGGCGCCCGTGGCATCGCCTTCGAAATCATTGACGGCGGAGACGACCATGGCGCCGAACGGCGCGGGGTAGCGGGAGGAGTTGGCGCGCAGCGCCGCGATTAGCGGAACCAGCGCAGCATTGGCCGCGGCCGACTGGGCCGGGTTGGTCGCGGCGATGGCGAGGTTCTGGTTGATCTCGGCCAGGATCTGCAGGAGCTGGTCGACCGGCCGGCGCCCGAGATCGCCCTCGACCAGGATATGGAGCGGCTTGAACTGGCTCTCGATATCGGCGCCGAGCGCTTCGTTGCCGCCGCCGCCGAGCACGCGCTCGACGCCGGGCGCGCTCAGGGGCAGGTTGGTGCCGAGCCGGCTGAGCGCCTCGTTGGCGCGCTTCTCCAGGATGTCGGTGGCGGCGGCGGCCGCGGCTTTCCGGGCCGAGGGGCGCTCCTTGGTGAGCTGCGTCTCGTCGCGGACGGATTCGAGGATCTGCTTGAAGGGCGACGTCGGCGCCGCCATCGCGCTCAGCGCGACATATTGCGGCTTGTCGGCATTGAGAGGTCGCAGCTTGAGCCGGACCAGGGTGCGCTGCCAGGAGGCGACATAGTCGCGGCTGTAGAGCTTCAGCAGGTCCTGGAACAGGGTGGCGTATTGCGAGATGATCGCCTGCTGGTCGACATTCTCGCCCAGCACCCAGCGCTCCTTCTCGATCCGGTCGCCGATGTCGCCGAGGCGGTCGACGAAGGCGTTCTGGAAGCCGTCATAGGTGTAGAAATAGGGCACGCGGACCTGATCGAGGTCTTCGCCGCCGGCGCCCTCGAAAACCAGCCGGACATCCGAGCCACCGCGACGCGCCGCGACCCAGTCCTTCTGGCTCTGAGAGCGTGCCTGGGTGCGTAGCAGTTCATAGGCGCGTTCCGCGATGCTGAGGCGGCGCAGCGTGCGCTGGCTGTTCTCGATCAGCGACTGGTTGAGCTTGACCAGCGGCTCGGCGTCGCCGTCGTCGAGATCGAGCATCGCGACGAGGTGTTCTTCCAGCGCCTCGCGACCCTTGGCGTTGGCAGCGCCCGGAAAGAGGTTCTCGGCCCAGTCGAGCCGCATCCAGGCGATGACCAGATCGCGGTCGAGCTTCGCGTGGCCGCCGATCATCATGTAGACCTTCAGCGCCTCGTAGACGAAGCCCGGATTGTTGGCGTTGGCCTCGAGCTGCTCCTCCAGGCGGAAGATGATGCGCGAGCGCAGCATCCGCTCCAGCGCCTGCTGATAGGTGATCTCGGCGGCATTCTGCAGCCGGTCGCGCTGGCTGAGCCCGAAGGTGGCGGAGACCGGCGTCGGCTCGGCGCGCGTGGCATAGCCTGTCGGCATGTTGCGCAGCTTGTGCAGCAGCGGCAGCACGCGGCTGAAATTGCGCTCCGAGATCGTCGTCTCCTGCAGCACGGGCGCGGCGCTGCTGCGGTAGTCGGAGAGGCCGTAATTGGTTGCGGTGATCAGGTCGCTGTTGCGCGAGAAGCTGACCCACCACAGGCCGAGCGCGAGAAGCGAAACGATCGCGACAGTCGCAAATCCGGCGACGCGCAGCATGGTGGCCCGGCGTGCGGCGCCGAGATCGGTCGAGACCCAGCCGGCTTCGCCGATGATCACCTTCTGGATCAGGTCGGTCAGGAAGTAGCTTTTGCCGCGGCCTGAATAGGCGCCGGCGCTGGCGTGATCGCTGCCGAAATTGCGCGAGAGCGCGCCGATCAACTGGTCGATCGGCGTACCTTCCTGCGTGCCGGAGGTGAAATAGAAGCCGCGCAGCGTCGCATTGGCGTGGTAGCGCGTCGGCTCGAAAACGCGGCCGAGAAAATCGGTGACCGAGCGTTTCAGCGTCGCCATCTGGCTCGGGAAGCCGAAGATCTGGGCGCGCGCGGTCGGGTTGGCCTCGTCCTGCAAACGGTCGGGCAGGCGCTCGTTCAATCGTTCGATCAGCGCGTCATATTCCGGCGCGACGTCGCCGATCATGTTGCGGGTCTTGTCGGTGGTCTGGAAGGAGTGGCCCCAGACCATGCGGCGCTGCGGCTCGGAGAGCGCGCCGAAGAACTCGTTGAAGCCGGCGATGAGGTCGGCCTTGGTGAAGACGGCATAGACCGGGAAATCGACCTTCAGCCGCTCGTTCAGTTCGAGCAGGCGGTTGCGGATGGCGTCGGCATGCGCAGCGATCTCCTCAGGGCTCGCGGTCAGCAAATCCTCGACGCTGATCGCGACCATGACGCCGTTGATCGGCTGGCGTGGACGGTTGGTCTTGAGCAGGTCGAGGAAGGCAAGCCAGCTCGCCTTCTCGGCCTTGGTGTCGGTGTCCTGCGTGGTGTAGCGGCCGGCCGTGTCGATCAGCACCGCTTCCTCGGCGAACCACCAGTCGCAGTAGCGCGTGCCGCCGACGCCGGCGATGGCGGCAGGCGCCGCGCCGCCACGCGCGAGCGGGAATTTCAACCCGGAATTAACCAGCGCCGTCGTCTTGCCGGCGCCGGGCGGGCCGATGATGACGTACCAGGGCAGGTCGTAGAGATAATCGCCGCCCTCCTTGCCGCGCGCGCGACGCAGCGTCGCCAGGGCATCGCGCATGGCGCCAGACAGCGCGGCGCCGTCGCCTGTCGCCTCCTGCTGCTGTTCCAGCGCTTCGCTGAGTGCTGCGGTGGCGCGGCGGCGGCGGATCACGATCACGGCGATCCAGGCGATCGCGCCGAGCGCCAGCAGCGTGACGATCGGCAACCGCACCCAGATTGACTCGAAGGGCCTGACCTCGCCAACGGCCAGAAACGGCGCGCCGAACCAGATCAGCAGGCCGAGCGCCAGCGTTCCGAGCAGTATCGCGCCGATCCTGAGCCAGGTCGCGAGGTTCATCCGCTTGAGCCTCCGTCAGACGTTGCGCTGGATCACGATCTCGACGCGCCGGTTCTTGGCGCGCCCTTCGCGTGTGGCGTTGGGGGCGATCGGAACGTCGGCGCCCTTGCCCTCGAAGCTGATCCGGTCGGGCTTGCTCAGCTTGGTCCTCAACAGCTCGCCGACCGCCTTGGCGCGCGCCTGCGAGAGTTCGAGATTGGACGGGAAGCGGGCCGTGCGGATCGGCACGTTGTCGGTGTGGCCGAGCACCTTGACGGTGCCGCCCTCGGTCTCCAGCACGGTCGCGATGCGCTCGATCAGCGGCCTGAACTCGTCCCGCACCGCCGCCTGTCCCGGCTCGAACAGGGTGATGTCGACGAGCCGGACGATGATGACGTTGGGCGTGACCTGGCAGACGATCGGCGGCTGCACGGCGCCGCAGACCTTGGGCAGCACGGGCGGTGGCGCCACAGGCGGCGGCGGGGCCGAGAAGACCTTGCGGACGATGCCGAGCTCGCCCTTGGGATGGACCGTGAGCAGGGCGGAGGCCGCAGCTTCGGCATTGCCGCCGAGCAAGGCGCGGAAGACGAAATAGAGGCCGAGCACGGCGAGGCCAGCGAGCGCTGCCACCGACCAGACCGGAATCTTGAAGCGCGCGACCTGCGAGGCGACCGCCTGTCCGCGCCAGCGCGGCGAGAGCTCGGGGTCGGGTTGCTTCACCCGGCGCAGCGTCTCGAACAGGTTGCGCTGGATCATCTGGAGATTGGCGGCTCCGCCGGAGGAGGTCCGGTGGATGCCCTGGAAACCCAGCGCCAGACAGGCATGCATCATCTCGAGCAGATCGTAATTCACCGAGGGATCGGCCTTGGCGCGGTCGAGTTCCTCGAAGAAACGCACGCCGCCGGTGCGCTCGCCGAAGAAGCGCGAGAGCATGCTGTGCTGGGTCCAGACATGCCGGTCCTCACCCGGAATGTTCTGGACTATGTCGTCGGCCGCGGCGCAGAGGACGTATTTCGCAATCCGGGTCTGCTCGGCCGAGGCACCGGCAGCGCGGACCTCGTGCTCGAAGGCCTCGATCGTTTCGGTGACCTGGCCGAGAAGCTGCGCCGGCGGGGCGCTGCTCAAAGAGGAGCGCAGGCGCCCGAGCAGCAGCAGCAAGGGACCGGCGGCGCGCAGCAGCGGGTTGGCGTTGGGCGTCAGGAGCTGGTCGCGCCGCGGCATCGGGCCGCTAGCGGGAGCTTGCGGGGGTGGCGCGGATCGCGGTGCCGTCTGCTGCGGTGCCGAAAGCCACTCGTCACCGGTGCCGGGCACGCCGGGCGAGGGTGCGGCAGGAGCTCCATAAGGGGTCGGTGCGGCATAGGGAGAGGGCGCGGCCGGCGCGGCCTGCGCCGGGCGGGAGGGCAGGGGCGCGCGGCGTCCGGCCGGGTTCGGCTTGATGATGGTCCGGTCCGAGCGGCCGAACGGATCGGAAGGCGAACCCGGATCGCTCATCGCCTGCCCTCGAGCACGGCCCAGAGCTCCATTTCGAGATCGGGCCAGTCACCGGAGAAATGCATGCCGATCGAACTCGCCGTCGAGAATTCGGGCCAGAGCGGCGAGGCGCGGTCGAGATAGAAATAGACATGGTCCGTCAGCGCACGGATCTGCGGCGGCGGCGTCGGCAGGTGGACGAGGCTGATGCCCGGCAGATGGGCATGCACGATCTCGTTCATCTTGGTGTTGGGGCCGACCTTGAAGAGCTGCGGGAACTGCGCCTGGATCTCCGTGAGCGGGCGCCGTGCCGCGACCTCCAGGATCAGTGTCGCGTTGCGGACCAGGCTGCGGTCGCGGATCGTCGACATGAAGGCGTTGGGTGCGCGCTCGGTGATCTCGAGCCGGATGGCGCGGCGGCCGAGATTGGCCGAGAGGAAGTCCTGGATGTCGCGCACGACCGGCGTGAAGCAGGTTTCCAGATCGTCATGGTCGTAGGCCGGATAGTCGCGGGCGCGGCGCTCGGCCGTGGTGAAGGTGGCGAGTTCGCCGGCCAGCGCGACGAAGGTCACGAACAGGCGCTCGGGATGGACATAACGCGACTGGCGCAGATGCTTCAGCACCGGGATCTGCCGGTTCAGGAGCTGCAGCATGAAGTAATCGGCGCTCTGCAGGCCGCCACCGGCGGTCGGGTCGGCGGCGTAGCGGGCGAGTTCTTCAAGCTTGTTGTCGATCCAGCCGATGACCCGGTCGAGCCAGCCCTCGATCACCGGATAAGCCGAGCAAACCAGGACCGGCGGCGCGAATTTCTCGTCGAACAGGATCGCCCGGTCGCGGACCTCGAGGATGCGCCCGAGAGCCAGGCCGACATAGCCGGCCTTGGCGGTCTTGCGCAGTTCCAGCGTCAGGCGCGGATGGGCGATGTCGATCTCCTCCTCGATCCGCAGCGAGGCGGTCGAATCGATGAGCATCTCGGTCGCGGGAACGTAGCGGCTGGCGCTGCCGTTCAGCGTGTCCTCGACCTCGCGGGTGTTGGCCGAGGCCAGCGGCAGCGAGAGCCAGACGATCTGGCCGGCGGCATTCTCCGGCACCTCGATCGCCAGCGGCAACGGGCTGTTGTCGGGCATTGCGAAGGGCGTGCCGTCCGGCATGACGCCGACGGCGCGGCGCAGGCCTATCCGGCTCTGCTGGGCGAGATCGCGGTCGATCTCCAACACCGAGAATCCCCATGGGTAAGGAGTGACGTGCCGGACACGGTTTTCCAGCAGGTTCTCAAGATACCGATCGTTCTGCTGGAAGTGATGCGGCCTTAGGAAAAGCCCTTCCGACCAGACGACCTTGCTGTACCACGACATCCGGGTCTCGCTCACTCAAAGGCATGCGGGCAACCTTATACGGGTCACCAACAAGCGTCACCAAGCGAATGCTAGACGCAGCCGAACCGGCTGCCATCATTGACTTGAATGATGCGCGGTTGCGCGATTGCGGGCAGTCGATCAGGATCGAATCCGCTGCCGATCCGGATCGTCCGCGCGCGCCGCGGCGAGGCCCGGACGGCGGCCTGCAAGCAGGAGCCATCGATGCCGACAGGCCCAGCCGCGCGAATTCTGGACGTGGTTCTGCATCCGCTGCCCGGCATCCTCCAGCCCGGTCCCGGCAGTCCGACCGTACTGATCGGCGGGCTGCCGGCCTGGCGCGGCGTTTCGGCCGCCGCGGCGGCCGCGATCCAGGCGGCGCGTCAGGTCTCGGACGCGGCCATCACCACGGCGGAAGCGGCGACCGTCGCGGCTGCGCCGACGCCGGGCGCGGCCGCTGCGAAGGCGGCCGAGGAGACCGTCAAGTCGACTGCCGCTGCGACGATGGGCTCGATGATCACCGGAGCCGCCGGTGGAGCGGATATCCACAACTGTCTGACGCCGTTGCCGATTCCACCGCATGGCCCCGGTGTCGTCATCGACGGGTCGCAGACCGTGCTGATCAACAATCTCTCGGCCTGCCGCGTCGGCGACACGATCATCGAGGCGGTCGGTCCGCCGAACAAGATCGTCATGGGGATGGTGAACGTCATCATCGGTGGCTGACGGGCAGGGTGTCCTCGGCTAGGAGGGGGCTGGCGCGGATTCCTCCGCCCGACCCGGATCACCAGAGGATACAGAGCATGCCCATCGAACGCATCGGAGTGACGCAGCGCTGGTGCGATGCCGCGATCTTCAACGGCATCGTCTTCCTCGCCGGCCATGTCGCCGAGAAGACCGAGGGTCGGCCGCTGGCTGAGCAGACCACCGAGGTGCTGGCCTTGCTGGAAGAGACGCTGGAAAGCGCCGGAAGCGACAAGACCCGCATCCTGAGCGTGCAGATCTTCCTCACCGACATCTCGAAGATCGCCGAGATGAACGCCGTCTGGGACGCCTGGGTGCCGGCCGGCACGGCACCGGCCCGCGCGACCGTCGAGGCGAAGCTGGCCTCGCCCGGCCACGACATCGAGATCACGGCCGTGGCGGCGAAGCTCGGCCTGTAAGGCGCTGTGATTGGAAATGCCCGTCATGATCGGGACAAGCCCGACCATGACGGGCGGTGGTCGAACCCTCCGCTGCCTTCACTTCCCGCCGCGGTCGTAGCACTCGGCGAAGTAGAGCATGAAGGCGTCGACGAGGCCGTCCTCATACGGGGCGGTCTTGGCGTCCCAGCGGGCCACATAGGCGTCCCACATCTTCGCCTTGCGCGAGCCGAGCAGCGAATCGAGGCCGCGCTCCTGCGCCATGCTTTCGGCGATGGCCTGCGGATCGAGATCCTCAACCAGCATGCGCAGCGCGTGCTGCATGGCCGAATAGGTCTTGATCTGGTGGGCCTTGAGATCGCGGAAGCTCTCGTCGAAGGCCTTTTGCGCGCTGAGATAGCCGCTCTTCGGCTTGCCGAAGATGAGCTGCAGCGCGTCGTCGACTGTCGGCGAGAATTTCAGCGGGTTGTTGTCCTGCGCCTGGATCATCGTCTGGTTGGCGCTGCGGGCGATGCGCTTGCTCTCGGCGCGAGCGGCAAGCAACTGTTTCAGCTCGATCGCGACGAGGCGCATCAATCCGCCAAGCTGCTCGGCGAAGGCGCCCGGATCCTGCCAGCCCAGATCGCCGGTCGAGAGGCCCGCGCCCTTGGCGAAGCGCTGAACGAACTCGGCCGCCGAGATCGCGGGCATTCCGGCCGGCGTCGGCGGCGGCGCGAAGGGCTGCGAGGGTGAGGGCGGCGGCGGGTCCGCCTGCGGTCGCGGAGTGATCGCCGGGGCGGGCTCCGCCGCCGATGGATCGCCCCAGGGATCGCCCGGCGGCAGTTCGGCGGTGAGCGGGCGGCGCGGCGTCGGGATCGGCGCGACGGGCTCGACTGGGGCCGCCGGCGGGGCTTGATAGGGCGCCCAGGCGAAATCGTCGCCGCCCGGTTGTGGCGCGGGCCGTGGTGGCAAGGGAGCCGCCGGCCCGGTCGTCGGGGCCGGAATATCAGCGGCCCAGTCGATGAAGCCGTCATGGACGGGGCGGTGCTTGTTCGGGGGCAGCAGGTCGCGGCGCGGGATCGGCGGAGCCTCGTCGCCGCTCGCCGACCAGAGCGATTCCGGCTGCGGGGCGAAGCTGGACGCGCCGGCGGGCTCCGAGCCCGGCACGGAGGCGCCGTCGATCGTGACGGCGATGACGTAATGCCCAATCTCGAGCCTGTCGCCATGCTGCAGCCGGTAGGGCGACTGCACGCGCTGGCTCCCGCCATTGACGTAGGTGCCGTTGGTCGAGACGTCGCGGAGCCAGTAGTCGCCGTCGCGGAAGCGGACCTCGCAATGGCGCCCGGAGATCGCCCGCGTCGGATCGGGCAGGGCCCAGTCGAGATGCTGGTCGCGGCCGATGTCGAGCCCCCGGCCACCGCTCAGCGTGACGCTGAGGGGGCCGCCATCAGGCAGCGTGGTCTCGTTCTCGATCGTCAGCGTCAGGGGCATCGCGAAACTCTTGGACGCAGCCGCCTTGCACGCGGCCATCTTGCCCGCGGTCGTGACGCCGCGCATGGCGGCGATCCGGCGGCCCCTCGCACGGGGGCGGTGCTGCGGGCGCGCGGCTCCGCCGGTGCGCACTCAGGATGTGGTCTTGCCGTCATCATCGGCCAATCGAATGCATGCTTCGATGCAGTTGCGCAATGCGGCCTGATGCTCGCGGCCCGAAAGCCGTGCTAGCGCCGTCAGGACCGCGATGCGCGCCATCTTCGCCGTCAGGTCCGGCGGGCATGGCACCGCATGGCTCGCCACCATGCTGCCGCCGGAGTAGCCGGCGGCGAAGGCGACCCAGGTGCCGGGCAGGGCGGTGTCGCCCCCGTCGGCCAGCGCGAGCGCCGCCCTGCGCGTCTCGTCGCGCGGATCGCGGACCCAGGCCTCGGCGGCGGCGACGCCTTCGTCCTGAGGCGTTCCGGGCGGCTGCATCGCGCGCAGCGACTGCGCCGCCCACCAGACGGCCTCGCGACGCGGCAGCACGAAGGCGCAAAAGCCGATCGCCTCGGCCGGCGTCGGACCCTGGGCCAGCCGCTTCAGGAAGGCGAGCGGATGCTCGATCGTCGGCTTGGTCTTGATGACCTTGCGTGCGGAGGGGAAGGTGTCGAACACCTCCTGGGCGGTGCTGAAGCGAAGACGCGACATGGCTCTCAGTTGATCTTCACCAGCCCGCCATTGACGATCACGAGCGCATCGCTGCGCACCTCGGTCTTGGCGACGCTGGTGATGACGATGGTCGGCGAGGAGATCTCGATGCTCGCGGGCAGCATCTTGATCGTGCTCTCCCCGACCTTGAGGTTGATCTCGGTCAGGGCCTCGATATCGAGCTTGCCGTTCTGGATGTCGAGCTTGTCGTTGCCCTTCTTCAGCGTGGTCTCGCGCGAATAGCCCCCGTCCTGGTAATCGGGGCCGATCTCGCGCGTCTCCTTGTTCTTGATCAGGACCTGATGGTCCTTTTCGGCCTGCATGCTGAAGACTTCCTGGCCCTTGCGGTCCTCGAACTTGATCTCGTTGTAGCAGTCGGAGAAGCCGACGCCGTCGGTCGATTCGGATTTCAGGCCGGACTGGGTCTTGTTGTCGGGCAGCGCATAAGGCGGCTTGTGCTGGTCGTTGACGACGGTGCCGGTGACCAGCGGAAGGTCCGGATTGCCCTCGAGGAACTCGACCACGACCTCCTGGCCGATGCGCGGGATGACCTGCCCGCCCCAGTTCTTGCCCGACCACATCTGCGCGACGCGCGTCCGGCACGAGGTCGATTCGTCCTCGCGGTCCCAGTGGAAGCGCAGCCAGATGCGGCCGAACTCGTCGACGTCGATGTCGCCTTCCTCGCCCTGGTTCTTGTCGCCCACCACCTTGGCGGTGTGCGGGCCGTAGACGGTCGGGCGCGGCGTGGCCAGCGGCGCCCGGAAGCGCCGGTCGCTCTTCTGGAACTCGTAGGAGCCGCTATAGGAGGAGTCGTCGCCGCCTCCCGAACGGTAGCTCTGCCCCCTGAAGGCATGGCTCGCCCTGACGACGAGGTACTCGATGTTCTCGGAAGCCGTCTGATGTGCGGCGAGCCTCATCAGCGCCCCGGGATAGAGGCTCGGCGCGTCGCCCGCTGCGTGGCGGCGGTCGTCCGTCGCCTGCTCGGCCTGGGCGCGGACGCGGGCGAAATGCTCGCCTTCGTCGCGCTTGATATAGGTGCGGGGATAGTCATAGGCCTCGTAGGATTTCGCCTTGTCGAAGCCCTCCTCGGCACGGGCCGTCAGGTCGGAGCCCGATTGCTGGAAGTCGTAGTCCTTCAGCGCGATCTTGCCCGTCCGCAGGCGCCGCATGGTCGACCAATGCGTCATGTGCTCGATATGGCGCGGCAGGCGGCTCGACACCGGCATCAGGGGGTAGGCGGTTCCGGCCCCAGTGAAGGTCGGCTGGGCGGTGGCCTGGACCGGATCATGCGAGGAGCGCGAATCCGAGAGCATCAGCTTGTGGTCGCCATCACTGTGCTTGAAATAGTAGTAGATGCCGTACTGCTCCATCAGCCGCAGCACGAAATCGAGGTCGGTTTCGCGATACTGGACGCAGTAGTCGATCTTCTGCAGCCCGTCGCTGGTGCGATCGTCGAAGCTCGCCGTCTCCTCCTTGGCGAAGATCTGCTTGATGATCTCAATCGCGGTCTTGTTCTTGAAGATCCGGCAATCGGCCCGCTGCGACAGCAGCCAGAGCCAGGGCCTCAGCGTGAAACGATAGAGATAGAGGTCGTTTTCCTTGCCGATCCACTGAGCATCGACCAGCGTGCCGTTGAAGACCCGCTCGCTGCCATTCTTGAGCGTCATCTTGACGGAGCATTTCTGGCTCATGATGCCCTGAAGATCGGCGTTCTCAGTCTTGCTGCTCGCTTCTATGTGAAATGTAAACAATTCGCTTAAAGCTTCTTCAGCTTCGAATTGCATAAGCGAAAATACGTCTTGACCCAAAGGCGTCGTAAACGACGCAGTTCTTTGAGACTGTCGAAGATCAGCGGCCATCAACGAAACCTCGCGGTTCTAGATGCTATTTTGATATTGACGTAGCGGATGGCGCGAGTCATAGTTTGCGCCTTCAATCTTTAACCGCCCGCGCGAAGCTAAACGGGAGGGGGACCATGCGCAAGCAACCCAGTATTACAGCCATCGCCGTCCTTTCCGCCGGTTTTTATGTGTTGCAGGCGCTGCCGACGCAGGCGCAGACCTACAAGGCGGACGACATCATCAAGCATTTCGGCCCGGCGACGCCTCAGGCCAGCGCGACGCGCGGGCTGTGCATCGGTACCGAGGCCGATTGCAACAAGGCCGGCCATGTTGTGAAGCCGGCGGCGGTGGCAGCCTTCGATCTCGTCGTCCGGTTCAAATACAATTCCGACGTGCTCGAGCCCGATGCGCGGGTCAATCTCGACGAGTTCGCCAAGGCGCTGAAGGCGCCGCAGCTCGCATCCAGCAGCTTCGTCGTCGAAGGCCATACCGACGCCGCAGGCAGGCCCTCCTACAATCTCGACCTGTCCGAGCGGCGCGCCCAGGCCGTGGTGCGCTATCTGAGCGAACGCGGCGTCGACACGGCCAAGCTCGCGGCGCGCGGCTACGGCCAGAACAAGCCCGTCGTCGCCGATCCGTTCGCTGGCGAGAACCGCCGCGTCGAGACGCGGCTGAAGAGCGAGTGAGCGAGCGGGCTGCGCCCCCCGGGCGGGCTTTCCTGCGGTTGAGCCGCTGAATGCGTGAGCGGTGAGGGCGATGGCGGCTTTGAATTTCGCTGAATTGGCGAAGGCGATCTCCAACGAGGATCCCTGCGGGCCGGACCTCGAGGACGATGCCGATTTCATGAACGTCACGGCGCGGCTTGAGGTCGCGCTGCCGGCGCAGTATTTCCGGCGCGACGATGACGGGCGCCAGGTCGCGTTCGACCGCAGCGGCATCGAGTTCCCGGCCGCGTTCTCCGACATCGCCAAGCTGCTCGAACGATCGAGGGATCTCAGGGTCTTCGTGCTGGCCGGCAAGCTCGCGATCCTCAATCGCGACGTGCCGGCTTTCGCGGCCTGCCTAACGACCATCACGACCCTCCTCTCCGAGCATTGGGAGGAGGTCCATCCGCGCGCCATGGACGGCGATTTCATCATGCGCGGGGTCGCGCTGCAGAGCCTCGACGAACTGCCGACGGTCGTCCTGCCGCTGCAGCATGCGCCGTTGTTTGTCAGCCGACGCATCGGCCCCTTCGCCTTCAGGAGCCAGCTCGTCGCTATCGGCGAGACGAAGCTGGTCGAGGGCGAGCAGCATCCCGACCAGGGCACGATCCAGGCTGCGCTGGGCGAGGCGGAAATCGACGACCTCACAGCCACGCTCGCGCGCGTTCGTGCGCTCGGCGATGCGCTCGGCGCCATCCGCGCGATCTGGCTGGAGAAGGTCGGGATCGATCATGCGCTCAGCTTTCCGCGCCTGTCGGCGCTGGTCGATCAGATCATCGCCTTTCTCGACGCGGCGGTCGGGCGGCGCGTGCCCGGCCACCAGGCGATGCCGGTGGCGGACGCCGCGCCGGGCACAGCCGCGCCAGCAGGCAGCAGCAGCTTTGCTCCCGGGACCTGCAGCAACATCCTTCAAGTGAAGGATACGCTGGGCTCCTGCCTCGGCTATTTTCGCCGCATGGAGCCTTCCAGCCCGGCGGTCCTTCTGATCGGCCAGGCCCAGCAACTGATCGGCAAGTCCTTGATCGAAGTCATTCAGATCATGTTCCCGGAACATCTGGACAAGGCGGTGCTGGAAATCGGCGACCGGCCGCGCTTCCGGCTGCCGCTGGAGCGCCTGAGCGCGCCGGAGGAGCAGGCCGAGGAGGAGAGCTACGAGGATACCTCCTACGCGGACAGCTCCGACGAGGAGACGTCCTATGAGGAGAGTTCCGACGAGGAAGGCTCCGAGGATAGCTCCGACGAGGTGTCCGACGACGGCGAGGCGGAGCAGCCGGCCGATGAGGAGGCCGTGGAGGCTGCCGACGAGCCGCGTGCGATCGCGCCGAAGGCGGCCGGCCCCAAGGTCGAGAGCCGCGCCGATGCGGTCGCGGGGATGAGGGCGGTGGCGTCGTTCTATCGCCAGACCGAGCCCTCGCATCCGACGCCGCTGCTGATGGACAAGGCCTGCGCGCTGGCGCAGCAAGATTTCATGGCGCTTCTCGGCAACATCCTGCCCGAGGTGGCGCTGATGCCGGAAGCCGACAGCTAGGGCAGTTTTTTGTATTCCGATTGAACCTCGCGGCCGACAGGCGCGACTATATCGGTAGAGACCAAGAACGGTTAGGATGTCACGTTACGTCGGCGTGACGCGATTGCAGAGGGGCTGGTCCAATGGCCGGAGATTCAGGGCAGAAGTTCATCCGCCGCAACAGACCGCCGCGGGTCCACATCACCTACGAAGACCCCTACAACGCAGAGCAGAAGATCGAGCTGCCCTTCGTCATGGGCGTGATGGCCGACCTCTCGGGCAATGCCTCGGGCATCGAGAAGGCCGAGATCTCGCAGCGCAAGTTCCTCGACTTCGACATGGACAATTTCGACCAGCGCATGGCTGCGATCGAGCCCGGTGTCGCCTTCAACGTGCCCAACAAACTCGGCGACGGTGGTGACAAGCTCTCGGTGGCGCTGAAGTTCTCGAAGTTCGACGATTTCAACCCGGCCGCGGTCGCCCGCCAGATCCCGGCGATGGCGAAGCTGCTGGAGGCGCGCGAACAGCTCGCCAATCTGGTGCGCTTCATGGACGGCAAGATGGCGGCGAGCGACCAGATCAAGGCGCTCCTGGCCGATCCCCAGCTCATGGCCGCACTCAAGGACAAGCTTGGCGACAAGCCGTCCGACGGCGCGACGGCCGAAGACAACAAGTAAGCAAGCGAGGCGGCAATGGCAGCGGAAGCACAGACCCAGCAGCCCGGCGGCGCAGTCGCCGAGACCCGTGATCTCGACGAGTTCGCCTCGGTCCTGAAGCAGAGCTTCAAGCCGAAGACCGAGCGGGCCGCGACCGAGGTCGAGGCCGGCATCGCGACCCTGGTCAACCAGGCGCTCTCGGACTCGACGCTCATCAAGAACGACGTGCTCGACACGATCGAGGAGATGATCGCCAGGCTCGACGCCAAGCTGACCGAGCAGATGAACGAGGTGCTGCACGCACCCGAGTTCCAGAAGATCGAGAGCGCCTGGCGCGGCCTGAACTATCTGGTCTTCAACTCGGAGACCGATGCGCAGCTCAAGATCAAGGTGATGAATGTCTCGAAGAACGAGCTTTATCGCAATCTGAAGACCTATCCCGGCGCGCGCTGGGACCAGAGCCCGCTGTTCAAGCAGGTCTATGAGCAGGAGTTCGGTCAGCTCGGTGGACAGCCCTTCGGCTGCCTGGTCGGCGACTACCACTTCAGCCATGTGCCGACCGACGTGCAGCTGCTGCGCGACCTCTCCAAGGTTGCGGCTGCCGCCCACGCCCCCTTCTTCGCCGGCGCCGAGCCGACACTGATGGGCATGGACTCCTGGACCGAGCTGTCCAACCCGCGCGATCTCGGCAAGGTGTTCGACACGCCGGACTATGCGGCCTGGAAGGGCCTGCGCGACGCAGCCGACTCCCGCTATGTCGGGCTGTGCCTGCCGCGGGTGCTCTCGCGGGTGCCTTACGGCGCGAAATCGGAGCCGGTCGAGGAGTTCGCCTTCGAAGAGGACACCGACGGGCACAAGGGCGACAACTACGCCTGGATGAACGCGGCCTATGCGATGGCCGTCAACATCAACCGCGCCTACAAGGAATATGGCTGGTGCACGCGCATCCGCGGGGTGCAGTCGGGCGGCGAGGTGCTGAACCTGCCGACCCACACCTTCCCGACCGATGATGGCGGCATCGACCTGAAATGCCCGACCGAAATCGCGATCAGCGACCGGCGCGAGGCGGAGCTGGCCAAATCCGGCCTGATCCCCCTGATCCATCGCAAGAACACCGACAAGGCCGCCTTCATCGGCGCCCAGTCACTCTACAAGCCCAAGGCCTTCTCCGGCCCCGACGGGGTCGCGGCGACAGCCTCGGACAACCTGTCCTCGCGCCTGCCGTATATGTTCGCGGTGTCGCGTTTCGCGCACTACCTGAAGTGCATGGTGCGCGACAAGGTCGGCTCCTACAAGGAAAAGGAGCCGCTGCGGCGCTGGCTGCAGGAGTGGATCACCGACTATGTCGATGGCGATCCGGTCAATTCCAGCGAAGAGACGAAGGCACGGCGCCCGCTGTCCGATGCGCGCATCGACGTCTTCGAGGACGAGGAGAACCCTGGCTACTACTCGGCCAAGTTCTATCTCAGACCGCATTTCCAGCTCGAGGGCATGGATATCGGCCTGAGCCTGGTCTCACGCCTGCCAGCTCCCAAGACGTGATCGTCACCTGACCAGCATGTGACGTCAGCAAGAAGGCCTTCGGCGCTTCGGTCGATCGAGACCGAGCGCGCAGGAGAACTGTGTCCAGTACCCGGATTTTGCAACCCGATTTTTCCCTCATTCCAAACGTTGGAGAACGATCATGGCTTCCGACTTCCTTCTCGAGATCGACGGCATCAAGGGCGAAAGCCAGGATTCCAAACACAAGGAAACGATCGAGGTCGATTCCTTTTCCTGGGGTGTGAGCAATGGCGGCTCGCATTCCGCCGGCACCGGCGGTGGCGCGGGCAAGGCGAGCTTCCAGGACATCCACTTCACCTCGTCCGTCGGCAAGGCCTCGGCCAACCTGGCGCTCTCCTGCGCCACCGGCAAGCATATCAAGAAGGCCTCGCTCTTCGTCCGCAAGCAGGGCGAGGACCAGCAGGACTACTATGTCCTGACGCTGGAAGACCTGCTGGTGTCGAGCTACCAGTCGGGCGACGCAGCCGGCGGCAGCAGTGTCCCGACGGATCAGTTCTCGCTGAACTTCGCCAAGATCAAGTACGAGTACAAGTCCCAGAAGAAGGACGGCACGCTCGACGCACCGGTCACCATGACCTGGGATCTCAAGGCCAACAAGAAGTGACATCAACGGCCGGCCGGTGTCGCGGGAGCGTCGCCGGCCTGCTGCGTTGCGATGGTCGTTGCGGAGAAGCGCCGCGACGGCCATCGTGCTTGTGTGCCTGCCGGAGGCAGGTTCAGCCGATGACCGAGATGCGATCCGGGGTGCCATGAACGGCCCGATGCCATGAACGGCGCGATTTCCAGGAAGCGGCTGCGGCCGCCCTTGATGTTCGCCTTCCGCGAAGCGCATCTTGAAAAGGATGCGAAGGTTTCGCTCGACCTGCGCGATGCCGGCGGCGAAAGGGTGATCGCCAACCGCCGGGCCGCACCCCGCGCCGCCATCACCGAGCCGAAGCTCCGGCGCGAGATCGCGATCGACCTTGAAGGGCTGGTGAACACGATCAACCTGGCCTCGGCGGTCGACCTGTCGGCGTTCGAGCATGTCGGCCGCTCGATCCTGAACCACGGTTTTCCCGACCTGACCAACCGCTCGATCGACGAGCATCGCGTCGATCTGATCCGGGAGGACATGGTGGCGGTGCTGCTCGGCTACGAGCCGCGGCTGATCCGGGACTCGATCGCCGTCGAGCGCGACGATTCTCTCGATGCAGCCGAACTCAAGGTGCGCTTCCTTGTGCGGGCGGACCTCAATTGCGAACCGCTCAACGTGCCTGTCCAGTTCGTCGCCGATCTAGAACTGGACACCGGCAAGATGGCGATCAGGAGCCGATAGGGGCGATGAACCAGGAGTTCCTCGACTTCTACAATCAAGAGCTCCGCCTCTTCATGGAGCACACGAAGGAATTTGCGGAAGAGTATCCCGGCATTGCCGAAAGGCTGGGCGGGCTGGTCGGCGAGCGTATGGACCCGATGGTCGGCGGCCTGCTCGAGGGCGCAGCCTTCCTGGCGGCGCGGGTCCAGCTCAAGCTGAAGCACGAGTTCCCGGAATTCACCAGCAACCTGCTCGAGCAACTCGTCCCGAACTACCTTTCACCGACGCCGTCGGCGCTGCTCGCCGGCATCCGGCCGCCCTTCTCCGATCCCGGCCTGCGCGAGGGCATGACGATCCCGCGTGGCGCCTATATCGACGCGACCTATCTCGAACGCGAGCGTCGTGTCGCCTGCCGCTACCGGCTGGGCGCGGATGTCACGATGTGGCCATTCGACATCGCGGCGGCCGAGTACATCCCGGCGCCGGGGCCGCTGCAGGCGCTCGGCCTGGCGACAGATCACCGCGCGCTCTCGGGGCTGCGGCTGTCGCTGACGCACCGGACCATGGCCGATCCCGAGCAGGAGCCTACGGCGGCACAGGCGCTGAAGACGCCGACGAGCTGGTTGTCCGGCTGCCGCTGCAAGGAGTTGACGGTCCATCTGCTCGGTGCGGAAGCCGATGCGATGGCGCTCTACGAGCAGCTCTTCTCCGACTGCGTCGGCATCTATTTCCGGCATCTCGACGAGTTTGGCGATCCCGTGATCACGCCCGGCGATGCGTGTTCGCTGGAGCAGCTCGGCTTTTCCGAGGACGAGGCGCTGCTGCCGGCCGATACCCGGGTCTTCCGCGGCTTCGACCTGCTGCGCGAGATGTTCTGGTTCCCGCGCAAGTTCCTGGGCTTTCGGCTCGACGGGCTCGCCCGGATCATGCCGCGGCTGACGGCCAAGGCGGTCGACGTCATCTTCGTCTTCGATGAGGTGAATACGCGCCTTGCCGCGGCGGTGCAGAAGCAGATGTTCGCGCTCTATGCCGCGCCGGCGATCAATCTGTTCGAGAAGACGGCCGATCGGATACCTGTGAAGAGCAACCAGCACGAGTTCCATGTCGTGCCGGACCGTAGCCGCCAGCTCGACTACGAGCCACACAGCATCCTCTCCGTCCACGCCCATTATGTCGGCGGGCGCGAGAAGCAGCCGGTCCATCCGCTCTATTCGTCGCCGGAAGGCGCCTCGCCGACGCATGGGCTGCTCTACACGCAGCGCCGGCTGCCTCGCCGCCGCTCCGTCGCCGAGCGGCGCACGGGCCGATCGTCGGACTATACCGGCACCGACATGTTCATCTCGCTGGTCGAGCCGGCGGGCGTCAGCGACAGCGTCTCGGTGGCGGAACTCAGCGTGCGCGCGCTGTGCTCGAACCGGCACCTGCCGGAGCATCTGCCGACAGGCGAGGGCGGCGCCGATTTCCGGTTGATCGACAATGTCGCGCTCGATGTCGCCTGCCTGTCGGGGCCGACCGCGCCGCGCGAGCCGATCGTCTCGCAATTGCGGCTGCGGTCCGAGACGGCGAGCACCGGCGTCGTGACCTGGCGGCTGATCAACCTGCTCAGCCTGAACCATCTCGGCCTCGTCCAGCGCGGGGCCGGGCAGAACGGCGAGGCGCTGCGGGAGCTGCTCTCGCTCTTCGCCGACCTCGCCGACAGCGCCACCGAGCGGCGCATCCGCGGCATCAAGAGCGTCGACAGCCGCCCTGTGGTGCGGCGCTTTCCGCAGCGCGGTGGAACGGGGGCGGCACGCGGGCTCGAGATCACGGTGGTTCTCGACGAGAAGGCCTTCGAGGGCTCGGGCGTCTTTCTGCTCGGGGCGGTGCTCGACCGCTTCTTCGCCGAATATGCGGCGATGAACCATTTCACCCAGACGGTGATCCGCACCGTCGAGCGCGGCGAGGTGATGCGCTGGCCGCCGCGTGCGGGAGCGAGGCGCATCCTGTGAGCGACAGCACGGATCTCCAGCGCGAGCCGAGCTATGCCGAGCAGCTCCAGGACGAGCCCTGGCGCTTCGACTTCTACGCGGTGATGCGGCGGCTCGAACGCAGCTTCCCGGAGCGGGCGCGGATCGGCGACGTGGCGGCCAGGCGGGACGAATATGTCGCGCTCGGCGAACAGGCCTATCTCGATTTCCCGGCCTCGACGATAGCGGAGGCCGACCGCGACCTGCAGGGGCGCTTACGGGTCTTCGTCAAGTTCCTCGGCCTGCTCGGGCCGCAGGGCGCGCTGCCGCTGGCGACGACCGAGGAGAGCTATCACTGGCAGCTCCTGCGCGACGATGCCTTTCCGCGCTTCCTCGACATCCTGAACCACCGCTTCCTGCAGCTCTTCTTCCGGGCCTGGGCGGATTCGCGGCCGATCGCGCAGCATGACCGGCCCGAGCGCGATCGTTTCGCGGCCTATGTCGGCAGCCAGATCGGGCTGGGCTCGGGGCCCTATCTCAACCGCGACACGGTGCCGGACGCCGAGAAGCTGGCCCATGCGGGGCTGATCGGCGCGCAGGCCAAGTCGGCCTCGCGCCTGCGCGGGCTTCTGGCGGGGCTGTTCAAGGCCGAGGTCGAGATCGAGCAGTTCGTCGGGATGTGGCTGGTCTTCGATCCGGCCGACCGCACGCGGCTGGGCGGGCGCCATTGCACGCTCGGTAGCGACGCCCTGCTGGGCGCCAGCGTCTACAGCGTCGAGGACAAGTTCCGCATCTGCATCGTAGCGCAGAATCTGGCGGAATTCTCACGCTTCCTGCCGAATGGCGACCGCTGCGAACCGCTGGCGGATGCGGTCTTCTTCCATCTCGGCGAGCAGTTCGAATGGGATGTCGAACTCGCCTTGCCGGTCGGCGAGGTCAAGCCGGCCCGGCTCGGACAGTTCGGCAATCTCGGCTGGACGAGCTGGATGTCACCCAACTGGGATGCCTCGCCCGGGGCGCTGCGCCGCGACGCCCGTTTCCATCCTGCCGAGCGCATGCGCCAGAAGCGCAGCCGGCCGACTTAAATCCTGACGACCAAGGAGACCATCATGGCCGACATCAGTCTCGAAGCCGTCACAGGCAAGCTCAACCGGGTCGGCTATGAGGCCTTCATCCAGGCGCTGCGCCAGGCCAAGGGGGCGGGCAACCGCAATGTCGAGCTGGCGCACTGGCTTGCCCAGATACTGCAGCGGCGATCGACCGATATCGGCCTGACGGCGCAGCATTACAGCCTCGATATGGGCAAGCTCGCGACCGATATCGGGGGCGTCATCGAGGGCTTCCGCAAGAACGAGACGGAGATGCCCGGCGTCGCCAACAACATCGTCGACCTGCTCGACCGAGGCTGGCACTACGCGACGCTGTTCTTCGGCGAGACGCAGATCAGGACCGGCCATGTCCTGGTCGCTGCCTTGAAGTCGCTGGAGCTGCGCCGGGCGCTGACGGGTATTTCCAAGGAGTTCGGCAAGATCCCCGTCGACGAACTCGCCGCCGGCCACGCGAAGATCTGGGAAGGCTCGGAGGAGGAAAACCTGCGGCCGATGGATGGCTCAGGCCTGCTTGCTGCCGGCACGCCTGGCGCCGCGCAGGCCGAGGGTGCTAGGGGCACGACGGCGCTCGACCGCTTCTCGCAGGACCTGACCGTCAAGGCGCGCTCCGGGACGATGGACCCGATCCTCGGCCGCGACGACGAAATCCGCCAGGTCATCGACGTGCTGATGCGCCGCCGCCAGAACAACCCGATCCTGACCGGCGAGGCCGGCGTCGGCAAGACCGCCATCGCCGAGGGTTTCGCCCTGCGCGTCGCGGCCGGAGACGTGCCGCCGCCGCTGAAAGGCGTTCGCGTCGTCGCGCTCGATATCGGCCTGATGCAGGCCGGCGCCTCGATGAAGGGCGAGTTCGAGCAGCGGCTGCGCTCGGTGATCGACGAGGTCCAGTCTTCGCCAACGCCGGTGATCCTGTTCATCGACGAGGCGCATACGCTGATCGGCGCCGGCGGTGCAGCCGGCACGGGCGATGCCGCCAATCTGCTGAAACCCGCGCTGGCGCGCGGCACGCTGCGCACCATCGCGGCGACGACCTGGTCGGAATACCGGCAGTATTTCGAGAAGGACCCGGCGCTGACCCGGCGCTTCCAGCCGGTGAATGTCGACGAGCCGGATGTCGCGCGCTGCTGCACCATGCTGCGCGGGCTGATCGCCCCGATGGAGAAACACCACAAGGTGCGCATCTCCGATGCCGCTATCGTGGCTGCGGTGACGCTCTCGCACCGCTACATCCCGGCGCGCCAACTCCCCGACAAGGCGGTCAGCCTGCTCGACACCGCCTGCGCCCGCGTCGCGATCAGCCAGAGTGCGACGCCGGCCGCGATCGAGGATGCGCGGGTCGGCATCGCTGCCCTGGAGCAGGAGAAGGCTGCGCTGACCTCCGATCAGGACCTCGGCGGCGAAACCTCCAAGCGGCTGGGCGAGATCGATGTCGAGATCGCGGAGCGGCAGGAGAAACTCGCGGCGCTCGAAGCCGCCTGGGCGAGCGAACTTGCGATCGTCGAGGAGATCAAGGCGCTGCGCGTGCAACTCGGCGAGAAGCCGCCGGAGTCCGCCGCCGACCCCAAGGCCGATGTCGCGAGGGAGGTCGCTGCCGACGAAGCCGGGGAGGCCGCTCCCGAGGCCTCGGCCGCGCCCGTCGTGGACGCCGCGCCGGCGGTCGATCCCGCCGCGGCGCGCGCGACGCTGGCCGAGAAATTCGCGGCGCTGGGCGGCATCGATCCGGCGCAGCGCATGATCTACGCCCATGTCGACGAGCAGTCGGTCGCCTCGGTCGTCTCCGACTGGACCGGCATCCCGGTCGGTCGCATGGTCGCCGACGAGATCGAGACCGTGCTCAAGCTGGCCGAGACGCTGAACAAGCGCGTCGTCGGGCAGGATCACGGGCTGGCGATGATCGCAAGGCGCATCGAGACCAACCGCGCCAAGCTCGACAATCCAAACAAGCCGATCGGCGTGTTCATGCTCTGCGGCCCATCGGGCGTCGGCAAGACAGAGACGGCGCTGGCGCTGGCCGAGCAGCTCTATGGCGGCGAGCAGAACGTCATCACCATCAATATGAGCGAGTTCCAGGAGGCGCACACCGTCTCGACGCTGAAGGGAGCGCCTCCCGGCTATGTCGGCTATGGCGAGGGCGGGCGGCTGACCGAAGCAGTGCGGCGCAAGCCCTATTCGGTCGTCCTGCTCGACGAGGTCGAGAAGGCCCATCCGGACGTGCACGAACTGTTCTTCCAGGTCTTCGACAAGGGTGTGATGGAGGACGGCACGGGCCGGCGCATCGACTTCAAGAACACGCTGATCATCCTGACCTCGAATGTCGGCACCGACGAGATCATGCGGATGGCGGCCAACCCCGCCGAGCGGGCCGATCCGGAGGCGATGGCGGTGGCGCTTCGGCCGGCGCTGCTCCAGGTGTTCCCGCCGGCGCTGATCGGGCGCCTCGTCACGATCCCCTATTACCCGCTCTCGCCCGAGATGCTGGGCGGGATCGTCCGGCTCCAGCTCGGCCGAATCGGCAAGCGCATCCGCGACAACCACGATGCCGGCTTCGTCTATGACGATGCGGTGGTCGAGCACATCGTGGCGCAGTGCAACGACCCGGATTCGGGCGGGCGCATGATCGACAATATCGTCACCAACTCGATGCTGCCGGCGCTGTCGCGCGCGATTCTCGGCCTCCAGCTCGAAAAGATGCCGCTGACAGAGGCGAAGGTCTCGGTGGAGAACGGAGCTTTCGCCTACGCGGTGTCGTGATCGAGACGGTCGACGGGGGCGATCGAAACCGGGCTGGCGGCCCCCTGATTCCCGGCCTGGGCCGTCTCTCGTCCCGGCCGTCGGTCCAGCTCCATGATCGTGTCCTTCAGGCTTGGATTCACCCCGTTCGGGGTCCTCCGTATGACGGACCCCAGCCGCCTGCTACATATGCTCCATCGTCAGACGCATTCGAGGCGCCTGGCCAGGAGAGCGGCGGATGTTGCAACCAGCTCGCTTGAAGGCCCGATCCAGCCCGGCCGGCGGGGCGGCCGACCGGGTCGGCGAGCCGCCGCGCCCGCCCGACATGCGCAAAAAACGGCCCTCACTCGTTGGCAAGACGGGCCGGGTGATGGTGCTGGTCACGGCGGTGCTCGGGCTGTGCTGGGGCGCGACCGCAACCTGGCTGCTGTTTCAGGAGAAGAGCGTCGTCGCCGCGCTGCAACAGGAGCAGCAGGTCCTCCAGGCGAGCCATGACGAGAAGATGCGGGTGCTGACGCGCCGGCTGGTTAGCTCGATTGCGACCCAGCGCGCGCCCGGGGCGGCCGGCAAGGATGGTGGGGACGACCAGCTCACCGACCTGATCACGCGGCAGATCGAGCTCGAGGCGCGGCAGAACCTGCTCGGCACCCTGACCGGGCAGGCGGTGGCCCCGGTGCTGCCTGGAAGCGGAGCGCAGGCGCCGGGCGGGAGCGGGTTTGCCGCCAACGACGTCTTTGCCCCCGGCAACATCCTCGAACGCATCAACCCCGCGGTGGTGGCACCGCAGAAACGGCAGATCTCGGCCGCGCTGCGGGCCGAGGAGCCGCTGCCCCTGGCCGAGCGCATCGCGGTGCTGCAGCTATCGCTCGACCGGGTCGACCTCGCGCAGGGCCAGCAGGTTTCGGCACTCGGCCTGCGGCTGGCGGGGCGGGTGCAGGAGATCAGGGTGGCGCTGGCCGATCTCGGGCTGGATGTCGGCAAGCTCCGGCTGCCAGCTGCCCGGCAGGCGATGGGCGGGCCCTTGATCCCGTTTTCGGTGACGATGCGACCGGGCAGCTTCGAGCACCGGATCGTGCAGCTGGGCGAGGGGCAGGCTGTCTTTGGCCGCTGGCGCGAGCTCGCCCATATCGTTCCGCTGCGCCGGCCGCTCGACGGAGACGACAGCACGACGAGCAATTACGGCATGCGCACGGACCCGTTCACGGGGGCTGCGGCCATGCATGCCGGCATGGATTTTCGCGGCGAGACCGGGACGCCTATCCGGGCCACGGGGGCGGGGAAAGTGCTGCGGGCCGAGGTCGCCGGCGGCTATGGCAACCTCGTCGAGATCGACCACGGCAACGGGTTGACCAGCCGCTACGCCCATCTCAGCGCCTTCGACGTCAAGGCCGACCAGATCGTGCCACCCGGCGCGGTCATCGGCCGACTGGGCTCGACCGGGCGCTCGACGGGCCCTCATCTGCATTACGAGACCCGTCTCGCGGGCGAGGCCAGCAACCCGCTGAAGTTCATCGAGATCGGCAACAGGCTGTCGCAGCCTGCGCTGCCAGCAGGGATACGCTGAGCTGATCGGGATCAGCCCTTCGCCGCTTGCTCCGACATGAAGTGCTCGAGTGCCTGCTGATCGGCGGCGGTCAGCCGCAGGCCGAGCTTGCCGCGGCGCCAGAGCACATCGGCCCCGCGTTTCGCCCATTCTGCCCGCATGAGATAGAGCACTTCGCGCTCGTAGAGGTCGGCGCCGAAATGGCGGCCGAGATCGTCGACGCTGCCGGCGCCTGCAAGGATGCCAAGCGCCTTCGTGCCATAGGCGCGCACCAGCCGCGTCGCGGTCTTGTGCGCGAGCCAGGGATGGGCGGCGGCGAGGGCATCGACCTGCGCCTCGAAGCCCTCGACCGGAAAGTCGCCGCCGGGCAGGGTGCCGGTCACGGTCCAGGTCGGTCGGGCAGCCCAGCCCGCATGGGGGCCAAGCTTCTCCAATGCCGATTCGGCGAGGCGTCGATAGGTCGTGATCTTGCCGCCGAAGACCGAGAGCAGCGGCGCCTGGCCTTGAGGCGCATCGAGCGTCAGCACGTAGTCGCGCGTCGCCTCCTGCGCCTTGGAGGCGCCGTCGTCATAGAGCGGGCGCACGCCGGAATAGGTCCAGACCACGGATTGCGGCGTCACCGGCTCGCGGAAATACTCGCTCGCCGCAGCGCAGAGATAATCGATCTCCTCCGGCGTCGCCTTCGCCTCCGACGGATCGCCCTTGAAGTCGCGGTCTGTGGTGCCGATCAGGGTGAAGTCGCGCTCATAGGGAATAGCGAAGACGATGCGCCCGTCGCCGTTCTGGAAGATGTAGCAGCGGTCGTGCTCGTAAAGCTTGTGCACGACGATATGGCTGCCCTGGACCATGCGCACGGCGGCTTTGGTGTTGGAGCGAACCACGCCGCCCAGTATCTCGCCGACCCAGGGGCCGGCGGCGTTGACCAGCGCCTTGGCGAGCACGGTCGTGCGGGCGCCGTCGCTCTCGGTGGCGATCCGCCAGAGGCCGTTCTCGCGGTCGGCCGCGACGACGCGGGTGCGGGTGTGGATCGCGGCGCCCCTGCTCGCGGCATCCATCGCGTTCAGCACGACGAGGCGCGAATCCTCGACCCAGCAATCGGAATATTCGAAGGCCTTGGCGCCCTCGTCCTTGAGGGGACGGCCGGCTGCATCCTCGGCGAGGTCGAGCGTACGCGTCGCCGGCAACTTCCTGCGGCCGCCGATATGGTCGTAGAGGAAAAGGCCGAGCCGCAGCAGCCAGGCCGGGCGCAGGCCCTTGTGGTGCGGCAGCACGAAGCGCAGCGGCCAGATGATATGCGGCGCGATGGCCCAGAGCCGTTCGCGCTCCATCAGCGCCTCGCGCACGAGCCGGAACTCGTAATGCTCGAGATAGCGCAGCCCGCCATGGATCAGCTTGGTCGAGGCCGAGGAGGTGGCGCTGGCGAGGTCATCCTTCTCGAACAGGATGATGGAGGCGCCGCGCCCGGCTGCGTCGCGGGCAATGCCGCAGCCATTGATGCCGCCGCCGATGACGGCGAGATCGTAAGTCGGCTCGGTTTCGCTCATGCCGCCATCACGCCTTGAAGATGGTCGCGCCCGCAAGCCCATGGCGGGCGCAGGCATTGCGGGTATCCACGACAAGTTTCGCATGGGCGACGATCAGGCCGTAGTCCACCTCGTCATGGTCGGTCGCGATCAGCACCGCATCGAAGTCTGCGAGGCTCTCCGCCGTCAGGGGCGTGCTGGTGCGCGCGGTCAGCCCACCATGCTTGCGCGTCTTGCGAATCGCTGGGATGTGCGGGTCGTGATAGGCGGCCTGTGCGCCCCGGCTCTCGATCAGCTCGATCAGCTTGAGGGCAGGGCTCTCGCGCATGTCCTCGATGTTCTTCTTGTAGGCGAGGCCGATGACGAGGATGCGGGCCCCGCTGAAGCTCCGGCCAAGCTGGCGGTCGACGAGCTCGGCCAGCCGGTCGACGACGAGATAGGGCATCTCGGTGTTGATCTGGCCGGCGAGCTCGATGAAGCGCGTGGCGACGTCGAACTCGCGCGCCTTCCAGGTCAGGTAGAATGGGTCGATCGGGATGCAGTGCCCGCCGAGTCCGGGGCCGGGATAGAACGGCATGTAGCCGAAGGGCTTGGTCTTGGCCGCCTCGATCACCTCCCAGACATCGATGCCCATCGCGGCGTAGACCTGCTTCAACTCGTTGACGAGCGCGATGTTGACGGCGCGGAAGATGTTCTCCGTCAACTTCACCGCTTCGGCCGTCGCGGTCGAGGAGACCGGCACGGTCCTGACCACCAAGGCGGCATAGAGCGCATCGGCCATGGCGAGCGCGTCCGCACCGTCGCCGCCGACGACCTTGGGGATGTCGGAGGTGCCGAACTGGGCGTTGCCGGGGTCTTCGCGCTCGGGCGAATAGGCCAGGTAGAAGTCCTTGCCGCTGGCGAGGCCCGTCGCGTGTTCGAGGATCGGGCGCATCAGCTCGTCGGTGGTGCCGGGGTAGGTCGTCGATTCCAGCACGATGAGCTGGTCCTTGCGCAGGCGCCTGCCGATCGCCTCGGTGGTTTTCACGACATAGGACAGATCGGGCTCGCGATGGCGCGACAATGGGGTCGGTACGCAGATCAGCAATGCGTCGGGTTCAGACAGGCGCTCGACATCGGTGGTGGCCTCGAAGCGCCCGTTCGCGAGCCCTTCGACGATGAGGTCCATCGGGATGTGCTTGATCGTCTCCCGGCCGGCATTGATCTGGTCGACGCGAGCCTGGTCGATGTCAAAGCCGATGACCCTGATGCCCCGACGCAGCGCGGCGAGCGCGAGCGGGATGCCGACATAGCCGAGCCCGACCACGCCGAGCACGACCGAGCGGTCGCGCACCTTCTCCACGAACCGCTGCGCCGCCTGCGCCATCACCATCCACCTCGACTCCGGCAAGCTTCACCCGGGACCGAGATCGCGATCCGGCAGGGGCGTCGGCCGGGTCTGGTCCTTGCCGAGTTCAGGGGATGAGTCAACGCGAGCGCATCTCTCGTCCCATCCAGCGTTGCCGCCTCTCTCGTAACGGTCGGGCTTGTCGAGACCATCCACGGCTTCGCTGGTCGAGGCCTGTGGTCAAGACATGGATGCTCGCCACTAGGGCGAGCATGACGGAGATGGTCGCCGCGCTATACGGGTTGGAAGCCGCCGGGCGAGGATTCGGGTTTGGGGCAGACGTGGACATGAAGGGCGAGGAGGGCCCGGTGCAGCAGCCGGGATGGCGCGAGGCCGCGACGCGCCTGCTTGCGGCGCTCGAAGCCGTGCTGCGGGCGCTCGGCGCGACGCTGCTGGCCACGCTCTTCCTCGTGGTGATGGCGGCGGTCGTTCGCCGCTATATCCTTGGCGGTGGCTTCGTCTGGTCCGACGAGCTTGCGATCTGGCTGCATGTCGCGCTGATCGCGACCGGCGCACCGCTCGCTGTTACCGGCGCGCTCGCGATGCGGCTGGATGTAGTGGTGCGGCTGTTGCCATCGGGTCAGCGCCGGCTTGCGGACGCATTGGCCGGGGGCATCGCGGTGCACGGTGCGCTCGTGCTCGCGCTCGGGGGGGCGAATGTCGCGCTGCTCGTCGGCGGCACCTCGACCGTGCTCGGACTACCGGAATGGCTGCGCTTCGCCGTGTTTGCCCTCGGGGGCGGACTGACGGCGCTCGTCCTGACGCTGCGGGCGGCGCTCGACCGGGGCTGGCGCGATGCCTTGGCTGCCCTGCTGCTTGGGGCGTGCTTCTACGCGCTGGCGCAGCTCTCGACGGGGCTGGTCCTTGCGACACCCAGTCTCGCCGCAGCCCTGCTCGCCGGCTCCGGCCTGCTGCTGGGGGCGCCGCTCCCGCTCGCCTTGCTCGCGGGCGTCTCGATTGCCGGCGCCTTCGGCGGCCTGCTGCCGGAGCCGGCGATCGTCCAGAACACGGTCGCCGGGGTCTCGAAATTCCTGCTGCTGGCAATCCCTTTCTTCCTGTGGGCCGGCGAACTCCTGACGTCGGGTGGACTGGCCGAGCGCCTGGTGCGCTTCGCCGCCGCGCTGGTCGGGCATCGACGCGCGGGGCTCGCCCAGACGGCGCTGGTGTCGAGCGTGCTGTTTTCGGGCGCGTCGGGGTCGTCTGTCGCCAACGCCGCCTTCGGGGCCAAGGTGATGGCGCCGACGCTGGTGGCGCGCGGCTATCCGCCGGCCCATGCGGCGGCGATCGTCGCCGGTGTCTCCATGCTCGACAACATCATCCCGCCCTCGATCGCCTTCCTGCTGCTGGCGACGGCGACGAATCTCTCGGTCGGGTCGCTGCTGGTCGGCGGTTTCGTTGCCGGCGGCGTGCTGGCTGTGGCGCTCGCGATCGGCATCCATCTGACGGTGCGAAACGTCGTCGATGCGGCGCCGAAGGCGAGCCCGCGTGAGCGCGTGTCGAGCCTCATTGGCGCGCTGCCGGCGATCGGGCTTGGCGTCGTGGTGGTCATCGGCATCCGCTTCGGTGTCGTGACGGTGACGGAGGCCTCGGCACTCGCCGTCACCTATGCGCTGGTCGCCTGCCTGCTGCTGCGCAGCCTGAGCGGCCGGGGCATCCTGGCGGCGCTGCGCAGCACCGCAACAGAAGCGGCCGCGATCGGGCTGCTGATCGGCGCCTCGGCGCCCTTCGCCTTCCTGCTGGCGCTCGACCGCGTCTCCGACGTGATGGCCGGGCTGGTGACCGGGCTGGGCGGCGGGCCCTATGCTGTGATGCTGCTCGCCAATCTCGTGCTGCTGGTTGCGGGACTTTTCCTCGACATCGGGGCAGCGATCCTGCTGCTGGCGCCCTTGCTGCTGCCGGTCGCGGTCGCGGCCGGGCTCGATCCGATCCAGTTCGGCGTGATCCTGGTCGTCAACCTGATGATCCATGGGCTGACGCCGCCGCTCGGCATTCTGGTCTATGTCGTCAGCGGCATCATGCGCGTGCCGGCGGGCGCCGTGTTTCGGGCGGTGCTGCCGCTGCTCGGCGTGCTGCTCGTCGCGCTCGCGGTGCTGTCGCTCGGCGCTGCCGCCTGGCCGTCGCGCGCGCCAAGCTCGCTTGCCCTGTGGCTCAAGGCGCTGTTCTGATGTGCCACCTTGCGACGAGACAGGCCGACAGGACGCCAGCATGACCGTCACCGATATCGCGACGCGGACCTACAATCATGGCTGGCGGCTCGACCCGATCATCCGCAGCCTGCTCGACACGGATTTCTACAAGCTGCTGATGCTGCAGATGATCCGCGCCTTCCATCCGCAGGTCAAGGTCACCTTCTCGCTGATCAACCGCTCGAAGCATATCCGCCTTGCCGATATCGTCGACGAGGCGGAACTGCGCGCCCAGCTCGACCATGCCCGCAGCGTCCGCTTCTCGAAGAAGGAGCTGATCTGGCTTTCCGGCAACTCGTTCTATGGCAAGACGCAGATGTTCTCGCCGGAGTTCATCGCCTGGCTCGCCGATTTCCAGCTGCCGGAGTACGAGCTGCGCAAGGTCGACGGGCAGTACGAACTGCATTTCGAGGGGCCCTGGACCCACACCACGATGTGGGAGGTGCCGGCGCTCGCCATCATCAACGAATTGCGCGCGCGCCGGGTCATGGTCGGTGAGAGGCGCTTCGCGCTCGACGTGCTCTATGCCCGGGCCAAGGCGAAGATGTGGGACAAGGTCGAGCGGCTGCAGAAGCTGCCGAGCCTGCGTCTTTCGGATTTCGGGACGCGGCGGCGCCATGGCCATCTCTGGCAGCGCTGGTGCGTCGAGGCGCTGAAGGAGGGGCTGGGCGCAGCCTTCAGCGGCACCTCGAACGTGCTGCTGGCGATGGACAACGATCTCGAGGCGATCGGCACCAATGCCCATGAGCTGCCGATGGTGCTGGCCGCGCTCGCCGACAGCGACGAGGAACTGCTGCGCGCGCCTTATCGCGTGCTCGACGAATGGCGCCAGGTCTATGGCGGCAACCTGCTGATCGCTCTGCCCGACGCCTTCGGCACCACCGGCTTCCTGCGTCATGCGCCGGACTGGGTCGCCGACTGGACGGGGTTCCGGCCCGATTCGGCGCCGCCGATCCCGGCTGGCGAGGAGATCATGGCGTGGTGGCGCGCGCATGGGCGCGACCCGAAGGACAAGCTGCTGGTCTTCTCCGATGGGCTCGATGTCGATGCGATCGAGCGCGTCTACCGTCACTTCGACGGCAAGGTCCGGATGGCCTTCGGCTGGGGCACCGATCTCACCAACGACCTCGTCGGCTGCTCGCCGGACGGCTCGCGCGCGCTCGACCCGATGTCGCTGGTCTGCAAGGTGACGAAGGCGAATGGCCGCCCCGCGGTGAAGCTCTCCGACAATCCCGAGAAGGTCTCGGGCGAGGGCGGGGCGGTGGCGCGTTACCGGCGGGTGTTCGGCGTCGCCTAGCCAGCACCGGCTGCGCTGACGTCGGAGCGGTGGGTCACGTGCCGTCTGCTTACAAGGAGCGCGAAATGACCTATGGTAATGTTTCCGCTGGCGGCCACAGGTCTCGGCGTCGAGGCGGGATCGAAACGCTTGGCGAACAAGCGGCGGCAGGGTTTCGTCCTGGCGGGGGCAATATGGTCTGGTTTTCGAGAGCCCGGATTCTTCCGGCCGTCGCGTTGATCCTGATCGCCGCCGAGCCGCTCGACGCGATCGCAAAACCGATCAGCATGGTGCTTCTCGGCCAGACTGCTACGCTCGATATTCGTCCCGATCCGGACATGCCGGGGCCGCGCCCCGTCGAGGCAATGCTCAAATTCCTGCCGGCTGATCTGGCGGCCGCGACCGGCGGTCCCGCCGGCCTCGACGCGGCGCTGGCTGAGGTCGAGGAACGGGCCTGGGCGGCGCAGTTTCAATATGAGGACGCTGTCAAGGCGCTGCTAACCGCGCGCATGCGGCAGACGCCGAGGGCCAACGAGAACATCGTCGAGGAGGAGATCATCGAGAGCTTGCGGAACGGGCGGGGTTCGAGCTCGGCAGCGGTCTCCCAACGGCTTCACGATCAGCACGCGGCTTTGGTCCTGGTCGCGCGTGGCCTGCGCAGAGCGCTCAAGAAGCCGGAGAATCCGATTGCCATGCATTTCACGGTCCCGGATATGTCGAAGGAGCTCGTTCGATCCTATGAGGTCCAGGGCTTCAAGGCGATCGAAGCCTACCGTGGATTTCGGATCATCAAGGCAGCTTTCCGCTCGGGTGATCCCGCGCTCGTGGCCAGGACGGTGAGCTTCCCGCTGAAGCTCAACGGCGCGCCGTTGCGCGCGGTCCAGAATGCGGGGCAGTTGCGCCAGGCGATGCCTTATTTGATGGATCCGAAGATCCGCAAGGTCGTGGCGGCCCAATCTTTCGAGGAGCTGTTCTTGCGGGACCAGGGCGCGATGTTCGGGCAAGGCGAGGTCTGGATGGGCCCCTCCTTCCCGATGTTTCAGATCAAATCGGTCAACTTCGGTTCATGAGTCTCCGGTCTCAGGAGCGCCGTGCAAGCGCAACCTTGCATCCCACCCGAAAAACCCCTAATGCGACCGCGCTTTCGGAAGGCCTCGTAGGGCCGTTGTCAGGAAACAGGGTGTCATGGCCAAAGAGAAATTTGCTCGGACGAAGCCGCATTGCAACATTGGAACGATTGGTCACGTCGACCATGGCAAGACGTCTTTGACGGCTGCGATCACGAAGATCCTGGCGGAGTCGGGCGGGGCGACGTTCACGGCGTATGACCAGATCGACAAGGCTCCGGAAGAGAAGGCCCGCGGCATCACGATCTCGACGGCGCATGTCGAGTACGAGACGGCTGCGCGTCACTACGCTCACGTCGACTGCCCCGGCCACGCCGACTATGTGAAGAACATGATCACGGGCGCGGCGCAGATGGACGGCGCGATCCTGGTGGTGTCGGCGGCCGACGGCCCGATGCCGCAGACCCGCGAGCACATCCTTCTGGCGCGCCAGGTCGGCGTTCCGGCGCTGGTGGTGTTCATGAACAAGGTCGATCTCGTCGACGACGCCGAGCTGCTCGAGCTGGTCGAGATGGAGATCCGCGAGCTTCTGTCGAAATACGATTTCCCCGGCGACGACATCCCGATCACCAAGGGTTCGGCCAAGGTCGCGCTCGACAATGGCGACAAGACCATCGGCCATGACGCGGTTCTGGCGCTGATGAAGACGGTCGACGAGTACATCCCGCAGCCGGCGCGTCCGCTGGACCTGCCGTTCCTGATGCCGGTCGAGGACGTGTTCTCGATCTCGGGCCGCGGCACGGTGGTGACGGGTCGCGTCGAGCGCGGCATCGTCAAGGTCGGCGAGGAAATCGAGATCGTCGGGCTGAAGGACACGGTCAAGACGACGGTGACGGGCGTCGAGATGTTCCGCAAGCTGCTCGACCAGGGCCAGGCGGGCGACAACATCGGCGCGCTGCTGCGCGGCACGAAGCGTGAGGACGTCGAGCGCGGGCAGATCCTGTGCAAGCCGGGCTCTGTGAAGCCGCACACGAAGTTCAAGGCCGAGGCCTACATCCTGACCAAGGAGGAGGGCGGTCGCCACACCCCGTTCTTCACCAACTACCGCCCGCAGTTCTACTTCCGCACGACCGACGTGACGGGCGTGGTGCACCTGCCGGAAGGCACGGAGATGGTGATGCCGGGCGACAACATCGCCATGGAAGTGCACCTGATCGTGCCGATCGCGATGGAAGAGAAGCTGCGCTTCGCCATCCGCGAAGGCGGCAGGACCGTCGGCGCCGGCGTCGTCGCAAGCATCATCGCTTGATTCAAGCATTGGCTGCAAAGCTTTGAAGGGGCGGCGGAAACGCCGCCCTTTTTTGTGCCCGGCACCGAACGCGGTGTGTTTTTCGACTTGAAATGCTCAGCCCGTTGGGGCAAAGCATCGCCGACTACAGGGGTGTAGCTCAGTTGGTAGAGTACCGGTCTCCAAAACCGGTTGTCGTAGGTTCGAGCCCTACCGCCCCTGCCAGTTTCCCCATGGCCGATAGCGGCAGGGACTGGCGTCGTCAGATTTCCTTCCATCAGACAATGATGCGGGCCGCGTACGGCTCGCCTGTTTCTTCGTCGCCTGTTGCGACGGGGCGCGATCGGGCTCGTTGCCTCGGTCAGGGGTGGTCGAGGCCTTCGCCAAAAGGCGCTTGGCTAACGCGCCCGACCGTTGTAATAGGCTCGTCATACCGGCGCGTGGCTCCCTGAGCCCCGCGCCGCGAATGTTTCAGGACGGCCGAATCGGCGCCATGGCGAGAGCCAGCGAACCCGTTCGGAACCCGAGGTGACCCATGGCCAAGAGCAGCCCCTTCAGCTTCCTGCAGGACGTCCGCAACGAGGCCGGCAAGGTCACCTGGCCGTCGCGCCGCGAGACCTTGATCACGACGGGCCTCGTGCTCGCCATGGTCGTCGTCTCCAGCCTGTTCTTCCTCTTCACCGACACCATCATCCGCTGGTCGCTCGGCATCATCCTCGGCGCCCGTTGAACGGAATCAAGAACGTGAGCACCCGCTGGTACATCGTCCACGCCTATTCTAACTTCGAGAACAAGGTCGCGCAGTCGATCCGCGACCAGGCGGCGCAGCGCAATCTCGCCGACAAGTTCGATGAGGTGCTGGTCCCGACCGAGAAGGTCGTCGAGGTTCGCCGCGGCCGCAAGGTCGATGCCGAGCGCAAGTTCTTCCCCGGCTATGTGCTGGTGAAATGCGAGATGACCGACGAGGTCTATCACCTCATCAAGAACACGCCGAAGGTCACGGGCTTCCTGGGCGCCGACAAGGCCAAGCCCATGGCTATTCCCGAGCATGAGGCGATGCGGATCAAGGGCCAGGTCGCCGAAGGCATCGAGCGGCCGAAGCCGACCGTCGTCTTCGAGATCGGCGAGCAGGTGAAGGTCGCCGACGGCCCCTTCGCCTCCTTCAACGGCGTCGTCGAGGATGTCGATCACGGCCGCGCCCGCCTCAAGGTCGCTGTGTCGATCTTCGGTCGCGCCACGCCGGTCGAGCTGGAATACGGACAGGTCGAGAAGCTTTAACAGGCTTCCCTTCGGCGCCGCCTTGTGTCATAGGCGGCGCCTCACTTGCGTGGGAGGCGGGCCGGTCGCCAACCGGAACTCCCTGCCGCACCACGCTCTGCAACCATCCTGACCCCGGGCGAAAGCTGTCCGCGGGCAGGACGTCGTCGTTTCGATAGGCATCGGAGCAGGCGGCAGGAGCAGCCATCATGGCAAAGAAGATCACGGGCTACGTGAAGCTTCAGGTTCCGGCGGGCGCGGCCAATCCGTCGCCGCCGATCGGTCCGGCGCTGGGTCAGCGCGGCCTCAACATCATGGAATTCTGCAAGGCCTTCAATGCGAAGACCGCGCAGATGGAAAAGGGCATGCCGATCCCGGTGATCATCACCGCGTATCAGGACCGTTCCTTCACCTTCGAGATGAAGCAGCCGCCGGTGTCCTACTGGCTGAAGAAGGCCGCCGGCCTGACCTCCGGTTCCAAGACGCCTGGTCGCGGCGGCAATGTCGGCAAGGTGACGCTCGCCCAGATCAACGAGATCGCCGAGAAGAAGATGGCCGATCTCAACTGCGATTCGGTCGAATCCGCCTCGTCCATGATCAAGGGCTCCGCCCGGTCCATGGGCCTGGAAGTCGTGGGCTGAGGGGGCGAAAATGGCACATATCGCAAAGCGCGTCGTCAAGGGCCGTGAAGGCATTGACCGCACCAAGCTCTACCCGCTGACGGACGCCGTCTCGCTGGTCAAGGAGCGCGCCACCGCCAAGTTCGACGAGACCGTCGAGGTCTCGATGAATCTGGGCGTCGATCCGCGTCACGCCGACCAGATGGTCCGCGGCGTCTGCAACCTGCCGAACGGCTCGGGCCGCGTCCTGCGCGTCGCCGTGTTCGCGCGCGGCGCCAAGGCCGAGGAGGCCAAGAAGGCCGGTGCCGACATCGTCGGCGCGGAAGATCTCGTCGAGATCGTCCAGAAGGGCACGATCGATTTCGATCGCTGCATCGCGACCCCGGACATGATGCCGCTGGTCGGCCGCCTCGGTAAGGTGCTCGGCCCGCGTGGCCTGATGCCGAACCCGAAGGTCGGCACCGTCACCATGGACCTGACCACTGCGGTCGCCGCGTCCAAGGGCGGTTCGGTCGAGTTCCGCGTCGAGAAGGCCGGCATCGTGCATGCCGCCGTCGGCAAGGTCTCGTTCTCGGCCGAGAAGCTGGCGGAGAACATCAAGGCGTTCGCCGATTCGGTCGCCAAGGCCAAGCCCGCCGGCGCCAAGGGCACCTATATCCAGCGCGTCGCGATCTCCTCGACGATGGGTCCGGGCGTCAAGATCGAGCCGAACAGCGTCCTGGGCGGCTGATCGGAATTTGCCGTTCTTTCGGCCGGCTCACGCCGGCCGGATTTCCGTCCCGCTCCCCGATCGGACGAGACGGTACTTGGCAGAGGCAGGCGAAGGCGCTATGACGCTCGCCTGTTTCCATAAGTGATGTGGGCTCCGGCGTGCTTCGCACGAAGGGGTCCGTTTCGCGTTTTTCGGCGGCTTGCCGCCGAAAGATGGGTTTTTGGGGCGTCCGGAGCGATCCAGGCGGCCGAATCACCCAGTCCTGTCTGAGACTGCAGGTGCTCCGAGGGTTCGCCCGAGGGCATAATTTCGCCAAGAGGCCTGCATAGACGGTGCAAGAGCTCAACCGGGGTCGCAAGATCCCGAAGACGGTTCGAACCATCTCGCCCGATCGCGGCTTTCGAGCTTGATCGGGGACAGGGCACTGAGCGTCGCTCCGATGAAGCGCTGGTGTCAACCGGGGTTTTTGACGAGCGGCACGTGCAACCGGCGGCGAGCCCTCACAGGCCTGCCGCCTACCGGAGAGAGCCCAGTGGATAAAGCGGCAAAAACAGATGCCGTCGCGACCCTGAACGGCGTGTTTGCGAACACGTCGGTCGTTGTCGTGGCCCACTATGCGGGTTTGACGGTGGCTCAGTTCCAGAAGCTTCGTCGCGAGATGAAGGCCAATGGCGCCACCGTGAAGGTCGCAAAGAACCGGCTGGCCAAGATCGCTCTTGAAGGCACCGACGTCGCGTCCATCAGCAACCTGCTGACGGGCCCCACCCTGATCGCCTATTCCAGCGATCCGGTCGCGGCGCCGAAGGTCGCCACCGCTTTCGCCAAGGACAACGACAAGCTCGTCATCCTCGGCGGCGCGATGGGCAAGACCGCCCTGAACCCCGAAGGCGTCAAGGCTCTGGCCTCCATGCCCTCGCTCGACGAACTGCGCGCCAAGCTGCTCGGCCTCCTTGTGGCCCCTGCAACGAAGATCGCCCAGCTCTCGACCGCGCCTGCCGCAAAGCTCGCGCGCGTGTTCCAGGCATATGCCGACAAGGATGCGGCCTGATCCAGGCCAGTTACCCCTGAAAACCGTTCGAACCTCTTACCATATAGGAGCCTAACATGGCTGATCTTGCCAAGCTCGTCGACGAGCTGTCGTCCCTCACGGTCCTTGAGGCCGCCGACCTCGCCAAGCTTCTCGAAGAGAAGTGGGGCGTTTCCGCCGCCGCCGCCGTTGCGGTTGCCGGCCCGGCTGCTGGCCCCGCCGCCGCCGCCGTTGAAGAGCAGACCGAGTTCACCGTCGTTCTTGCCGCCGCTGGCGACAAGAAGATCGAGGTGATCAAGGAAGTCCGCGCCATCACCGGTCTCGGCCTCAAGGAAGCCAAGGACCTGGTCGAAGCTGCTCCGAAGCCTGTCAAGGAGTCGGTCGGCAAGGACGAGGCCGAAAAGCTCAAGAAGCAGCTCGAGGCCGTCGGCGCCAAGGTCGAGCTCAAGTGAGCAGGGCCGGCTTGATGCCGGTCCGACCCTAGTCAAGACCAGACAGTCCCGGGGTGGTCTCCACCTCCGGGGCTGTCGCGTCGTTTCCGCGCTCCGGTGCGGAAAGGTTGCAGGGGCCCTCGATGCAGCTTCGCGTTGCAGGGCCGCGTTTCAGATAATGTCGGCGCGATGATGCGCCGAACGGCTCACCCGGCGGCCTGGCCGCCTTTCATCCGGCAGACCGCCAGGTGAGCCGTCCGAGATTGCGAGGAACAACATGGTCAATTCGCTCCAGGGCCGCAGGCGCGTCCGCAAGTTCTTCGGCAAACTCAAGGAAGTGGCGCAGATGCCGAACCTCATCGAGGTTCAGAAGGCGTCCTACGACCAGTTCCTGATGGTCGACGAGCCCAAGGGTGGCCGCGGCGACGAGGGCCTGCAGTCCGTCTTCAGGTCGGTGTTCCCGATCGGCGATTTCTCGGGCGCCTCGCTGCTTGAATTCGTCAAGTACACCTTCGAGCCGCCGAAATACGATGTCGACGAGTGCCGCCAGCGCGGCATGACCTTCTCGGCGCCGCTCAAGGTGACGCTGCGCCTGATCGTGTTCGATATCGATCCCGACACCCAGGCGAAGTCGGTCAAGGACATTAAGGAGCAGGATGTCTACATGGGCGACATGCCGCTCATGACCGATAACGGCACCTTCATCGTCAACGGCACCGAGCGCGTCATCGTCTCGCAGATGCACCGCTCGCCGGGCGTGTTCTTCGATCACGACAAGGGCAAGACCCATTCGTCGGGCAAGCTCTTGTTCGCCGCCCGCATCATCCCGTATCGCGGCTCCTGGCTCGACATCGAGTTCGACGCCAAGGACATCGTTTATGCGCGCATCGACCGGAAGCGCAAGATTCCGGTGACGTCGCTGCTGTTCGCGCTCGGCATGGACGGCGAGGAGATCCTCAGCCGCTTCTACAACCACATCGCCTATGCCCGCGACGGCAAGGGCTGGCGCGTGCCCTACGATGCCGAGCGCATGAAGGGCTTCAAGACGACCGAGGACATGATCGACGCCGACACCGGCGAGGTCGTGGTCGAGGCCGGCAAGAAGCTCGTTGCCCGCACCGCCCGGCAACTAGCCGAGAAGGGCCTCAAGTTCCTGCGCGCCACGGACGAGGACCTCTACACCCAGTACATCGCCGAGGACCTGGTCAATCCGGCGACCGGCGAGGTCTTCGCCGAGGCTGGCGAGGAGATCAACGAGAAGCTCCTCAAGCTGCTAACCGACGAGGGTTTCGACGAGATCCCGGTGCTCGACATCGACCACATCACGGTCGGCCCCTATATCCGCAACACGCTGAACGTAGACAAGAACTCGCGCCGTGAAGAGGCGCTGTTCGACATCTACCGCGTGATGCGTCCGGGCGAGCCGCCGACGCTCGAGACCGCCGAGAACATGTTCCAGTCGCTGTTCTTCGACGCCGAGCGCTACGACCTCTCGGCCGTCGGCCGCGTCAAGATGAACATGCGCCTCGACCTCGACGCCGAGGACACCGTGCGCATCCTGCGCAAGGAGGACATCTTCGCGGTCGTCAAGGCGCTGGTCGACCTGCGCGACGGCAAGGGCGAGATCGACGACATCGACCATCTCGGCAACCGGCGCGTGCGCTCGGTCGGCGAGCTGATGGAGAACCAGTATCGCCTGGGCCTGCTGCGCATGGAGCGCGCCATCAAGGAGCGCATGTCCTCGGTCGACATCGACACGGTGATGCCGCAGGACCTGATCAACGCGAAGCCTGCGGCCGCCGCCGTGCGCGAGTTCTTCGGCTCGTCGCAGCTCTCGCAGTTCATGGACCAGACGAACCCCCTCTCGGAAGTCACACATAAGCGTCGTCTTTCGGCGCTTGGCCCGGGTGGTCTGACCCGCGAGCGCGCCGGCTTCGAGGTGCGCGACGTGCACCCGACGCATTACGGCCGCATCTGCCCGATCGAGACGCCGGAAGGCCCGAATATCGGCCTGATCAACTCGCTCGCCACCTTCGCGCGGGTGAACAAGTACGGCTTTATCGAGAGCCCCTATCGCCGCATCCGTGACGGCAAGCAGACCGAGGAGATCATCTATCTCTCGGCGATGGAGGAGGCGAAGTACAACGTCGCCCAGGCCAATGCCGCCGTCGACAAGGAAGGCCGTCTGACGGACGATCTGATCGTCTGTCGCCGCGCCGGCGAGGTCATCGTCACGCCGGTCGACAAGGTCGACTTCCAGGACGTGTCGCCGAAGCAGCTCGTCTCGGTCGCCGCGGCGCTGATCCCGTTCCTCGAGAACGACGACGCCAACCGCGCGCTGATGGGCTCGAACATGCAGCGCCAGGCGGTGCCGCTGGTTCGCGCCGATGCGCCCTTCGTCGGCACCGGCATGGAAGCTGTCGTCGCCCGTGACTCGGGCGCCGCGATCGCGGCCCGCCGCGCCGGCGTCGTCGACCAGGTCGACGCGACGCGTATCGTCATCCGCGCTTCCGACGAGATGGACCCGACCAAGCCGGGCGTTGACATCTACCGGCTGCAGAAGTTCCAACGCTCGAACCAGTCGACCTGCATCACGCAGCGTCCGCTGGTGCGCGTCGGCGACGTCATCAAGAAGGGTGACATCGTCGCTGACGGCCCGTCGACTGAGTTCGGCGAGCTTGCGCTCGGCCGCAACGTGCTCGTCGCGTTCATGCCGTGGAACGGCTACAACTTCGAGGACTCGATCCTGCTCTCGGAGAAGATCGTCTCGGAAGACATCTTCACCTCGATCCATATCGAGGAATTCGAAGTCATGGCCCGCGACACCAAGCTCGGGCCGGAGGAGATCACGCGCGACATTCCGAACGTTTCGGAAGAGGCGCTGAAGAACCTCGACGAAGCCGGCATCGTCTATATCGGCGCCGAAGTGGCGGCTGGCGACATCCTCGTGGGCAAGATCACGCCCAAGGGCGAAAGCCCGATGACGCCGGAGGAGAAGCTGCTCCGCGCCATCTTCGGCGAGAAGGCCTCGGACGTCCGCGACACCTCGCTGCGGGTTCCGCCCGGCGTGCAGGGCACGATCGTCGAGGTGCGCGTGTTCAACCGCCATGGCGTCGACAAGGACGAGCGCGCCCAGGCGATCGAGCGCGAGGAGATCGAGCGTCTCGCCAAGGACCGCGACGACGAGCAGGCGATCCTGGACCGCAACACTTTCGCGCGTCTTGGCGACATCCTGACCGGCAAGGTCGGTCTCGCCGGTCCGAAGGGCTTCAAGAAGGACACGGTCATCTCCCGCGAGGGCATGTCCGAGTTCCCGCGCTCGCAGTGGTGGCTGTTCGCGGTCGGCGACGACCCGCTGATGACCGAGATCGAAGCGATGCGGAAGCAGTACGACGAGTCGAAGAAGCGCCTCGAGCAGCGCTTCCTCGACAAGGTCGAGAAGCTGCAGCGCGGCGACGAACTGCCTCCGGGCGTGATGAAGATGGTCAAGGTCTTCGTCGCGGTGAAGCGCAAGATCCAGCCGGGCGACAAGATGGCCGGCCGTCACGGCAACAAGGGCGTGGTCTCGCGCATCGTTGCCGCCGAGGACATGCCGTTCCTCGAGGACGGCACCCATGCCGACATCGTGCTGAACCCGCTGGGCGTGCCGTCGCGTATGAATGTCGGGCAGATCCTGGAGACCCATCTGGGCTGGGCCGCTGCCGGTCTCGGCAAGCAGATCGGTGCGGCGATCGACGCGTACAAGAAGGCGCATGACGTCAAGGCGCTGCGGGCTTCGTTCGACGCTGTCTACGAGGACAACGAGATCATCGCCTCGATGGACGAGAACGAGCTCGTCGAGATGGGCCAGAACCTGCGCCGCGGCGTTCCGATCGCGACGCCGGTGTTCAACGGCGCCAAGGAGGCCGATATCGAGCGGCTGCTGGAGCAAGCGGGCTTGCACTCGTCCGGCCAGTCCACGCTCTATGACGGCCGGACTGGCGAGCCCTTCGACCGCAAGGTCACGATGGGCTACATCTACATGCTGAAGCTGCACCATCTGGTCGACGACAAGATCCATGCCCGTTCGATCGGCCCGTACTCGCTCGTTACCCAGCAGCCGCTGGGCGGCAAGGCGCAGTTCGGCGGACAGCGCTTCGGCGAGATGGAGGTCTGGGCGCTCGAGGCTTACGGCGCCGCCTACACGCTGCAAGAAATGCTGACGGTGAAGTCGGACGACGTCGCGGGCCGTACCAAGGTCTACGAGTCGATCGTGCGCGGCGAGGACAACTTCGAGGCGGGCATCCCCGAGAGCTTCAACGTGCTCGTCAAGGAAATGCGCTCGCTCGGCCTCAACGTCGAACTGGTCAGCAACAAGCCGCGCCCCGGCGAGTTGCCGCCGGCCGAAGCGGCCGAATAAGGCTTGCGCGCCTCCGCGAGGGGGCAGCGCGCCGGACACGACATCATGCCAGCGGCACTCACGCCGCCGGCATAATCGCATGAAGGCCGGGCAGGGCGGTTCACCAACCCCCGCCGGCGGCAGGAGAGCAGGCGATGAAGCAAGAGGTCATGAATCTCTTTGGGCAGCAGCCGGTGCAGCAGGCGTTCGATGCGATCCGCATCTCGATCGCCAGCCCGGAAAAGATCCTGTCCTGGTCCTATGGCGAGATCAAAAAGCCGGAGACCATCAACTACCGCACGTTCAAGCCGGAGCGCGACGGCCTGTTCTGCGCCCGCATCTTCGGGCCGATCAAGGACTACGAGTGCCTGTGCGGCAAGTACAAGCGCATGAAGTTCAAGGGCGTCATCTGCGAGAAGTGCGGCGTCGAAGTCACGCTCGCCCGCGTCCGGCGCGAGCGCATGGGCCATATCGAGCTGGCCGCCCCGGTCGCGCATATCTGGTTCCTGAAGTCGCTGCCCTCGCGCATCGGCCTTTTGATGGACATGCCGCTCAAGGATCTCGAGCGCATTCTCTACTTCGAGTCGTATGTGGTCATCGAGCCAGGCCTGACGCCGCTCAAGGACCGCCAGCTTCTGTCGGAAGAAGAGTATGTCCGGTGCCAGGAAGAGTACGGCGCCGACACCTTCACCGCCATGATCGGCGCGGAAGCCATCCGCGAGATGCTGCGCGCGCTCGACCTCGACCAGATCAACGCCGATCTCAAGCATGAGATCGCGACGACGACGTCGGAGCTGAAGCCCAAGAAGCTGATGAAGCGCCTCAAGATCATCGAGGCGTTCCAGCAGTCGGGCAACAAGCCGGAATGGATGGTCATGACCATCATCCCGGTGATCCCGCCCGATCTGCGTCCGCTCGTGCCGCTCGATGGCGGCCGCTTCGCGACCTCGGACCTGAATGACCTGTATCGCCGCGTCATCAACCGCAACAACCGCCTGAAGCGGCTGATCGAGCTGCGCGCGCCGGACATCATCATCCGCAACGAGAAGCGGATGCTGCAGGAATCGGTCGATGCGCTGTTCGACAACGGCCGCCGCGGCCGCGTCATCACGGGTGCCAACAAGCGCCCGCTGAAGTCGCTCGCCGACATGCTGAAGGGCAAGCAGGGCCGCTTCCGCCAGAACCTGCTTGGCAAGCGCGTCGACTATTCCGGCCGTTCGGTCATCGTCGTCGGTCCGGAGCTGAAGCTGCACCAGTGCGGGCTGCCCAAGAAGATGGCACTCGAGCTGTTCAAGCCGTTCATCTATGCGCGCCTCGACGCCAAGGGCTACTCGACCACGGTCAAGCAGGCCAAGAAGCTCGTCGAGAAGGAGAAGCCTGAGGTCTGGGACATCCTGGACGAGGTCATCCGCGAGCATCCGGTGATGCTGAACCGGGCGCCGACGCTCCATCGCTTGGGCATCCAGGCCTTCGAGCCGACGCTGATCGAGGGCAAGGCGATCCAGCTTCACCCGCTGGTCTGCGCCGCCTTCAACGCGGACTTCGACGGCGACCAGATGGCGGTGCACGTGCCGCTGTCGCTGGAAGCGCAGCTCGAAGCGCGCGTCCTGATGATGTCGACCAACAACATCCTGCACCCGGCGAACGGCTTGCCGATCATCGTGCCGTCGCAGGACATCGTGCTCGGCCTGTACTACCTCTCGATCGTCTCGGACGGCGAGCCGGGCCAGGGCAAGATCTTCGGCGATATCGGCGAGCTCGAATACGCGCTCTACGAGAAGGTCGTGACGCTGCATTCGAAGATCAAATACCGCTGGACCGGGGTCGACCAGGACGGCAAGTCCTATACCAAGATCTACGACACCACGCCCGGCCGCGTCATCCTCTCGACCGCGCTGCCAAAGCACCCGAACATGACCTTCGACGTCAGCAACCGCCTGATGACGAAGAAGGAAATCTCCGGGATGATCGACGCCGTTTATCGCGGCTGCGGTCAGAAGGAATCGGTGATCTTCTGCGACCGCATCATGTCGCTGGGCTTCACCCACGCCTTCAAGGCCGGCATCTCCTTCGGCAAGGACGACATGGTCGTGCCGGAGAACAAGTGGGAGATCGTCGACACCACCCGCGCGCTCGCCAAGGATTACGAGCAGCAGTATCAGGACGGCCTGATCACCCAGGGCGAGAAGTACAACAAGGTCGTCGACGCCTGGGCGAAGTGCTCCGACAAGCTCGCCCAGGAGATGATGCTGCGCATCTCGACGGTGAAGAAGGACGAGCACGGTCGCGACAAGCCGATCAACTCGATCTACATGATGAGCCACTCCGGAGCGCGTGGTTCGCCGGCGCAGATGAAGCAGCTCGCGGCGATGCGCGGCCTGATGGCCAAGCCCTCGGGCGAGATCATCGAGTCGCCGATCATCTCGAACTTCAAGGAAGGCCTCGACGTTCTCGAGTACTTCAACTCGACCCACGGCGCCCGCAAGGGCCTTGCCGATACGGCGCTGAAGACGGCCAACTCCGGCTATCTGACCCGTCGTCTCGTCGACGTGGCGCAGGATGCCATCATCTCCGAGACGGATTGCGGCTCGGAGAGCGGCATCAAGATGCGCGCCATCATCGACGCCGGCCAGGTCGTGGCTTCGCTCGGCATCCGCATCCTGGGTCGCTCCGCGGCTGAGGACGTGACGGATATCGACGGCAAGGTCCTAGTGCCGAAGGGCACGATGATCGAGGAAAGCCATATCGAGGCGATCAACGCCGCTGGCGTGCAGGAGGTGAAGATCCGTTCGGTGCTGACCTGCGCCACCAAGAACGGCGTCTGCGCGACCTGCTACGGTCGCGACCTGGCTCGCGGCACGCCCGTCAACATGGGTGAGGCCGTCGGCGTCATCGCGGCGCAGTCGATCGGCGAGCCGGGTACGCAGCTCACGATGCGCACCTTCCACATCGGCGGCGCGGCGACGATCGCCGACCAGTCCTTCGTCGAGTCGAACTTCGAAGGCACGGTCAAGATCCGCAACCGCAACCTCGCCCGCAACTCGGACGGCGACCTGATCGCCATGGCGCGCAATATCGCCGTGGTCATCGTCGGCCCGGACGGGGCGGAGCGCGCGGTGCATCGCGTCCAGTTCGGTTCGAAGCTGCGGATCGACGAGGGCGACAAGGTCAAGCGCGGTCAGCGCCTGATCGAGTGGGACCCCTATTCCCGCCCGATCCTGGCAGAGGTCGACGGCACCGTCGGTTACGAGGACCTGGTCGACGGCATGTCGATCACCGAGACGACCGACGAGGCGACCGGCATCTCCAAGCGCGTCGTGATCGACTGGCGCGGCTCGGCCCGGACCTCGGATCTGCGTCCGGCGCTCACCGTGCATGGCCCCGACGGCAAGATCGGCAAGCTCGCCCGTGGCGGCGAGGCTCGCTACATCCTGCCGGTCGAAGGCATCATCTCGATGGAGCCCGGCGCCTCGATCAAGGCCGGCGACGTGCTGGCGCGTGTCTCGACCGACTCGGCCAAGACCCGCGACATCACCGGCGGCCTGCCGCGTGTCGCGGAATTGTTCGAGGCCCGTCGTCCGAAGGATGCGGCGATCATCGCGGAGAAGTCCGGCGTGATCGGCTTCGGCAAGGACTACAAGAACAAGCGTCGCGTCACGCTGACGCCGCATGACGGTTCCGAGGGGCTCGAATATCTGATCCCCAAGGGCAAGCACATCCATCTCCAGGACGGCGACGTCGTGGAGACGGGCGACTACATCCTCGACGGCAACCCGGCCCCGCACGACATCCTGGCGATCAAGGGCGTCGAGGAACTGGCGGCTTATCTGGTGAACGAGATCCAGGAGGTCTATCGCCTCCAGGGCGTGGGCATCAACGACAAGCACATCGAGGTGATCGTCCGGCAGATGCTGCAGAAGGTCGAGATCACGGAGTCGGGCGATACCGACATCCTGACCGGCGACCAGGTCGACCGCATCGAGCTGCAGGAGATCAACGCGAAGATGAAGGAAGAGGGCAAGAAGCCGGCCTCCGGCGTCCCCGTGCTGCTCGGCATCACCAAGGCCAGCCTGCAGACGCGCTCCTTCATCTCGGCGGCGTCGTTCCAGGAGACCACCCGCGTCCTCACCGAGGCGGCGGTCAACGGCAAGTACGACACGCTGGAAGGCCTCAAGGAGAACGTCATCGTCGGCTCGCTGATCCCGGCCGGCACCGGCGCGCAGGTCGCCCGCATCAAGCAGGTGGCGACGCGTCGCGACGATCTCATCGTCGGCCAGAAGGCGGAAGCGGCCGCGAAGGCCGCGGCTTCGGCTGCCAAGGCCGTCGAGGCGGCCAGGGCTGTCGAGGCGGCGATCCCCGCGGCGGAGTAATCCGTCTCCGCACGCCAGCGGACTGCAACAGTTGAACATGGCCGCTCCCGCAAGGGGCGGCCATGTCGGTTTCGGGGCGCTGGACCCGTGGGGCAGGGCTTTTCGGCGCCCAATCCCGAGAATGGGGGTTGACGCGAATCTATCCCCGAGTCATAAGCGCGCCACTATCGGTGGTTGTCGGACACGTATGTCGCCTTAGGCTTTGTTGCTGGCGAATTTCGCGGCCGAAACTCCACCGGAATTCCAGCGTCGATTGACGACATGGCAAGATGCATGAACGCGGTGAGAGCCGTGCTCCTCTGCTGGCGAACGCGCCTGAGGCCTCCCTGCCGGGAGCCGATGGCGCGGCTTCGTTTGTGTCATGGCAACGGTCGGCCTGGGCCACGGATCTAGCGATTTCCAAACGCTCAGTGGAGCGAGAGGCCAGAATGCCGACAATCAGCCAGCTCATTCGCAAGCCGCGTTCGCCCGTCAAGGCGCGCAACACCGCTCCGGCGCTCGAGTCCTGCCCGCAGAAGCGCGGCGTCTGCACGCGCGTCTACACGACGACGCCGAAGAAGCCGAACTCGGCGCTGCGTAAGGTCGCCAAGGTGCGCCTGACCAACGGCTTCGAGGTGATCGGCTACATTCCGGGTGAGGGTCACAACCTCCAGGAGCACTCCGTGGTCATGATCCGCGGCGGTCGCGTCAAGGACCTTCCCGGCGTGCGCTACCACATCCTGCGCGGCGTGCTCGACACCCAGGGCGTCAAGAACCGCAAGCAGCGCCGTTCGAAGTACGGCGCCAAGCGTCCCAAGTAATTTCTGCCAGACCGGCAGGGCCTTGATGGTTCGCGCCGGTTCGCAGCATTGAAGATTGACCGGAGACTAGACGATGTCCCGCCGCCATAGCGCCGAAAAGCGCGAGATCATTCCCGATCCGAAGTTCCACGACGTGATCGTGACCAAGTTCATGAACTCGGTCATGTACGAGGGCAAGAAGTCGACCGCAGAGCGGATCGTCTACGGTGCCTTCGACATCATCGAGAGCAAGATGAAGAGCGATCCGCTCGCTGTCTTCAAGAGCGCGCTCGAGAACGTCGCTCCGGCGATCGAGGTGCGTTCGCGCCGCGTCGGCGGCGCCACCTACCAGGTTCCGGTCGAGGTTCGTACCGAGCGCCGTCAGGCGCTGGCGATCCGCTGGCTGATCTCGGCCGCTCGCGGCCGCAACGACAAGACGATGGTCGAGCGTCTCTCCTCGGAGCTGATGGATGCGGCCAGCAACCGTGGCAACGCGGTCAAGAAGCGTGAAGACACGCACCGGATGGCGGAAGCCAACCGTGCCTTCTCGCATTATCGCTGGTAATCGTCCGCGCCACTTCGGAAAGACAGAGCATACTCATGGCCCGTTCCCATCCCATCGACCGTTATCGTAATTTCGGCATCATGGCCCACATTGATGCCGGCAAGACGACGACGACCGAGCGAATCCTGTTCTACACGGGCAAGTCGCACAAGATCGGCGAAGTCCATGATGGCGCCGCGACCATGGACTGGATGACGCAGGAGCAGGAGCGTGGCATCACGATCACCTCCGCTGCGACGACCTGCCTGTGGCGCGAGCATCGCCTGAACATCATCGACACCCCTGGCCACGTCGACTTCACCATCGAAGTCGAGCGTTCGCTGCGCGTGCTCGACGGCGCCGTCTGCGTTCTCGACGGCAACCAGGGCGTCGAGCCCCAGACCGAGACCGTCTGGCGCCAGGCCGACAAGTATGACGTGCCGCGCGTCGTGTTCGTCAACAAGATGGACAAGACCGGCGCCGATTTCTATCGCTGCGTTCAGGACATCATCGATCGCGTTGCCGGCAAGCCTGTCTGCCTGCAGATCCCGATCGGCGCCGAGTCGGATTTCGCCGGCGTCATCGATCTGATCAAGATGAAGGCGATCGTCTGGAACGGCGAAGCGCTGGGCGCGTCCTTCGAAGAGACAGACATCCCGGCGAACCTGCTCGACAAGGCCGTCGAGTATCGCGGCAAGCTGATCGAAGCCGCCGTCGATATGGACGATGCGGCGATGGAAGCCTATCTCGACGGCACCGAGCCGGATGCCGAGACGCTTCGTCGCCTGGTGCGCACCGCCGTGCAGCGCCGCGCCTTTCATCCCGTGCTCTGCGGTTCGGCCTTCAAGAACAAGGGTGTGCAGCCGCTTCTCGATGCGGTCGTCGACTTCCTGCCGTCCCCGGTGGATCGCGGCGAGATCAAGGGCATCGACTTCAAGACCGAGGAAGAGACCGTTCGTCATCCGACGGATGAGGATCCCTTCTCCATGCTCGCCTTCAAGATCATGGACGATCCGTTCGTCGGTACGATCACCTTCTGCCGCGTCTATTCCGGCAAGGTCGAGACCGGCCAGGGCGTGATCAACTCGACCCGCGACAAGAAAGAGCGCGTCGGCCGCATGCTGCTGATGCACGCGAACAACCGCGAAGACATCAAGGAGGCTTTCGCCGGCGACATCGTCGCCCTGGCCGGCCTCAAGGATGTCCGCACCGGCGACACGCTGTGCGACCCCCTCAAGGCGGTCATCCTCGAGCGCATGGAATTCCCCGAGCCGGTCATCACGATCGCGATCGAGCCGAAGTCCAAGGCCGACCAGGAGAAGCTCGGCCTCGCCCTGGCGAAGCTCGCCAACGAGGATCCCTCGTTCCGCGTCTCGACCGACCAGGAGAGTGGCCAGACCATCCTCAAGGGCATGGGCGAGCTGCATCTCGACATCAAGGTCGACATTCTGCGCCGGACCTACAAGGTGGACGCCAATATCGGCGCGCCGCAGGTGGCCTATCGCGAGACCCTGACCAAGAAGGTCGAGGTCGACTACACCCACAAGAAGCAGACCGGCGGTACCGGCCAGTTCGCCCGCGTCAAGCTGGTGATCGAGCCCAACGAGACGGGCAAGGGCTTCGAGTTCGAATCCAAGGTCGTCGGCGGAACGGTTCCGAAGGAATATATCCCCGGCGTCGAAAAGGGCCTCAACTCGGTCATCGGCTCGGGCGTGATCGCCGGCTTCCCGGTGGTCGACGTCAAGGTGACGTTGATCGACGGCGCCTTCCACGAGGTTGACTCGTCGGCTCTTGCCTTCGAAATCGCGTCGCGCGCCGCGCTTCGTGAAGGTCTGCAGAAGGGCGGCTCCGTGCTGCTCGAGCCGATCATGAAGGTCGAGGTCGTGACCCCGGAAGACTATACCGGTTCGGTCATCGGCGATCTGAACTCGCGTCGTGGCCAGATCCAGGGCCAGGACATGCGCGGCAACGCGGTCGTCGTGAATGCGATGGTCCCGCTCGCCAACATGTTCGGCTATGTCAACCAGCTGCGCTCGTTCAGCCAGGGCCGTGCCAACTACACCATGCAGTTCGACCACTATGAGCAGGTTCCGTCGGCGGTGGCCGCCGAGGTCCAGGCCAAGTACGCCTGATCACCAGCCCGACCTGCTTTAACGCAACAACGATTTGACTGACGGAGGCTACGATGGCCAAAGAGAAATTTGCTCGGACGAAGCCGCATTGCAACATTGGAACGATTGGTCACGTCGACCATGGCAAGACGTCTTTGACGGCTGCGATCACGAAGATCCTGGCGGAGTCGGGCGGGGCGACGTTCACGGCGTATGACCAGATCGACAAGGCTCCGGAAGAGAAGGCCCGCGGCATCACGATCTCGACGGCGCATGTCGAGTACGAGACGGCTGCGCGTCACTACGCTCACGTCGACTGCCCCGGCCACGCCGACTATGTGAAGAACATGATCACGGGCGCGGCGCAGATGGACGGCGCGATCCTGGTGGTGTCGGCGGCCGACGGCCCGATGCCGCAGACCCGCGAGCACATCCTTCTGGCGCGCCAGGTCGGCGTTCCGGCGCTGGTGGTGTTCATGAACAAGGTCGATCTCGTCGACGACGCCGAGCTGCTCGAGCTGGTCGAGATGGAGATCCGCGAGCTTCTGTCGAAATACGATTTCCCCGGCGACGACATCCCGATCACCAAGGGTTCGGCCAAGGTCGCGCTCGACAATGGCGACAAGACCATCGGCCATGACGCGGTTCTGGCGCTGATGAAGACGGTCGACGAGTACATCCCGCAGCCGGCGCGTCCGCTGGACCTGCCGTTCCTGATGCCGGTCGAGGACGTGTTCTCGATCTCGGGCCGCGGCACGGTGGTGACGGGTCGCGTCGAGCGCGGCATCGTCAAGGTCGGCGAGGAAATCGAGATCGTCGGGCTGAAGGACACGGTCAAGACGACGGTGACGGGCGTCGAGATGTTCCGCAAGCTGCTCGACCAGGGCCAGGCGGGCGACAACATCGGCGCGCTGCTGCGCGGCACGAAGCGTGAGGACGTCGAGCGCGGGCAGATCCTGTGCAAGCCGGGCTCTGTGAAGCCGCACACGAAGTTCAAGGCCGAGGCCTACATCCTGACCAAGGAGGAGGGCGGTCGCCACACCCCGTTCTTCACCAACTACCGCCCGCAGTTCTACTTCCGCACGACCGACGTGACGGGCGTGGTGCACCTGCCGGAAGGCACGGAGATGGTGATGCCGGGCGACAACATCGCCATGGAAGTGCACCTGATCGTGCCGATCGCGATGGAAGAGAAGCTGCGCTTCGCCATCCGCGAAGGCGGCAGGACCGTCGGCGCCGGCGTCGTCGCAAGCATCATCGCGTAACAGGCGTTTTCGTGAGGGCGAAGGCCCTGCGGCCTTTGCCTTCTCACGTCACGAGGAAGATTGAGACCATGAACGGTCAGAATATCCGGATCCGCCTCAAGGCGTTCGACCACCGCATTCTCGACGCTTCGACGCGCGAGATCGTGTCGACCGCAAAGAGGACGGGCGCCCAGGTCCGCGGCCCCATCCCGCTGCCCACGCTCATCGAAAAGTTCACGGTCAACCGCTCGCCCCACATCGACAAGAAGTCGCGCGAGCAGTTCGAAATGCGGACCCACAAGCGGGTTCTCGACATCGTCGACCCGACCCCGCAGACGGTCGACGCCCTCATGAAGCTCGATCTCGCCGCCGGCGTCGACGTCGAAATCAAGCTCTGATCCTAATTTAGCCGGGTCCTCTGTCTCCCGCATATCGGCGGGATGAACATGACCCCAAGGGAAGGTATGCACCGATGCGTTCCGGTGTGATTGCACAGAAAGTCGGGATGACCCGCATCTTCACGGATGCCGGCGAACATATCCCGGTCACCGTGCTGAAACTCGATAACTGCCAGGTCGTCGCTCATCGCACGATCGAGAAGAACGGCTATGTCGCCGTGCAGCTCGGAACAGGCTTGGCCAAGGTCAAGAATGTCTCGAAGGCTGAGCGCGGCCATTTCGCCGTCGCCAAGGTCGAGCCCAAGCGCAAGGTCGTCGAGTTCCGCGTGTCCGATGACGCGCTGATCCCGGTCGGCGCCGAGCTGACGGCGGACCACTTCGTCGTCGGCCAGTTCGTCGATGTCAGCGGCACGACGCTCGGCAAGGGCTTCGCCGGTGGCATGAAGCGCTGGAACTTCGGTGGTCTGCGCGCCACGCACGGTGTTTCGGTCTCGCACCGCTCGATCGGTTCGACCGGCGGCCGTCAGGACCCTGGCAAGACCTTCAAGAACAAGAAGATGCCTGGCCACCTCGGAGCCGAGCGCGTCACCACGCAGAACCTGCGCGTCGTCCAGACGGATGTCGAGCGCGGTCTGATCCTGGTCGAGGGCGCTGTCCCCGGGCACGCCGGCGGCTGGATCCATGTGCGGGACGCGATCAAGCGCGCCCTGCCGAAGGATGCGCCCCTGCCGGGCAAGTTCAAGCTGAATGGCGGCGAAACGCCGGCTCCCGCAGCCGAGACGGTTGAGGAGAACGCGTGATGAAGCTCGATATCACCACCCTCGAAGGTGGCTCGGCCGGTTCGGTCGAGCTCTCGGATGCGATCTTCGGCCTTGAGCCGCGCGCCGATATCCTGGCCCGCATGGTGCGCTACCAGCTCGCCAAGCGCCGCGCCGGCACGCACAAGTCCAAGGGCCGGTCGGAAGTCGACCGCACCCGCAAGAAGATCTACAAGCAGAAGGGCACCGGCGGCGCTCGTCACGGTGCAGCGTCTGCTCCGCAGTTCCGCGGTGGCGGCAAGGCCTTCGGCCCGATCGTTCGCGACCACGCTCACGATCTGCCCAAGAAGGTCCGCGCCTTGGCTCTGCGCCATGCGCTTTCGTCCAAGGCCAAGACCGGCGGCATCATCATCATCGATGACGCCAAGCTGTCCGAGCCGAAGACCAAGGTGCTGCTCGGCCATTTCGGCAAGCTGGCTCTTTCCAGCGCGCTGGTGATCGGCGGCGCCGAGATCGACACGAATTTCGGCCTGGCGGCACGTGCGATCCCGAATGTCGACGTCCTGCCGATCCAGGGCATCAACGTTTATGACATCCTGCGTCGCGACAAGCTTGTCCTGACCCGCGCGGCTGTCGATGCGCTGGAGGCGCGCTTCACATGAGCTCCGCGAAGAATCTGGACCCGCGCCACTACGACGTCATTCGTGGCCCGGTGATCACCGAAAAGGCGACCATGCTCTCCGAGCACAACAAGGTCGTCTTCAAGGTCGCCAAGACCGCGACCAAGCCGCAGATCAAGGCGGCGATCGAGAAGCTGTTCGATGTCAAGGTGAAGAGCGTCAACACGCTTGTCACCGAGGGCAAGATGAAGGTCTTCCGGGGCCGGCTCGGCCAGCGCTCGGACGTCAAGAAGGCGGTCGTGACCCTCGAGGAAGGTCACTCCATCGATGTGACCACGGGCCTGTAAGGAAGGATCGCAAACATGGCTTTGAAGCATTTCAAGCCGGTCACGCCGAGCCTTCGCCAGCTCGTGATCGTCGACCGCAGCGAGCTCTACAAGGGCAAGCCGCTCAAGGTGCTGACGGAGGGCAAGTCGTCCTCCGGCGGCCGCAACAATCTCGGCCGCATCACCGTCCGCTTCCGCGGTGGTGGACACAAGCGGACGCTGCGCCTGATCGACTTCAAGCGTCGCGGCAAGGATGGCATTCCGGCCGTCGTGGAGCGGCTTGAGTATGATCCGAACCGCACGGCGTTCATCGCGCTGATCAAGTACAGCGACGGCGAGCAGGCCTATATCCTGGCCCCGCAGCGCCTTGCCGTCGGCGACAGCGTGATCTCGGGTCCGTCGGTCGACGTGAAACCCGGCAATGCCGCCCCGATGGGCACGCTGCCGATCGGCACGATCGTCCACAATGTCGAGCTCAAGATCGGCAAGGGCGGACAGCTGGCGCGTTCGGCTGGCAACTATGCCCAGATCGTCGGTCGCGACCAGGGCTATGTCATCGTCCGCCTGAACTCGGGCGAGCAGCGCCTGATCAGCGGCCTTTGCTATGCTACGGTGGGCGCGGTTTCGAACCCCGACCACATGAACAGGAACGACGGCAAGGCGGGTCGCTCGCGCTGGCTCGGCCGTCGTCCGCATAACCGCGGCGTCTCGATGAACCCGGTCGACCATCCCCATGGCGGCGGCGAAGGCCGCACCTCGGGTGGCCGTCACCCGGTCACGCCCTGGGGTCAGCCGACCAAGGGCAAGAAGACCCGCTCGAACAAGCGGACCGATACGTTCATCGTGTCGAGCCGTCACGCCCGCAAGAAGAAGAACTGAGGTCCGTCATGGCGCGTTCGCTTTGGAAAGGTCCGTTTGTCGACGGATACCTTCTGAAAAAGGCCGAGGTTGCCCGTTCGGCGGCCCGGTCTGAGGTCATCAAGATCTGGAGCCGTCGCTCCACGATCCTTCCGCAGTTCGTCGGTCTGACGTTCGGCGTCTACAACGGCCACAAGCATGTGCCGGTGAACGTCTCCGAGGAGATGGTGGGCCACAAGTTCGGCGAGTTCTCGCCGACGCGCACCTTTCACGGCCACGCCGCCGACAAGAAGGCGAAGAGGAAGTAAGCCATGGGAAAAGCATCAGCCCCCCGTGCGCTGCCCGAGAACGAAGCCGTTGCAATCGCTCGCAACCTTCGCGTCTCGCCGCAGAAGCTCAACCTCGTCGCCCAGCTCATCCGGGGCAAGAAGGTCGCTACGGCGCTCGCCGATCTCGAGTTCTCGCGCAAGCGGATCTCGCTCGATGTGCGCAAGTGCCTCCAGAGCGCGATCGCCAATGCCGAGAACAATCATGATCTCGACGTCGACGATCTCGTGGTGGCCCAGGCCTTCGTCGGCAAGGCGCTCGTGATGAAGCGCTTCCATGCCCGCGCCCGCGGCCGTGGCGCCCGCATCCTGAAGCCCTTCGCGAACATCACGATCATCGTGCGCGAAGTCGCTGCGGCCAAGGCCTGAGGAGAGAACGATGGGTCAGAAAATCAATCCGATCGGGCTTCGCCTCGGCATCAATCGCACCTGGGATTCGCGCTGGTTCGCGCAGAAGGGCGAGTACGGCAAGCTGCTTCATGAGGATATGGCGATCCGCGCCTCCCTGATGAAGATGCTGAAGCAGGCCGCGATCTCCAAGATCATCATCGAGCGCCCGCACAAGAAGTGCCGCGTCACCATCCACTCGGCTCGTCCGGGCGTGGTGATCGGCAAGAAGGGCGCCGATATCGAGAAGCTGCGCAAGTCGGTGATGAAGCTCACCAAGGCCGATGTGACGATCAACATCGTCGAGGTGCGCAAGCCCGAGATCGACGCGACGCTGGTCGCCGACTCGATCGCGCAGCAGCTCGAGCGCCGCGTCGCGTTCCGTCGCGCCATGAAGCGGGCCGTTCAGTCGGCCATGCGTCTGGGCGCCGAGGGCATCCGCATCAACTGCTCGGGCCGTCTCGGCGGCGCTGAAATCGCGCGGCTGGAGTGGTATCGCGAGGGCCGCGTGCCGCTGCACACGCTGCGCGCCGATGTGGATTACGGTGTCGGCACCGCCTTCACCACCTACGGCACGTGCGGCATCAAGGTCTGGATCTTCAAGGGCGAGATCCTCGAACACGACCCGATGGCCCAGGACAAGCGCATGGCAGACGAGGGCAGCCGTTCCGGCGGTGGCCATCGTCGTGACCATGCAGCGTAAGGCTGATCGAGAAGAGCCATGTTGCAACCAAAGAAGACGAAGTTCCGCAAGCAGTTCAAGGGGCGCATTTCCGGCGTCGCCAAGGGCGGCACGGATCTCAACTTCGGCCAGTTCGGTCTGAAGGCCCAGGAGCCCGAGCGCGTCACCGCCCGGCAGATCGAGGCGGCCCGCCGCGCGATCACCCGTGCCATGAAGCGTGCCGGCCGCGTCTGGATCCGCATCTTCCCGGACGTGCCGGTTTCGAAGAAGCCGACCGAAGTCCGCATGGGCAAGGGCAAGGGCGCGCCTGAATTCTGGGCAGCCAAGGTCAAGCCGGGCCGGATCATGTTCGAGATCGACGGCGTGCCCGAGGATATCGCTCGCGAGGCCATGCGCCTCGGTGCGGCCAAGCTGCCGATCAAGACGCGCTTCATCCAGCGCATCGCCGAGTAAGGGAGGACACGATGAAAGCTTCGCAACGCCTGTCCGACCTGACCGCCATGAGCGTGGACCTGCTTCAGGACGAACTCCTGAAGCTCAAGAAGGAGCAGTTCAACCTGCGCTTTCAGAAGGCCACCGGCCAGCTCGAGAACACCGCCCGGGTGACCGAGGTCCGCAAGGACATCGCCCGCATCAAGACGCTGCAGCGGTCGAAGACCGTGGCGGCGAGCGCCTGAGGAGTTAGACAATGCCGAAGCGCGTGCTGCAGGGCGTCGTCGTCAGCGACAAGCAGAACAAAACTGTTGTGGTCAAGGTCGAGCGGCGCTATACGCACCCTCTCCTCAAGAAGACGGTTCGCCGTACCAAGAACTACCACGCCCACGATGAGGCGCAGGTGGCCAAGGTCGGCGATCAGGTCTGGATCGAGGAGTCCAAGCCCATTTCCAAGCTGAAAAGCTGGGTTGTGCTCGACAACGCCCCCAAGGCGTAGGTCAACGCGGTCTCCATGGTCCGAATCATATCGGATCGCGGGGAGGGCGGAATACGAAGTCGGGCATGTTTAGCCGCAAGAGTGCGCGCCACTTTTGCGGATCATGCTTTGTTTTGAGGCCAGGGGGCGATCGACCCCCGTCAGTCGTAGTCCCGGAGGCGCTGATGCTTTCGGGAAACCGCGCTGATACACACTGGAAGGATCAAGGCCATGATCCAGGTGCAGACGAATCTCGAGGTCGCGGATAACTCCGGCGCCCGTCGCGTGATGTGCATCAAGGTTCTCGGCGGGTCGAAGCGGCGCTATGCCCGCATTGGCGACATCATTGTCGTTTCGATCAAGGAAGCCATTCCGCGCGGTCGCGTGAAGAAGGGCGACGTCATGAAGGCGGTCGTCGTTCGCACGGCCAAGGACGTCAAGCGCGCCGACGGCTCGGTGATCCGCTTCGACCGCAATGCGGCCGTGCTGATCAACAACCAGAAAGAGCCGGTCGGCACCCGTATCTTCGGACCGGTTCCGCGCGAGCTGCGCGCCAAGAACCACATGAAGATCATCTCGCTTGCGCCAGAGGTGCTTTGATGGCTGCGAAAATCAAGAAGGGCGACAAGGTCGTCGTGCTGGCCGGCCGTGATAAGGGCAAGGCCGGTGAAGTGCTCCAGGTGATGCCGAAGGATGCCCGCGCCGTGGTGCGTGGTGTCAACCTCGTCAAGAAGCACACCAAGGCGTCTGCCCAGTCCGAAGGTGGCATCATCTCCAAGGAAGCCACCATCGATTTGTCGAACCTGGCCGTGGCCGATCCGAAGGACGGCAAGCCGACCCGCGTCGGCTTCAAGGTTCTGGACGACGGCCGAAAGGTCCGTTTCGCCAAGCGTTCGGGAGATCTGATCGATGGCTGATAATCAGCAGCAGGCGGCTCTCACGCCGCGCATGAAGACGCATTACGAGGACGTCGTCCGTCCTGCGATGATCGCCGAGTTCGGCTACAAGAACGTCATGGAGGTGCCGACCATCGAAAAGGTCGTCATCAACATGGGCGTTGGCGAAGCGACGGCCGATCGCAAGAAGGTCGACAACGCCGCCGGCGACCTCGCCCTGATCGCCGGCCAGCGGCCGGTCATCACCAAGTCCCGCCTCGCCATCGCCGGCTTCAAGCTGCGCGAGAACATGGCGGTCGGCTGCAAGGTCACGCTGCGCAAGACCAAGATGTTCGAGTTCGTCGACCGGCTCGTCACCATCGCCCTGCCGCGCGTGCGAGACTTCCGGGGTCTCAACCCGAAGTCCTTCGACGGGCGCGGCAATTTTGCGCTCGGGATCAAGGAGCACATCGTGTTCCCCGAGATCAACTACGACAAGGTCGACCAGGTCTGGGGTATGGACGTGATCGTCTGCACGACTGCGAAGTCGGACGACGAGGCACGCGCCCTGCTCAAGCACTTCAACTTCCCGTTCCGGCAGTGAACTTAAGCGTTCATACGCGGAAACCAGGAGAGATCGATGGCTAAGAAAAGCTCCGTCGAGAACAACAACCACCGCAAGGCTCTCGTGAAGAAATTCGCGGGCAAGCGCGCGCGGCTTCTCGCGATCGCCAATGACGAAAGCCAGTCCATGGACGAGCGGTTCCTCGCTCGCCTCAAGCTGGCCGAACTGCCGCGCAATTCGGCGCCGACCCGCGTTCGCAACCGTTGCGAAGTGACCGGCCGTCCGCGTGCGTTCTATCGCAAGCTGAAGATGTCGCGCGTTGCTCTGCGCGAGCTCGGCAACAAGGGGCTGGTTCCCGGCCTCGTCAAGTCGAGCTGGTGAGGAGGACGCATCGTGATCATTGATCCGCTTGGAGATATGCTGACCCGCATCCGCAATGCGCAGATGCGGCGCAAGTCGCGCGTTTCGACGCCCGGTTCGAAGCTGAGGGCTCGTGTCCTCGACGTGCTTCAGTCCGAGGGCTACATCCGCGGCTACACGCAGACCGAGTTCGGCAATGGCCGGACCGAGTTCGATATCGAGCTGAAGTACCATGAGGGACAGCCGGTCATCCGGTCGATCTCGCGTGTGTCGAAGCCCGGCCGCCGCGTCTATTCTTCGGTGGAGACGATGCCGCGCGTGGCCGATGGCCTGGGCGTGACCATCATCTCGACCCCGAAGGGTGTGATGCCCGATCACCTTGCCCGCGAGCAGAACGTGGGCGGCGAAGTGCTTTGCAAGGTCTTCTGACCTTTCGCGCCGCTCGTTTTCAGGAGAAATCCAATGTCTCGTATCGGTAAGAAGCCTGTTCCGGTTCCCGCTGGCGTCACCGCCAACGTCGCCGGCCAGCTCGTCAAGATCAAGGGCGCGAAGGGGGAACTCTCCTTCACCGTGCCCGACGACGTCTCGGTCGCCATGGAGAACGGTTCGATCGCGGTTCAGCCGCGTTCGCAGAGCAAGCGCGCCCGTTCGCTCTGGGGCACCTCGCGTGCCCGCATCGCCAATCTGGTGCTCGGCACGACCTCGGGCTTCGAGAAGAAGCTCGAGATCAACGGCGTCGGCTACAAGGCCGCCGTCACCGGCAAGGTGCTCAAGCTGTCGCTCGGCTACAGCCACGACATCGACTATCCGATCCCGGAAGGGGTCGCGATCGTCACGCCGAAGCCGACCGAAATCGTCATCACCGGCATCGACAAGCAGGTGGTCGGCCAGACCGCCGCCGAGATTCGCGACTATCGCGGGCCTGAGCCTTACAAGGGCAAGGGCGTCAAATACGCCGGCGAATTCATCTTCCGCAAGGAAGGGAAGAAGAAGTAAGCGCCATGAGCAAGCAGACCGAAAATACTGCGCGCCGCAAGGCCCGCGTCCGCCGCGCGATCAAGGCCGTTGCCAATGGCCGCGCCCGCCTGTCGGTGCACCGCACCGGCAAGCAGATCTATGCCCAGGTCATCGACGACGTGAAGGGTGTTACCGTCGCGTCGGCCTCGAGCCTGGACAAGGACATCCGCGGCGACATCAAGTCGGGCGCGAACGTCGAGGCCGCTGCGACGATCGGCAAGCTGATCGCCGAGCGCGCTGCGAAGGCGGGCGTGAAGGACGTGGTCTTCGACCGCGGCTCCTACATGTATCACGGCCGCGTCAAGGCGCTGGCGGATGCAGCCCGCGAAGGCGGCCTGAACTTCTGAGTTCGGCCAAATCCCGGTTTTCCTCCCTCGACGCCGCAAGGCGCCGGGGCAGGGGCCGGGCTCTATCTGTTTTGAGACCGTCGTTCCATCAGGAACGCTCGAGCGAGCGGCGCCGGACACTGAGCCTGCTGCCGCGCAAGTAAGAGGAAAGACAATGGCGAGAGAGCCTCGTGACCGCGATCGCGAAGAGCGCGATTCGGAATTCGTGGACCGTCTGGTCCATATCAACCGCGTCGCCAAGGTGGTGAAGGGTGGTCGTCGCTTCGGCTTCGCTGCGCTCGTCGTCGTCGGCGACCAGAAGGGCCGCGTTGGCTTCGGCCACGGCAAGGCCCGTGAAGTTCCCGAGGCCATCCGCAAGGCGACGGAAGCCGCCAAGCGCGGTCTGGTCCGTATCCCGCTGCGCGAGGGTCGCACCCTGCATCATGACGTCCAGGGCCGTCATGGCGCCGGCAAGGTCGTGCTGCGCGCCGCTCCGGCCGGTACCGGCATCATCGCCGGCGGCCCGATGCGCGCCGTCTTCGAGGCGGTCGGCATGCAGGACGTGGTGTCGAAGTCGCTCGGCTCCTCGAACCCGTACAACCTCGTTCGCGCGACGTTCGACGCGCTGAAGAACGAAGACAGCCCGCGTGGCGTCGCCGCGCGCCGCAACCTCAAGGTTTCGTCCCTGCAGACGCGTCGCCGCGATGCCGGCACCGACGCCGCTGTCGAAGCGTGAGGGTGCGATCATGGCAAAGTCTGAAAACAAGACCGTCGTCGTCGAGCAGATCGGTAGCCCGATCCGCCGCGAGGCGTCGCAGCGCCAGACCCTGATCGGTCTCGGCCTCAACAAGATTCGCCGGCAGTCGACCCTGGTCGATACGCCGTCCGTGCGGGGCATGATCGATAAGGTCAGGCACCTCGTGCGCGTCGTTGACGCGAAGTGAGGGGTATCGTTCGATGAAACTCAACGACATCCGTGACAACGAAGGCGCCCACAAGTCGCGCATCCGCGTCGGCCGGGGCATCGGCTCGGGCAAGGGCAAGACCGGCGGCCGTGGCGTCAAGGGTCAGAAGGCCCGTGCAGGCGTGGCGGTCAAGGGCTTCGAAGGCGGCCAGATGCCGCTCTATCGTCGCCTGCCGAAGCGCGGCTTCCACAACCTCTTCGCCAAGGATCTGAACGAGGTCAATCTCGGCCGGATTCAGCAGGCGGTCGAGGCCGGCAAACTCGATGCGAAGGGTATCGTGACCATCGAGGCGCTCGTCGCCGCCGGTGTCATCACGCGCCAGGCCAAGGACGGCGTCAAGATTCTGGGCGTAGGCGAACTCAAGGCCAAGCTCGTCTTCGAGGTGTTCGGCGCGTCGAAGTCGGCCGTCGAGGCGATCGAGAAGGCCGGCGGTTCTGTGAAGATCCTGGCGGCTGCCGCTTCACAGGCGTGAGCCGAACGCTTACATGACGACTCGCGAACGGCGGCCGGGCCAGAAGCCCAGGCCGCCGTTCGACTGTTTGACGACCGAATGACGACATCACCCAAGGACCAGACGCATGGCATCGGCGGCTGAACAGCTTGCTTCCAACCTGAACTTCGGGGCGTTCGCCAAGGCGGACGAGCTGAAGAAGCGGATCTGGTTCACCCTCGGGGCGCTGGTGATCTTCCGGCTCGGCACCTATATCCCGCTGCCCGGCATGAACCCTGACGCGGTCGCCGACCTGTTCAAGCAGTCGCAGACGGGCGTGCTGGGCCTGTTCAACATGTTTTCCGGCGGCGCCGTCGGCCGGCTTGCGATCTTCGCACTGGCGATCATGCCGTATATCTCGGCCTCGATCATCATCCAGCTGCTCTCCAGCGTCGTCCCGACCTTCGAGACGCTGAAGAAGGAGGGTGAGCAGGGCCGCAAGATCCTGAACCAGTACACGCGCTACCTGACGCTCGTGCTGGCGGTGTTCCAGGCCTATGGCATCGGCGTCGGCCTCCAGGGCTCGGGCAATCTGGTGCTGGAGCCGGGGCCGTTCTTCCTGCTCTCGACCACGCTGACACTCGTCGGTGGCACGATGTTCCTGCTCTGGCTCGGTGAGCAGATCACCAGCCGCGGCATCGGCAACGGCACCTCGATGATCATCTTCTCGGGCATCATCGCCGAATTCCCCTCGCAACTCGCGCAGACGCTCGAACTCGGCCGCCAGGGTGCGATCTCGACGGGCCTGCTGCTGCTGATCCTGGTGATGGCGATCTGCGTCATCGCGTTCTGCGTGTTCATGGAGCGGGCTCAGCGCCGGCTGTTGATCAATTACCCCAAGCGCCAGGTCGGCAACCGGATGTATGAGGGCCAGACCTCGTTCCTGCCGCTGAAGCTCAACACGGCCGGCGTCATTCCGCCGATCTTCGCCTCCTCGCTCTTGCTGCTGCCGACGACGATCGCGAGCTTCAGCCAAGCCTCCGGCGGGACGGGCTTCCTGTCCATCGTCGCGACCTATCTGGCCCATGGTCGGCCGCTGTTCATGTTCCTCTACGCGGCGCTGATCATCTTCTTCTGCTTCTTCTACACCGCGATCGTGTTCAACCCGGTCGAGACGGCGGACAACCTCAAGAAGCATGGCGGCTTCATGCCGGGTATCCGCCCGGGCGAGCGCACCGCCGAGCATATCGACCGCGTGCTGACCCGCATCACCGTGCTCGGCGCAGGCTATTTGACTATCGTCTGCCTTATCCCCGAGTTCATGATCACCTATGCCCAGATTCCGATCATCCTGCTGGGCGGCACGTCGCTGCTCATCGTGGTGACGACGACCATGGACACCGTGGCGCAAGTCCACGGACACCTGCTGGCCCATCAGTATGAGGGGCTGGTGAAGAAGGCCAAGCTGCGAGGGGCGAAACGCTGATGCGACTGATCTTCCTGGGGCCGCCGGGGGCGGGTAAAGGCACTCAGGCTGCGCGCATCGTCGCGAAGCATGGCATTCCGCAGCTCTCGACCGGCGACATGCTGCGCGCCGCCGTCGCGGCCGGGACGCCGATCGGCGTGAAGGCCAAGGCGGTGATGGATGCGGGCGGGCTCGTCTCGGACGAGATCGTGATCGGCATCGTCGCCGATCGCATCGAGGAGGCGGATGCGAAGAGGGGGTTCATCCTCGACGGTTTTCCGCGCACGCTGGCACAGGCCGAAGCGCTCGACACGATGCTGGCCTCCAAGGGCCTGAAGCTCGACACGGTGCTGGAGCTCAAGGTCGACCAGAGCAAGCTCGTCGACCGCATCGTCAGGCGCGCCGCGGAGGCGAGGGCCGCCGGCCAGCCGGTTCGCAAGGATGATGATCCGGAGGTCTTCAAGACGCGGCTCGAGGCCTATAACCGCGATACGGCGGTCGTGGCGCCCTATTATGCTGCGCGCGGACAGGTGGTCGATATCGACGGCATGAAGCCGATCGACGAGGTCACGGCAGCGATCGAGAAGGCGCTCGGAGCGAACTGATGGCCCAGTGCCGGGGCCGGTCTGGACTTGCGTTTCTGGGCTGGCTTTTGGCCGTTGCACCGACACTTGCCGAGACGGTGGCTGTTGCGCCGGGGATTTCGGTCACCAGGCGAAGCTATGACGCGCCATTGAACGAGATGCCGTTCTTCGGCTTCGGCGTAAAGACAGCGCAACAGGTGGCGGCAGATCAGGCGTTCGTCGCCTCCGTCGAGACCAGCGCCGGCCGGGAAGCCGGCTTTCGCAGGGCGCTGCAACTGGCCGGACAGGCGCTGCCCGGCAATGATCTCGCCTCGGCGGCCCGGCGCTACAATCAGGCCTATCTGCTGAACCCGGCCGCGCCTGAGGTTTATCACGGCTTTGCCATCATCGCCGTGGCGCGGTTCAGGGATGCGGCCTATGCCGAGGAGCTGTTCGCGATAGCGGCTCGGCTCAAGCCGGGCGATCCGGCCATCCTCGCCGATCAGGCGCGGCTGCTCCTGACGCTGGGGCGGCCGGCCGAGGCTCTGCCGTTGCTTGAGACCGTGGTGCGCGATCCGCAGGCCGGCGCGATGCATTGGAGCAATCTCGGCTTCGCCTATGCCCAGACTGGACAGAAGGCCAGGGCCTGCGACGCGCTGGCGCAGGCGAGGAGCAAATCGCCGCCTGCCGGACTGCAGAATGATCTGGCGGGGCTGGCAAAACTTGCAGCGTGTTGACGCGTTCGGCGGTTTGGCATGTTTCTTGATTTTGGCGGGTTGACTCAGGCTTCCCAAGCGACTAACGACCCCACTTCCGGTTTCATGCGAGCGATGCCGTTACCTTCGTGAGAAGGGGCGACGTCGCATTCCCGCGTGGAACAGGTTCAACGCTTCGCAGAGGCCGGCCTCCACCGGCGCGAGGTCATCGATAACCGCCGGTGCGCCAATGGGCGTCGATCGGCCGACATGGAGAGACGATCATGGCTCGTATCGCGGGCGTCAACATTCCGACCAATAAGCGCGTCGTCATCGGCCTGCAGTACATCCACGGCATCGGCGCGTCCAAGGCCCAGGAAATCTGCACCAAGGTCGGCATTGCCGCCGAGCGCCGTGTCAACCAGCTGACCGATGCCGAAGTCCTTCAGATCCGCGAGGCGATCGATCGCGATTATCTCGTCGAGGGCGATCTGCGCCGCGAAGTCTCGATGAACATCAAGCGCCTGATGGATCTGGGCTGCTATCGCGGCCTGCGCCATCGCCGTGGCCTGCCGGTTCGCGGTCAGCGCACGCATACCAATGCGCGCACCCGGAAGGGTAAGCCGAAGGCGATCGCCGGCAAGAAGAAGTGACGATTGCCTGAGGCAATCGTCATCCTCGGGCTTGGCCCGAGGATCTCGTGACGAGGGCGCGGTCCACGCGCCTTCTCCTGCCTGAGATGCCCGGGACAAGCCCGGGTATGACGGCGGAATATCTCTCCCCAGCGCCTGGCATCACGGGCGCGCCTGAAGGATGAAAGACCTATGGCCAAGGAAGCCCAGCGCGTTAAGCGCCGCGAACGCAAGAACATCGTTTCCGGCGTTGCGCATGTGAACGCCTCGTTCAACAACACCATGATCACCATCACCGACGCGCAGGGCAACACGATCTCGTGGTCGTCCGCCGGCACGATGGGCTTCAAGGGTTCGCGGAAGTCGACGCCCTACGCCGCCCAGGTTGCCGCCGAGGACGCCGCCCGCAAGGCTGCCGAGCACGGCATGCGCACGCTGGAAGTCGAAGTCACCGGCCCGGGTTCGGGACGTGAATCGGCCCTGCGCGCCCTCCAGGCCGCCGGCTTCACCGTGACCTCGATCCGCGACGTGACGCCGATCCCGCATAACGGCTGCCGTCCGCGCAAGCGCCGTCGCGTCTGATACCCGATCTTAGAGGCGCCCGCACCGGCGGGCGCCTGTCCGGGGCGGCCCGCCGCCGCCATTGAATTCAAGCACCAGGAGTGCGGTCGTGATCAGCAAGAACTGGCAGGATCTGTCAAAGCCCAACAAGCTCGAAATCAAGGTCGGAGACGATCCGAAGCGTCAGGCGACCGTCATCGCCCGTCCGCTGGAGCGCGGTTTCGGCATGACGCTCGGCAACGCGCTGCGTCGCGTGCTGCTCTCCTCGCTCCAGGGCGCGGCCGTCACCGCCGTCCAGATCGACGGCGTGCTGCATGAATTCTCATCGATCCCGGGCGTCCGCGAGGACGTCACCGACATCGTCCTCAACATCAAGGCCATCGCGGTCAAGATGCAGGGCGAGGGCCCCAAGCGCATGACCCTGCGCAAGACCGGCCCGGGCACTGTCACCGCCGGCGACATCAACACCATTGGCGACGTCTCGATCCTGAACCCCGATCTCGTGCTCTGCACGCTGGACGAGGGCTCCGAGATCCGCATGGAGTTTACGGTCAACACCGGCAAGGGCTACGTCCCCTCCGAGCAGAACCGCCCGGAAGATGCGCCGATCGGCCTGATCCCGGTCGACAGCCTGTATTCGCCGGTCAAGAAGGTGTCCTACCGCGTCGAGAACACCCGCGAGGGCCAGAATCTCGACCGCGACATGCTTACCCTGAACATCGAGACCAACGGCTCGGTGACCCCTGAGGACGCGCTGGCTCTGGCCGCCCGCATCCTGCAGGACCAACTCGCCGTCTTCATCACCTTCGAGGAGCCGCGCAAGGAAGAGGCCGTCTCGACCGCGCCGCAGCTGCCCTTCAACCCGGCGCTGCTCAAGAAGGTCGACGAGCTCGAGCTTTCGGTGCGTTCGGCGAACTGCCTGAAGAACGACAACATCGTCTATATCGGCGACCTGATCCAGAAGTCGGAGGGCGAGATGCTGCGCACCCCGAACTTCGGCCGCAAGTCGCTGAACGAGATCAAGGAAGTGCTCGCCACCATGGGCCTCCACCTCGGCATGGACGTCACCGGCTGGCCGCCGGAGAACATCGAAGAGCTCGCGAAGCGCTTCGAGGAGCATTACTGATCCAGCCGGCGCGGGCTCGTACTCGCGCCAGCTCTACCCCGCCCGGTGCATGAGCGTCGGAGCATAAAGAACGGCCGTACCGTGGCACGGCGGCCGTAATCACGAAGGAGCCATCACATGCGTCACGGTTTTCGCGGTCGTCGTTTCAACCGCTCTGTCGAGCATCGCAAGGCGATGTTCGCCAACATGTCCCAGGCCCTGATCAAGCACGAGCAGATCACCACCACTTTGCCCAAGGCCAAAGATCTGCGTCCGGTCGTCGAGAAGCTGATCACGCTCGCCAAGCGCGGCGACCTGCATGCCCGCCGCCAGGCGATCGCGCAGATCAAGGACGTCGCCCTGGTCGGCAAGCTCTTCGCGGTGCTCGGGCCCCGCTACAAGGAGCGCAACGGCGGCTATCTTCGCATCATGAAGGCGGGCTTCCGCTTCGGCGATAACGCCCCGATGGCCGTGATCGAGTTCGTCGACCGCGACGTCGATGCCAAGGGCCAGGATTCAGGCCCGGTGTTCACGGCGGAGGACGAGGCGGCCTGAGGCTCTCCTCGGTCGGATGATCGATTTCAGAAGGGTGGTCTTCGGGCCACCCTTTTTTCTTGCCTTGATTTTGGGGAGGAGCGGATGCGACGTCACGGCCCGGGTTCCCGCTGCGGAGGCGTCCCGCCTGTCCCGCGTTTCGTCCGGTCTGCGCCTGTCGCTGGCCTTCTCCTGCTCTGTTTCGCCGCCCATGGTCTAGCGCAGCAGCGGGGCGCCCCTCCGACGCCATTTTCGGCGCGCGATCTCGTGGAGGGCACGCAAGCCGACGAGAGGAAATGCGCCGAACAGGAGGGCGCCGTCTGGGTCTCGCACAAGCTCGGAACGGAATGTCTGGCGACCTACGCGTCTCATCCGGCACCCAAGCCCGATCAGGTCCCGCCAGAGGCCCTCGTCATCTATCTGCACGGCGATCACCTGAGCGGGGGAAAGTCGCTCGGCGACTACGAGAAGATCACGCCGGAAACGCTGGTCCGCAACATGCGCCGACAGTCGTTCAAGCCCGGCGTGGTCTATCTGCTTCTGGCGAGACCGGGGGTCTTCGGATCATCGGGGGATCACAAGCAGCGCCGTCGTGCGAAGGAGTTCCACTCCATCGCGGCTGCGATCGAGACTCTGCGTGAACGATATCGCAGGCCAAGTATCGTCGTGGTCGGGCAGTCGGGCGGCAGCGCCGCCATCGGCGCGGTGCTGACGCTGGGCGCGAGAAACATCGCCTGTGCGGTCATGGGTTCGGGCGTCTATGCCGTCAACGCCAGAGCCGAGTTCAGGCGTCGGCTGCTTGGCCAGCCGTCGCGCCCGGGATGTGACGTGACGGGCTATTGCGACGCCTATGAAAGTATCGATCACATTGCGAGCATCGTTCGCGACCCGGCACGCCGCCTGATCGTCGTCGGCGATCCCAGGGATCAGAACACGCCCTTCGCCTTGCAGCTCGACTGGGTGGAGCGGCTCCGGAAAGCCGGGCACGGCGTCGAGGTCGTCGAGACGGAAGGTCGAGGGCCGGACCATCATGGCGTCACGAGGACGTCGTTCCAGCTGGCGCGCGGCTGCATCCCGTCCCCTTGAACGGGCTGTTTCCTGTGCGCGATTGTTGCCGAAGCCACGCCTTTGCCGCTCGCGATGCGGATGCTAGCCTCTGCCGCGGGTTGGCTCGCCGGACTCGGCGGGCTGCGCAGGCAGGGAACAACGTCATGCTAGCTCACATCGTCGCATGGACCGCGGCCATCGCATTGGGGGCTGTGGCCTCGATCGCGCCCGTCGTGGCCCAGGACAGCTACCCCTCCAAGCCCATCACCATGATCGTGCCCTTCGCGGCTGGCGGCTCGTCGGACGTGATCGCCCGGCTCGTCGGCGACGAGATGGGGCGCGTGCTGGGGCAGCGCATCGTGATGGAGAACATGGGCGGCGCGGGCGGGGCGACGGCGCTGTCACGGGCCTCGCGGGCCGAACCCGACGGCTACACCATCGTCATCGGCAACAGCGGCACCAATGCCGCGTCCTATACGATCTACCCGGACCTCAAATACACCCATGCCGACTTCGCGCCGGTGGGGCTGGTCGCGAAGACCTCGCCGATGATCGCGCTGAAACTCGACTTCCCGGCCAAGACGCTGATGGAGTTCGTCGCCTATGCCAAGGCCAATCCCGGCAAGGTCAGCCTCGGCCATGCCGGCGTCGGGTCGTCGAACTATCTGATCTGCCGCAATTTCATCAAGGCGGCCGGCGTCGATGTCGCGCTGGTGAGCTATCGCGGCGCGGGGCCGGCGCTGAACGACCTGATGGGCGGGCAGATCGACGGCGTCTGCGATGCGGCGACCTCGCTGTCGGGCGCGGTCATGGGCGAGAAGGTCAGGGCGCTCGTGGTGGCGACGCCGTCCCGGCTGGCGAGCCTGCCGGATGTCCCGACTGCGGCGGAGGCTGGCCTGCCGGCGTTTCAGGCGCAGGGCTGGAATGCGATCTTCGTACCAAAGAACACGCCCGAGCCGGTCATCGCCAAGCTGAACGCGGCGCTGAAAACCGCGCTGTCCAGCGCGAACCTGCAGAGGCGGTTCAAGGATCTGTCGTCGGTCGTGCCGGCCGCGGACGAGATGACGCCCGCCTTTGTGGCGGCGCTGGTTCCGGGCGAGATCGAAAAGTACCGGCTTCTGCTCCAGGACAAGTGAGCCGCGGCGTCAGCTGCGCTGGCGCGCAAGTTCGCCGGCGAGATCGACCAGCACGTCGGCTTCATGCTGCGGCAGGTCGTTTTCCGGCGTCACGCCATAGAGCCCGAAGATGAAGGTCGTGGTCTCGTCGCGCTCGGCCAGGCCCATCGACCAATGTGGAAAGCCGCGCTGGTCGATCCCGTGCTCCGCCAGCAGGCGGACCGTGTCATGGCGTGGATCGGCCACGATCCGGCCATAGGTCTCGGCAACGGTCCGGCCATCGCCTTCCAGCACCTGCGCGAAGGAGGCGGTCGTGGCCAGCAGGAAGCCGGTGATGTCGTTGCGGGCGTTCAGGCGGCGGGCACTCTCGATGATCCTGTCGATCTCGGCCTGACGATTGGCCTCGACGAGCCGGCTTTCACTGGCATAAACAAGTCGGATCAAGCTCATGGGCCGCTTCTTTCGTGGCAGAGACCGGTGGTCATCGGGTGAATCAGGCCCTCTCCACCAGAACGGTGGCGGGCGGCATCCATGGATCGATGCTGGAGCTGCAACGTTGCCGCCACACCTTTGTTTCATCGTGAGGACAGGAATGACCGAACGTTTCGTGAGAAGCCGGACCCGATCCGCCGCCGGCGGGCTTCTGCTCGCGCTGGCGATCGGGTTTGCTCCCTGGCCTGCGGCCGGGCAGGCGCGGCAGGTCCCCGAGTCGCGTCAGGAGATATCGCTCTCCTTCGCGGGCGTCGTGAAGAAGAGCGCCGGCGCCGTCGTCAACGTCTATGGCGCGCGCGTCGAGAAGCAGCCGCGCAACCCGTTCATGGACGATCCGTTCTTTCGCCGCTTCTTCGGCGATGGTGGCTTCGGCGTGCCGCAGGAGCGCGTGCAGCGTTCGCTGGGCTCGGGCGTCGTGGTCGATGCCAGCGGGCTCGTGGTCACCAACAACCACGTCATCGAGGGCATGAGCGAGGTCAAGGTTGCCTTTGCCGACAAGCGCGAGGTCGAGGCGACGATCCTGCTGCGCGATCCGCGCACCGATCTCGCCGTGCTCAAGCTCAAGAGCGCCAAGGACCTGATCGCGATCGAGTTGGCCGATTCCGACAAGGTCGAGATCGGCGACATCGTGCTGGCGATCGGCAATCCCTTCGGTGTCGGCCAGACGGTGACACAGGGTATCGTCTCGGCGCTGGCGCGCACGCAGATCGGTGTCGGTGACGCCCAATCCTTCATCCAGACCGACGCAGCGATCAATCCCGGCAATTCCGGCGGCGCGCTGGTCGACATGCAGGGCCGCGTGATCGGCATCAACACGGCGATCTTCTCGCGCTCCGGCGGCAGCCACGGCATCGGTTTCGCCATTCCCGCCGCCATGGTGCGGGTCGTGCTGGAAAGCGCGAAGACCGGCGCCAAGACGGTGCGCCGGCCGTGGTTCGGAGCCCGGCTGCAGGCGCTGACGCCCGATGTCGCAGACGGGCTCGGGCTCGACCGGCCGGCCGGCTCGGTCGTCGCCGGCGTGGTCGAGAAGGGGCCCGCGGCGGAGGGAGGCCTGCGCCGCTCCGATGTGATTCTGGCCGTCGACGGGGTCGGCGTCGATGATCCGGAGTCCTTCGGCTATCGCTTCGCGACGCGGCCGCTTGGTGGCGTCGCCAGCCTGACGGTGCTGCGCTCCGGAAAACGCGTCACCTTGCCGGTGAAGCTGATTCCGGCGCCGGAGCTGCGTCCGCGTGATCCGGTGACGCTGTCGGGCCGTTCGCCGCTCGCGGGGTTGACCGTGATGAACCTGTCGCCGGCCCTCGCCGAGGAACTGGCGATCGATGCCGGCACCGAAGGGGTCGTGGTCGCCGAGATCGCGGAGGACAGCACGGCCGCCCGCATCGGCTTCCAGAAGGGCGACATCGTTCAGGCCCTGAACGGCGAGCGCATGACGAATTCGCGTGATGTCGAGACCGCACTGAAGGAGCGCAAGCGCTCCTGGGAGGTGACGATCTCGCGCGGCGGCCAGAGCGTGACCTCGGTCTTCCCGGGGTGAGCGATCTGTTCGCCGCCTCAGGGCTGGACAAGTCCGGCCCGCGTCCGCTCGCCGACCGCTTGCGTCCGACGACGCTGGCCGAGGTCGCTGGCCAGGAGCACCTGACCGGGCCGGACGGGGCGCTGACGCGCCTGGTGCATTCGGGTTCGCTCGGCAGCCTGATCTTCTGGGGCCCGCCCGGCACGGGCAAGACGACCGTGGCGCGGCTGCTCGCCGGGCAGGTCGATCTCGGCTTCGAGCAGATCAGTGCGATCTTCTCCGGTATTGCCGATCTCAAGAAGGTCTTCGAATCGGCGCGTGGGCGCCGCCTCGGCGGCAAGGGCACGCTGCTCTTCGTCGACGAGATCCACCGCTTCAACCGGGCCCAGCTCGACGCCTTCCTGCCGGTGATGGAGGACGGCACGATCACGCTGGTCGGGGCGACCACCGAGAACCCGTCCTTCGCACTCAACGCGGCGCTGCTGTCGCGTGCCCGCGTGCTGACCTTCAAGTCGCTGGACGAGGGCTCTCTGCTCTTCCTGCTCGGCCGGGCCGAGTTGCTCGAGAATCGCGAATTGCCGCTGACGCCGGAGGCGAGGGCTGCGCTGGCGCGCTTCGCCGATGGCGACGGGCGTGCCGTGCTGACGCTGGCCGAGGAGCTGTGGCGCGCCGCCAAGCCCGGCGAGATCTTCGACGAGGCGGGGCTGGCCGAGGTGATCCAGCGCCGCGCGCCGATCTACGACAAGGCGCAGGACGGCCACTACAACCTGATCTCGGCGCTGCATAAAACGATCCGCGGTTCGGATCCCGATGCGGCGCTGTATTATTTCGCCCGCATGCTCGACGCCGGCGAGGACCCGCGCTTCCTGGCGCGGCGGCTGGTGCGGATGGCGGTCGAGGATATCGGGCTCGCCGATCCGCAGGCGCTGGTGCACGCGCGGGCCGCGGCGCAGACCTATGAGCAGCTCGGCTCGCCCGAGGGCGAACTGGCACTCGCCAACACGGTCATCTATCTCGCGACCGCGCCGAAATCGAATGCCGCCTACATGGCCTACAAGGCCGCGCGCCGCGTCGCGGCCGAGCGCGGCTCGCTGATGCCGCCCAAGACCATCCTCAACGCCCCGACCAAGCTGATGAAAAACGAGGGCTATGGCGCGGACTACAACTACGACCACGACGCGCCCGACGCCTTCTCGGGCCAGAACTACTGGCCGGACGCGCTCGGCCGGCAGCGCTTCTACGACCCGCCGGAGCGCGGTTTCGAACGCGAGATCAGGAAGCGGCTGGAGTATTGGGAGAAGCTGCGGGAAGAGCGGGGGGAGTAGGCGCGGCTAAAACGCCCGCTCGACGAAGAGTTGGGCCGAGAGCAGGCGCCCGCCCAGCGTCGCCGGCACGACGCGGTTTGCGATCGCGATGTTGGTGTGGGCGATCGAGCCCTCGATCCCGGCCTTGAACCCTTCCACCGGCGTCCAGACGAGGTTTGCGGCGATGCGGTCGATCCTGAGCTTGCCCTTGCTCTGGTCGACGAACGGCACCGAGATCTGATAGCGGCTGACATAGATATTGCTCGCCCATTCGTCGGTCCATTCGCGGCGCGCGGCGATCACGGCCGAGAATCCGCGAGTCGAATCGGCCGGCAGCAGGATCTGTCGCACGATGGTCGCATCGAGCGACGAGCCGATATAGGGCGCGCCGTTGACCGCGCTGGCGATCTGCGCGGTGACCTCGCCCGGGCGACCCAGCAGCTTGACCTCATAGGTCGCGCCGATGATGCCCGCATAGCCGAAGCCGGAGGCCGCGACGGGCACGTCGCGCAGGGCGCCGGCGAGATGCACGGTCAGCGGCCCGTTGACATAGGTGAGGCGTGCGATCCCGTCCGGGACGCGGCCATTCACGGTCGGGACGGTCGAGGTCGTCGCCAGCGTCGGATCCTCGAGGGCCAGCGCCAGGTTCCAGCGCTCGGTGAGGTCCCGCTCCCAGGCGATCATGCCGGCATTGCGGCTGGGCAGGCGGGCGCTGAAGGCAAATTCATCCGCGGTCCAGAAGCTGAAGCGCGACGTCGCCAGCCCGAAGGTCATGGTGCCCAGCGTGACTGTCGCCTCGTCGACCGTCACCGTGTCGGGCTGGCCGCTGGTCGGGGCGATCGACATCTCGAAGGCCGTGCCGACGCGCAGGCCGGAGGCGAGATCATGCGAGGTCGCAATCCGCAAGGAGGCGTTGGGCAACCAGGAATAGCCCGGCGGCGGCACCGCGCTGGTGGCCTGCGGGACCCGGTAGCTGTCGTATTGCAGGCCGGCGGTGACGGTGCCGGAGATTGCCAGGCAGGTGGCGGAGCTCGGCAGGATCAGGCCCGGCTCGTCATCCTCATCCTCGTCCTCGTCATCTTCGTCGTCTACCGACGCATCGTCGCTGTCCTCATCCGGTTTGCTCTTGGCCTCCGCCGCATCGACCGGGGAGGGAAACAGCGGAGCGATGTCAGGCGGCTTGATGATGCAACTGCGGGCGAGCGCGGGCACTTTGGCGGCCACGGGCCGTGGCGAGGCAGCCTGAGCCTGCCACAATGCCACCGGCGCGATCGACAGGGCCAGCGTCAGGGCGAGACGGCGCAGCAGGCTCCGATGATCGGCCGCGCTGTCGCCTGCTTCATGCATCGCCCGCCCTTGCCCCCCGGCCCGGATGTAGCCGTCTCCACCCAGTCCAAGTCAATCGCGGCCCGGCAACAGGCCGAATTCGTTTGTGCGGAACAGGCGCGCTGGCTATTGCAGAGCGATGACCTCCACTGTTCTCGTCTTTTTCGGCGCCGGCATCGGCGGCATGCTGCGGCATGGCGTCAATCTCGTCTCGCCGCGCTGGTTCGGCACCGGCTTTCCCGCCGGCACCTTGCTGATCAACGTCCTCGGCTCCGCCCTGATGGGGCTGATCGCCGGCTGGCTCGCCTTCAAGGCGCAGGCCGAGTGGTCGCAGTCGATGCGGCTGTTCCTGACCACGGGCATCCTCGGCGGCTTCACCACCTTCTCGGCCTTCTCGCTTGACGCGGTCCTGCTCTGGGAGCGCGGCGAGATCGGTCTCGCCGCGGCCTATGTGCTGGGCTCCGTCATCCTCTCGCTGGCAGCGCTCTGCGCCGGCCTCGCACTCGTCCGGAGCCTGTCATGAGAACCGGTGGCAAAGGCGTGGGTGGCCAAGGCGTGGGCGGCAAGGGGGCTGGCGGCAAAAGCGCCGGCCCGAAGCGTGGCGGCCGGCCGCCGGCAGCGGGCGCGCCGAAAGGCAAGCGGCCGAGCCATGACGCGCGCCGCTCGGCGCGGGCCGTCGCGCGGCCCCGGCCGAAGCGCGAGGAGGCCGAAATCCGCACCGAGCCGACGCGCAACCCGGCGCCGCTCCATCCGGTGCCGCGCGCGGCGGGGCCGCGAAAGCCGCCCGCCCAACAGGCGGACAAGCCCGCAGCCAGGCCGGCAGCGAGATCGGCTCCCACGCGCCGGGCGCCGGTGAGCGACGCGCCGACGCGCGCCGAGGTCAAGGCCGAGACCGCGCAGGTGCTCGCCACCGGCGTGCAGCAGCTCGTGGTCAGCGCCGACGAGAACGAGATGCGGATCGATCGCTTCCTCGAAAACCGCTTTCCGCAGCTCTCCTTCAGCCATATCCAGCGCATCGTCCGGAAGGGCGAACTGCGCGTCAACGGCAAGCGCGCCGACAGCAAGGACCGCCTCGAAGAAGGCCAGACCGTGCGGATTCCACCGCTGAAGCTGGACCCGCAGGAGCAGCGGCCGCGCTCGGCCAAGGCCGACGGCGATACGCTGGAATTCCTGCGCTCGATCACGCTCTACGAGGATGACGACGTCATCGTCCTGAACAAGCCGGCTGGCCTCGCCGTGCAGGGCGGTTCCGGCACGACGCGCCATGTCGACCAGATGCTGGAGGCGCTGACCGACAAGAGCGGGCAGAAACCCCGCCTCGTCCATCGGCTCGACAAGGACACCGCCGGCTGCCTCGTCATCGCCAAGTCGCGCTTCGCCGCGGCGACGCTCGCCAAGACCTTCCGCTCGCGCTCGGCGCGCAAGGTCTACTGGGCGCTGGTCGCAGGCGTGCCGCGCGTGCGCCAGGGCCGGATCTCGACCTATCTCGCCCGCGAGGAGGCCTATGACGGCGACCAGCGCATGGCGGTGGCGAAGCATGGCGAGGATGGCGCGATGCATGCCGTGACCTATTATGCCGTGGTCGAGACCGCCGCGCAGAAACTCTCCTGGCTCTCTTTGAAGCCTGTGACGGGCCGCACCCACCAGCTGCGCGCGCATGCCGCCCATATCGGCCACCCGATCGTCGGCGATCCGAAATACTTCAACATTGCCAACTGGGAATTGCCCGGCGGCATCCAGAACAAGCTGCACCTGCTGGCCCGGCGCATCGTCCTGCCGCATCCGCGCGGCAAGGGCACGATCGACGTCAGCGCGCCGCTGCCGCCGCATATGCGACAGTCCTGGAACCTGCTCGGCTTCGAGGACGAGCGCTACGATCCCATCGTCGACGCGCCCGACGCATAGGCGCCACATGGCCCGGGGCGAGCCCAGGTATGTCCTGCAAGAGAGCCTTCTACGGCTCGCGGTTCTCGGGCCTGCACGGCGCTTATCCATGGGGCTGGGCGAAAGGCCTGACCCGGGAGCTTTGCGTGAGAATCTTCAAGAGAACGATTGCAGAACAAAATAGATTGTGTTTTCATTTTGTTCCCATCGCTCTGACGCAGGTGCTCCGATGATCCGTTTTGCCTTCCTGCTTGCCGGCCTCGTTCTTTCTGCCTCCGTTCCCGCTTTCGCCCAGAGTCCAGGCGCGCCCGCCGCGCGGAGCGCAGCAGCCTCTGCAGACGAGCCGGTGCCGCGCGCCGAGCGGGCCAAGGCTCGCCAGGACTGCCTGGCCGAGCATGTCGCGCTGTCCGGCGACGATCTCAGGGCCGCGATGCGCGACTGCATCCAGGCGAAGTTTCCGGGCGTGCAGCTCTATGCGCGCGATGGCGTAACCCGCGACGGCAAGCCGACCGCGGTGGCAACGCGGGCGGCCTGCAAGGAAGAGGTGGATGGCCGGGCGCTTTCGGGCTCGACCCGCACCGCCGCGCTCGTCGCCTGCTTCAACAGCAAACGGCCGGACCTCGCCCAGCGTGCCGAATGCCGCAAGGAGGCTCGCGGCAAGGGGCTCGATGGCGAGGATTTGCGCAAGGCGGTGGATGCCTGTGCCCGCGAGGCGCGTTCCTGACCGGGCCAGGGCGGATGCGCCATGACCGCAGCGCAGTGGATCGCGCTGGCGTTTCGGGCTAGAGCGCAGCCATGGACCTCATCATCTTCGATCTCGACGGCACGCTGATCAACTCCGAGGCGATCCTGCTCGGCGCGCAGGTAGAGACCTTCGCACGGCATGGTCTCGCTCATCCGGGCCGCGAGGCCGGGCTCGGGGTGGTCGGCCTGACGCTCAACATCGCGCTGATGCGGCTGGCGGGGCTTGCCGAGCCGGACGAGGACCTGACCGCGACCTACAGGGACGTGTTCGGTGCGATGCGGCGCCAGGCCGAGACGGATGCGGCTTTCGACGAGCCGCTCTTTCCCGGCGTGCCGGAGACGCTGGCGGCGCTTGCCGCGCGGCCCGGGCTCAAGCTCGGTGTCGCGACCGGAAAATCCCGCCGCGGCGCGGAGTACATCATCGAGCGCCATGGCTGGGAGGATCTGTTCGATACCGTACAGACCGCTGACGATGCGCCGTCGAAGCCACATCCCGGGATGATCCTGCGGGCGATGGCCGAGACCGGGGCTGCGCCGGAGCGGACCGCGATGGTGGGCGACAGCTCCTTCGACATCGAGATGGCGGTCGCGGCCGGCGTCGTGCCGGTCGCCGTATCCTGGGGCTTCCAGCCGGCCGCGAGCCTGGTCGCGCTCGGCGCACGCCATGTGCTCGACACCTGCCCGGACCTGCCCGGTGCGCTGGGCTTGCGGCCTGCCGCACCGGCGGCGACCGAACGCGTCTGAGCATCATTCGGCGGTCAGGGTTTCCGCCGGGCCGACCCGTCATTGCGCGTGCAGCGAAGCGATCCGGAAGGGTTCGCTTTCTGTCGCGGGGATGGCTTCGTCGCTGCGCCCCTCGCGATGACGGTCGGGCGCTCTTGGCTTTTGTTCCATTCTGCCGATGGTGGTCACGGACGCTGTGTATCGCTTCCGAGCAAGCTTGCTTCGAACGACGTCCGGAGTCGCCTGGCGCTGTCAGAGGGGCGGGATAGTAACATCCTCGCAACCACGTCCGATCAGGGCTGTTTAACCTGAACAAGCGTTCAGATTTGGCCGTTAACGACCTGATGGCGAGCGTCGATCCATTGTGTTCCTGCAACGGGAACGTACCGGCATAAAACAACGCCGGACAGGGGTCGAACAATGATTGGTCATGAGCTTCGTGAATTCGTTGATCGTGTGATGGATCGTTTCGTCATCGACAATGAAGACGTCAGGTTTCTTCAGCATGATATTCTGGACGATGCGGTGCTGACGCGCGACACGATCGATGTGTTGATTGCGCTGGATCGGGCCGTGCCGGAGCGCTGCGAGGCTTTCGGCGACTATCTGGTGGCGCTGGTCGTCGATTTCGCGGTTTGGCAGAACCGGCCGACCGGCCTCGTCGACCGCGACAAGGCGCATTGGCTGGTGACGACGCTCTCGGCCGGCGAGGGGCCGACGCAGACCGCGCGGCGCATCGCCTTCGAGATCGTGCGCGAGGCGGAGCGCTGCGACGAGGTGCTGCTCGGCTTCGCGCTCGACAAGGGCGCCGCACAGCCGCAGCGCTTCAGCCCCGAGCGGGTCGTGCTGGCGAGCTGACGGCTCCGCCACGCCTGGTCGCATCGAGCCGGATATCGAAACCGGCCACCACCGACTTTCGCATCGGTGGACGCCGCGCGCGGCGTCCCATACACCGCACCCTGATCGATGCGCCCGCCGGACGCATCGATCAGGGTTTCGTCGTTGTGGCTGTGCGAAAAAGCGGTAGCCGGTTTTGTCCGACATGCTCTAACTGAGCATTCAGAGCGTGTCGCCGAAAAGCGGGAAGCGGGAAGCGGTTTGCGGACGGCGACAGGCTCGAGGCTTATGGAATCGATCACGTTTTGCGCATGCGGTCGGCATCGTCCGCATGCGTCGTCATCTGGACGGCCGGGGAGGCGCCACGCATGTTCTCGAAGATCCTGATCGCGAACCGCGGCGAGATCGCCTGCCGGGTCATCAAGACGGCAAGGCGCATGGGCATCAAGACCGTCGCGGTCTATTCGGACGCCGATCGGGATGCGCTTCACGTCGAGATGGCCGACGAGGCGGTGCATATCGGGCCGCCGGCCGCCGCTCAATCCTATCTGGTGATCGAGAAGATCATCGAGGCCTGCAAGGCGACGGGCGCAGAGGCCGTGCATCCGGGCTACGGCTTCCTGTCCGAGCGCGAGGCCTTCGCCCAGGCGCTGAAGGACAACGGCATCGTCTTCATCGGCCCCAATCCCGGCGCCATTGCCGCGATGGGCGACAAGATCGAATCGAAGAAGGCGGCGGCCGCCGCGAAGGTCTCCACCGTGCCCGGCCATCTCGGCATCATCGAAGACCCGGACCATGCCGTGAAGATCGCCGACGAGATCGGCTACCCGGTGATGATCAAGGCTTCGGCCGGCGGCGGCGGCAAGGGCATGCGCATCGCCCATTCCGCCGGTGAGGTGGCGGAAGGCTTCGCGCGGGCGAAGTCGGAAGCTGCGTCCTCCTTCGGCGACGACCGCGTCTTCGTCGAGAAGTTCATCGTCGATCCGCGCCATATCGAGATCCAGGTGCTGGGCGACAAGCATGGCAACGTGATCTATCTCGGCGAGCGCGAATGCTCGATCCAGCGCCGCAACCAGAAGGTCGTCGAGGAGGCGCCGTCGCCGCTGCTCGACGAGGCGACGCGCCGCAAGATGGGCGAGCAGGCGGTCGCGCTGGCCAAGGCGGTGAACTACGATTCCGCCGGCACGGTCGAGTTCGTCGCCGGGCAGGATAAATCCTTCTATTTCCTCGAGATGAACACGCGTCTTCAGGTCGAGCATCCGGTGACGGAGATGATCACCGGCGTCGATCTGGTCGAGGAGATGATCCGGGTCGCCTATGGCGAGACGCTCAGGCTCACCCAGGCCGATGTGAAGCTGGACGGCTGGGCGGTCGAGAGCCGCGTCTATGCCGAGGATCCGACGCGCAGCTTCCTGCCCTCGACCGGCCGGCTGGTGACCTACCGTCCGCCGGCGGAAGGCCCCGATGGCGACGCCACGGTGCGCAACGACACCGGCGTCTTCGAGGGCGGCGAGATCTCGATCTATTACGACCCGATGATCGCCAAGCTCGTGACCCATGCGCCGACGCGGCTTGCGGCGATCGAGGCGCAGGCGCGCGCGCTCGATGCCTTCGCGATCGACGGCATCCGCCACAACATTCCGTTCGTGTCGGCGCTGATGCATCATCCGCGCTGGATCGCCGGCAACCTCTCGACCGGCTTCATCGCCGAGGAGTTTCCCGAGGGCTTCGCGCTGCCGGCGCCGGAGGGCGAGGTCGCGTTGCGGATGGCGGCGATCACGATCGCCTGCGACCACAAGCTCAACCAGCGCAAGCGCCATGTCTCGGCGCAGATGGAGGGCTGGCGCAAGGTCTCGTTCGAGCGAACCCGCATCGTCGTTCTCGGCGGCGAGCGCTTCGAGGGCGAGGTGACGGAGCAGGGCGAGGCGGTGGTGATCAGCTTCGGCACGCGCAGCCTCGTTGTCGTCAGCGACTGGCGCCCGGGCGAGCCGGTCTGGCGCGGTACGCTCGACGGCGTCGCGGTGGCGGCGCAGGTGCGGTCGATCCTGAACGGCTTCTCGCTCGGCCATGCCGGCGCCTATGCCAACGCCCAGGTCCACACGCCGCGCGAGGCCGAACTCGCCGCGCTGATGCCGGAGAAGGTCGCGGCCGACACCGGCAAGTTCCTGCTCTGCCCGATGCCGGGCGTCGTCAAGGCGATCTCGGTCAAGCTTGGCCAGGAGGTCAAGGCCGGCGAGGCGCTCTGCATGGTCGAGGCGATGAAGATGGAAAACGTGCTGCGCGCCGAGAAAGACGCCACCATCTCCAAGATCCTGGCGAAGGAGGGCGATTCGCTCGCCGTCGACGCCGTCATCATGGAATTCGCCTGAGCGGCCTCATTGCGAGGGGCGAAGCGACGAAGCCATTCGGGGAACGCGGAGCGAGCCCTTCCGGAGCGCTTGCCCGCGCTCGCAATGCCGTGAGGGCGGCGATCCCGACTTGCCAATCGCGCCGGCCGCACTGACACTCCCGACGACGAGAACAAGGACCACGCCGCGCATGCTGACGATCTGGGGGCGGATCAGCTCCATCAATGTCCAGAAGGCGGTGTGGGCGGCAGGAGAGGTCGGCCAGAGCTTCGAGCGCATCGATTGCGGCGGAGCCTTCGGCGGCTTGCGCGAGCCGGTCTTCCTCGCCCGGAACCCGAACGCCCAGATTCCGGTGCTGGAGGATGGCGAGGTCTGCATCTGGGAGTCCAACAGCATCGTGCGCTATCTGGCGGCGCGTTACGGCTCCGGCTGGATCTGGGAGGAGGATCCCGCCCTGCGTGCCGACGCCGATCGCTGGATGGACTGGATGCAGTCGGAGCTGCAGCCGGCGCTGACGCCGGTGCTCTGGGGCGTCGTGCGCAAGATGCCCGAGTACACCGATCCGGAGCGGATCGCGGCCAGTGCCGCCAAGGCCGAAAAGCTGATGGAGATCCTGGACGCGCATCTTTCCACCCGCAGCTTCCTTGCCGGGGAGCGCTTCGGCATGGCTGACATCACGACGGGCTGTGGCGCGCATCGCTGGCTCAACATGCCGGTGGAGCGGATCGAGCGGCCGCATGTGCGGCGCTGGTACGAGACGATCTTCGCCCGCCCGGCCGCAAAGCCGGCGCTGGCCCTGCCGGTGACCTGACGTGACCGGCGCGCATCCCGATCCGGCGGTGCCGGGTGGCCGGATGAAGGCCCTGCTGGTGGCCGGGCTCGCCTTCCTCATGCTGCCTTTGCTTTGCGCTGCGCCTGTCGCGGCACAGGGGAGCCCGGCGGTCGCAGCCGACCGGGTGCAACTGGCCGCGTGCCTGCGCGACAGCCGTGGAAGCCTGCCGTCCTGCATCGGCTCGATCGCCATCTCTTGTGTGCGCGCCGCGAGCGGCGACCGCCGCGCTGCGGAGTTCAGTTGCGCAAGGCGCGAGGAGACGGTCTGGCGCGAGCGCCTGATGCAGGCGATGCAGTTGAGCGGGCGCACGCTCGATGCCGGGCAGCGCAGCCGGCTAGCGGCGCTGCATCTCGCATGGGAGGGTTTCATCGCCCAGAAATGCGCCTTCTATGGCGCGACCCAGCGGGAGGGCTGGCAAGTCGGCCGGCAGGCCGGTTGCGAACTGCGCGAGGTCGCGACGCGTGCGCTGGAACTGGAACGCGTCGCGTTGCAGCAGGCGCCGACACGCCGTCCGTCATCGCCGCCGCAGATCATCCGCTGAGCGGCCGTTGGCGCGCTGTCAGCTCTCGCGGGCTAGAAGCGGCTCATCCCTGCGGCGCGGAGGCAATGCATGTTCTTCACCCTCTCCAAGCTGGTCTGGTTCGTGTTCTCGCCAGTGAATCTGGCGGTCCTGCTGGCGGCGCTCGCGGGACTGCTGTCCTTCACGCGCTTCGCTCGCAAGGCGCGCTGGCTGGGGGGCGCAGCGCTTTTGGCCCTGGTGCTGATGGCGTTCAGCCCGCTGTCGCGCATCGTGGTGCGCCCGCTGGAAGATCGTTTTCCGCAGCAGGATGCGACGAAGGGGCCGGTTGCCGGTATCATCGTGCTGGGCGGGCCGATTGGTATCGCGCGGGGCGACGTGGTCTTGCTCTCGGCCGGGGCGCGCATCACCAAGGCCGTCGAACTCGCCCGGCTGCACCCGCAGGCGAAGCTCGTCTTCACCGGCGGCGCCGCCAATCTGATCTCGCCGGTGACCACGACCGAGGCGGACGGCGCGCGGCTGCTCTTCACCGGGCTTGGCCTTCCGCCGGAACGGCTGCTGCTCGAGGACAAGTCGCGCAACACGCTGGAGAACGCCGTCTTCACGCGCCGGCTGGTCGACCCCAAGCCCGGTGAGCGCTGGCTCTTGGTGACCTCGGCCTGGCACATGCCGCGCTCGATGGGGGTGTTCCGCAAGGCAGGCTTCGCCGTCGAGGCCTTCCCGGTCGACTATCTCTCCGAGGGGGAGCCGGCAGACTTCCTGCGGCCCCATCTGCGGGCGGCGGGCGGCCTCACCATCGCCGATGACGGCTTCAAGGAATGGGTCGGGCTCTTAGCTTATTGGCTGGCGGGCTATACCGACGCGCTGTTTCCGGGGCCTTGAGGGGCAGGAGGCCGTCCGCCTTGCTTCGACGGCCTGTTGCCGTCACTCGCCTTCCGGCAGCCTCAGCCGGTAGACGCCGCGGAAATCGTCGGGATCGACCGGGCGGCCCTTGCGGGTGATGACGATCTTGCCCTCCTTCATCAGCCTGACCGCGACACGACGGATCGGCTGCATCAGCGGGCCCCAGCCATCGGGGTGGTCGCCGCCGAGCGCGCGGGCGGCCTCCGAGGGGCAGATCGTGCGGCCTTCGCCGCGATCCGTCGCGAGCTTCAGGATCGTGGCCTCGAACTCGGTCTCGTTCGGATTGGTGGGCAGGTCGGGCTTGGTCATGAGGCGTCCGGATAGCGGAAGACGCGGGCGGCGTCGGAGGCGAATTGCCGCCGGTACATCGCCACCAGCACGGCGCCCGTGAAGAGAATGAAGGTGGTCGGGCCGAGGAACCAGCCCATATAGGCGAGTGCGAAGAAGAAGGCGCGCTGGCCGCGGTTGAAATGGCGCCCGCCCGCGATGTTCATCTCGGTCGCCTCATGGACGGCGCGCTCGGCATCCTTGGGGTCGTGGTTCTTGGCCGGGGGCAGGGAGCCAAGCAGGATGACGCAGTAGTTGAACAGCCGGTAGCTCCAGGCGAATTTGAAGAAGGCGTAGCCGAAGATCAGCGCGAGCCCGATCACCTTGAGTTCCCAGGCGGCGCGGGTCGGGGCGGTGCCGAAGGGCAGGTCGGAGAACAGGGCGACGACCCGGTCGGTCGATTGCAGCAGCGTCAGCGTGCCGCCGATGGCAATGAGCGAGGTCGAGGCGAAGAAGGCCGTGCCGTTCTGCAGGCCGTTCATGATCTGGGTGTCGACGATGCGGTTGTCGCGGGTCATCGATTCGCGAATCCAGCGGGCGCGGCGCAGGTTCATCCGCATGTTCAGGCTCTTGCCGGCATGCGGCCCCATCTCGACGGCGAAATGGTAACCGACCCATGAGGCGGCGAAGAACACCATGCCGATTATGTCGAGCGTTTCGAAACCGATCATGCCCATCCCCTAGAGGCGGATTCGATCAGGTCGAACCGACCTGATCGAATCCGCCTCTAAACTCCTGATAGAGAACGCGTGATCCGATCGGATTGCGCGGCAATCTGATCGGCGCGTGCTCTGGCGGCAGCTTGCGTCGTCCATGGGCGCTTGCCAAGGCTGGCGGCGAGCCCTGTCCCGGATTGACCTGCTTCGCCCAAGCCGACAAGGGTGTCGCTCATGAAAGCGGTGCATTCGCTGCACCCGGAACGGTTCGAGCAGTTTCCTTGTCCCATATCCTGATCGTTCTCGCCGTTGTCGCCTTCCTGTTCCGCAAGCCGCTCGGGCGGATCTTCGCGCGGCAGTTCCCCGACCGGGCCAAGCGCCAGCAGGTGCTCGGAACCGTCATCGCCGGCTTCCTGCTGGTGATCGCGATCAGGCTCCTGGCGCTGTTCTGGTAAGGGCGGCGCCGGCAGAACGTCTCACTTCGGAGCCAGCGCCCTCGGGCGGACGCCCTTGACCGGCCCTGGCGGCAGATCGCTCGCATCCGGGTTCGGCGACTTCAGATCCAGTGCGGGCTTGCTCAGAAATCGATTCAAGCCGGCTACATAACTCTCTGGCAGAGACCAGTGTTTGGCGCTGGCGATCACCGTCTCCAGATAGCCCGGCTTCGGCTTTCCGACCTCGCCGGAGCGGCCGATATAGACCAGCGCGCGCTTGGCGCCGCCCGGCACGATCACCGGCTGGCTGATCTTGACGTAGAGCCCGCTCGCCAGTTCCTCGAACTTGTCCAGCGTGCGGATGTCGCCCAGCGCGCAATCCCAGAGCACGCCATGGACCTCCTCGCGCGGGTCGCGGATGACCGAGGCGTAGCCGTCGCGGGTGACGATGAAGCGATGGCGCGGCAGCCGCGCCAGACCGAGCGCCGTCGAACGCGGGCAGCGCTGCGCCATCCCGGCGGGGTCCATGTTGAGGCCGTAAGCGAAGTAGAGGGGCATGAATGCCTTGCGTCATTCTCGGGCGGAGCGCAGCGCAGACCCGAGAATCTCTTGGCCAAGGGCGCGCTTGTTTCAGGCAGGAGCCTTCGTGTCATGAGATGCTCGGGTCAAGCCCGAGCATGACGGTCTGCTGCCTCGTCACTTCGTCTTCTCGAACAATTCCCGCCCAATCAGCATCCGCCGGATCTCGCTGGTGCCGGCGCCGATCTCGTAGAGCTTGGCGTCGCGCAGCAGGCGGCCGGTCGGGTAGTCGTTGATGTAGCCGTTGCCGCCGAGGAGCTGGATCGCGTCGAGCGCGATCTGCGTCGCCTTCTCGGCCGAGATCAGGATCGCGCCGGCGGCGTCCTCGCGGGTGGTCTCGCCACGGTCGCAGGCTTTCGCGACGGCATACACATAGGCCTTGCAGGCGTTCATCATCACATACATGTCGGCGAGCTTGCCCTGGACGAGCTGGAACTGGCCGATCGACTGGCCGAACTGCCGGCGCTCATGGACATAGGGCATGACCACATCGAGCGCCGCCTGCATGATGCCGAGCGGGCCGGCCGAGAGCACGACGCGCTCATAGTCGAGCCCCGACATCAGCACGTTGACGCCGCGCCCGACGCTGCCCAGCACGTTCTCCTCGGGCACCTCGCAGTCCTCGAAGACGAGTTCGCAGGTGTCGGAGCCGCGCATGCCGAGCTTGTCGAGCTTCTGGTGGGTCGAGAAGCCCTTCATGCCCTTCTCGATCAGGAAGGCGGTGATGCCCTTCGAACCGGCTTCCGGGTCGGTCTTGGCGTAGACCACCAGCGTCTCGGCGATCGGGCCATTGGTGATCCACATCTTGTTGCCGGTCAGAACGTAGCGGTCGCCGGTCTTGACGGCCCTGGTCTTCATCGAGACGACATCGGAGCCGGCTCCCGGCTCGGACATGGCAAGCGCGCCGACATGCTCGCCGGAGATCAGCTTCGGCAGATATTTCGCCTTCTGCGCGGCGCTGCCGTTGCGGGCGATCTGGTTGATGCAGAGATTGGAGTGGGCGCCGTAGCTCAGGCCAACCGAAGCCGAGGCGCGTGAGACCTCTTCGATCGCGACGACATGCTCGAGATAACCGAGCCCCGAGCCGCCGTCCTCATCCTTGACCGTGATGCCATGCAGGCCGAGTGCGCCCATCTGCGGCCAGAGATCGCGCGGGAACTGGTTCGTCGCGTCGATCTCCTGGGCGCGCGGGGCGACCTTTTCCTGCGCGAAGGCATGGACCGTGTCGCGGATCGCGTCGGCGGTCTCGCCGAGGTCGAAATTGAAGGGGCGGGGCGCGTTGGCGAGCATGAGGGCCTCCCGGCTTGTGCGTGACGCTGAAGCGTCGTTGCCAGCGTTATAGCGCGGATGGCGCTGAGTCAGTGCAGGCAAGTCGGTGCGCTGGCCTGCGAACCGGGTTGGTATCGCTGCGCAGAGATGACGAGCGCCGGTGCGTCAGCCGCCGATCACGCCGCGGCGCCTGAGCAGGACCAGTGTCAGGAGCGCCGCGCAGATGCAGGCGAGGGCAACGAAGAGCGCTCCAAGATCATGCTCCATCCAGGGCAGGCCCTTCACATTGATGCCGAACAGGCCGGTGATGAAGGTCGCGGGCATGAACAGCGCCGTCAGGATCGAGAGCACATAGAGCTGGCGGTTGGTCTGGCTCGCGGTTCGGGCGGTCATCTCGTCCTGGAGAAGCCTGGCGCGGTCCTGCACCGACTGGACGTCGTGATGGAGCCCGTCGATGCGCTGCAGCAGGCGCGCGGCGGCCGCCTTGACCTCGTCGGGCGCCTTGCGGCCGGAATTCGTCTCGGCGAAACGCCGAAACAGCAGGTGCAGCCCCCCGAGCTGGCGGTGTAGTCTCACCGCCATGCGGCGCACGGCGCCCACCTGCGCCGGCGCGTCGTCGAAGCGGTCGGCCAGCACATGATCCTCGACGCTGTCGGTTTCATCCATCAGCCGCACGACCGCGTTGGCCACGTCGTCGATGATGTATTCGATGATCTGCTCGAAGAGCAGGACCGGACTGCCGACCTCCTCGCCGCGATTCAGCGCGTCGGCAGCGAGCCGGATCGACTGCAATGCGTCGCGCCGCCCTGTCAGCAGCAGCCGCTCGCCGACGATCCAGTAGAGTGCACCGACCCTGTCCGAGTCGGAGGCGATGTCCCGGACGAGGTCATGGGAGACGCCCCAGACCAGGCCGGCGGAATGGTCGAGACGCTGATGGCTTTCCGGCGAGACGAACATCTCCTCGGCGCCTGCCGGCAGCCAGGGCTGCTCGGTGATCCAGGCCTTGGCGCGGCTGTGGACGAGGTCAAGATGGATCCAGACGAAGCCTTCGGCGGGATCGACGCCGGGAACGCTCTCGCGTTCGATCAGCGCGGGCACGCCCTCGCCATCGAAGCGATAGGCCCAGACGATGCCCAGGCGGGATTGCGCATCGGCAATGGCGGTCGGGGAGGTCATCGGGCTGCTGATCGGCGAACGGGCTGGCGAGGCCGCGAGCCCTGCGCCCGCGCGATGACGGTTCGATGACAGTGCCGGCAGGATGACGTCGCCCGTTCGACGAGATCATCCTGCCGGCGGCGTCAATCGTTATGCGCGGTGCGCTGCGGAATCCCGGCTGGCGGGGCGAGGCGCAGCGGCGTGGCGCCGGCTGCCTTCGGCGCGCGCGAGCCGGCCGAGGTCGCGGGCGGCCTCTGGCTCGCGACTTTCGGCTCGCCGCCATGCCATTTGCGGGCGCCGATGTCGAAGCGCCCCTCGCGCCAGGCCAAGAACTGCTGCTCGGTGCCGAAGAAGGCGTTGCGATCGACGTCGCCGGTGATGCCGGGCACGCGGCCGGTGGTGGTGAATTGCCAGAACTCCCACTGTTCGCGCTTGTAGCGATGGCGCAGCGGCGCGGCCGTGGAGCGCAGCCAGTAAGGGTAGTCGTTGAACTCGCCCTCGAGCACGTCCTCGTGGAAATTGATGTCTGTGTAGATGATCGGTTTCTTGCCGGTGTGCTCGTGCAGCGCCGCGAGCATGATGCGCATCTTCTCCAGTGCATCCTCGCGCGAGACCTTGCGGGTGCATTGGGAGCCGTTCTGCCACTCCACGTCCAGAACCGGGGGCAGGGCGTCCTTGTCGCGCGGGATGTGGCGCTTCATCCAGCGCACCTGCTCCCTGGCCGGCCGGCACCACCAGACGAAATGATAGGCGCCGCGGGCGACGCCCGCCTTCTTCGCCTCGGCCCAGTTCTGCCTGAAGCTCGGATCGAGATGGTCGCCGCCTTCCGTCGCCTTGATGAAGGCGAAGCGGGTGCCGGCGTCCCTGACCTGGTTCCAGTCGATCTCGCCCTGCCAGCGCGACACGTCGATGCCCTGGATCGCCTGACGACGCGCATCGCGGACGCCGTGATGGGGGGCGGAGTCGCTCTTCTTGGGATAGAGCGCAGCGGCGGGCGCGGCCAGGCAGGTCAGCAGGCCGCCAAGCGCCAGCGCGCCGAGTGTCGTCCGCTCCAGAATCCTCGATCGCACCGGCATCTCCTTCTCCTGCGTCGCCCTCCGAGATGGGGAGGTCGTGGTTAAGGGCCGGTTAGATTTGGATCGAATGCGCCGGGCTTGTTTCAGCTTTGGTTAACCGGGGAGGGCCGGCGACCGACGCAGGCTCCGACGGGAAGCCGCTCACTCGGTCTCGGCGACTTCGTCGTCCGGCGGCTGGAAGGACGAAGAGATGGGCGCGACGCTGCCCGGAATCCGCGCGACGGCCGGAGAGGTCGTCGGCGCGGCCGGGCGTTCGGGGCCCGGGCTCGGCTGCGGCGGCACGGGCTTCTGCTTGTCCCAGCGCCGCGTGCCGATGTCGAACTCGCCAGTGCGCCAGCCGACGAATTCGCCGTCATTGCCGAAGAAGGCGTTGCGGTCGACATCGCCCTTGATGCCGGGAATGCGGCCGGTCGTGGTGAACTGCCAGAACGCCCAGGGCCGGTTGGCGTAGCGCGTTTCGGGCAGGGCCGCGGTCGAGCGAATCCAATAGGGGTAATCGTTGAACTCGCCCTCCAGCACCTCCTTGTGGAAGGTGATGTCGGTGTAGATCACCGGCTTCTTGCCGGTGAGCTGCTCGAGCTCGGTCAGCATCAGCTTGATCTTCTCAAGCGCCAGCGACCGCTCGATCTTCTGCGGGCAGGTCTTGGAGTGGCCGTTCCATTCGACGTCGAGCACCGGGGGCAGGGCATCGGGGTCGTTGGGTATCTGCTGCTTGAACCAGACAGCCTGCTCGTGGGCCGGGCGGCACCAGTAGACGAAGTGGTAGGCGCCGCGCGGGATGCCGGCACGGCGCGCGCCTTCCCAGTTGCGCAGGAAGGCGGGGTCGACATGGTCGCCGCCCTCGGTCGCCTTCATGTAGACAAAGCGGGTTCCGGCGCCCCTCACGGCGGTCCAGTCGATGTCGCCCTGCCAGCGCGAGATGTCGATGCCGTGGATCGGGTAGCTGTGCGCCTGCGCCACGCCCGGATGCGGGCGCGCGTCGCCCTTGGCGGGGTAGTGACCCTCCATGGCCACGCAGCCGCCAAGGACCGCGAGGGCGGCGGCGGCGAGGAAAGTTGCGGGCTTCACGATGGTCATGCGGCGAAGGATCATGTCGCGCAAGATCGTGGAGAAAACTTGACGGCCCGTTTACGCTAACGGAATTCGCGCACCGCCTTCGGCCCATCGTGCCTCAGCCCACGTGCCTCCGCCCGTCTTGCCTCCGCCCGTCTTGCCTCCGCCCGTCTTGCCTCCGCCCGTCTTGCCTCCGCCCGTCTTGCCTCCGCCCGTCTTGCCTCGCGCGCCTTGTCTCAACCTTGGGCGAGCCAGAGCGCAGCGACGCCGAGAAAGGCGAAGAAGCCGACGACATCGGTGACGGTCGTGACGAAAGTTCCCGATGCGATTGCGGGATCGATCTCGTAGCGGTCGAGCAGCACCGGAATGGCGACGCCGGCCACGGCGGCAGCGAGCAGGTTGAAGGCCATCGCGATGGCGATGACCACGCCGAGGCCCGGACTCGCGAACCAGAGCGCGGCGACGCCGCCGGTGATCAGCGCGAAGCCGACGCCGTTGATCAGACCGACGATCATCTCGCGGGTAAAGAAGCGGCGCAGGTTCCAGGCGCCGAGTTCCTGCGTCGCGAGCGCCCGCACCGCGACGGTCATCGTCTGCGTCGCAGCGTTGCCGCCCTGGCTCGCCACCACCGGCGCGAGAATCGCGAGCGCCACGACCTGGGAGAGCTGCGCCTCGAACAGGCTCATCACGGCAGCGGCGAGGAAGGAGGTCACCAGGTTGATGAAGAGCCAGCTGAAGCGGCTGCGCGCGATCTTCGGCACCGGGTCCGAGAGTTCCTCGTCGGCATGGACGCCGCCGAGCTGCTTGACGTCGTCGTCGGCGGCGTCCTCGATCACATCGACGATATCGTCGATGGTGATGACGCCGACGAGCCGCCCGGCACCGTCGATGACGGGCGCCGCGATCAAATTGTAGCGCTGGAACAGCCGCGCCACATCCTCGATGTCGTCGGTCGCCTTCACGGCGCGGCTGTCCTCGTCGACGAGGGTTGCGATCGCGACCGGGCGCTGGGTGCGCAACAGCCGGTCAAGCGGCACCGAACCGACGAAGTGATGGGCCGGATCGGCGACGAGTATCTCGAAGAAGCGCTCGGGCAGATTGTCGGTCTGGCGGAGATGATCGATCGTCTGGCCGACTGTCCAGAAGGCCGGCACGGCGAGGATCTCGCTCTGCATGCGCCGGCCGGCGCTGTCCTCGGGATAGTCGAGGCCCTGCTGCAGGACGATGCGCTCAGCCGGGGTGAGCCGGTCGAGCACCTCCTGCTTGTCGGCCTCGTCAAGGTCTTCGAGAATGTAGACCGCGTCGTCGGTGTCGAGGTCGCGGACGCCCTCGGCGACCGTCTGGGCCGAAAGCTCCTCGAGAATCTCTTCGCGGACCGAATCATCGACCTCCGTCAGGGCGGTGAAGTCGAAATCCGGGCCGAGCAGCGAGATCAGCCGCGGCCGCTCCTCAGGGTCGAGGGCTTCCAGCAAGGCGCCGAGATCGGCCTCGTGCATGTCGGCCACGACGGCGCGCAGCGTCGTCAGGTCGGAGAGCAGCAGTGCCTGCGAGACCTGCTCGACGAGGCCGGCGTCGATCGCCCCGTCCTCGTCGCGGATCGGGCGCTCGAGCGTCTCGCCCGGAGCCTTTTCGGTGTCCGTCATGGGCCCGCTCCGCGCTTCGAGACTCAAACAATGGGTTCGGCCGAAACGGATTCGACCGGGTGCCTGCCGCCCTTGTGTCAGCGGCCTCCCTCCGTTGCAATGCAGCAGGGCGCTTTCGCGGCAAAAAGCCGGCCCCGAAACGCGAACGGCGACCCTTGCGGATCGCCGTTCGCCGGGCCGAGGCCCTCAATCTGGTGCGGTCAAGAGGACTCGAACCTCCACGGGTCTCCCCGCTACCACCTCAAGGTAGTGCGTCTACCAATTCCGCCATGACCGCGGCGTCGAAGCGTCCCGCCGTGGCGGTGAACTCCGGAGCGGCGCGGGTCTAGCAAATCGAATCCGTCGCCACAAGGGCATTGCGCAGGAAAAGACGATCAGGCTGCCGCGGCGACGGTCTGAAGTGTGTAGACCGTCGGCCGTTTCAGCATCTGCGTGATCTCGACGGAGATGCGGGAGCCGCTGACGACGACGATACCCTTGGCGAAGGGGTGATTGTTGGCGAGAATCTGGACCTCGTCGGTCTCGCTGGCATTGAGCTCGATGATCGCGCCGCGGCCCATGCGCAGGAGCTTGTAGATCGGCATCCGGGCGGAGCCCAGCACCACCGTCAATTCGACAGGTACGAGATCGAGATCGGCCTTCAAGTCCTGCCTCCGAAACCCTACTTCAGAATCCAACCAACGAAACTTGCCTGTTGCCCCGCCAGGGAGCATGAGGCTGGCCGCCGCTTCGATCCCGAGGTTGGGCCGAACAGGGTTAATGCGCAGTGAAGACGCGCGACGCGCTCGCCGAAATGTTCCTGTCCTCCGCCGGCTCCCCGGCGGTCGAATGGGTCGTGGCCGAGGGGCTGACCGGCTATGACGCCGCCGTCGCCGAGATGGAGATGCGCGCCGGGCTGATCGCCGACGGGCTGGCGCGCGAGCGGGTCTGGCTGGTCGAGCATCCGGCGCTCTATACCGCCGGCACCTCGGCGAAGGATGAGGATCTGATCGCGCCGGAGCGTTTTCCGGTGCATCGCAGCGGGCGCGGAGGGCAGTTCACCTATCACGGGCCGGGTCAACGCGTGGCCTATGTCATGCTCGACCTGAAGCGGCGCGAGCCGGATCTCCGGCGCTTCGTCGCGGCGCTGGAATCCTGGCTGATCGCGACGCTCGACGGCTTCAACATCCGGGGCGAGCGCCGCGAGGATCGCGTCGGCGTCTGGGTGCGCCGACCGGAGAAGGCAGAAGGCGCCGAGGACAAGATTGCCGCCATCGGCATCCGCGTGCGGCGCTGGGTCTCGTTCCACGGCATCTCGCTCAATGTCGAGCCGGAGCTGGCGCATTTCGACGGCATCGTGCCCTGCGGCGTCAGCGACCATGGCGTGACCTCGCTGGTCGATCTCGGCCTGCCGCTGACGATGGCGGATGTCGATTCGGGGCTGCGGGCCGAATTCGAGCGCATCTTCGGGCCGACCGTCGCCGCCTGACATCGCGCGGACATCGGCCGGTTTACCTCTTGTTGACCATGCGCTGCCCATCCTGCCCGTCGAAGACAGACGGAGAGGAAGGGGACGACATGACGAAAATCATGCTTGCGGCTGCCATGGTCGCGTGCCTTGGGGCCTGTACCACCACCGACCAGCGCATCGCCGGTGCGGCGGCGGGGGCGGGAGCCGGCGCGATCGTGCTCGGGCCGATCGGTGCGGTCGCCGGCGGCGCGATCGGGGCGGTGGCGGGGCCGACCGTGACGGGCTCGATCAACAAGGCCCAACAGTAACAGGCGCAATCGTAACGCACGGCGACGGCGTCGGGGATTTCCGCTCTCGGCTCTGAGCATCCCCGCCGGTTGGCGTTTGCCGCGCGGCGCGCCATAACCCGGTGCAGCAACACCGCCTGGGAGCGCACCGTGCCGGTCATCGAGAGCAAGGTCGATCTGAATTCGGCCGAGACGCGCGCCAATGCCGAGGCCTGGAACGGGCTGCGGTCCGAGCTTCAGGAGCGGCGCGCTACGGCGGCGCTCGGCGGCAATGCGAAGGCGCGCGAGCGCCACACCGCACGCGGCAAGCTGCTCCCCCGGGAACGCGTCCTGCGCCTGCTCGATCCGGGCTCGGCCTTCCTCGAAATCGGCTCGCTCGCAGCCTTCGGCATGTATGAGGGCGACGTCCATGGTGCCGGCATGATCGCCGGCATCGGCCGCGTCGCCGGACGCGAGGTGATGGTCGTCTGCAACGACGCCACCATCAAGGGCGGCACCTATTACCCTATGACGGTGAAGAAGCATCTGCGGGCGCAGGAGATCGCGCGCGAGAACCGGCTGACTTGCGTCTATCTGGTCGATTCGGGCGGCGCCAACCTGCCGCACCAGACCGAGGTGTTCCCGGACCGCGAGCATTTCGGCCGGATCTTCTACAACCAGGCGACGCTCTCGGCGGAAGGAATCCCGCAGATCGCGGTCGTCATGGGCTCTTGCACGGCCGGCGGCGCCTATGTGCCGGCGATGTCGGACGAGACGATTATCGTCAAGAATCAAGGCACTATTTTTCTGGGCGGCCCGCCCCTGGTGAAGGCCGCGACCGGCGAGGTCGTCTCGGCGGAGGATCTCGGCGGTGCCGACGTCCATGCCAGACTGTCCGGCGTCGCCGACCATTATGCCGGTGACGACACCCATGCACTCGCCATCGCGCGCCGCATCGCGGCCAACCTCAACAGCGTCAAGCGGCCGGACCTCGACATCGCCGAGGCAACCGAGCCGCTCTACGATCCGGCCGAACTCGAAGCGGTCGTCCCGACCGACCTGAAGAAGCAATACGATATCCGCGAGGTCATCGCCCGCCTCGTCGACGGTTCCGAATTCGACGAGTTCAAGAAGCTCTATGGCACGACGCTGATCACTGGATTCGCCCGCATCCACGGCATCCCGGTCGGCATCATCGCCAATAACGGCATCCTGTTCTCCGAAAGCGCGCTGAAGGGCGCGCATTTCATCGAACTCTGCTGCCAGCGCCGGATTCCGCTGCTCTTCCTGCAGAACATCACCGGCTTCATGGTCGGCCGCGACTTCGAGACGCGCGGCATCGCCAAGGACGGGGCGAAGCTCGTCACGGCGGTCGCCTCGGCGCGGGTGCCGAAGATCACCGTGCTGGTCGGCGGCTCGTTCGGCGCCGGCAATTACGGCATGTGCGGCCGGGCCTACTCGCCACGTTTCCTGTTCACCTGGCCGAATTCGCGTATCTCGGTGATGGGTGGCGAGCAGGCGGCGAGCGTGCTCGCCACGGTGCGCCGCGACAACATCGAGGCGGACGGCAAGAGCTGGTCGAGCGAGGAGGAAGAGGCGTTCAAGGCGCCGATCCGCGATGGCTACGAGCGCGAGGGCTCGCCCTATTTCGCCACCGCCCGGCTCTGGGACGACGGCATCATCCTGCCCTCGGAAACCCGCCGCGTGCTGGCGCTGGCCTTCTCCGCCTGCCTCAACGCGCCCGTGCCGGAGACGAAGTTCGGCGTGTTCCGGATGTAACGCCGGCGCCGCCGCTGCCGGTTCAAGATCAGGCGCGGGGAACCCTCTCCTGCAAGGAGAGGGCAGGGTGAGGTGTCGGCCGTTAGACCAGCGAAATGCGGTTGCTGCGGTCAGGTTGCCTCACGGACATGCGAGACATTCAGAGCAGCACGGCCAGCGCCTGTGCGAATTTCACGAAAATCCAGCCCTTGCTCAACGGCAATTGCCGCGACGATCGGTGAGTGAAAGCGGCCTGCAATGGACGCGATAGCGCGGGTCGAGCCGTCTGTTGCTTCGGCAGCTTCCTATGCCGGAACGACAGGCAGGTGCGCCAACTGGGCGCCGACCTCATAATAGGCTTCTCTCCACTCGCGGAATGCCGGCGCACCCACGTCCGATACCGGTAGCGGCATCCCCTCGAGGCTCGTTTCGCCAAGAACAAGCCGGGCGAGCTCGCGCCCGAAGACAGTCCCCGGCGCGATACCGCGTCCGTTGTAGCCGTTGATGCCGATGGCGTTGGCGTTGGCACCATAGGTGTGAAGCCGAGGCAAATGATCGGGCGTCATACCGATCTGGCCGTACCATTCGGTCTCGAACTCGACATCACCGAGTTGCGGAAACAACTTCCTTATATGCCGCTTGGCCCAACCGCGGTGGATGCCGAGCCCTGTCGATCTGAGAGCACCGACACTTCCGACAATCAGCCTGCCTTCGGCGTCGAGCCTGAAGCCGCTCAGGATGGTTTTCGTGTCCCAGCCCGCTCCGCCATTCGGCAGAATGGTCTTGCGGAGATTGTGGCTCAGCGGTGGTGTCGAGATGTGGAAATAGGGCAGGCGCACCTGCTCCTCGCGTATCATGGACGTCGGGCCGGCAGAATAGGCGTCCGTCGCCAGGATCAGCCACTTCGCACTGACGCTGCCGCCAGCGGTTCTGACATACCAAGCTTCGCCGCTGCGCTCGAAGGACGTCACCGCGCTGCGCGTATGGATCGTCGCGCCTTCGCTGATCGCTGCCGCTGCGAGACCGCGGGCATAGGCGAGCGGCTGGATCGTTCCGGCTCGGGGATCGAACAGTGACGCCCGATAGCCGACGGCGCCGGTCCTTGCCTGAGTTTCCTCAGTGCTCAGCAACTCGACCTTCGCGCCAAGTCTGCTCCATTGCACCTGCCGCGCCTGAAGCTGCTGCAGACCGCTGGGACCGACCGCACAGTGATAGGTACCGCGATGGTCGGCCTGGCACTGCATTCCATAGTGTTCGGTCAAGGCGAAGACCTCGCGCGGCGCGTCCCCGAGCAACTGGATCAAGCGATTGCCATAGACTTGGCCGAGCGTCGCGATCAGATCATCGGGCATCACCCAGAGCCCGGCGTTGACGAAGCCTGAATTGCGGCCGGACGCGCCGAACCCGATCTCGACCGCCTCGAGCACAATGGCTGATCTGCCGGCCTTCGCCAGATGGAGGGCCGCCGAAAGGCCGGTGTACCCAGCTCCAACGATGACGACGTCGGCGGAGACGCTCCCGCCAAGGACCGTTGTCGGCGGTGCGGGAGGTGCCGAGAGTTCCCAGAGCCCGTGCGAACGCTTGTCCTCCAGCATTGAAACGGCTCCATGTCGTCAGATTGGCAGGGAAGGCGCGGCGCAGATCGGGACCGCCCTTCGTCGTCAGGCTTTCGCGTGGTCGTCGGGGTGAGCCATTTCGCAGAATTTGCCGCCAAGATAGCGCCCGGCAGGCGATATCGGGTCGAGTGCGGGCGATTTCGCTTCGACATCGGCCCGGAACGCCTCCGAGCTGTCCTGCGGTCGATAGCCGAGATGGTTGGCGCCGCTATTGTCGACGGCCTTCACGGCATTGTCCGAGGTGCCGAAAGAAATCGTGTGGCCGACGAAGGGAGCGGTCAGCGATGCCGTGACGAGGCGTACGCAATCGGCAAAGGACAGATAGGACCACAGCATCCGGCGGTCGACCGGCTCCGGGAAGGACGAGAAGATCCGCAGGCACGCCGTCTCGATGCCGTACTTGTCCCAGTACAGCCGGCTGAGGCTCTCCACGAACGTCTTGCCGACGCCGTAGAGGCAATCGGGACGGACGGGCGCATCGACCGATATCTGCGCCCCGATCTCATGGAAGCCGATGGCATGCACCGACGAGGCGTAGACGATGCGTTTGACGCCGTGTTTCCGGGCACCCTCGTAGACGTGGTAGGAGCCGCGGATACTCGAATCGAGGACGATCTGCCATTCCCGCTCGGTCGGTGCGCCGCCGAAATGCACGATGGCGTCGCACCCCTCGGTCGCGGCCATCGTGGCTTCCATGTCCGAGAGGTCGAAGATCGCCTCTTCCTCGTGAGCGGCGAGCGGCCCGAGCGGCTCGCGATCGGCGAGGCGGATGATACGGGCGAGTGGCGCAAGGCCGGCGCGAAGCTGCGAACCGAGACGTCCGGCCGCTCCGGTGATCAGAATGCGGTTATACTGCGGCATGCAATCCTCGCTTCCGACTGCCGCATCGCGAGAGTGCGGCGGCGTTGGGGCATCTGACTTGAACTACGCCACCGCGCGTCATCATCCGGTTGGTGGCGGGCCACCGCGCTTCAGACAAGCGTCTGGCGTCACATCGGTTCAATCGCGCATCCTCGCGGCCAAGCCGTCCGCTCCACGCGCGAGAAGAACGGCGTCGGATCCGCAAGCGACGAACGAAAACCCCTCGCCCAAAAGGCTTTTTGCGAAGGCCGGATCGAAGACCAGTGTGCCGACCGCGATGCCGGACTTGATCAATTTCTGCGCTGCCGGGCGGATCAACTCCCAGACTGCAGGGTCCGTGGGCTTGCCCAGAAGGCCGATGTCCGCCGCAATATCGGCAGGCCCGAAGAATACGCCGTCCACGCCGGAGACACGGCCGATCTCCAGCGACTGCTCGACCGCCGCGCGTGTTTCGACCTGAACGATCACGGCGGTTTCGTCACCGACCCGGCTGAAATAGTCGGTCATCCTGCCGAACGCATTGGCGCGCGTGCAGCCGCTGACACCTCGGATACCGTGTGGCGGATACCGGGTTGCAGCAACCGCCGCCTCGGCTTCGGCCGGGGTCTGAACCATCGGGAAAAGCAGCCCTGGCGCACCGAGATCAAGCAGCCGCTTGACCAGCACCGCGTCGTTCCAGTCCGGGCGCACGATGGGTGTGACCGGATAGGCAGCGAGTACCTGCAACTGCGCCATCACGGAATTCAGGTCGTTGGGCGAGTGTTCCGTATCGATCAGCATCCAGTCGAAACCTGAACTCGCGACAGACTCTGTGGCGAAGGCGCTTGCGAGGCTGAGCCAGAGCCCGATCTGGGGTTGCCCGCCCCGTATCGAAGCCAGGAACCTGTTCGCGGGCAGTTGCATCGCCTTGCTCTCCGTTCAGCAGATTATCGCGCGCGCGAGCCTATCGCGGCAGCTCGCCGCGGCGGGCGATGGCTTGCACTTCGACCACGCGCTCGTGGGACAGGCCGTACTCGGCGCCAGCGGCATCGGCGGAGATGTACCCCAGCGCCAGGTCACGCTCGACGCTGCCGATGTCCCGCTCTGCCGCGGCGCCGTAGCCGGCGCCGCCTGGGAACGCCATCACGACCTTGCGGCCATGCGGGACGAACTGCTTGCCCTTGCCCTTCATCGCCGTACCGTCATCGAGCGCGATCGTCGTCGGGGCACCGGCGCCGCCGCCGCGACGGCCGCGAGCGGGATGGTGGACGCGGTCGAACATCGCTTGCATGTCGAACTCGTAGCCTTCCCAGGCCCCGACCTCCATGTGCTGGCCGAGACCGCCGCGCTGGCGGCCGTTGCCGCCGGAGTCGGGCCGCAATTCCTTGCGCCAGACGATGACCGGGCCAACCTGTTCGGTCGCCTCGACCGGCATCGTCATAACGCCGGATGGGAACGCCGTGGCGCTCATGCCGTCGAGCGTCGGGCGCGCGCCTGAGCCGCCCGAATTGAAGGTCAGGACCTCGGCGCGAACGGCGTCCGACGGTGCCGGAGCATCGTGGCGCGGTCGCAGCGAGACCTGGAAGTTGCAGAGGCTGCCGGCGCCTTCCGCCGGCGCGACGCCGGGCAGGATCTTGTCGAGCGCGTCATAGATCGTATCGGGCACCATGTGGCCGATGATGTGGCGCAGCGCGACCGGGGCCGGCCAGACCGCGTTGACGATGGTGTGCTCCGGCGCCGTGATCCGGAACGGCTCGAGCGAGGCGGCATTGTTGGGGATCTCGGGCGCGATCGCGCATTTCAGCGCATAGCAGGTATAGGCCTTGGTGTAGACCAGCGGCACGTTGATGCCGTTCTTGTCGACGCCGGTGGTCCCTGCCCAGTCGCAGAGCACGCCGTCTTCTTCGATCGTGATCTTGACGCACAGGTCGATCGGGCGGCTGTAGCCATCGATCCGCATATGGCCCTCGGCCTGGGCACGCGGCAGCGCCGCGATCTTGTCGAGCGTCGCCTGACGGGAATTGGTCAGGATGAAATCGGAAATGCCTGCGAGATCTGCGAGCTTGAACTCGACCATCATGTCGATCAGGCGGCGATGGCCGATCTCGTTGCAGGTGGCCAGCGCGTAGATGTCGCCGACGAGCTGGTCGGGCTCGCGGACATTGCCGCGAATGATCATTTCAAGCGTGTCGTTCACTGCTCCGCGATCGACGAACTTCATGATCGGGATATGCAGGCCTTCCTCATAGACGGAATTTGCATCCGCGCCGAAGCCGCGGCCGCCGACATCGACGACATGGGCCGTGCAGGCAAAGAAGCCGACCAGCTTCTTTTGATGAAAGGACGGGCTAACAATCGTGATGTCGTGCAGATGGCCCGTGCCCTCCCAGGGATTGTTGGTGATGTAGACGTCAGCTTCACAGATGTTGTCGCGCCCGATTCTGCGGATGAAATGCGCAACCGCGTCGGCCATGGCGTTGACATGGCCCGGCGTGCCGGTCACCGCCTGCGCCAGCATCAGGCCCTTTTCGTTGTAGACGCCGGCCGAGAGATCGCCCGCCTCGCGCACCGAGGTCGAGAACGAGGTCCGGATCAGCGCCTGCGCCTGTTCCTCGACCACCGAGATCAGGCGGTTCCACATCACCTGATGGGCGACTTTCGAAATCTCAGACATGAGCGACCTCCTTCGCGTTCGCCGCGTGAGAGGCGGGTGTGGCTTGCTGCAGGCGGATGTCGATGCAGCCGTCGGTCAGGGTGACCGCCTGGCGGCTCGAAGGCAGGATGATCGTGGTTTCGTCTTCGGTGATCACGCTGGGGCCAGCGACTTCGCTGCCGGTCGGCAGATCGTCACGGCCAAAGGCGGAGGCCTCTACGCGCTTGCCGAGGCCGGCATCGAAGAAGCTGCGCACGGCTCCGGCGGTCGCGGCCTTTGTCTTCCCCAGTGCGGCGACCGCCTCGACCGGCGTCGCGGGGGTATGGGCGTTGACCGACCAGACAGTGATCTCGGCTTCGAGCCCGCGCACCGTGCGGCCGAACAGGTTGATGTATTCCCGCTCGAAACGCTGGAGGATGACGGCCGGATCGGCCGCGCGCGCCTCCTGCGAGGTCAGCGTCACCGGAATTTCCCAGCCCTGACCGGCATAGCGCATATAGACCTTGTAGTCGGTCAGGATCTCGCCGCTCCAGCCGCAGGAGCGGACGACGCGCGTGGCCTCCTGCTCCATCTCGTCGAAGAGCCTAGTCACGCGCTGCGTGTCGAAGTGCGACAGCCGCATGAACAGGGTCCGATTGGCCTCGAAGCTGAACGGCGCCCGCAGGAAGCCGATAGCCGAGCCGACGCCGGCGCCGGGCGGAACCAGGCAGCGCGAGATGCCGAGTTTTTCGCAGAGCCTGCCGGCATGCAGCGGAGCCGCACCGCCAAAGGCGATCATGGTGTAGCCGGACAGGTCCTCGCCGTTCTCGACCGCGTGGACACGGGCCGCATTGGCCATGTTCTCGTCGACGACCTCGGCGACGCCCCAGGCGCTTTCCTGCGCGTCCATGCCGAGCTTGCCGCCGATTTCGGCGTCCAGCGCGCTGGCCGATTCATCGGCGTAGAGCTTGATCGTGCCAGCCGCGAAATTGTCGGGGTCGATCTTGCCGAGGACGACGTCGGCATCGGTGACGGCCGGGCGCTTGCCGCCGCGGCCATAGCAGGCCGGGCCGGGCTCGGAGCCGGCGCTTTCGGGGCCGACGCGGATCTGTTTCATCGAGTCGACATGGGCAAGGCTGCCGCCGCCGGCGCCAATCTCGACCATGTCGATCACCGGGATCGAGATCGGCATGCCCGAGCCCTTTTTGAAGCGGTAGGTCCGCGCCACCTCAAAGACCCGCGCCGTCTTGGGCGTGTAGTTCTTGATCAGGCAGATCTTGGCGGTCGTGCCGCCCATGTCGAAGGACAGGACCTTGGTCAGGCCGTGCCGGGCCGCGATGTCGGCCGCGAAGACCGCGCCGCCCGCAGGGCCGGATTCGACAAGACGGACGGGGAATTCCGAGGCGCTTTCCAGCGAGATGATGCCGCCGCCCGAATGCATCAGGAAGATCGGGCAGGATGCGCCCTCCGCCTCGAGCCGGCCCTTGAGGCGGACGAGGTAGCTCTTCATCAGCGGCTTGATGTAGGAATTGGCGATCGTCGTGTTGAAGCGCTCATATTCGCGCATCTGCGGCGAGACTTCCGATGACAGCGAGATCATGACGCCGGGCAGCCGCTCCGCCAGCACCTTCTGAATCAGGCGCTCATGGGCGTCGTTGACATAGGAGTGGAGCAGGCCGATGGCGACGCTCTCATAGCCGGCCTCGCGCAGCTCGTCGGCGAGCGTCTCGACCTCGGAACGGGCGAGCGGGATCAGAACCTGCCCGCGCGCATCCATCCGTTCCTTGACCGTGTAGCGGCGGTTGCGCGGCAGCAAAGGCTGCGGCAGCGTCATGTTGAGATCATATTGCTCGAAGCGGCTCTCCGTCCGCATCTCGATCACGTCGCGGAAGCCCTCGGTGGTGATCAGTGCGGTCTTGGCGCCGCGGCGCTCGATCAGCGCATTGGTCGCCAGCGTCGTGCCGTGGATGATCTGGACGATCGAGGAGACCGGCACGCCGGCCTTGGAGCAGACCCGGTGCATGCCCTCGATGATCGCATCTTCCGGCGCGGAATAGGTCGTCAGGACTTTCGTCGAGAAGCGCTGGCCGTCCAGCTCGAGGACGACGTCCGTGAACGTCCCGCCGATGTCGACCCCCATTCGGGCCCCGAGAATGGACATGGTTACTTCGCCTCTGTTGCCTGATCCTCAAAAAGGATAGGAAGGCCCACCGATGCCGTCGAATTATTATTATCTATATTATTTGATAGAGAACGCTTATCGGTACCCGCCATAGAGCCTCCTATCGGCCCATCTGCCCACTGCCGTTGCCGTGGTGCTGGTGCGCTGCCTGTTCCCCGGCCAGTTCGGCCGCGCGCTTGAGCAGAAAACTGGCAGGTGTGTGGGCGTATGACGCTGTGAAAATCAGGGCGGTCGGCTTCCACTCATAAGGGAATTCGACAAGCTCTCCGCTGTCCAGGTACTTCTCCACCAATGTCCGCGACATCGGCGCGATGCCCAGGCCATCGAGGGTCATCTGCAGGCTGGCAGCGAGGTTGCTCGATGGCACGATTCGAACCGGCTGCTCGAAGCTGTCGCGGAAATGCGCGGAGAGTTCGACGAAATGGCGCGTGTTGCGCGCATGGGTGAGGATCGTATGCGAGGCGAAGGTCGCGATATCGGAGCCGACGAGCCCGAGGCGCGGTGACGCGACCCAAAGATAGGGCACGGAGCCGAGCTCGACATTGGTGATGTTGAAGTTCGAGATCGGGCCGTTGAGCAGGCACAGATCCAGTGCTCGCGAGACCAGCTCCTCGCGCAGGTTGACGGTCAGGTCGACCTTCAGCTCGACATCGATATTGGGGAACACCTGCCGCAGGGCGAGCAGATACGCGCGCAGCCAGGTCTGCGCGATCAGTTCGGTCACGCCCAGCCGCAGGATGCCGATCTGCTGGTCGGAGCGGATCGACTGCTGCGAGAACTCCTCCGAGGCCTGCAGGACTTTCTCGGCATGGCTCAACAGCGAGTGACCGATCGGGGTCAACGCGACCGAGCCGGAGTCGCGATGAAACAGCCTGACGCCCAGCGAGGCTTCGAGCTGGGAGATGCGCACCGAGATATTGGGCTGCGTGGTGTTCAGGCGCTCCGCAGTGCCCCTGAAACTGCCGAGTTTGGCGACCCAAACGAAGCTCTCGAGCTGCTTCAGGGTCCAATTCGGCATCGGGCCTCCAAAACGCCGCCTCGGCGGCATGCAAATTTTGAGCCAAATTCTGGATCAATAAACAAACTATATCGCAAGAACTGCAAATTTCAATTGGATGCTATCGGCAGAACAGGTTGGAGTGTCAAATCTCGGCTGCCGAGTTCCGCTCGGAGGCCGCGACCAATCACCCGTGCGGGCAGTAACCCGCTGCGAGGCAAAGAAAGTGGGAATGATGAACCGCAGAGCCCTGATTGCATCCGCCGCCTTCGCGATGAGCGTCGCATTGACCGCCCCCGTCCTCGCCCAGACCAGCTGGACCATGGCGTCCGGCTATCCCGAGAGCAGCTTCTTCACCCAGAATATCCGCGAGATGATCAAGGAGATCGAGGAGAAGAGCGGCGGGAAGCTCAAGATCGACCTGCGCTCGAATGACAGCCTGATCAAGCTCGACGCCGTGAAGCGGGCGGTGCAATCCGGCCAGATCCAGATCGGCGAAATTCGTCTCGGCGTCTATGGCAACGAAGCCGCCATGTACAATCTCGACAACATCCCCGGCGTCGCGACGACCTTCGACCAGGCCACCAAGCTGACCGAGGCCCAGGCCCCGTTCTTCGACGCCATGTTCAAGAAGAACGGCATGCGCGCCATCACCTATGTCGCGTGGCCGGGACAGGGCTTCTACACCAAGCAGCCGCTGAAGGGCCTCGCCGATCTCAAGAGCCAGAAGCTGCGGATCTATTCCAAGCAAACCCAGATCATGGGCGAGAAGCTCGGCATGGAAGCGCTGATCCTGCCTTTCGCCGAAGTGCCGCAGGCGTTTTCGACCGGCATGATCCAGTCGCTCTGGACCAGCGCCCAGACCGGTACCGACGTTCAGGTCTGGGACTACGTCAAGCACTTCACCTATACCGGCACGATGCACAACAAGAACGCGATCCTCGTCAACGAGCGCGCCTTCCGCGCGCTCGACGAGGCGACGCAGAAGGTCGTTGTCGCCGCCGGCGAGGCCGCGACGAAGCGTGGCTGGGAGTTGGCCAAAAAGGCCAGCCAGGAGCGCGAGGACGTCCTCAAGAGCCACGGCATGACCGTCGCCCAGTCGCCGAAGGATGTGCTCGAGGCCATCGACTCGGCCGGCAAGGGCATGATCGCCGAATGGCTCGCCAGCGCCAGCGCCGATGAAAAGGCGGTCTACGAGACCTATCGCAAAAGCCTGAACTGATCTCACCGCCGGAAGCACGCTGGCGCACTGCGCCGGCGTGCTCGAGTGGACAAGCTGGAGTGGGATCGTCGTGCTCAGGGCCTTTCTGGATAAACTCTATGATTGCTGCGGCTACATCGCCGCAGTCTTCATGATCGGCATCGCTGGCGCTATCCTGGCGCAGATCCTGTCCCGGATGCGGGGCGTCACGCTGGACGCCACCGAGTTCGCCGGGCTTTGCCTGGCTGCCTCGACCTTCTTCGGGCTGGCCCACACCTTCCGGCGCGGCTCGCATGTGCGGATCGACCTGATCATCGGCCGCCTGCCCCAGGCGACCCGGCACAAGGTCGAGATCTTCAACTGCCTGCTGGGTGCCGTGGTCGTCAGTTTCCTCGGCTGGCATGTCGGCCTGCTCGCGATCCAGTCCTTCCAGTTCCACGATGTCAGCCCGGGGCTGCTGGCGATGCCGTTCTGGATTCCGCAGGCTGGCGTTGCTGCCGGCATCATCGTGCTTGCTGTGGCGCTGATCGACGAACTGGTCTGGCTCCTGCGCGGTGGCGCTCCCCGCTACCAGGCGCCCGACGAAACCGGTCTCGACCGGCCCGTGGCCTGAGGACACCCCGATGGATCCGATCGTCGTCTCGTCTCTGGTTCTCGCCGGGCTGCTGCTGTTCTTGCTCGCCAGCGGCGTGTGGGTGGCCCTGGCGCTGCTCACCGTCGGCATGGTCATGATGGGGCTGTTCACGACCGCCCCGATGGGCTCGCTCGTGGCCTCGACCCTGTGGGATTCGAGCTGGGGCTGGGCCTTGACCTCCCTGCCGCTGTTCATCTGGATGGGCGAGATCCTGTTCCGCTCGAAGCTGTCCTCGGACATGTTCCAGGGGCTGGCTCCCTGGGTGTCGCGGCTTCCCGGTCGGCTGCTCCATGTCAACGTGCTGGGCTGCGGCATCATGGCGGCCGTCGCGGGCTCCTCGGCCGTCACCTGCGCTACGATCGGGCGCATGAGCGTCCCGGAACTTGAGCGCCGCAAATACCCGCTCAACATGACGATCGGCACTCTCGCCGGCTCCGGGACGTTGGGGTTGCTGATCCCACCCTCGATCATCATGATCGTCTACGGCGTGACGGCCGAGGTCTCGATCTCGCGCCTGTTCGTGGCCGGAGTGGTGCCCGGCCTGCTGCTGATGGCGCTTTTCATGGGCTATACGGCGATCTGGGGCCTGCTCAACCCCGACAAGATGCCGCCGGCCGACCCGCCGATCCCGTTTCGCGAGAAGATCTATCGGTCGCGACGGCTGATTCCGGTCGCACTGCTGATCGGCTCTGTCATCGGCTCGATTTATGGCGGCATCGCCACCCCGACCGAAGCGGCCACCATCGGCGTCGTCGGTGCGCTGGTCCTCGCGGTCATCGGCGGCGGATTCGGCCGGGAGAGCTTCATGGAAAGCCTGATGGCTGCCGTGCGCACCTCCTGCATGATCTCTTTCATCATCGCCTGCGCTGCGTGCCTGACGATTGCGGTCGCCTTCGTCGACATTCCGCGGTCTCTCGCGGGCTGGGTCGCGGCGATGCAGCTCTCGCCCTATGCCCTGCTCGCTGTGCTCGCTGTCTTCATGCTGATCCTGGGCTGCTTCCTTGAGGGCATCTCGATCATCGTGCTGACCTCGTCGGTGATGCTGCCGATGGTGCAGGCGGCCGGCATCGACCTGCTCTGGTTCGGCATCTTCGTCGTCGTCCTGATCGAGGCAGCGCAGATCACGCCACCGGTTGGGTTCAATCTGTTCGTGCTGCAGAGCATCACCGGCAAGGACATCCTGACGGTGACGAGGGCCGCGATTCCCTACTTCCTCGTGCTGATGCTGCTGCTTGTCGTGATCACGGTGTTCCCGCAGATCGTGACAGCTCTCCCAAAGATGATGAGCGGTTGAACCAAGGGTAAGGTCGATGATCGACCGCAGGCAGGCGACACCTGTGAAGGTCTGCTTGCCGGCACGATCCCAGTGTCCGCTCCTGGTCGATGTCGTTGAAAAAGTCGGTCTTAAGAGGGACGCGAGGGCGTTTCGGATTTGGCCGATTGATCCTCGCCCTCTCATGCAGGCCTGAACTGGGGTCCGTTCGGCAGGAGCTTTGCGAGCTTCCGGAGGTTTTGGGCTGCCGCAGCGAGGTGGAACTCGTCTCTGGCGCCGTTCGGTCCGCGTAGGCGCAGGCGATCGAGTTTCAGGATGCGCTTCAGGTGAGCGAACAGCATCTCGACCTTCTTCCGCTCTCGCCGCGAGGCGACATAGGCATCGGTCTCGGCGATGTCCCTGGCCATGTCGCGGGCGCCCTCGTGGATCGAGCGCAGGATCTTGCGAGCCGGCGTGTTGGGCGAGCACTGCGGTTTCAGCGAGCAGGCGTCGCAGTCCAACTTGCTGGCGCGGTAGCGCATGAAGCCTTCGGGATCGACGCCCTCGCGGCTGATACCGAAGCGCCGCCGATATTGGTGAAGCTCCTTCCCGCCCGGGCAGGTGTAGAGATCGCGGGCGTGGTCATAGGCGAAGTCGGAGCGGCTGAAGGTGCCGTCGCTGCGCTGCGATTTGTCGAAGACCAGGATGTGCGGCTCGATCCCGCGCTCATGCACCAGCCAGGCGAGGTTCTCGGCCGAGCCGTAGGCGCTGTCAGCAGCTAATCTGGCCGGCCAGAGGCCGAAGCGCTCCTGCGTTCGGTCGAGCATGGTCCGGGCCGAGCCGACCTCTGCCTGCCGGATGGCACGGCTGGCCTCGACATCAACGATGACGGCGTGGTCGAGATCGATCAGATAGTTGGTGGCATAGGCGAAGAAGGCGTGTCCCTTCAGGGCGCCAGTCCATTGCGCCGCTGGATCGGAGCGCGAGACGAACTTCGGCTTCGCCTCGCTGGCGGCGCCCCAGGCGGCCTCGTCGAGCGTGTCGAGATACTCGCGCACCGACCGGCGCGTCCGGGCGAGATCGTCCCAGTCGACCACTTCGGAGGCCGCCGCCGAGCGCTGCTTGTTGGCGTCGGCCTTGACCAGGCTGGCATCGACCGCGAAGCCCTCGCCGCCGACGAGCCCCTCCGCGATGCAGCGCCGGACGGTCGTCTCGAACAACTCCCTCAGAAGATCGCTCTCGCGGAAACGACCATGCCGGTTCTTCGAGAAGGTCGAGTGATCGGGAACGGCGCCCTCGAGCCCGAGCCGACAGAACCAGCGATAGGCGAGGTTCAGGTGGACTTCCTCGCACAGGCGGCGCTCGGACCGGATGCCGAAGCAGTAGCCGACGAGCAGCATCCGGATCATCAGCTCCGGATCGATCGAGGGCCGACCCATCTCGCTGTAGAACGGACGCAGATGCGCGCGGATATCAGAGAGATCGACGAAGCGGTCGATGGCTCGGACCCAATGATCGGCCGGGACGTGCCGCTCCAGGCTGAACTCGTAGAACAACGCCTCCTGCGCCACCTGTCGCTCGCCCATCATCGCGCCGCCCTCCGACCAAGGACAACTGAATCAGGACTTCATACCCGCGGCAACGACGACTTTTTCAACGGTATCGGCGCTTATGCGAACCCGCTCCACGGCTGGCCGCGCCATGCATGGTCGGCGCGCGGTTGGCTTGATGATCGCGGTCGGATTCTCTTCACTCCAGCACAAACGCCTCATGCACGGCACTCTGCACCCCGCCACCCATGATCGGGCCGCCGCCAGCGACGTGGATGGCGTCGCCGACCAGGGCCGCGCCGAGGCCGTGGCGCGGGGTCGGCATCGGGGCGTATTGCTCCCAGCCGTCGCTAGCGGGGTCGTAGGCTTCCATCTGGCCGAAGACGCGGTTGGTGCCTTCGCCGCCCATGACGAAGACTTTTCCGCGATAGAGCACCGCGCCATGGCCGGAGCGGGCGGTCGGCAGCGGGTTGCGCGGGGCCCATGTGTCGGTCGCCGGGTCATAGGCGTTGTGCAGGTTCGAGTTGGTGTGGAATGAGTCGACGCGCCCGCCGATGACGTGGATCAGGTTGCCGATCGGCAGCGTGCCGGTGTGGTCGCGCGCCGTCGGCATGGGTGTGCGCTCGCTCCAGCGGTCGGTCTTCGGATCGTAGACCAGGTGCCAGTCGACCGAGCGCTTGCTCTCGGTGGTCTCGCCGATGGCGCCCCCGATGACATGCAGCACGCCGTTCAGGCCGACCACGGCGGTCGAACCGACCGGGCGGGGCAGGCTCGCGATCTCGGCCCAGCGGTCGGCCTTCAGGTCGAAGACGAAGCAGCGCGGATGAGGCTTGCGGTTCTGCTCGAGGAAGCCGCCGATGGCGTAAAGCTTGCCGTCGAGGACAGCGACGCCGACATGGTTGGCGCCGAGCGGCAAGGGGGCGGCGTCGGACCAGCGGTCGGCCGTGGCCTCGTAGGTGTGGTGATAGGGCCGGTCGACCCGCTGCTCGGCATAGCCGCCGACGATGTGCATGCGGCCCTCATGCGCCGTTGCCCAGGCCATTTCCGAGCGTGGCATCGGCAGCAGCGCCTTCGGGCTCCAGCGGCCCGGATTGGCGGCCTTCGGCGAGGGTGAATCGAAGACGTTCTGGCTCGTCGCCAGTTCGGGCTTCGGGATGCGGCCGGGCTGGTTCAGCCGCTCGTAGTGACCGCCGTGATGCTCGTGGCCCGGCTGCTGGGCGAGCGCCGGGGCGGCGAGTGTGGCGCCCGCGGCGGCAAGCAGATGGCGGCGGCTCAGCTTGGTCATGGCGATCCTCCCATTTTGCCCGAGAGTATGGGCCTTTGCTGGCTTGGCAAGACACGGATGCGACGGGGCGCGGTCTGCGCCGCCAAATCGGAGAGGGGCTGCGCAAAAGCCTGTTCCGTCCGCCGGGCGCGCTGCTATGGTCGCGAGAGACCGATTGAAACGGTTGAACCGCTAAGAAACCAGAGGATACGCCATGGCTTCGTCTAACCAGGATGCGCACAACAAGGTCGCCATCATCACCGGCGCCGGCTCGGGCGTCGGCCGGGCCGTGGCGCTCGCCTTCCTGAAGGACGGCTACCGCACCGCGCTGGCCGGGCGCCGCGCGGATGCACTGGAGGAAACGATTTCGCTGTCGGGCGTACCGGCCGGGCAGGCGCTCGCCGTCTCCACCGACGTCACCGACAAGGCCTCGGTGCAGGCGCTGTTCGCCAAGACCAAAGCGGCCTTCGGCCGGGTCGACGTGCTGTTCAACAATGCCGGCGTCAATGCGCCGGGCGGCATCATGCTCGAGGATCTCTCGATCGAGGATTGGCAGAAGGTCGTCGACACCAACCTCACCGGCCCGTTCCTGTGCACGCAGGAGGCCTTCAAGGCGATGCGGGACCAGCAGCCGCAGGGCGGGCGCATCATCAACAACGGCTCGATCTCGGCCCATGCGCCGCGGCCGAACTCGGTCGCCTATACCGCGACCAAGCACGCCATCACCGGCCTGACCAAGACCGCCTCGCTCGACGGCCGCAAATACGGCATTGCCGTCGGCCAGGTCGATATCGGCAATGCGCTGACCGAGATGGCCAAGCGCATGACCACCGGCGTGCCGCAGGCCGACGGCTCGATCAAGGTCGAGGCGGTGATGGATGTCGACAATGTCGCGACGACGGTGCTGCACATGGCGAGCCTGCCGCCGGAGGCGAACGTGCTGTTCGTCACGGTGATGGCGACGAACGCGCCGTTCGTCGGGCGCGGGTGAGGGGGCGGGCAGGCCGTCATGGTCGGGCTTGTCCCGACCATCCACGTCTGGCGCCGCTCGACGCTTCGATGCGTTTTCCCGTGCTCGCCGGCACCTGATTGTCGGAGTTCCGCTTGTCCCAGCCGTTCGAAGACGTGGATGGTCGGGACATGCCCGACCATGACGGGAAAGACGGCGGCGTGAGCCGGGAGACGGCGCGTGCCTATACCCTCACCATCTGGGGCATTGCGCTCGGTATCCTCGTCTTCGCCATCGCCGTGGTGCTGCGGGCGCTGGCGGTCGGCAATCCGCAACTCTTCAAGGATGGCGTCGACTGGGTCTACGACGTCGCGCTCTACGGCATCGCGGCGCTGGTCTTCGGCCGCGATGCCCGGGCCGAGCGGGTGGCGGCCTTCGCGATCGGTGCGGTCATGGCGGTGGCAGGGCTGCACACGCTCTACGACCTCGCCGACAAGATCGCCACGCCACGACCGATCGAAATCTGGACGCTCGGCTTTTCGGCGGGCAGCGCCGTCGTCATCGCCGTGCTGATCGTCGCGGTGCTCTGGCGCTTCCGGCGCGAAGACAATCCGGTGATCAAGGCGACCTGGCTGTCCTCCCGCAACGACGTGATCTCGACGACGGGCTTCGCGCTGCTCGGGCTCGGCGCCCGCGTCGCGCCGGTGCGCTGGCCGGAATACCTGTTCGACCTCTTCGTTGCCGGCATCTGCTTCCAGGCGACCTGGGCGATCTGGCGTTCGCTGCGCCGGAACGCTGCCGATCCGGCTGTGCAGAACAAGGCCGCGACAGGCCAGGCGGGCGGGCTATAAAGGCGGCACGCCTGCCGAGGACTACCGCTCATGTCGATCGCCGAGAAACTGCCCTCCATCCTGATCGCCAATCGCGGCGAGATCGCCTGCCGCGTTATCCGCACGGCGCGCCGGCTCGGCCTGCGCACGATCGCCGTTCACTCCGATGCGGATGCCGAGGCGCTGTTCGTGCAGATGGCGGACGAGGCCTACGCCATCGGCCCCGCTCCGGCGCGCGAAAGCTATCTCGACGCCGGCAAGATCCTCGCTGTCGCGAAACAGGCCGGCGCCGCCTGCATCCATCCGGGCTATGGCTTCCTGTCGGAGAATGCCGATTTCGCCGAGGCCTGTGCCGCGGCCGGCATCGTCTTCGTCGGCCCGCCCGCTTCGGCGATCCGCGCGATGGGGTTGAAGGATGCGGCCAAGGCCTTGGTCGAGAAGGCGAATGTGCCGGTCGTGCCGGGCTATCATGGCGCCGAGCAGGGCGTCGATTTCCTGCGCGGCGAGGCACGTCGCATCGGCTACCCGGTGCTGATCAAGGCCGTTGCGGGCGGCGGTGGCAAGGGCATGCGCAAGGTCGAGCGGCCGGAGGACTTCGACGAGGCTCTGGCGAGCGCACGGCGCGAGGGTCAGAGCGCCTTCGGCGACGGCCGGGTTCTGGTCGAGAAATACATCCTCCAGCCGCGCCATGTCGAAATCCAGGTGTTTGGCGACAGCCATGGCCATGTCGTCCACCTCTACGAGCGCGACTGCTCGCTGCAGCGCCGCCACCAGAAGGTAATCGAGGAAGCGCCGGCGCCCGGCATGAGCGCCGAGGTCCGCGCCGCTATGGGCCGGGCCGCGACGGAGGCCGCCAGGGCTGTCGGCTATGTAGGGGCTGGCACGGTCGAGTTCATCGCGGACGGGCGCGAGGGGCTGCGCGCCGACGGCTTCTGGTTCATGGAGATGAATACGCGTCTGCAGGTCGAGCATCCGGTGACAGAGGCGATCACGGGGCTCGATCTGGTCGAGCTGCAATTGCAGGTTGCGGCCGGCGAGCCGCTGGGATTCACGCAGGCCGAGGTGACCGCGACGGGCCATGCCGTCGAGGCCAGGCTCTATGCCGAGGATCCGGAGAAGGGTTTCCTGCCCTCGACCGGCAAGCTCTGGGCGCTGCAATTCCCCGAGGCAGAGGGCATCCGCATCGACACGGGCGTCGAGGCCGGCGACACGGTGACCCCGTTCTACGATCCGATGATCGCCAAGGTGATCGCCCATGGCGCGACGCGCGATGAGGCGCTGGATCGGCTCGGAGCCGCGCTGGCTGAGACCGTGGTCGCCGGGCCGCGCACCAATCTGGCTTTCCTCAAGGCCCTAACCGAGGCGCAAGGCTTCCGCGACGGGCCGTTCGACACCGGCTTCATCGAGCGCAACCTGTCGGCGCTCGGGGCCGAGCCGCAAGCGCTTGATGCGGCGGCGGTCGCGGCTGCCGCGCTCCAGCTCGAGGAGGAGCGCCAGCTCGCCGGCTTGATGCAGGCGCCCGAGCGGATCGAGGGTGAGCACCGCTCGCCCTGGCTCGACGCCGACGCCTTCTCGCTGATGCCGCGCCCGCCGATCGGGCTGCCGCTTCTCGTCGATGGCGAGCGGGTCGAGGCGCAGATCGAATGGCAGGAGGGCAACGCCCACGTCAGCCTGCCTGGCCATGACATCGACGAGGGCGAGCACGAGATCGCGCTGGCCGAGGCCGAGAGGGGGACCTATCTCGCCTTGCATCGCGGCCGGCAGACATCTGTCGCGCTGTTCGATCCGTTCGGCGTCGATCTCGACGCGGCGGTGGGCGCGGGCGGCGTGATCAAGGCGCCGATGCATGGCAAGCTCGTCGCGCTCTTCGTGTCGGTCGGGGAGACGGTGGTGAAGGGCCAGCGGCTCGCGATCGTCGAGGCGATGAAGATGGAGCATGTGCTGACAGCCCCGCGCGACGGCCTCGTCAGCGAGGTCGCCGGCGAGCCGGGCTCGCAGGTGGCCGAGGGCGCGAAGGTCGTGGTGCTGGGAGAGTAAGCTGAATCGTCGGAATCGCTTGCGTGCGTTTCCTCGCGTATTGATTCAGGTCGGTGGCGATGCGGGTGTTGCCCGTCATTGCTTCGATGCGCTCCCAATAACGATCAAACGTCCAAGCTGTGGAGAAACGCCGCAGGTGCTGGCCGGGGCGACTCGGCCGCACTACGTTGCCGGCCATGCCTCTCCATCTGCTCAAGCTCTGCGTCGGCGCCGAATCGATCAGCGATCTCGAAGAGTGGATCGAGGAGCGCATGATGCTGGAGCACCGGCTCGGCCGCCCGCAGGAGCAGATGCACACCACGCGCATGGTGCCCAAGCGCGTCGACGAACTGGTCGATGGCGGGTCGCTCTACTGGGTGATCAAGGGCCAGATCTCGGCGCGGCAACGCCTGACAGCGATCCGCCCCTTCACCGATGGCGACGGGATCGGCCGCTGCCATCTCGTGCTGGAGCCTGTCGTGGTGCCGCTGGAGCCGCGGCCGTGCCGGCCGTTCCAGGGCTGGCGCTATCTCGCCGACAAGGACGCACCGCGCGACATCACCGGCCGCAGCGGCGATCTCGGCGCGATGCCGGAGGCGCTGCGGCGCGAGCTGGCGGATCTGGGGCTGCTGTAGCACCGGTGCGGGGCGCAGGTTACGGATTGGCGGCGATACCGGATTTTGCTATCTGTTGGTATCGAACGGAGGGTGCCGCCATGCCGAAGACCACGTCCATTTCGCTCGGTGATCATTTCAACGGCTTTATCGGCGCGCAAGTGAAGACGGGCCGTTATGGCTCCGCAAGCGATGTCGTGCGGGCCGGTCTGCGTCTGCTCGAAGAGCACGAAGCGCGGGTCAAGGCGCTTCAGGACGCATTGATCGCCGGCGAGGAGTCGGGCCCGCCGGTTGCCTTCGACAACGAGACGTTTGTGGGGCGGATGCGCGCCAGGCATGGCTGAGCCGGGTCGCTACCGGCTTTCTCCACGGGCGCTGACCGATCTCGAGGAGATCTGGTCCTACCCGGCCGCGCGCTGGTCGCCGGAGCAGGCGGAAAGCTATCACACAACGATCATGGCCACGTTCGAGGGGCTGGCTGCAGGCAGGAAGCAGGGTCGTCCTGTCGATGTTCGCGCCGGCTATTGGAAATATCCGGTCGGATCACATCTGGTCTTTTACCGTCTCTCCGAGACGGGCATCGACGTCATGCGCCTGCTTCACCAGCGGATGGATGTGAGGCGACATCTGTAAGCGGCGACGCAGCCGCTCTTACACCGCGATGTTGTCGATCAGCCGCGTCGCGCCGATCCGCGCCGCGACCAGCAGACGGATCGGCCCATCGGCCAGCGAGGTCACGGGCGCCAGCGTCTCGCCGTGGCGGGCTTCCAGATAGTCGAGCTCGAAGCCGGCCGAGATGATCTCGCCCTGCGCCTCCGCCACGGCCTTGAACAGCTCGTCGCGGTTGCGGATGCGGACGGCGAGCGCCTGCATGACCTGGTGCAGCAACGGGGCGAGTGCGCGATGCTCGGGGGCGAGGTAGCGGTTGCGCGAGGACATGGCGAGGCCGTCTGGCTCGCGGATCGTCGGTAGCGGCACGATCGCGATGCCGAGGTCGAGATCGGCTGCCATGCGCGTGACGACCTTCATCTGCTGGTAGTCCTTCTCGCCGAAGACGGCGAAGTCGGCGCGCGACTGACTGAAGAGCTTGCAGCAGATCGTCGCGACGCCCTCGAAATGCGTTGGCCGGAAGCGGTCGTCGAGGCCGACGGCGGCTGGTCCGAGCAGCAGCACGCGGGTCGCGAAGCCAGCCGGGTACATTTCCTCCACCGGGGGAAAGAAGACCGCGTCGGCGCCTGCGGCGACGAGCATGGCGCAATCATCGTCGAAGGTGCGCGGATATTTCTTGAAGTCCTCATGCGGGGCGAACTGCGTCGGGTTGACGAAGATCGAGACGATCACCCGCCTGGCATGGCGCTGTGCTTCCGCGACCAGCGCGATATGGCCCTCATGCAGCGCCCCCATGGTCGGCACGAGCCCGACCTTCTCGCCGGCTCCGTGCCATCCCGCCACCGCAGCGCGCATCGCGGTCACCGTCTCGTACACCGCGATTCCGGTCATGGGCGTTTCTCTTGTTGTCGCTATCTCATGTGGGGATCGCCGATCCCCTTGCGGGTGACGGGTAGCAAATGCAACGCGAACCGCCAATATCAAGCGCATGACAGACAAGACCGACAGGGCTCTCGACAAGGCCAAGGGAGCGGGCGTCGCCGCCGGGCATTCCGCGCCGGGTGAGATCGACCGCTTCCTCGGCGCCGCGAAGCAGCTGGCGCCGCTGGCCACCGGGCAGGCTGGCCGCCTCGTCTTCGCGCTCGACGCGACGATGAGCCGGCAGCCGAGCTGGGACCTGGCCTGCTCGCTGCAGTCGCGGATGTTCGAGGTCGCGGCGACGAGCGGCGGGCTCGCGGTGCAGCTCGTTTATTTTCGGGGCCTGGGCGAGTGCCGGGCCTCGGGCTGGGTCGGCGAGCCGCGCCGCCTGAACGGGCTGATGGCGGCGATCACCTGCCAGGGCGGCCAGACCCAGATTGCACGCGTCCTCAAGCATGTCCGTGACGAGGCGAAGGCCGTGCCGATCCGCGCCTTCGTGCTCGTCGGCGATGCGATGGAGGAGGATGTCGATGCGCTCGCCGCGCTCGCGGGCGAACTCGGACTGCGCGGCATCCGCGGCTTCCTGTTCCAGGAGGGGCATGATCCCGCGGCGAGTGCCGCCTTCGCCACGATGGCGCGATTGACCGGCGGGGCGCATGCGCGCTTCGACGTGAACGCGCCGGATTCGCTGCTGGAGTTGTTGCGTGGTGCCGCGGCTTATGCCGCGGGCGGGCGCGAGGCGATGCTGAAGCTCGCAGGCGCGAGCCCTGCCGTGCGCGGGCTGCTGGGCGCGATGGATGGAGGCCGCCGGTGACGCTGCTCTACGGCATCGTCGCCGTCCTGCTGTTTTGGTGGCTGTCGAAGCTCTTCGCTGGCACCAACCCGAAGCTGCTCGCCAAGGTGGTGAAGAGCGGCGGGGGCGTGCTGTCGCTCGGCGTCGCCGGGCTGCTGATGATGCGCGGCCGGATGGACATGGCGCTTTTCGTCGGCGGCATCGGCGCTTGGCTGCTCGGCTGGAGCGCGACGGGGCCCGGCGGCATCCGCTTTCCCTGGGGCAAGGGCGCAGGGGAGACACCGGGCACGCGCTCGAAGGTGGCATCCGCCCTGCTCGCCATGGAACTGGACCACGACAGCGGCGGCATGACCGGAAAGGTCAGCGGCGGCAGCTTCGCCGGGCGCCGTCTCGACGATCTGTCGCAGGCCGAGATCGGCGTGCTGATGCGCGAATGCCTGGCGCAGGATCCGGACGGAGCACGGCTGCTAGAGGCATATCTCGACCGCCGGTCGCCCGGCTGGCGTGAAGACGCTGATCGTCACCGCGACGCGGGGCAGGGCCGCGCGGCGCGCACGGGCGCGATGTCGCATCAGGAGGCCTACGAGATCCTGGGGCTTCAGCCGGGGGCGGGCGAGGAGGCGATCCGCGAGGCCCATCGTGCCCTGATGAAGCGTATCCACCCGGACGCCGGGGGCACCAGCGGACTTGCCGCTCGCGTCAACCAGGCCAAGGACGTCCTTCTGAAGTGAGGTGCCGGCCGGGAACAGGGAGGAGGTCTGGTACGACATGTCAGCGTTCCTTGTCCGTGTCCGTCAGCCGCGGGTGGCGAAGCAGGCGAAGCCGTCGCGCTTGAGCCGCGCGCAGGCGTTCTGAGCGTCCTTGGGGTCCTCGAAGCCGGCGAAGCGGGCGCGGAACAAAGTGGAGCCCCCCTTCTCGACCTTCTCCGTGAAGCCCGAGGCGTCGGCGAGCGGGCCTGACGCCTTGGCGCGGGCCCGCGCCAGGATGTCCTTGGCCTTGGCCTCGTCATCGGTGGCGCCGAGCTGGATGATCCACTTGCCGGCGGTGGCGACGGTCGGGCGGCTTTCGCTCGGCCTGGCCGGCTCGGGAGCCTTCTCGGCTGCCTTCGCCATGGTGGTGCTGCCGGCGTCGTGAGCCTTCTCGGCCTGTGGCTGAGCCATGGCGACCTTGTGCTCGGCGACCTTGAGGGCGGGCTTCTCCTCGGGCTCTGCGACCTTGGCGATCGAGGAGGTGACATCGACATTCGCCGGCGGGCGCATGACCTTGCCGTCGACCGGAGGCGCGCCGATCGACCAGCGCATTGCGGAGGGTGTCGTCGTCGCGGCGACGGGGCGCATGCCGGAAATCTGCAACTGCTGGGCGCCGACATTCACGGGACGCGGCGGGGCGATCGGGGTCGTCGTCGCGACCGGAGCATAAGCGCGGGCGGCGGCCGGGAGCGGAGCCTCGGCCTCGATGCGCGGACGCGGCACCGGAAGGGGCGCGGGCTCTGCGACAGCGGCGGCCACAACCGGCGCGGCCGGGCGCTGACGCTCCTGGATGCGCTCATGCGCCTGCGGCCGCTCTTCCGGCTCGGGGGCTTCCGCGACCATGGACGAGGCGCGGCCGCTGGTGGCGGCCTTGGGCAGGTTGGCGACGACGAGGTCGGCCATGATCTTGTCGCGCGAGGCGCCGGAGCGGCCACCCAGCACGACCGAGACGACATGGCGCCCGTCGGCCTTGGCCGAGGTCATCAGGTTGAAGCCGGAGAGATTGGTGTAGCCGGTCTTGATGCCGTCCACGCCTTCGATCCGGCCGAGCAGCTTGTTGTGGTTGCGGTAGGCGCCGCCGGCATAGTTGAACACCCGCGTCGAGAACATCGGGTAGTAGCGCGGGAAGCGCTCCTGGATGGCGCGGGCGAGGATCGTCAGGTCGCGCGCCGTGGTGATGTTCGGCGGGCTGTGCGGCAGGCCATGGGGATTGTAGAAGGTCGAGTTGCGCATGCCGAGGGTGCGGGCCCTGGCGGTCATCATGCGAGCGAATTCGTCCTCGGAGCCACCGACGTTTTCCGCGATGGCGACGGCGACGTCGTTGGCCGATTTGGTGATGAGCGCCAGGATGGCGTCACGAACCTCTATAGTCTCGCCCGGCGCGAAGCCGATCTTCGACGGGGCCTGCCGCGCCGCATAGGCGGAAACGGTCAGCTCCGAATCCATGTTGAACTTGCCGCGCTCGAGCTGCTCGAACAGCAGATAGAGCGTCATGACCTTGGTGATCGAAGCGGGGATGCGCGGGGCGTCCTCGTTGACCGCATGCAGGGTCCGGCCGGACTTCACGTCCACGACCATTGCGGCATAGGGCGGGGCGTAGCCGCCGCCGACATGGCGCCGCTTCTTGCGCGCCGCTTCGGCGGGAGACGCAACGGCTGCGACCGCCACCGCGACGATTCCGATCATTCCGACGAGCGCGCGAAGACGCACGCGCCGGGACCCAACGCAACTGAAAACCATGAACCCGCCTCAACCAGAACTCACGTCCCGGTCCCAAGGCCGCGTCTTTCGACGTGGCATATGGGACACAGTGAAGGAGGTTAGGACGATGCGGTTACGGAGCCGTTAAAAGGCTAACGATCTCGACAGGTGCCGGCGGTGTGAGAGGGGCGCGTCTGATGCATTGCAGCACGTCCTTGACATTCATGTTGCGGTGCACAATATGAGGTCAGTCCCGGTGGTGAACGCTTTCATCTGACCTTGGGGCGAGAAACCCGGGCCATCAGGCTCGTCAGCAGAGGCGGCATTTGCGTGCCGAGGGAAGAAACATGATTCAGCAGTTCGAGACGATCCAGAAGGCCTCCAAGGACAACGTTGACGCCGCTCTGAAGGCGTTCGGTGTGACCTCCAAGAGCGTCCAGACCATCGCCGTCGAGGCGACCGACTATGCCAAGAAGTCCTTCGAGGCCGGCACCGCGACGCTCGAGAAGCTCGCCGCCGTCAAGACCCTCGACAAGGCGCTCGAGATCCAGACGGACTACGTCAAGACCGCTTTCGAGGGCGCCGTCGCCCAGATGACGAAGATGGGCGAGCTCTACACCTCGCTGGCCAAGGACGCCTACAAGCCGTTCGAGGGCATCGTCGCCAAGGTCGTTCCGGCCACCAAGTGAGCTGACGCCGCGCCGCGATGGCGGCGCAGGCTCGCTGATCCGATCGGAAGCCCGGCCTCGCGGCCGGGCTTTTTCTTTGCTGACCACTCGGCTGCCGGTCCTCGCGCGTCTCGCGCAGTTTCAACCGATTGAAAAAAGCGCGCAGGAAGCGCATGTCTTGGCCGATCGCCGCGCGCGTCGCGGCCTGCAAGCCAGTGGTCTTCGTCCATGCTCGATAAAGCGATCCCGCCGCGTACGCTCAAGCTCAACGCCGTCGATAATGTAGCTGTTGCCGTCGATCCCGTCGATGTCGGGGTGATGGCAGCCGGGGTGACGGCGCTGAAGCGCATTCCGCGCGGGCACAAGCTGGCGCTGAGCAAGATTGCGACCGGCGAGCCGATCCGCAAGTTCGGCCAGATCATCGGCTTCGCCACGGTCGACATCTCACCTGGCGAATGGGTGCACGAGCACAATACGGGTTTCCACGCCTTCGAGCGCGACTATGCCTTCTGCGCCGAGGCGAAGCCGGAATTCGTGCTGCCGGTGGAGCAGCAGGCGACTTTCGAGGGCTTCCGCCGCGCCAACGGCAAGGCCGGCACGCGCAACTATGTGGGTATCCTGACCTCGGTGAACTGCTCGGCCTCGGCGGCGCGCTTCATGGCCGAAGAGGTCAAGCGCTCGGGTCTGCTCGCCGACTATCCGAATGTCGACGGCGTCATCGCACTGACCCACGGGACGGGCTGCGGCATCGACTACAATGGCGAGAGCTTCGAGGTCTTGAAGCGCACCACCTGGGGCTATGCCTGCAACCCCAACATGGCGGCGGTGCTCGTCGTCGGTCTCGGCTGCGAGGGGTTCCAGATCAAGCGCATGAAGGACGCCTATGGCGTCGAGGAGAGCGACGTCTTCCGCACCCTAACGATCCAGGAGACCGGGGGCACGAAGAAGGCGGTCGCCGCCGGGATCGAGGCGCTCAAGGTCATGCTGCCGATCGCCAACCGCGCCGTGCGCGAGACGGTGCCGGCTTCCGAACTGATGCTGGCGCTGCAATGCGGCGGCTCGGACGGCTATTCGGGCATCACCGCCAACCCGGCGCTGGGCAAGGCGGTCGACCTTCTGGTCGAGCATGGCGGCACGGCGATCCTCTCCGAGACGCCGGAGATCTACGGCGCCGAGCATCTGCTGACGCGGCGTGCCGCCACGCGCGAGGTCGGCGAAAAGCTCGTCGGTATCATCAAGTGGTGGGAGGACTATACCGCCCGCGCCCGGATGGACATGAACAACAACCCGTCGCCCGGTAACAAGGCCGGCGGGCTGACGACCATCCTGGAGAAATCGCTTGGCGCCGCCGCCAAGGGCGGCACCAAGACGCTGGCCGCCGTCTATCATTATGCCGAGCCGGTGAAGTCGAAGGGCTTCGTCTATATGGACACGCCCGGCTACGATCCGGTCTCCGCCACGGGGCAGGTCGCCGGTGGTGCCAACATCCTCGCCTTCACCACGGGGCGCGGTTCGGCTTATGGCTGCAAGCCGACCCCTTCGGTCAAGCTCGCCACCAACACGCCGATGTATCTGAAGCAGACCGACGACATGGACCTCAATTGCGGCGATGTCCTCGACGGGGTGACGCTGGAGGAAAAGGGCCAGGAGATTTTCGACTACCTGCTGCGCATCGCCTCCGGCGAGCACTCCAAGTCCGAAGAGATGGGTTATGGCGATGCCGAGTTCGTGCCCTGGCAGATCGGCGCAACGATGTGAGGTGCGGCCGGGTGTCTTGCCGCGACGGCGCCGTTGGCCTCAGGACAGCGGGCTAGCCCTGCAGCAGCCTGACACGCGTTCCCCATGGATCAATCGTCTCGAAGCCGCCTGACAGCGGTGTCGCAACGCTGCCGCCTGTGACGATCCGTTGATGCATTTCGGCGAGACGCTCGCCCCCGGCGCTCACCAGCGAGAACCAGTCGAGGCCCGTGGCGGTGCCGTCGCGCATCCCTGCGCCGGCGCTGTTCCAGGTGTTGAGCGCGAGATGGTGGTGGTAGCGCCCCGATGACAGGAAGCTCGCGGCCTCGCGGCGCAGCGTCGGTTCGAGGCCGACGAGATCGCGATAGAAGCGGTCGCCGGCCGCGACATCGCCGACGCGCAGATGGACATGGCCGATGCGCAGGCCATCCGGCGCCCCGGCGTAGTCGCTGGCGCGGGTGTCGGTCAGCGACAGGATGTCGTCGACGTCGAGGCGCTGCGTGCCCATGACGACGCTGCCTGCATCCCAGCGCCAGCGCTCGGGCGGCCGATCGGCATAGACCTCGATGCCGTTGCCCTCGGGATCGTCGAGATAGACCGCCTCGCTGACGCTGTGGTCGGCGAAGCCGGTCAGCGGCGTCCGGTTGCGGGCGACATGCACGAGCCAGCGCGCGAGGTCCTTCCGCGCTGGCATCAGGAAGGCGGTGTGGAACAGGCCGGCCTGCGTCGGCGGCTCCAGGCTGGCGCCGGGGCGCGATTCCAGCATCAGCAGCGCGCCTTCGCCAGTGCCCATCGTGACGCCGGCCGCGCCGCGCGCCAGCACCGAGAGTCCGAGCACATCGCGGTAGAAGGCACTGACGCGTTCGATGTCGCGCACGCGCAGCGCGGCCTGGCCGATGCGCAGCGGTGTCCCGCCCGCAAAGCCCGGTCCGGCCGGCGGCGCGGCGACGGGGCCGCCTTCGGCGCGGACGGCGCCGGCCATCGCCCCTGCGAGCGAAGCGGATCCGGCGAGTTGCAACAGCGTGCGGCGGGTGAGGGCAGGGTTCATCTGGCGATGGGCTCGTAGCGTGCCTTGAGGCTCGAAAAGCGCTTGCGGATTTCTCCTGAAGGCCATGAAATTCGCTTCAGCGCATCTCACAACCGCGTGCATGCCGGCAGGTTGAACCGGACAGGCCGCTCTTGCGACCAATCGCGACCGGCGACGCCCAAAAGCGCGCCGGCTTTTTTATCCATTGGCTGGGGTCATCATGAAGACTGCTATTCTCGTCACCGTCCCGCGCATCCTGGTGGGCCTGCTTTTCCTCGTCTCTGCGGTCGATGGCTTCTGGTGGCTGGCGACCGGCAGCCATCTGATCCATCCGCCGACCAGCGAGCGCGGTCTCGCCTTCGAAACGGCGCTGCAGAATTCCGGCTTCTTCTGGCCGCTGCTGAAGACGGTCAACCTGGTCGGAGCGCTCAGCCTGCTGACGAACATCGCGCCGGCGCTGGGCCTGGCGCTGATCGCGCCGGTGATGGCGGTGATCGTGCTGTTCCATCTGATGATCAACCCGCAGGGCCTTCCCGTGGCAGTGATCCTCGTCGTGCTCGGCGGGCTGCTGGTCTGGGCTTATCGCGACCGCTACGCGGCGCTGCTGCGCTGATCGCATGGCGTCATGTTCGGGCGATGCGAAGCGTAGACCCGAGAAGCTGTTTCCGGAGATGCTCAGGTCAGGCCCGAGCATGACGCCGTGTCGTCAGACCGAAAACCCGCGCAGCCTGTCGCTGAGTTCGCCGATGCGATCGGCCGCGACATTGGCGATGGCGATGCGCAGATGCTGCTCCTGCCCGGGGCCGAAATAGGGGCCGGGCAGGGCGAGCACGCCGCGCTCCTGCACCAGGCTGCGCGCCACATCGGCCGCCGGCACGCCCGCAAAGGGGTGCGCGACATAGGCGAAATAGGCCCCCGCCGCGAGCACGCGCCAGCCATTATGCGGCGCCATCGCGTCGCGGAACAGCGCGGCGCGGGCATTGATTTCGGCGCGGTTGGCCTCGCGCCAGTCGCGAATGCCCTGAATGCCCCAGGTGATCGCGGCCTGGCCGGCGCGCACCGGGCTGATCTGGACGCAGTCGAGCACCTTGGCGATCTCGGCCATGACGGCTTCTCCGGCCGTGATCGCGCCCAGCCGCCAGCCCGGCACGGCATAGGCCTTGGAGAAGCTGTAGAGCCCGATCACGGAATCCTGCCAGCGCGTTGTGGCAAAGACTTCGTGGGGGGCTGCAACGCCTGCGGGTAGGAAATCGCGATAGGTCTCGTCGAGCACCAGCCAGACCCGGCGCCGCGCGCAAAGCGCGGCGAAGGCGGCGATGGTCGTTGGCGAATAGATCGCGCCGGTCGGGTTGTTGGGCGTCACCAGCACGATGGCGCGGGTGCCGGCATCGATCAACGCCTCGGCGGTCGCGACATCGGGAACGAAGCCGGCAGCGGGATCGCAAGGCAGGGGCCTGGCCTCGATGCCGAGCATGCTCAGCGTCATTTCGTGGTTGAAATACCAGGGAGCGGGCAGCAGGACGTTCTCGCCCGCCTTCGCCACCGCCATCATCGTCATGACGAAGGCCTGGTTGCAGCCCGAGGTGATCGCCACTTCGGCCGGCCTGAACGCATGGCCGTAGACCTGCGAGATCTCGGCCGCATAGGCCTCGCGCAGAGCCATGTCGCCGGTGATCGGGCCGTAGCGCGTGTTGTCCGGCGAGCGCGCGGCCTCGGCCAGCCGCTCCAGCAGTGCTGCGGGCGGGGGCGAGCCCGGCACCGCCTGCGACAGGTCGACCAGCGGGCCGCAGCGCCCGTCATAGGCGCGCGCCCAGCCCTGCGCCTGCGGGATCGGCGGGGTTCCGGTGTCGAGGAGGTTGGGATTCAGGGCGGCGGGCGTCGGCTGGAGCATGGTCCGCAGCTTTGAGACGCGGCGGGCTTTCCGTCAATCGACCTTGGCGCATGCGGGGCCACCCGCTTGGATGCGGCGCCTGCCTGCGCCATATCTCGGTGCGGGGGCAAGCGAGCGGAGCGGGCATGCAAGACGAGACCAACGACGCGATCGATGCCCTGCATGCGATGCTCGACCGCGCCGCCTCTGTCGTGGCCTTCACCGGCGCCGGCATCTCGACGGAATCGGGCGTGCCGGATTTCCGCTCGCCCGGCTCGCCCTGGATGGTCAACAAGCCGATCCCGTTCGAGGCCTTCGTCAAAAGCCGCGAGGCGCGCATCGAGGCGTGGCGGCGCAAATTCGCGATGGACGACCATTTTGCGGGGGCGGCTCCCAATCGCGGCCACCGGGCGCTGGCACGGCTGGTCGCGCAGGGCCGCTCGCCTGCCATCATCACGCAGAACATCGACGGCCTGCACCAGGCCTCGGGCGTGCCCGACGACCAGGTGATCGAGCTCCACGGCAACGGCACCTATGCGACCTGCCTCGCCTGCGGCTGGCGGCACGAACTCGCCGCGATCCGCCCGGTCTTCGAGGCGTCGGGCGAGCCGCCCGGCTGCGTGATGTGCACCGGGCCGGTGAAATCAGCGACGATCTCGTTTGGCCAGGCGATGCCGCAGGACAAGATGAGCCGGGCCCAGCAACTGGCGCTGGAGAGCGAGCTTTTCCTCGTCGTCGGCTCGTCGCTGGTGGTCTATCCGGCGGCGACGCTGCCGATCATCGCCAAGAAGCAGGGCGCGGCGCTGGTGATCGTCAACCGCGAGCCGACGGAGCTGGACGAAATCGCGAATCTGGTGGTCAGGGCCGAGATCGGGGCCGTGCTGGGGCGGTTGGCGGAGTAGGGGTGGTTCGCGGAAAGCCGATGGCAGATCGATATCGACGATGGGATCGAGCCAGGTGTCACGGCCGATCGCACCGCTTCAAAAAGCGAACGGAAAACAACGTCAATCGGCCGTCTGCCGGTCTGGCGTTTCAAGCGCGGCCCTGATTGCGTCTGTTTGCTCGCCGCGTGCGATGAGGGCGGCGGCATCCCGCCCGTGCCGCGCGAGCGCGTGCCGGCTCTTGTCCGCGGCAGACAGCAGAACATGCTGCGGCTCGAACCCGACCTCCTGCAACCGGCGCACATAGGTCAATTGGCTCGCATAGGGCACGATCCGGTCTTCCCGATCCGACAGAACGAAAATCAGCGGTTTGGGATCGGTGCGAATGCCGTTGAGGTGGTCGATGGGATCATGAAGCGCTTGGATATTGCCGCTTTGCACGGTGCGTCGCCTGTCCCAATGCTCCGTGACCTCACGCACCGACAACAGCGCCGACGACAAGACTACAGCCGAAACATCACGGCGCCGGTTGAGCAGCGATGCGGCAATGTGGCCGCCGCCCGACTGTCCGGCCAGAATAAACGTCGAGACGCGATGGCGCTGCTTAATCACATCAAGCGCGCGCTCCATCAGCATGACCTCACGCGCCTCACGGCGCTGGTTGTGATCGCCCGATGAACCGTACATTCCAGGACGGGCCAGGAAGACCGTCGGCTTGCCCGCCTGCTTCGACCAGCGCGCCATATCGCGCTGGATCGCGTCGGGCGATCGCCTTTCATAGCCCGGTGCCACAAAGCGAACGCCTGCTTTGGTCTTCAACAGGACGTCGCCGCTGAAGTAGACCAGAATCTGGGGGGTATCGATCTCGCCGAGGCCCTGCGCATACGAGCGTAGACAGTCGCCCTTGCCGTTGACCTCGACCCAAAGACCGCCGGGCACGCCCGCGCAATGGGCACGCGAACTCAAGGATCCGTGCAATGCCTCATAGGGGTCGAAGCGCTCGCTGGCGCGGGGCACGGAGAGCTCCCTCGGTGTCGTTGGGGCGGCTGCCGGCAATTCAAGCCTTTGGGCCAAAGCTGCCTGCACCGGCCCGACCATCAGAATTGCAATGATCAACCGATGAGGCAGCCGTTTCATGATTCCAGCTTGATCTTCCAGACGACAGCCTGCCGCCGTTCATCGTAACGGGGCGGGCGCGTGCCATCTCGGTTGCGCGTCGACGCGATGATCGCTGGATCGCCGTTACCAAATTGTCCATTCGTCGGCGCTGGCGATACAAGGACACCCGGCTCGAAGCACGGCTAGCGCCTTTCACTCCGGCGACGCCACCGCCAGCCTGACCGCCAGCGCCCCGAACACGACCCCCATGAGCTTCTGCGGCAGGCGCGCCAGATGCGGGCGCCGCGCCAGCGCGTGGCCGAGCCGGCTTGCGGTCAGGATGACGAGGCCGTTGGTGATCAGGCCCATCAGGTTGAGGATGGTCGCCAGAACCATGACCTGCAGCGCGACAGAGCCGGCCTCGGGTTTGAGGAACTGCGGCAGCAGCGCCAGCATGAACAGCGCCATCTTGGGGTTGAGCAGGTTGGTCAGCAGGCCCTGCACGAAGATCCGCCGCATCGGCACGGGCGGACGCCCGGCCTCCGGTGAAAACAGCAGGCCGGGCGCGCGCAAGGTCGTCCAGGCGAGCCAGGCGAGATAGGCGGCGCCCGCCCAGCGCAGGACGTCATGGGCCGCCGGCACCAGGAGGAAGAGCTGCGACAGGCCGAGCGCCGCGGCGAAGGCCTGAAGATAGCTGCCGGTGGCGATGCCGGCATAGGTCAGGAAGCCGGCCATGCGGCCCTGGCCCAGGCTGCGCGAGGCGATCAGCAGCATGTCGGGGCCGGGCGTCGCGGTCAGGACCGCGCAGGCGGCAGTGAAGAGCGCCAGCGTCGCAAGGTCGGGCATCGCGTCCTCCAGGGGCAGTGTGTCGCGCCGGCCATGCTTATATCCAAAAGCGGTGGCTGCCTCATTTTTTCGCGGTTCGATGATGTGGATGACACGAAGCCGGCTGTATCGCGACTCCGCAGCAATGGTATCGTGACACCACGAATCAAGCCATTCTGGCGGGGGTGGGCGGCAGATGTCCGACGAGTTCGGTGAGAGCGGGCGGCGACCGATGGGTCCGATCCAGTCGCTCAATCGCGTGATGCGGCTCGACGGGCCGGAGGGGCTCGGCCACGAGGCCGGCTCCGAGCTCAGCGGCCATGTCAAATGGTTCGACGTCAGCAAGGGCTATGGCTTCGTCGTGCCCGAGGATGGCGGCGCCGATGTTCTCGTCCATGTCACCATCCTGAAGCGAGACGGCTTCAACGCCATCGCCGAAGGTGCTCATATCGTTCTGGAAGTCGTCGAGAAGCCGCGCGGCCGCCAGGCGATCCGCGTCCTCTCGATCGACACCACCGCGGCGCGCCACCCGGCCGAGATGCCGCTCGCCCGCACCAACGTGCAAGTCACGCCGACCAGCGGGCTCGAGCGGATGACGGTGAAGTGGTTCAACCGGCTGCGCGGCTTCGGCTTCGTCTCGGCCGGCGAGAACGCCCCCGACATCTTCGTCCATATGGAGACGCTGCGACGCTACGGGATGGTCGAGCTGATCCCCGGCCAGGTCGTGCTGGTGCGCTACGGGCCCGGGCCCAAGGGCCTGATGGCGGCCGAGATCCGGCTGGAGCAGGGCGGGGTGGCGAGCTCGCACTGAGCTTGTGCCGAGATGGTCGGGCTTGACCCGACATCTCGTGTCGCGAAGGGCGCCTTTTTCTGCCTGAGATGGCCGGGGCAAGTCCGACCACGATGCTTGCTTCGCATTAAAGCGCGAAGGACGTGCCACAGCCGCAGGAGCTCGTCGCGTTCGGGTTGGTGATCCTGAAGGATTGCCCGATCAGATCGTCGACAAAGTCGATGGTGCAGCCTTCGAGCAGGTCGAGCGAGGTTTCGTCGATCAGGACAGTGGCGCCGTCGCGCTCGATGACGAGGTCGCCCGGCGCCTTCTCGCGATCGACGTCGAAGATGTACTGAAAGCCCGAGCAGCCGCCCCCGGCGACGCTGACGCGCAGCATCGAGCCCGGCGGCTCCTTTTCCATCACGGAGAGAATGCGGGTCGCGGCCTTGCCCGTGACGGCGATGCCGCGCGGATTGGCTTCGATGGCGATCGACATAGGCAGATGCTCCTTGCACCTTCGTTGCCCGCAAAGGTAATTGCGCGGGAGCGCCTCTACAAGCAGGGGGCGGCGACGGGTCTGCCATGCCGCATCCAGAGAGCCCCTTTTTTGCGGGCGGTCCTTCTTCCGCGGCCGGTCCCGGTTTTGAGCCCGGCGATCGCTGGCGGGCTCCGTATGCCTGCCGTGCCGCGACGAGCCGCGGGCGGCTGATCGCCGAACCCGCCTCGCCGACGCGCAACCCGTTCCAGCGCGACCGCGACCGCATCATCCACTCGACCGCCTTTCGCCGGCTGAAGCACAAGACGCAGGTGTTCGTCTCGCATGAGGGCGATCATTTCCGTACGCGGCTGACGCATACGATCGAGGTGGCGCAGATCGCGCGCGCCCTGGCGCGGGCGCTCGGGCTCGACGAGGATTTGGCCGAGGCGCTGGCGCTGGCGCATGACCTCGGCCACACGCCCTTCGGCCATACCGGCGAGGATGCGCTCGATGAATGCATGGCCGGCTTCGGCGGCTTCGATCACAACGCCCAGACGCTCAGGATCGTGACGCGGCTGGAGCGGCGCTATGCCGGCTTCGACGGGCTGAACCTGACCTGGGAGACGCTGGAGGGCCTCGTCAAGCATAATGGCCCGCTACTTTTCGCCGATGGCAGGCCGACCGAGCGCTATGCTACGTCCGGCATTCCGGCGGCCATCGTCGAATACCAGGCGAAGCAGGATCTCTGGCTCGACAGCTATGCCTCTGCCGAGGCGCAGGCGGCGGCGCTTGCCGATGACATTGCCTACAACGCCCATGACATCGATGACGGATTGCGGGCCGGGCTGTTCGGCCATGCCGAACTCGGGGCCGTACCCTTCCTCAAGGAGCTGCTCGACGAGATCGAGGCGCTGCACCCCGGGCTCGAGACGGCGCGCATCACCAACGAGCTGGTGCGGCGGGTGATCACACGCTTCGTCGAGGGTGTCATCGCGGAGTCGCAAGCGCGGCTCGTGGCGCTGGCGCCGATGGATGCGGATGCGGTGCGGCGGGCGGACGGCCCGGTGATCGCCTTTACCGAGGCGATCACGATAGCGGACCGCGAGATCAAGGCCTTCCTCTATCCGAACATGTACCGCCATGCCCGGATCGCGCCGATCCGCCGCGATGCGGCGCAGGTGGTGCGCGACCTGTTCGCGCGCTTCAGCGCCGATCCCGAACGGATGCCGGCCGACTGGGCGGAGGGCTGCGCCAGCCTCGATGCCCACCGCCGGGCGCGGCGGATCGCCGACTATATCGCCGGCATGACCGACTGGTACGCGCTCGACGAGCATCGCCGCCTGTTTGACGCGACCCCCTCGCTGCGATAGGGCCGGGCGCTCCCGATCTTCCAGAACCTGCTTTTGCTGCAGATATTGGCCGCCATGAACCTGTTCGAGACCTATTCCGTCCGCGTCGCCGCCGCGCTCTCGCAGCTCGCCTCGCGTGGAGCGCTGCCCGCCGGCCTCGGTTTCGGGCGCGTCGTCGTCGAGCCGACGCGCGACCCGGCCCATGGCGATCTCGCCACCAATGCCGCGATGGTGCTCGCCAAGGAGGCCGGCACCAATCCGCGCGCGCTGGCGGCGCTGCTGGTCGAGGAGCTCGCGAAGGATGCCGAGATCGTCAAGGCGGAGATCGCGGGGCCGGGCTTCATCAACCTGACCCTGGAGCCGGCCATCTTCACCGCGATCCTGAAGGATGCCGTCGAGCGCGGTCTCGATTACGGGCGTGGAGCTCACAAGCCCGAGCCGAAGATCAATGTCGAGTATGTCTCGGCCAACCCGACCGGGCCGATGCATGTCGGCCATGGCCGCGGGGCGGTGTTCGGCGATTCGCTCGCCAATATCCTCGCCTTCGCCGGCCATGCCGTGACGCGCGAATATTATATCAACGATGCCGGCGCGCAGGTCGACGTGCTCGCCCGCTCCGCCTTCCTGCGCTACCGCGAGGCGCTGGGCGAGACCATCACCATCCCCGAAGGGCTCTACCCCGGCGATTACCTGGTCTCCGTCGGCCAGACGCTGGCAGAGGCGCATGGCGACGCTCTGCTCGGCAAGCCGGAAGCTGAATGGCTGCCGCTGGTGCGCGGGGTCGCGATCGACGGCATGATGGCGATGATCCGCGACGATCTCGCCGCGCTCGGCGTCGTCCACGAGACCTTCTTCTCGGAGCGTTCGCTGCAGGCGCTCGACGGCAATCGCGATGCGGTGGCGCAGACGATCGACGATCTGCGCGCCCGCGATCTGGTCTATGAGGGCCGCCTGCCGCCGCCCAAGGGCCAGAAGGACGAGGACTGGGAAGACCGCGAGCAGACCCTTTTCCGCGCGACGCAGTTCGGCGACGATGTCGACCGGCCGTTGCTGAAGTCGGATGGCAGCTACACCTATTTCGCCAACGACATCGCCTATCACCGCTCGAAATTTACGCGCGGCTTCAGCCAGATGATCGACGTCTGGGGCGCCGACCATGGCGGCTATGTCAAGCGCATGCAGGCCGCGGTGAAGGCGGTGACGCATGAGAAGGGCGCGCTCGACGTCAAGCTCTGCCAGCTCGTCCGGCTGCTGCGCAATGGCGAGCCGGTGAAGATGTCGAAGCGCTCGGGCGATTTCGTCACGTTGCGCGAGGTCATCGACGAGGTCGGCCGCGATGCCGTGCGCTTCATGATGATCTTCCGAAAGAACGATGCGACGCTCGACTTCGACCTCGCCAAGGTGGTGGAACAGTCGAAGGACAATCCGGTCTTCTACGTCCAGTACGCCCATGCCCGCTGTGCTTCGATCTTCCGGCAGGCGCGCGAAGCCTTCCCGGATCTCGATCTGGCGCCGGCTGCCCTTGCCCGAGCCGACCTTGCGCGGCTGACCGACGAGGCGGAGATCGGTATCGTCAAGTTGATCGCGGCCTATCCGCGAATCATCGAAGGCGCCGCCGCCGCCCACGAGCCACATCGCGTGGCCTTTTTCGTGCATGAGCTGGCGAGCGCTTTCCATTCCTTATGGAACAAGGGCAAAGACTCGCCGCAATTACGGTTCGTTAATCAAACTGATCGAGAGTCGACCTTGGCGAGGTTGGCGTTTGTGCATGCTGTGCGCAGCGTCCTTGCTTCCGGTCTGGCTGTCGCCGGAGTTGCGGCGCCGGAAGAGATGCGCTGACGGTCGCTTGGCCCTCAGCGCGCACAAGGTCAGGTTGACCGCGCGGCGCGTTGGGCGTTCCCATCGGCGCCGTCGGCCTGCGCTGGAATGGATCATGCCATGAGTGAGCCAGCTAGAAACCGTTTCGCCCTCGATCTCGAAGATCTCGAGCGCCAGCTTCGCAGTGCCGGGCAGGCGCCGAAGGTCGGGCAGCCCGTCGATCCTCTGGCCGAGCTGACGCGCATCGTCGACCAGGGCGACCCGCTGAAGGACATCTTCGGCCAGCGCGCCCAGGTGAATGTGCCGCAGCGCGTGCCGGCCTCCTGGCAGGCGCGTGCCGAGGCCGCGCCGCAGCAGGAGCCGTCGTTCAACCCCGTCCAGGAGTTGCATGCGGCGGCCGAGCAGCCCCCGCCGGCCGAACTGCGCGGCGCGCTGGACGAGTTCGAGGCGCTGCTGCGCCGCACCGACTCGGCGCGCCCTGCGCCGGTTCCGGCTGCGGTCGCGCCCGAGGACGAGAGCTTCGAGCGCCCCGACCCGCAGAGCTACCAGCGTCCGGCCGCCGTGCAGGAGCAGGCCCAGGCGCCGCGCGATCTCGACGAGGAGCGCGAGCCCTATCCCTATTACGATGAGCAGGCGCAGTACGACGCGCAGCACCCCGATGCGGCGTTGCCGGCCTATGAAGAGATGCCGGACCTCGAGCCGCGGCGCTCGCGCAAGGGGCTCTATGTCGCTGCGGCTTTGGTCGTCGTTGGCGTTGTCGGCGTCGGTGCCGCGATGTCGCTGCGCGGCACGGCGACGCGTTCGGACGGGCAGCCCCCGACCATCGCCGCCGATACCGGACCGACCAAGGTCCAGCCGGTCAATCCGGGCGGCGCCGAGATTCCGAACCAGAACAAGCAGATCTACGAGCGCGCGGGCGAGACGCCGGCCGCACCGACCAAGGTCGTCAGTCGCGAGGAGCAGCCGGTCGACGTGCAGCAGGCGGCGCGTTCGCTGCCGGCCCGCGTCGTGCTGCCGGGGCCGGGTTCCGGCGTGGCGACGACGCCCGCCGCCAATCCGCTTTCGCAGGCGCCGGCCTCGATCGCGCGCGACCCCGTGCCGTCCGAGCCTGCGCTGACGCCGGTGCCGCCGGTGCCGGGCCTGGGCGAGCCGCGCCGGGTGCGCACAGTCTCGATCCGCCCGGATGGCACGCCCGCGCCGCCGGCCAACAGCACTGCCAGCTATACGAACGGAACCCTGCCGCTCGCCACGGGCTCGGCCCCGCCGGCCCGACCGGGTGCGATCGCGCCCACCGAATCAACCGCGACGACGGCCACGGCGCAGCCCCGGCCACGTCCGGCCACGCCGCCGGCCCCGGAGGTCGCCAAGGTGCAGGAGCGCGCCACGACCCCGGCTCCCGCGACGACGCCGACAGCACCGCTGCGGATCGCCAACGCTGCGCCCGCCGCGCAGACGCCCGCCGCTCCGGCGCCTGCCACGGCGGCCATCCGCAGCGGCAGCGGCGATTTCGTGGTGCAGCTCGGCGCTCCCGGCAGCGAATCGGAAGCGCGTGCGACCTTCGCCGCGCTTCAGCGCAAATATCCGGGCCAGCTCGGCGGCCAGGCGCCGATCGTCCGCAAGACCGAACTGGCCGGTGGCAAGACGGTCTTCCGGCTTCGCGTCGGCCCCTATTCGCGCGATGACGCGACCACCATGTGCACGCAGCTTCAGGCTGCCGGCGGGCAGTGCTTCATCGCCAAGAACTGATCCCGAGCTGATCTGAAGACATCCAGACCGGCGGCGCCCTGGCGCCGCCGGTTTTTCGTTCGCGTCCGGTGCAATGCATCCCGGCGGGGCGGTCGGTGGTCCGGCGTCGGGTTTCGTGCGATGAGCGGCGCGGCAGAGTCGTCCAGGCCGTACGCGATGCGTGGCGGCCGAAGACCATAAGAACACCCGGAGGATACCATGGACCGTCGTAAATTCGTCAAGACAGCCGCAACGGGCGCTGCCGGCAGCGCCCTCATCGCAGCCCCCGCCATCGCCCAGACGCAGCCCAAGATCCACTGGCGCCTGACCTCGAGCTACCCGAAGAGCCTGGACACGCTGTTCGGCCTTTCGACCCAGGTCGCCAAGCGTGTCGCCGAGGCGACCGACGGCAATTTCCAGATCCAGGTCTTCGCGCCAGGCGAGATCGTGCCCGGCCTGCAGGCGCTCGACGCCGTGCAGAACGGCACCGTCGAGTGCAGTCATACCCTGTCGAGCTTCTATATCGGCAAGGACCCGGCCTTCGCCTTCGAGACGTCCTTGCCGTTCGGCTTCAACACCCGCCAGCAGAACGCCTGGCTCTATGCCGGCGGTGGGCTCGAACTCTGCCGCGCCTTCATGCAGAAGCACAACCTCTACACCATCCCGTCGGGCAACACCGGCGCCCAGATGGGCGGCTGGTTCCGCAAGGAGATCAAGTCGCTGGAGGATCTGAAGGGCCTGAAGATGCGCATCGCCGGCATGGGCGGGCAGATCATGGCCAAGCTCGGCGTCGTGCCGCAGCAGATCGCCGGCGGCGACATCTACCCGGCGCTGGAGCGCGGCACGCTCGATGCGGTCGAGTTTTCCGGCCCGCTCGATGACGAGAAGCTCGGCTTCCAGAAGGTCGCAAAGTACTACTATTATCCCGGATTCTGGGAGGGTAACGCGAATGTCAGCTTCCTGGTGAACCTCGAGAAGTGGAACGCGCTGCCGGCCTCCTACAAGGCGATCGTCGAGGCCGCCTGCGCCGAGGCCAACGCGCTCTGCGTCGCGAAGTACGACCATGGCAACCCGGATGCGCTGGTGCGCCTCGCCGGCACCGGCGCGGAGCTGCGGCCGTTCCCGCAGGAGGTGATGCTGGCGGCGTTCAAGGAGGCTTTCGCGATGTATGCGGAACTCGCCGCGTCGAACGCCAACTTCAAGACCTTCTACGAATCCTTCCTGCCGTACTGGAAGAAGGAAAACCTCTGGTTCCGTGTGGCCGAGCTGCCCTTCGACGCCTTTAACGCCCAGATGGCCCAGCAGATGCGCTGAGGCGATACCGGAACGGGACGCGTCGCTTGACCAGCGCCGCGCCCCTTTCTAACGCAGTGACATGACCTCACGCGCCTTCATCGCCGGCTGCCTCGGCACGAGCCTGACCCAAGACGAGCGCGCCTTCTTCAGGGATGCGCGGCCCTGGGGCTTCATCCTGTTCCGACGCAATACGCAGGATCCGGCGCAGGTCGCCGCGCTGACGGCGGAGATGCGCGAGACGGTCGGCTGGCACGCGCCGATCCTGATCGACCAGGAGGGCGGGCGGGTGCAGCGCATGGCGCCGCCGAACTGGCCAAAATATCCCGCAGCCCGCGCCTTCCTTGCGATCAACGACCCGGTCCTGCAGCGCGAGATCGTGCGGCTCTCTGGAAGGCTGATGGCGCATGATCTGAAGAGCGTCGGCATCGACGTCGATTGTCTGCCGGTGCTCGACGTGCCGGTCGCCGGTAGCCATGACGTGATCGGCGACCGCGCCTATGCGCATGAGCCCGACATGGTGGCGCGGCTCGGACGGGCGGCGGCGGAAGGGCTGATGGCCGGCGGCGTGCTGCCGGTGATCAAGCACATGCCCGGCCATGGCCGGGCGCGCGCCGACAGCCATCACGACCTGCCCGTGGTCGATGCGTCGCTGGAGGAGCTCCGGGCACATGACTTCCGTCCCTTCCGGCACCTCGCCGACATGCCGATGGCGATGACGGCGCATGTAGTCTTCACCGCGCTTGACGCCGGGAACCCGGCGACCGTGTCGCGCAAGGTGGTGCGCGGGATCATGCGCGGCGAGCTCGGCTATGACGGGCTGATCATGACCGACGACATCTCGATGAAGGCGCTGTCGGGTGGCTTCGCCGAGAAAGCCCGCGCTGCGATTGCGGCCGGGGTCGATGTCGTGCTGCATTGCCACGGCATCATGGACGAGATGGTCGCGGTCGCCGGTGCGGTGCCGGAGATGACCGGCAACCGTCGGCGCCGCGCCGCGATGGCGCTCGGCCGCATCCGGCACGAGCCGGAACCGCTCGATGTGGACGGCGCCCGCGCCCGGCTGGCCAGCGCGCTTGCCTTGAGCGCCTGAACAGCGGAACCTGCGCTCGTCACGCGTCCGTCGCGTGAGCGAGAGGGGGCGGCCGGCCATGGCGGCGCAACTGCCATTCGAGGATGACGGCCCGCGCCGCGACGACGAGCCAGCCCTGCTCGTCGATGTCGACGGCTATGAGGGCCCGCTCGACCTGCTGCTCGACCTCGCCCGGCGGCAGAAGGTCGATCTGCACCGCATCTCGATCCTGGCGCTGGCGGAGCAGTATCTCGTCTTCGTCGAGCAGGCGCGGGCGCTGCGGCTCGAACTCGCGGCCGATTATCTGGTGATGGCGGCGTGGCTGGCCTATCTCAAATCGCGGCTGCTGCTGCCGGAGCCGCCGAAGGGCGAGGAGCCGAGCGCGGCCGATCTCGCGACCGCCCTGGCGTTGCGCCTGCGCCGGCTGGAGGCGATCCGGGCGGCGGCCCGCAAGCTCGCCTCGCGTGAGCGGCTGGGCCAGGACGTCTTCGCGCGCGGCGCGCCGGAAGCGATCGTCGCGGGCGCCCGGCCGGTCTGGGAGGCCGAGCTCTACGACCTGCTCTCGGCCTATGCGCAGCAGCGCATGAAGCGGGTGCAGGGCCATATCTCGGTCGGGCACCGCGTCGTCTGGTCGCTGGTCGAGGCGCGGGAGGCCTTGCAGCGGCTGGTCGGCGAGGCCGGGGACTGGACTGCGATCGACCCTTATCTCACCCGCTACATGTCGTCGCATGGCCTGCCGGCGCGGGAGATGGCGGCGACCGTCAGGGCGTCGGCGCTTTCGGCCATGCTGGAGATGGTGCGGGAAGGGGTGCTCGACCTGCGGCAGGACGAAGCCTTCGCGCCGCTCTATCTGCGCCGCCGCTCGGCCCGCCCGCCCGTGCTGCCGCTGGCCAGCCGGGGCGGCACATGACGGTCGCGATGACGGAGCCTTTCGATGACGAGGAGGATGGCGGTGGCGCCGAGGCCTTCGCGCTGGCGATCCGCGTGGTCGAGGCGCTGCTGTTCGCCTCGACCCAGCCGCTCCCGGCAGAGGAACTGGCGCGCTCGATCCCGTCCGGCATCGGCATCGAGCCGGTGCTGGCGCGGCTGAGCGAGTTTTACGCGCCGCGTGGGGTCAACCTGCGCAAGCTCGCCGGCGGCTTCGCCTTCCGGACCGCGCCCGACCTCGGCTATCTGCTGGCGGCGGAAGCCGAGCCGCCGCGCAAATTGTCGCGGGCCGCGCTCGAGGTTCTGGCGATCATCGCCTATCACCAGCCGGTGACGCGGGCCGAGATCGAGGAGATCCGCGGCGTTGCCACCGCGAGGGGGACACTCGACATCCTACTGGAGGCCGGCTGGGTGCGCCTGCGCGGCCGGCGCCGCTCGCCCGGGCGGCCCGTGACCTATGGCACGACGCCGGGCTTCCTCGACCATTTCGGTCTCGACCGCATCGATGACCTGCCGGGTCTGGAGGAGTTGAAGGGCTCCGGCTTCATTGAGGGGCGGCTGACGCGCGACCTGACCGTGCCCGTTCCCGACGACGATCCGGACCTGCGCGCCGACGAGGATCCGCTGGGCGATCTGTTCACGCCGCTTGACGATGGCGACGGCGGGCCCCACAGGGCGGACGAGTAGGGCGGGGCGGTTGCCTCATCCGCGCCGTCATTCCGGGCGCAGCGCAGCGGAGACCCGGAATCCATCCTAGAGCTCGATCCGTTCAGGACATGGCCCTACGATGGATTCCGGATCGGCGCCGCTTCGCGGCTTGTCCGGAATGACGGAGGTGTTTCCTCGCTGCGTTCGGAGCATCCGTTGGCCGTTAACGACACCAGATCGCGCTGGTTGAGCTGGGGCCGGCGTGGCACGGCTGGCGCCGCCATCCCGATGGCGCTCGGGTTCGACGCGGTCACCCAGCGCTTCGGTGACGTGACGGCGCTGAAGAATGTCTCGCTGTCGATCGGGCCCGGCGAGATCGTCGCCCTGCTCGGCCAGTCGGGCTGCGGCAAGACGACCCTGCTGCGGCTCGCCGCCGGCGTCGAGCGGCCGAGCGCGGGGCGCGTGCTGCTGGAGGGGCGGGACGTTTCCTCGCCCGGCGGTTTCGTCGAACCGGAGCGGCGCGGCGTCGGCCTGGTCTTCCAGGACTACGCGCTGTTTCCGCATCTGAGCGTGCGCGAGAATGTCCGCTTCGGCCTCGGCGGGCGGGGCGAGAGTGAGGCCTCGGCCGATGCGACGGCGCTGCGGGCGATCGCGCGCGTCGGCCTCGCCGATCTCGCCGATTCCTATCCGCATATGCTGTCGGGCGGCGAGCAGCAGCGCGTCGCGCTGGCGCGGGCCGTGGCGCCGCGCCCCGGCGTGCTGCTGATGGACGAGCCGTTCTCCAATCTCGACCGGCGCCTGCGCGACGTGGTGCGCGACGAGACCGCCGCCCTGCTGCAGGAGACCGGCGCAACCTCGATCATCGTGACGCATGATCCGGAGGACGCGATGCGCATAGCCGACCGGATCGTGCTGATGCGTGCCGGCGAGATCGTGCAGATCGGCACCGGCGAGGAACTCTATCGCAAGCCGGGCAGTCTCTTTGCCGCCCGATTCTTCTGCGATTTTACCGAGGTCGGCGGTACCGTGCTGCGCGGGGCCGTGGACACGCCGTTCGGGCGCTTTCCGGCGAAGGGGATGGTCGAGGGCGCGCAGGCCGTCGCCTGCATCCGGCCGCATGCGGTCCGCGTCGTGCCGAAGGGCTTTTGCCTGCCGGGCCGGGTGGTGACGCGGCGCTTCCTCGGCGAGGTCGACCATCTGCTGATCGCGGTCGACGGCTTCGACAGGCTGCTCTCGGTGCGCGCCTCGCTGGCGGGGGCGATCGGCGAGGGCGACGATGTCGGCCTCGATATTCCGACCGACGAAGTTCTTGTGTTCCCTGCGGGGGACACATAGGTTCCGCCACAACAGCTTGGCTAGGGGGCAATCTCCCCGGCGGCACTGCAATCTTTAGGGAGTTCGCCATGGGTGGCGTCAGCATCTGGCACTGGATCGTCGTCGGCGTCATCGTGATGCTGCTGTTCGGACGCGGCAAGGTTTCCGAACTGATGGGCGACGTGGCCAAGGGCATCAAGTCGTTCAAGAAGGGCATGGCGGAGGACGAGACACCGCCGCCGAGCGCCGCGACCCCGGTCGATCCCAAGATCATCGACGCGCAGGCGACCAATCCCGCTCCGGCCAAGGCCGAGACCAAGGCCTGAGGCCGAGCCGCTCGCTTCGGCGAGAGCGAGCCTCGATGAGAGGCTGAGAGGACGAGCCGTCGATGTTCGACATCGCCTGGAGCGAATTCATGCTGATCGGGGCGGTCGCGCTCGTCGTGATCGGTCCCAAGGACCTGCCGAAAGCCATGCGCACCGTCGGCCAGGCGGTCGGCAAGATTCGCCGCATGGCCTCCGAGTTCCAGGGGCAGTTCAACGATGCGATGCGTGAGGCCGAGCTCCACGACCTGAAGAAGCAGGTCGAGGATGTCGGCGGCTCCGTGTCGAGCGCGATGAATACCGATTTCAAGCCGATCGACATGCCTGCCTCGTCGGGATTGGACGATGCGGCATTGAAGGAAGCCGAGGCCAAGCTCGCGGCGATTCCCTTGCCCGATCCGCTGCCGCCGGTCGAGATCGCGCCAGCCGCAGTTTCGACGCCGGTCGTCGAGGACGAGAAGCCGAAGCGGCGTCGCAAGGCTGCCTCCGCCGAGGCGGCGGCCGAGCCCGCGCCGCAGCCTGAACCCGCGCCGGCCAAGGCGCCGCGCAAGCGCAAGACCGCCGCGGCCGAGCCGGGCGAAGGGAGCGCGGCATGAGCGTCGCCAATTCGCGCGATGGCGAGGACGAGATCGAAGCCTCGCGCGCACCGCTGATCGACCATCTGATCGAACTGCGCTCGCGGCTGATCAAGTCGATGATCGCTTTCCTGGTGATGTTCTTCATCTGCTTCGCCTTCGCGACGCAGATCTACAACATCCTGGTCCAGCCCTATGTCTGGGCGGCGGGGCCGGGCGCCAATGTGCAGCTCATCTACACCGCGCCGCTGGAATATCTCTTCACCCAGATCAAGATCGCAGCCTTCGGCGCGGGCTTCTTCGCCTTCCCGGTGATCGCGACGCAGCTCTACAAATTCGTCGCGCCGGGGCTCTACAAGAACGAGCGTCAGGCGTTCGCGCCTTATCTGGCGGCGACCCCGATCTTCTTCGTCGCGGGCGCGGCGATGGTGTTCTTCTTCGCCATGCCGGTGCTGATGAAGTTCTCCATCGGCATGCAGCAGGCGGCGACCGACGGGCAGGCCGGCATCGCGCTGCTGCCCAAGGTCAGCGAGTATCTGTCGCTGATCATGACGTTGATCTTCGCCTTCGGCATTTCCTTCCAGTTGCCGGTGATCCTGACACTGCTCGGGCAGGCGGGCATCATCGATTCGCAGTTCCTGAAGGACAAGCGCCGCTACGCGATCGTCGTCGTCTTCGTCATTGCGGCCGTCCTGACACCGCCCGATGTCATCTCGCAGCTGATGCTCGCGGTGCCGATGCTGCTGCTCTACGAGCTGTCGGTGTTCTCGGTGCGCCATGTCGAGAAGAAGCGCGCAGCCAAGCAGGCGGCCGACGATGCGGCAGACGCGGCGAGCGAGTAGGTCCGCGACGTCATGCTCGGCCTTGTGCCGAGCATCCACGTCTTGAACTCAGGCCCCGACCAGCGAAGACGTGGATGGTCGGGACAAGCCCGACCATGACGGAGAGGCGAACGGCGCTCCGCGCCACCTTGCCTGTTCCCTCCCGCGCGATCCCGGTCTAGAGCATCACGCTGTTTCCGAAAACGTGACGGCGTGGCCTGACGACGATGTACGACATCAAATGGATTCGCGAGAACGCCGAGGCGTTCGACACCGGCTTGAAGCGGCGCGGGCTGAGCCCGTTGTCGGCCTCGCTGCTCGCGCTCGACGACAGCCGCCGCTCGGCGATCGCGAAGGCCCAAGGCTCGCAGGAGCGCCGCAATGCCCTCTCCAAGGAGATCGGCAAGGCGATGGGCGCGAAGGATGTCGCGCTCGCCGAAAGCCTGAAGGCCGAGGTCGCTTCCCTGAAGGAATTGCAGCCGGAACTGGAGGCGCAGGAGAAGGCCGCCAAAGAGGCGCTCGATGACCAGCTTGCGGCGATCCCCAACAGGCCCCATGACGACGTGCCGGAAGGCGCCGACGAGCATGGCAATGTCGTCAAGTCGGTGCGTGGCGAGGCGCCCGAGAAGACGGGCGGGCGGCTGTTCGGCCAGAATTTCGCTCCCAAGGAGCATTTCGAGCTGGGCGAAGCGCTCGGCCAGATGGATTTCGAGAGGGCGGCCAAGCTGTCGGGCTCGCGCTTCGTCGTGCTGGAGCGGCAGATCGCCCGGCTCTCCCGTGCCATCGGCCAGTTCATGCTCGACACGCATACGGAAGAGCATGGCTATACCGAGGTGATGCCGCCGCTGCTCGTGCGCGATGACGTCATGTTCGGGACGGCGCAGCTGCCGAAATTCGCCAACGACCAGTTCCGGGCGGTGGCTTTCGAGATGCCCGAGCATCTCAGGCAGCATGGACCCGCGGCGGAGATCTGGGAGTCGCTCGCCGATCACTGGGGTTCGGAAGCCGGGAAGCTGGAGGACGCAACCTTCAAATCCGTGATGCAGGCGCTTTACGATGACAAGGTCCGCGAGGATGAGCGCGTCCAGATCGGCGCCTTCATCGAGGGCCTGCGCCGCGACCTCGCCGTCGCCCGCCATGGGCAGGCGCGCGGCGAGGAACTGGCCAAGGCGTTCGCCGGCAGTCTCTGGCTCATCCCCACCGCCGAAGTCCCGCTGACCAATCTCGTGCGCGAATCGATCGTCTCCGAGGAAGAGCTTCCGCGCCGCTACACCGCGCTGACGCCCTGTTTCCGGGCCGAGGCCGGCTCGGCGGGGCGCGATACGCGCGGCATGCTGCGCCAGCACCAGTTCGAGAAGGTCGAACTCGTCTCGATCACCACGCCCGAAAAATCGCGCGAGGAGCATGAGCGCATGCTCGCCTGTGCCGAGGCCGTGCTGAAGAAGCTCGACCTGCATTATCGCGTCATGACGCTGTGCACCGGCGACATGGGCTTCGCCTCGCAGAAGACCTACGACATCGAGGTCTGGTTGCCCGGTCAGAAGACCTATCGCGAGATTTCGTCCTGCTCGGTCTGCGGCGATTTCCAGGCGAGGCGCATGAATGCCCGTTACAAGACCAAGGACGGCAAGGGGCCGTTCTTCGTCCACACGCTGAACGGCTCGGGTACGGCGGTCGGCCGGGCGCTGATCGCGGTGATGGAGAACTACCAGAACGCCGACGGCTCGATCACGGTGCCGGAGGTGCTGGTGCCCTATATGCGCGGCGTGACGCGCATCGAAAAGGCGTGATGCTGCCGTCACTCCCGACGCTTTTCCCTTGTCGTTGCTCCTGCTGAAGGCCTGACCCATGCGCATTCTCGTCACCAATGATGACGGCATCCATGCCGAGGGGCTGGCCGTGCTGGAACGCATCGCCGCGCAGCTTTCCGACGATGTCTGGGTCGTCGCGCCGGAGACCGACCAGTCCGGCGTCGCGCATTCGCTGTCGCTGTCCAATCCGCTGCGGCTGCGCCAGATCGCCGAGAAGCGCTTCGCCGTCACGGGCACACCGACCGACTGCGTCATCATGGCGGCACGCTCGATCATGATCGAGAACCGGCCCGATCTCGTGCTGTCGGGCGTCAATCGCGGCCAGAACGTTGCCGAGGACGTGACCTATTCGGGCACCATCGCAGCCGCCATGGAGGGCACGCTGCTCGGCATTCCCTCGATCGCGGTCAGCCAGGCCTATGGGCCGGGCGGGCGCGAGAACATCCACTGGGATTGTGCCGAGCACCATGCGCCCGGAATCATCCGCCGGCTGCTGGCTGAGGGCATCCCGAAGGACGTGCTGTTCAACCTGAACTTCCCCAATGTCTCGCCGGGCGAGGTCGAGGGCATCGCCGTGACGGTGCAGGGCCGGCGCGACCAGGAACTGCTGCAGTTGCAGCCGCGCCAGGATGGGCGCGGCAACCCGTATTTCTGGATCGCCTTCTCCCGCGGCCGCAGCGAGCCGGCCAACGGCACCGACCTGCGCGCGCTGGCGGAGAAGAATATCTCGGTGACGCCGCTCGAACTCGACCTGACGCATGAGCCGACGCTGACCCGCTTCGCGCGTGTGTTCGCTTGAGCGTAACAGCGCTACCAACCGCGTCATCCTGGGCAGCCGGAGGTTGTCCCGGGATCCATCGCAGAGCGCTGCGCCCTCCGGTGGATTCCTGCGCTCCGCTGCGCTTCGGCCAGGATGACGGCGCGGTTGTGACGTCCGCCAGCCCGCTCTGAACCATGACCGAAGGCGAGGGCGGCAGGATGGGCGAGGAGGTGCCGGCCAGCGAGGGCGAGCGGACTGTCGCCTTTCTCCTGTCGCTGCGGGCTCAGGGCGTGCGCGATCTCGCCGTGCTGCGCGCCATGGAAAAGGTCGCGCGCGAGCGATTCGCGCCGGCGCGCTTCGCCGATCTCGCCCGGCAGGATGTCTCGGTGCCGCTGCCCTGCGGCCAGACCATGACCGCGCCGCACACCGTCGCCGCCCTGCTGGGCGCGCTCGACATGCAGCCCTCGGCCCGCGTGCTCGAGGTCGGTACCGGCTCGGGTTATGTCGCGGCGCTGCTTGCGGCGATGGGCGGGGAGGTGGTCTCGCTCGAGCGCTACCGCACCTTGGCGCTGGCGGCGCATGAACGGGTCGCGGGCCATGGCTATGCGGCTTGCGTCGAACTGCGCCATGCCGACGGCTTCGTGCCGGACCGGACGCTGGGGCGCTTCGACCGCATCCTCGTCAACGGCGTGACCCACGCCATTCCCGAAGCGCTGCTGATGCGGCTGTCGCCGGGCGGGCGCCTGGTCGGGGCGCTGCGTGTCGATGGCGCGGCGCGGCGCGTGGTGGTGACGCGATTGGCAGATGGCGGCTTCGACCATGCGCCTGGTCCCGCCGTCCGCCTGCCGCCGCTGGTGCCCGGCCTGGCGCGGGCGCTCTAGGCGCGGCCGGCGACGTCTCGCGAAAAAGCAAAAGCACGAAAAAGCAAACGCGAGCGCGCGGCGCGAAACGCTTTCGTAACCTGAACGCGGCTTTAATGCTGGCTATCGAGTTGCGTTGTTCGCGAGTGCCAGTTCCATGCGTAGCCAAGCCGGATCGGTCAAGTTCAGCCTCGTTCTCCGCGCGTCGACGGCGTGTCTGCTCGCCTTTGGCGCCAGCGCCTGCTCGTCAGAGGCGATGCGGTTCACCGACACCCCCTTCGCCAGCCCGTTCAAGACGGGTCAGGCTCAGGCTCCGGCCCCGGCACGCGATCCGGCGACCACCGGGTCGATCGGCCGTGTCGCCAGCACGCCGGTCTACTCGACTCCCGCGCCAGCCATGGCCGCGGTGCGCTCCCAGCCTCTGCCACCGCCGCAATCGGCCGTCGCGCTTCGCAGCGCCGCGCCGCAGCCGGTGGCTGGCAATGCGTCGGGCTGGAGCGCCCAGGGCGGCACGCCGATCGTCGTCGCCCAGGGCGAAACGCTCGACATGATCTCCTCCCGCTACGGCGTGCCGCGCGCGGCTCTGATTTCGGCGAACGGCCTCTCCGGCCCGACGATTGCGCCGGGCTCGCGCCTGACGATTCCGGTCTATAACGCCGCCTCCGCAGGTGCCGCGCCGGCGCCGCGCCAGCAGGTCGCCCAGGCTCAAAGCGAGACGCGCTCGGATGCGTCGCGCTTCGTCACCGGGCCGGCGCCTGCCGCCTCGCTCGCGCCAGTTCGTCCGGCTGCGCCGGTGCAGGATGCGCGGGCGAAGGCCCAGCACGATGCACGAGCTGCCGCCGATGCGAAGGCCGCTGCCGCACAGTCGAAGGCGGCCGCCGCCGCCGAAGCCAAGGCCAAGGCAGACGCCGATGCTCTGGCGATGCGCGAATCGCGGGCCCGCTTCGCGGCCGAGGCCAAGGCGAAAGCTGCCGCCAGGGCGTCCACACCTGTCGCCGCCGCTCCGGCGCCGGTCGCCAAGGTGGTCGTCGCGGCAAAGCCGGTCGTGGAGAAGCCCGTCGTCGCCGAGGCGAAGCCGGTCCGCGCTCCCGCGCCCGAGAAGGCCAGGCCTGTTGTCGTCGCCAGCGCGCCCGCGACCGAGCCGAAGGTCACCGCCATTCCGAAGGCCGATCCGGAGCCGGCCACGACGGCCAGCCTGCCGAAGGTCGAGGAGGCCGGGGACAAGGCCGATTTCCGCTGGCCGGCCCGTGGCCGCGTCATCGCCGGCTTCAGCGGCCGGGGCGGCAACGAGGGCATCAACATCGCCGTGCCGGAGGGTACCCCGATCAAGGCGGCCGAAGGCGGCACGGTTGCCTATGCCGGCAACGAGCTGAAAGGCTATGGCAACCTCGTGCTGATCCGCCATCCCAACGGCTATGTCTCGGCCTACGCCCATAATGGCGAGCTGAGCGTCAAGCGCGGCGAGACGGTGAAGCGCGGCCAGGTCGTCGCCAAATCGGGCCAGAGCGGCAACGTCTCCTCGCCGCAGCTCCATTTCGAACTGCGCAAGGGCTCGTCCCCGGTCGATCCGACGCCCTATCTGAACAACTGAGTTCGCGGTTTTCCCTTCGACCGGTCTCCGCGAGACCCCGCCGGTCGGAACAAGGCGGGGCGGCCCCAGGACAGGCCGCCCCGCCATTTCCTTGCCTGAGCGCACCGTTTTCTCCCTATGCTTGTCACGCGCAATTTATGCATGCATAAGTTGTAGATCGGTTTGGGGAGCGAGGCATGAGAGCAATTGTCGGTCTGATGCTGGCGGCGCTGTGCGCGGGCTGTCAGCAGAGCGATCTCGGGGCGGATCTGAGCTTCTCGCGCAGCGCCGGGCTCGGCTACCGGAATGCCGGCCTGTTCAACCCCGGCACGCTCTACCTCTTCGACCAGTCCACGGCGACGCTGACGCGCCTTTCGGATGACATCCCCTTGCAGAGGCGGCCGAACGATGCGGCGCCGACGACGCTGACCTCGACGCGGATCGACGGCATCGCGCTGACCGGGACCTTTCCGTCCCAGGCGGTGAAGACGGAGATCGCGGCAGCGGTCGGCACCAAGGTCAGCTTCGTCGCGGAGAACGCCGTCCGTGACGACTACCAGTCGGTGCACACGGGTCTCGCCCAGGCCTATCGCAGCGGCCTGGACGCGGGCGAGGACATGAAGGGCCGCTGGTATGTCGACGAGGTCGTGTCCCAGCGGGGCAAGTATTATCTCGTCGTCAGCGGCATCGTCCGAGCCGACAAGGCGTCGCTGTCCGTCGGCGGTATGAAGGACGACAATATCGTCGATGTTTCGGTGTCGGTGCCCGGGCTGGCGACCCCGGTCAAGGTGGCCGTTACGCATGGCCGCTCGGTCAACTGTTCCGGGAAGTCGGCGCCCTGCTTCTTCAGCGTCTCGGTGATCAAGCCCTATCTCGGGCCTGAGAAGCGGCTGGCGTTCCGCGAGGGCAGGGGCGTCGATCTCGACCGGCTGTCGGAAGCATTGCGCCGGCTTTGAGGTCACGGCCGGCTTCGGCCGCTGATGTCTTGTGACGGATTGGCTCCGTCACAAGACTCGTCAGGCGAAGCGCCGCATCGATGGCGCGTTTCGCGGGCGCTGCGTTCAGTCGCTCAGCCTTGTGCCAAGCCGGCCGGCGAGGTCCTGGATGTATTGCCAGGCGGTTCGGCCGGAGCGTGAGCCGCGCGTCGTCGCCCATTCCAGTGCCTCGTGGCGGAGCGTTTCGGGGGCGATCTCGAGCCCGAAATGCGCGACATAGCCGTCGATCATCGCCAGATACTCGTCCTGGCTGCATTTGTGGAAGCCGAGCCAGAGGCCGAATCGGTCCGACAGCGAGACCTTCTCCTCGATCGCCTCGCCAGGATTGATCGCGGTCGAGCGCTCATTGTCCATCATGTCGCGCGGCATCAGATGGCGTCGGTTGGAGGTGGCGTAGAATACGACATTGCCGGGCCGGCCCTCGACGCCGCCGTCGAGCGCTGCCTTCAGCGATTTGTAGGAGGTGTCGTCACCGTCGAAGGAGAGGTCGTCGCAGAAGACGATGGCGCGATGCGCGTCGGGGCGCAGCAGCGCCATCAGCACGGGCAGGCTCTCGATATCCTCGCGGTGGATCTCGATCAGCTTCAGAGGCAGGGTCTCGTCCTTCAGCCGCTGGTTGGTATCGGCATGGACCGACTTGACCAACGAGGACTTGCCCATGCCGCGGGCGCCCCAGAGCAGGACGTTGTTGGCCGGCAAGCCGCGCGCGAAACGCTCGGTGTTCTCCGCCAGTGTGTCGCGGACGCGATCGACGCCGCGCAGCAGCGAGAGCGCCACGCGATTGACGCGTGCGACCGGGGCAAGCTCCGAGCCGGCCGGATGCCAGACGAAGGCGTCGGCGAGCGTCAGGTCGGCCGGTTTCCGCGCGGGCGGGGCGATCCGCTCCAGCGCGTCGGCGATGCGCAGCAGGGTAGCGAGCGTCTGGTCCGTGTCGGTCTTGATAGGGGAGGTCATGCTGGGGGAGGTCATGGCAAGCCTTCGAACGGGTGATCCACAACAACCGTAACGGGCGGTACGGCAGATAGAACCTAAACTGCGTGCCGCAGCAAAGCGCAAGGCCATTGCGCGAACAGCCCCAAGCCCATAGGTGAGGGGCACGCCCGCGCAATCGGGCGCATCCGATTGATTTACCGGCGTCGCTGGCTATAGTCCGCGCGCTTTTTGAGCCTGGAGAACGCGCCGATCAGACTGCGAGGCAGTCCGACCGGATCACGCGGTCTCCATCGATATGTGAGAGATGGGTTCACCGGACAGATCGCTTCACCCTGTTCGGATCCAGCTCTAGACGAAGTTTGCCGCGCCCCGCGGCCGGCGGCGCGTTGCGTCGCCGCGATGAAGGAGCCCTTCCGTGATCACCCCCGCTTTCGCCCAAACCGCTGGCGCCGGCGGCTCCACCGACATGCTGATGTCGCTGGTGCCGTTCGTGCTGATCTTCGTGATCATGTGGTTCCTCATCATTCGCCCGCAGCAGAAGCGCGTGAAGACGCATCAGGAGATGATCAAGAACGTGCGGCGCGGCGACACTGTGATCACGGCCGGCGGTATCGTCGCCAAGGTCTCCAAGGTGATCGACGACGCCGAGGTCGAGGCGGAGATCGCCGACGGCGTTCGCGTCCGCCTGGTCAAGGGCATGATCACCGACGTCCGCGCCAAGGGCGAGCCGGTCAAGGGCTGAATGACGCCTCGGCCCCGCAAGGGGCCGGCGCGCGACAACAAGGCTGTTCACGCAGATGCTCCGCTTCCAGACCCGCAAGGTCATCGTCGTCCTGCTCGTGCTGCTCTTCGGCTGTGGCTTCGCGCTGCCGAACCTGTTCTCGCCCGAGACGCGCAAGGCGATCGAGGCGGGCGCTCCGTCCTGGATTCCCCGCATCCTGCTGCCGATCCATGCGGTCGTGCTCGGGCTCGACCTGCAGGGCGGCTCGCATGTGCTGCTCGAGATCGATCGAGCCGATCTGGTGCGCGGCCAGGTGACGCAACTCCGCGACGACGTCCGCCGTATCCTGCGCGAGGAGCGTATCGGCTTCCAGGGCGGCATCGGCATGACGGCGCGCGGCGTCAGCGTGCGCGTGCCGGAGGCCGCCGACCGCGCGAAGCTCCTGCCGAAGCTGCGCGAGCTGAGCCAGCCGGTCGGTACGCTCGGTGCCTTCGGGCCCTCGGGCAACAACACGATCGACATCGCCGAGCAGCCTGACGGGCTGATCCAGCTCTCGGTGACGGAAGCCGGCGCCAATGAGCGCGTGCGCCGCGCTGTCGAGCAGGCCATGGAGGTGCTCCGCCGCCGCGTCGACGCGCTCGGCACCACCGAGCCCAACATCCAGCGCCAGGGCCTCGACCGAATCCTGGTCCAGGTGCCGGGCCTGCAGGACCCGCAGCGGCTGAAGGACATCCTCGGCCAGACCGCCAAGCTGCAGTTCCGCATGGTCGCGGACAGTCAGGGCGGCGATGTCGACATGCTGCCTTCGCAGGATGCCGGCGGCTCGCTGGTGCCGGTCGAGCGCCGCGTCATCGTCGAGGGCGAGGATCTGGTCGACGCGCAGCCCGCCTTCGATTCGCGGACCTCGCAGCCGATCGTCAATTTCCGCTTCAACATCCGCGGCGCGCAGCGCTTCGGCCAGGCGACGACCGAGAATCTCGGCCGTCCGCTCGCCATCGTGCTCGACAACAAGGTGATCTCGTCGCCGGTCATCCAGTCGCCGATCACCGGCGGCTCCGGCCAGATCTCCGGCAATTTCACCGTCGAATCGGTCAACAACCTCGCGATCCTGCTGCGTGCCGGCGCGCTGCCGGCCAAAATGACGATCGTAGAGGAGCGTACCGTCGGCCCCGGCCTCGGTGCCGATTCGATCCAGGCCGGCAAGATGGCGACCCTGATCGCGACCGTTCTGGTGATCATCTACATGATCGGCACCTATGGCGTGTTCGGCTTCATCGCCTCGATCGCGCTGCTGGTGCATGTCTGCCTGATCTTCGGGCTGATGTCGGTGCTGGGCGCGACGATGACGCTGCCGGGCATCGCCGGCATCGTGCTGACGATTGGTACGGCGGTCGATTCGAACGTGCTGATCTACGAACGCATGCGCGAGGAATCCCATCAGGGCCGCTCGCTCATCTCGGCGCTGGAGGCGGGCTTCCAGCGCGCCTTCGCCACGATCATCGATTCCAACGTCACCATGCTGATCGCGGCGCTGGCGCTGTTTGCACTGGGTTCCGGCCCGGTGCGCGGCTTCGCCGTCGTCTTCATCCTCGGCATCCTGACCACCGTCATCACGGCGGTCACGCTGACCCGGATGCTGATCGCGCTGTGGTATCGCTGGGCTCGTCCCAAGGCCCTTCCGTTCTGACGCAAGCCAACTGCTCAAGGAGATCAGCGCATGCGTCTGCTTCGCATCGTTCCCGATGATACCCGCTTCAAGATCGTTCGTTTCCGGCGGTTCAGCTATCCGTTCTCGGCGGCGTATTCGCTGCTGGTGATTTTCCTGTTCGTGACGGTTGGGCTGAACTTCGGCATCGACTTCCGCGGCGGCACGCTGATCGAGATGCAGGCGAAGTCCGGCAAGCCGGAGATCGCCTCGGTGCGCCAGGCCGCCAACGGGCTCGGTTTCGGCGAGGCCGAGGTCCAGGAGTTCGGCCAGGGCGGCGAGATTTCGATGCGCTTCGCGCTCCAGCCGGGCGGCGAGGCTGCCCAGCAGCAGGTCGTCGTCAAGGCGCGCGAGGCGTTCTCGCCGAATTTCGATTTCCGTCGCGTCGAGACCGTCGGCCCGCGCGTGTCGGGCGAACTGGTCCAGGCTGGCACGCTCGGCGTCGTGCTCGCGATCGTCGGCGTGCTGATCTATCTCTGGTTCCGCTTCGAGATGCAGCTCGCCATCGGCGCGATCCTCGGGACGCTGCACGACATCGTGCTGACGATGGGCTTCTTCCTGATCACGCAGCTCGAATTCAACCTGACCTCGATTGCAGCGATCCTGACCATCGTCGGCTATTCGCTGAACGAGACGGTGGTGGTGTTCGACCGCACGCGCGAATTGTTGCGGCGCTACAAGACCATGCCGATTGCCGACCTGCTCGACCTTTCGGTCAACTCGACCCTGTCGCGCACCGCGATCACCTCGACCACGACCGTGCTGGCGCTGATCGCGCTCGTGCTGTTCGGCGGCACGGCGATCGAGGGCTTCGCGCTCGTCATGCTGTTCGGCGTCGTGGTCTGCACCTATTCGGCGATGTTCATCTCGACGCCGGTGCTGCTCTATCTCGACGTTCGCGCCGGACGGGGCGATGTCGAGGAAAAGCTCCCGGCCGGCGCCAAGGCCAAGGCCTGAGCCGCGACGCGCGGGTGGCGGCATGACCCGCTTCGACGGTTTCGTTCCCGGGCGACATCAGCTCGACGCCTTCGGTGCGGGCGGCTTCCGCTTCGCCGGCATGAGCCATCGTGGCTCGGTGCTGGCGACGCCGGCCGGCATCCGGATCTGGCCGGTGGCGCGCTTTTCCGAGATCACGGCGGAGATGCTGCAGCCGGTGCTGGACGAAGCCGGGGCGATCGATTTCCTGCTGATCGGCACGGGCGCCGACATCGCCTTCATCCCGCATGGCTGGCGCGACCTGCTGCGCGAGCATGGCATCACGGTCGAGGGCATGGCGACGGGGGCGGCAGCCCGGACCTATAATGTGCTGGTGGCCGAGGACCGGCGTGTTGCGGCGGCGCTGATCGCGGTCGATTAGGATTGGGTTCGGCCCGCTCGCATGGCCCGTGTCGTCCCGCCGCAGCCACATCTGCCAAATCGCGCCTGCCATGTCCGAGAGGCGTAGCCATCCGCAGCCGGCTCGGCCTACACTGGCCTGATCGCAGCCAGGATGCAGGCTCCGGATCGAGGCAGGACGATGCCGCAGGCAACCGAGACCGACCGCCGCAGCGAGACGACACCCTCCGCCTTGCCGCAGGCCTATGCGCATTGCGCGGCGCTGGTGCGGGAACAGGACCATGACCGCTACATCGCCTGCCTCTATGCCCCCGAATCGCAGCGTCCGTCGCTGTTTGCGCTCTATGCCTTCAGCCATGAGATCGCCCGGGTGCGGGCGCTGGTCAGCGAGCCGCTGCCCGGCGAGGTCCGGCTGCAATGGTGGCGGGATCTGCTCGAGGGGCAGGGCGCCGGCGAGGCCCAGGCCCATCCGGTCGCATCTGCGCTGCTCGACACGATCGCGCGCTACCGCCTGCCGATCGCGCCGCTGACCGGGCTGATCGAGGCGCGGATCTTCGACCTCTATGACGATCCGATGCCGTCGCTGCGCGATCTGGAGGGTTACGCGGGCGAGACGTCGAGCGCGCTGATCCGGCTGGCCTCGATCATCCTCGCCAATGGCCGCGATCCGGGGGGGGCGGCGGCTGCGGGCTATGCCGGCGTCGCCTATGCGCTGGCCGGGCTGATGCGCGCCTTTCCGTGGCATGCGGCCGAGGGCCAAGTCTATCTGCCGGCCGATATCCTCGGGCGCAACGGCGTCACCCGCGACGACATCGTGCGCGGGCGCGGCGGGCCGGGTGTCCTGTATTCGCTGAAGGAACTGCGCGAGATCGCGCGCGGGCATCTGCAGAAGCTGCGCGACCTGCGCGGGACGATCCCGACGGCCGTCATGCCGGCTTTTCTGCCCGTAGCACTGGTCGAGCCCTATCTCAAGCGGATGGAGCGAAGCGGCTACGATCCCTACCGCACGATCATCACGCTGCCGGCCTGGCAGCGGCAATGGCTGATCTGGTGGGCGGCCAAGGCGGCGGGCTGAGGCCATCCGTCATTCTCGGGCGAAGCGCAGCGCAGCGCAGACCCAAGAATCTTTTGCGGGAGATGCTCGGGTCAAGCCCGAGCATGACAGGCGTCTCACTCAGCCGCCTGAACCGCAACCCCGCCAGCCCAGGCTTCCATCTCCGCTTTGGCCCGCGCGGTCAGCGCGTGCTTGCGGGCGACGCTCTTTGCCGGACCTTTCAGCTTCTTGCCGTCGGGCCCATGCGTCGCCTGGCCCTCGATATGCGGGAACAGGCCGAAATTGATGTTCATCGGCTGGAAGGAGCGCGGCCCCTCGTCGATGGTGACGATGTGGCCGCCGGTGATGTGGTTGACCAGCGCACCCAGTGCCGTCGTCGCCGGCGGCAGCTCGAGGTCGCGGCCGAATCGTTCGGCGGCGGCCATGCGACCCGCCAGCAAACCGATCGCGGCACTCTCGACATAGCCCTCGCAGCCGGTGATCTGGCCAGCGAAGCGCAGGCGAGGATCGGCCTTGAGCCGCAGGCGCGGGTCGAGCAGCTTCGGCGAGTTGAGATAGGTGTTGCGGTGGATGCCGCCGAGCCTTGCGAACTCGGCGTTCTGGAGGCCGGGAATCATCCGGAAGATCGCGGCCTGCTCGCCATATTTCAGCTTGGTCTGGAAGCCGGTCATGTTGAACAGGGTGCCGAGCGCATTGTCCTGCCGGAGCTGCACGATCGCATAGGCCTTGACCGTCGGGTTATGCTTGTTGGTCAGCCCGACCGGCTTCATCGGGCCCCAGCGCAGCGTCTCGCGGCCGCGCTCGGCCATGACCTCGATCGGCAGGCAGCCGTCGAAATAGGGCGTGCCCTCCCACTCCTTGAACTCGGTCTTGTCGGCGGCGAGCAGTGCGTCGATGAAAGCCTCGTACTGGTCGCGGTCGAGCGGGCAGTTGATGTAGTCGGCGCCGGTGCCCCCGGGCCCGACCTTGTCGTAGCGCGACTGGAACCAGGCCTGGTCCATGTCGACCGAATCGAAATGCACGATCGGGGCGATGGCATCGAAGAAGGCGAGTGAGTCCTCGCCGGTCAGCGACTGGATGCCCTGTGCCAGTGCGGCGGAGGTCAGCGGGCCGGTCGCGATGATGATATTGTCCCAGGAGGCCGGCGGCAGGCCGGCGATCTCGGCGCGGTCGATGGTCACCAGCGGATGCGCCTCGAGCGCGGCGGTGACGCCTTGCGAGAAGCCGTCGCGGTCGACGGCGAGTGCGCCACCGGCCGGAACCTGATGCGCGTCGCCCTTTCCCATGATCAGCGAGCCGAGCCGGCGCATCTCCCAATGAAGCTGACCGACGGCGTTGCTGAGCGAATCGTCCGAGCGGAAGGAGTTCGAGCAGACGAGTTCGGCGAGCCCTTCGGTCTTGTGGGCGTCTGTGCCGCGCACGGGGCGCATCTCGTGCAGGACGACGGGGACGCCGGCCTGGGCGATCTGCCAGGCGGCTTCGGAGCCGGCGAGCCCGCCGCCGATGATGTGAATGGGTTCCATGCCCGGGATGTGTCCGCAGCAGCCGGGAAGGTCAAGGGACACGGGGCCTGCGAAACGCAAAATGCCCGCTTGGCAGCGGGCATTCGCTCTTCAACCGGTCTTCGCGGGGGAGGGCCGCGAGTCCAGGAGATACGACGTGTGGCCGGCTCCGCTTGCGGAGCGCGACGCCTTCAGACGGCGGCGTGGGTGCGCGCGACGAAGGCGATCTCCGAGCGCGACAGGCCGAGATCATCGAGCTCGCGGTCGGTCAGGCGGGACAGCTCGCGAACGGTCTCGCGATAACGCAGATAGGAACGGATCTTGGCGGCGATCATGGTGACGAACATGGTGGTAGTCCTGTTTGAGTTCCGGAGCGGGGCGGTGCCCACAGCGATGAATTCGTTGTGCACTGCATATAAGTGAGCCAGTGCGCCCCAAACAGAGGCATGATGTCAGCTCCGTTATGCAATTGGCGCATGAACCATTCTTGAATCCTTCATTTTCGCCGGATCGCACGCGCTGAGCGGTTAACGGCTCGGTAAGATTCGTCTGAATCCTGCCTCGCGATTGGGCAAATCATCTCGCAGATGCGAGAACGGGAGAGGCGATGCTCTTCGCTTGGGCGTTTCGAGGCTTTTCGGAGCTCGAACGGCGCCCCTTCCGACCGTATCGCGCCGATTCGGCCTGTAGCCGCCATGGCGCGGGACTTCGCCATGCGGTTAACGTAGGGTTATTCGCGCCAGCCGCTGGCGCGCGGCGCCGGGATCGTCCCGCGCGGCGTCGAAGGGGGAGACCATCATGAAGACGTTTCTTGCCGCAGCCCTGATGCTCGCCGGCGCCGCCTTTGCCGCGCCGGCCTCGGCCCTGCCGCTCGTCCCGCCCGGCGCGGTTCCGGACCTCGTCGTGGCGGTTGCCGGCGGCTGCGGGCAAGGCTTCCATCGCGGGCCCAATGGCGGCTGCCTGCGCAACTATGCCAATCCGGGCGCCCATCCCTGCCCGCGCGGCTATCATGTCGGCCCCGGCGGCCGCTGCCGCGGCAACGGCCGCTGAGGCCAGCCGAGGTCGCGGCTCAGTCGCAAGCGGCGAGCAGCCGCGAGGCCGCGGTGACGCCGGCAAGCGAGAAGGTGTAGCTCGTCTCGTTGCCACGGGCCGAGCGCGCCGCCAGCACCATCTCGCTGCCGGCGCGCATCGCGGCGAGCAGTTCCGGCTCGCGCTCGAGCCGGAGCAGCCAGGCATTGCTGCCCTGCGTCACCATACGGAAGCTCTCGTCGCCGATCGTCACGGTGATCTCCGAGCCGCGGGCGAAGTCGTAGCCGGCCTGCAGGCTCGATTCGGTGCCCTGCTGGCCGTCGCTGGTCTGCACAAAGAAATGCACGTCGCCATGGCGCAGCGTCGAGGGCTCGGCCGAGGCCGGGGTGGCGAGGATGTAGCAGCGGCGCGCCTCGCCGGCGCCATAGGCGGCGGCATTCCAGGTGCCGAAGCTGCCGAGCGGCGTCGCCGGGGCGGCGAGAGCGGGCGCGGCGGCCACAAGCGCGAGGAGGGCGCAGGCGGCGCGGGGCGTCAGATCGGTCATGTCGTCTCCTTTCGTCCGAAGCGGGCAGGGTGGAAAGAAGCGGTTAACGAGATGTAACCGGGACGCCGCCTGCGGCGGTGGGGCGCAGGTCGTGGCGGCAGCCGGGTGCGCGGGCGGCGCCCATCTCGGCGCTCATTCGCCGAAGCGGGCGATCTCGTCTTCGACGCGCGCCTGCGCCCGGGCGAAGGCTTCGCCGGGCTCGAGGCCGGCCTTGCGGTTTTCCAGCGCATAGCGGAACAGGCGGCGGTCCTCGTCCGGCAGCGCCTGCATGAAGGCGGTGAGGCAGGCCCCGTCGCTGCGCCGGCAGCTCCTTGCGCGGGTGCAGGCGCTGTTGTCGCAGCCGCGCCAGACCTCGAGGATATCTCCGACACGGTGCAGCAGCATCGGCCGCACCCTTTGGCAGCTCGCGAAATCGGTGATCGGCGGCAGGTCGGCGAAGCGGTTCCGGCGTTTCGGCATGGCGGGCTCCGATGGCTGAGGCGCCACCCGCCTGCACTCGGCGGGCGCGCCGAAGATCCGCCCGCGCGGGTGCGCGGCGGGTGCAAGGGCAGCAGGACGGGGCTGGCGGAGCGCCGCGAGGCGCGAAAGAAATCCGCATCCGTTGAGCCCGGACGCGGCGCGGCGGGATTGAGCCACCCGTCGCACGCCCCGTGGCGCTCCGCCTTCGGCGATTTTGGGCCTCGGGCCGCGCTTATCGGGTCGGTTGCCGACCGGCACCCTTGGGTCCATGTGACGCCAGTTCGGCTCATCGCCTCGTCGCGTCGAACCCGGCACCGGCGTTGTCGCCGCCGACCGTTCCAGCGAGCTCCTCGCACAGGGACCGTAGTGTCCCCAGGGCGGTGCCCCGAAGCCTCCCGGGACTGGCGTGTGAGACCAGCCGCAGGCGCCGACCCTTCACCCGACCAATGGCACACCTCCGGATGGCCGCCCCGTTTGGGTGATGGGCGAGGGGATTATGGGGGAGGTTTGGGCGGCGGGGATAAGTTCTCCACCTCCCGACGAGGCGCGGGCAACGCGGGGAACCCTCTCCTGTAAGGAGAGGGCAGGGAGAGGTGTCGGCCGTTCTCCGTTGAGGGCGCGGTGATGCCCACGGCTGCGGGCAGGTCACGGCCACGGTGTCCAGGGGCCGACACCTCACCCCTGCCCCTCTCCTTACAGGAGAGGGGTTCCCCGCGCTTTACCGGGGAGGGGAGGCATCACTCCCTGAAAGTAGTCGTCCCGGTCGGAGCCGTCGAAGCGGCCGCCCGGCATGCAGCACGTCTTGAAATCTGCGCCCGGAGCCGCAGACGCAGAGATCGCTGCGGCCGAGCTTTTCGTGCAGTTCGACATCGCCGTGGACGACGCGAACACCGCGCTTCACGCGCGTCTCGGACGGATAGGATTTGCGACGCTTGCTCGTGACCTCAAAAGGACGGCTGGTCGAAGACGTCGTGCGTGTTCCTGGTCATGGCACCCTCCATGGACGCTCCCCTCTTAGGCGGGTCCGTCCGCGCCAATAGAAACGTCATCAGAAATTACGCCGGCTTCGCGCAGTTTTCGAATGAGATCGTTGGGAAGCTGCATTTGTTGTTCGACCTCCCCAAATCTTTTGATCTCCAAGATGCCCCGGCTCACGCCATCCCACATGATCTCGCTCGGCTGCTTTGGCGCTATTGCTTTTATCATGTCTGACAGCGCTTCAATCCACTCTGATGGAGGCCGCCGCGGATCGATTACGGTAAGTAAACGCTTTAACACGGCGGCAACTTTATCGGCTTTGCCAGCGACCGCGAGGGTTACTAGCATTCCATCGTCTTCCCACGTGACAGGTACCGCAGCGCGCTGGGTTATTCCCGTCTCAATATCGGCAGACAAAGCGTCGGCTAAGGCGGTGACAAATCCGTCGAAGGTTGTCTTGAGGTCGCCATCCGGCACGAAGGCAATACGGGGAAGATTTAGTACCCCGTCCTGAAAGCCCGTCGTTGGTACGGTGCTCAAGTCAAACATTTCGCGAAGGCGTTGGGCCACTTGACCGACGCCTACTTCGAGGTAGTAAACTTGGTATCCGCCCATTTCAAAAAATGGACCCAAGAAAAATTGAATTGGCGGCCCGCTCAGTTCGCCTTCTGAAAGAGTGACGAGCGCTGCAATATCTGGAGAATCTGATTTGATTTCCTCTATGTCGTTTTGATCGGATTCTTGTTTTCTATAGCTATCTATTTCTGGCGAATCGCCAAAATACTCAGGAATAAGATTGTTGCCTCGGAAATAGGCTGTAAGAATCTCTTTCCAATCTTTGATGGGCAAAGCGTTATCCAAGCGGAAAAGTTTGGTGTACTCAGAACGCTTGCCCGCCCGATCGATAGAGGCATCTATTCGCTTTAAATAGTCGTCCGCAGGGTAGGCTCTAATGGCGCCATCGAAGTGCGTAATAGCGTCTTCTTCGGCGGAGAACTCCGCATGGGCATACCTGCAGCCAAATTGATCATCTTCTAAGCCTGCTGACGGGTTTTCTATCAGTTCTTCGATTTCGAAGGTCCTGAATTCAATACGGCGTTCTCCATCTCCATCTCGCGTCTCGGGCGATTTCCACCAAATATGGGTGCGATCAATGCCCTCAAACTTTCGAGTGCGCTCATCAGCCTTATGCTCGGCGACACCATTTTTGATATTGGCGATGTCGTCATCGTATAGAGGTCCACGCCAATATTCAAGCTCAACTATATTCTTGACGCTGTCAGGGTGCCCAATGATATCTGGATCAAGCCGTAATCTAATTCGAAGCCCAGGGTGAGCGGCGGCAATTTGCGCAAACGTCTGCAGAAAATCTACATTGAGCTTGTTGCGGTGCGATAGGCTTCGTCGAAAAAGCGATGGGCGAAAAGCAATAAGTCTCGATCTCGATCATGAAAAATGCCTGGTTGTATTTCTATCAGACGATCTATTAGGTCGCGGTAATCGGCAAGTCCGTCTTTGTCGACCTTATCTACCCCCGGAATAAACAGATCAGGATACAGCACGGCAGCGATGCCCTGCTTTTCTACTACTGCCGCCTCAAGCTGAAGCGACCGTGCTCCCGAAGATTCCGCGATCTCCGCTCGCTTCAGGATTTCCGCTTGTAAAGGGACAGAACCATGGTGAAACGCGGTCCAGTAAGACTCCGCTATGGTTCGGAGTTGCGCCTTCTCTGTCTCATTTTCTGGTTCCTCAATTTGTCCCAGGACACGCACCATCTCACTGTCGAGGTAGAGCCCCAACTCACAGCTCCAACCAATTAATCGATGCATATCGTGCTGTAGATGACAGGGTGTCCCGCTACGCACGCCTCTTGCTTGACACTCACGCCAATGATTTTGATGAGCCCGCATCAACTCAGAGGCAGGGAATCTCATTTTGCTACGATTGACCTGATCGGTATTGAATACACCGCGGCTGACGCGCATGGATTTATTACCTTCAAGAGGGTTATTCTGCGGATTTGATTGTGTATTCTGACACGCTTAAATCAACCCCGCTTCGCCATCTTGACGTATTCAGCGGCTCCTGCGCGCATTCAATTCGTATTTAGTAACAGGTATTTTGAAGATCAAAGACAGGCCATTTGCGACCTGGATGCCGGTCGATTGCGAACCTCGTCGTTTTGGGCGGGAGCTTGATGTCAACCCAGCTCTACTCCGCCGCCTCCCGCTGCACCTTCTCCTTCTTGATCGGCCGGCGCTCCAGCACCTCCTTCAAGAACCGCGCAGTGTGGCCTTTGCCGATGCGGACGATGTCTTCCGGCGTGCCTTGCGCCACGACCTCGCCGCCGCCGTCGCCGCCTTCGGGGCCCATGTCGATCACCCAGTCGGCGGTCTTCACCACTTCGAGGTTGTGCTCGATCACCACCACCGAATTGCCCTGGTCGACCAGCTCGTGCAGCACCTCCATCAGCTTGGCGACGTCGTGGAAATGCAGGCCGGTGGTCGGCTCGTCGAGGATGTAGAGGGTGCGGCCGGTGGCGCGCTTGGAGAGCTCCTTGGAGAGCTTGACGCGCTGGGCCTCGCCGCCTGACAGGGTCGTGGCCTGCTGGCCGACCTTGACGTAGTCGAGCCCGACGCGGTGCAGCGTCTCCATCTTGTCGCGGATCGAGGGCACCGCCTTGAACAGGTCCTTGGCCTCCTCGACCGACATGTCGAGCACGTCGGCGATGGAGTGGTCGCGGTATTTCACCTCCAGCGTTTCGCGGTCGTAGCGCTTGCCCTTGCAGACGTCGCAGGTGACGTAGACATCCGGCAGGAAGTGCATCTCGATCTTGAGCAGGCCGTCGCCCTGGCAGGCCTCGCAGCGGCCGCCCTTGACGTTGAAGGAGAACCGGCCGGGCTGATAGCCGCGCGCCTTGGCCTCGGGCAGGCCGGCGAACCATTCGCGGATCGGCGTGAAGGCGCCGGTATAGGTCGCGGGGTTGGAGCGCGGCGTGCGGCCGATCGGCGACTGGTCGATGTCGATAACCTTGTCGAGCAGCTCCATGCCCTCGATGCGCTCATGCGGGGCGGGGTGCTCGATCGAGCCGTTGAGCTTGCGCGCCACCGCCTTGTAGAGCGTGTCGATGACCAGCGTCGACTTGCCGCCGCCCGAGACGCCGGTGATGCAGGTGAACAGCCCCAGCGGAATATCGACCGTGACGTCCTTGAGGTTGTTGCCGCGCGCGCCGACGATTCTGAGGGCGCGGCCCTTCTGCGCCTTGCGGCGCTTGGCCGGCACCGAGACCGACATCTCGCCGGTGAGGTATTTGCCGGTGAGCGAATCCGGGTTGTCGAGGATCTGCTGCGGCGTGCCCTGGGCGACGATCTCGCCGCCATGGATGCCGGCGCCGGGGCCGACATCGACGACATAGTCGGCGGTCAGGATCGCGTCCTCGTCATGCTCAACGACGATGACGGTGTTGCCGAGGTCTCGTAGTCTCCGCAAGGTGCCGAGCAGGCGCTCATTGTCGCGCTGGTGCAGGCCGATCGAGGGCTCGTCCAGCACATAGAGCACGCCGGTGAGGCCGGAGCCGATCTGCGAGGCGAGGCGGATGCGCTGGCTCTCGCCGCCCGAGAGCGTGCCGGAGGCGCGGGCCAGCGTCAGGTATTCGAGGCCGACATCGAGCAGGAAGGTCAGCCGGTCGCGGATTTCCTTGAGGATGCGCGGGGCGATCTCGTTCTGCTTCTTCGACAGGCGGGCGGGCAGGGCGGAGACCCAGGCCAGCGCATCCTTGACCGAGAGCCGCGAAATCTCGCCGATATGGCGCATGTCGATCTTGACCGCCAGCGCCTCGGGCTTGAGGCGGTAGCCGTCGCAGGCCTTGCACGGCGTCTCGGACATGAAGCGGCCGATCTCCTCGCGGGCCCAGTCCGACTCCGTTTCCTTCCAGCGCCGCTCCATATTGGTGATGACGCCCTCGAAGGGCTTCCTCACCTCATAGGCGCGCAGGCCGTCATTATAGGCCATGCGGACGGGATCAGTGCCGGTGCCGAACAGGATCGCATCGCGCGCAGCTTGAGGCAGCTCGCTCCAGGGCTTCGTCATCGAGAAGCCGAAATGCTTCGCCAGCGATTCCAGCGTCTGGCCGTAATAGGGCGAGGTCGACTTGGCCCAGGGGGCGATGGCGCCCTTCTTCAGGGTGAGCGAACTATCCGGCACGATCATGTCCGGGTCAATGCGCATCTCGTGGCCGAGGCCGTCGCAGGCCGGGCAGGCGCCGAAGGGGTTGTTGAACGAAAAGAGTCTGGGCTCGATCTCGGGGATGGTGAAGCCGGAGACCGGACAGGCGAATTTCGAGGAGAAGGTAATGCGCCGGGCCTCGCCGTTCTCCTCCTTCTCGTCGGCATATTCGAAGACGGCGATGCCGTCGGTCAGTTCCAGCGCCTGCTCCAGCGAATCCGCCAGGCGGGCGCCCAAATCAGGCCGGATCACAATGCGATCGACGACGACGTCGATGTCGTGCTTGAACTTCTTGTCGAGGGCCGGCGCGTCGGGAATCTCGACGAATTCGCCATTGACCTTGACGCGCTGGAAGCCGCGCTTCAGCCAGTCCGCCATCTCCTTGCGGAATTCGCCCTTGCGGCCGCGCACCACGGGCGCGAGCAGGTAGCCGCGGGTCTTCTCCGGCAGTTCGACCAGCCGGTCGACCATCTGCTGGACGGTCTGGCTCTCGATCGGCAGGCCGGTGGCGGGCGAATAGGGGATGCCGGCGCGGGCCCAGAGCAGGCGCATATAGTCGTGGATCTCGGTGACGGTGCCGACCGTCGAGCGCGGGTTCTTGGACGTGGTCTTCTGCTCGATCGAGATCGCCGGCGAGAGCCCGTCGATCTGGTCGACATCGGGCTTCTGCATCATCTCGAGGAACTGGCGGGCATAGGCCGAGAGGCTCTCGACATAGCGGCGCTGGCCCTCGGCATAGATCGTGTCGAAAGCGAGCGACGACTTGCCCGAGCCCGACAGCCCGGTGAAGACCACGAGCTTGTCGCGCGGAATCGCGAGGTCGACATTCTTGAGATTGTGCTCGCGGGCGCCGCGCACCGAGATGACGCGCGAATCCGTCTTGCGCGCCTCGTCGAACATCGCCTCCAGCGAGGCGGCCTGGTCGGCGAGCGAGGTCTTGTTGCCAACAGGGGTTTTGCCACTGGCGGAGGTTTTGCGAGCCATGGGGGCGTCCGGTGAGGATGAAGCGTAGAGATAGGGCAAAAGCCGCGCCATGCCAGCCCGGCCGGCGGGCGGCAGCGATGTCTATCACGCAAGAGGCACGCCGGGCGGCCCGGTGCAGGGTGTTGCTGACAGGGGATGGCAGGAGCGGCAATGGCGCCGGGCGGGCGATGGTGCGAGCTTGCCGAGGGGACACACGCCCCTGGAATGGACAGGCATCGCCACAGATCCGGATCGTCATGGATCAAGCGTCGCCGATCGGCGTTCATGCGGCAGGCTGCTGCGCGCCGCGATATCAACCCAACGGGAGAGAGCCATGATCGTCAAAGCCGTGATGCGGGCCGGCGCGCTCGCGCTCTGTCTCGGTTTCGCCGGGCCGGCGCTGGCATGCGAACTGCCGCGTCCGCTCAAGATGGCGGGGTTGGACTATGATTCCGCTGCCTTCCATACCGCGGTCGCCAGCGCGATCGCCGAGCGCGGCTTCGGCTGCAAGGTCGAGCGTGTGCCCGGCGCCATTGCGCCGCTGGTGAACGGACTGGCCCGTGGCGACGTCGATATCGTCATGGAAATCTGGATGGCCAATCCCGTCGAGGCCTGGGTCAAGGCCGAGGCGGCCGGCCGCGTGATGCCGCTCGGCACGACCTTCCCCGATGCCAGCGAAGGCTGGTTCGTGCCGCGCTATCTCGTCTCGGGGGCCGATGCCAAGGCGCCTGAGCTGAAATCGGTCGAGGATCTCAAGCGCTACAAGGCGCTGTTCGCCGATCCCGAGGAGCCCGGCAAGGGGCGCTTCTACAATTGCGTGGCCGGCTGGGTCTGCGAGGGCATCAACACCAAGAAGCTTGCCGTCTATGGGCTGGCGGCGGATTTCACCAATATACGCGGCGGGTCGGGCGAGGCGCTGGTGGCCGCGATCGAGACGGCGCTCAAGCGAAAGCGGCCGGTGCTGTTCTATTACTGGGGGCCGAGCTGGCTGCTCGGCGCCTATGATCTCGTGAAGCTCGAGGAGCCCGCCTTCGATGCCGCGATCTGGACCGAGCTCAAGGCGAGCGATGTGCCGGGACGCGCGACGGCCTATCCGAGCAGCCGCGTCGTGATCGGTGCCCATGCCGATTTCGAGAAGCAGGCACCGCAGCTCGCGGCCTTCTTCCGGCGCTATGGCACCACCAGCGAGGTGACCTCGCAGATGCTGGCGCAGGCCCGCGAGAAGGGCGTCACGCCCGAGCAGCAGGCGCTGGTCTTCCTGAAGACGCAGCCGGAGGCCTGGCGCGGCTGGGTGCCGGCCGGGATCGCCGCCAAGGTTGCGGCGGGCTTGTGAGCGAAAGCGGGCTGCCCGATTTCGGCAAGGTGCTGCAGGGCGCCGTCAACCGCGCGGTCGATGCGCTCGTCACGGGCTATGGCGAGCAACTCGACGGGCTCGGCGGCCTGCTGACCGGGCCGGTGCGGCTGGTCGAGGCCGGGCTGCTGCAGCTCCCGGTCTGGCTTGGCGTCGTGCTGGTCGCCGTCGCGGCCTGGCTGGGGCGGCGCGAGGTCCTGTTTGCGGCGGCGATGGCGGCGCTGCCGCTGGCGCTGGCGCTGCTCGGCGTCTGGCTCGAAGCGATGCAGTCGCTGGCGCTGATCGTCGTCGCCGTTTCGATGGTCGTGCTGCTGGGGCTGCCGCTCGGCATCGCCGCGGCGCGGCTGCCGCGGGTCTCCCGGGTGCTCGCGCCGGTCTATGATCTGATGCAGACGATCCCGAGCTTCGTCTATCTGATCCCGGTCGCGATGGTGCTGGGTCTCGGCCGGGCGCCGGCGCTGGTCGCGACCCTGATCTATGCGTTGCCGCCCTTCGCGCGGTTGAGCGAACTCGGCCTGCGCGCGGTCGATGGCGGGCTGGTGCAGGCGTCGCGCGCGCTCGGGTTGGGCCGCTGGCAGACGCTGTGGCTGGTCGAATTGCCGCTGGCCAGGGCCGCGATCCTGCAAGGGCTGAATCAGGCGATCATGATGGCGCTTGCCATGGTCGTGGTCGCTTCGATGATCGGCGCCAAGGGGCTGGGCGAGATCGTACTGCTGGGGTTGCAGCGGGCCGATCCCGGCCTCGGCTTCGTCGGCGGGATGGCGATCGTGCTGCTCGCCATCCTGCTCGACAGGATGGCGCAGACGATGCTGACGCGGCGCTGAGCGCCGCGTCCCGGGCGGCGATCAGGCTGTCGCCGTGCCGAGGCTGGCGATCGCAGCCGCGACGCCGCCCGCGCCATGCGGAATGCTCTTCGCCTGCAGGGCCATCTCGACGGAGCCGAGCGTCGCCAGCAGGGTGGCCGCGCTGAAATGGCCCATATGGGCGATGCGGAAGGCCTTGCCGGTGTAGTCGCCGATGCCGAGACCGAGCGAGACGCCGCAGACGTCGCGGGTGAAATCGGTGATCGTGGCGGCGTTGACGCCCTCGACCAGGATGGTCGTGACCGAAGGCGAGCGCTGCGCCGGCTCGGGTACGCTGAAGCCCAGCACCTGCCCGGTCGCCCAGGTTTCGACGGCGGCGTGGGTCGCGCCGGCGAGCGCGGCGTGGCGCTGCCAGACCGCCTCCAGCCCTTCCTCGAAGATCATGTCGAAGGCGGCGCGCAGGCCGAAGAGCAGATGCTCCGGCGCCGTGCCGCAATGCTTCATATAGGCCAGCGTGTTCATTCGCCCGGTCCAGTCCCAGTAGCCGGTGCGCATGTCGGCATGGACATGGGCCGCCAGCGCCCTCGGATTGGCCGCGACGACGGCGAGGCCCGGCGACGACATCAGCCCCTTCTGCGAGGCCGACATGGCGACGTCGATGCCCCATCGATCCATCTCGAAGGGCATGCAGCCGACCGAGGCGACGCCGTCGACCATGAACAGGGCAGGGTGGCCGGCGGCATCGATCGCCCGGCGGATTGCCGGGATATCGTTGACGACGCCCGAGGCGGTGTCGACCTGCACGACCATCACGGCCTTGATCGAATGCGTCGTATCTGCGCGAAGCCTGGCCTCGACGGCGGCGGGATCGACGGCGGCACGCCAGCTTCCGGCCAGGACCTCGGTGTCGGCGCCGATGAAGCGCGCCATCTCGCCCCAGCCGATGGCGAAACGGCCGCTCGCCAGCACCAGCACCTTGTCGCCGCGCGACAGCACGTTGGTCAGCGCCGCCTCCCAGCCGCCATGGCCGTTGGCGGCGTAGACGAAGGTCTCGCCTTCCGTGCGGAAGATGCGCTTCAGATCGACCAGGATCGACTCGGTCAGACCGACGATCGCTTGCGAACTGAGCTCCTCGGCCGGGCGCATCATCGCCTGCAGCACGCGGTCGGGAATGTTGGTCGGCCCCGGCATCGCGAGAATGTGCCGGCCGTTTGCGACGCTCATCGCTCGAAGATCCTCTCAGGCGCGCGCCTTTCGCAAGCGCAGCAGACCGAAGGCCTTAGCGACAGACCGGGCGGGCAGGCAAGAGCCACCAGAGCGGCCACCCCATGTCGCCCGCGAAGGCCCCTCATGCCGTGGGCGAGTGCCACAACGCATGCCGCCCCTGCGTCGCTGTCGCTGGCCTCGCGTCGCGACAAGGTCCAATGGCTTTTCAAAGACAACAAGGCGAAGCGCCGGACATGACGATCAGTACATCCGCCAGCCCATCCCGCAGCGCTGCCATGCCAGTGCTGATCGCGCTCAGCGCGACGCATCTGCTCAACGACATGATGCAGTCGCTGATCCCGGCGATCTATCCGATCATCAAGGTTGCCTACGGGCTGGACTTCGGCCAGATCGGGCTGATCACGCTGACCTTCCAGATCACCGCCTCGCTGTTTCAGCCGCTGGTCGGTGCCTATACCGACAAGAACCCGATGCCCTATTCGATGGTCGCGGGCATGGGCTTCACGCTGGCGGGACTGATCGGGCTGGCCTATGCCGGCAGCTACCCGCTGCTGCTGCTTTCGGCCGGCTGCGTCGGGCTCGGCTCATCCATCTTCCACCCGGAAGCGACGCGCATGGCGCGCAGCGCTTCGGGGGGCCGTCATGGTCTGGCGCAGGGCATCTTCCAGGTCGGCGGCCAGACCGGCGGGGCGCTCGGGCCGCTGCTGGCGGCGTTCATCATCGTGCCGCGCGGGCAGACCAGCCTGGCCTGGTTTTCGGCCGCGGCGCTAATCGCTATGATGCTGATGACCTGGACTGCCGGGCGTTTCGCCGAGTTGCAGCGCAGCCAGCCTCCGGCGGCGAAGAAGAGCGGGGCCACGGCTGCCGGTGCAGCCCGTTCGACGGCGGCGGTCGCCTTCGCCGTGACGATCCTCGTGATCCTGCTGTTCTCGAAGAACGCTTATTCGCAGAGCTTCAGCTCGTTCTACACCTTCTACCTGATGGGCAAGTTCGGGGTGTCGGTGCAGTATTCGCAGGTGATGCTGTTCCTGTTCCTCGCCTCGTCGGCGGCGGGTGCACTGTTCGGCGGCATGCTCGGAGACCGGATCGGCCGCAACAAGATCATCTGGTTCTCGATCCTCGGCGCGCTGCCCTTCACGCTGGTGCTGCCCTTCGCCGACCTGTTCTGGACCGGCGTTTTGACGATCGTCATCAACGTGATCATGTCGAGCGCCTTCGCCGCGATCCTGATCTACGCGATGGAGCTGATGCCCGGCCGCATCGGGCTGGTCGGCGGGCTGTTCTACGGGCTGTCCTTCGGCCTCGGCGGGGTGGCTGCGGCGATGCTGGGCGAGCTCGCCGACCAGATCGGCATCGACGCGGTTTACCGGATTTGCTCGTTCCTGCCGGCGATCGGCCTGCTCGCCTGGTTCCTGCCGAAGCTCGGAACGGAGATGCAAGGCGCAGCCCTGCACTGAGGCCGATACCGCTGCGGCAATTGATCTCGCCCAATGTGAGCGCCGGCCACCGGCGCTAGCATGGTTGCAAAATGCCACCTCCCGGCCGGCCAGGCCCGGAGGCGCAACCGGGGGAATGCCATGACGGAGCCGTATCCGAATCCCGAGGCGGCGGATGCGCCGCGACCCGATCCGGTGGTACGCCGCATCGCCGTGCACGATGTCGTCGAGGCCTTCGTCGCGGGCCTGCGGGATTTCCAGGCGGCACCTCTCTTCGGCCTTTTCTTCGGCGGCATCTATGCAGTCGCCGGTCTGGCGATCCTGCTGTCACTGACCACCTTCGGCATGCCCTATCTCGCCTATCCGCTGGCGGCGGGCTTCGCGCTGATCGGCCCTTTCGTCGCGGTCGGCCTGTATGAGGTGTCGCGCCGGCGCGAGGCCGGCGAGCCGCTCGCCTGGGGCAAGGTGCTCGGCGTCGTCTTCGCGCAGGGCAAGCGCGAACTGAGCTGGATGGCCTTCGTCACGCTGTTCGTGATGATGATGTGGCTCTATCAGGTCCGGCTGCTGCTCGCGCTGTTCCTCGGCTTCCAGTCCTTCGCCAGCTTCCGCGGCTTTCTGGGCGTGATCGCGACCACGCCGGAGGGGCTGATGTTCCTCGCCGTCGGCAATCTCGTCGGCGCGGTCCTCGCCGCGGCCCTGTTCTCGCTGACGGTGGTCTCCTTCCCGCTGCTGCTCGACCGCGAGGTCGACTTCATCACCGCGATGATCACCAGCGTGCGCGCCGTGGCGGCGAGCCCCGTGCCGATGCTCGGCTTCGCGGCGGCGATCGCGGCGCTCTCCGTGGTCGCGATGCTGCCGGGCTTTCTGGGCCTCGTCGTCATCATGCCCGTGCTCGGCCATGCGACCTGGCATCTCTACCGGCGCGTGGTCGAACCGGCCGCCTGAGCGCCGGGCGCGCTGCTGCCGCAAACCGTCCGGCCGGCCGTGATAACGTGCTCCGTCAAGGAGATCACGACGATGGATGAGCTGCGTCCGTACCGGGCCATGGCCTGCAACAACCTCTGGGCCAACCACCGGCTGCTGAGCGCCTGCGCCTTGCTGTCACCGGACGAATTCGTGGCGAAACGTACGGGTTTCTTCCCGAGCCTGCGCGCGACGCTCAATCACATCCTGATCATCGACCGCTTCTATATCGACGCCATGGAGGGCGGCCGGCTCGGGCCGGCGGCCTGGGCCGATCGGGAGCCTTGCGCGACGCTTCCGGCCCTGCAGGCCGCGCAGGAGGCGATGGACCGGCGCCTGATCGCTGTTGTCGAGGCTGCCGGCGGGGCGGGCCTTGCCCGCGTGGTCGAGGTGCATCGTGGCGCGCGAATCCAGCGCGAGCGGCTCGACCGGCTGCTGCTGCACCTGTTCCAGCATCAGGTGCATCATCGCGGCCAGGCCCATGCCATGCTCAGCGGCACGATGGTGGCGCCGCCGCAGCTCGACGAGTTCTTCTCAGCTGGCGAGGCGAGCTTGCGGGCCGATGAGTTCGCGGCACTCGGCCTGACCGAGGCGATGGTCTGGGGCGAGGACGAGAGCAGGCCCTGAGCCTGCCGCAAGGCGCGACCACGGCAGCAGCGAAAGCAGGGGACAACCTCGCAAATGACCCTTGAACAAAACAGGAACATCATTGATAGTGGCGCGGTCAGCCGGTAGGGTCCGGCTCCGGTGTCGAGCCGGTTTTCGATGTGCGCAGGAAATGGAGCCTCTCATGGCTGGTAGCGTCAACAAGGTCATTCTGGTCGGCAATCTCGGCCGCGATCCTGAGGTCCGGCGTCTCGGCTCGGGCGAGCCGGTCGTCAATCTGCGCATCGCCACCTCCGAAACCTGGCGCGACAAGCAGTCGGGCGAGAAGAAGGAGCGCACCGAGTGGCACTCGGTCGTGATCTTCAACGAGAACCTCGCCAAGGTCGCCGAGCAATATCTGAAGAAGGGCTCGAAGATCTATGTCGAGGGCCAGCTCCAGACCCGCAAATGGCAGGATCAGTCGGGCGTCGAGAAGTACACGACCGAGATCGTGCTGCAGCGCTTCCGCGGCGAGCTGACCATCCTCGACAGCCGCGGGCAGGGCGGTTCCGACGAGTATGGCGAGGGCGGCGGATCGATGGAGGATCGTTCCTCGGGCTCGTCCTTCGGCCGCTCGGGTCCGGCGAGCGGTGGCGGCGGCTCGCGCCAGCCGGCGATGGCGGGCGGCAGCGGTGGCGGGCGCTCGTCCTCCAGCCATCTCGACGACGACATCCCGTTCTAGGGGCGGGATTTCACCCGGCCGCCGCGCGCTCCAGCGCGGCGATGTCGATCCTGGTCATCTGCATCATCGCCTGCATGACGCGGGCGGCTTTGGCGCCATCGGCATCGCCCAGCAATTCCATCAGCCGGTCGGGCACGATCTGCCAGGACAGGCCGAACTTGTCCTTGAGCCAGGAACACTGGTCGTAGCGCCCGCCATCGCCAAGCTTTTCCCAGAAGTAGTCGACCTCCGCCTGGGTCGCGCAATGCACGACGAAGGACACGGCCTCGGTGAAGCTGTGATACGGCCCGCCGTTGAGCGCGGTGAAGGTGAGGCCCTCGAGCGTGAAGGACGCGGTCAGGACGCTGCCTTTCGGCCCTGGCCCTGCGTCGCCGCAACGCAGCATCGGGCCCGCCTCGGCATTGGGAAAGACCGAGAGATAGAATGCGACGGCCTGTTCGGCCTGATGGTCGAACCACAGGAACGGCGTGATCTTCTGCACCTTGGCCATGCTGCTCTCCCTGGCGTCTGCGGGCGCCGCGCACCTCTTTGATTAACCGAATGGTTTAGTATTGGGCCGCGCTTGTCAAGCCACGGCATCCCACGCCCGGCCGCGTCATGCCATCAGGGCAGGGCGCCTCTGCCGCCCGGCGTCCTTGTTCGCGCCCGGCTTCCCGGCGAAGGTCCGCGCATCATGAGCAGCATCGATCCTTCCGTTTCCGCCCTCTCCGTCTGGCTCGCGCTGGAGAGCCCCACCCATCACGCCCCCGGCGTCAACGGCATGATGGACCTCGTCGCCCATGAGGTCGAAGGTCTGCCGATCGCGGTCGAGCGCATCGCCGGACGCGACGGTCTCGGCGACAGCCTCGTCCTGCGCGCCGGCCTCGGCAACGGCGAGCCTGCGGTCGCGATCCTGTCGCATCTCGACACGGTCCACCCGGTGGGGACCAGCGCGCGCGATCTGCCGGTACGGGTCGAGGGCGACCGGCTCTACGGGCCCGGCGTCTACGACATGAAGGGCGGCGCCTGGCTGGCGCTTCAGGCTTTCAAGGAGGTCGCGCTGGCGGGCACGGCGAAGCGGCCGATGATCTTCCTGTTCACGCCGGATGAGGAGATCGGCTCGCCGACGACGCGCGGCCTGATCGAGGAGATCGGCCGCGGCTGCGCCGCCGTGCTGGTGACGGAGCCGGCTCGCGAGGGCGGCAAGATCGTCACCGCGCGCAAGGGGGTCGGGCGCTTCGAGGTCAAGTTGGAGGGGCGTTCGGCGCATTCCGGCACGCATCACGCCAAGGGCCGCAGCGCCATCCGCGAGGCCGCGCACCAGATCCTGGCGGTCGAGGGCATGACCGACTATGCGCGCGGTATCACCACCTCGGTCGCGCTGATGGGCGGCGGCACGGCGGCCAATGTCATCCCGCAGCATGCCTGGTTCAGCATCGATCTGCGCGTCACCAGCGCCGCCGACGGCGTCGCGATGGAGAGCCGGATTCTCGGCCTGTCGCCGCATGATCCAGATGTGAGGATCAGGGTCGGCGGCGGGATGAACCGTCCGCCCTACGAGAAATCGGCGGCCGGGGCGGAATTGTTCGAGACGGCGCGCAAGGTCGCGGCCGGCATCGGCTTCGATCTGCAGGACTGCGCCATGACCGGCGGCGGCTCTGACGGCAACTTCACCGCGGCGCTCGGCGTGCCGACGCTGGACGGGCTCGGTATCGACGGCGACGGCGCCCATACGCTCAGCGAATATGCGCTGATCTCCTCGATCGCGCCGCGGCGCGCCCTGATCAAGGGGTTGTTGGAGACGGTTTAAGCTGTCGGGGAAGTGCGCGGGGAACCCCTCTCCTGCATCGAAGTCGGGTAGACCCGACTTCGACACTTTGAGTGCTGAACTCGGGCAGGCCCGAGTTCAGTGAGAGGGGCAGGGGTGAGGTGTCGGCCCTTGGACACTGTAGCCGCGAGCCAACGGCGGCTACCTCCCAGACAACTGGCGGAAGGGCCGACCCTTCACCCTGCCCTCTCCCTACGGGAGAGGGTTCTGCGTCGTGGTTCCCGTGCTTACGAGATGCACGGGGCAGCCGGCGAAGATCACTCCCCGCCGTTCTCCTCCGGCGCCGGGCCGGCCTCGACCTCGGCATCGCCTTCTTCGCTCTCGCCCTCGTCACCGATGCGCTCGACCGAGACGACCTTCTCGCTGGCGTCGGTGTTGAACACCGTCACGCCTTGCGTCGAGCGGCCGGCGATGCGGATGCGGTTGCCCGGGCCGGCATCGACCGGCACGCGGATGACCTGTCCGCCATCGGTGACCAGCATGATCTGGTCGCGGTCGTCGACCGGGAAGGAGGCGATCAGCTTGCCGTTACGATCGTTGACGACCATGGCGACGATGCCTTTGCCGCCGCGGCCGGTGACCCGGTACTCAAAGGACGAAGTGCGCTTGCCGTAGCCCTTCTCCGAGACCGTCAGGATGAACTGCTCGGCGAGTTGCATCTCGAGGCGCTTGGCCCCGAGCTCGACCTCGCCGGCGGTCTCTTCGCCGTCGGCTGCTGGCTCTGCCGTCTCCTCGCCTTCGCCGGTGAGGGCGCGGCGCTGGGCGGCGGCGTCCTTGAGATAGGTCGCGCGCTCCTCGGGCGTCGCGTCGAGATGGTGCAGGATCGCCATCGAGATGACGATGTCGTCCTTGGCCAGGTTGATGCCACGCACGCCGGTCGAGTCGCGGCCCTTGAAGACGCGCACATCGGTGACCGCGAAGCGGATGCACTGGCCGAGCGCTGTGGTCAGCAGGACGTCGTTGCCCTCGGTGCAGATCTGCACGTCGACGATGGCGTCGCCCTCGTCGAGCTTCATCGCGATCTTGCCGGCGCGGTTGACGTTGACGAAGTCCGAAAGCTTGTTGCGCCTGACACCGCCTGATGCCGTGGCGAACATGACGTCGAGCGTATCCCAGCTCTCCTCGTCCTCCGGCAGCGGCATGATCGTGGTGATGCGCTCGCCCTTGTCGAGAGGGAGCATGTTGACCAGCGCCTTGCCCTTGGCGTTCGGCGCCGCCAGCGGCAGCCGCCAGACCTTCTCCTTGTAGACCTGGCCGAGCGACGAGAAGAACAGCACCGGCGTATGGGTGTTGGCGACGAAGAGCCGCGCGACGAAATCCTCGTCGCGGGTCGCCATGCCGGAGCGGCCCTTGCCGCCGCGCTTCTGCGCCCGATAGGTCGAGAGCGGCACGCGCTTGATGTAGCCGGCATGGGACACGGTCACGACCATGTCCTCGCGGGCGATCAAATCCTCGTCGTCGAGGTCGGAGCCCCAATCCTGGATCACGGTGCGGCGCGGCGTGGCGAAGGCGGTCTTCACCTCGGCGAGCTCGTCCTTGATGATCGACTGGATGCGGACGCGCGAGCGCAGGATGTCGAGATAATCGGCGATCTCGGTCGCGAGCTTCTGCAGCTCGTCACCGATCTCGTCGCGGCCGAGAGCCGTCAGGCGGGCGAGGCGCAATTCGAGGATCGCCTTGGCCTGCGCATCGGAGAGGCGATAGGTGCCGTCTGCGTTGATCGGGTGGCGCGGATCATCGACCAGCGCGATCAGCGGGGCAATGTCCTCGGCCGGCCAGTTGCGCTCCATCAGCGAGGCATGGGCGGCGGCGGGCGTCGGCGCGGTGCGGATGAGGCGGATGACCTCGTCGATATTCGCCACCGCCGTCGCCAGGCCGCACAGCACATGGGCGCGCTCGCGGGCCTTGTTGAGCAGGAAGCGGGTGCGCCGCGAGACGACCTCCTCGCGGAATTCGACGAAGGCGACGATGAAATCCTTGAGATTAAGGACCTCGGGGCGTCCGCCGGTCAGCGCGACGAAGTTGCAGCCGAAGGAGGTCTGCAGCTGGGTGAAGCGGTAGAGCTGGTTGAGCACGACATCGGCCAGCGCATCGCGCTTGATCTCGATGACGACGCGCACACCCTCGCGGCTGGATTCGTCGCGCAGGTCGGAAATGCCCTCGATGCGCTTCTCGCGCACCATGTCGGCGATCTTTTCGACCATCGAGGCCTTGTTCACCTGATAGGGAACCTCGGTGACGATGATCGCCTCGCGCTCCTTGCGGAGCTCCTCGATATGCGTCTTCGAGCGCATCACCACCGAGCCGCGGCCGGTGTGATAGGCGGCGTGGATGCCGCTGCGGCCCATGATCGAGGCGCCGGTCGGGAAATCGGGGCCGGGCACGATCTCGATCAGCTCGTCGATCGTGATCTCGGGATTGTCGATCAGCGCGACGCAGGCGTCGATGACCTCGCCGAGGTTATGCGGCGGGATGTTGGTCGCCATGCCGACGGCGATGCCGCCGGCGCCGTTGACGAGCAGGTTCGGATAGCGCGCCGGCAGGACGGTCGGCTCGTTCTCCTTGCCGTCATAGTTCGGCTGGAAATTGACGGTGTCGAGGTCGAGATCCTCGAGCAGCGGCATGGCCGCCTTGTCGAGCCTGGCCTCGGTGTAGCGATCGGCCGCCGGTGAATCGCCGTCCATCGAGCCGAAATTGCCCTGGCCGTCGATCAGCGGCAGGCGCAGCGAGAAGTCCTGCGCCATGCGCACCAGCGCGTCATAGACCGCGAGATTGCCGTGCGGATGGTATTTACCCATCGTGTCGCCGACGATGCGGGCGCATTTCGTGTAGGGCCGGTCGGGCAGGTTCTTGTTCTCGTGCATCGAGAACAAGATGCGCCGGTGCACGGGCTTCAGGCCGTCGCGGACGTCGGGAAGAGCGCGGCTCACGATCACGCTCATGGCGTAATCGAGATAGGACTTCTTCATCTCGTCGGTGATGGCGATCGGCTTGATGTCGCCGCCGAAATGCGGCTCGTCCGGGCGCTTGTCGTCTGTGTCGTCGCTCAAGGGATTGGGTCCCGATTCCTGCTTGTTTTCAAGCTTCTGGCTACCCGATTCCGGCGGTGGAGGCCAGCGAAAGCGGGCGCTGTCCAGATGAAATAAATCGTTTCGTTTTCAATGGGTTGTGCGCCCGCGCAGGCTTTCGGAGCGGCGCGGCGCCGCCGTTCGCCACATCGCTGCCGCAATGTCGGGCGCGCGGGCTGTCTCAGCCGGGCGCGACCTGCTCCCCGGCGCGGCGGTAACGCAGCGCATAGGTTGCGAACTTGCCGAGGAAGATGCCGACGAAGAGGCCGCTGAGGAGGAGGTCGGCCGTGCCGGTCCAGCCCGTCCGGAGCGCAGCGGGGGCGAGCGACTGCATGACGGCGAAGCCGTATTTGACCAGGAAGGTCGCCAGCACCAGCGGCAGCAGGGTCGGATCGCCGGGGTGCCGGATGACGCCGCGCGCGCGGTCGACGGTCAGCGCCAGCCGGCGCACGAGCGCGACACCGAGGCCGAGCCCGGCCGCCGCTCCGAGCAGCCAGAGGCCGACCGTCGCCGGCGTCGGGTCGAACAGGCGCGTCAGTTCGTGCAGGCTCCAGGCCGTCAGCAAGACGGGAACGATGGCGAGCTTGACCAGGCTGACTTCGCCCGGCTGGCGCGCCTTGACGCCGATGAAGACGAGATAGCCGAGAAGAAGCCAGACCCAGTGCGGCGTGCCCTGTATGATGCCGTTGATCATGCCCATCCGCCTGCCCATGGTCAGTCGGTCCATTGCTACAGGAAACGCGCCTCATGGTCACCGCCGATCTGGTCTGGTTCGCGCCCGCCCCGTGCTCACAGGGAGGCATCTGACCGCCATGCATCTCGATTTCCTGACCTCCGCGCTGGTGACACTCCTGGTCACGCTCGATCCGCCGGGGCTGGCGCCGATCTTCCTGTCGCTGACGCAGGGCATGTCGGTGGGGGAGCGCCGGCAGGTCGCGATCCGCGCCTGCATCATCGCCTTCGGCATCCTGGCCTTCTTCGGGGTGGCGGGGGATGTCGTGCTGAAGGCGCTCGGCGTCTCGCTGCCGGCCTTCCGCATCGCCGGCGGGCTGCTGCTGTTCTGGATCGCCTTCGAAATGGTGTTCGAGCGCCGCAGCGAGCGCAAGCAGCAGACCGCGACGACCGCGATCACTCAGGATCATATCCGCAACGTCGCGGCCTTTCCGCTGGCGATCCCGCTGATGGCGGGGCCGGGTGCGCTGACGGCGATCATCCTGCTGGCGGGGCGGGCGGAGGGCGATCCGCTGCGGCTCGCCGCGCTCGCCGTGATCTGCGGGCTGGTGATCGCGTCGTGCCTCGCCGTCTTCTGGCTCGCCGTGCCGATGGCCCGCCTGCTCGGCGTGACCGGCAACATCGTGCTGACGCGGCTGCTCGGCGTGATCCTGGCGGCGCTGGCGGTGCAGTTCGTGATCGACGGGGTGGGCGCTGTGGTCAGGGCGGGGTAGGGTGCGCGCCGTTGCAGGTGTCGGCAAATGCCCGCTCCCGACTCTAGCCACAGCACAACCTACGAGAGTTTTTCGCCCAGCCAGCCCCTCAGGCTCAGCCCGTCATCGGTGGCCTGAAGCGCTGTAAACATCGAACCAAGCCGGCGCGCGGACCGATCCGCGATCTTGCTCGACCTGACCCACCACAACGTCGATTGAACCGTCTCGGCTGCGCTCGAGAGGATGGTCGGCGATTGTGGGAAAAGCCATTGGCGTTCAAGCTAGCGGCGGCGCGCGCCGTCGTCGGTGTCAGTCACCCTCATGCATCGACAGGGGTCAAAGGACCTCGCATTTCGCGGTCGGCCAGCTTGGTTCAGTGGAATGAATCATCGTGCGGCGTCTTGGGGCCCAGCTCTCATAAGCGGTGAAACCAGGCTTTAACCGCCATTCGAGCGAAGCGGTGCAGGACGTCGGCCCCTGCGTCCTGAGCCATATGGCGAAGGTATGAGATTTCCACGCCTGCAAACGGACCAAGGTCGAACTGTTGATCACCTTCCATTGGGTCGGCGAGATTTCGTCACCACTTACGCCTAACTTGCCTTCTTGCTCGAATGTGGTCGAGCCGCTTTCTCCGACCTCGCGTTCCAAAAGCTCGCGCACCGTTCTGCCGCGCAAAGACACGAGGTACACGAAATTCGCTTGGCGCGACGTGGTCCTCGGCGACGTCTCGTGAACGGTCCAACCAGCGGTTATGCGAAACTTGACTTCCTGTGCTCGACTTTCTGTGGCCAGCGAGCTCAAAAGCGTTGCCAGAGTCAGAGTTGTCCGAGCGAAACCAACTCTTATGCGCATCTGGCTGCATCCATGCCAAAGACTGTTGCCGTAGTTCACCTGCATTCACAATATCATCATTGGACCACATTTGGGTCAATTTGGGCCCACTTAAGTTGTCACTTCTCATGGAGATTAGGCGTGCTCGTCGAAGTCCTCCGGGGACTGCCGTTGGAACTCAGGCCGAAGCTGCCCTGAACCAGAAACGCCGGGGAGACTGTCAGCCCCCGGCGATTGCCTGGCCCTCGCAAGGGACGGCCCTCGTGGGTCGTTTCCTCCCTGACTGGCCCAGCCTCGCTCACATGGGGCGCGCCCTTTTTTTGTTACGCCGCCCAGTACACGCTTGAGAATGAGATGAAAGAAAACTGTTGCCGGCGGCTTGCCGAGACGTTTGCTTCAGGGCGACGTTCCAAGTTTCGCCTCTAACGCGATCCGGCTGGTCCGTGGCGGCTCAGCCAGTTTCCGATTTCCACCCAAAGCGGTCATCCTTATATTTGCACCTCTCTTCGCGATGTGTCCGGGGCGCCGTCGCCTTTTTTCCCTGACCGTCACGACGCTGTCGCCACAGCCTCCCTCGATCTCCGTCAATTGGATGACGCCGGCCCGGTGCCGGCTTGCCGATACTCGCTCGGGGGGAATCAATCGCGCCGGCGGAGGCAGCATGCGGATCGGATTCTGGAGGCCGGTGGCGATCGCCATCATGGCCGCGGCATTTGCGGCCCTCACCATGGGCGCGACGCCGGCCCTGGCCCAAAAGCGGCTCGCCTTTGTGATCGGCAATGGCGGCTACACCGCAATCCCCGCGCTCCAGAACGCTCTGAACGACGCCAATGCGACGCGCACCGTGCTGCAGGATGCCGGTTTCGACGTCGTTCCTGCGACGAACGCCACGCTGGCGGGGCTGCGCAATGCGCTCGATACTTTCATCGAGCGGGTGCAAGGCGCCGGAACCGGCACGACCGCGCTGGTCTACTATGCCGGCCATGCGGTTCAGCTCGACGGCACGAACTACCTGCTGCCGGTCGATATCCGGCCGGAACGCTCGGCCGATATTCCAGCCCAGTCGCTCTCGCTAAGCGAGATCCTGCGGCGGCTGGACGGCACCGGCGCGGTTTCCAAGATCGTCGTGCTCGACGCCTGCCGCAACAATCCCTTCGCCAATCGTGAATTGTCGCGCGGGCTCGCCGTCCAGCTCGTCGACGGCGCCAATGAGGGCATCCGCTCGGAGGCCGGGCTGGCGCGGATCGATTCCGGCAGCGGGACCTTCGTCGCCTTTTCGACGTCGCCCGGCGCCACCGCAGCCGACGGCACCGGCAGCAACAGCCCCTTCACGACCGCCTTCCTGCGCGAGATGCGCGAACCCGGCCTGCCGATCGAGCAGCTTTTCCGCCGCATCCGGCTCGCTGTGCACGACACGACGAGCGGCCAGCAGATTCCCTGGGAAACCTCCTCCCTGATCACCGACTTTGCCTTCTTCCAGCGCCCGGCGAGCGCGCCCGGCGCGCAGCCGGCGCCGCCCGCCACGGCGCAGGGACCTTCGCTGACGCTGCGGCCCACGCCGGCTGCCTTGCGCAGCCTGGCTCCGGCCGACGCCTACCGCGCTGCCATCGCCTGGGACCGGCGCGACATCTACCGCGCCACGCTCGAGGCCCATCCCGATGACGAGCGCGCGCTGCGGCTGCATCGCGGCTTCGCGCTGCGGACGGAGGAGACGACCTGGGCCGAGACGGTCCGAGCCGGCGATGCCGAATCCTTCCGGCTCTTCGCCAGACTCTATCCGGGCTCGGCTCATGTGACGGAGGCCCTGCGTCTCGCGCCGGCTGCGCCCAGCCGCGACCGGGTCAGGATTGCCGCCATGTGCCCGGTCTGCCCGGCGCCCGCACCGCGCAGCCGCCGTGCCGATTTCACGCCGCGCGAGGTCGTCCCGGTCCGTGTCGCCCCCGCCCGCTCCGCCCCGGTGAGGCAGGCGCTGCCGCCTGCCGCGGCGCCGGTCGTCGTGCCGGAGCTGCCGCCTGCGCTGCTTCCGGCCAAACCGCGCTGGACCGGTTTCTATGCCGGCGGTTCGGTCGGCGGAGCCGACCAGAGATCGCCGACGCGGATCGCCGGCTTCGGGCCGGCAAGTGAGGTCCAGACCTCGATCGATGCCGGTAATGTCGCGTCGCGGCTCTCGCCTTCGGGGCGGGGCGCCACGATCTCCGGCCAGCTAGGCTTCAATTACCAGATCGGCGCGGTCGTGCTGGGGGCGGAGACGGATTTCTCCGCCATGCATGTCGGCGGCCGCAAGGCCTCGACGGTCAACCCCTTCGGCGTCGAGGTGACGACGCAGGCGCAGACCGAACTCGACACGCTGGGAACGGTGCGGGCGCGCGCCGGCATCGCCTTCGGCGATCTTCTGGTCTTCGCCACCGGCGGTTACGCCTACGGGCATCTCGGCCAGCGCGGCGCGATCAACCCGGTGCCGACCGCCAATCCGACCTATGCCGGGTCGACCGCGCAGATCGCCTCCGGCTGGGCCCTCGGCGGCGGGCTCGAATATGCGCTGGGTCCGATGCTGTCGCTGAGGCTCGACTATCTGCGCTACGACCTCGGAACCCAGCGCCTCGTGCTTGGCGAGACCGCCGGCTTCTTCACCGACGAATATGCGACGATGCGCGCCCGCACCCGCGGCGACATGGTCCGCATGGGCCTGAACATCGGGTTCTGAGAGGCGCCGCCTTCGCCCTACTTCTCCAGGAAAGCGCGGATCGCGCCTTCGGCCTGCTTCATCGAGATCACCCCGTCGAGATGGCCGCGCGAGCCCTGGATCAGGACATGCGTCAGGTCGACGCCGCCCTTCCGGAGAGTTTCGGCGGTGTGGTCGACCGTGTCGGCGGTGAAGACGAGGTCCTTCGGTTGGGTGATCAGCAGTACCGGCGCCTTGATCTTCGTCGCGGCATCGGCGAGCGAGGTGCCGCCGGCCGCGAAGAGCTGGTTGGCCTTGATCAGATAGAGGAAGTGGTTGGCGTCGGAGACCTTGGCGCGGGCCTCGCCGGCATTGTCGAGGATACTCTGGACCTGAAAGCGGTTGGAGAGCGCGGCGGCGGGATCCTCGCCCTCCCTGGCCGCCCGGCGGCCGAAGGTGGCGTTGGCCCAGTCGGCATGGTTCGCCTGCAACGTCACGGCGGTCAGCGCCTTGGCGAGGCCAGCATTGGGGGGCGTCCTGCTGTAATAGTCACCCTTGTTCCAGTTCGGATCGACCAGGATCGGCGCCGCCCAGACGTCGAGCCAGGCGATGAGCTGCGCATCGGCCTCACCCGCGCCGATGACCGGCATCGCCTTCGCCACCATCTCGGGGTGGCTTGCCGCCCATTCGAGCGTCTGGAGCGAGCCCATCGAGGGACCGGCGACCAGCGCCAGTTTCCTGATGCCGAGGCTTTCGACCAGCGCCTTCTGGACATTGACGAAATCGCCGACAGTCACGACCGGGAAATCGAGCGCGTAGGGCTTGCCCGTGTCGGGGTCGATCGAGGCCGGGCCGGTCGTGGTCGTCTTGGGGTCGCCGGTGTTGAGGTTCACCAGCGTGTCCGAGGAGAGGACGAAGTATCGGTTGGTGTCGATCGCCTTGCCCGGGCCGATGATCGCGTCCCAGTACCCGGGCGCGGCGTCCTTCGCGTCGTATTTGCCGGCGGCGTGTGAATTGGCAGAGAAGAAGTGGCAGATCAGGACGGCATTGGATTTGTCGGCATTCAGCGTGCCGTAGCTCTCCCAGCCGACCTTGACGTTCTTCAGGGTCCGGCCGCCCCGGGTGGTGAAGCTCTGCAGGGTGAAGACCTGCTTCTCGACCATCAGTTCCTGGCCCGTGAGTCCTTGGGCCGCGGCCGGCTGCGTCTCGATCATCGTCATCGCCATCCATCCCACGACGCCGGCCGTGGCCGCAATCCAGTGTCTCATCGCCGCTGTCCTTGTCGCGAATTCCTGGCCCTGACGGCCGTCGAGCAGCCTTGGCCGCATCCAAGCGGAATTCGACAGGCAACGGAAGCGGGAAAGCCTGCGCCCGCAGCATCGGCTTTCCCGAAAACCGGGCCCAGCTTTCGGGCCGATGTCTTAGCGCAGCGGCAGCGGGGCGTCGCCGGTCGCGCCGGTCGGCCGCAGCATCGCCTGCATTTCGAGTTCGAGGGTCGGTGCCGCGAGCGGGCCCCTGAGGCTGAAGGGCAGCCGGAGCGTGCCGGCGACGGGCTGGAGCAAAGCGGCCATATCGAGGGTGCGCTCCGGCAGCGAGGCATTTCCGATCAGGGTCATCCGATAGCCGGAGCCTGCCATCTGCGCTTCGCCGATGGTCAGGATGCCGCCAGCGATGACGGCATTGGCGCTGGCGGTCTCGAAGGTCGTCTTGCCTTGGCGCCAGTCGCGCAGGGCAAGGCCCGGATTGCGCTCGGCCCGGCGCAACAGGTCGCCGAAGGCGAAGCCGCCGAGCTCGCCCTGGCGCAGGGCGATGCTGCCCTTGCCGCTGAGTGATGCCAGGATTTCGGGCAGCGAGCGCCCGAGCCCGTCGAGACTGAACTGGAGGCCGCCGATGCCGCCGAGGCGGGCGATCTGCGGCAGGTCGGCGCCGGCCTGGCCGAAATTGACCTTGTCGAGCGCGGCGACGAGCTTGACGTCGATGCCGCCCGGCGCCGCGGTCGCGAGCAGGCGTCCCTTGGCGCTGCCGCCATAGGCATTGGCACGCAGGATCCCGGTCTCGAAGCGCCCCTTCTTGACCAGAAGATAGGTCGCAACGTCACCGAACCTGGCCCCGTCCAAGCGTGCGGCCTCGACCGAGACGCGCAGGTCGATGTCCTGCGCCGTCCAGGCCTCGAAGGGCAGGGCGGCAGCGTCGGCGGGGGAGGCCGGTTCGGCGATGTCCAGCTGCGAGACCAGCCGCGCGAGATCGAGCTGGGCGCCGGCCAGGGTGCCCGACAGCGAGGGGCGCCCACCGGCGAAGCTGAGATTGAGCGCGCCGTCGAGGCGGTCGCCGTCGAGGCGGGCGACGACATTGGAGAGCGCCAGGTCGTGCGGGCGGATCAGGGCGTTGGCGCTGAGGCTGAGCGGGCCGACCGCCGAGGCCAGCCGGGGCGTGTCGCCGAACCAGCCGAGCAATTGCGGCAGCGACGGCGTGGTCAAGGTAAGCTGACCGCTGGTGGCGGGCTCCGGGGATTGGCTGCGCGTGCCCTCGAACTGAAGCTTGAGCAGGGGCGCATTGACGCCGAGCGTCGTCCGGCCATGCCCCGTGGCGACCGGCCAGAGCAGGCTGATCTCGGTCGCGACGCCGCGCCAGCTCAGCGAGCCCGCGACCGCCAGCGGCTCCTGCGCCTCGCGCTCGTCGATCGCCAGGTTGACGTCGCGCAGGATGGTGCGGATCGCGCCCTCCGCCCGCAGGAAGATCGAGCCGGCGGTGATGACGATGCGGCTCTGGCCGCGCAGCGCCTGAAGATAGTACAGCGGGGTCGCGAGCCAGTCGGCGAGGCTGTCGCTGTCTGTAGCAATGGCGATGTCGATCTGTGGCGCGACGAGGTCGACCCTGTCGAAGTCGACGCGCCCGGCCAGGAGCGGCAGCAGCCGTGCCCGTGCCCTGATGCGCAGCGCCTTGCCGGAGACCTGTCCGTCACGCTGGGCGAAGCCGACATGGGAGAGGCTGATGCGCGGCAACGGCAGCAGCGCGATCTCGGCACGCTCGAGCTCCGTCACCACGAGGCCCGTGCGCGCCTCGATGGCGGCGATGATATGCCGTTCGACGCGCGCGACCGCGATGCTCCAAGACTGCAGGCCGAGCAGTCCGAGCACGAGAACGAGGCTGTAGGCGAGGATCGAGGCGCGTCGCGTCATGGACCTTCGAGACGTCATGGACTTGGGGCCGGCGTCGGGGCGGCCTGGGCCGTCCCCTGAGATTGAACGCTCCCGGCGGCGCCGCTATGCGAGGCCGCCCGAGTTTGAACCCGCCACTTACCCAACCAGGAGGAGACATGAAGCCGCCCGAATAAGGCGCCCACCTTCGGCATCATGTCCTGTGCGGTGCCCGGTGTAGGACGATGGCCCCGACTTGTCGAGCCGGCGAAGCGCGCCGGCCGTTTCAACCCGGCCGGCCACCGGCCCGCGCCAGCCTGATCGCGGGGTAGAGCCCGGCCAGAACGATCAGGAGGCCGGCGAGCGCGCCGTCCTCGAACGCGCCACGCGCGGCGTGTCCGTAGACCGTCGTCGCCAGCGTGTCGACGTTCAAAGGACGCAGCAGCAATGTCGCCGGGAGCTCCTTCAGGCAATCGACGAAGACGAGCAGGGCGGCGGCGGCGATCGCCGGGCGGGCGAGGGGCCAGTGCATCCGGCGCAGCACCTCCGGGGCGCTGGCGCCCAGCGTCCGGGCGGCGTCGTCGATGCGGGGCGAGATCCGCGACAGGCCGCTCTCGATGCCGGTGACGGCGATGGCAAGGAAGCGCACGATGTAGGCGAGGACGAGCGCGGCGCCCGAGCCGATCAGCAGCAGGCCGGGACTCACTCCGATCCAGCGTATCGCGGCATTGGCAAAGGCGTTGTCGAAGGCGGCCAGCGGCACGAGCAGTCCGAGCGCCAGCACCGTGCCGGGCACCGCGTAGCCGAGCGAGGCGATGCGCGACAGGGCCGGAAGAAAGGTTTCGCGGCCTTGACGGCTCGCCGCGACGATGCCGATGCCGAGCGCGACGACGCTGGCGGCGGCGAGGCCGGAAAAGATCAGGGCGTTGGCGAGATTGCGCAGCAGGGCAGCATCGAGTTGCTGCCAGAGGTCACGGCGCAGCACCTCCACCGCGAGAAAGGCGATCGGCAGCACGGCGCCGAGCAACACCGGCAGGGCGCAGGCAAGGCCGGCCGCGAACGCGGCACGCCCCGAGAGCGGCACGCGGCCGACTGCGCGCGGCTGGCGAACGGGCAGGGCGAAACGGCGCTGGCCGCGCAATTTGCCCTCGATCAGGATCAGTGCCACGACGATCAGCAGCATGACGCAGGCGATCTGGGCGGCGCCGGCCAGCGAGTTGCGGTTGACCCAGGTCGTGTAGATCGACAGCGTCAGCGAGCGCACGCCGAGATATTCGCTGGCGCCGATATCGTTCAGCGTCTCCAGCAGCGCGAGCGTCATGCCGGCGGCGAGGGCCGGCCGCGCCATCGGCAGGCCGATGCGCCAGAACAGCCTGCCATGCGAGGCGCCGAGCGTCCGGGCCGATTCGACGATCGTGGCGGCCTGCAGGCCGAACAGCGCCCGCACGCTGAGATAGACGTAAGGGTAGAGCACGATCGCCATGATGCAGATCGCGCCGGCGAGGTTGCGCGGATCGGGAAACCAGTAGTCGCGCAGCGAGCGCCAGCCGGTCAGCGCCCGCAGCGCCTCCTGAAGCGGTCCCTGGAAGCCGAGGACTTCGACATAGACGTAGGCGGTGATGTAGGTCGGCAGCGCCAGCGGCAGCACCAGCAGCCATTCGAAAGCGCGCCGTCCGGGGAAGTCGTATTGCGTCACCAGCCAGGCGGTGCCGACGCCGATCAGGCCGCAGAGCAGCCCGACGCCGAGCAGGAGCAACCCCGTATCGGCCAATGCGGCCGGAATGACGTTGGCCGCCAGATGCGGCCAGATCGACGCGGCCTGCGAGGACAGGGCGGTGATCGCCAGTGCCAGCACCGGCAGAGCCACGAGGCCGGCGCCGAGAAGCGAGACCCAGACAAAACGCGTCGACGGCCGCCACGCGAGTGGCGACCGTCGGTTGGTGGCGAGGGGAGCGCTCAGGCTCAATTGTCGAAGCCGACCTTGTCGACGAGGTCCGCCGCGGCCTTGCGGTTCTTGGCGACGTCGCCGAGCGGGGTCGTGTCGGGCGTGACCGCGCCGAGCAGCTTCACGGCTGCGCTTTCCTTGACGTCCTGGTTGACCGGGAACTCGAAATTGCCGTCGGCATAGAGGGCCTGCGCCTTCGCGCCGAGCATGTACTCGACCAGCTTGACGGCATTGTCCTTGTTCGGCGCGTTCTTGGCGATCGCGGCGGCTGAGACGTTCACATGGGTACCGCCGCCGGCGAAGGTGGTCTTCAACGGCTTGATCGCGTCGTACCAGCCCTTCTGCTCGTTCTTCGCCACGCTCATCAGGCCGATATAATAGGTGTTGATGAGCGCGATGTCGCACTGGCCCGACAGGATGTCGCGGGCGACGTCGCGGTCGCCGCCGCCGGGCTTGCGGGCCACGTTCGCCTTCAGCGCCTTGAGATAGCTCTCCGTCTTCTCGGCGCCGTTGCGGGCGAGATAGGCGGCGAAGAAGGCATTGTTATAAGGGTGCTGGCCGGCGCGGATGCAGAACTTGCCCTTCCACTTCGGGTCGGCGAGATCCTCATAGGTGATCGCGTCCTGCTTCACGCGCTCCTTGGAAACGACGACGATGCGGGCGCGCTTGGTCAGAGTGACCCAGTTGTCGCCGGGGCCGCGGAGCTGCGCCGGGACGGTCTTGTCGACGATGGCCGACTTGATCGGCTGGGTGACGCCGGCATCGACGGCCGCGTTGATCTCGCCGACATCGACCATCAGCATCACATCGGCCGGGCTGTTGGCGCCTTCGGCCTTGACGCGTTCCTGCAGGCCATCCTTGAGGAAGACCGCGTTGACCTTGATGCCGGTGTCCTTGGTGAAGGCCTCGAGCACAGGGTTGAGCAAGGCCGGCTCGCGCGTGGTGTAGAGGTTGACGCTCTGGGCCAAGGCGGGTGTCGCCAGAAGGCCGGCGGCCAGCGCAAGAGTGGACAGGCGGGTCGCGTGGATCATGGTTCGCTCCTTCGGGTTCAAGGCCCGTTTCATCGCGTTGCGGGCGGAGCGGTAGAGCCCGGGCGGACGGTCGTCAATCAAAAAACCGTTTCAGATCAAATAGTTAAATAAATTCTAAACTGCAGATAGGTTTGTTTTATTCTAAACTGATGGGTCATCCATACCTTCGCGGCAAGGCGCATCGCGGGTGCCCTCGCTCGGGAAGCCAGCAAGGCGCAGTCGCCCCGAAGACCGGCGGCCGCGGATGTCGGCAAGACTGGACCGAAAGACTGGACCGAACGGTCGATGCCCCGCCGGGCCGAGGCGCGGCCTCTACTCGGCGAGGAGCGAGATGACGCGGACCGTGCCCCGCATCACGGGGTCGAGCGAGCCGCGCAGGGTCATGACGGCATCGCTGGCGACGCTGTCATCGTGCAGGCTGGCCTCGCGCAGACGCATCTGGCGGCGCAGGCCGCGAGCCTGGGCCTCCATGCGGGAAATGCCGACGCGCTCGTCGATCTGCTTGCGCTGGCCGTTGCTCAACTCGGAGGCGCTGCGGAAATCGCGGAAGTCGCGCGGGCTGTAGGGCCAGCGCGAGCCGCCGACGAAGGTCGTGACCTTGCCGTCCAGCACGACACTGTCGCCGGGGCGCAGCGTGAAATCGCGCAGCAGCGAGACGCGGCGCTCGCCGGCCTGGACGATGGCGGGGCGGCAGGCGGCGGCGTCCCGCGAATTCTCATGGCTGTAGGCCATCGGCAGGGCGTTGTAGCGCTGGCCGTCGGCGGCCTGGGCCTCGCCGATGTCGGCCGCGCCGGCAGCGACGCGGAAGGTCTTGACCGGGATGCCCGGATTCATCGCCTGGCAAAGCGCGTCATGTGCCTTCATGTCGGAGGCGGCGCGCAGATAGCCGATCGGCGCGTGGAAGCCGTCGCAGAGACGCACGCAGATGGTGCGCGCGACATCGGCCGCGCCGGACACCGTATCGAGCCGGGCCTGGGTGGTGCGTCTGGCCTGACGCTTCGGATCGGCAGCCTGCTGGCGCTGCCGGAACGGGTTGAGCTCGACTGGCGGGTGGGCGATGCGCCCGTCGGGCTCCATCCGCAGCAGGGGCACCTGCCAGCCGGAGCGGGCGGGGGCGTAAGCCGTTGCGCGGGGCTGGAACGAGGCCGGAGAACTTGTGGCGTGGCTGGATTGCCTCAGCACGGCTTCCTGGCGATGGAACGCCCGGATTCCGGCGTCGTCCTCGGCCTGGACGAGGGAAACGGTGAAGACCGCGCCACCTGCACCCAGAGCAAGGCCCAGAGCCGCCATGGCGGCAAGGCGCGCCGGCTTGCCGGTACGCGCCGGGTTCTGGGCCGAAACGCTTGGGGCGGCAGGACTTTCGGCGCAGGTCGAACCCTGCGTCGCAACTTCACGGACACGCAACATCGCGTCGACTCCACCCTACGCCTGTTTACCCGTCCGCCGCCTGCTGGGTGTAGTTTACTTCTTGTTAAGGTTCAACGCCGGCCCCGCCCGCGCCCGGCAAAACAGGGCGCGATGCTTAACGCAGGTCCCCGGGGACGAGCCCCAAGGCGAAAGCGCTTCTGCGCAGTTCCTCCGGGAAGGTGGAAACAGAAAAATCCGGCACCTCGACCCGCTACCGCTCCCGATATGTGGAATGATACTCTCGCCAAGCTTGCAGGAGGCTTGCATGGACGACGATGATTATAGCGATCCGGTGATGACGCGGCTGATGCAGCGTTCGCCGGAGGCGCGCGAGGCCAATTTCGCCAAGATGGTGATGTGGGGCGCCTATAATCTCGTTAAGGTGACCGCCCCGACGGGCGGCGTCCTGGACCATGCCGCCGGCTACGTCACCCTGCAGATGGAGATCAGGGAGAAGACGCCGCTCCAGATCGAACGGGCGCTCGGGCTCAAGGTGGGCACGCTCGCGCTGGGCGCGCGCATCTACAGGCTCAAGCATCTCCCCCATAAGGAGGAGTTCGAGGTGCGGGGCTACAGCTCGCTGCCCGACGGTCTGCGCCTGCAAGAGGGTAAGGAAACCGATGCCGCCGGATATCCGCGCGGGCAGATGGCGTGGCAGATCCGATTGACCCATGCCGTCCAGGTCGACCTGGTCAAGACGTTGCGGAGCGGGCAATCCTTCGTGCCGGGGCTCCACCCGGACATCGCCGCGCGCATGCCGCGCCGCTGAGCCTCACAGCACGGCGAGGACGACGCCGACCCACATGCAGAACAGCACGGCGACGCCAATCGCGAAGATCGTGGCGCGCAGCCGCAGGTCGTTGGAACCGACATGCACCAGCGTGTGCGCCACACGGGTCGCGACATAGGCCCAGGCGAGGGCGGCCATGATGTAGCTCGTCGCGGCGACCTCCATCGCCAGCATGATCAGCGCAAAGAAGATGACCGGCGTCTCGAACTGGTTCGAGAAGTTGGCCGCGGCAAGGCGGGCAGGTTCGGGATAGCGCTCGTTCGAGACCGCGATATCCTCCATGCGAACCTGCTTCGCGGAGAAGGCCGTCTTGCGGCGCAGGAAGACGATGACGAGGACGGTGAAGATCCAGAGGATCAGGGCCAGCGTGGGATAGACCAGCTTCAGCGTCATCTGCATCTCCGATCGGGCCATGGCGCAGCGGGAGGCCGCCGGTTCGGGGCGGCGCACCGTGAACGGAGCGAAGCGAACCTGTCTTCAAAAAGCAAGCGCAGCGCCCGGGTTGAAGGCGCTGCGCTCAAGATGACGGTGGATAGCCGAGCTGGCGCGTCGTTCCGGACAAGCAGCGAAGCCGTGCCCGGAATGACGGCGCCTCTCGTCGGCGGGGTCAGGAGCGGGTCGGGTAGTTCGGGCTTTCGCGCACGATGGTCACGTCGTGGACATGGCTCTCGCGCAGGCCGGCGCTGGTAATGCGGATGAAGCGGGCCTTGGCCTGGTAGTCCTTGAGGGTGGCGCCGCCGACATAGCCCATGGCGGCGCGAAGTCCGCCGGCGAGCTGGTGAAGCACGCTCGAGACAGGCCCCTTATAGGCGACCTGGCCCTCGATGCCTTCCGGCACCAGCTTCAGCGCGTCCTTGATGTCCTGCTGGAAATAGCGGTCGGCGGAGCCGCGCGCCATCGCACCAACGGAGCCCATGCCGCGATAGGATTTGTAGGAGCGGCCCTGGTAGAGGAAGGTCTCGCCCGGGGTCTCGTCGGTACCGGCCAGCAGCGAGCCGACCATGGCGCAGGACGCGCCTGCCGCCAGGGCCTTGGCGAGGTCACCCGAATATTTGATCCCGCCATCAGCGATGACGGGGATGCCGGCCTTGCTCGCCGCATTGGCGGCATCCATCACGGCGGTGAGCTGCGGCACGCCGACACCGGCGACGATGCGGGTGGTGCAGATCGAGCCCGGGCCGATGCCGACCTTGATCGCGTCCGCGCCGGCATCGATCAGCGCCTGCGCGCCGCCGGCCGTCGCAACATTGCCGGCGATGATCTGAACGGCGTTGGAGAGCTTCTTCACCCGCGTCACGGCTTCCAGCACCTTGGCGGAATGGCCATGGGCGGTGTCGACGACGATGATGTCGACACCGGCGTCGATCAGCATCTGCGAGCGCTCGAAGCCGAGATCGCCGGTGGTGGTCGCGGCCGCCACCAGCAGCCGCCCCTTGGCGTCCTTGGCGGCGCTGGGATGGGCGACCTGCTTCTCCATGTCCTTGACCGTGATCAGGCCGATGCAGCGGTGGTGATCGTCGACGACGAGCAGCTTCTCGATGCGGAACTGGTGCAGCAGCCGGCGGGCCTCGTCCTGCGTGACGCCCTCGCGCACCGTGATCAGCCGGTCCTTGGTCATGATCTCCGAGACGGGCTGCTCGGGATTGGCGGCGAAGCGGACGTCGCGGTTGGTCAGGATGCCGACGAGCTTGCCCTTGTGGCCCTGCGGGCCGCGCTCGACCACCGGGATGCCCGAGATCGAGTTGTGCTTCATGATCGCGAGCGCTTCGCCCAGGGTCTCGTCGGGGAAGATCGTGATCGGATTGGCGACCATGCCCGATTCGAACTTCTTGACCAGGCGGACCTGCGCCGCCTGCTGGTCGGCCTCGAGATTGCGGTGCACGACGCCGAGACCGCCGGCCTGGGCCATCGCAATCGCCATCTTCGCTTCCGTCACCGTGTCCATCGCCGAGGCGATGATCGGCAGGTTCAGCGAGATCGTCTTGGTGAGCTGGGTGCGGATGTCGACATCGGCCGGCATGACCTCGGACGGGCCGGGCTCGAGGAGCACGTCGTCGAAGGTGAGGCCGTCGCGAATCAGGCCGCCATGATCAATGAGAGCGTTTTGGGAAAGCGTCATCGTCAACTCCGACACCGGCAATGCCGGCTCTCTGTTGCGGTCTCGCGGAGGGCGCCCGCGACCGGGTTGACGAGGCCCGTTAGCATGGGCCCAACGCCGCCGCTAGAGCGCCGCAGCGAATATTTTGCAATGCGGCGATGCGCGGCGGCGGAGGCTGCGAATCTAGCGGCGGCGTACGGGCTGCGCGGCGTCGGCATTCACGGCCGGGGCGCTGGGCGAAACGCCGAAGCAGCCCATGCCCATCATCGTCGCGCCGTGCGCGTCGGCCATGCTGGCGCAGTCGTTCTGGCGGATACAGGCGCGCTCCCTCGCCATGTCGCCATAGCCCTGTGGCGAGTTCTTGAAGGTGCAGGCCTGGTGCCAGTCGGTGTCCAGCGCTTTTGCAGGAGCGGGCGCGGCCATCATGGCGGCACCGGCGCAGAGCGCGAATGCCGCAAGCCGCAGGCTGTGCAGGGCGGGGAGGTGAGTTCGGTCAAGCATCGGACGTCTCCAGATCATTGAAGAAAGCAGTCGCCCCTTTGGTGTCCGAGACTGACGGACAAGGTTGAGATGGGAGTGGCCCGATACGGCCGGCAGTACGCCAAGTGCATGGCGGTGCTGCTTGCTGGGTCGTCGCAGATGTCCGGCGCATGGCGGCATTGCATGCGCCGAGGCTGATCGGGCTCGCAGAAGCCCGCCCTTGCCCTCGTCACGTCCGATTCGTGCGGCTAAGGCAGAGCGAGGATTCAGCCGAGGGCCGACCGTCTTGCAGCGCGCCAAACTCCTGCCCCTGATCGTCGCCTGCGCGCTGTTCATGGAGAACACCGATTCGACGGTGATCGCGACCTCGCTGCCGGTGATCGCGCAGTCGCTGGGCGAGGATCCGATCGCGCTCAAGCTGGCGCTGACCTCCTATCTGGTCAGCCTCGCCGTCTTCATCCCGATCTCGGGCTGGATGGCCGATCGCTATGGCGCGCGCACGATCTTCCGCGCCGCGCTCGGCGTGTTCATGCTCGGCTCGGTCTTGTGCGCGCTGTCGAACTCGCTGGGCGCCTTCGTCGGCGCGCGCTTCGTGCAGGGCATGGGCGGGGCGATGATGGTGCCGGTTGGCCGGCTCGTGATCCTGCGCAGCGTCAGCAAGTCCGAGCTCGTCAGCGCGCTCGCCTATTTGACCGTGCCGGCGCTGGTTGGCCCCGTGGTCGGCCCGCCGCTCGGCGGCTTCATCACGACCTATTTCGACTGGCGCTGGATCTTCTTCATCAACATCCCGATCGGGATCGTCGGGATCGTGCTGGCGAGCCTGTTCTTCGAGGATGTGCGGGAGGAGGACGTCGCGCCGCTCGACATCCGGGGCTTCGTGCTGTCCTCCTTCGGCTTCGCCAGCCTGATGCTGGGCCTGGCGACCGGGGGCCGCCATCTCGTGCCGGAAGCGGTGTCCTATGCCTGCGTCGCGGCCGGGGTCGCGGCGCTGACCGCCTACTGGTTCCATGCGCGCCGCGTCGCCCATCCGGTGCTGAACCTGTCGCTGCTGCAAATCCCGACCTATCGGATCGGCGTCATCGGCGGCTCGATCTTCCGCACCGGGATCGGCGCGGTGCCGTTCCTGCTGCCGCTGATGCTGCAGCTCGGGTTCGGGCTCGATGCGCTGCAATCGGGGCTGATCACCTTCGTCTCGGCCGCGGGCGCGCTGCTGATGAAGACCCTGGCGAAGACCATCCTGGCGCGTTTCGGATTCAGGCGCGTGCTGACGTTCAACGCTGTCATCGGCGCGGCCTTCCTGGCGGCGTCGGGGCTGTTCACGCCGCTGACGCCGCATTGGTTGATGCTGTCGGTGCTGCTGATCGGCGGCTGTTTCCGCTCGTTGCAGTTCACCGGCATCAACGCGCTGAGCTATGCCGACGTCTCCAACAAGGAGATGTCGAGCGCGACCAGCCTGTCCAGCGTGGCGCAGCAATTGTCGCTGAGCATGGGCGTGACGATCGGCGCCTTCGCGCTGGAGACGGCGAGCGCCGTCCATGGCGGCGCTGCGCTCGGTGCTGCGGATTTCTGGCCGGCCTTCATGCTGGTCGGGCTGATCTCGGCCTCGTCGGTCTTCATGATGAGACAACTCGCGCCCGATGCCGGGGCCGAGGTCTCGGGCCATGCGCCGTTCAGCGCTCGCAAGGCGACAGCGGAAGCGATCGCGGACCAGAAGCCGCTCGAGTGAGCTGGCAGGCTTGCCGCGCCGGATCAGCGGCATCCGGCTCCGACGGGGTCGATGGCCCATATTGCCACGTCAGCGATTCAGCCACCAGATCGACAGGTTCAGCAGGGTCGCGAAAGAGACCCACGCTGCATAAGGCCAAAGCAACAGCGACGACAGCCGGTCGAGTCGGCCAAAGGCCGCGATCGTGGCGAGGATCATCGCGAGCAGCGGCAGGATCACCACCATGCCGCCGAGCGGGGAGTTCAGTCCGAAGAAGATGCAGGACCATAGCAGGTTCAGCGCGAGCTGGACGTGATACACCGTCAGCGCCCACCGCGACGCCAGCGGCTGCCGCAGGATGCGGAAGACAGCAAAGGCCATCATCGCGAAGAGCGTCGTCCAGACCGGCGCGAAGATCCAGTTCGGCGGGTTGAATGGCGGCTTGACCAGATCGGCATACCAGCCGGCAATTTGCGGCACGGTTGCGGCGCTGCCGAGCAGCGACGCAAGGACCACGGGCACGACCGCGATCAGGATATCGAGCCAGAGGGGCCGGCGGGCGGAAGGCGGGTCGGGAATGGCGCTGTTCATGGAGGGATGATGGGGAGCCGCTGTTGACAGGGCAAGGGACCAGCCTCGCGGGCCAGTCCGCTGCCGGCGCCGCGGTGAACGCCGCCAACCGATCTTCGACAGCGCGCTTGGAGGCGGGCTGCGCGTCGCCGGGCGACATACCGTTCCACCTCTGCGACCGCCCGGCGAACGCGTATGTCGCGCCAAGCCTCTGTCCCGATCGGGGACCTTTACGCCTGCCGGGCGAGACCGTGGGCGATCAGGCGGTCGAGAATCTCGGGATAGGCAATGCCGCTGGCAGCTAGCGCCTTGGCGTACATGCTGATGTCGGTGAAACCCGGGATCGTGTTGATCTCGTTGACGATGACGCTGAGGTCGGCCTTCACGAAGAAGTCGACGCGCGCCATGCCATCGCAGCCCAGAGCCCGGAAGGCCTTGGCCGACATCGCCTGGAGCCGCTGCGTCGCCTCGTCGGGCAGATGGGCGGGCACGCTGAGCGCCGCGCCATCGGCATCCAGATATTTGGCCTCATAGGTGTAGAAGCCATGCGCCTCGGCCGGAACGATCTCACCGGGCAGGGAGACGATCAGCTCGCCATCGGGCTGTTCGAGAATGCTGAACTCGATCTCGCGCCCCTGAACGAACTCCTCGACCAGCACCTTCTGATCGTGCGCGAACCCTTCGGCCAAGGCCGAGCGGAACTCCTCCTCCGTCCTTGCCTTGCTGACGCCGACCGACGATCCCTGCCGGGCGGGCTTCACGAAAACCGGCGATCCGAGCTGGCCTGCGACCTCGTCGAAGGATGGCGTGTCGCCGCGTCGAAGCGTGATCGACCGCGCGACGGGCAGCTCCGCCTCGCGCAGCAGCCGCTTGGCGATGTCCTTGTCGATCGCGGTCGCCGAGCCGAGGATGCCGCATCCGGCGAAGGGCACGCCCGACGCCTCGGCCAGCCCCTGGATCGAGCCGTCCTCGCCATGGAGGCCGTGCAACACCGGAAACAGTATGTCGATCGCCGGCAGCTCATGGGGATGTCCGGCCGTCGGAATGGCGAGGAGGCGCCCTTTCCCGCCGGGCAACAGGCAGAGTTGCGTGCCGCCATCGGGGACCTGCAAGGCGCCGCCGTCCAGATCGACCGCGAGCCACTGGCCGCTGCGGGTGATCGCGATCGGCACGACGTCGTATTTCGAGCGGTCGAGCGCCTTCACGACATTGCTGGCGGAGAGGATGGAGACGTCGTGCTCGGCCGACTGGCCGCCGAAGAGAACCGCGACCCGTAGTCTTTTCGCCATCGAATCCAGAGCTCCCCTGTCCGCGATTGGGCAGTTAATCCGGCATCGGTAAAAGCTTTGCCTCCAGGCTGCGGCGGGTTGCGCCAGAGGGTTCGCTCATCCCCGATCCGCAACCTGCCTTATGGCCGCAGCAGATCGCCGGCCTGTTTCAAGCCGGGGCGTCGTCGGGTTCGTCCTTGCGGCGATAGCCTGTCGCCAGCACGTAGAGCTCCGACGAGTCCGCGCGGCTGGCGGATGGTTTGACGTTGCGCACGGTGGTGAAATCGCGCTTGAGCTGGGCCAGAAGCTCGGCGCTTTCGCCCCCCTGGAAGAGCTTGGCGAGGAAGAAGCCGCCCGGCGTGAGAATGGTGTGGGCGAAGTCCAGCGCGGCCTCGGCCAGCGCGATGATCTTGAGATGGTCGGTCTTCTTGTGGCCGGTGGTGTTGGCGGCCATGTCGGACATCACGCCGTCGGCGCGCCCGCCCAGCCGTTCCGTCAGCAGGGCAGGGGCCTCGTCGGCCATGAAGTCCATCTCGATCAGATCGACGCCCGGAATCGGGTCGACGGGCAGCAGGTCGATGCCGACGAGGCGGCCCTTGCCCTTCTCCAGCCCGATCCGGGTCGCCGCGATCTGGCACCAGCCGCCGGGCGCGCAGCCAAGATCGACCAGCTTCTGTCCCGATTTCAGAAATTTGAAGCGGTCGTCCATCTCCTCGAGCTTGAAGGCGGCGCGCGAGCGATAGCCCATCTCACGGGCCCGCTTCACATAAGGGTCGTTGAGCTGGCGCTCGAGCCAGAGCTGCGAGGAATGCTTGAGCTTGCCGGCCTTCTTGACCTTGACGCGCATGTCGCGCGCGCCGCCCGACTTGCCGGCGACACCGACCGCCTTGCCGGTGGTCTTGCCACCGGACTTGCCAGTGGATCTGCCGCCCGACTTGATGGTGCTCATGGCCGTGTCCCCGGCCGCAGTCCCGTCGCGCTGGCCGGGTTCCTCAAAGGCGTCATATCATCTCCGGCGCCACCAGGCGCGGTCCTCATGCATCATCCTGAGCAGGATGCCTTCCCGCAGGCCGCGATCGGCGATGCGGACCCGCTCGCTCGGAAAGGCGCGGCGAATCGCCTCGAAGATGGCGCAGCCGGCCAGCACGAGATCGGCGCGCTCGCGGCCGATGCAGGCGTTGGCCGCGCGGGCTGCATAGTCCATTTCGACCAGCCGGTCGATGACGGCGAGAATATCCTCCTGCCGCATCCACAATCCGTCGACCTCGCGGCGGTCGTAGCGCGGTAAGCCGAGATGGATGCCGGCGACGGTCGTGACCGTGCCAGAGGTGCCGAGCAGGTGGAAGCTCCTGGCGCCGCGCGCCGCGGCGGCCTTCTTCGCGAAGGGAGCGAGTTCCCTGGCGCAATCCTCGACCATCGTCTCGAACAGGGCCCGGCTGACATCGACGCCGCCATAGCGCTCGGCCACGGTGACCACGCCGATCGGCAGCGAGGCCCATTCGCGGATGCGGGCGGCGGGATCGCGCGCCGCGCTGCGCCCGCCCATCCAGACGATCTCGGTCGAGCCGCCGCCGATGTCGAAGACGATCACGCCTTCGGCCGCGGGGTCGGCCAGCGCGGCGCAGCCGGAGACGGCGAGCGCAGCCTCGGTGCGCTGGTCGATGATCTCGAGCTCGAGCTCGGCCTCGGCGGCGACCCGGCGGACGAAATCGGTGCCGTTGACGGCAGCGCGGCAAGCTTCCGTCGTCACCAGCCGGGCCCGGGTGACGTTGCGGTGGAGCATCTTGCTGCGGCAGATCTTCAGGGCCTCGACGGCGCGGTCCATCGCCGCGTCGCAGAGCCGGCTGCTCGCTGCCAGCCCCTCGCCCAGCCGCACGATCCGCGAGAAGGCGTCGACGACGCGAAAGCCGTGCTGGGCCGGCCTTGCGATCAGCAGGCGGCAGTTGTTGGTGCCGAGATCGAGCGCGGCATAGGTCGTCGCCGAAGCCCTTGCGACATGCGTTTCCGCGACCTGTCCTCCAGCAGCATGCGCGGGCGCAGCATGTATCCGCGAGGCGTCGATTCCAGAGGCGGAGATACAGCCCTGCGCCAGCATCGGGGCAGCCCGATGCGGCGCGCCGCCCTCCGCGGGATCTGCGCCATGAAACTGCGGATGCGCCGCTGCCGCGACATCCCGCTCCTGCCGGTCTTCGACCGCCACCCTGCTCGTTCCTTTGGCCTGCCGCATGCGCCCCCGATCAGATGGACCAGAGCGCCGGCGGCCGAGCCGGGCGAAAGCCCGGCTGCCCGTTGGCGTCGAGCGTAACAAGAGCGGGACTGCGGTGCCAAGCGGAACCTTCTGTCGAGCACGATCTGCCATCACGCACGATCGGCCGTCACACAAGATCTGCCGTCATGGCAGGGTCGGCAGTGTAGGCCTTGCCCTCCGGCGCAGGCTTCGGCCAGTCTCCGGGCACAAGACGGCCTCGCTGCATCATCGGGTAGCCATGGCCGCAGCATCAGGGAAGGACCGCCGCATGGGCGCCGCACGCCATATCCTCGCGATCGACCAGGGCACGACCTCATCGCGCGCGCTGCTCTTCGACGCGGGGCTCAACCTCGTGGCCAGCGCCCAGCGCGAATTCGCGCAGCATTTCCCGGCCTCGGGCTGGGTCGAGCACGAGCCGGAAGACATCTGGGACAGCGTGCTCGCGACCTGCCGCGAGGCGATCGCCAAGGCCGGGCTCGATTCGGCTGCGATCGCCGCCATCGGAATCACCAACCAGCGCGAGACCACGCTGGTCTGGGACCGCAAGACCGGCCACGCCATCCACCGGGCCATCGTCTGGCAGGACCGGCGCACCGCGCCCCGCTGCGCCGAGCTCGTCGCCGCCGGGCACGAGCCGCTGGTCGCGGCGCGGACCGGCCTGCGCATCGACCCGTATTTCTCCGCCACCAAGATCGCCTGGCTGCTCGACAACGTGCCCGGCGCGCGGCGCCGGGCGGAAGCCGGCGAACTCGCCTTCGGCACGGTCGACAGCTTCCTGCTCTGGCGGCTGACCGGCGGAGCCGTGCATGCGACCGACGCGACCAATGCCTCGCGCAGCATGCTCTTCGACATCGGCCGCGGCGTCTGGGACGAGGACCTGCTGGCGCTGTTCGACGTCCCCGCCGCGCTGCTGCCCGAGGTGAAGGACTGCGCCGCGCTCTTCGGCGAGACGACGCCGGAGCTGTTCGGCAAGGCGATTCCGGTGCGCGGCATCGCCGGCGACCAGCAGGCGGCGACGATCGGCCAGGCCTGCTTCGCGCCCGGCATGGTGAAATCGACCTATGGCACGGGCTGCTTCGCCCTGCTCAACACGGGCGAGACGCCGGTCGCCTCGAAGCATCGCCTGCTCAGCACCATCGCCTATCAGCTCGACGGCAGGCGCATCTATGCGCTGGAGGGCTCGATCTTCATCGCCGGCGCGGCCGTGCAATGGCTGCGCGACGGGCTCGGCATCATCACGGAGGCGAGCGAGACCGGGCTGCTGGCGCCGGCCGCCGATCCGGCGCAGGACGTCTATCTCGTGCCGGCCTTCGTCGGCCTGGGCGCGCCGCACTGGGACGCCGATGCGCGGGGCGCGATCTTCGGGCTGACACGGGGCAGCGGCCCGCGCGAATTCGCCAAGGCCGCGCTGGAGAGCGTTTGCTACCAGACGCTCGACCTGATCGAGGCGATGCATGCCGACTGGCCGCAAGCAGGGCAGGGCGCGCGTTCGGTGCTGCGGGTCGATGGCGGCATGGTCGCCTCCGACTGGACGATGCAGCGCCTCGCCGACATCCTCGACCTTCCCGTCGACCGGCCGAGCCTGCGCGAGACGACCGCGCTGGGCGCGGCCTATCTCGCCGGGCTCGACGCCGGCCTGTTGCCCGAACCGGACCGCTTCGCCGATCTCTGGCGGCTGGAGCGGCGTTTCATGCCGGGGATGCCGGCGAGCGAGCGCAGCCGCAAGATCGACGGCTGGCGCGACAGCGTGCGCCGGACGCTGAGCAGCGCCTGATTTCGGGCGGAGCGGGCCTGCGGCGCGGCGGGAAAACGCTGCGGCGCGCGCTCCTCGCGGCCGGCTGCTGCCGATCCGCAAGGTTTGCATGATCGCCTGCATTCTGGGGCTTGCCATTCGGCCGAGCTTTGATTAGACCCCCGGCTCACCAAGGCGAGCGCAGCCCACCGCGCTGCTCGCCATTGGGGGATCGTCTAACGGTAGGACCCCAGACTCTGACTCTGGTTGTCTAGGTTCGAATCCTAGTCCCCCAGCCACTCGCGTGGCTTTCCATGAAAACCCAAGAACTGGGCGCTGCGATCTGGGGCGATGGCCCTGATTTGCATAGTGCTGGCGCGTCTTGCGGCTCACAGCTTCTTCGAAGGCCATCGCGACCGCCGACGAAACCGCGGCGGCCCGATTCACGCCTGCGGCGGTGTTCCGTGCGTGTGGAAGCTGTCGATCGTCTTCAACCCCCAAGCCTGTCCCTTCTTCCGCTCGGTCTCGGTCCAGGTCACGGTCTGCCAGTCCGGATCGAGGATCAGCCTTGCCCCGGCATTGGCGATTTCGACGCGGTTGCCGGCGGGCTCGTAGACATAGAGGAAGAAGGTCTGCTGCACCGCGTGCTTGTGCGGGCCGGTCTCGATGAACACGCCGTTCTCCAGGAAGAGGTCGGCCGCTTCCAGGATGTGTTCGCGCTGGTCGACGGCATAGGTGACATGGTGGAAGCGCCCTCGCGCCGGCGTGTGGTCGCGGGTGTAGGCGATGTCATAGCTCTTGTTGTTGACGGTGAACCAGCAGCCGCCGACCTCGCCCGAATCGAGCACGATCTGCTCGGTGACGCGGCTGCCCAGCGCCCTCGGCATAAAATCCCGGATCGCCGCCACGTCCTGCGCCAGCAGGTTGAGATGGTCGAGCCGGCGGACCGCGCAGCCGCGGCCATGGTTGCGCTGGGCCTGGTTCTTCAGGGCGGGACGCTCATGCGCGGGAGCGAGGTATTTGTTGGTGTCGAAATAGATCTCGAAGACGTGGTTGTCGGGGTCGCGGAAGCGATAGGCCCGGCCATGGCCGAGATCGCCCTTTGACCAGCCGAGGCCGGCGCCCATCGCCTCGATCGCGGCGACCCGTCGGTGCAGCGCCGCCTCGCTGGTGGCGCGATAGCCGACATGGCCGATGCCGGTCGTGTTCGAGGCGGTGAGCTTCAGCGTGTGGAACTCGTAGTCGTCCCAGGCACGCAGATAGACCGAGTCGCCCTCCCGCCCGCTCTCCGTCAACCCGAAGATGTTGACGAAGAAGTCGAGGCTCGCCTCGGGCTTGTTGCTGAACAGCTCGACATGGCCGAGATGGGCGGTGTCGAAGCAGGGTTCCGTGCTCATCCCCAGACCTCCTTCGCGACCTCGAGGATGCGCGAGAGCTTGGCCCATTGCTCGTCCTCGGCCAGCACATTGCCTTCCTCGGTCGAGGCGAAGCCGCATTGCGGCGAGAGGCAGAGCTGATCGAGGGCCGCGAACTTCGCGGCCTCCTCGATGCGGCGCTTGAGATTGTCCTTGCTTTCCACCGTGCCGAATTTCGAGGTCACGAGCCCGAGCACCACCTGCTTGTCGCCTTTCGGCAGGAAGCGCAGCGGCTCGAAGCCGCCGGAGCGGTCGTCGTCCCATTCCATAAAATAGCCGTCGACGTCGATCTGGTTGAAGACCATGTCGGCGACCGGCTCGTAGCCACCCGAGGCGATGAAGGTCGATTTGAAGTTGCCGCGGCAGGTATGGGTGGTGATGGCCATGTCCGCCGGCTTGGCCTTGAGCGCGACGTTGAGAATGTCCCGATAGATGAAGATCAGTTTTTCGGGATCGTCGCCGCGCTCGGCCAGCATCTTGCGCTGCTCGGGATCGCAGAAATAGGACAGGCTGGTGTCGTCGAGCTGCAGGTAGCGGCAGCCGGCGTCGTAGAAGCTCCTGATCGCCTTGGCGTAGGCCTTGCCGAGGTCTTCGTAGTAGTCCTCCATCCGGTAATAGGCGCTGGCGTCGATCGCCTTCCGCCCACCGCGATAATGCAGCATGGACGGGCTCGGGATCGTCATCTTCGCGACGCGGTTTGTGGTCGAGGCCAAGAACCTGAAATGCGCCAGATGCGGGTGGTCGTCCGGGAAATCGAGCTTGCCGGTGACGCGGATGCCGCGCGCCTTGGTCGCGACGCCCTTGAACTGGATGCCTGAATCGGAATCGTAGCCGGTGACGCCGGTCAGGGCTTCGAGGAAGTCGAAATGCCAGAAAGCGCGGCGGTATTCGCCGTCGGTCACCGCTTGCAGGCCGATCTCCTCCTGCTTGCGGACGAGCTTGCGGATCTCTTCGTCCTCGATGGCGGTCAGCTCGGCCTGGCTCATCGCGCCTTCCGCGACCTTGGCGCGAGCGTCCTTGACCGGCGCGCTGCGCAGCAGACTTCCGACCATGTCGCCCCGGAAGGGCGGCTTCTGTCTCAGGGTCATGTCGTGTCCTCCCGGTTGTTGATTGTCAGGCCGCGGCGGCGAGGCCGAGGTGATGTTCGAGCCGCTGCGGCTCGGCGAGCAGCGTCGCGCTGCGTTCCGCCAGGACGACGCGGCCGCGTTCGAGCACGATGGCATCGTCCGTCAGCTCGAGGATCTTGCGGGCATGCTGCTCGATGACGATGGCGGCGAGGCCTTCATCGCGAAACAGCGCCTTCAGCGCCCTGAGCAGTTCCTCGACGATGATCGGGGCCAGACCCTCGGTCGGCTCGTCGAGAAGCAGGAGCTTCGGATTGAGCATCAGCGCCCGCCCGATCGCCAGCATCTGCTGCTCGCCGCCCGAGAGCTGGTTGCCGAGATTGCCCTTGCGCTCGGCGAGGCGCGGGAACATCGCGAAGACGCGCGCGGCATCCCAGGGGCCGGGCCGCGCGACGGCGGTGAGGTTCTCGAGTACCGTCAGCGACTTGAAGATGTTGCGCTCCTGCGGCACCCAGCCGATGCCGGCATGGGCCCGTTGTTCCGGCGAGGCGCTCGTGAGGTCGCGTCCCGCCAGCATGATCCGGCCGCCGCGGCGGCGCGTGACGCCGATGATGCTGTTGACCAGCGTTGTCTTGCCGACGCCGTTGCGGCCGAGCAGGGCGAGCGAATGGCCTTCCGCCAGCGCGAGGTCGATGTCGAACAGCACCTGCGCCTCGCCATAGCCGGCGCTCAGCTTCTCGATCGTCAGGAGCCCCGATCGCGATGCGTCAGGTGGCGATGGCTCAGACATGGGCATTCTCAGACATGGGAATCCTCGCCGAGATAGGCCGCGCGGACGGCCGGATCGCGCGCCATCTCGTCAGGCGTGCCCTCGGCCAGCACATGGCCGTTGACCAGCACGGTGATGCGCGTCGCGAAGCGGAAGACGAGGTCCATGTCATGCTCGATCAGCAGCACGGAGACGTCTGCCGGCAACGAGGCGACCGTCTCCATCAGTTCGCGGCGCTCCGCCTCCGGCACGCCGGCGGCCGGCTCATCGAGCAGCAGGACGGACGGCTTCGCGGCGAAGGAGGCGGCGATCTCGATCTGGCGCTGCTTGCCATAGGGCAGCGTCGCGATCTGCCGGTCCATGATGTCGTCGAGCCTGAAGCGGGCCAGGATCTCGGCCGTCTGCGTCACCAGCTCCGCATCGCGATCGAGCCTGCGGAAGGGATGGCTGCCGTGGCCGAGGCGCTCGGAGGTGACGAGCGCGATCATCTCCAGCGGCGTCATCGTGGCGAAGAGCTGGTTGATCTGGAAGGTGCGTGCCAGCCCGCGCTTCACCCGCGCCTCGCGCGACCGGCCTGTAATGTCCTCGCCCATGAGTTCGACGCGGCCCGAGGTCGGCCGCAGCACGCCGGTGAGCTGGTTGACGAAGGTGGTCTTGCCGGCGCCGTTCGGTCCGATCAGCGCGTGGCGGGCGCCGCGCTGGAGCGTGAAGTCGACATGGTCCGTCGCGACGATGCCGCCAAAGCTCTTGCACAGATCGAAGGTCCGGAGCGCCACGCTCATCGGGCGGCTCCCTTGCCGAAGCGGGCGAAACGCAAGGCCACGGCCTTGATCGCGCCATGGATCATCTCGCGCCCGCCGAGCACGAACAGCACCAGGAACAGCCCGATCCAGAACATCCAGTATTGCGGCGTGAAGGTCGCGATCGCGTCCTGCAGCAGCTTGAAGGCGATCGCGCCGATGAGTCCGCCATAGAGGTAACCGGCGCCGCCGATGATCAGCACGAGCATCAGGTCGGCGGAGCGGTGGAAATCGAGCACGTCGAGCGAGACGAACTGCGTGGTCTGGGCGAGCAAGGCGCCGGCCGCTCCCGCATAGGCCGCAGCCAGCGCATAGGCGGCCGCGAGGCGCCGGCCATTCGGCACGCCCGAGGCCGCGGCGCGCAGCGGATTGTCGCGGATCGCGCGCAGCGACAGGCCGAACGGCGAATTCGTCACCCGCCGTGCGACCAGGAACAGCAGGAACAGCACGCAGAGCGAATAGAGATAGGCGGTGCGGCCGAAGATATCGAACGCGAACAGGCCGAGCACCGGCGCCATCACGATTCCCTGCAGGCCGTCGGCGCCGCCGGTGAGCGAGCCGAATGAGTTCGCCAGCTCATAGAGGATGAGCGCGACGCCGAGCGTGATCATCAGCCGGGTGAGATCGGTGCCGCGCAGCACGAGCGGGCTGGTAACGAGGCCGAGCAGCCCCGCCGCGCCCATGCCGATGGCGAGCCCGGCCAGCGGGTCGGCCGTGACATGCTTTGCCGCAAGGCCGGCCGCATAGGCGCCCATGCCGAGGAAGGCGGCGTGCCCGAGCGAGACGATGCCGGCATAGCCGAGGATCAGGTCGAGCGAGAGCGCGAAGAGCGCGAGGATCGCGATCTCGTTGAGCAGCAGCAGGTTGCGCGGGAACAGCAGGAACGCCGCGAAGGCCACGAGCCAGAAGGCGATCTCGGCCGGGTGCCAGCGCCGCGCGGCGAGCAGCGAATAACGGACGGGTGTCTCCAGGGCAGGCGCCGTCATGTCCGCGCCCTTGCGAAGAGCCCGTGCGGCCGGGTGATCAGGAGCGCCACCATCAAGGCGTAGATGATGAAGGCGCCGACCTGCGGAACGAGATATTTGCCGACGACGTCGGCGACGCCAAGCAGCATCGCGGCAAAGAACGGCCCGGTGATGCTGGAGGTGCCGCCGACCGTGACGACGATCAGGAAGTAGATCATGAATTTCAACGGAAAGGTCGGGTCGAGGCCCATGAGTTCGATGCCGAGCGCGCCGCCGAGCCCGGCGAGACCGGAGCCCAGCGCGAAGGTTAGCGCAAAGAGCCGGCTGACCGGGATGCCGAGCCCGCGCGCGACGCGGGCATCGTCGACCGCGGCGCGCAGCCGGCTGCCGAAGCGGGTCCGGGTGAAGCCCCATTGCAGCGAGACCGCCAGCACACCGCAGACGGCGATGACGAAGAGGCGGTAGCGGCCGATGCCGATGCCCGCCACCTCGAAACGCCCCTGAAGCCAGGCCGGCAGCCGGATGAACTGCTGGGTCGATCCCATCAGCCAGTCCGTCCCCGCGACCGCCATGAAGACCAGCCCGATCGAGAACATCACCTGGTCGAGATGGCTCTTGGCGTACATCGGCCGGTAGATCAGCCGCTCCAGCACGATCCCGACAAGCGCCGCCGCAAGGAAGGCGACCGGCAGGCTCGCGAGGAAGGGCAGGCCGAGCCGCTGCATCGCGGCCACTGCGACGTAGCCACCGAGCATCGCGAAGGCGCCGTGGGCGAGGTTGACGAAATTCATCAACCCCATCGTCACGGACAGCCCGCAGCCGAGGACGAAGAGCACCATGCCATAGGCGATGCCGTCGAACAGAATGGTCAGCATGCGCCGCGATCCGGCTTGGCAGTGGCGCCGCTCACTTGCGCGCCTTCACCGGATCCTTGACGTTCGGGATCGTCGCGAACTCGATATTCCTGAATTCCGAGCCGACCTTCTCCGTCTTGCGGACATAGATGTTCTGGATGATGTCGCGCGTGTCGGGATCGATCTTGATCGGTCCGCGCGGGCTTTCCCAGGCGGCGCCCTTCATCGCGGCGATCAGCTTCTCGCCGTCGGCATCGCCCTTGGTCTCCTTCAGCGCTTCCGCGACGAGGCGCATGCCATCATAGCCGCCTACCGCCATGAAGTTCGGCCGCATTCCGGGGTTGGCCTTCTGGAAGGCCTCGACGAAGGCCTTGTTGGCCGGGCTGTCATGGGCGGCTGAATAGTGGTGCGTCGTGATCGCGCCGAGCGCGACGTCGCCGATGCCGTCGAGGATGTCGTCATCGACCACGTCGCCGGGGCCGATCAGCTTGACGCCGGCCTTGTCGAGACCGCGCTCGACGAACTGCTTCATGAATTGCGCGCCGACGCCCGAGGGCACGAAGACGAAGAGCGCGTCCGGCTTGGCTTCGGAGACACGCTGGAGGAAGGGCGCGAAATCGGGATTGCGCAGCGGCACGCGCACGCTCTCGACCGTGCCGCCCGCCGCCTTGAATTTCGCCGCGAAGGACGTCTCGGCGTCGATGCCCGGACCGTAGTCGGTCACGACCGTGAAGACCTTCTTGATGCCGTTGGCCGCAGCCCAGTCCGCCATCGGCTCGGAGGCCTGCGGCAGGGTGAAGGAGGTTCTCGCGATAAAGGGCGAGGCCTCGGTGATCGTGGCGGTCGCTGCCGCCATGACGATCTGCGGCACCTTGGCTTGCGTCGCGATCGGTGCCGTCGCCATGGCGAGCGGGGTCAGGCCGAATCCGGCGAGCACCGCGACCTTGTCGTTGACCACCAGTTCCTGCGCGATGCGGCGGGTGGCGTCGGCGTTGCCGGCGTCGTCCTTGAGGATGACCTCAAGCTTGCGTCCGCCATGGACGGCGCCTTCCTTGGCCAGGAAGAGTTTCACCGCCGCGTCGATCTGCCGGCCGGTCGAGGCGAAGGGCCCCGTCATCGGCAGGATCAGGCCGATCTTGACCGGCTCCTGCGCCAGCGCCGCGCCCCCGGCCGAAGCCGCCAGCGTGAGGCCGAGAATTCCACTCAGAACTGTCCTGCGATGCGTCATGTCTTCAATCCTCCCGAAAGTCTTGCCGGATCCCCTTGGCGGGGCTTTGCTTCTGGTTATTCGTCGTCGCGGTAGACGAGGCCCGCCTTGGTGAGGCCTTCGCGCATAGCGTACATGTCCAGCCCGAGTTCGCCAGAGGCGAGACGGCGTCGCTTCTCCCCTTCGTTCGCCTCACGCTCGCGGCCGGCCTCGGCCACGGCTTCGGCGTCGAGACGCGGCACGACCACGATGCCGTCATCGTCGGCGACGATCACGTCGCCCGGATGGACGAGGGCACCGGCGCAGACCACCGGCACATTGACCGACCCTGGCGTCGCCTTGACCGTGCCCTTGGCCGAGATCGCGCGCGACCAGACCGGAAAGCCCATCTGCGTCAGGATGCGCACATCGCGCACGCCGGCATCGATGACGAGGCCGACCCCGCCGCGCGCCTTGAGCGAGGTCGCGAGGAGGTCGCCGAACATGCCGTCGGTGTTGTCGGTCGTGCAGGCGACAACAAGCACGTCGCCCGGTTGCACCTGCTCGATCGCGACATGGATCATCCAGTTGTCGCCGGGCTGGGCAAGCACGGTCACGGCGCCGCCGGCGATCTGCGCGCCGGCATAGATCGGCCGCATGTAAGGCTTCATCAGCCCGCTGCGCCCCATCGCCTCATGCGTGGTCGAGACGCCGAACTCCGCGAGAGCGGCCATCGCGGCGGCCGGCGCGCGCTTCTTCGTGCGGATGACGACGGGGGTCATGCCAGCATCTCCAGCGCTTCGGGGAAGAGGCGCTGATAGGCCTCGCCATAGGTCATCGGCTTGCCGGAGTTCCGCCCCCCCTGCATGCCGCGGTTGAGGGCGACGCGGGTGTAGTATTCCCAGAGATGCTTCTGCGCGGCGAGGATCTCGAAGGCCTTGCGCTTCACCTCCCAGACCTCGTCGATGTTGAGGATGACGTTGGGCTTGAAGTTGCACTGCTCGGGCTGGTGCGGCTCGAACAGGAAGACCGGCGGGGCGGGATAGGCGCGCTCCGGATCGGGCTTGTGGCCCGCCGCCTGCGCGATGATGCGCGCCTCCTGCGCGAAGCGCGCCGCCTCGGGGTGGTCGACATTGTAGGGGTCTTCGAGCGCATGCGTCAGCACGAAGCGCGGACTGAGTTCGTGGAAGATGTCGATGGTGCGGTCGAGCATTCCGGACGTCGTCCGCAACGGATAGTCGCCGGCATCCATGAATTCGATCTCGGCGCCGAGAAGCGCGGCCGCCTGCTCCGCTTCTTCGCGGCGTTGCGCCTTGACGTCCTCCATCCGGACGCCGGCTTTCTTCCAGGCGAACTGGCTTTCGCCACGCTCGCCATAGGACAGGCAGAGGATCTTCACGCGCAGGCCGCGCTTCGCATGCAGCGCGATGGCACCGCCGGCACGCCAGACGAAATCGCCCGGATGCGCCGTGATCACCAGACCCGTCTTCGGCAAGCTCGTCATCGACGCCCGGTCCTCTCACTCGTCATGTCATTCGGCCGCATGGCGGATGCCGTCCGCATGCGCCGCCATGACGCTGGCCGGCACGAAGGCGCGGCCCTCCATCAGGATGCGCGCCGTGCGCAGCAGCCCGGCTCGTTCGACCACTGGCTGCCCGGCTGTCCCGCCGACCGTCAGCGTCACGGTGAACTCTCCCGTCGGATGCTCCACCGAGAGCGAACGCTCGCGGCCCTGCGGCATCACGGCGACAGAGGCCGCCGGCGAACCGGGGAGCGCCGCCGCCGTCGCCACCGTCACCGCCGCGAAGACTCCGATCGAGGCATGGCATTCATGCGGGATGAAGCTGCGCGTCGCGATCGACCCGCCTGCAACCGGGGGGGCTACGAGCGCGATCTTGGGCACGACCTTCGTCGAGACGTCGCCGAGATGCATCAGGGGCCCGGCCGCGAGGCGGATGCGTTCAAGGCGCGCCTTGAGCTCGGTGTCCTTGTCGAGTTGCTCGCGCGGCTCGTAGCCGGTGCGCCCGACATCGACCGCCCGCATCACGATCACCGGCATGCCGTTGTCGATCAGCGTGCAGGGCACGCCCTCGATTTCGTCGACGACGTTGCCGGTCGGCAGCAGCGCCCCGCAGACCGAGCCCTCGGCATCGAGAAAGCCGATGTCGATCGGCGCGGAGGTGCCCGGCACGCCGTCGATCCGGGCATCGCCCTCGGCGCTGGCCTCGCCATCCGGCGTGTCCATCGTCAGGTCGGCGATGGTGCCGGTGTTGATGGTGCGGACCCTGATCGTCGTGCGCGCTCCATTGGCCCGCACGAGACCGCGTGCCAGCGCAAAGGCGCCGATGCCGGCGAGGATGTTGCCGCAGTTCGGCGTCGTGTCGACGCTTGCTGTCTCGACGCCGACCTGCGCGAACAGGAAATCGATATCGCAGCCCGGCTCTCTCGACGGCGAGACGATCGCGACCTTGCTGGTCAAGGGATGGGCGCCGCCGAGCCCGTCGACCTGCCGCCTGTCGGGAGAACCCATCACTGCGAGCAGGAAGGCATCGCGCGCGGCGACATCCGCCGGCAGATCGTCGCGCAGGAAATAGGCGCCCTTGGAGGTGCCTCCTCGGATCAGCATGCAGGGAACGGCGATCTGGCTCATCGCCTTACGCTCCGGCTGCGGGTTTGGCGCGAGCGCCGCGTTGCTGGCTGTCGGCCACGGCCGTGGCGAGACAGGGATCGAGCCCCGCGGCAGCGAGCATCTCGGCCGCTTCGCGCATCTCGGCCGCCCTTCGCACGCCATGGGTGGCGACGCGCTCGCGCATGTCGGCAGCAAGTGCGTGGAAATCGATCGACGGGAAGGTCGCGTGCAGGCTGGCGAAGACCGGATCCTTGACGTCCCAGGCCTCGCTGGCAGCAGCGCAATCGACCATCAGCGCCTCCAGCCCCTTGATGACGATGCTGCGGCAGAGCTTCATCGCCGAGGCCCGGCCGAAGAGCTCGGAGACCGGGGTCAGATTCATGCCCATCATGTTCAGAGCCTCGGCGGCGGATTGCGCCTTCGGGCCGCCGGCCAGGATAGAGACCTTGAGGCCGGGCTGCTTCACCGCTGCCATCACCGCGGCCTCGACATAATCGGCGCCGCTCGTCGCGATCGCCTTCGCCGCTCTCTGCTTGGTCGAAGGTGCCGCCGAGTTGACGTCGACGAACACCTGCCCGGGCTTCAGCCAGGTGGCCGCCTCGATCGCCACGGCCTCGGCGCGGTCGGCCGTGACGGCCGAGAAGATGAAGCGGGCATCGGGGCCGACCGCCTCCGGCGACGCGGCGCAATCCACGCCGATCGACCGCGCGGCCTCTTCGAGCCTGTGCCCCGCTGGGCTGCCGAACAGCAGATCATAGGCGCGTATACCCGCCGCGCCGTTGGCCAGCAGCCCGCGTGCGAAGGTCTGCCCGACCTCGCCAAATCCGATGAATGCGATCGTCGCCGGTGCAAAACCAGCCATCGTCGCCACTCCTTGTGCGTTTCTTCCCGCAGCAAGGGTGGGGCAGGCTCATTCCGCCATCAAATGATAAGAATGCAGCGATTGATTAGTTTCATTCATCTCGTCGCGGCGAGACGCTGCGCTTCAACGCCTGGCTCAGAAGCGACAGCAGATCCCGCGTCACCGGGCGCAACGGCACGGTCTTGCGGGTGATGATGCCGAGCGTGCGCGACACCGCCGGTGACCGCAGCGGAATGGCGACAAGGTCGACGGCGTCGACGACATCGAGCGCGAGCTGGGGCACGATCGCGTAGCCGATGCGCGAGCGCACGAGGCCGACCGCCGTCACGACGCGCTGAACCTCGTAGCGCCACGTCAACGCCTCGCGCCTGGCACCGAGGGCATCATCGATCAGGATGCGGTTGCCGGTCTCGGCGCTGACGCGCACGAGCGGTTCGCCTTGCAACTGCGCCCATGTCAGCGATGTCGCATGCGCGAGTGGCATGCTGCGATGGCTGACCAGCACGAAGGGTTCCTTGACGACCGGCTTGAGTTCGAGATCCCAGCGGTTGGCCGCGACGATGGTGACCCCGAATTCGGCCTCGCCCGACTGGACCTTGTCTGCGATCTCGGACGCCGAATTGTCATGAATCCGGACACCGACGCCGGGGTGTCGCCCGGCGAAGGCGGCGATCACGGCCGGCATGCAGTGCACGGCGATCGTCGGCAAGCATCCGAGTGAAACCTGCTCCTCGCCGGCGCGCACATCGACCCTGACCTCGTCGAGGGCCGATCCAAGATCCTCGAAAATGCGGCGCGCCCGAGGCAGCAGGGTCGTGCCGGCGGCTGTCAGCGAGACCTGACGGGTCGTGCGCAGGAAGAGGGGGGTGCCGAGCGATTCCTCCAGCTTGCGGACGCGGTGACTGAGCGCTGTCTGGGACAGGTTGAGATGGGAGGCCGCAGCCCGAAAACTGCCGCGTTCCGCAATACTGATAAAGGCTTGCAAGCCGAGGACGTCCACGCGCATCGCTTACGGTAACGTCTCGCATGGCCAAATGCGAGAGCGGCGACACGCCGATCAGCGTGTCCTGGCGTGGAGAAACCGGCCCGGTCGCCATACGGGTCGCCTTCGGGCCGGCGTTCGATCCGGAAAGGTGCACGCATGGCTGGCGCGACGAAGGCGGGAGCGTGGCGTCCAGGCCCGCGCCCGCGCAACTTCTGACCGGAATTGGCGCCTGCGCTTCAATAAGATTCTCGTAGCGCAAGGCTGCAAAGCCGGCTCCAATGAAGCCAATGATGGTCCACTCTTCGCAAGGGGCGGAGATGGCCAATCAGCCGTAAATGCGGGGAGAAGACCATGACGTCGCTGAAATCCATCATCGCCACATCGGCACTCGCGGCGGGCCTCGCGGTCGCCGGCATGGGCGCTGCGGCCGCGCGCGACCTCACCGTCGTGTCCTGGGGCGGCAACTACCAGGACGCCCAGCGCAAGATCTATTTCAAGCCGTTTTCGGACAAGGCCGGCAAGCCGGTGCTCGACGAGTCCTGGGATGGCGGCATCGGCGTCATCCAGGCCAAGGTGAAGGCTGGCACGCCGAACTGGGATGCGGTGCAGGTCGAGGCCGACGAGCTGGCGATCGGCTGTGCCGATGGTCTCTACGAAAAACTCGACTGGCCCAAGCTCGGCGGCAAGGACAAGTTCCTGGCGAGCGCCGTGAGCGATTGCGGCGTCGGCGCGATCGTCTGGTCGACGCTGCTGTCCTATGATTCCGAAAAGCTGAAGACGGCGCCGACCTCCTGGGCCGATTTCTGGGACACCAAGGCATTCCCGGGCAAGCGCGGCCTGCGTCGCGGCCCGAAATACGCGCTCGAGTTCGCGCTGATGGCGGACGGCGTCGCGCCGAAGGACGTCTACAAGGTGCTGCGCGACAAGGGCGGCGTCGATCGCGCCTTCAAAAAGCTGGATGAGCTCAAGGCCGACATCGTCTGGTGGGAATCCGGCGCCCAGCCGCTGCAGCTGCTCAAATCCGGCCAGGTCGTGATGACGGCGGCCTATAACGGCCGCATCAGCGGCATCAACAAGACCGAGGGCACCAAGTTCAAGGTCGTCTGGCCCGGCAGCATCTACGCCGTCGATAGCTGGGTGATCCTGAAGGGCAGCCCGAACAAGGACCAAGCGATGGACTTCATCACCTTCGCCAGCCTGCCGGAGAACCAGTCCAAGCTGCCGCAGGACATCGCCTACGGCCTGCCGAGCAAGGCCGCTGCCGCCGCCGTCCCGGCCGATCTCGCCGCCGACCTGCCGACCGCGCCGCAGAACCTCGAAAACGCGATCGCGATCGATGTCGACTTCTGGAACGACAACATCGAGGACCTGACCAAGCGCTTCAACGCCTGGGTCGGCAAGTAACATGGGTCGGCAAGTGAGCTGGGTCGGCAAGTAAGCCGGGTCGGCAACTAACCGGCAACGCTGCGCCACTGCGCATGCCAAAGGCCCGGGCGGGCGTGGTCGCGCCCGGGCCGTTCCGGCGGAAAGCCCCGCGCGGGACGCTTCCCTGAAGCGCCCGCGCCTTGACCGCCTGACTTCGCTTTCGCCGCTACAGGACATTTAATCCTTTGCGAGATTCGGACCCGTTCATCCATTTCGAGGCCATCAGCAAGGTCTTCGGCACTGTCACGGTCGTCGACGCTCTCGATTTCCATGTCGGACGTGGCGAATTCGTCAGCCTGCTCGGCCCCTCCGGCTCCGGCAAGACAACGCTCCTGATGATGCTGGCCGGTTTCGAGACGCCGAGCGGCGGCAGCATCCATGTCGATGGCCGGCGGGTCGAGCATCTCCCGCCGCACAGGCGCGAGATGGGCGTGGTCTTTCAGAACTACGCCCTGTTTCCGCATATGACGATCGCCGAGAATGTCGGCTTTCCGCTCAAGATGCGCGGCGTGGCCCGGGCGGAGCGCGACGACAAGGTCAAACGCGCGCTGGAACTCGTGCGCCTGGCCCATCTCGCCGACCGCAAGCCCTCCCAGCTGTCCGGCGGGCAGCAGCAGCGCATCGCCTTGTCCCGCGCCCTCGTCTACGAGCCCAAGGTCGTGCTGATGGACGAGCCGCTGAGCGCGCTCGACAAGCAGTTGCGCGAACATATGCAGCTCGAGATTCGCGAATTGCATCGCAAGCTCGGCCTGACGGTCATCTTCGTCACGCATGACCAGGGCGAGGCGCTGACCATGTCGGACCGCGTCGCGGTCCTGAACCATGGCAAGATCGAGCAGTTCGATACGCCGTCGGGCCTTTACGACCGGCCGCGCACGCGCTTCGTCGCAGAATTCATCGGCGAGACCAATCTGTTCGCCGGGCAGGTCTCGCAGCGTGCCGGCCGGACGACCTCGGTCAGGCTGGCATCGGGCGACAGCGTGACCTGCGACGCGGCGACGGCGTTTGAAGTCGGCGACGCCGTGATGGTCTCGGTGCGTCCGGAAATGCTGCACATCGTCCCGGATGCGACCCTCCCGAACGCGTTGCCGGTGATCATCGAGGACCATGTCTATCACGGCGATCATATCCGCCTGCATCTGGCTTGCGGGAATGACCGCCTCGTCGCCAAGGCCGGCCGACGCGATGCCGCGCCTGCGGTGGGCAGCACGGCCTTCGCCAGCTTCGCGCCCGGCGATTGCACGCTGGTTGCGCCATGAGCGCACGCCTCAAGGCCGTGCTGCTCGTCCTGCCGCTGGTCGCGTTCCTGGGCCTGTTCTTCCTGTGGCCGCTGTGGATGATGGTCGCGACCTCGGTCCAGGGCGGCACGGTGCGCCTCGCCTTTCCCGAGACGGCCGCTGCGATCGCGACTTGGGACGGCGTCAGCCCGCCGCCGGCGCCGCTGCAGGCGGCTTTGCTGCGCGACTTGCGCCTGGACACGCCGCAGGAGCGCTTCGGCGATGCCGTCCGCACGCTGAACAGCCAGCAGGCTGGATTCCGCACGCTGCTGCCGCGCACCGTGCGTGCCGTGCGCGAGGCGGGCGAGGCCGAGGCGCTCGACCTCGCCGCGCTGGACCCGCGCTGGTCCGACCAGGCCTACTGGCTGGCGCTGAAGCGCAGCATGCCGGCCTACACCGACGCCAACCTGCTCGCTGCCGTCGATCTCAAGCGCAGCGATGACGGACGGATCGAGCCGGTCCCGGCCGATTTCGCGGTCAACCGGGTGATCATGCTGCGCACCTTCGTGATCGCCGCGCAGGTCACACTGCTCTGTGGCCTGATCGGGCTGCCTTTCGCCATGCTGGCGGCGAGCGTCACGGGCTGGAAGCGCAACCTGCTGCTGGTCGCGGTGCTGCTGCCGCTCTGGACCTCGCTGCTGGTCCGCACCGCCGCCTGGCTGATCCTGCTGCAGGATACCGGGCTCATCAACCAGACGCTGCGCGCGCTCGGGCTGATCGATGGGCCACTGTCGCTCATCTACAACCGCACCGGCGTGCTGATCGCGATGACGCATGTGCTGCTGCCGCTGATGGTGCTGCCGATCTATGCCAGCCTGATCGCGATTCCGCGCAACCTGATGCCGGCGGCGGCTGCGCTCGGCGCGGCTCCGCTGCAGGCTTTCCGCCATGTGCTGCTGCCGCTCGCGATGCCGGGCCTGCTCTCGGGCTCGCTGCTCGTCTTCATGGTGGCGCTGGGCTACTACATCACGCCTGCGCTCACCGGCGGCGCGGGCGACCAGATGATCAGCTCGGTCATCGCCTTCTATGCCACCGGCACGGCGAACTGGGGCATGGCGGGGGCGCTCGGCCTGTTCCTGCTGGTGCCGACGACGGTGCTCTACATCGTCTATGGCCGGCTCTCGCGCACCCCGCTGGTGCAGACATGAGCGGCGTTTCGCTGCGTCCGGCGGGCACTGCCTTCGGTGCGTTGCGGCTCGCCTTCGGCGCGCTCGCGGTCGCATTCCTGCTGTTGCCGCTGGTCGCGATCCTGCCGCTCGCCTTCACCGACAGCGTCTTCCTGGTCTATCCGATCAGCGGTCCGTCGATGCGCTGGTTCGGCGCGCTGGCGGAAAGCCAGGCCTGGACGCGGGCGATCGTCAATTCGCTGTTCATCGGCACCGGCGCGACCATCCTCTCGACCGTCATCGGCACGCTGGCGGCGCTGGGCCTGAGGCGGGAGCTCGTGCCGTTCTCCGGGGTGCTGCGCTCGATCTTCCTGCTGCCGATGGTGGTGCCGGCGGTCGTGCTCGGTGTCGGCATGCAGGTGCTCTACGCCCGCATGGGCCTGGCCTCGAGCTATCCCGGCGTCATCATCGCCCATGCGGTGCTGTGCGTGCCTTTCGTGCTGGTCAATGTCGCCGGTGCGCTGGCGAGCATCGACCCGGCGCTGGAGCGCGCGGCGGCGAGCCTTGGCGCCCCGCCTGTCAAGGTCTTTCGGGAGGTCACGCTGCCGCTCGCCTTGCCGGGCATCCTGACGGGGGCGGTCTTCGCCTTTGCAACCTCGCTCGACGAGGTGGTGATCACGCTCTTCGTCGCCGGCCCCAACCAGACGACCCTGGCCCGCCAGATGTTCTCCTCGCTGCGGGAGAACATCAGCCCGGCGATCGCGGCGGCGGCGTTCATCATCATGATCCTGACATTCGCGCTGCTGCTCGCCGTCAAGGGCGGTGCGGTTCTCGGCGCCTTGCGAAAGCGGCGGGAGGCGAAGGCGGGTTAGCGCGGCGCCGGGCCCGGCCAGCCGCCAGCGGCGACCGCAGGCCCTGTCGCCGGAGGTTCGAGACATTTTCAGGAGATCAGCGTTGAGCACTTCATCCTATGCAGACGGCGCGGCCTATGTCCGGGGCCGCTTCGTACCCATCGCCGAGGCGACGATCCCGGTGACCGACTGGGGCTTCACCCGCTCGGACGTCGTCTATGACGTCGTCCATGTCGTGAAGAACGGCTTCTTCCGCCTCGATGACCATCTCGACCGCTTCGAGCATTCGATGCAGCAGCGCCGGATCCGGCCGCCGGAAGATCGCGCCGCGATCGAGGCGATCCTGCATCGCTGCGTCGCGCTCAGCGGCCTGTCCGACGCCTATGTCGCGATGGTTGCCTCGCGCGGGCGGCCGCGGGTTGCCGGCTCCCGCCGGCCCGCCGATTGCGACAACCACCTCATCGCCTATGCGCTGCCCTGGATCGACGTGATCCCGAAGGATGTGCAGGAACGCGGCGCGCATATCTGGCTCGCCTCGACGCCCCGCGTGCCGGACGCCAGCGTCGATCCCACGGTGAAGAACTACCAGTGGAGCGACCTGACCTCGGGCCTGCTCGAAGCCCATGACGAGGGTTTCGACACGGCGGTGCTGTTCGACGCACAGGGCTTCCTGACCGAGGGGCCGGGCTTCAACGTCTTCATCGTTAAGGACGGCAAGGTGAGCACGCCCGATCGCGGCAGCCTGCACGGCATCACCCGCAAATCGGTGCTGGAGCTTTGTGCCGAACTCGGCATCGAGGCGGCGGTGGAGCCGATCCCCGGCACGGATATCGAGCATGCCGACGAGGTGTTCCTGGCGACCACCGCGGGCGGCGTGATGCCGGCCTCGCGGATCGGCGGGCGTATTCTCGGCAATGACCGGCCGGGGCCGATCTCGCTCAAACTGAAGCAGGCCTATTGGGCAAGGCATGACGAGGGCTGGCACCGCACGCCGGTGCGCCCGCTCGAGGCTGCGGAATAGCCGGTTCGAAACCCGACGGGAGCATCATCATGTCGAAGCCGCGCATTCTGGTCGGCCAGCTCTGGCACGAGGGCCATTCGTTCAACCCCGTCGTCACGGACCGCGACGAGGTCCAGATCCTGCGCGGCGAGCCGCTGCTGGAGCTGGCGCGACGATCCGAGACGGCTTTCAGCGGGGTCGTCCGCGCCGCCGAGCGGCTCGGATACGAATGCGTGCCCGTGCTTGGCGCCCGGGCGAGGCCCGGTGGTCCGGTCGCGCAGGAGCTCTTCGAGGAGATCGTGGCCGCGTTCGTCGCGCAAGCCGGGCAGGGCGGCTTCGACGGCATTTGCCTGGAGCTGCACGGCGCGACGATCGCGCAGGACTGCGTCGATACCGAGGGAGAACTGCTGGAACGCCTCCGCGCGACGGTCGGCCCGGAGATGCCGATCGCGGTCGCGCTCGATCTGCACGCCTATCTCACCGAGCGCATGGCCCGCAACGCGACGATCATGACGGGCTATCGCACGCAGCCTCATGCCGACATGGTCGAGACCGGCGAGCGGGCGATGATGCTGCTCGACCGCATCCTGAAGGGCGCATCGGTGCCCCGCGGCGTGGTCACCTTCGTGCCCTTCCTGATGCGCGGCAGCGACGAGACCACGGCCGAGCCGATGCGCACGATCTGCGCACAGGCCGAGGACTGGCGCGCAAAGCCCGGCCTCGTCGACCTCTCGATCTTCAACATCCATCCCTTCATCGACGGGCCGCGGGCCGGGCAGGCCGTTCTCGCCTATGACGATGGCAGCGGCATTGCGCGCGACGCCTCGCAGGCCCTGGCGGAGGTACTCTGGGAGGCGCGGGATCGCTTCACCGAAACCCTGCCGAGCGTCGCCGATGCGCTCGCCTTGGCGCGGGACTCATCCACGCCCTTCGTCCTCGGCGACCAGGGTGACCGGGTTCTCGGCGCCGGTCCGGGCGATTCCGTCGAGATCGCCCGCGTCGCCCTGGAGCAGTTCCCGGATCTGGCGGTCGCGACGGTCGTCTACGATCCGGACGTCGTCGCTGCCGCGAGCGCCGCTGGCATCGGCCAGACGGTCTCGCTGTCGATCGGCGCGAGCGTCAACAAGAGCCTCCGGCCGCTGCGGGCGAATTGGCAGGTGACGCGGCTGGGCCGGGCACGCTTCGTCAACGAGGGCCCCTACATGGCGGGCGTCGAGGCGGATTTCGGCGATTATGCGGTCCTGACGGCCGGCGCCCTCAATGTGGTGGTGACGACGCTGGTGCCCAATGTGCACGACCCCGCCTTCTACGCGGCCGTCGGGCTTCCTGTTGGATCGCAGAAGGCCGTCGTTGCGCGTTCGGCCAACCACTACAAGCTGTCCTTCGCCGGGAGCGCGGTGCCGGTGACGGTCGATACGCCGGGCATGACCGCCTTCCGGCCCCAGGATCTGCCCTTCGAGCGGATCCGGCCGGTGCATCCCCTCGATGCGGTGCAGTGGACACCGGCGCTTGGTTTCGTTGCGCTGTCCTGAGACAGCCCGTCACCCCATCTCGGCGAGGCGCAGCTCCTCCTGGGCAGCCTTGATGAAGGCACCGACATTGGGTGAGCCGCGGCGGTTCGCCGGGAAGATCAGGCTGACCGGGAGGGCAGGCGGCTCGAAATCTTGCAGGATTCTGCGCAGGCGGCCGTCGGCGAGGTCGCGCCTGACCTGATAGGACAGGACACGGCAGATGCCGAGGCCGGCGGTGGCGGCGTCGATGGCGGTCTCGACACTGTTCGTGATGAGCCGTGCCTCGACGCGTGCGGCAGGTCGTCCGCTCGCGGTGAAGCGCCATTCGCCGTTGGCGGTGAAGGTGTCGAAGGCGATGAGGTCGTGCCCGGCGAGCCCGGCCACGTCGGTCGGCTCGCCCCTTGCCGCGAGATAGGCGGGGCTGGCCACGAGAATGCGCCGTACCTGGGCCAGCTTCACCTGATGCAGTGCGCTGTCTGCGAGCTCGCCGATACGCACGGCCGCGTCGACGCCTTCCTCCGCGAGGCGGACCACGCGGTCGGCGAGCTGGAGCTGGACCGAAAGCCGCGGATGGGCGCGCAGCAGGCGGGTCACGACCGGGAGCACGTGCATGCGGCCAAAGACGACGGGAGCGGTCACGACGAGGCGCCCGCGCGGCTCGGCGTCCTCGCCGCGAATCCGGCGTGCAGCGTCGTCGAGCTGCTCCAGCGCGGACTGGCAGGCCTCCAGATAGGCGGCGCCCTCCGCTGTCAGGCTGACCGAGCGGGTGGTGCGCAGCAGAAGCGGCGTGCCGAGCTCGTCCTCGAGCAGCGCCACCGCCCGGCTGGCCGCTGTCGGCGAGAGGCGAAGCTGCCGTGCCGCCGCGGCGAAGCTGCGGAGGCGAGCGACCGCGGCGAAGGTGCGAAGCGCCAGCATCCGGTCCATGGATAATCCCGCCTGTTGAAATGATGTCGTTCAATCTTGCCGGATTATCGCCTTCATGGAAACGATGCAGAATCCCTCATCCCGAAATGCAAGGCATGAGAGACAGGTCATGACCGCTACCCTATCCAGCGACATTGCCTTCACCCCCCGGGTCAAGGCGCTCCAGCATCAGCGCGGCTCGCGGGCCACCTATGCCCGGATGGAGGCCCATGGGGGCTTCCGGACGGCCGTCAGCCCCGATCTCGTCGCCTTTCTGGCGGAGATCGACACGGCTTTCCTGGCGACCGCGACTGCGGAGGGGCAGCCCTATGCCCAGCATCGGGGCGGGCCGCCGGGCTTCATCCGGGCGCTGGACGAGCGAACCCTCGGCTTCGCCGATTTCTCCGGAAACCGGCAATATGTGACCACCGGCAACCTTGAGGAGAACGACCGGGCGTTCCTGTTCCTGATCGACTACGCCCGCCGGCGGCGCGTGAAGCTGTGGGGCCGCGCCCGTGTGGTGCAGGATCCCGATCTCGTCGCGCGCCTCATGCCGGCGGGCTACGAGGCCCGCCCCGAGCAGGCGATCCTGTTCACGGTCGAGGCCTGGGACATCAACTGTCCCCAGCATATCCCGCGGAAGATCGACGCCGCTCTCGCGGCGGAGGCGCTCGTCCGGATCGAGGCCGAGCGTGACCGTCTCGCCGCGGAGAACGCGGCGCTCCGGGCAAGGCTGGCCGGCGCCTGAGCCCCGCTTCGGCAAAGGCCTCGCAGCATCTCGACAAAGGCGCGTTCTGTCCCGATGAATGGAGCGCGGATTCTGGTCCGCTGCTTCGCGAGGCCTGATGTTCCGTTTCCTGCACAGCTCGGACCTGCATATCGGCAAGCGCTTCGGCACCATGCCCGAGGAGCTGCGCGGGCGGCTGCGCGATGCGCGTCACACCGTGCTCGACCGGCTGGTGGCGCAGGCGCGGGCCGGCGGTGCGGGGACGATCCTGCTGGCCGGCGACTGCTTCGACACGGAGACGCCGAGCCCGGCCATGCTGCGCCAGGCGCTCGCCGCCATGGCGGGCCATGCGCCGCTGCGCTGGGTCGTGCTGCCGGGCAATCATGATTCGCTGCTCGCCGACGAATTATGGGCGGCGGCGCGCGCTGCCTTGCCGGCTAATGTTCTGCTCGCGACCGAGCCCATGCCAATCGAGCTGGAGGCCGGCGTCGCGCTGCTGCCGGCGCCCTGCACGACGCGCCGCCCCGGCCGCGATCTCACCGACTGGATGGACCGGGCCGCGACCGCCGAAGGTGCGCTGCGCATCGGGCTCGCCCATGGCGCGATCCAGAGCTTCTCGGAGGATGGCGTCGGGCTCGACGTCATCGCGCCCGACCGGGCCGCGCGCTCCGGGCTCGACTATCTCGCACTCGGAGACTGGCACGGCCAGATGCGGATCAATTCGCGGAGCTGGTACAGCGGCGCGCCGGAGCCCGACCGCTTCAAGCATGACGGGCCGGGCAAGGCGCTTCTCGTCTCGCTCGCTGGCCCCGGGGCCGTGCCGGAGGTCTCAGCCGTCGAGACCGGCAGCTTCGACTGGCGCACCCTGCCGCTCGAGCTGATCTCCGGCGATGATGCGACGACGATTCTGGCCGGGCGGCTGCCCTCCGGCAGCGTCCGCCGCCAGATTCTGCTGCGCGTCGTCGCGTCGGGGCGGCTGCGCCCGCAGGCGCGTGCTGCGCTCGATGCCGCGGTCGCGGCTGTCGCGCCGGAATTCGCGCATCTGCTGGTCGAGACCGAAGGCCTGGCAAGCGATTGCGAGAGCGAGGATCTCGACGCCATCGACCGCGCCGGCGCACTGCGGCACGCCGCCGATCTGCTGCTGGCCGAAAGCCTCGACGAAGGCCGCCCGGGCGGCGAACGCCAAGCCGCGCGCGATGCGCTGGTCAGGCTGTTCACCTATTGCGAGGCGATGCCGTCATGAAGCTGACGGGCTTGCGCCTCCACAATGTCCGGCGCTTCGCCGGGCGCGGCGTCGCCGTCGAGGGCATCGGCGACGGCGTCAACGTACTCTGCGCGGTCAATGAGTTCGGCAAATCGACCTGTTTCGACGCGCTGCACGCTCTGTTCTTCCAGCCGCATACCGGCACGCCCGGCGCGGTGCAGGCCCTGCGGCCCTATAGTGGCGGCAACCCGCTGGTCGAGGCCGACATCCTGACCGGAGAGGGGCCGTTTCGTCTCACGAAGCAGTTCTATGGCGGGCGGCGGGCGATGGTGCGGGAGCTTGGCTCCGGTCGCCTCGTTGCGCAGGCCGACGAGGCGGAGCGCTTCATTGCCGGGCTGGTGCAGGGCGGCACGACGGGGCCGGCCGGGCTGCTCTGGGTGCGGCAGGGCATCACCGGCATCGAGCGGCGGGCGAAGAGCGATGAGGAGGGCGAGAAGCGGGCGCGCGAATCGGTGCTGACTTCGGTGCAGGGCGAGGTCGAATCGCTGACCGGCGGGCGGCGCATGGCGCAGGCGGTCGCGGCCTGCGAGGAGGAACTGTCGGTTCTGGTGACGGCGACGGGGCGGTCGAAGGCCGGCGGCCCCTATGCGGCGGCCATCGAGGAGCGCGACCGGCTGGTCGAGACCGAGCGGCGGCTGGCAAGCGAGGTGCGCGAACTGCGCGAGGCGCTGGACCGCCGCCGCGCCCTGCGGGCTCGGCTGGCCGAACTGGAGAGCCCCGAGCAACAGGCCGCGCGCCTGCACGATCTGATCCAGGCCGAGGCGGCCCTTGCGGCGGCCAAGGCTCATGGCGAGGCGTTGCACACGGCCGAGATCGAGGCGGCGCTGGCGCGCAATCGCCGCGAGACCGCGCGGCAGGCCCTCGACGGCCAGCGCCAGAACCTGGCGCGGTTCTCCGTGCTGCGCGATCGTGCTGCCGAAGGCACCCGCAAGCGCGACGAGGTTCTGGCGCGGCAGCGCGAGGCTGGCGAATCCGGGCGGGCTGCCGCGCTCGCCGTCGAGGCGGCCGAAGCTGCCGAGCGTGAGGCGCGCGATCTGCTGACACGGCTGGAACGGGCGTTGCAGGCGCGCGATGCGGCCGAGCATCTCGCAGGGCTGCAGCAGGCCCATGCCCGGGCCGAGGCCGGACGGGCCGAGGTCGAGACGATCCAGGCCGAGCTGAAGGCGCTGATGCTGCCGGCTCAGGCGGTCGCGCAACTGGAAGCTCAGGAGACCGAACTGGTCGGGCTGCGGGCGGTGGTCGCGGCGTGCGTGCCGCTGCTGCGGGTGGATTACCGCGAGGGCGTGGCCGGCGCGATCGGGCTCGACGGTGTGGTGCTGGCGGACGGCGAGGAACGCGCCCTGACGGGCAGCGCGGCACTCGACATTGCGGGCGTGGGCCGGCTCACCCTGACGTTGCCGCAGGGCCGCGACGGACGCGAGGAGTTGGCTCGGGCCGAGGCGCAGCGGCTGGCGTTGCTCGCGACGCTCGCCGTGGCGAGCCTGGCGGAGGCGCGCCAGCGCGAGGGCACGATCCGCGATTTGAGCGGCCGGCTCGATCTGGCAAAGCAGCGGCTGGCCTTGCTGGCGCCGAACGGTCTTCAGCTCCTGCAGGAGACGATCGCGCGGCTCGAGGCCCAGAGCTCGGGAGCGGTCGAGATCAAGGGCGATCCGGAAGCGGTGCGTGCTGCGCTTGCGACGGCGGAGGCGCGCGTCACGGCCTCTCGCAACGCGCAGCGCGAGGCACAATCGGCGCGCGATGGCGCGAGCTCGGCGGTCGTCGAGGCCGAGCGGGCGCTGGCGAGCGTGGCCTCCGAACTTGCCGGCCTGGCCGCGATGCTCGGCGCGGAGGAGGGACGACAGGTGAGGGAGGTGCAACTCGCGGACGCGCTCGCCGAGGCGGAGCAGGTTTTCGGCGTGGCGCAAGGGCAGGTCGAGGCTCTGCGCGTCGGCGCCTCCGATCTCGCCGGAGCCGAGGCGAAGTTCCGGCGGATGCGCTCCGTCGTCGATGGCGCGTCGGCCGAAACCGCGAAGCTGCGCGAGGAGGCCGCCGAGCTGAACGGGCAGATCCGGACGCGGGCGGATGCAGCCGTCGAGGAAGCCTGGCAGGAGGCCGGCGACAGGCTGGCGGCGGCGCAGCGGCGGCTTGCCGGGCTGGAGCGCGAGGTCGCGCTGCTGACCCGCCTGCGCGCGGCGCTGGAGGCGGCCCGGGCCGAGGCGCGCGATCATTACTTCGCGCCGGTGATGGCCGAACTCAGGCCACTGCTCGGCCTGCTGTTCGAGGATGCGACGGTCACCTTCGACGAGGAGACGCTGTTGCCGCGCACGGTCAGCCGCAACGGCCTGGAGGAGCCCGTCGGCGTGCTCAGCGGCGGCATGCGCGAGCAGCTCGCCGTGCTGACGCGGCTCGCCTTCGCACGGCTTCTGGCGAAGGACGGCCAGCCGGCGCCGGTCATCCTCGACGACGCGCTGGTCTATTCCGACGACGACCGGATCGAGCGCATGTTCGACGCGCTGCACCGGCAGGCCAGCAACCAGCAGATCATCGTGTTTTCCTGTCGCCAGCGCGCCTTCGCCCAGCTCGGCGGCAACATCCTGCGGATGGTGCCGTGGACGCCCGAGGTCTGAGGGCGGGATCGAGGTCTTCGTGGCGCGCTGCCCTTGCACATGACCGCGCCGTCATCCCGGAGCTGCGCGGCTTCGCCGCTTGCCCAGGATGACGCGGTGTTTCCGGGGAGAGACGACAGCCACTCAGAGGATCGTCGCGCCGAAGTTGCGGGCCGGGTCCATCTCCAGCGCGAGCTTTCCGGTCGGCTCGGCTGCGGGGCCGCCGGTGCGCGAAAGCCAGCGGCCGGAGCCGGGCCTCGCCTTCAGCGTGCCCTCGCCGACGATCTCCTCGCCGCGCCGGATCACCGTCTCGGGCCAGCCTGTGACCTTGTAGCCGGCAAAGGGGGTGAAGCCGGTGAGATCGTGCATCGCCTCGTCCGTGATCGTGACCTCGCGCTTCGGGTCCCAGATCGCGATGTCGGCGTCGTAGCCCGGCTGGATCGCGCCCTTGCCGGGGAGGTTGTAGATGCGAGCCGGCGCGGTCGCTGTCAGGTCGACGAAGGCTTCCAGCCCGCGCCCGGCGAATTCCGACCGGCCCTTCGAAACCAGCGCATCGAACATCAGCGGCAGGCGGGTCTCGAGCCCCGGCAGCCCGTTGGCGATCTGCTTGAAGTTGGCGTTCGGCCCGGCCGAGAGCTTGCCGGTCTCGTCGAAGCGATAGGGCGCGTGGTCGGAGGAGACCGTCTGGATGTCGCCCAGCGCCAGCGCCTGCCAGAGCGCATCCTGATCGGCGGCCTCGCGCGGCGGCGGCGAGCACATCCATTTCGCGCCCTCGATGCCCGGCTTGTCGAGATCGGCCTTGGTCAGGAAGAGATATTGCGGGCAGGTCTCGGCGAAGACCTTGAGACCCTGTCCGCGGGCCTGGCGGATGACGGCGGCGCCCTCGGCGGTCGAGACATGGAAGATCATGATCGGCTGGTCGATCAGCGCGGCCTGCGTGATCAGCCGGGTGAAGGCCTCCGATTCCGACCCGCGCGGATGGCTGATCGCGTGGAATTTCGGCGCGGTATAGCCGCGCTCGACCAGCTTCTTGCCCATCCACGAGATCATGCCGTGGTTCTCGGCATGGACGCAGATCAGCGCCCTGTGCTCGCGCGCGGTCAGCATCAGATCGAGCAGCGGCTCGTCGTCGACCTTGATCAGGTCATAGGTCATGAAGACCTTGATCGAGGCGTGGCCCTCTCTGATCAGGGCCGGCAGGTCCTCCCGAATCGTCTTCTCGTCCGGATTGGCGACGATCATGTGGAAGGCGTAGTCGATCAGCGCGCCGCGTTTCGCCAGCGCCGCATAATCGTCGACGACCTTGCGCAGATCGAGACCGCGATGCTGGGCGGCGAAGGAGACCAGCGTGGTGTTGCCGCCAAAGGCTGCCGAAGCGGTGGCGCTCTCGAAGGTGTCGGCATTGAGCAGGCCGCCGGCCGAGACCTGCTCGACATGGGCATGGGTGTCGATGCCGCCGGGCAGCACGAATTTGCCGGCAGCGTCGATCTCGCGCTTGCCCTTGCCGAGGCCCTGACCGATTGCCGCGATGGTGCCACCGCTGACCGCGACATCGGCGGTGAAGCTGCCCGAGACCGTGCCGACCGTGCCGCCGCGAATGACCAGATCATAGGTTTCAGTCGTCATCTCGTTCTCCTGGCACATGCGGCGCGGCAAAGGGGGCCTGCGCCGCGTGACCATAGCAAACCTCCGGCCGTCGGCGAGGCGCGGCTGGTGCAGGGCTATGATTTGTTCGCGCGAGGTATTCGCGGCGCTTATATGCGGATCCGCCGCATCGACCGCTTGCCAGAAGGCCCGATCCCCGCTCTAGCGTGAAGCATGACGATGACGCTGCATGATGGGCTCCGCTCGTGACCGGCTCCGACCAAGAACACCGTCCGCTGACGCTTGCGGCGCTGGGCTGGTCCGATTTCTTCGCGGCGCAATGCGAGCCCGACGAGGCCGGCCTCGTCCCGGTGCGGATCGCGACGGTGCACCGTGCGCGGATGAGCGCGATCTCCGAGGCGGGGCCGATCCGGCTGGAGCTGCCGGTCCACACCAATACGGGCGACTACACGGTCGGGGACTGGGTGCTGGTCGAACCCGGCACGCATCTTCTGCGGCGCCTGCTGCAACGCCGCAGTGTGCTGGCGCGGCGCGTCGAGGGCAGCAAGACGCCGCAACTGGCCGGCGCCAACATCGACACGCTGTTCATCGTCACCTCCTGCAACGCCGATTTCAACGTGGCGCGGCTGGAACGCTATCTGGCGCTCGCCAATGAGAGCGGTGCCGAGCCGGTGATCCTGCTGACCAAGGCCGATCTGGTGCCCGACGTGCGGGTCTATCGTGAGCAGGCGGCGGCGCTGCAACGCGGGCTGACGGTCGCGAGCGTGAATCCGCGCGCGCCGGACGCGGCCGAAGCGCTTGCCGCCTGGTGCGGCGCGGGGCGCACGGTCGCGCTGGTCGGCTCGTCGGGGGTCGGCAAGTCGACGCTGGTCAATGCGCTGGCAGACGCGAGCGAAACCGAGCTGCAACAGACCGGCGACATCCGTGCCCACGACGCCAAGGGCCGCCACACCACGACCTCGCGCTCGCTGCATGCGATTGCCGGCGGCGGCTGGGTGATCGACACGCCGGGCATGCGGACGCTTCATGTCAGCGATGCGGCTTCCGGCCTTGAGACGCTCTTCGCGGAGATCAGCGAACTCACCCATCTCTGTCGTTTCCGCGACTGCAGCCATGAGCACGAACCCGGCTGCGCCGTGCAAGCCGCGGTCAAGCAGGGCACCATCGACCCCGAACGCCTGGCGCGCTGGCGCAAGCTCGACCTCGAGAACAAGGCGAAGACGCCCGACGCGAGGGGGCCGAAGGGCAAGCGGCGGTAGCAGCCCTTGCCGGTGCGGCAGTCTGTCCATGCCGCGCCTTGCGTTTCCCGCGCTATCTCTGGTGCGGTCGCAACGAGGCCGATGGACTCTGAATGGCGATGCCAACTGATCCCGGAACGCAGGAGCCCTATCGGCTGGCCGCGGATGAGGTCGCCGCCACGCTCGGAGTCGAGCCGGAGCGCGGACTTTCGGCCATGGAGGCGCGGGCGCGGCTCGACCACTACGGCCGCAACGAGCTGACGGCGGAGGCGCCGACACCGGGATGGCGCAAATTCCTGGCGCAGTTCACCGACATGCTCGTGATGCTGCTGATCGCCGCCGCGCTGATCTCGGCGCTGCAGTGGTTCCTCGAACGCGATTCCGCCCTGCCATACGAGGCCATCGCGATCATCGCGATCGTGCTCCTCAACGCGGTCATGGGCTATCTGCAGCAGGCCCGGGCGGAGCAGGCCGTGGCTGCGCTGCGCCGGATGTCGGCTGCGTCCGCCAATGTGATCCGGGATGGTGCGAGGCAGCGCGTGCCGTCGGCCGAGATCGTGCCGGGCGACGTCATCCTGATCGAGGAGGGCGATACGATTCCCGCCGATGCGCGGCTGATCGAATCGACCGTGCTGCAGACGGCCGAGGCCACTCTCACGGGCGAAAGCCTGCCCGTGTCGAAGGACACCGCCGCGATCCTCGAAGATGCGGCGCTGGGCGACCGGCACAACATGGTGTTCAGCGGCACGGCGGCGAATTACGGGCGCGGGCGGGCGGTGGTCACGGCGAGCGCGATGCAGACCGAGATGGGGCGCATCGCCGGCATGCTGAAGCGCACGCCGAGCGAGGTCACGCCGCTGCAGGAGGAACTCGACCGGGTCGGGCGACTGCTCGGCATCGTGGTCGTCGCCATTGCGGTGGTGATGATCGCCACCATTCTGCTCGTCGAGGACATCAACGGCCTTCCGGCCCTCTTCGACGTCCTGATCCTGGGCGTGGCCCTGGCCGTTGCCGCGGTGCCCGAGGGGCTGCCTGCGGTGGTGACGGCGGTGCTGTCGCTCGGCGTGCAGCGCATGGCCCGGCGAAAGGCCATCATTCGCCGCCTCGCCGCGGTCGAGACGCTCGGCTCGGCCGATGTCATCGCCTCGGACAAGACCGGCACGCTGACCCGCAACGAGATGACGGTGCGCCGGATCGTCACCGCCAGTGGGAGCGTCGCCCTCGGCGGCACGGGCTATGCTCCCGAAGGGAAGGTGACGCGCCGTGGCGGCGGGGAGATCGACGGGGCGCTGCTCGTCGAACTGAGGCGCACGCTGTCGGCGGCCGACCGCGCCAACAATGCCGTGCTGCAGGAGCAGGATGGGTGCTGGTCGGTTCAGGGGGACCCCACCGAAGGGGCGCTGATCGTCGCGGCCCGCAAGATCGGCCTCGAGACGGATGCGCTCAGGGCGCGGTTTGGACGTATCGGCGAAGTTCCGTTCTCCTCCGAACGGAAACTGATGAGCACTGTCCATGCCGATGCGGAGCGACAGGACCTGCTGCGCGCCTTCACCAAGGGGGCACCGGATGTGCTGCTGGCGCGCTGTTCCCATGAGCTGGTCGGCGACGAGGCCCGGCCCCTCACGGAGCTGCGGCGCGCGGAGATCCTGTCGGCGAATGAGGGCCTGGCCGGCGAGGCCCTGCGCACGCTCGGCATCGCGTTTCGCTCGCTGCCGAGAGAGGGAGCCCCGGCCCAGGGTGGGTTCGACCACCGCCTCGAACAGGAACTCGTCTTTCTCGGACTGATCGGGATGATCGATCCGCCACGGGAGGAGGCGAAAGTCGCCATCGGCCGGGCGAAGGCCGCCGGCATCCGCGTCATCATGATCACCGGCGATCACCCCCGCACGGCCGCCGTCATCGCCGGCGAGCTGGGCATCACGGAGAATGGTCGCGCCGTGAGCGGCGCCGACCTCGAACGGATGACGGATGCCGAGCTCGACTGGACCGTGCGGGAGGTCTCGGTCTATGCCCGTGTCGATCCGGACCACAAGCTGCGGATCGTCAAGGCGCTGCAGCGCGAAGGCATGACGGTGGCGATGACCGGCGACGGTGTCAACGATGCGCCGGCGCTGAAGGCCGCCGATATCGGCGTGGCGATGGGCATCACCGGAACCGACGTTTCGAAGCAGGCTGCCGACATGGTGCTGGCCGACGACAACTTCGCCTCGATCGTCGCGGCGGTCGAGGAAGGCCGCGCGATCTTCTCGAACATCCGCAAGTTCCTGCGCTACCTGCTCTCGTCCAATATCGGCGAGGTCCTGACCATGCACTTCGGCATCCTGCTGGCCGGGGTCATCGGATTGCGGGTTGAGGGCGGCGGCGCTGTCGTGCTCCCGCTGCTGGCGACCCAGATCCTCTGGATCAACCTGATCACGGATGGCGCTCCCGCGCTGGCCCTCGGGCTGGATCCGGCAGCGCCGGGCGCGATGAACAGGCCGCCGCGACCGCGCGGCGAAGGCGTGCTGACCGCCCGGATGTGGGCCGGCATCCTCTTCGTCGGCCTGGTCATGGCGACTGGCACGCTGCTGGTGCTCGACGCATCGCTTCCCGGCGGCCTGATCGAGGGCTCCGGGACCGTCGGATACGCGCAGACGATGGCGTTCACGACATTGACGATGTTCCAGCTCGTCAACGTGTTCAATGCGCGATCCGACGAGCGAAGCGCCTTTGCCGGGCTGTTCAGCAATCGCTGGCTGTGGGCGGCGCTGGTGATGTCGCTCCTGCTGCATGCGGCGGTGATCTACGTCCCCGTCCTGCAGCGGACGTTTTCGACCACCCCCCTGAGCCCCGGCGACTGGCTCGTCTGCGCGGCTGTCGCGAGCAGCGTGCTTTGGTTGCGCGAACTGAGCAAGCTGCTTACGCGCGAGCGGGATCGCGCGGGCCGGTAGCGGCCATTTCGGCAGGTTGTCCAAGGGCGATGGCAGGTTTGGTCGCGATTGGCAGCCTTGGCCGCGATCCCTGCCTCAGCCGCCGGAGCGGGCGAAAAAGACCTCGCGCGTGATGATGATCGGCAGATGGCCGTCCGGCAGGAAATGGGGCTCGTCGGCGCGGGTCGCGGCGTATTCCGGCGTCAGCGTGCCGGCCTTCATGTCGGCCGTGGAGTCGAACCAGGTGACCGCCAGCCCGTCGAAGGGCGGTTCGCCCGCCTCATATTGTGACAGGGCGAGATGGTTTTGCTCATAGCGCCGCAGGACGGGTATCGTCGAAGCGAGCGGCCCGTGGATGCCGTGCCAGTAGTCCCTGAACGGCCCCAATGCCATGCCGGGCCTGCGATTGACGAATTCGATGTTCTTGACGGCGGGCTCCGGCACCGGGCCGTCCTTGATGACATGAACATCGACGGACATCCGCACGAGGCGCGACGGCTCGATCAGCGGACGCAGATCGGCCCCGACCACGCGCGCCGCGTCGCTGGCTGCGTAGGCGGCACTGGCCGCGTCATCGTCGAACCAGGCCTCGCTGATGCCGTCGAACAGCAGTTCGCCGCGGGCATAGCCTTTTTCCAGCGCGTGCGACTGGACATAGCGGCGGACGCCCGGCGCGAGCGCCGCGACCGGCCCATGGGCCTCGGCCCAGCGGCCCTGAAACTCCCGCACCGACAGGCCGGGCGCGCGCTTCAGCAGGGTGATGATCTTGCGCATCGTTCACTCCGACGCCTTTGGACGGTCCAGCCGCGCACGGCGCTGGAGCCACCAGCCGAAAGCCTGTGGCCAGGCGTTCCAGCCCGCCTCTCCGGCCAGGGCGACCGTCGCCCTGGCGGCCCAGTTCGGGTCGAACAGCATCTCCCGGCCGAGCGCGATGAGATCGGCCGAGCCGGCCTGCAGAATGGCCTCCGCCTGTCCCGGGTCGCGGATCAGGCCGACGGCCATCGTGGCGATGCCGGCTTCGGCGCGGACGCCGCTGGCGAAGGGAACTTGAAAGCCGGGCGTGCGGGCGGGCAGGCTCCGCTCGCGCGGCACGCGCATGCCGCCGGTGGAGCAGTCGACCAGATCTATCCCGATTTGCTTCAGCGCCCGGGCGAAGCCAACGGAATCGGCGAGGCTCCAGCCGAGGTCGACGCCGTCGATCGCGGAGATGCGCACGAACATCGGTCTCGCGGCCGGCCAGGCCTGACGCAGGGCCTGTGCGACCCGCAGCGGAAAGCGCATCCGGTTCTCGAGGGAGCCGCCATAGTCGTCCTCCCTCCTGTTGCCGAGCGGGGAGAGGAAGCCATGGAGCAGGTAGCCATGGGCGCAATGCAGTTCCAGCACGTCGAAGCCGGCCGCCTCGGCGCGCCGCGCGGCGGCGCAATACGCCGCGATCAGCCCGGCCATGCCGGCCTCGTCGAGCGCGGTCGGCGTCTGGAAGCCGGAATCGAAAGCCTCGCTAGTGGCCGCGACCAGCGGCCAGGGCTTTTCGCCACGCGCGGCGAGATCCGCTTCGCCGAGTGGGCCGCCACCATGCCAGGGCCGCTGGCCGGCCCCTTTCGCCCCGCTGTGGCAGAGCTGGATGCCGGCCGCCGCGCCGTGCTCATGCAGAAAATCGATTAGGCGCCGGAAGGGGGCGATCTGCGCGTCCTGCCAGAGGCCGAGGCAGCCTGGCGTGATCCGGCCCTTTTCGCTGACCGCCGTCGCCTCGGTCATCACCAAGCCCGCACCGCCCAGCGCGAAGCGGCCGAGATGGACGAGATGGAAGTCGCTCGCCATCCCGTCCACGGCGCTGTAGGTCGCCATCGGCGAGACCACGATGCGATTCCTCAGCGCCAGCCCGCGCAGCATCAGGGGCCGCAGCAGGAGGGGCAGCGCCGGTTCCGTCCCGGGGGGCGGGTTCAGCAGGGCCTGGCTCGACTCGGCCATCGTCAATAGGACCGCGGCAGGCCGAGATCGTGCTGGGCGACGTAGTTCAGGATCATCTCCTCGGAGACGGGCGCGACCCTGAACAGGCGGGCATCGCGCCACAGCCGCTCGACATGGTATTCCTTGGCGTAGCCCATGCCGCCGAGCGTCTGGATGGCGCGGTCGGTGGCGAGGCCGGCGGCGTGACCCGCGAGATATTTGGCCATGTTGGCCTCGGAGCCGTAGGGCTTGCCCTGGTCGTAGAGCGTGGCGGCCTTGTGGTTCATCAGCCGGGCGCATTCGAGCTGGATCTGCGCCTCCGCGAGCGGGAACTGGATGCTCTGATAGGAGCCGATCGGCGCGTTGTTGAAGATCTTGCGCTCGCGGGCGTAGCCGACAGCGAGCCTGATCGCGAGTTCGGCGGTCGCGACGAGGCCCGCCGTGGTGACGATGCGCTCGGTGTTCAGCACGTCCAGCAGTTCGCGGAAGCCGCCATCGAGCGTGCCGACGAGTTCGTGCGGTTCGACCCGGACATCCTCGAAGAAGACGGAGCTCGACGGCAGCGTGTTGGTGCCGACCTTGTCGATCGCCTGATGGCTCAGCCCGTCGCGGGCGACGTCGATGAGGAAGAGGCTGATGCCGTCGGTCTTGCGGCCGACCTCCTCGAGCTTCTTCGTCCGGGCGACGACGAGCATCTTCGTCGCCTGCGGGACCGCCGTGATCCAGATCTTCTGTCCGTTGATCCGCCAGCCATTGCCATCGGTCCTGGCGAAGGTCTTCATTGCCAGCGTGTTGGTTCCCGCGTCGGGCTCCGTCAGCGCCATGGCGAACATCGCCTTGCCGGCGACGAGGTCCGGCAGCAATTCGCGTTTCATCGCCTCGGTGCCGAAGGTGCTGATGGTGACGCCGCCGAAGACCGGATTGCACATGAACATCTGGCTCAGCGTCGAGCCGCCGCCGGCGGCGCAGAGCGCCTCGATCGCCATGGCGACCTCGGTCATGCCGAGGCCGGCGCCGCCGTACTCCTCCGGAATCGCGATGCCGCAGAGGCCGGCATCGCAGATCTCCTGCCAGATCGCGGCCGGGAAGGCCTTGCGGGCATCGAGGTCGCGCCAGTAGTCGAGGCCGAACTTTTCGCCGACGCGGCGCGCCGTATCGGCGAGCATGGTCTGCTCGTCGCTGCGGTCGAAATTCATGTCGGTCTCCCTTCGGTCGCGGGCTGGCGCAGCAGCGGCAACGGGTGTTCGAGCGTCTTGACGACGAGGTCGAGGAACTGGGCGGCGCGCACGCCGTCGATGACGCGATGGTCGCAGGACAGGACGAGCCCGAGTTCCTGCCGCAGTTGCGGCCGGCCCTGCGCATCGGGCCGGAAGACCGGCTTGGTGGCGGCCACGCCCAGGATCGCGGATTGTCCGGGGTTGATGATCGAGACGAGATGGGATGCGCCATACATGCCGATATTGGACACGCTGATGGCGCCGCCCTCGCAATCGGCTGCCGTCAGCCGGCCGTCGCGTGCCTTGGCGACGATGTCGGCGCAGGCGCCTGCGACCGCATCCAGGTGATGCGCGCCCGCGTCGCGCAGGACCGGGACCATCAGGCCGCGGGGGCCGTCCACCGCCAGCCCGACATCGCTGCCGTCCAGCGTGACGATGTCGCCCTCGTCCCAGACCGCGTTGAGCTGCGGCAGGGCGACGAGCGCGCGTCCGACCGCGGCCATGATGATATGGGTGATGCTGAGGCGCAGCCGGCCCCCCGAGGCGTTCAGCTCCTCGCGCATGGCAAGGAGGCCGGTGATGTCGGCCTCGGCCAGCACATAGAAATGCGGAATCGTCTGCTTGGCCTGCGAGAGCCGGCGCGCCACGACCTGCTCGACCGGCGTGGCTGGGCGACGCCGGCCGCCGGCAACCCGGACCGGGGAGCGGGCAGGCGCGGGGCCGGGGGCGGGCGCGGCGGCCAGTGCCGCCTCGACATCCTTGAGCTTGATGCGGCCCTGCGGCCCCGAACCGGAAAGCCGGTCGAGCGCGATTCCGCTCTGCCGGGCGACACGGCGGGCCAGGGGGGTCGCGACGATGCGTGCCCCCGCATCGGCCCCGGCGGGCAAGGCCTGCCGGGGCACGACAGCGGCGGGAGGCCGTGGTGTCGGCGCTTCGGCGGCGGGGGTTGAATCCGGCCCTGTGCCCGAGCCGGCAAGCGCGGCGTCTCCATCCGCCCAGGTCGCGAGCGCGGCTCCGACCTGCACCGTCTCGCCCTCGGCGACGAGGATTTCGCCGATGCGGCCGGCATGCTGGGCCTCGATCTCGGTCGCGATCTTCTCGGTCTCGATGATGAAGAGCACGTCGCCGGTCGCGACCGCGTCGCCCGGACCGACCCGCCACGAGGCGAGCAGGCCCTCGGTCATGGTCAGACCGAGCTTGGGCATGACGATCGCTGCGGGCCCGGCCATCTCAGGCGCCCTTGAACTGCGCGGGGCGCTTCTGAAGGAAGGCCTGGCAGCCCTCATGCGCATCCTGCGTATCGAGCACGAGGCCGATCATCGCCTGCTCGTGGCGCAGTGAGGCCGGCAGCGGCATGTCGAGGCCGTCGCTCATTGTCCGTTTGAGCAGCTTCAGCACCAGTGGCGATTTGGATGCGATCGTTTCGGCCAAGGCGAGCGCCTGCGGCAGTGCTTCGGCGTCGGGCACGACACGGTTGATCAGGCCGAGCTTTTCGGCTTCCGTCGCGTCGATCCGCGCGCCGGTGAACATCAGCTCCTTGGCCTTGCAGAGCGGGATCTGGCGGATCAGGCGTTGCGAACCGCCGGCGCCCGGGAAGAGGCCGAGATTGATCTCCGGCAGGCCGAATTTGGCCGACGCCGCCGCGATGCGGATGTCGATGCAGAGCAACAGTTCGGTGCCGCCGCCCAGTGCCCAGCCGTTCACGGCCGCGATGGTCGGCTTGTCCAGCGTCTCGATCCGGCGAAAGACCGCGTGCAGCCGCTCGCCGAGTTCGAGGTAGTGCGGCAGGCCCTGCCGGCTGTCGAGATCGGCGATGTCCCCGCCCGCGACGAAGGCGCGCTCGCCTGCGCCGGTGAAGACGACGACCCGCACCGCCTCATCCGACGCCGCGCGTGCCACCGCTTCGTCCAGGGCAGCCAGTGTTGCCATGTCGAGCGCGTTGAGGGTCGCGGGGCGGTTGATCGTGATCAGCGCCACGGCGTTGCGGCGTTCGTAGAGGATGGCGTCCGATTTTTCGGCTGTTCCAGACATGACGGTTCCTTCAGGCCAGCGTACGGCGCACGGCGGCGGCGACGCGCTCCGGGGAGGGGAGGTAGGCCGTCTCCAGCCCCTTGGAGAACGGCACCGGCATGAACGGCGCGGCGACGCGCAGGATCGGGCCATCGAGCTCGTCGAAGCCGATATCGGCCATGCGGGCGACGATCTCCGCGCCGACGCCGAAAGCCTCGACGGCTTCGTGCACGACGACGAGATGGTGCGTGCGCGAGAGCGAGGCGAGCACGGTCTCTTCATCCCAGGGCTGGATGCTGCGCAGATCGACGACCTCGGCCTCAATGCCTTCCCCGGCGAGCTGCGTCGCAGCCGTCAGCGCGGTGTGGACCGCCGCGCCATAGGCGACGATCGAGACGTCGCGGCCGTGGCGCAGGATGCCTGCCTGTCCGAGCGGGATCACCGGCAGGTCGTCGGGCACCTCGCCCTTCATCGCGTAGAGCGCCTTGTGCTCGATGAAGACGACCGGGTCGGGGTCGGCGATCGCGGCGCGCAGCAGGCCATAGGCGCTGGCGGGGTCCGAGGGGCAGACCACCTTCAGCCCCGGGACATGCGCGAACCAGGCCTCGAGGCATTGCGAATGCTGCGGGCCGGCGCCGAGGCCGCCGCCATGGGGCGTGCGCAGCACCATCGGCACGGAACGCTGGCCGCCGAACATGAAGCGGGCCTTGGCCGCCTGGTTCACCAGTGCGTCCATCACCAGCGTGGTGAAGTCCATGAACATGATCTCGGCCACCGGCCGCAGGCCACTCAAGGCGGCGCCGACGGCTGCACCCGCGAGCGCGGCTTCCGAAATCGGCGTGTCGATCACCCGCTCGGCCCCGAAGCGCTCGCGCAGGCCACGGCTGGCGCCGAAAGCGCCGCCGGCCTCCGAGACATCCTCGCCGATCAGGATCACGCTCGGATCGGCCGCCATCGCGTCGGCCAGCGCCTGATTGATCGCCCGCAGATATCGCATCTCGGCCATCAGGCGTCTCCCTGCATGGCTGGTTGCCCGATCCCGGCGCCGGTGTAGACATCCGCCATCGCCGCCTCGAACAGCGGTGCGGGCGCGGCGCGGGCCGCGGCGACCGCAGCCTCGATCCTTGCCGCGATCTCGGTTGCGATGTCTGACAGGGCAGTCTCGCCCACGCCCATTGCCGCGAGCTGGCCGGCGGCAATGCCCAGCGGATCGCGTTCGCTGAGTGCGGCCAATTCGTCCGGATCGCGGTATTTCTGGGCGTCGCCCTCGAAATGCCCGCGGACCCGCGTGGTCTGGCATTCAAGGATGCGCGGCCCCTCGCTTCGCACCTCGGCGACGAGCCGCGCCGCATGCGCCGCGACGACCGCGACGTCGTTGCCATCGATCGCGACATGGGGGATGCCATAGGCGGCGGCGAGCCCCTCCAGCGAGAAGGAGAGCTGCTTCGAGGTCGGCAGGAATTCGCCCCAGCCATTGTTCTCGCAGACGAACAGCAGCGGTAGCTTCCACAGCGCCGCCATGTTCAGGCATTCATGCATCAGCCCTTCGGCCAGCGCGCCGTCCCCGAAGAAGGCGACCGCGATCGCGTCGTTCTTCAGCGTCCTGTGCGCGAGCGCGCTGCCGAGCGCGATCGAGAGCCCGGCCCCGACGATGCCGTTGGCGCCGAGCATGCCGACTGACATGTCAGCGACATGCATCGAGCCGCCGCGGCCACGGCAGAGCCCGGTGTCGCGCGCCAGCAATTCGGCGAAGAAGCCGTCGAGCGAGAGCCCCTTGGCGATGGCGTGGCCATGGCCGCGATGCGTCGAGGCAATGGTGTCCTGCGGCGTCAGCGCCGCCATGACGCCGGCCGAGACGGCCTCCTGCCCGATGCTCAGATGGATGAATCCCGGCACCTCGCCATCGGCGAACATCGTGCTCAGCCGCTCCTCGCAGCGCCGGATCAGCACCAGCGAGCGATAGAGTGCGAGCAGCTCGGCTGCAGCGTTGTGCCCGGTGCTGGGCGCGGCCGGCGTCGTTGGCTCACTCATGAGGCTCTCGATTCCACGCCACGGAACTACCACGATATGAGTTATGAGTCATAATTCATTTTTATGCAAAGAAAGATCGCCGTCTCCGACCGGATTTGAGCGCCCGCCCGGCTAGGCCGCGACGCGGCGCGGCTCGATCGCGGTGAACAGCCCGACGACCTCCTCGATCCTGCCGTTCGGCAGGGCATCGACGACGCGCTCGATCCGCTCGAACAGCCCCGGCTCCAGCCCTTGCTCCGCGCCGGTCCGGGTCAGGAGTTCCCGCAGCGTCGCGCGGTCGAAGGCGTAGTCGGCCGGGGTCATCCGCTGCTCATGGCGATGCGTCGCGCCGTCGGCCGTATCCGCCTCGATGATGGCGCTCAGGACGGGGACGCCGGGATCTGTGACCAGCGTCGTCCTGGCGACCAGTCCGTTCACGCTCCCGTCGTCATAGGTCGTCATGTGCCGCATGCTCGGGACGCCATGGACGAGCGTCGTCGCGATGCAGAACGGGATGCTCATCAGCGTGCCGGAGATCGAGCTGAACGGGCCGGCAGCATCCATGCCGGCATAGCCGGTCTCGTAGGGGTTCATCCGCACCCTCACGGCCGCGATGTCCCGGCCGGCGAGCGCCCGGCGCAGCGCCAGCGCACCGGTCACGGGCGTCTGGTTGAAGGCGCAGACGGGATAGGGCTTGAAGGTGACGCGCAGGATCGACCAGTCCCGCCGGAGGCGGGAGGCGAGACCGGCCGGAGCTTCGGTGCCGGCAAAGCAGCGGACGAAGCCGGCGCGCCCCTCGAAGGCATGAGGCGCGGAGACCGATCCAGCGGCCGCCAGTTCCGCGGCGGCCAGCCCGTTGCGGGCGACGATTCCGACCTGATAGCGCCACTCGTCGGTGCCATCGGCGAAGGGCTGCAGGACGCCGCCGGTGAACGAGACGGCATTGGCGAGGGCGGCTGCGAGACGATCCTCGTTCAGCTCCATCAACCGGCCCGCCGCGGCGGCCGCCGCGACGCAACCATAGACGGCCGAGGAGCGGAAGCCGGCCGGTGTCGTCTGGCCGGCGAAGGCGTTCTCGAACAACCCCCCGGTCTCGTAGCCGGCGACCAGCGCCGGGATCAGCCGCGACAGCGGATAGCCGCGCGCCTCGGTCATCGCCAGCAGCATCGGGATCAGGATGGTGCCGAAATGGGCAGCGCCGCAGGTGTCCTCCTGGGCGCGGCCGTGGAACAGCGCGCTGTTGGCGAGACAGGCCGCACTGACCGTGCTGCGCCGGCCGTCGCCGAACAGCGTCGCTCCGTTTGGGATCTCGCCGTCGAGCGCGATTGCCGCCTTGCGCGCGACCGGGGCGTAAGGGGTGTCGAAGCCGTTGACGGCCATGCCCAGCGCGTTGACGAGGCAGGCGCGCGCCTTGGCCGTCACGTCGGCCGGCAGGTTCTGCGCCTCCAGTCCGGCGACGAAGCGGGCAATGTCCTGGGTCAGTGTCGGCATGGCCGGTCTCCCTGGCTTAGTCTCGATGCGGGACGTCAGAGCGCGAGGTAGCGCTGGCGGACGTCGTCATTGGCCTTGAGGTCCGCGATGGTGCCACGGAAGACGATCTGGCCCTTGTCGATCACGGTCGCGTCGCTGGCGAGGCGGAGGCAGAAATGCATGTTCTGCTCGGCGATCAGGATGGTGACGCCGGTCTTGCGCAGGGTCCGGACCAGTTCGCCGATGCGCTGGACGATGATCGGGGCAAGGCCCTCGCTCGGCTCGTCGAGCAGCAGGACCGAGGGGTTGCCCATCAGCATGCGCGCGATCGCCAGCATCTGCTGCTCTCCACCGGACAGCCGCCCTGCCATGCGCTGGCGCAGTGGCGTCAGCAGTGGGAAGACCTCGTAGATGCGCTCCAGGCTCCACTCGTCGCGGCCGTCGGGGCCAGGCTTTCTGGCGATCAGCAGGTTGTCCTCGACGCTGTGCTCGGGAAACACCTGCCGGTCCTCGGGCACGAAGCCGAGGCCGGCGCGCGCCATCTCGTAGGGCTTCTGCCGTGTCCGGTCCTCCCCGAACAGCCTGACCGCACCGCGCTTGGGCGGAGCAAGGCCGGCGATCGCCTTCATCGTCGTGCTCTTGCCGGCGCCGTTGCGGCCGAGCAGGGCCATGGTCTGGCCTTCCTGGACCGCGAATTCGACGCCGAACAGGATCTGGCTCGCGCCGTAGAAGACGTCGATGCCGGCGACCTCGATGACGGCAGGCCTGACGACGGGATCTGCGCTCATGCCGCGGCCTCGTGCTCGGTGCCGAGATAGGCTTCGATCACGGCGGGGTTGGTGCGGATCTCCTGCGGCGTACCCTCGGCGAGGACACGGCCGTAGCTCAGCACGCGGATCGAGGGGGCGATCCGGAAGACGATGTCCATGTCGTGCTCGATGAAGACGACGGTGATCTTTTGGCGCTCCCAGAGTTCGCGGACCTTCTCGATGACGCGCCAGCGCTCCTCCGGACCCATTCCGGCCGTCGGCTCGTCGAGCAGCAGGACCTTGGGCTCCAGCACCAGCGCAAGCGCGATGTCGAGCAGCTTCTGGTCGCCATGCGACAGGTTCGAGGAGAGCGTGTCGCGCTTGGCGGTGAGCCCGACCATCTCGATGCAATGGGCCGCGTGGGAGCGGGTCGAGGCCAGCGGAAAGCGCGAGCCGAGCCGGCTCGAATGGCCGTGATGGGCCGAGACCGCCGCCAGCATGGTCTCCTCGACGGTCAGCGACGGAAAGATGCTCGCGACCTGAAAGGCCCGGCCGATGCCGCGGCGCACGATCTCGCCGATTCCGAGACCGACGATCGACTGGCCGTCGAGCCTGATATCGCCGCTGTCGGGACGAAAGGCGCCCGAGAGCAGGTTGAAGAAGGTGCTCTTGCCGGCGCCGTTGGGGCCGATGATCGCCGTCAGCGAGCCGGTGACGAAGGTCATGGTGACGTCGTCGGTGGCGCGCACGCCGCCGAAGGACTTCACCAGGTTCGTGATCTCAAGCATGGGGGCCGTTCCCCGGATCTCGGAAGCCGCCATAGGTGTGCCAGGAGGTGCCGGCCATCCAGCCGCAATCGACGGGCACGTCGATGCCGGACAGGGCGGAGGCGTCCGGCGAGGCGACGAAGGCGACGACGCGGGCGATCTCGTCGGGCTCGACGAGGCGGCCCATCGGCACGCTGCCGACGAGGTTGCTGACGTCGCGCTCGCCCTTGTCGATCGCCTCCTGCAGCGCGGGCGTGCGGGTGAAGCCCGGAGACACGGAGTTGACGCGGATTCCGGCCGGGCCCCATTCGGCGGCGAGACAGCGGGTGATCGAGATCACGGCTGCCTTCGCCGGCGCGTAGGCATGCAGCGCCATCGAGCGCGAGCCCGCGATCGAGGCGATGTTGACGATGCTGCCGCTGCGCCGGCCGAGCATCGCCGCGCCGAAGACGACGCAGCCGAGATAGGTACCGCGCTGGTCGATATGGACGACATGGTCCCAGACCGACATCGGCAGTTCGGTCGGCCGCAATGGCGGCTGCAGCACGCCGGCGCTGTTGACGACGATCCCGACCGGGCCGATTTCGGCCTCGATACGGGCGGCGACGGCCTTGAGGCCGGCTTCGTCGCCGACATCGCCGAATAGGGCGTGGCCGGCGATCTCGGCGGCGACGCTCTCGGCCCGCGCCATGTCGCGGTCGAGGACAACGACCTTGTGGCCGCGCTTCGCCAGCTCGCGGCAGCAGGCTGCGCCGATGCCGCTCGCTCCGCCGGTGACGACGGCGATCATCGCCTTGCTCATGTCGCAACCCTTTCCATCTTGTCCGAAGCCTGGATCGTGTTCGTGCCCGCGATCCTGTCGGAGTTTGCCTGGGCACGGGTCCGGCGCGCCTCGCGCCAGTCCATGACGAAGTCGAGCAGTCCCTTCCGCAGGCCGAGCGCGAAGAGCAGGATCACCGTTCCGAGAACGAGGCCGTGATGCTCCGCGACGCGGGTGACGAAGTCGTTGAGCAGGAGCAGCAGAACCGTGCCGACCATGGGGCCGAGGAAGGCCGCCGTGCCGCCGAGCATGACGATGAACACCGCCTCGCCCGACATCGTCCAGAAGGCGAATTCGGGATAGGCCCCCGAGACGAACAGACTCATGATGACGCCGCCCAGACTGGCGAAGACGCCGGCCAGGACGAAGGCGGTCAGGCGCGTGCGGTAGACATCGATGCCGAGGAAGCCGGCGCGCGTCGGGTTGTCGCGCACCATGCGCAGCGTATAGCCGAAGGGCGAGGAGACGATGTGGCGCATCGCCAGCAGGCCCAGCACCAGCAGGGCAGCGCTGAACAGATAGAGCTGCTTCTGGTCGGCGAGGTTGATGCCGAGGAAGGACGGGCGCGGGATGCCGCCGCGCAAGCCCTGATCACCGCCGGTGACCGGCACCCAGGCGATGATCATGCTGTGGACCAGCATCTGGAACGCCAGCGTGACGAAGGCGAAGTAGATTTCCTTGAGCCTGACGCAGATCGCGCCGACCGCCAATGCGACGATCGCCGCGACGACGAGGGTTAGCAGGATCGCGAGCGGGATCGGCATCCCCGTCCGCTGCATGATGATGCCGAAGCTGTAGGCGCCCATCCCGAAGAACAGGCCATGGCCGAAGGAGACCATGCCGCCATAGCCGACCAGCAGGTTCAGCGAGGTCGCGAACAGGCCGAGCGCGGCACAGCGGATCACGAAATCGACCAGGGCGCTGCTCGTCGTCAGCAGCGGCAGCGCGGCCAGGATCAGGAAGGCGACGAGGCCGAACAGGACGTCGCGGAGGGCAGGACGCTTCATCTCAGGCAGCCTCGCGTCCGAACAGGCCCGACGGCTTGACGATCAGCACGATCGCCATGGCGAGGTACATCAAGGCCTCCGTGAAGAGCGGGAAGCCGAGCGCACCGAAGGTCCGGATCAGGCCGATCAGCACTGCCCCGACCAGCGCGCCGAGGATCGAGCCCATGCCGCCGATCACGGTGACGATGAAGCTCTCGATCAGGATCGAGAAGCCCATTCCGGGGGTCAGCGACCGCACCGGGGCGGCGAGTCCGCCCGCCAGCCCCGCCAGCAGGCAGCCGAGCGCGAAGACGCCGGTGAAGAGCAGGCCGGTGTTGATGCCGAGGACCGAGACCATCGCCGGGTTGTGGGCCGCTGCGCGGATCGTCTTGCCGAAGCGCGTCCGGGAGATGGCGAGGCCGAGGATGACCGCGATCACCAGCGCCGCTGCGATCAGGAAGAGATAGAAGGGCGGCACCACCCCGCCCATGATGAAGAGCGGCGGCACCCGGAAGGCGTCCGGCATGCCCATCGACTTGAATTCCGGGCCCCAGACGATGCGGACGAGGTCGTCGAGGATCAGCACGAGCGCGTAACAGACCAGAAGCTGCATCAGGACGTTGCCGCCATAGATGCGCTGCATGAAGAAGCGCTCGACGACGACGCCGAACAGGCAGGCGCCGACGGCGGCGCCGAGCAGCGCCAGCGTGTAGCTGCCGGTCGCCTGGAATACGGTCATCGCGAGATAGGCGCCGATCATGTAGAAGGCGCCATGCGTGAAGTTGACGATCTTCATCACGCCGAAGATGAGCGTAAGCCCGACCGCGACGAGGAACAGCAGCATTCCGATGATGAAGCCGCTGGTCGCCTGCGTGACCATGCAGGAGGTCGAGGACAGGCATTCCGTCAGGGCGTTGAGATCCATCACGCGCTCGTCAACAGAGGGGCGGTCAGGCCGCGCAGGAACGCGGCCTGTCTGGTCTGGAAGGCGCAGCCGGCAGCTGTCGCCGCCGGAGGCGAGGCTTCAGGCGAAGCCCTTGTCCTTCTTCCACTCGGCTTCGAGTTCGAGGATGCGCTGCCACGGAACGCTCTTCATCTCCGGAACATAGGGCTCCTTGGGGATGGTCGTGCCCCAGCCGACGGCATAGCCGATGATGGTCTGGTCCTCGGCGCGCATCGTCACGGTGCCGTCGGCGCCGAGCGGCGAGGCGATCGTCAGGCCGCGCAGGGCGTCGGCCATCTTCTTGCCATCGGCCGAATTGGCCTTCTTCGCAGCCTCTGCCAGGAAGTTGACGACGAGGCCGTTCTGCCAGGCCCAGTTCGTCGGATACTCACCGTATTTGGCGCGATAGGCGTCGCCCCAGGCCGCGTTCTGCGGCGTCGCGGGGAAGGTCTTGATGTAGCGGTTGCCCGAATGGATGCCGGCCGGCAGGTTCTTAACGACCGTCAGCGCCGTGTAGTCGGCCATGTTGACGGCGTAGAACTGCATCTGCGTGAACAGGGCGTAGATCGCGGCCTGGTCGATGAAGGAGGTCAGGTCGCCGCCCCAGAGGCAGGAGTAGAGCGCCTGCGGCTTGGCCTGCAGAAGCTTGGTGATCGATTCGGTATAATCGGGCTGGAAGATCTTCGGCCAGGCTTCGCTGATCACCTCGACCTTCGGGGCGAAGCGCTTCAGATACATCACGAATTCGCCAGTCGTGTCGCGCCCGTAGGCATAATCCGGCGAGCAGGTCGCCCAGCGCGTCAGGTTCTTCGCGGTGGCGATCTCGGCTGCGTAGCTGCCCCCGACGACCGAATCGTGAATACCCTGGCGGGCGCAGCGGAAGGCGTTCGGCAGCCTGAGCTTGGGATCGGCGGTGAGGGAGGAGGTCTCGGAATTGGTGTGGATGCAGAGGATGCCGAGATCGCGTGCGACCTCATGCACGGCGAAGGCGCCGGTCGAGGCCTCGGCGTCGATCAGCATCTCGCAGCCGTCGGAGTTGACCAGCTCGCGGGCGACGCGGGCGGCCTCCTGCGGCTGGCCCTTGGTGTCGCGGATGACCAGTTCGATCGGCCGGCCGGCGAGGCCGCCAGCGGCGTTGACCTTCTCGACCTCCATCTGGGCGGCGTTGCGCGACGAGGTGCCGAGCTGCGCGACGCGCCCCGACAGGATCGTCGGGAAGCCGACCTTGACGACCTTGGCCTGTGCACCGGCGACCCACGGCATCGAAACCGTGCCGGCGGCGACCGCACCCGCGGCGAGGAAACCGCGCCGATTCATCGCGGTCAATGATGGCTTGCTCATGATGCTCTCCCTGCTTCCGCCCTGGCCCTTCCCGTCGTTGCGCGGTGGGCATGGTTTATCGGGCGCGGCTCTCGCTGCCGGCCCTGTTGCGAGCGATAGTCGTGACGACGGGTGGTGACGTCAAGAGAAAAATGAATTACGAGTCATAAACCAGAAAATGACATGACCGGCCGCTGCGAGGGGCTGGCGCCAGGGTGGAAGTCGGGGCAGGCGGCGGACGGGAATGATCAATCTTTCGAGCTTCATCGGGTTTCATGCCGGCCGTACGCCCGAGCGCCTGGCGATCGTCTTCAACGAGACCCGCATCAGCTACGCCACGCTGGCGCGCCGCGTCGCGATCACGGCCGGCTGGCTGACGGAGCGCGGCATCGGGCCCGGTGACGTCGTGGCGGTGCTGATGAAGAACAGCGCTGCCTTCGTCGAGATCGCCATCGCGGTCGGGCATGTCGGGGCGGTGTTCCTGCCGATCAATTTCAGGCTCTCGGCCGACGAGGTGCGCTACATCGTCGAGGATGCGGGCGCGAAGCTCCTGATCGCGGATGAGGAACTCGCGGGCGGCGCTGCGCTGGCAGGGACGGTGCTGCTGCTCGACGCCGCCGCGCAGGCCGACAGCACGCGGGCGGGGCCGTCCGCCACGCCTGCGCCGCGCGTGGTGCGCAAGCCCAGCGACCTGTTCCGGCTGATGTACACCTCCGGCACCACCGACCGGCCGAAGGGGGTGATGCACAGCTACGAGAATTTCTACTGGAAGTGCAGCGACCACATCCTCGCGCTTGGGCTCGGTGCCGAAAACCGCCTGCTCGTCACCGGCCCGCTCTACCATGTCGGCGCCTTCGACCTGCCGGGTCTGGCGGTGCTCTGGATGGGCGGCATGCTCTGCATCATCCGCGACTTCTCCGCGGAGGCCGCGCTCGCCGCGATCGCCCGCGAACAACTGGACAGTGCCTGGCTCGCTCCCGTGATGACGAGCGCCATGCTGGCCGCAGCCCCGGCGAGCGGGCTCGAACTGAGCAGCCTGCGCTGGGTCATCGGTGGTGGAGAGCGGACGCCGGAGGCGCGCATCCGCAGCTTCACGGCGAGCTTCCCGAACGCGCGCTATATCGACGCCTATGGCCTGACCGAGACCTGCAGTGGCGACACATTGATGGAGGCCGGGCGCGAGATCGAGAAGATCGGCTCCGTCGGGCGGGCGCTGGCGCATGTCGAGATCGCGATCCGCGACGAGCAGGGCCGGGCGCTGCCGGCGGGCGAGACCGGCGAGATCTGCCTGCGCGGCCCCAAGATCACCCGCGGCTACTGGAACGACCCGGCCAAGACAGAGGCCGCCTTCCATGGCGACTGGTTCCGCAGCGGCGATATGGGCTATCTCGACAGCGACGGTTTTCTCTTCCTGACCGACCGGCTCAAGGACATGATCATCTCCGGCGGCGAGAACATCGCTTCGTCCGAGGTCGAGCGCGTGATCTTTGAACTGCCGCAGGTGCGGGAAGTCGCGGTCATCGGCGCGCCCGACGAGCGCTGGGGCGAGAAGCCCGTGGCCTTCGTCGTGCTGGAGCCGGGCGCCGAATTGTCGCTGGAGACGCTGACCCGCCATTGCCGGGCGAAGCTCGCCGCCTTCAAAGCCCCGCGCGACATCGTTGTTCGGGAAAGCCTGCCGCGAAACCCGTCCGGCAAGATCCTGAAAAGGCTTCTCCGCGACGAATTTCGGTCTTAGTTCAAGCAGTACACCGACAGCGAGCCCGCAACACGCATGGCCACCAGCATCTCCAAGGCAGCGACCGCCAACCGCCCGGCGAAACTGACGCGCAGCGAGAAGAACGACGACGTCAAACGTCGCCTGTTCGAGGCTGCCGCCAAGATGGTCGGCCGCCATGGCTATGCCGATGCGTCGGTCGCGCGGATCACCGACGCCGCCGGGGTGGCGCAAGGCACCTTCTACAACCATTTCGAGAACCGGCAGGAGCTGCTCGACCAGCTCCTGCCGGTCATTGGCCAGCAGATGGTCGCCTTCATCCGGATGCGGATCGACAAGGCGGATTCGGAGTTCGGCAAGGAGGTGACGCGGTTTCGCGCCTTCTTCGACTTCCTCAAGGAGACGCCGGAATTCCTGCGCATCCTGAACGAAGCCGAGGTCTTCGCCTCGGCAGGATACCAGCGCCATCTCGACAACATCTCGACGGCCTATGTCCGGCTGCTCAAGCAGGCGCGCGGGCCGGGGCGCGTCGGCGATTACAGCGACGAGGAGCTCGAGGTCATCGTGCATGTGCTGATGGGCGCGCGCGGCTATCTCAGCCGCCGCTACGCCTATGGCGAGGACGGGCTGCAGGCGGTGCCGGAGCATGTCTTCTCGGCCTATGAGAAGCTGATCTCGGCGGGCCTCTTCGACAAGGCGAAGCCCGGCGGGTGACCGGCCGGCGGCGGGGCGTGAGGGCGCTCGACGCGCCAGCGCTCGACGCATCAAATCTGACCTCACATGATGCGGTGTCTTGTCGACGGTGTCGAGGTCTTGTGTGCGTCTACGGGGACCAAGCGCGAAACCTCGGCGAATTCGAGCCCTGACGTTTCCGATCGTCAGCCTTCGACGCGACGAACCCGATCGTCCGGCCGGGTTGAGGCCTCGGAGGCACCGGTGTCGGTTGCCGTGTTGGCTGCGGTTGCCGATGGCGCGCCGCTCAACCGCACCATTTTAAGGACGAGCTCGGCGGCCGAGCCCTGGAGAGCTGTCACGAGCGAGCACGTCGTCATACCGGCCGCAATGCCGGCCGCCGCCCGCGACGCCGAAGCGGCGCTGACCCATGCGAGATCGTGCGCGGCAAGCCGGGCCGCGTCGTAGGCTGCGGCCCAGGCCGACGCCCAGCAGTCATCCGATGCCTTGATCCAGCCCGCCCCGTCCACGCGCGATGCTTCCGCATTGGCTTCGTGACTGACCTTGGCCAGCACGGCTCTCATCTCGAACGCCTGAGCGATCTCCGATACTTGCGGCAATTCGTAGAGCAGACGTGCCTGTTCGCGCATGCCCGCAAGATTGAGCCATGCCGGAGCATAGGTTCGCACAAGCCAATCCGCGGCCATGAGCGCGCGCTGCTCCTGGATAAGAGCATTGGCGCTTGTGCGGACAATTTTTGGATACAGGGAATGGAGGATGTCACGCTCCTCCTTCGGCAACCCTTCGTTCCAGGCCAGCAAAAAGGTGCGGATCACCGGGCAGACGCATTTCGATGGATCTGACCATGGCTCAATTCGGTTCGCCGCGAATGGTTCGAGCCCACGAATGTTGTCCTGGGCATTGCCTCGCACGGTGCTGCTCTTCGCCCTGGCAATCCTTCGAGCCCGCTCCACTGTCGACGTTTCATCGCCCATAAGCATGCGCATCGAATTCCCTCTCGTTGGAGGGGGTGTCTGAGCGCTGTATCTTGCGCCTTGCTTACATCTGCCGCGCGGCGCGGCCCGGGCATTTCGCGCAAGCGACAGGCATTTGTTGCTCTCCCTGGAACCGTCTTGTCGCCCTGTGGACAGAGAGCCGCATCGTCACGCGGGGGCACGCAACGATCCCTGCCTGTGCCTCAGGCGCTCGCGCCATCCCGGAAATCCAGCGCAAACGTCACCGTTCCATCGGAGGAGGTGACGTCGACCGAGCCGCCAAAGCGTTTCATGATGGCATCGATGATCGAGAGGCCGAGACCGCTGCCGCTGCTGCGGCGATCCTGCTTCCAGAACCGCTCGAACATCGTCGCCTGCAGCGCTTCCGGAATGGAGCTGCCGGTATTGGCGACCGAGATGCGGGCCTCGTCGACGATGACGCGTATCGCGCTGCCGGGTCTGGAGTGGCGAACGGCATTGTCGATCAGATTGCGCAACGCGATCTCCGCCAATCCCAAATCACCGCGGACGTCCGTCGGCTTCTCGCTGTCGCGATCGAGGGAAATCTCCCGGCCGGAGGCGATGGCCGCCGGCGCCATGTCGGCGACCACTCCGCGTGCCAACGCCATGAGATCGAAGCGACCCCCGGCATCGATCGGTCTGCTGTCGGCTTCGGCCAGCGCGAGAAGCTGTGTCAGCAGGCGAGCGACCTTGTCGAACTGGATGGCCAGGACAGAGCGTGTCTGCGCCGGAACGACAGCCTCGACCTCCGCTCTGAGAGCGGCGATCGGCGTGCGCAGTTCATGCGCGGCGTTGGCGGTAAACTCGCGCTGGAGCCGCCAGGCCGTGTCGAGCCGCGCGAAGAGTTCGT